>NZ_CP022998.1:1987500-3187500 GCF_002277895.1 Rhizobium sp. 11515TR | reverse complement strand
TGGCTGACGAAGGTCCAGCCGAGATGGCGCAGCGACTGGCCGAGATTTTCGCGTCGCGCCAGATAGGCGCGCTGATAGTCTTCACGCAAGTTTTCCGCGCGGCCGGCGATCAGCTTCGAGCCCGTTTCGGGATCGCTGAATTCGGTGCGCCCGCTATAGGGAAATAGTTCTTCGGCGGGGTCGGCAATCTCGATCACGTGACCGCGCAAGCCGCGGCGGGCCAAGGGTCCGATCCTGCCCATGACGCTATCTGCATCGTCGAGAAAATCGCCGATCAGCACGATATCGCTCCAGCCGCGGATCATCGCCGTCTGCGGCAAGCCGCCTTCGAGCGGGGTATGCATCAGGGCTGCAGCCAGACGCTCGGCGGCGTTGCGGGTCGAAACCGGCTCCATGATGCCCGGGCAGCCGATGCGCTCGCCGGAGCGGGACAGGATTTCCGCCAGCGCCAGCATGATGACAAGTGCACGGCCTTCCTTGGACACATGGCCATAGGTCGACTTATACATCATCGATGGCGACAGATCGGCCCAGAGCCAGATCGTATGCGCGGCTTCCCATTCATGATCTCGGATATAGGTATGATCGTCGCGCGCCGAGCGCCGCCAGTCGATGCGCGAAAGGCTTTCGCCTTCGGTATAGGGGCGGAACTGCCAGAAATTCTCGCCGATGCCGCGCTTGCGCCGGCCGTGCCATCCGGCGATGACCGTGTTGGCAATGCGCTTGGCTTCGACAAGGCAATCCGGCACGAGGGCGGCGCGGCTGCGAGCTCGGGAGAGGGCATCGTTGCCTGAGGTCGGTCTGACGGTCTGTCCGATGGATGCCACGCGCTATACTCTCCTCGACATCCGGGTCACGACTTCGACTGCTTGACCAGCCCTGAAATAACATCACGTACGGACATGCCTTCGGCGCGGGCTGCAAAAGTCAGCGCCATGCGGTGTTCCAATACTGGCTCGGCGAGTGCATGAATGTCGTCGATCGACGGTGCAAGCCGGCCTTCGTAAAGGGCGCGGGCGCGGGCGCAGAGCATCATCGCCTGGCCGGCACGAGGACCGGGGCCCCAGGCGACATGCTTGTCGGTAGAGGCATTGCCCTGGCCCGGGCGGGCCGAACGCACCAGCGACAGGATTGCATCGACGACGCCGTCGCTGACGGGCATCTGGCGGATGAGCTGCTGGATTTCCAGCAAGCGTTCGGCGTCGATGACCGCCTGCGGCGTTGCCTCGCTCAAGCCCGTGGTTTCGAGCAGGATGCGGCGCTCGTCGGCAAGCTCGGGATAATCGACGTCGACCTGCAGCAGGAAGCGGTCGAGCTGGGCTTCCGGCAGCGGGTAGGTGCCTTCCTGCTCCAGCGGGTTCTGCGTTGCGAGAACGTGGAACGGAGCGGGCAGATCGTATCGCTGGCCGGCGATGGTGACGTGATATTCCTGCATGGACTGCAGCAGGGCGGACTGCGTGCGCGGCGAGGCGCGGTTGATTTCGTCGGCCATCAGCAATTGCGCGAAGACCGGACCCTTGACGAAACGGAAGGAACGGCGGCCGGTTTCGTCCTGGTCCATGACTTCGGAACCGAGAATATCCGACGGCATGAGGTCCGGCGTGAACTGTACGCGGTTGGAGGCGAGGCCGAGGACGGCGCCGAGCGTCGTCACGAGCTTCGTCTTGGCGAGACCCGGTACGCCGACCAGCAGGGCATGACCGCCGGCGAGCACGGCGAGCAGCGTGTTTTCCACGACGCTTTCCTGGCCGAAAATGACCTTCGACACCTCTTGGCGAATGGTGGCGATATCGCCCAGTGCCTTTTCGGCCGAGGCGATGATGGCCTGCTCGTCAAGGCTCGTTTCGGTCGATTTGATCATGCCCATTTGCGTCTCCAATGGCAGAAAAACGGTGCGCGCGATTCGCAGACGTTACACATTTGCCTCATATTCAATACAACTTATCGCCAGCAAGATAGCTGACAAGCACGTTTCAAATGACTATCTCGTGAGAACTGTCATATTCCTGACTAACGACCAACCGGGACAGAAGAATGGCAACCGAGGAAATCAGGACAACGGGCGATGCCGCAAGCCTCGCGGCGCTGATTTCGCGCGCGGCCGGCGATAGTGGCGGCTCCAAGAAGGGTTTGCCGCCCGTGGATCGCTGGAATCCGCCGTTCTGCGGCGATATCGACATGGAGATCCGCGCCGACGGCACCTGGTTCTATCTCGGCACGCCGATCGGCCGGGCGCCGCTGGTGCGGCTGTTTTCCACAGTTCTGCGCAAGGACGAGGATGGGAAGACCTATCTGGTCACGCCTGTGGAAAAGGTCGGTATCCGCGTCGTCGACGCGCCGTTCGTGGCTGTCGAGATGAGCGTGACGGAGCGTGAGGGCAGACGGGTGCTGACCTTCCGCACCAATGTCGGCGATGTCGTCGAGGCGGGCAGGGATCATCCAATCCGTTTCGTCATTGGTGGCAAAAATGACGAGCTGAAGCCTTATCTGCATGTCCGCGGGCGGCTCGAGGCTCTGGTGACGCGTGCGGTCATGTACGATCTCATCGAGCTTGGTGAACCCGTCGTGATTGCCGGGCGAGAGATCTTTTGCGTGCGTTCCGGCAGCTCCATATTTCCCGTCATGCCGGTTGCCGAACTGGATGCACTCACTCGATGAACGAATTTCCCCTTTATTCTGCGGATGAATTCCGCCGTCGCGCCCTCCATCAGAGCGGTGGGCCGGTGGAGCTTGCCTGGCGCGATCACGGCGATCATCTCCTCAATCCCGAGACCATATCGCAGGTGGCCGGCCTAAAGCTCAAGGATGCCGCCGTGCTCGTGCCCGTCGTCGACAGCGGCGACGACGCCAAGGTCATCTTCACGCTCAGGACATCGACGCTGCGCAAGCATTCCGGCCAGATTGCCTTTCCAGGCGGGGCCATCGATCCGGAGGACGCCTCGCCGGAAATGGCGGCGGTGCGCGAAGCGGGCGAGGAAATCGGGCTGGCCGACATCTTCATCGAGCCGGTGGCGCGGCTGCCGCATTATCTGGCGGCGACCGGCTTTCGCATCACGCCCATTCTCGCAGTGGTGAAGCCGGGCTTTCATCTGGCTCTCAATCCGACGGAAGTGGAGGATGCCTTCGAGGTTCCGCTCTCCTTCCTGATGGACCCCGGCCACCACGTGACCGACACGATGCTCTGGCAAGGGACCGAGCGTCATTTCTACCGCATGCCCTATGGGCAGCGCATGATCTGGGGCATTACCGCGGGCATCGTCCGCACGCTTTATGAAAGGCTTTATACATGACGTCCGTTGCCGATGAGGCCTGGTTTCGCGATGAGGCATTGCAGCGGGTGCTGGCGCTGCTCGATGCCGATGGCGGCGAGGGACGCGTGGTGGGCGGTGCCGTCCGCAACAGCCTGATGGGGCTGCCCGTCGCCGATATTGATATAGCCACGACTCTTGTGCCGGAGGCCGTCGTCCAAAGAGCCGAGACGGCAGGGATCAAGGCGGTGCCGACCGGCATTGCGCATGGCACGGTTACCTTAGTCATCAATGGAAAACCGTTCGAAATCACCACCTTGCGACGCGATGTGGAGACGGATGGGCGGCGCGCCGTAGTGGCCTTCAGCCGGGATTGGCAGGCCGATGCCGAGCGGCGGGACCTGACGATCAATGCGCTCTATGCATCCGCCGATGGCGAGGTCGTGGATCTCGTCGGCGGGCTTGCCGATCTGGAGCGCCGTAACATTCGCTTCATCGGCGATGCTGCGACGCGGATTGCCGAGGATCACTTGCGCATCCTGCGTTTCTTCCGCTTCTTTGCCTATTACGGCAGCGGCCGTCCCGATGCCGATGGCTTGCGCGCCTGTGCCGCCGCAAAGTCGAAGATATCAACGCTCTCGGCCGAGCGTGTCTGGTCCGAGATGAAGAAGCTGCTGGCGGCACCGGACCCAGGCAGGGCGCTGCTCTGGATGCGCCAGATCGGCATTTTGACGGAAGTGCTGCCGGAAACCGAAAAATGGGGCATCGACGCCATTCCGGGACTGATCGCCGCCGAGAAGGCTCTCGGTTGGCCGCCGGAGGCTCTGCTTCGTCTGGCGGCCATCGTGCCGCCCGATGCGGCAAGGCTCGCCAAACTTGCCGAGCGGCTGCGCCTCTCGAAAGCGGAAGGCGCCTATCTGCAGGCCTGGGCGAATGCGCCAATCGTCAAGGACGATATTTCGGACGCGGCCTTCGACCGCCTGCTTTATCGCCATGATCTGACCGGTGTTATGGTTCGCCTGAAGCTGGCGCAGTCTGTTGCCCGGAGCAAGGCGGAGGGCGATTTCGAGGAGATGGCGCGCGTCGCGCGGCTCGGGAAATTGCTGAAACGGGCGGCAAACTGGAAGAAGCCGACTTTTCCGCTCAACGGTGCAGATGCGCTTGCTGCGGGCGTCGATGCGGGACCGCGCGTGGGCGAGCTTCTTGGTAAGCTTGAGCAGGAATGGCTCGACGGGAATTTTACGATGAACCGGGCGAGCCTACTCGCCCGACTCAAGGATTTGGCCAATGCCTGATAATGAGGCCTGATTGGCGGGACTGACTGGGCGGCCCGCCAATCAGGCCGCGTTGGCCTCGTCGCGAATCCGGGCCTTGATATTGTCGACCATGTTTTCGCGGATGATGGTTTCGCCATGCGCTTCGCGCATGTGCTCGACGGCGCGACGGACCACCTCGGCGTCATCCTTGGCGCGGGTGTGCCAGGCGCAACCGGGCACGAGCGTACCACATTCAAACAGTCGCATATCTTCCTCCTCATTTCTCAATAATTTCCTGTCCCTTCATGCAAAGGGCATGAAGGCCTAAACGCCACGAACGAGAAAAGGTTTCTGCCGTCCGGCAAGTCTCCCGCTTGCCGGCGGCTCTCTTCCGGACATCAATCCGGCATTGCCCAGGATTTGAAGCAATCCGACGATTGATATCGGGTGATTGGCGGCTGCCTGGCCGAACGATCGGCCGCGAAGCGGGCGATATCACTCGGTGATTTGCCTGCCAATTGCATTCTCACCTGCTCCACAAAGCAGGAAAGCGGCAGATCGGACCCGCTGCGGGTCCGCATATCCTCGGCCAGTCGGATGATGAACTCCGGACTATCGACTGTGCGCGAAAGTTTCTGTTCTTTCGAAGCTTCCGTGACTTGTTTCTCTGCTGCCATTACAACCTCCTCCGATTGAAACGAGCATTAGATCACTTAGGCACTCCTCCCGCCGATTTCAGGACACCGTCCGATCATTTAATGTTGAACGTTTCAAGCGCATCGCGATCTTTCGGATTCGTTTGCTGCGCTTGAAGTTCGGGGCTTTCCCTGCGTCGTTATCGCAAATCGCCGCCTGCTTTTGCGCGACGTGTCTTAGGGCCAGCGCACCACCGGCGGCAGAGACGATAGGATCGACTCCACGTTGCCGCCTGTCTTCAGTCCGAATATTGTACCCCTATCGTACAGCAAATTGAACTCCACATAACGTCCGCGGCGAATTAATTGCTCGTCACGATCCTCTTCCGTCCATGTTTCGTTGAAATTGGAGCGGACGATGCGTGGATAGACCATCGCGAAGGCGCGGCCGACGTCGCGCGTGAAGGCGAAATCGGCATTCCAGCCGCCGGATTCTTCCGGCGAATGCAGCCAATCGAAGAAGATGCCGCCGATGCCACGCGGCTCGTTTCGGTGCTTCAGGAAGAAATACTCGTCGCACCAGCTCTTGTAGCGCTGGTAGTCGGCGACTGCGTGACGGTCGCAGACGATCTGCATGGCGCGGTGGAAGAGGGCGCTGTCGGGATCTTCCTGGGTGCGACGGCGATCGAGCACCGGCGTCAGGTCTGCGCCGCCGCCGAACCACTGGCTTGTCGTCACCACCATGCGCGTGTTCATATGCACGGTCGGCACGTTCGGATTGACGGGATGGGCAATCAGCGACAGTCCCGAAGCCCAGAAGCGCGGATCTTCCTCGGCGCCCGGAATCTGGCTGCGGAAATCGGGAGAGAATTCGCCATAGACGGTCGATGTGTGGACGCCGACCTTCTCGAAGACGCGTCCCTCCATCATCGACATGCGGCCTCCGCCGCCCTGACCCTTGTCTCTCTGCCAGTCCTTGGCGACGAAGCGGCCCGGTTCCTGGTCGGAAAGCGGGCCGGTCAGCTCGCTTTCCAGCTGCTCGAATTCCGCGCAGATCGTATCGCGCAGGCCTTCGAACCAGTGTCGTGCTGCCTCTTTCTTTTCTTCAATATCCTCGGGTAATCCCTTGGGAAGATTGGGTCGTTCCATTCATGCTCTCCGACGGTGCGAGCAGCCGGCGGCCCGCGATTCGCACCGTATGTATCGTCAGTTGGAATATCAGCAAGATTGCGGCGCAGCCAGTGCAGCAACGTCGCAGGAGAATCGACTCGCAAATTTCACAATGCGGTATTATGTTCCCTCTCTCAAAGGCGAGGTTTTATCATGAGGATACCTGGACCGCCGCCCCTTGATGGGTTGAGACGCAGAATATTCCGTTACCGGCAGGACCATCCCGCCGGTGGAAAGAGTGAATTCGTTCGCGAGACCTTTTGTCTCAGTCGCCCGGAAGCGCGCGAAAAGGCGCGTGAATGGTTCACCGAATTCCCCAAGGCTGCCTACTGGACCGAAGTCGAAAGCTGGCGTCAGGTCGACGGCGATCGCATCGAGTTCACCATGCGGCGCTTGCCATCGGCGGACTGAAACCGAACGACATGGCGCCCGCATGGACGGGTGATGACCCTCGAAGTGTGTTCCCGTTTCTCCGAGGCGGGCTGACGATGCGTCGCGAGCTCAATGCGGCATGGTCGGTGGCGGATCATCCGACGGGCCGAACGCGGGCGGCTGAGTGCTTGGCATCGGCATCGCGGAGAAAGCTTTCTTGACCTTCTCGATCGCAGTCGTATTGCCGCCGCCCGGAGCAGGGGCTGAGGGAGACTTTGTCTCTGGTATTGCCGCCGGTTCGGCCGCGGCACCGAGCTTTGCAGCCTGGTGTTCTCCAGCTTTCTGATCTTCGGCGATGGGCGATGCCGCGAGAATCTCCATCAGCGTGATGGTCACCGGCAGGTGGCCGGCCAAATCGGTGTTCGTGTGATGCCATGCATGCGCGACGCGCTGATCGGCGTGGATGAACCGTCGGGAATTGATCTCGCCGAACCAGTCCCACTCGCCCATGACATCGATGACACCGGTGAATACCGGAGGCATTGCGATGCGCGCGCCAATCGTCACGATCTTCGTATGCCGCGCCAGCTCAGCAACTCGTCCTTCATCCTGTTTCGAAAGGTTATGCAGGGCAGCGGAAAGGACCAGATTGCCTTTGGAGTGGCCCGCCAGCAGAGGGAAGGAGAGTCGGGGATCGGCAAGAAGCGCCTGCACCGTTCTGGTATCCAGGCTGGTGCGGGCAGCAGTTCCATCGCGCTGCGCTCCAACCTTCGGCCGGCCGGCAAGATCATCCAGGCTTTCAAGCAGCGGCCGCAGCCCCTTCAAATGACCGAAGAAAAACGATCCGCCGAAGACTTCGGTAATGGCGTCGGCGATACCGTAGCCTGAGATGACGACCGCGACCGGCGCGTCGATCGCATCGGCCACGTTGCGGGCAAAGGCGGCGGCACCGAGCGCGGAGCCGCCAATGCCGGCGACTGCGAGCGCCCGGGCATTACCGCCGCCGCGCAAGACGAATTCATCGATGGTTTCGCAAAGGGTGAGCGCCCCAAGGCCGCTCGGCGGCACAATCAGGATCGCACCCTCGGCGGCGAGCGAGTCACTGATGTAGAAGGCTTCCTCGGGTGTGATGACCTTGACGTCATAGAACAGCGCATCGAGAGCGAGGTTCCGCTGGCGAAGGCCCTCAAGCGCAAGGTTGCGCAAGGGGGAGTGCTGGAGCCGTTCGGGGAGGCTCAATGTACGTGCGAACTGCGTAAGGGAAAGCGTGAATGCCGTCTGGAACATGGGTCACCTCGCCAAGGCTGCCTGAGTTAGAGCATTCCAGAGCGAAGCTTCTCACACTTTATCCGGCGTGCCAACGCCTATTCGGGTGCGACATTCAGGCTCGGGGCGGTAAGCGGCGGCCATTGCGTTTGCCGCAAGGCTTCCCCCGATATCATGGCGGCCGACATCGCAACATTGATGGAGCGTTGGCCCTCGACCATGGGGATCAGGATGCGGCCGTCAGCTCTGTCGTGTACGTGGTCCGGCACCCCGGCGCTTTCGCGGCCGAAGAGGAGAATATCGTCGTCGCGATAGGCAAAGTCGGTATAGCGCTGCGCCGCTTTCGTCGAGGCAAGCACCAGCCGCCGTCCGCTTTCCTGTCTCCATGCCTCGAAGCGCTCCCAATTGATGTGCCTGGTCAGGGTGACGGCGGCAAGATAATCCATGCCGGCGCGCTTCAGATTGCGGTCCGATATGTCGAAGCCGGCCGGCTCGATAACGTCGACGCCGAGGCCGAGGCAGGCGGCGAGCCGCAGGATCGTACCGGTGTTGCCGGGAATGTCGGGTTGGTAAAGGGCGATGCGCAGTTTTGTCATATGCTGCAACTAGCGAAATCGCCTGGATTTGTCTCAGATTTTTCGCGCGCCCTCCATTTCTGTGATGTCTCCCATAAAGAGAATTGAAGGATTCAGCCCATTTTTCAGGTATATTTCGCTTTTCAAACAGGAAAAGTCGCGCTAAAAGGCGGACGCTCTACAACTTGCGAAAGAAGGAGGCGCAGATGGATATCTTGTTTGTGATAATGCGCCTCCAGGCCGTGAACCCACGGATTTGACGAGCGCTATAAGGCGCGTATTCGCAAGTACCCCCCTTCTTTAAGTCATTGCGCGGCCGGCATGGCCTCGTTGTTTTATCACCCGGCCACCATATGAGTCTGCGATCTTTCAGCGCAGTGGGTGGTCGAAGGGTCGAGTCTTTGGAGCATTTCAATGTTTAGCTGGTTCGAACGCCGACTAAATCCATTTCCTAGCGAGGTGCCGGACACTCCGCCGCGCGGCCTTTTCGTCTTCTGCTGGCATTATTCCAAGCCGGCTCTGCCATGGCTGATCGCCATGAGTATCCTTACCATGTCGATCGCGATCGGTGAGGTGGCGCTATTCCAGTTCCTCGGCGATATCGTCGACTGGCTGACACATGCGGATAAGGCGACCTTCCTGCAGACGGAATGGCACAAGCTGTTCTGGATGGGCGCGATGGTGCTGATCGGCTTGCCGGCTGCGGCAATCCTTGACAGCTTCATCATGCACCAGGTGCTGCTCGGCAATTATCCGATGATCGCGCGCTGGCAGATGCACCGCTTCCTGCTGCGCCACAGCATGACCTTTTTCGCCAATGAGTTCGCCGGTCGCGTCGCCACCAAGGTGATGCAGACCTCGCTTGCCGTGCGCGAAACGGTCATGAAGATCCTCGACGTCTTCGTCTACGTGTTCACGTACTTCCTGTCTATGATCCTCGTCATCGCGGCAGCCGACTGGCGGCTGATGATCCCGATCCTGCTCTGGCTCGGCGTCTATGTCGCCATCGTCGCTTACTTTGTGCCGGTGCTGCGCAAGATCGCAGCGCAACAGGCCGATGCGCGATCGATGATGACGGGCCGCGTGGTCGACAGTTACACCAACATCGCCACGGTGAAGCTATTCTCCCATGCGGGCCGCGAGGAGACCTATGCCAGGGCCGGCATGGAGGAATTCCTCGATACCGTGCACAAGCAGATGCGCAAGGTGACGCTGTTCCACGCCTCGGTCTATTTCAACAACTGCGCGGCGCTGTTCATAGTCTCGGCATTGTCGATCTGGTTTTGGCTCAGCGGCTCGATCTCGGTCGGCTCGATTGCCATCGCCATCGGCCTTGCGATGCGCGTCAACGGCATGTCGCAGTGGGTGATGTGGGAGGTCTCTGCGCTTTTCGAAAACATCGGCACCGTCTACGACGGCATGGAGATGATGACGAAGCCGCACGATATCGTCGACAAGCCGGCAGCATCGCCGATCGTGGCCAAGCAGGGCGCGATCCGCTTCGACCACATTCGCTTCCATTACGGCAAGGCGAAGGGTGTTATGGAGGATCTGACCCTCGATATCCGCGCGGGCGAAAAGGTCGGCCTTGTCGGCCGTTCGGGCGCCGGCAAGACGACGCTGATGAACCTGCTGCTACGCTTTTACGATCTGGAGAGCGGCCGCATCACCATCGACGGCCACGATATCGCAGGCGTCACGCAGGACAGCCTTCGCTCGATGATCGGTGTGGTGACGCAGGATACGTCGCTGCTGCACCGATCCATCCGCGACAACATCGCCTACGGCCGTCCGGAGGCGACCGACGAGGAAATCATCCAGGCGGCCAAGCGCGCCAATGCCTGGGACTTCATCGAAGGTCTGGTGGATATGCATGGCCGCACCGGGCTCGACGCGCAGGTTGGCGAGCGGGGCGTTAAGCTTTCCGGCGGCCAACGTCAGCGTATCGCGATCGCCCGCGTCTTCCTGAAGGACGCGCCGATCCTGGTGCTCGACGAGGCAACCTCGGCGCTCGATTCCGAAGTGGAAGCAGCGATCCAGGAAAACCTCTTCGCGCTGATGCACGGCAAGACGGTGATCGCCATTGCTCACCGCCTGTCGACGCTGACCGAGATGGACCGCCTCGTCGTTCTCGACAAGGGTCGGATCATCGAGATGGGCACGCATCAGGAACTGGTCCAGGAGGGCGGCATCTACGCCGAACTCTGGAGCCGGCAGTCCGGCGGCTTCCTCGCCGACCACGAAGAGGTCGAGGCGGCAGCGCAGTAATGAACCGGAGAACTGGGGCGCTACGGCGCCCCAGTTGCTATTTTCCTGAGCGACTATTTTCCAGAAATCCAAATCCTAACAAAGAAGTCCCGAGGACGACGCTGCGAGCTAACGGCTCGCAAGAGCAAGCTGCGCTGCGAGCACTCCGAATGCGGTCGCGAAGCTTCGGCGCATCCACGACTGAACGGTCGGACTTGAGACGATATGGCGGCTCAGATAGGCCGCGAACACACCATACGCTGCAAAGATGATGAAGGTGAGCGCCATGAAGACCAGACTGAGCTTCAGCATCAGCGTGATTGGACTTGTCTGATCCGGGGTCACGAATTGAGGCAGGAAGGCGAAGAAGAAGATCGACAATTTCGGATTGAGCAGGTTGATCAGGATTGCCGAGCCAATCACCTGTCGCGCGCTCCTGTCGGTTAGCGCGCCGTCGATACGCAAGTCACCTCGTTCTCGAAACATCGACCAAGCCATGTAAAGCAGATAGGCGACCCCGAGCCATTTGAGGGCTTGAAATGCCGTCGCGCTGGCGTGCAGAAGTGCGGCAAGGCCGCTTATCGCGGCGAGCAAATGCGGGATGATGCCAAGTGTGCAGCCGAACGCGGCGACCACACTCGCCCTCATGCCACCCGACAATCCAGCCGCAAGCGTATAGATTGCGCCGGTGCCGGGAGACGCCACGATGATGAGGGTCGTTAACAGAAATTCCATGCTCATATGATTGTCCTCACGACGGAGTGATATTTTTGTGCGGGGGAATGCCCGATCCGCCCGTTCGTTGTGAGGCAGCTACGGGCGAATGACGGAGGCTGTCGATGCGTCGCGCCGATGTGCGTGGGGAAATGGCAAGCATGGATTCCTCTCGATAATGGCCTGAGGCAATATCGAGGTGTCGTGTTCTCCGGTCTTGAATGAAATTGCGGGTCGTCCGTTATCCCAACTGATCGTCCCATCAAAGGCATGGGGTCTCCAGCCTAACGAAAATGTAACCTTTGTCGCAGCCTCCCTTTACTTTCCCGGCGCACCGAAACTCCCTATATCGCTGGCATGTTCATCCGCTCCGTGTTCCGTCTGTTCGAGACCTGGATTGATCCCTACTATCGCAGCGGTGATCTTAGACCGCCGCGGTCGCTCGGTGCCTTCATCTGGTACTATGTCGGCCAGGCCAAGGGACCCTTCCTGGCAATGGCGGCGCTCGGCGGAGCAGTAGCCATGCTCGAAGCGGCGCTGTTCTGGTTTGTCGGGCATCTCGTCGACATCCTTGACAAGGTGAAACCGGGTGAGGGGTGGCCAGGGCTGCTTGCCGGCCATGGCGCGGCGCTGCTCGGCATGGTTTTCGTTGTACTCGTGGTGCGCTTCGTGGTCGTCAGCCTCGGCGCATTGGTCGAGGAACAGGTGGTCGTGCCGGGCTTCCTCAATCTTGTGCGCTGGCAGGCTTATCGCCATGTGGCGAGGCAATCCGTCGAATTCTTCCAGAACGATTTCTCCGGCCGTGTCGTCACCAAGGTCTGGTCGGCGGGGCAGGCAACCGGCGATCTTGTCGTCTCGCTGCTGCAGGTCGTCTGGTTCATCATCATCTATGCCGCATCGACCATCGCGCTGGTCGGCGGGCTGGACTGGCGGCTGGCGCTGGTCATCGCGGTGTGGATCGGCGTCTTCTCTCTGCTTGCGCGGTATTTCGTGCCGCGCATCCGCCGGCATGCGCGTAACGCGGCCGAAGCGTCCTCGATGCTGAACGGCCGCATGGTCGATGCCTATGCCAATATTCAGACGCTGAAGCTCTTCGGCCGCGAAGAAGAGAACGACCATTACATCCGCAATGGTTTCGACCGCTTCCAGGCGGCCGTCATGCCGTTCACACGATTGTTGACCGGCGTGCGCTCATCGCTGGCGCTGCTGTCAGGCGTCATGATCACCACGATCGGCGCGCTCGCCGTCCATCTCTGGCTGGCGGGTGAAATCTCGACTGGAGGCGTCGCCTTCACGCTCAGCATGGTGTTGCGCCTGAACATGCTCTTCGGCAGGATGATGTCGCAGTTCAATGCCATCATGCGCAATCTCGGCACTATCCAGAATTCGGCCGAAATGATCTCCGAGCCAATCGGTCTGGCGGATCGGCCTGATGCCAAGGATCTGGTCCTCACCGGGCCTGAAATTCGTTTCGACGACGTGACGTTTCACTATGGGCGCGGCGGCGGCATCATCGGCAATTTCTCTCTCAACATACGCGCGGGAGAAAAGGTCGGCATCGTCGGCCGCTCCGGAGCAGGCAAGACGACGCTCGTCAATCTGCTCTTGCGTTTCTACGATCTGGAGGGCGGGCGCATCCTGATCGACGGACAGGATATCGCCGCCGTCAGGCAGGAGTCGCTGCGCAGCGCGATCGGCATGGTGACGCAGGATACCGCTCTCCTCAATCGCTCCATCCGTGACAATATCCTCTTCGGTCGGCCCGAAGCCACCGACGAACAGATGGTGGAGGCGGCCCGGCGGGCGGAGGCGGATCGCTTCATCACCGCTCTCGAGGATCAGAAGGGGCGCACCGCTTATGCCGCCCATGTCGGCGAGCGCGGTGTCAAGCTTTCAGGCGGCCAACGCCAGCGCGTCGCGATCGCGCGCGTCATGCTGAAGGACGCGCCCATTCTCGTGCTCGACGAGGCGACGTCCGCGCTGGATTCGGAAGCCGAGGCCGTGCTGCAGTCCAATCTGGATGGTCTGATGAAGGGCAAGACCGTGCTTGCGATCGCGCATCGGCTGTCGACCATCGCCAAGCTCGACCGGCTTGTTGTCATCGACAAGGGCGAGATCATCGAGGAGGGGACGCATGACGAGCTGATCGCTCGCGGCGGCCTCTATTCCGAACTCTGGGCACGTCAGTCCGGCGGTTTCATTGCGGCGGATGTCGATTAAGCCACCCTGAAACCCGCCGGATCACTTCTGCCGAGGCACGCTGAATTCCGTCATCAGGCCGAAATGGTTCGAGCCCATGGCGTCGCGGATCTGCCTCACGGATATCAGCCGAAGCGGCGCGCGGGCGAAGACGTGATCGATGGTGATCCCATAGGCTCCAGCAGCAATCGGCCATGTGGCGGGCTCGGGGAAGGCATGGCGGAGGCCGGTTGCCGCCAGGAAGCCGCGCATATCAGGCGTGATGACCGAGGCGTTGAAATCTCCTGCGAGAATCAACGGCCCTTTCACGTCATTAAGGGCCGGAGCGAGGAGACCAAGCTCGATCTGGTGGAACGCATCGAAATAAGGCTTGCTCAGATGAACGGAGGCGAAGTTCACGGGCTGGCCGTCCATGTCGATGGCGGCGAGAATGAAGCGATTGTCCCAGAGGCTACCGAGGCTGCGCATGAGTTGGGTCTGGAACGGTCTCTTCGACAACAGCAGCGAATCGCAATCGGTGGTCATCCCGCCGCACCCAATGCGGTTAGGATAGACTTTCAAAATGCGGTCCATCTCGGAAAAGATCGGTCCTGCCTCGAAGATTTCGACGACGTCGGCTTTCGAGGCGATGATAAGATCGGCGATGCTAGGGCCGTTTTCGAAATTGCTGTCCTGGATGTTGAAGGAGAGCAACCTGAAATGCTCGCCACTTGCCTGAGCCGAAGCGACGAGCGAAGACGTGCTGTATTGCTGTAGCATGAGGACGGAGTGGACCAGCAGAATGATTCCGGCGGCGGTCAGGAAGAGCGCATACCAGTGGCGCTTGAAGGCGAATGCGACCAAAGCGAGCAGGATCGCGAACAGGCTTATATGGGTTTGCAGACTTTCGAAAAAGGCCAGCAGCCAGGAATTGGCGACGTAACGCGCGGCTAGGATGCCGACCGCCAGTGTGGCGAGAACGCATAGGACGCAATAAATCGTGTGTCTCATGAGAAGTTCTCGTGCTTCGTTTTTGCTGCTTCGTATGCGCAAGACAACGAGTGCAATCCTCCATAAATCCCGGGGAAAATCCATTTGGATTTAAGTGGTAAAGCGCAGGTCCCGCGGAGTGGCGAAAGTGGCGATACTGCGCTGCCTTCCGCAATGCAGCATTGAAATCATTGTCTATTTTGCGTTGCAATATAAGAAAATACTACAGAAATCCCCAGATTTTTCATGGGTTTAACTTTTCGCATCGGTGCTGAAAGAGTTCAAGCTCCAGCCTTGTGACGCAATAGCGCAGTTTTGCCGCGACATTGTGCCCTGACCCCTTGCCAAGACTGGACATAATTTGCGATCAAGCTTAGAACGCAGCGGGTTACGGAGGAATCTATGGCGGAATTATGGTCGCGATGATTCGCCGTTAGTGAGAGGGGTACCACGGTTTTGCCGTGGTTTGCGGGAAGAGGATGTGCAGCGTTGAGCGAGCATAGTACGACAAGTGAATCCACAGGCGAGCCTACGCGCCGCGATTTCCTTTATTTGACGACAGGCATGGCTGGCGCCGTTGGTGCGGTTTCGGTCGCATGGCCGTTTATCGACCAGATGCGCCCGGATGCATCGACGCTTGCTCTTGCTTCCATCGAGGTCGACGTGTCCAGCCTTGAGCCCGGCATGTCGTTGACGGTGAAGTGGCGTGGCAAACCCGTCTTCATCCGTAACCGCACGCAGAAAGAAATCGACGATGCCAAGGGCACACAGCTTTCGGACCTGAAGGATCCGATCGCTCGCAACGCCAATCTTCCGTCCGATGCACAGGCAACCGACGTTGCCCGTTCGGCCGGCGAAGGCAAGGAAAACTGGCTCGTCATGATCGGCGTCTGCACCCATCTGGGTTGCATTCCGCTCGGCCAGGCAGGTGAATATGGCGGGTGGTTCTGTCCCTGCCATGGTTCGGTCTACGATACCGCCGGTCGCATCCGCCATGGGCCTGCGCCGCAGAACCTCTTCATCCCGCAATATGCGTTTACGTCGGAAAAGAAGATCAAGGTCGGTTGAGGGGGAGCTGAATCATGAGTGGTCATTCGTCTTACGAGCCATCGACAGGGCTCGAAAAATGGGTAGACGCGCGGCTTCCGCTGCCGCGTATGGTCTACGACAGTTTCATCGCCTATCCGGTTCCCCGCAACCTGAACTATGCCTATACGTTCGGCGCCATGCTGGCGGTTATGCTGATCCTGCAGATCCTGACCGGCGTCGTGCTGGCCATGCATTATGCGGCCAATACGGCGATCGCCTTCAATTCGGTCGAAAAAATCGTCCGTGACGTCAATCACGGCTGGCTGCTGCGCTACATGCACGCCAACGGCGCATCCTTCTTCTTCGTGGCCGTCTATCTGCACATTGCCCGCGGTCTCTACTACGGCTCCTACAAGGCGCCGCGCGAAATCCTCTGGATTCTCGGCGTGATCATCTACCTCCTGATGATGGCGACCGCCTTCATGGGCTACGTTCTGCCCTGGGGCCAGATGTCCTTCTGGGGTGCGACTGTTATCACCGGTTTCTTCTCGGCCTTCCCGTGGGTCGGCGACTGGATCCAGACCTTCCTGCTCGGCGGCTTCGCCGTCGATGATCCGACTCTCAACCGCTTCTTCTCGCTGCACTATCTGCTGCCGTTCATGATTGCAGGTGTCGTCATCCTGCATATCTGGGCGCTGCATGTGACCGGCCAGACGAACCCGACCGGCGTCGAAGTCAAGCTGAAGACCGACACGGTCGCCTTCACGCCCTATGCGACGCTGAAGGATGCACTTGGCGTTTCCATCTTCCTGCTGGTCTTCGCCTATTTCGTCTTCTACCTGCCGAACTTCCTCGGTCATGCCGACAACTACATTCCGGCCAATCCACTGAAGACGCCGGCTCATATCGTTCCGGAATGGTACTTCCTGCCGTTCTACGCGATGCTGCGCTCGATCACCTTCAACATCGGCCCGATCGACTCCAAGCTCGGCGGCGTTCTGACGATGTTCGGCGCGATCATCGTGCTGTTCTTCCTGCCCTGGCTCGATACGTCGAAGATCCGCTCGGCCGTCTATCGCCCCTGGTATAAGCTGTTCTTCTGGCTGTTCATCGCCGATGCCATCCTGCTCGGCTGGCTGGGCTCGCAGCCCGCGGAAGGCATCTACACCACGGCTGCGCAGTTTGCGACGCTGTTCTACTTCCTCTTCTTCCTCGTCATCATGCCGGTGCTCGGCATTGTCGAGACACCGAGGCGCATTCCAAATTCGATTACGGAAGCGGTTCTTGAGAAACAGGGCGGTAAAGTTGCCGCTTCGGTTCAAGCATAACCGGCGATAGAGGAAGAAAACGATGAAAAAACTTGTTGTCGGCCTTCTATCCCTGACGCTCATCGGCGGCTTCTCGACCGCAGCCGTGATCGCTGCGGAAACGAAGCCTGCCGCAGAAGCAGAGACGCCGCACTATCCGCTGAAGGAGCCGCGCGAGCAGCGTTGGACCTTCTCCGGCCCGTTCGGCTATTATGACAAGGCGCAGCTGCAGCGTGGCCTCAAGGTCTATACGGAAGTCTGTTCCGCCTGCCATTCGATGAAGCTGGTGGCTTACCGCACGCTGGAAGACCTCGGCTATACGGAAGCACAGGTGAAGGCCTTTGCTGCCAATTACGAAGTGCAGGATGGCCCGAACCCTCAGGGTGAAATGTTCACCCGTAAGGCGCTTCCGTCTGACCATTTCAATTCGCCGTTCCCGAATGACGAGGCTGCCGCCGCCTCCAATAACGGGGCCGTGCCGCCTGACATGTCGCTGCTTGCCAAGGCGCGCGAAATCGAACGCGGCTTCCCGCAGTTCATCTTCGACATCTTCACGCAATATCAGGAAGGTGGCCCGGATTACATCTACTCGCTGCTGACCGGTTATGAGGATCCGCCGGCCGGTTTCACCGTGCCGCAGAATTCGCACTACAATCCGTATTTCGATGCCGCAGCGACCTTTGCGATGCCGAAGCCGCTTTCAGACGGTCAGGTGACCTACGACGACGGCGCGCCGCAGACGGTCGATCAGTATGCGAGAGATGTCTCCGCATTCCTGATGTGGACCTCCGAACCGCATCTGGAAGATCGCAAGCATCTTGGCTTCATGGTCATGGTATTCCTGCTGATCTTCTCGATCTTGATCTACCTCACCAAGCGTTCCGTCTATGCCAAGGCCGGCGCTCACTGAGCATCGGGACAACGATCTAGAAAAGGCGGCCCGGCGAGGCCGCCTTTTCTGTTGGTATAGTGCCCTGGTATTGATAGGGTGCAGCCGGCCCTATCACAGCCTGAGAGACTATATTTGATGAACACTATTGCTTCGGAGCTTGCCGCCAGCATCCGCTCCATTCCGGATTACCCCAAGCCCGGCATCATCTTCCGCGACATCACGACGATGCTTGGCGACGCCAGGGCGTTCCGCCGTGCCGTCGATGCGCTGGTGCAGCCTTACGCCGGCACGAAGATCGACAAGGTTGCCGGAATGGAAGCACGCGGCTTCATTCTCGGAGGCGCGGTGGCGCATCAGCTGTCGTCCGGCTTCGTGCCGATCCGTAAGAAGGGCAAGCTGCCGCACGACATCGTCCGCATCGCCTACAGCCTGGAATATGGTGTCGATGAGATGGAGATGCACCGTGATGCGGTCAATCCGGGTGAGAGGGTCATCCTCGTCGACGACCTGATCGCGACGGGCGGAACGGCCGTCGGCGCGACGAAGCTTCTGCGCCAGATAGGCGCCGAAGTGGTTGCCGCCTGCTTCGTCATCGACCTGCCTGACCTTGGCGGTCGCAGGAAGCTCGAGGAGCTTGACGTGCCGGTTCACACACTGGTGGAATTTTCCGGTCACTGACCGCGTTCCGAAGATTGGCGGGGCCGTTATGAACGGCCCCGCAGCTCGCTATTCAGAGGCAAGCACCGTGCTTTCGAAGCGCAGGGCCGGCAAGCCGTCCTGGTTTATTCCGTCACAAGCGAGTGTGTAGAGCGTCCAGCCGGGGCGCGACGCCAAAGCGCGGCTGCCAAGGATCGCAACGCCATAGCTGATGGTATCGCCGGCAAAGACTGGCCGCAGCCATTGCAGCTTCTTGAAGCCGGGCGAGGGGCCGAGAGTGGGCGGCGTCTTACCCTCGGCGATCAGCCTTGCCGTCTCGGACTTCCAGTAATCGACGAAGCTGCGCATCCACATGGAGCAGCTATGCCATCCCGAGGCACAGAGGCCGCCGAACAAGGAGTGCTTGGCCGCCTCCGCGTCCATATGGAAGATTTGCGGATCGAAGCGCGAGGCAAAATGGACGATGCCCTCAGGCGTGAAGGTATGGCTGCCGATCTCGATACGTTCTCCGACAGCATAGAGTTCGCTCATCTTCATGCCGATACCTCCGCGCCAGCGCGCATGCGGATCATCACCGCATTCTGGCCGAGGCAGACGAGATCGCCACGCTGGTTTTCGACCTCATGGCGGAACGTGACGATACCGATACCCGGACGGGAGCGCATGGGACGGCCTTCGACGACGATCGATCGGCCCGACAGGGTATCGCCAGCCAGAACCGGCTTCTTCCACTCCATGAAATCGATGCCGGGCGCGCCTTGCGCATCGGTGGCAAGGAGATAGGAGTCGCACATCATGCGCATGAACATGGACGAGGTGTGCCAGCCGGAAGCGGCGAGGCCGCCGAGAATGCTGGCACGGCCGGCTTCCTCGTCCAGATGCATTGGTTGCGGGTCGAATTCGCTAGCGAATTCGATGATCTCCGCCGCCGTTACATGTTTTGGGCCGAGCAGAAATTCTCGTCCCGGCTGGAAGTCTTCGTAGACGAATTTCGTCATATCTTCTGTCGTCCTCCACCTCTCGTTTATCGGCAATCGCATGGCCCGCGGTGCTGGCGCAAGCATTTTCACGGTCAATATCACGGTCAATATAAGGAAGGGACGGCGATGACTGTCTATTGGCCGCCGACAGCCCTTGATTGTATGCCGGCGATATGTTGAGGCTTGGGTCGTAGCAAGATGGTATGAGAGCTAGAATGAGCGAACTCAAAGTCGCACTGGAAGAGGCAGCCGGCGCGGGGATCATTTCGTCCAGTCAGGCCGAGAGATTGCTGCCCTATCTGGCGGACAAGAACATCGGTGCGTTGCCGACCGGACAGGGTCTCTCGGCATCCCGTTTTCCGGATGATCCCAACCCTCTGGAGGATACGGAAGCGCCGCGCTTCGTACGAGGCTTTCACGATGTGCTCATCACCATCGGTCTCATCGTTCTGCTCATCGGGCTATGGGGGCTGGCGAACCGCTATGCGCCCTTGCTGGCAATCGTCGTCCTCGCCGAGATCCTGGTGCGCCGACAGCGGCTGGCGCTTCCGGCCGTGGTCTTGACCGTCGCGCTCGTCGTCTGGGTTTTCTACATGGTGGTGAGCTATGTGACTTCCACACCGACGCTGAGCAATAATTTTACGGTCGGGGCAATCGTCCTGGTCGCGCCATTCCCGCTGTCGCTGGCATTGTTTTACTGGCGCTACCGCGTGCCGTTGTCGCTGGCCTTATTCCTGTTTTCGCTGTTCGGCTTGTTTCTCGCCGCGGTCTTTTATATCGTCGGCACGGTAACTGGCTCTTCGAATGTGCCAGCGGATTATCCCATCCAGACGATGATGATCTTGCTGGTGACCGCGCTTGGCAGCTTTGCATTGGCAATGCGCTATGATCTCAGCGATCCGCAGAGAGTTACGCGCCGGTCCGACGTGGCCTTCTGGCTGCATCTCGCAACCGCGCCGGCTCTGCTTTATTCGACGATCCTCTTGGCCTTGCGCCTCGAACTCGCCAGCAGCGGCATCGTCTTCACCAATCTCACCGATGCCCTCTTCGGGGGCTATCTGCAGGCGGTGACCGTCCTCGTGGCGGTGCTGGTGATGATGCTGATCGGGCTCGTCATCGATCGCCGCGCTTTCGTGACCGCCGGCCTCGTATCGCTCGGCCTCGCGACGGCAGCCATCCTCAGGCACAACAATGCCGGGCTCGACAAGGTCGGCTTCCTGGTGCTGATGATTGTCGGTCTGGTCGTGCTGGTCATCGGCATCGGCTGGGCCGATTTGCGGCGCATCGTCGTGCGACGCCTGCCTGCCGGTCTGCAGGCGAGATTGCCGGCGCTGAGATAGGCGCCGGCAAGATAAAGGTCATCAGGTGTTGAAGCGGAAGTGGATGACGTCGCCGTCCTGGACGATATATTCCTTGCCTTCGTCGCGCGCTTTGCCGGCTTCCTTGGCGCCTGTTTCACCATTGTAGGCGATGTAATCATCATAGGCGATCGTGTTGGCGCGGATGAAGCCGCGTTCGAAATCCGAATGGATCACGCCGGCGGCCTGCGGCGCCTTGGTGCCCTGTTCGATCGTCCAGGCACGCGTTTCCTTTGGGCCTACGGTGAAGTAGGTGATGAGGTGCAGGAGCTTGTAGCCGGCGCGGATCAGACGGTCGAGGCCGGCTTCGTCGAGGCCGAGCGCCGAGAGGAATTCCTTCGCCTCTTCGTCGGGCAGTTGCGCCACTTCGGCCTCGATGGCGGCGGAGATGATGACGACTTCCGAATTCTGTTCCTTGGCCATGGCAGCGACTGCTGCCGTATGCTCGTTGCCGGTCGCGGCATCGCTCTCGGCGACGTTGCAGACGTAGAGCACTGGGTGCGAGGTCAGAAGATTCAGGCTCTTGAGGATGCGGATTTCTTCGGCATCGAGCTTCGACAGCAGCGTGCGCACCGGCTTGCCATCCTGAAGCAGCTTCAGCGAGGCTTCCATGATCGGCAGCATCGCCATGGATTCCTTGTCCTTGCCGGTGGCGCGCTTGCGTGTCTGCTCGGTGCGGCGTTCGAGGCTCTCGAGATCGGCGAGCATCAGCTCGGTCTCAATCGTTTCGGCATCGGCGACGGGATTGATGCGGCCTTCGACATGGGTGATGTCGCTGTCTTCGAAGCAGCGCAGCACATGCACGATGGCATCGACTTCGCGAATGTTGGCGAGGAACTGGTTGCCGAGGCCTTCACCCTTCGATGCGCCGCGCACGAGGCCGGCAATATCGACGAAGGAGATGCGGGTCGGGATCAGTTCCTTCGACTTGGCGATGTCGGCGAGCTTGCGCATGCGCGGATCGGGAACGGCCACTTCACCCGTGTTCGGCTCGATCGTGCAGAACGGATAGTTCGCCGCCTGCGCCGCCGCCGTCTTGGTCAGCGCGTTGAACAGAGTGGACTTGCCGACATTCGGCAGCCCGACGATACCGCATTTGAAACCCATGGCACCTTGTCCATATCTTGAAAATCTTTGCTGTGCCTATGGGGGAAGGGCCGTTGCGGGTCAAGTCTTGTGCGGGCAAGGAAGCTTTTTTCTGCCGAAAGAGAGGCAGAAGTGGCGCGAATACTCCTTTGTATTACCTGAGAGGTGCTGTCGTCCTTGAACCGTGTAGTGCGCTGCACTATAATTTCGCTATTAGCCCAAAGCCTCTTTCCCCTGTCGTCAACGGTGATGCCGATGAGTGACAATGATGTTGTCCTGAAACCGAAGACTAAAACGAAGCCGAAGGTCGAACGGCCGAAGCTCTACAAGATCATTCTCGTGAACGACGATTATACGCCGCGGGAATTCGTCATCATGGTGCTGAAGGCCGTCTTCCGTATGAGCGAGGAGACCGGCTATCGCGTCATGATGACCGCGCATAAGCTCGGCACTTGCGTGGTCATGGTCTGCGCGCGCGATATTGCCGAGACGAAGGCGCAGGAGGCGGTCGATCTCGCAAAGAGCGCCGGCTTCCCGCTGATGTTCACGACCGAACCGGAAGAATAGGAACGGCCGTTTTTCACTGCGCGGGCCGGCGGATATGGAAGCCGGTCTTGTCCTGCTTGAAGCCGCAATTGGCATAGAAACGCAGTGTTGCCGGATTTTTCGACCCGGTCAGCAGCATGACCTTGTAGCAGTTCCCCTCCCAGGCACTTGCGAACGCCTTATGGATGAGCGTGCCGGCAAGACCGCGCCGGCGATAGTCGGCATGGGTCACCACGTTCTCGATCAGGGCATAGGGCGCGCCGCCCCGCGTGAGATTCGGGATGACTGTCAGCGTCACGGAGGAGACCGCCTTGTCGCCGTCAAAGGCAGTTAAGATCGTCATGCCGGGATGCGCGAGGATTTCCGCAAGGCGGCTCTCCGCCAAGCTTAGGTCCAGTATCGGATCTTCCATGTGCAGGTGCCGGTAAAGTGCAAGCAGCGTCGGCAGGTCCGCCATCGCGACCGACCGGATGACGATATCCGCCGCGCTTTCCCGCGCTATTTCCGGCATCTCAATTGTCCTTCTTGCCGAACATCCGCTTCAGCATTTCCGCCATGGGACCGGTTTCCGGAATCTTCGGCTTGATCTGATTGCGGGCTTGATGAATGTGGGACTTGGCGGGCGCCTTTTTCTCCGGCTTGGGTGCCTCGTCTTCCGCCTTGCCGCCGAGGGCAAGTGCGATCTTGTTCATCAGCTGCGAATCTTCGCCGCGCACCAGCATGTCGGCATTGTCGGCGAGCGCATCGAACAGGGGATCAAGCCAGTCCCTGTCCACTTTGGCAAAATCGCCGAGAACGTGATTGTGCACCAGCTCTTTGGCACCGGGATGACCGATGCCGAGCCGCAGGCGGCGGTATGCCTTGCCGCAATGGGCGTCGATCGATTTGATGCCGTTATGGCCGCCATGGCCGCCGCCGGTCTTCAGTCGCGCCTTGCCGGCCGGCAGATCGAGTTCGTCGTAGATGACGACGAGATCGGACGGCTGCAGCTTATAGAAGCGCATGGCTTCACCAACGGCTTCGCCGGAGAGGTTCATGAAGGTTTGCGGCTTGATGAGCAGCACCTTCTGGCCGCCGAGTTCGCCTTCGGCAATCTCCGCCTTGAATTTCTTCGACCAGGGCGAAAAGCTGTGGCGGCGGTGGATAGTATCCACGGCCATGAAGCCGATATTGTGGCGGTTGCCCTGATACTTGGCGCCCGGATTGCCGAGGCCCGCGATGAGAAGCATGCGCTTCACCCCTTCGAAAATGCCGATGTCCTTCACCACAGCGATTTGACGGCAAAGTCAAGGCGGGATGCGGTCAGTCGCCGAGGTGCAGGCCGTACTTCAAGAAAATCCGCTTTTGCGTTCCGTCGGCAATCAGCGCATTCAGAGCCACCTGCATCCTGTTCAGGAGATCACTGGGGAAATCCTTGTGGCAGGCGATCCCCATGGGTTGTTGCGAGAGAAGGGTCACCTTTTCCACGGCGTTGCCCTCTTTCTGCAACTTGTCGAAATAGAATTCCGAGATCGGCATCAGGTCGATACGGTCGCTCATCAGCTTCTTGAGCGCGGCCTTGAAGTCGCTGCCGACGTCGATGCGCGGGAAGTCGTTCCGGTGCAGGAGCGCTTCCGTATAATCTTCTCGCCAGGTGCCGACGAGATATTTCCTGGCTTCGGCGATGTTGCCGGCGGTAACACCGGAGCCGCTATGCTTGATCAAAACATTACGGTCGATCAGCACCGGCTGCACCCATTTGAAGAGCTTGTCGCGTTCTTCGTTGTGAGCTGCGACGAATACACAGGTCATGGGTTCCATCAGCGCCTGATTGTAGGCTCGCGCCCACGGCATGATGTCGATCGTATAGTCGACGCCGACATCGGTCATCACTTTCCGCACCTGGTCGGTGGTCGCTCCGACTACGGTCTTACCCTCACGATAGTTGAAGGGCGGATATTCCTCGGTGGTGAAATGGATCGTCTCGGCGTGGACGGAGGAGAAAAGCGTGAGCGAAAACAGACTGGCAGCAATCATAAGCAGCGGTTTTCGCATGCGGTTCCTCATCGCTATGACGCTTGTGCTACGGGGGAAGGGTGATGTTGGTGCGAGCCGACCAGCGTCCTTACCAGATTGTCCGGATGCAGCGGCCGATAGAACAGATAGCCCTGGCCATAGTCGATACCCATGGCGCGCAGGGTCGCGCATTCCTCCTCGGTTTCCACGCCTTCCGCGATCACCGTGCAGTTCATTTTGTGCGACAGCGTAGTGATGCTTTCGACCAGCATGCGGCTCTTGGCGCTGACATCGGAGGCGGTATCGTTGATCGCGCGGATGAAGGACTGGTCGATCTTGATGATATCGACCGGGAAGCGGTTGATATAGCTCAGCGAGGAATAGCCCGTGCCGAAATCGTCGAGCGCGATGCGGCAGCCGTAGCGGCAGATTTCGTTGATGACCATACGCGTCTCCGGATTGTCATCCATGAGGACGGCTTCGGTGATTTCTACGACGATGCGCTGGGGGGCGATTTCGTATCGTGACAGCAAAGCCGCAATGCGCAGCGGCAATTCCTGCTCGAACTGCAGCGGCGAGAAGTTGATGGCGAGATAGGTGTCCTGCATGCCTTCAATCCGAGAGAGGCGAGCAAAATCAGCGATGGCCTTCTCCATGATGCGGTTGCCGATGCGAATGATGGAACCCGTCTCCTCCGCGACCTCGATGATGCGGCCAGGGGGCAGGATGCCTTTCTGAGGGTGATGCAGACGCATCAGCGCCTCGAAACCGGCGATCGAGCGGTCGTCTATATTGACGACGGGCTGCAGATAGGCTTCGAACCAGTCTTCGCTGAGGCCGGTTTCGATATGGTTCTCCAGTTCGGCGCGGCGGCGGGAATCATCCAGCATGCCGTTATCGAAAATCTGTGCGCCGTTCTTGCCATCGCGCTTCTTGGCGTACATGGCGATATCGGATTTCAGCAGCAGTTCGGCCGCGTTGGCGGCCTGACGCGGGTAGATCGCAATGCCGATGCTGGCGCTGAGGCGGGCATCGCCGATGAAGGGTGCCTCGAAGGCCTCGGCGATAAGGGCCGCCATGTCGATCGCTCTTGCTTCCGCATTCTCGGCCAGCAGCAGCATGGCAAATTCGTCGCCGCCGAGGCGCGCGGCAATATCGCCCGGCGTCAGGCATTTCTGCAGGCGCGACACCAGTTCGCGCAGTGCCGCATCGCCGGAGGCATGGCCCATATTATCGTTGATCCACTTGAAGCGATCGAGATCGATGAAGAGGCAGGCGAGCTCACGCCTGCGCAGATCGGCTTCATTGATCTTTGCGTCCAGCGCGCTCTCGAAGCCCTGGCGGTTGAGAAGGCCGGTCAGATGGTCGGTAATCGCCTGCCGCAGATTGCGGTCTTCCGACTGCTTGAGTTCGGTAACGTCGGTCATGACGGAGAGCGACAGACCGTCCTGGATCGCAGTCGTCTCGAGGATCAGGACATCCATGATCCGTCCATCCTGGCAAAGGAATTTCACCGTCACGGCGAGGCGGGCGGCACTGTCGGGGTTGCCGCGTTTGCGCTCGATATATTGCATGCGCGAATCCGGCAGGATCAAGCTTGCAAACTCGCGGCCGATCACCTCGGCGCGATCGTAGCCTGTGGCCGCGAGCCAATAGTCGCTGACGGCAGCGATGCAATCATTCTTGTCTAGCGAGAAAAGCATGGCGGGCGTCAGATTATAGGTGTCCGTCGCCCGGCGATGAGCCAGCTTCAGTTCGTTTTCCTCTCGCTGCAGCTTGCTCTGCATGTCGTTGAAACTGCTGGCAAGCCGGCCCATTTCATCATTCGACTGCCAGTCCACATGATGACGCGAACCGAGTCTTCGCGTAGCCTCGATGGCATGCGTCAACCGCATCAGTGGCTGGATGACGAAGATGCGATTGCCGATCAGTGCCGCACCGAAGACCGTCAAAACGGCGAAGATGAAGATGGATATGAAGACGATCTCTTCACTCTTCAGGCCGTCGAACAGGCCGAGCTGAGGATAATAGACCGTGATGGTGCCAAGCCGCTTCGCACCGTCGACGCCGTTGTAGATGATTGGCCGGTCAACGGACTCCAGATTGCCCTTGTAAGATTTCGGGATGGTCGATTGCGTGACGTCGAGCTGGCCGGAAAGATCGCGGACGTTGACACGGACGATCGCGCCTTCGGCAACGGTGGTCGCACTGATCTGGGTGACGCTGTCTTCGTCGAGGTCCCATAGCGGCTTTGCGAGGGCCTGGGCATTGGCGACGAGGAGAACGGTTATGTGATCCTTGATTTCCTTTTCGGCGCGTTCGGACGAGAGAAAAAGGAAAAGGATGAAGAGCGGCGCTACGAAAACCAGCAGCGCACCGCAAACGATCGCGAAAAACCTGTTTTCGACCGAATGGCTCATAGTTCCGTTAGCTCCCCGGTCATAGACCAGCGGATTTTAGGGGTGCCGCTTTCTACAACTCTTTCGCGCAGGTTTTCATGAATCCGTTAAATGTTGCTGAAACTGTGGGGTTAATAGAAATCAACGATAGTATAGACCCAAGACGTTCTTATTTTTACTTTCTCTAATATTTATTCTCGAGCATGAAAAAACCCGCCGTCCCGAGGGAGGCGGGTTTCAATGCTTCAGGTCGAAGGTGCCAATCAGGCGCTGGCTTCTTCGCCGCCTTCTGCTTCGTCTTCCGCAAGGCCGGCTGCCGGGGCAACGATCGTTGCGATCGTGAAGTCGCGGTCGGCGATGACCGGGGTCACGTTCTTCGGCAGCTTGACAGCCGAGATGTGGACGCTGTCGCCGCTCTTCAGACCGGAGAGGTCAACGGTGAAGAATTCCGGGATCGCATCGGCCGGGCAATGAACTTCGACTTCGTGGCGAACGATGTTCAGCACGCCGCCAGCCTTGAGGCCCGGGGACTTCTCATGGTTTTCGAAGTGCACCGGAATTTCGACGGTGACCGCCGTGTTGCCGGAAACGCGCAGGAAGTCGACGTGAACCGTGAAGTCACGGACCGGATCGAGCTGGTAGTCCTTCGGCAGAACCTTGATCTTCTTGCCGCCGACGTCGATCGTTGCGATCGTCGTGAGGAAGCCGCCGGCGTGGATGCGCTTCGTCACCTCATTGGTGTTGAGAGCGATAGAAATGGGGGCCTGCTTGTCACCATAGATGACAGCGGGAATGAGACCATTGCGGCGAAGTTCACGGGCGGACCCCTTACCAACCCGTTCGCGCGCCTCGGCCTTGAGCTCGTAGCTTTCGTGGCTCATAGCTATTCCTTTCGAGGTTATTTGGAGAGTTCATTCGCTCGGTCATACGCCGTATCGATTGAACTGGAGGAGGGCGAGCCCTGCCTCATCCGCGTTGCCTCCAAGGGTGTCTACGCGGACGCGTGGCGTATAATACAAAGCGGCCAAAGGTGCAAGCACCCCCGAATGCGAAGCCTTGTGGTGACATTGCAACTGCCGCGAACAAGCCTGAGGTGCCATGTCTATCAACGCCTTGACATATACCCTCGGCCCCATCAACAGTCGAATCCAATCGATTGGCGTCAGAAGGAGAGGTCGGGCATGCGTTCCGGAGCAATCGCCGCCGCGGTTTTTTCCATGGGTCTTGCTGGCGCATCACAGGCTGCCGACGTCAATGAGCAAGGAGCCAAGGAACTCCGCAGCATCCTGACCCATTCGCTTTCGCAGGACCTTGCCCGCAGCGATTTCGTGACGGTCAAGCCGGCCGGTGACCAATATGAGATTACCTACGATCTCGCGAAATTCTTCGACAAGATCAATTCGAATGCGTTTTCGGTCACGGGTTTCAAGCCGCTGTCGCTATTTGCGCAGCCGGTCGAACAGGGACGGTGGCATCTGACGGGCGACAACAGCCTCGACGTCGCCCTGCATTCGCCAACCTCGGATATTGCCTATTCGATCGCCTCCAGTTCTTTCGACGGCATTTTCGATCCTGGCATTGAAATGATGCGGTCGATAGGCATCAAGAGCAGTGGCATGAAATTTTCGAGTGCCGGCAGCGGCCCGAAAAGCGGGCGCAAGATCGATGCGACAATCGACAGCGCCTCCTTTGCTCATACGGTTACCGACAGCAGCGAAGCTGGCAAGGTCGACCTGCAATTGCAAGGAACGCTGCAGCGCTTGCGTGAGCAGTTCACTGGGCGTTCGGACGCTTCGCCCATCATTTTTAGCGCCGATAGCGTCGATACCAATGTCACAGCGACAAGCCTGCCGGTGAAGGATCTGCGCGCGCTCATCCGTTTCTTCGTTCAACACGTAAAGGCTAAGCAGCTGTCGCAAAGCGGCAGCGAGAAGTTCGAGCAGCTGGTCCATCAGGCCCTGCCGGTTTTCGGTTCGCTCGGCAAGACGGTGACGGTGAACAATGCGCTGGTAGCGACGGAGAGGGGTAAGGTCGGCGTCAAGCGCATTGATTACAGTTTCAAGATGGACGGTTTGACCAAGGCTTCGAACGTCAATCTGGAGCTTAGGGCCGAACAGTTCACCCCCGATGCCGATCTCGTGCCGGCTGCCTTTACGCCCTTCCTGCCCGCGGCGCTGGACGTTCGGCTCGGCGTGCCCAATATCAACTTTGCCGGTCTCATCGATGCCGGGCTCGATTCGATTGCAACACGGGCGACGCCGGTTTCCGGCGAGGCCCTGAAACGCACGATGTTCCCGAGCGGCTACGGAACGCTGGAGTTCCCGAAGATCAGCGCAAAGTCTGACGTGTATGACGTCGAGGTTTCCGGCGCGCTGAAGGGCTCGACCAAGCCGCATTCCGGCATTTCGCTACAGGCGACGATCCTGGCGCGGGACTTCGACAAAACGGTTGCAGCACTTCAGGAGGCCGCCAAGGCTCAGCCTCGTTTGAACAGTGTTTCCTTCAGCCTGCTGGCCGCCAAGGGTTTTGCCAAGACCGACCCGGACGGCCGTCTCCGCTGGGACATCACTATGGACGAAGACCGGACGGTGACAGTCAACGGACAGGTGATGAAGAAGCCTTGAGGTTTGAGGGCAAGCCCATGTATCAGGGCGATGATAAAGTTACATGCGAAAGGCCGCCCGGCTCTTTCCAGATTTCCACGTTTCTTTTCCATCATATTTGGGGGTGAATTATGCGTTTCAAAGCGGTTGCCACGGCGGCTGTTCTCGCTGCCGGCGTGGCCGGCCTTGTGCAGGCGGCTGACGTCAGCGAGCAAGGTGCCAAGGATCTCTACGGCAATCTGACCTATTTCCTGCCTGATGATATCGCCAAGAGCGGTGCGATTTCGATCAAGCCGGTCAGCACGCACTATGAAGTCACCTATGATGTGCAGAAGCTGCTCGACAAGTTGAACGTGAGCGATTTCGCCATCAGCGGCCTCAAGCCATTGATGATGCTGGCGACGCCTCTCGATAGCGGCCTCTGGAACATCGAAGGCAACAATGCCTTCGATATCACGGCGAAGTCCAAGCCTGGCAGCAGCCCCGAGAGCGAATTTCGCTATGCCTTGGCGTCATCGACGTTCCAGGGTGTTTTCGATCCGGCCCTTCATTATCTGCGTTCGATGGATATGAAGGGTACCGGCATCACCTTTACGACGAAGACCACCGACGAAGATAAAAGCGTCCAGAAGAATGACGTCACGGCCGACAGCATCGTCTATACGCTATCATCGGCTGACAGCGGTGAGCCGGGCAGGCTCGATCTCAAGATGAACGGCAGCCTGCAATCGCTCTACGACAAGATCTCGGCCGACGATGCGACGCTCGGGGAAATCAAGATCGCGGCGATCGACTTCAACGCTGGCGCGACCAGACTACCGTTGAAGGCGGTGAATGCCCTGTTGCAGTTCGTCTCCGAACACAAGGATGAGAAGACGCTTTCCGATGCCGACAGCAAGGCGGTCAAGGCCCTGCTGATGGATGCGATGCCGATTGTCGGCTCCTTCGAGGAGTCCGTCGCGATCAAGGACATTGCGGTCACGACGCCATTCGGCAATGGCGGCCTGCAGAAGATGGGCTATTTCTTCAAGGTAGCCGGGCCAGCCAATGCCATGAACGCCGATTTCGGCCTGAATGCCGAGAAGCTTGCCCTGGAAACGGGCCTGATCCCTGAAGACTATGTCGCCTTCATTCCCGATACGGCCGATATACAGGTACAGGTGCCGAACCTGAATTTCTCCGCTCTGGCGGATGTGTTCCAGCAAGCCGATTTGAAGAACCCGGAGAGCGATAAAGCCCTAGACGAGAAGCTGCAGAAGGCCATGTTCCCCGACGGGACGATGACCATCAACTTCCCGAAGATCAGCGCCGTTTCGAGTCTTTATGATGTCGAGGCGTCAGGCAGTATGCGCGGCTGGCTGACCGAAAAGGACCGCGTCGCTATGAAGATGACGGTTCTTGCCCGAGATCTCGACAAGACGATTGCCGCCATCCAGGAGGCCGCAAAGACCAAGGAGGATCTGTCTCAGCTCTCCTTTGGCCTGATGATGGCCAAGGGCTTTGCCAAGACGGATGCCGATGGACGCTCGCGCTGGGATATCGACCTTTCCGACGACGGTCACGTGACGGTCAACGGGCAGGTCATGAAATAAGCCACTCCGAAATCAGAATGCGATCATGTTTGTCCTGAAGCCGCTGAGCCAGCGCTCGATCTCTCTCTTATGGGCCGGCCAGGTGCTGGCGGCTACAGGCTCCGAGTTCTATATGGTCGCAGTCGTCTGGATTGCAGCCGACTTCATCGGCAGCGATGCGGGATATGTCTCCGCATTGCAGTCCGGGGCGCTGCTGTTCGGCAGCTTGTTCGGCGGCATCGTCACGGATCGCTGGCGGCACAGCACGACGATGATCACGGCCGATCTGCTGCGCGCCGCTCTATTGCTGATGCTGTCCCTGGCAGGCCTTCTGCATCTGATGAGCCTGCCGCTGTTGATCGTGCTTGCCGGAAGCATCGCGTTGTTGACATCGACATTCGATCCGTCGCTACAGGCGACTCTGCCGGTGATTGCCGTCGATGCCGAAGTCCGGCATGCGACCAACGGCTTGTTCGATGCCACCCGCCGCATGGCGCGTATTCTCGGTCCGAGCCTGATCGCGCTCGTGAACGGGCTCCTGCCGAAATCTCAGTTTTTCACGGTCACGGCTGCTACCTTCATATTGTCGGCGCTTGCCGTGTGGCTGGCGGTAGCGAGACTTCCGACGCCGCCGCGGCGTCGGGATTTCTCCGGAATGGCGGCTGTGGTGGACGGCGTTCTTGGCGGGTGGCGCGCAGCGCGGGGCCATGCGGCAATCCTCTATGGCCTCTTCACCAACCTGATGGGAAACGTTGCCTGGGCGATGGGCATCCTGCTCGGCATGATCCTGCACTTGCGCGAAACCAGCGCCAACCCGTTGACCGACTACAGCCTGATGATGACGGCATACGGCGTCGGCAATCTGACCACCAACCTGATCCTCGGCAGCGTCAAGCCGCGCCGGCCGGTGGTCTGGATCATCGTGGCGAAGCTCATTTTCGGATCCGGCGTTTTCCTGCTGCCGCTGATGCATAATCGGATCGGGCTGATGATCGTTGCCTGCTTTGCGGCGATCAACGGTCCCTTCGAGAACCTTGCCACGCTGCATCTGATGCAGACGCGCAGCGAGCCGCATCGTCTGGCGCAGGTCTATCGTCTATTGATGTGCGCGATCTTCACCGGACTGCTTTTGGCTTACCTGATGTCGCCGACCCTGTTCGCAGCGTTTGGCATCGGGCCCTCGATCATGGGATCAGGCGCGGCCGTCTTCATCTCGGGGCTGTTGGGCATTGGCCTGCTCGCATGGAAACAGGCGCATCCTGCGGGAGCAAAGGCCACTTGAGGCGGCCCCAAGGCTCAGTCAAACAGGCTTGAAACCGATTCTTCCTGGCTGGTGCGGTTGATGGCTTCGCCGATGAGGGTCGCCGTCGTGATAACGCGGATATTCGGCGCCGAAAGCACGGCGGTCGTCGGCTGGATGGAATCGGTAATTACCAGTTCCTTCAGTTTCGAATTTGCCACGCGGGTCACCGCGCCGCCGGAGAGAACGCCATGAGTGATATAGGCGGTAACGCTTGCCGCACCTTGTGCGAGCAGTGCTTCTGCAGCATTGCAAAGCGTGCCGCCGGAATCGACGATATCGTCGATCAGGATGCAATCCTTCCCGGCCACTTCGCCGATGATGTTCATCACTTCGGACTCACCCGGGCGGTCTCGGCGTTTGTCCACGATGGCCAGCAGACAGTCGAGACGTTTTGCCAAGGCGCGGGCGCGCACGACACCGCCGACATCGGGCGAGACCACCATCACGTTACCGATATCGTAATTCGCCTTGATATCGCGCGTCAGGATCGGAACCGCATAGAGATTGTCCGTGGGGATATCAAAGAAACCCTGTATCTGGCCGGCGTGCAGGTCGAGGGTCAGCACGCGGTCGGCGCCGGCCTCGGTGATCAGATTGGCCACCAGCTTGGCCGAGATCGGCGTGCGCCCCGAGGCGCGACGATCCTGACGGGCATAGCCGAAATAGGGGATGACCGCGGTTATGCGTCGCGCCGACGAGCGGCGCATCGCATCGATCATGATCAGCAGTTCCATAAGATGATCGTTGGTCGGAAACGACGTCGGCTGCACGAGGAACACATCCTCGCCCCGTACATTTTCCTGGATCTCTACGAAAATCTCTTGGTCGGCGAACCGACGGACGCTAGCTCTTCCCAAGGGAACGTTGAGATAATTGCAGATCGCTTCGGCAAGATGCCGGTTCGAATTGCCTGCGAAAACCTTCATTGTGGCCCGCCTATTACCAACCTGATAGCCGCGCTTTTAACCGCCTTGCTCTCGAATGCAAGAGGGAGAGGCACGTTAGCTTCATATTTCTGAAAAGCTTTTAGCTATCCACCGTTGGATTCGCGCCAGGAATTGAAGTCCGACATGGTTTTGGTGGCAATTTTCTGCATGACCGTTGGAGGAACGGCCGACCAGGGGTCGCCACGCTTCAGAGGCGCGCTTTCTGAACCCTGGATACGGTGGACGCGGTTGCCATTACTATCAAGCACATCCCAAACGTAGGTCACGGAAATCTGCGGGCCGTCTTCAAAGGCGGAAAGATAGCCTTTGAGAATATAGGCGGCACTGGAATCGCTTGAGCTCTTGATCGTCAAGCCAAGCGAACGGGCGTCGGCACCAAGTTGGCGCGACAGCGGAGTGACGGCTTCCACGGGAGCGCCGATGATCGGAAGGAAGCGGACGCTGTTGCCGCCGGCCGCGGCCGTGGGCGGTAGCGACGCCTGTTGATCCGGCTGCTGCTGTTCCGGTTGAGGACCGCCTGCACTCTGTTGCTGCTGTTGTGGCAGTGGGTCGTCCGACAGGCGCCGGTCGGCCTCGCGCTGTTCGTCGGCATCCGAAAACTGATCGTTAGACGGAGCGATGGAGGCGGTCCGGGATCCGTCGAGCGGGCGCGACGCATAGGGATTGGTGCCGTTCGATCTCAACGCCGAAGCCTGGTCGTCGAGCGTGCCGCTGCCGCCGTAGTTTTGCGGCTGATAGGCCTGCTGCGAGGTCTGCTGCTGATAGCCGTAGCTCTCCTGCGCGCTTTGATAGGTTTGGCGGCGCTGGGGTGTCGAAGCCATGCGCTCGACATCGCGCTGGGTGACGGGGCTGGAGCCGGCATCACCGATGGCTTCGGGCGGCGTCAGGGCGTCCGTGGTATTGCAGGCGGAGAGCGCGAGGCAAAAGCCGGCGACAGTCAACGTTATCCTGACCACTCCCATCGACGCGATCCTTTCTCCCGACGGTCTCACCGTCCAGGATCGCTATCTTACGCCCCTAACGGTTAAGAAATTCGAGAGGGTGGCGGGAAAGGGCTTTTGGCGCCTGTGAGGTCGTCAAATAGGTTTGTCCGAGGGTCATGGCGGTGCCGCTGTCGGAATCCATGATGATCATGTGCACGAAGAGCGACATGTTCTCCTGGATCTCCAGCGGATTGCCCATATGGAACATTTCGTGCTCCATCCATGACGGCGAGAAGCGGGCGCCGAGAGAGTAGCCGCAGGCGTTCAGCCGGTGGCGGGCAAGGCCACGCTCGTCCATGATCTTCGCATGCATGTCGAAGACGTCACCGAAGGTGTGTCCCGGCACCAGGATCGTTTCGATCGCCTGCAGGGTTTCCAGGCAGGCGCTGTAAAGCTCACGATGGCGATGGCTGGGAGTGCCGATGACGACCGTGCGCATCATGGCGGCGTGATAATGCGCATCCACACCGGCCCATTCGAGCGTCAACTGGTCATTGGCGTCGAGCTTGCGGCGACCGGACTTGTAGCGGCAGAGCAGGGCTTCCGCACCCGAGCCGATGATGAATGCATTGGCGGGATAATCGCCTCCACCCGAAAAGACGGCGCCCTGCATGGCCGCCAGAATATCCGACTCGTCCGCGCCGGCCTTGACCACAGACAGCGCCGCATCGAGGGCATCGTCGGCCAGTGCGGCGGCACGTTCGACATGGGCGATTTCCGCTGGGCTCTTCGTCAGACGCAGTCGACTTATAAGATAAGAGGCGTCGATGATCTGTCCGAAGCTCGCAAGCTGATGATCGAGCAGGCGAGCGATGCGGCCCGTCATGCCGTGAGTGTCATACTCGACACCGATACGGGCACCGAGCAGATCGAGATCGGACAACAGCTCCTTGAGATCGAGCGTGGGATCGGCGTTGACGCGATCGACCCATATGCGAATGTCGCTGATGACAGAAGTCAGCTGCGCTTGGCGCAGATCGGCCGAGCGCGTCATCAGCGTCAGAGATCCATCCGCCTTGACGACCAGCGTCTGGAAAAAGCAAAAGCCGAACGTATCGTAGCCCGTCAGCCAATACATGCTCTCTTGTGCGAAAAGCAGCATGGCATCGAGCTTTTCTTCCTGCATTCTCGCCAGCAGCCGTGCCAGACGAGCGTCGAATTCGCTGCGTTCGAAATGCAAGGCCATATCAAGCTGCCTTTCCGATAGCGATGGCGGAAATCTGCCGTCCGTAATCCGGCTCCTTCGCATGCGTCGTGCGCCGATAGGAGAAGAAGCGCTCAGGATCCGGATAGGTGCATAGGTTCAGGCTTTCGGCGGTGACGCCCGCCTTGTGCAGGCGATCGACCGTGAGGGACGGCAGATCGAACATGGCATGGCCGTCGCGCTCCGAAGGGGTGAAATATCTGGCATAATCGGGATCATGGGCGAGGAAGCGCTCGACGAATTCGGGGCCGACCTCATAGCTCGCCCGGCTGATGGACGGGCCGAGGCAGGCAATGATCGTTTCACGTCTAGCGCCAAGCGCCACCATCGCATCGATGGTATTTTCCAGCACACCGGTCAGCGCGCCCTTCCATCCGGCATGAGCGGCGCCAATGACCCGATTTTCCGGATCGGCAAAAAGGATGGGGCCGCAATCGGCGGCGAGCACGCCGATTGCGATGCCCGGTGTCGCCGTGACCATCGCATCGGCCTGCGGCCGGCTGCCGTCATAAGATGCGCCGATTGTCACGACATCGGGCGAATGGATCTGATGTACGGTAGCAAGCCGTTCGACGGGCAGACCGAACCAGCCGGCCACGCGGCGGCGGTTTTCCTGCACGTGCTCGCGATCGTCATGTGAACCCAAGCCCACGTTCAGCCCGCGATAAAGGCCTTCGGAAACGCCGCCGGCGCGGGTGAAATAGCCATGGCGAATGCCGGCAGCTTCGGCGGCGCTCAGCAGCGTGCTTGCAAGTGGTGTCGGCAACTGCAGTGTCCCTTGGTGTCTTGGTTCAGCCTGTCGTGCGATGAATAACGCAGCCGCGGCGAAGCAGTTCGATTTGACTGGGATGTTGGCCCAGTCCGGCGCGCACTGTCAATGCGTAGGGATCGATGCTCACGTTTCAGCCGACGGGACGAAAGGGCAGGAGATCGATCGCCGGGCTGGAGACCGCCAGTACCTTGAAGAGCTCCCCCATCTTGCCTTCGCCGGCGCCGGCCAGCCTTTCCACGGCGACACGGATGTTCTCCTGGGTTGCCGCATCCTGGTCTCTGCCAAGGGCTGCCGCCCGCTCCAGCAGGCCGAGACCGACGAGAAAATCGCCCTGATGACAGCAGCCGTTGATGTGCATGCCGGAGGCGAGGGCGGTTTGCGCCAGATGCTGGAAATCGACATGGCTGGTGAGATCCGCTTCGCCCGGATGTTCCAGCGGCGGATCGTATTCATGCATGCGCACGGCCTGCAGCGTATCGCCGAAGCCTGTCGCCATGTGGCCGTAGTCGATGACAAGCGCCGTGCCACCATGAGTGGCAAGCCTGTCGCATATCGTCGTCATAACGGCCTGGCGGGCGGGTGCGATTTCGAAAATCGTACCGATCGGCGGTAGTCCGCCCTCGGGAAGAAGTGCAGGATCGAGCGTGGCGACGCCTGCCGTGAAGCTCAGCTCGTCGTTGGCGTCGAGGCCGACCGTGCGCTCGCGGAAGCCGTTGGCGGTGCGAACAAACTGGCGGATGGGGATGGCGTCGAAGAGTTCGTTGGCGGCGAGTAGGGTGAAACCTTCAGGCACCTCGCCGAAATCCGTATGCCAGGAGATTTTTGCGCCGTAGGCATCGAGGGTCTGGCGCTGGAAACCCTGTAGCCGCTCGCTGGTTTCGACGAGATGGACCGTCATGGCATCATAGAGCGGCGGGGCCAGCTTGCCGATGACGCGCAGCATGTCGGACATCATCGTACCACGGCCCGGACCGATTTCGACAAGACGCACTTCGGCAGGGGTTCCATGCCGCTGCCAGGCATGCACCATGAAGACGCCGATCATCTCACCGAATAGCTGACTGACTTCGGGCGCGGTGACAAAGTCGCCGGATTGGCCGAAAGGCTCGCGCGTCTTGTAGTAACCATGCACCGGATCAGCGAGACACAGCGAAAAATAATCGGTGATGCTCAATGGCCCGTTGGTGCGTATAATGGCTTTGATTTTTTCCCCGAGCGCCGTCGTCATTCTATGCTTTCGCTAATGCGTGGCCCAGACAGACTAGGAGCGTCTTTCGAGAAGACCACGCGATATTGAACTCCACCTCAAGCCATCTGCCTTGCCGCTGCCTGACGGGCGCGGATAACGGCCCAAAGGCCGATCGCCACCATCGGAAGCGAGAGCACCATCCCCATCGTCAGCCAGTTCGTGCCGAGCAGATAACCGAGCTGCTCGTCAGGCTGACGGAAGAATTCGACAAAAATACGCGAGAAAGCGTAGCCGATGACAAAAATGCCGCTGACCGTGCCCGGTTTCTTCAGCGCCAGCGCCCAGCGCGTAAGCACAAAGAGAATAAGGAAGAGGATGATGCCTTCGATGCCGGCTTCATAAAGCTGACTCGGGTGCCGCGGGTCCGGGCCTGCAGGGCATACGCCGTTATGGGCGGCGATCACATGTGGGCTGCAGAAGACCATCGCCCAGGGAACATCCGTGACGCGACCCCAGAGCTCGCCGTTGATGAAGTTGGCGATGCGGCCGAAGAAAAGTCCGATCGGGGCGACGGCGGCGACGATATCGAACAGGCTCCAGACGGGAATCTTGTTTCGCCTTGCGAACAAAATCATGGCGATGGTGGTGCCTATTAATCCACCGTGGAAAGACATGCCGCCGTTCCAGACTTCGATGGCACGGATCGGATTGGCCAGTACCGGATCGAGATCGTAGAAAAGGATATAGCCGATACGGCCGCCGAGAACGATGCCGAAGGCGACCCAGAGAATGAAGTCATCCAGATGCTGGCGCGTCATCGGTGCTGTATCGTTCAGCCAGAGCCTGCCGTTATCGACCAGCCGCCTGGCATAGAACCAGCCGAGCAGAATGCCAGCGACATAGGCAAGCCCGTACCAATGGACTGAAACCGGGCCGAGAGAAACGGCGACCGGATCGATATCCGGAAAAGGCAGGATGGCGGCGAGATTGGCGGATGTCAGCAAGATCGTCAGGCCCGTTGCAGCATGTTCCCGAAAGCACCGTGCCATTTCGGGGCAGGATCATGCTAAATATCCAAATGTGCGCGGAACATGGCGTTCGCTGTCGAAACGGTCAAGTCGATTGTTGATCTCGCCGAGATGGCAGGTCCGGTTGTCCAGTCCTATCTCAATTTGCTTGCATCGGCCCCTTGGAAATCCTACCTCAGCACTATCTGGCCCATATCGATGCCTGACCGTTGAGGGCCGACGGCTGCAAGGAGATTGCCATGAGCACTGGACCGAACCGAATCTTGGATGAATTCGCCAAGCTGATGACCGATGCCGCCGGTGCTGCCCAGGGCGTGCGCCGCGAAATCGAAACCGCCTTCAATGCCCATGCCGAGCGCTGGCTGAACAGCATGGATATCGTCAAGCGCGAGGAATTCGAGGCCGTTCGCGAAATGGCGATCAAAGCGCGCGACGAGAACGAGGCACTGCTGGCGAGAATCGAAGCGCTCGAAGCCAAGCTCGCTTCCAAGGGCAAATAAGCCCGGACTTCTATTTGCTGATCGGCGCGGCACCCGTTTGTCGTGCCTTTTTCCTCTGAAAATTTCCGTCCGTTTTTCCACCTGTGGACATAGGCAAAAAAGCCAATCGCCAGAGTCGGTTATGACTCCCTTCTGAATAGGCGTCCGAAGAGCTTTCCACAGTGCCGTTTCCAAAATCACCGTTCAGGGGCTGGCATGCCGGGCATGCCGCTATACACTGATTTTAAATGATGATTCGAAACGGACTTGGTAAGCCCCGGGCATGGTGGAAGCGTTAGTCTGGCAGCCGTTCAACATCATCCCGAGGATGTTTCCGGAGTAAAATTGTTTGCGTTCTTTCAGTGTCGAGCCACGGGAAAACTGCAACCGATCCGGTCAAGAAGGTGCTGCATGAGCCTTATGGAAATGGAAGCCGAACGACAATCGAATCCGGTCGACATGATCGAATTCGTCGCCGCCAACAACGACTGGTCTTTCGAACGGTCCGGCGAAGACGAAATCGCCATGACCGTCGAAGGGCGATGGACCGACTATCACGTCTCGTTCTCCTGGATGGAGGAATTCGAGGCGCTGCACATAGCCTGCGCGTTCGATGTCAAGGTTCCGGACCCGCGCGTCAACGAGGTGATCAAGCTCTTGTCCTGCATCAACGGGCAGGTGCTGATGGGTCATTTCGATCTGTGGCGTCAGGAAGACATCGTCATCTTCCGTCAATCGCTTCTCTTGTCGGGCGGGGCGGAACCCACGAACAGGCAGGTGGAAGTGCTGCTTTCCAACGCGCTTGACACATGCGAGGCTTACTATCAGGCTTTCCAATTCGTCGTATGGTCCGGGCTCGATGCAAATCGCGCTATGGAAGCCGTACTTTTCGAAACGGTAGGCGAAGCGTGACATGACAGGCGAACAATCCGCCAATGCATTTGCATCCTCCGGACCGATCGTTCTGATCGGCGCGGGCAATATGGGTGGCGCATTGCTGACGGGGTGGCTGAAAAACGGCGTGCCGGGCTCTTCGGTCATCGTCGTCGATCCCAATCCGGCCGAAGCGATGCAGAAAATGATTGCGGATGCGGGCGCAAGCCATGTCACCGAAGTTCCGAAAGGCTTGACGGCGGGCGTTCTCTTCATCGCCGTCAAGCCGCAACTCATGGACGCGGTTCTGCCGCCGTTCAAACCGCTCGTCGGAGAGACGACCGTTGTCGTCTCCATCGCGGCCGGCAAGACGCTCTCTGCGCTTGAGACGCATCTGGGAGACGCGGCCATGGTGCGCGCCATGCCGAATACGCCCGCCATGGTCGGGCGCGGCGTGACGGGCGCTTTTGCCAATGCGCGCGTAAGCGATCGCCAGCGGCAGCTGGTCCAGAACCTCTTGAAGGTATCCGGCCCGGTCGAATGGGTGCCCGGCGAAGCCGATATCGATTCGGTGACTGCCGTTTCCGGCAGCGGCCCGGCTTATGTTTTCTATCTCGTGGAATGCATGGCGGAGGCGGGCCGAAAGCTTGGCCTGCAGGCGGACCTCGCCATGCGACTTGCACGGGAAACCGTCGCGGGGGCTGGTGAATTGTTGCACCAGTCTCCCGACGACGCTTCGCGGCTGCGCCAGAACGTGACCTCTCCCGGCGGAACGACTGCAGCGGCGCTCGGCGTGCTAATGGCGGAAGACGGCATGCAGCCCTTGTTCGATGCGGCTCTGGAAGCAGCGCGCAAGCGGGCGCAGGAACTGGCAGGCTGAATTTTCGATAAAGGGCAGGACATGGCGGAAGAGATCACCTATGGCGATTTCGAGCGGGTGGATATCCGCGTCGGAACGATCATCGAAGCGGAGACTTTTCCGGAAGCGCGCAAGCCCGCTTACAAGCTCAGGATCGATTTCGGGCCGGAGATCGGCATCAAGCGTTCCTCCGCACAGATCACCGTGCATTATACGCCGGAAACTCTTATCGGCCGGCAGGTGCTGGCCGTGGTCAATTTCCCGCCACGCCAGATCGGACCGGTGCGTTCCGAAGTACTGACGCTCGGTTTCGAGGATGAGTCCGGCGCAATCGTTCTCGCTGCAGTGACCCAGCCGGTGCCGAACGGCAAGAAGATGATGTGAGCGGTACCCCTTTCGCAATTGAAGGGATGTGCCCTCAGTGGATGTCCCTCGATAGCGGGTCGCTCAGGCTGAAATCGAGAAATTCTGTTTCGAAGCCTTCGCGTTGCGGCGAGCAGAAAGCGGGACCGACCGACACTTCCTCCAGCATCGGATCGAACCAGGCGAGCCTCGCCATGCGCCATTCGCTCATGCGGTCGGTGCGATACTGGATGAAGAGGGCATCGCCGTTGCGCGTGACCCGTGCCGACATGGCATCGAATTCATGATCGAGCCGGAAGGCCGACCAATCGGAATTGCCATTGGTGACGACGACGCTGAAGTGCCTGCTGCCGTCTGTGTATTCGATCCCGCATTTCATCCAGTGCCTGGCATCGTGGCGGACCATCAGGCCGGCCTGGTCATAAAGTTCGCGATAGTGGCCGACAAAGGTGACTGCTGTGGTGAAATCGCCACGACGCGGCGTGCCGAGAAAATGACCGTTATCGCGACGGAAGCCGTAATAGGTCTCCTGCCAGAAATCGGTATTGTCGCCGGAACGGACAAACAATCGTCCCTGGTTCACCTCCCACATCGGCGGCGCATTCAGCCAGTGCATGCCATCGATATCGATCGCCATGTAACGCCTCCTCAGGCAGGAATGCGGATAGTGGCGCGCAGGCCGCCCAGCGGGCTGTCGCCAAGGGTGACGTTGCCGCCATGGCTGCGGGCGATGTCGCGCGCGATGGCAAGGCCGAGGCCTGTGCCCGACTTGTCGAGATTGCGGGCCGAATCTAGCCGGAAGAACGGTTTGAAGACGTCATCGCGCGCCGCGGCCGGAATGCCGGGGCCATCATCATCGAAAATGATCGTCAGCCATTTGGCGCTGTGTCTGGCTTCGATGCGAAGGCTGTTGGCGTAGCGCCGGGCATTGGTGGCGAGATTCGTCACCAGGCGGGTAAATGCATTTGGCCGGACGGAGATTTGATCGTCACCGTCGATGGAGAAGCTCATGGATTTACCGTGCAGTGTGAAGTCCTGCTGGATCTTCTCGAAGATATCGCTGAGCTTGAATTGACCGACATCTTCTTCGGCCTCGCCGCGTGCGAAGGCCATATAGCCCTCGAGCATGCTTTGCATGTCCTCCACATCTTCACTGAGGCCGGCAAGATCCGGATTGTCGCCGACAAGGGCGAGCTGCAGCTTGAAGCGGGTGAGAACAGTGCGCAGATCGTGGCTGACGCCGGAAAGCATTGCAGTGCGCTGCTCGATTTGCCGCTCGATACGCTCGCGCATCAGGATGAAGGCAAGGCCTGCCCGGCGTATCTCGTCGGCGCCCCGAGGGGAATAGTTTTCCAGTCGCTGTCCTTTGCCGAAGCTTTCCGCCGCCTGGGCGAGAGCAAGGATCGGACGGATCTGGCCGCGCAGGAACAGGACGGCGATACCGATCAGGACCAGAGAAGTGCCGACCATCCACAGAATGAAGATATGGGTATTGGACGCATAAGTCTGGCTGCGCTTGGCGAAGACGCGCAGCACCTTGTCGGGCAGTTTGATGCGGATTTCGACCAGGCTGGAATTGCCGACCGTATCGATCCAGAAGGGCAGGTTGATCTGATCGCGGATCTCGTCGCTCAGGATGCCGTCGAGGATCGAAAAGAACGGCTTTTCAGTGGGCGGCGGCAGTTCGCCACCCGGTTCGATCGAAATGGCAAGGTCGAGCTTCTGGCGTGCCATTTGGGTGATGGCGGAATAGTCGGCATCCTGCGGATAGGTCTGGATGATTGTGATGATGGCGGCGATGTCGCGCGTTGTCGCCATCGACAGGCGCTGAGTCACCATCTGCCAGTGGCGCTCCATGAAGACGACGGTGACGACCGCCTGCAGGATGATCATCGGCAGGATGAAGATCAGCAATGAGCGGGCATAGAGGCCGGTCGGCAGGATATAGCGACGCATCCAGCGCGAAAGCCACCGCAATCCGTTGGACGGCGTGTGATCCTGGTCGCGTCTGATCGAATCGAATGTCACCATAATCTGGTTCCGGGGGCCGATCTCAGTCTATGCTCAGGCGATAGCCGATGCCACGCACCGTCTGCAGCCAGATAGGGTTAGCAGGGTCATCTTCAATCTTGCGGCGCAGCCGGTTGATCTGCACATCGATCGTTCGCTCGCCCACTTCGGCATCGCTGCCGATGAGTTCATGGCGCGGGATCGTTTCGCCGGCGCGCTTGGCAAATAACAGCATGATTTCCTGCTCGCGGTCGGTAAGCCGGATGAGTTCCGCCGCCTTCTTCAGTTCCTTGCGGGTGAGCGAAAACGTGTAAGGACCGAACATCACGAGCTCGATCTTCGGGGAATCGGCGGGCGCGTTGCGACGAAGGATATTGTTGACGCGCAGCACCAGCTCGCGAGGGTCGAAGGGCTTGGGCAGATAGTCGTCCGCGCCGGCCTCAAGGCCTGCTATACGGGAATCGGCTTCAGCCAGTGCCGTCAACATGATGATCGGAATGTTCTTGATCGCCCGCAGGCTCGACGTCAGCGCGATGCCGGATTCGCCGGGCATCATCACATCCATGATGATGAGGTCGAAGTCGAGCCCTTCCAGCTTGCGGCGGGCTTCGGCGCCATCGGCGGCAGACGTGACGCGAAAACCTTTCTCCATGAGATAACGGTTGAGGAGAGCACGGATACGTGTGTCGTCGTCCACCACCAGAAGATGTGCTGCGTCATCCGAAATTGCTGCTTTTGTCGTCATTCGGTCCGTCTCGATCCTGTCCTACCCATCGATTGCATTGAGGCACTTCGCACCGGCGCCGCTGGCTGAATCGCCGTCATTTCCCCGTCTGCATTCCCCTCAGGAAACGCTTCACGCTTTCGCGCGTCGCTTCCGACGCGCCTTCGAATGCCCTTTCAATGCGGCGCGATTGCGGCTCGGCCAGCGCCAGCGCCAGATCCCGGCCGGCTTGCGTCGGATACAGCTTGCGTTGCCGCCGGTCCTCCGGACCTGCGACCTGGCGAATATAACCCGAATCGATCAATTGTTTGAGAACTCGCGCCAAACTCTGTTTGGTGATCTGCAATGTTTCCAGAAGGTCCGCAACCGTCATGCCGGGTTCGCGGTTAACGAAATGGACGACACGATGATGGGCTCGGCCGAAACCGCTCTTGACGAGGATCTGGTCCGGATCGGAGACAAAATCACGGTAGGCGAAGAAAAGCAGCTCGATAATCTCGAAATCGATGCTTCCGGCGTTCTGCATCGGTGTGCCCAGCAGCTCCGTTTTTGCCGCATTCTGGCTCATCTGTCGTGGCACCGTGACATTTCCTTTCCTATTATGGAGCATTCGGGAAACTTCCGCAAAAATATGTCAGTTCTATTGACGCATTTTTACGTCGTTGCCCGCTTTCGCACAATGCCGTGCGGCCCGAACGGGCTGCCCTATCGGGAAATTAAGCGCGGTCCCGCAAAAACTCCAACATATCCTGTATATTAATCCGTTGCCACTCGCGCATAGGGGTAAAATATGGCCGATAGCAATCGCGCATTGAGGTGGCGAGATTGTCCGAGGACAATGGGGCGAGACAGGCGCCCTTGCTGAAGGTTGCGCATATCCGAGCGTCGAGCGGCAACCATCGTGAAAGCGGTATCTTTTCCGCGCCATCCGCTTCAAGATAGGGGCAAGATGCGCCTGTTGCCAAACGCAATTGATGTTGATCCGCACAAGCCGGGTATTTGTAGGCCCGGCTTGTGCGATCCGATCTAGTTACGACTTGCGGCCGAGAACGGCACCGACGATCGCGGAGAGCACGCCGCCAGCGACCAACGAGGATATGCCTTGCGCGATGAGGCCGGTGAGAGCTTCGCTGCCGATCAGGTTCAGGATCAGGCCGCCACCAAGGCCACCCACGGCTCCGGCGATCGTTCTTGCAATGAGATTGATCCCGTCCTGCTTCAAAACGGCGCTCGCGGCGTTGCCACCGATCGCACCGGCAATCAATTGCGTAATGATAGGCCCTAGACTTTCCATGACTGCCCTTCTCCCATAGTTCCGGAGACGCTTCCGGATGCCCTCTCGCGGCGTCCCGGATCGATGCCAGGGAGCGGCGATAATCCTTCATCGATATTAGGATTACATCATGCACGGATCGCTGGAAATAGAAGGGCAACTCAAACGGGAGAATTCCCTAATAATTTCAGGGGAAATCCTCGGTTTGGACATGCGGCCGACCCGCCGCATGTCAATTTCGCCATCTTATGCGATCCTGCGGGGCGAATCAGCGGTAGACGTAGACGATGCGGCGTGTACCCGGATCAACCAATACGGGTTGGTGGTTTACCTCGACGTAGCTGTATTGGTAGTTTGGAATACGGTGTACTTCGACGCTTTGCGGAACGGTGGCGCCAACCGCCAAATCTCCACGCAACTGCACCGTATCCACCGGATTGTCATCGATATAGGTCCGTACTTCCTCTGGCGGGGTGATTGCGACTACATCGCCACCGCTCTGATCGACGGGACCCAACAATTCGTCGCTCGGATCGGGCTGAACGCGCTGGACGCTGCCGGTCTGGATCGGATCGGTTTGTTCATAGGTGATGGTGGGGATGCCTAGATCATCCCGGTGGTCCTGAACGACGACCGAGGTGCCATTCTGTTCGACGCTCAGATATTGTGCATAGACCCAGCCGCGCATGCCGTTGACGTCGACCCGGCACCAGCGGCTACCTTCGACGCAGCCGTCGAGTGTTGCTTCGGACCCGCGAGTGGCGACACCAACGGTCGGGAATTCCGCACCCGGCCCGGAACGAACCTCTATATCCGTGGCGGTGGTCGCGGCCATCTCGGCCTGGGCGAGACCCGCACTGCCGAGAAGGACAAAGCCCGTCAGCAACAGATTTCTCTTCAAGGACATTGGTTTTCTCCTTCTGTCTTGAAAGACCTATCTTCAACGTTTCGAGTGCCTGAGTGTTCCGGTTTGCCGGACGTCAATAAGTTATCGTTCGACGGGATATCAAATAACCTTTTGAAATAGATGGATATTATCGAATTTTGAGGTGCGGTTGCCGCGTTCGCACCACTTTGAAGCTTCGGGGGCTGCTTTGTCTGATGTTTGCCGTTATACCGGCAGTACGACGATAAAACAGACGAGGCGCTCCATGGGCATGCTCCAGGCCGGCATCATTCCGGTGACCCCTTTCGAACAGAACTGCACCATCCTGTTCGATCCGGAGACCAAGGAAGGCGTGGTGGTCGATCCGGGCGGCGATGTCGATATCATCCTGCAGACGGTGCGCGAGAACGGCATTACCCTCAAGGCCATCTGGCTGACACACGGCCATATCGATCATGCCGGCGGTGCCGACGAGGTGCGTGAGGCATTGGGCATCGAGGTGATCGGCCCGCATGAGGACGATCGCTTCCTGCTGGAGGATATCGAAGCCAAGGGCAAGATGTTCAACATTAGCGGCGTGCGCAACGTTACGCCGGACCGCTTCCTGAAGGAGGGCGACAAGGTTTCCTTCGGCGAGCATGAATTCGAGGTTTTCCATTGCCCCGGCCATGCGCCCGGCCATGTCATCTATGTCAATCGGAAGCAGGGCTTTGCCCATCTCGGCGATGTGTTGTTCAACGGCTCGATCGGCAGAACCGATCTGCCCGGCGGCAATCACCAGCAGCTTTTGGAATCGATCCGCGACAAGGTTTTCCCGCTTGGCGATGAAGTCGGCTTCATCTGCGGCCATGGGCCAGGCAGCCGGATCGGCGACGAGCGTCGCACCAATCCCTTCCTGCGTGGGCTGTAGGCAAAGCGTTACCAGCGGGCCTTTTGCCCCGCATTCTCGTGGCATCTGGAAAGAATATCGTCGACAACGCTGGCAAGCGGCGCTGTTGCGTCGATGCCTACCGCATTCTTCGGAATGTCCTCCTGCGTTGCGTGCAATCGCATGATGATGTCTCGCTCGGCGGGCTTGCCGCCAAACTCATCTTCCGGTCTGGCGACAAGCCGGCGGTTTAGCGTGTCCAGATCGACGTTGAGCACGAAGACCTCATCGAACAGATCGATAAAGCGATGAAAATTCCTGGAGCCGCCGCAGAAGAAGGTGGTCGGATGGCTTCGATCGGCGACGAGGGATTTGACCTTGCCGACATCCCAAAGGTGATGTCTGTGCCTGAAGCCCACACCGGAATGTGCTGGTGAAGGGCAGAGGCATCCAGCGGCTCACCCGTTTCCGGATCGCCCTTATAGGCCAACTCACGATCGCCATGGATGACATGATAACCGCGTCACTGTAGCTCTATGGCCACTGCGGTCTTGCCGGCCCCAGAAACGCCGTCGATCAAATAGTTCCTGATGCCCATTCTCCAACCTCTGAAAAGCTTCCTCGTGCGGCCAGAAATGATGGCAACACGCATAAAACGCCAGTGTGACCATGGCGGGGCATTATCACAGAGTGTCTGGATGAGAGTTTTGGGTGCAATGAGGCCGGCGTTCTTATCAGAGACGCTGTTTCAGAGGAGGCGTGGAGCGTTCAGTGTGTGCGAGAGACGGCAATGTGGGGACGCTGCTGCAAATCCAGGCCGAAAGACGAACGCTTCCCGATAGGACCTATTCCGCATCAATCAGGCGCCGCTCGAAAGCGGCGCCTTGGTTCCTCGCATTGTCATTCGGGGCACGGCTGAAATCAGTCGGCCGTGCAGAAATGGCGCATGCCGTCAAAGCCGACATAGGTGCCCGTGCGGCCATCGAAGCTTCTGTAGCGGTCGTAGCAATAGCGCATCCATGCGGACGACCAGGGGCGCAGACCGTATGCCGGCGCTGGCGCATAGTAGCTGACGTCGCGCTCGACATAGACGCGGCGCGGTGCTGGGCGATAGTAGTAGCCCGGGGGAGGCGCGTCGTAGCCTGGGTCGACATAGGCAGGGGCCGGTTCGACGTAGCGCGGTTGGCTGGCAATGGCGGAGCCGACGATCAGGCCGGTTGCGAGCCCGGCGGCCCCGAATGCCCAGCCATCTCGGTTATGATGGCGCCAGTATTCGTCGGCGGAAGCGGCACTCATGGAAGTGATCGTCAATGCCGCCGCGACGGCGGACATGACGAGCGTTTTGCCGAGTATGGTCATTGGCCTATCCTCTAACGGAAGCGGGACAAAAGTCGTTCCCGTCCTTTCATGGGAGGCAAATTATACGTGGCAAACTGAATGCAGACTGAATGACAAAACCCGGCATTGCTGCCGGGCCTCAACTCGAATTTGAAAGCCGTAAGGTGTCTTAGCCAGCAATCTGCAAATTGACGGCCTTCGGTCCCTTGCCGCGGCGATCCGGTTCCGTGTCGAAGCTTACCTTCTGGTTTTCCGACAATCCTGCCAGACCAGAAGCCTGAACTGCAGAAATGTGTACAAAGATGTCTGCGCCACCCTTGTCCGGTTTGATGAAACCGAAGCCCTTATCGGTATTGAAAAACTTTACAGTGCCAGTCTCGGCCATGCCTCAGGTCCTTTTCTCTCTGCCCACCATCCACACGGGCAGCATTACTTCAGTTGCCCTTGCGGGCGCTTGCAGGCAGTTCTCGAAATTTGAAGGAAAAGGTCCCCGTAACTCGGCATGATCTCAATGCGATGTTTGCCACCCGCTTCTCGACCAGGCTGACCGGAATATTAGCGTTTCCGGCTCGCAATTCTATTAGGACTTCCCATGCTCTAAAAATGCCCGAACACTATTGAGAGTGCTGTGTTTATGGGAAATTGGCAAGCAAAAGTTTTTTAACGTGGCGCAACCGGCACAATGCCGTAACGCGAATATGTTAGGGCGATTCGCAAATTTTCCCACTTTGAAACAAGTTTCTAAGGGTTTTGCATCGCTCGCGATATAGTATTGGCGAAATTTCCCCAAATCCGCTGGTATGAACGGCCATTTTCGATAGCCCGAAAAAATTTGGCGAGCCATGCCGTCAAGCGGCTAAAAGCGCGCATTTACGGCGTTTTTTATGCCGTGGCGTCGCGTCGGCGAGTCAATTCCGGCACCAATTCCACGGCCAGCATCGCCGCAAACATCAAAGCGCAGCCGGCATAGCCGAGCGGGCCGATGGTCTCGCCGAGCAGCAAGGCGCCGAGCGAAGCCCCGAACAAGGCTTCCGAAGACAGGAAGATCGCGGCTTGGGGAGCGGTCGTATAACGCTGGCCGATGATCTGCAGCGCGAAAGCAAGGCCCGAGGAAAAGATGCCGACATAGAGGATCTCGCCGAGTGCGGCGCTTATATCGGCGATGCTGATCGGTTCGATGGCGGCGGCAACCGCGAGAGCGAGAACGGCGGTGACGGCAAACTGGGTGGCGGAAATGCCGAGCGGCCGGCCAGTCTCGTTGACGGCAGAGCCGGCAAGCGTGATTTGTGCAGCCCAGAAGAGCGCGCAGATCACGGTCAAGAAATCGCCGACGGTAAGGCGCGAGAAGGAGCCGCCCGAGAGCAGGTAGATGCCGCAAAGCGCCATCAATGCCGCTGGCCAGATGACCCAATGTGGCGATCGGCGCAGGAAGATAACGGCGATCAGCGGAACGAAGACCACATAAAGGCCGGTGATGAAGCTGGAATTCGTGACCGTCGTCGTCAGAAGGCCGAGCTGCTGCGTTGCCGCTCCGCCGAAAAGAGCGAGGCCGATCAACAAAAAGGAGAGCCAGTTGCGAGGCGTGAGCGGCTTCGCGGCCTTCCTGTTTTCCATCCACACAAAAGGCAGGACGACCATGGTAGCCACGGCGAATCTGAGGCCGATGAACCAGAAGGGTCCGATCGCCTTCATCGCTGTCGATTGCGCAACGAAACCGCCGCCCCAGATCGCGGCGGCAAGCAACAACAACAAATTCGCCTGTATGCGAGACATCTGCATCCTGCGGGAAGGGGAGGAAAGAATGAGGCCGACCGTTAGCAGTTGCTTTTGCTTGCGGCAAGGCCGAAAGCTGCCCGAGGCGAAGCGCCGAGCCTAGCTCGCGGCTCTCGAAATCCTCAGAAGCGCACCGTTGTCTTCATCGGTCCTGACCAGCAGCGCGCCATCTGGCGCGACCGTAATATCACGTAAGCGCCCGAATTCGCCGTCAAACATACGTTCCTGTTCGGTGATCTTGCCTTTGCCATCCTGGCTCAATCGTGAGAGCAGCTCGAACTTCAGCGCCGTGATGAGGAGATCGCCGTTCCATTCAGGAAACATCTTGCCGCGGTAGACGACAATGGCGCCCGGGGCGATCGATGGATCCCAATAGAAACGGGGCTGCTCCATACCGGGCTTTGCCGTGCCGATGCCGATCTTCGTGCCGTTGTAATTGACGCCGTAGGAAATAACTGGCCAACCATAGTTCTTGCCAGCTTCGGGCGTGTTGATCTCATCGCCGCCTCGGGCGCCGTGCTCTGCAGTGTAGAGCCTGTTCGTCTGGCTGTCGAAAGTGATGCCCTGTGGGTTGCGATGGCCCTTCGACCAGATTTCCGGCAGAGCGCTTTTGCCGTCCGTGAACGGATTGTCGGCGGGAATGCTGCCATCGGCTTCGATATGGATAATGGAGCCGGCATCGTCCTGAAAATCCTGGGCGCGGTCCTGTTGACCACGGTCGCCGAGGCTGACGAAGAGGCTGCCGTCGCGGGCAATCGCAATGCGCGACCCATACTGGATATTGCCGCGCGACAGCTTGTTCATCAGGAAGATACGCTTCACATCGGTCAGCCGAGTTTCGTCCGGCGATAGTCTGGCGCGAAAGACGGCCGTGCCGCTTCCGCCATCGCCTGCCACGGAAGCCGTGAAATAGAGAGTGCGGTTGCTTGGGAATTTCGGATCAAGGGCGACATCGAGCAGGCCACCCTGGCCGCGTGCATAGACCTCTGGCACGCCGGAAATCGCTAAGGCCTTTCCATCGCGGACAAGACGCATACGGCCGGGCCGCTCAGTCACCAGGTAAGCGCCATCCGGTAGCACTTCCACCGCCCAGGGGTGCTCGAGCCCTGTCGCTATCTTCTCGACTTTGACATCAACCTTTTGCGTCTTGATGGTCTGTGCCGGCGCGGCGAGCACCGGTGTTCCCGCGAGCAGGGCACAGACCATCAAAGCGATCATAAATCCGCTTCTGCCTGATCCTGTTTTGGCCCTGTGCATCCGTTCGACCTCCCCAAGAGTCTTGTTTTCGCAAGGTGGGGCCGTTCGGTTGCCGTTCAAGGCTGGTTGTGGAACCGATAACGTCTTTGTGTTCTCGCTTCCGGGTGAAGGAAGCTTTTCGGGTCTTCGGAACCCGCGTGTAGGCGAGGTATTTCTCGCGTAAGGAGGTGTGCAGCTTGCCTTCTGAGAATCGGATATTCATGAAGTATTTGATCTCTATTGGAAATTTCGCCGTCTTCAGAATCCGATTCAGGTGCTTCGCGTGATGATTCAAGTTCAGAGGGGCTACGGGTGCCCGGCTACGCTTGATCTGTCCTCGGCGAAAGCGGCGCGTGGTCTCGTGGGCAGGCTTCTAGCCGGATAAGAAAAGCTAACGTGCGGAGCCCGGAAAGCCATGAAATAAAGCCACTGTGACGCCTTTGTGCTTGAAACGTCGGTCCATATTCGACATAGAGCTTAGCGCAGAAATCTGGTCCACAGGCTTTCTGCCATTTTCAACCGAATAGGACCGATCACCATGGCCTTTCTTGCCGACGCTCTTTCCCGTGTAAAGCCTTCTGCCACCATCGCCGTTTCCCAGAAAGCGCGCGAGCTGAAAGCAAAAGGACGCGACGTGATCGGCCTCGGCGCCGGTGAGCCGGATTTCGATACGCCCGATAATATCAAGACGGCGGCCATCGACGCGATCAACCGCGGCGAGACGAAGTACACGCCGGTCGCCGGCATCCCGGAACTGCGTAAGGCGATCGCCGCCAAGTTCAAGCGCGAGAACAATCTGGAATATGCTCCCGAGCAGACCATCGTCGGCACGGGCGGCAAGCAGATCCTGTTCAACGCCTTCATGGCGACGCTGAACCCGGGCGATGAAGTCATCATCCCGACCCCTTACTGGGTTTCCTACCCGGAAATGGTGGCGCTGTGCGGCGGTACGCCGGTTTTCGTCGCGACGACGCAGGCCAACAGCTTCAAGCTCCAGCCTGCCGATCTTGAAAAGGCGATCACGCCGAAGACCAAGTGGTTCATGTTCAACTCGCCGTCCAACCCGTCGGGCGCTGCCTATTCGCATGCCGAGCTGAAGGCGCTGACGGACGTGCTGGTCAAGCATCCGCATGTCTGGATCCTGACCGACGACATGTATGAGCACCTGACCTATGGCGAGTTCAAGTTCGCCACGCCGGTCGAAGTCGAGCCGAGCCTCTATGACCGCACGCTGACGATGAACGGCGTGTCGAAAGCCTATGCCATGACCGGCTGGCGTATCGGCTATGCTGCCGGCCCGCTGCAGCTGATCAAGGCCATGGACATGATCCAGGGTCAGCAGACCTCGGGCGCGACCTCGATCGCCCAGTGGGCTGCAGTCGAAGCGCTGAACGGTCCGCAGGATTTCATTCCGCGCAACAAGAAGATCTTCGAAGGTCGCCGCGATCTCGTCGTGTCGATGCTGAACCAGGCGAAGGGCATTTCTTGCCCGGTTCCGGAAGGCGCCTTCTACGTCTATCCGTCCTGCGCCGGCCTGATCGGCAAGACGGCTCCGACCGGCAAGGTCATCGAGACGGACGAGGACTTCGTCTCAGAACTCCTGGAGTCGGAAGGCGTTGCCGTCGTCCACGGTTCGGCTTTCGGCCTTGGCCCGAACTTCCGCATCTCATATGCGACTTCGGAAGAGTTGCTCGAGGAAGCTTGCCGCCGCATCCAGCGTTTCTGCGGCGCCTGCAAGTAAGCGGCCAGCGATAGCTTACATGGAAGCCCGCCAGAAATGGCGGGCTTTTTCGTATTCAGGCTGACGGTTTCGGTTTCATCAAGAGATTCAAGCGCTTCGCAATTTGAATCCGCCTGGCGGCGCAAGTCATTGAAATCGGAATCAAAGACCGAGCGCCGTCAGCATGATGAAAGTCGCGAAGAGAATGAAATGGGTCATGCCTTCGATGGCGTTGGTTTCGCCATCATTGAGGTTGATGGCGGCAACGATCAGCGTGATCATGACCATGACCGTCTGTACCGGCGACATGGCCATGATGAAAGGTTGGCCGGTATAGAGCGCAATCGCCTCCATGACAGGCACAGTCAGGATGACGGTCGAGAGCGAAGCACCTAGGGCGATGTTGACCGTCGCCTGCATGCGGTTTCTAAGCGCTGCTCGCAAAGCCGTCAGAATTTCCGGCGCTGCCGAGATGGCAGCGACAACGATGGCGGCGATGGCGGGCGGAGCGCCGGTGCCCTTGAGGCCGGTATCCATGAATACAGACATGAATTCGGCGAGCGTACCGATCAGGACGACGCCGATCAGGATCGTGACGATCGAAGTCGCCGTGGAGTCCTCTTCATGATGCTCTTCAGCCTCCCCAGCTGCGATCTTCTTCTCCGTGCGTGGATAGCTGTAGCTGAAGAAATAGCTGTGCTTGCCCACCTGCATGCGAAGGAATAGCGCGTAGAGCGCGATCATCGCGACGATGGTGAAGGCGGAATAATAATGCCATTTTGCATCGGGGATGAACTCCGGCACGATCATCGAAATGCCCATGGCAGTCAGGATCATCACGCCATAGGTCCGGCTGGAATCGTCATTATAGGGCTGTTCGCCGTGTTTCAGGCCGCCGAGAAGGGCGGCTAGGCCGAGGATGCCGTTGATATCGAGCATGACGGCGGCATAGATCGTGTCGCGCACCAGCGTCGGCGAGCTCTCGCCGCTCATCATGATGGCGAGGATGATGACCTCGACGGCAACGGCCGAAAGAGTGAGGATCATCGTGCCGTAGGGGTCGCCGACCTTGACGGCGAGCGTCTCGGCATGATGGGCGACGCGCATGGAGGCCAGTACGATCGTCGCGATCAATGCCACGGCGGCGACCATTGCAGCGCCTTGGCCCATTTCCAATATGGAATGCTCGCCGACATAGGCGACAACAGCAACCGCCAATGCCACCAGCAGGTTTTTTTCCTGCTTAAACCATTTCGCTATGATCACTTTCCCCACCTTTGCGCCGATTCACGGTCGCACTCTAAAGCAAGGATTTCGCACATCAAGCTTGCGGGGAGGAGGGCGAAATTTGCAGTTAACGCAGTTTAATGGAATACTGCGCGGATAGGTCTGCCCAACCACAATGCCGCGGCATCCTCGAATCCGTCTCAGATGCACGCGATCCCGCCGGCAACGTCCGGTTCCAAGGTCTTGGCAGATGAGAAGGAGGATCTGAATGGTCAAGGTCGTTTATGAAATCGTGCCGCATGACGGTGGGTGGGCTTATCGCTTCCGCGACGTTTATTCGGAAGCGTTTCCAACGCACTCCGAGGCGGTGGAGGCCGCCAGGATCGTGGCGGCGGAACAGCAAATCGGGGGAGATTCAGCTGAAATCAGCTGGCAGGACGAGAGCGGCAAATGGCATGAAGAATATGCCGACGGCGGTGACCGCCCGGAAACGGAAGTCATCGACGGTCAGATGCATTTTCCGCCGGTCGATACCGCTCCAGGCGCCTAGATCTGCCGCTGGCCGGCTGCCTTTTCGATAATCGCGTCGACGAAATGACGTTTCTCGGCAGTGTAGCGATCGCCATCATGTCGATGCGTTCCGGCGAGCTCCAATTTCAGCGCGGCGTAAGCTGCCGCTTCTGCAGGATGCGCTCGAAGATAATCGCGAAAGATCACCCGGCGCTCGTGGGTCCGATTGTTCGGCGGGCAGAGATAAATTCGTTCCGGCGGTCTGCCGTTGCGTCGCATGAAGGCCCAAACATCATCGTCATAGCGATTGCCGCGCGGTTCGTAATTCTGCTCCAGAAGAATCCGGGTCGCCGCAGGCACATCGGCTGAGCCGCGCAGGATGATGTCGATATCGATGAGCGGTTTTGCGGCAATTCCGGGAATGGATGTGCTGCCGATATGTTCGATCGTCACGGCATAGGGCGCCAGCAATCGTTCGAGCTTTTCGCGGATGCGCTCGAAATCCCCTGGCCAGCATGGGTCGTATGGCACCAGTTCCACCGCTGTTCCCATGGTCAAAATCCATTCTCCAGGTTGTTTTCCTTGATGTAATCAAGCAAACCCGTCACCAGGGCATCGAATGTCACGCGGCAGCGTGGCGATGTCTTCAGATTTTCATGCATGACGATCCAGGTGTCGATCTCCACCTCGATCTCGGGCAATATCTGCATGAGGTTGGGATCGCGGCTTGCAAAGGGGATCTGATAGAAACCGATGCCGATGCCGGCGCGCAGCGCATTGTGGAGCGCGATGCTGTGATCGGAACGAAAGCTGAAGGAAACGCCTTCAAGCATCGGATAACGCTTCAGCATCATGCGTATATAAGCAGTCTGGCGATCGAAGCCGATGAGCTTGTGCCGACGCAGCTCCTCTAAGGTTTCTGGCTTGCCGTACCGCTCGATATAGCTGCGATGGGCGAAGAGGCCGAGAGAGATGATGCCGATATGCCGGGCAAGCAGTGCTTCTTGCGCCGGCGCGACCATGCGCACGGCGATATCGGCCTCGCGTTGCAGCAGATCTTCCACCGTATCGGAGGCTGAAAGCTCCACGATCAGATCGGGATAGCTTGCCTGTAACTTGGCAAGGATCGGCGGCAGCACTTCCGCGCCGATGACCTCGCTCGCACTGATGCGCACTGTGCCGCTGGCCTTATCCTTTGAGCCGGAGGCTGCGCGCAACAGTGCGGCGGTCGTGCTCGCCAAAGTCTCGGCATAGGGTTTCAGAACGAGGGCGGTGTCGGTCGGCAATAGCCCCTGTTGCGAACGCGTGAACAGCTCCGCACCGACCGATTGTTCCAAGGCGTCGATATGACGGCCAACCGTCGGCTGTGTCAGGCCGAGTTCGCGCGCTGCAGCCGACAGGGAACCGTGCTCCAGCACGGCGAGAAAAGTGCGATAGAAATCCCAGCTTGGTTCAGATAGTGATGTCATACATTTATGTATATCATCTACAGATTTTTCAGCAATTTCGTTTATCGTCAATACCTAGCATAGTCAGTCCATCGAAACCGATGGAGATGACGATGAGCAATAATAAAGAAAGCACGAAGACGGCCCTGATACTTGGCGCGACCGGCGGCATTGGCGGTGCTGTCGCGGAAGGACTTGCCCTTCGCGGCTGGTGCATCCGGGCTCTGAACCGCAATGCGGCCGAGGCGGCCCGCCGCCAGCCGGAGTTCGACTGGTTCCAGGGCGATGCCATGCAGGCGGATGATGTTCTGAAGGCGGCGCAGGGCGCTGATGTCATCGTGCACGCGGTCAACCCGCCCGGCTATCGCAATTGGGGTAGGGTCGTCCTGCCAATGCTCGACAACACCATTGCCGCCGCCAAGGCGGTCGGTGCGCGGATCGTGCTGCCCGGTACGGTTTATAATTTTGGTCCTGATGTTTTCCCGAATGTCACGGAAGACAGCGCCCAACGGCCGAAGACCCGCAAGGGGGCCATCCGCGTGCAGATGGAGCGGCGTCTGAAGGCTGCGGCGGAGCAGGGCAATACGCCCGTTATCATCGTTCGCGCCGGTGATTTCTTCGGCGGCTCCCGCGCCAACAGCTGGTTTTCGCAGGCGATGGTGACGCCGGGCAAGCCGGTCAGTTCGATGACCTATCCGGGCAAGCGCGGCGTCGGCCACCAATGGGCCTATCTGCCCGATGCCGCCGAGATCATGATTCGGCTGATCGAGAAGGGGGACCAGCTGCCGTCCTTTGCCGTCTATCATATGCGCGGTCATTGGGATGGAGACGGCAGGCAGATGATCGAAGCCGTCCAGCGCGTCCTTGGGCACAAGGTGAAGGTGAAGTGTTTTCCCTGGTGGGTGGTGCCGCTCGCCGCTCCCTTCGTGACATTGATGCGGGAGCTGCGCGAAATGAGCTATCTCTGGGACGTGCCGTTGCAGATGCGGAACGATAGGCTGGTGGCTGTTCTTGGCGAGGAACCGCATACGCCGATCGATGAAGCGGTGAGGGCAAGCCTTGTATCGATCGGTTGCCTGTAAACTGCGTGAATGGCTCATTTCACCCGCTTCAGAAGCCGATATGGAGAGCCCCGCAACATAGGTTGCGAGGCTCTTTGTCGAAAGCCCAATCTGGCTGGGAAGCCCTGATCAGGCCACTTCGTCCAGGGTCGGATAGTCGTCGTAGCCCTTGGCGCCGCCGCCGTAGAGCGTTGCCTGGTCCCATTGGGCGAGCGGTGCGTTTTCCTTCAGACGGCGGACAAGATCCGGATTCGAAATGAACGGCTTGCCGAAGGCAACGACATCGGCCTTGCCGCTGTCGACGGCTTCGATCGCCATCTCGCGGGTATAAGCATTGTTGACCATCCAGCCGGCCTTGCCGCCTGCGGCCTTGTAGGCTGCATGCAGGGCATCATAATCGAAGGGCAGGGAGTCGCGCTTGCCGCCGGTCTGGCCCTCGATGACGTGGATATAGGCGAGGCCGTACCTTGCCAGTCCTTCGACAACGTAGGTGAAGAGCTGCTGCGGGGCCGGATCGCTGGCATCGCCGGAAGACGTGACAGGTGAGATGCGGATCGCGGTGCGGCCTGCACCGACTTCCTTGGTGACGGCATCGACCACTTCGAACAGGAAGCGGGCACGGTTCTCGATTGCGCCGCCATACTGGTCGGTACGGTCGTTGACATTGCCGCGCAGGAACTGGTCGATCAGGTAGCCGTTGGCGCCATGGATCTCGACACCGTCAAAGCCGGCATCGATCGCGGCGCGGGCCGCCTTGCGGTAATCTTCGATGATGCCCGGGATTTCTGAGGTTTCGAGCGCACGCGGTTCGGAAACATCGGCAAAGCCGCCGGTGCCGTCGCTGTTGACCAGATAAGTCTTCGAATTCTCAGCGCGCTTGGAGGTCGACGAAACCGGCTTGCCACCATTCGGCTGCAGGGTCGTATGGGAGATGCGGCCGACATGCCACATCTGCACGACGATCTTGCCGCCATTGGCGTGCACGGCATCCGTCACCTTCTTCCAGCCATCGAGCGCTTCCTTGCTGTAGAGGCCGGGAACGTTGGCGTAGCCCTGACCCTGATGGGTAATCGCCGTTGCTTCGGTGATGATCAGGCCAGCAGTGGCGCGCTGGGCGTAGTATTTGACGTTCAGTTCATTCGGCACTGCATTCGGCGAGCGATTGCGCGTCAGCGGTGCCATGATGATGCGGTTGGCGATGAAAATATCACCCAGCTTCGTCGGTTCGAATAATTTGGTCATGGATCGTCCTTTCTATTGGGGGCGGGAAATCAGGACGAGGCGATCGCCAGGTCCGAAGAACTATGGTGGTTAAGGCAGCAGCTTCTTGGGGAAGATTACGCCGGTGACTGGGGACATGGGCGCAAATACAGGGAGCGCAGCAGACATTTTCAGAGTTCCTTCTGCATGGCCGCTAGGAATTCGGCGATCGTTTCCTCGTTCCGCTTGTAGAAAATCCACTGGCCAAGGCGTCGCGTCGTCACCAAGCCGGCGCGATGCAGCGTGCCGAGATGTGCCGAGACGGTCGATTGCGACAGGCCGCAGCGCTCGAACTGGCTAGCGCAGACGCCAAGCTCCAATGGGTGTTCCTGGGTCGGGAAATGGGTGTGCGGATCTTTGAGGTGATTGAGGATTTCGAGCCGGGCCGGATGGGCCAGAGCCTTCAATATCTCGTTCTTGTCCATGGCGTTCACCATATGAATATCGAATAATTGCGATTTATGTATCGACGATTTTCGATATATCAAGAGCGACGCTGAATATTATTTTCAGCAAGGCTGCCGACGTGCGTGCTTAGAAATTGGGCAAAAAAAGAGGGCCACCGGTATGAACCAGGGCCCTTATAGGTGTGAAGGTCAAAACCTCCAGAGGGGAACAGCCAATGCGGTGGAACTGGGAGGAAAAGCCACCGTGTGCATCAGCTGAGTGCGTTATGATGCTAATTTGTGCAGTGCGCAATGCTTTTTTGTGCATGGCAGTTATGCGTTTACTACGTCGGCGGCAAAAGGGCAAAAAAAAGGGCCTCCGGAGTGAACCAGGGCCCTATAGGTATGAAGGTCAAAAACCTCCAGAGGGGAACAGCCAATGCGGTGGAACTGGGAGGAAAAGCCACCGTGTGCATCAGCTATGTGCGATATGGTAGTTAAATGGGCAGGCTTCAACTCTCATTTGTGCATATCAGCTATGCATCATATGCGTGGCTGATATACTAGCGATAAAAAGAGTTCGTTATCAGTGACTTACCTTCGTCAGAAATTCCAGTTACGAGCCTTCGCTACAATAAAATCACGAAAAACCTTGAGCTTGGCCGCGTTCTTCATCTCATCGGGATAGCAGAAATAGGTGTCGAAGGACGGCACGTCGGCATTGATGGCAAGCTGAATGAGGCCAGGATCGCGGCCAACGATATAGTCAGGCAATACCGCGATGCCAATACCAAGCAGGCAGGCGCGCTTGATCGACGTCTGGCTGTTGATCTGCAGGTGCGGCACGCGCTTGTTATCCGAAGACCGGCCGGCGATCTCCAGCCAGTTGACGTCGAGCAGATAGTTCGGCGCAGGTTCGCCGAAGCTGATGATGCGATGTTCGTCCAGATCCTCCACCGACTGCGGCTCGCCGTAGCGGTTGATGTAGGAGGGGGCGGCATAGACGTGCATGTGCACGGTGAACAGCTTGCGCTGGATCAGATCCGATTGCTGCGGCTGGCGCAGACGAATGGCGCAGTCCGCATGGCGCATGTTCACGTCCAGTTCCTCATTGTCGAGGATCAACTGGATCTGCATGTCCGGATAGAGCTGCAGGAACTCCTGGATCTTGTCGGTGAGCCAGCCCTGGCCGAGACCGACTGTGGTCGTCACGCGCAGCTTGCCGCTCGGCTTGTCGGTCGTCTCGGTCAATTGCATCTTGACCGTTTCGAGCTTCAGCAGAACGTCATGGGCCGTGCGATAGAGCAGCTCGCCCTGTTCGGTCAGGATGAGGCCGCGCGCGTGGCGGTGGAAAAGCTTGATGCCAACGTCCTGCTCGAGAGCACTGACCTGTCGGCTAATGGCGGATTGAGACAAGTGCAACTTGTCGGCCGCATGCGTGAACGAGCCCGCTTCGGCAGCCGCGTGAAAGATACGCAGCTTATCCCAATCCAATGGCATGCCGTTTCCCCTCATCGGCTGCATCACTCCGCAGCCACGGCGACGGGCATGTGCCCGGTCAAATAGCGTTCCGCCTCAAGCGCGGCCATGCAGCCCATTCCTGCTGCCGTGATTGCCTGGCGGAACGTATCGTCGGTCACGTCACCCGCGGCATAGATGCCTTCGACGCTGGTCGCGGTCGAATCGGGGGCGGTCCAGAGATAGCCATTGTCCTTGAGTTTCAATTTGCCCTTGAAGAGCTCGGTCGCCGGCGCATGGCCGATGGCAACGAAGACACCGTCGATCGGCATTTCAGTGATGGCGCCGGTACGCGCATCGCGCAGGCGTGCGCCCGTGACCGATGGCGGCATCGGCGGCTTGGCAGGCGTGCCGGTGATTTCGGCAACCTCAGTATTCCAAAGGATCTTGACGTTTGCCTTGGCGAACAGGCGCTCCTGCAGGATCTTTTCCGAGCGGAAAGTATCGCGGCGATGCACCACGGTTACCGATTTGGCGATATTGGAGAGATAGAGCGCCTCCTCGACGGCGCTGTTGCCGCCGCCGACCACGATTACGTCCTTGTTGCGATAGAAGAAGCCGTCACAGGTGGCGCAGGCCGAAACGCCGAAGCCCTGAAAATGCTGTTCGCTCTCGATGCCAAGCCATTTCGCCTTGGCGCCGGTGGCAATGATGAGCGTGTCGGCGGTCCAGACCTGGCCGCTATCGGTATGGGCAACGAAAGGACGCTTGCTGGTATCGACTTCGGTCACGAGGTCGTTGACGATCTCGGCACCGACATGCTGGGCTTGCTGCAGCATCTGCTCCATCAGCCATGGTCCCTGGATCGGGTCGGCAAAGCCCGGATAATTCTCGACATCAGTCGTAATCATCAGCTGGCCGCCCTGTTCGAGACCGGCGATCAGAACGGGCTGCAGCATCGCGCGCGCGGCATAAACCGCGGCGGTGTAACCGGCGGGGCCGGAACCGATGATGAGCACCTTCGTGTGGCGGGCAGGCATAGTCAGTCCTTTCAATTCGGCGATTGCGAAACCGCGGCTTCAAGCGCGCAATCCCGGCGATTTCGCGATCCGCGCTTCATTTATGATTGCCTTATGCATTTATTCAAGGGCAGCCTTGCATTACACACAGAGCAAATCTGCTTTGTGTAAGAATCAACTACGCGAGAGAAACTTTCTTGCGTATTTTCCTGCCTTATATAGAAGCTGGCGAGGGGGAATTAAAGAAAGGCAAGAAAGTGCTTCGCGCTGAGCTCGATGCCATCGATATCAAGATTCTGCGGGAACTCCAGCGAGATGGACGCATGACCAACGTCGAGCTCGCAGACAGGGTCGGCATTTCGGCACCGCCATGCTTGCGCCGCGTGCGCAAGCTGGAAGAGGCCGGGGTTATCGAAGGCTATCACGCCATGTTGAACAGCCCAAAACTGGGCTTTGATCTTGTGGCATTCTGTATGGTTGGCCTCAAGCATCAGTCGGAAGCGAACCTCAAGGCTTTTGCCAGCGCAACTTCAGCATGGCCTCTGGTTCGGCAGGCATGGATGGTGTCCGGCGACAGTGATTTCCTGCTGCACTGCGTTGCGGAAAATCTCACTCGCTTCCAGGATTTCGTCATCGAGGTTCTGACGGCGAATGAGCATGTCGACACCGTGCGCACCATGCTGACCATCCGGCAAGTCAAGAAGCTCGGCCTAGTGGAGCTCTAGGCGAATGGCGGATCGCCCCTGGCATCGGTCGCTGATCAAGTCTGGCGTGCGCCTTTTCCTGGGCGGCTCGCGGGCTCATGTGCAGGACTGGTTTCCGGGGCTCAGCATCGTCCGCAGCCAGAATGTCAGCGAGGTACTTTACCGCGGCATCAAGGTCGCGAGCCTTGCCGGTATGGACCGTCTGCGCGAACGCTGCGGCGAAGCGGTCTACATCGTCGGTTCGGGTCCATCGATTCGCGATTGCGATCTGAGCGGCCTCGAATTCCGCAGTGCCATTCTTCTGAACGGTGCCATCGGCCTGTCAGGCGACCGGATCGCCGAGCCATTGGCAATTGCTGTCGAAGATGAGCGTTTCGTCTGGCGGCATCTCAACATGCTGCGCGAGAAAGTGGCTCCCGGCTCGCTTTGTCTGTTTTCCGTGGCGGTGCTGCGTGCGCTGTGCGAGATCGACAAAAGCTGGCTGGCGGACAAGACCATCATCCTGATCGACGATATCCGCAAGCCCTATGGTGCGCGCCGCCGCTCGGTCGACGACCTCAGGAAACTGCAATATGTGCGATTGAATACCGAGGGGTCGGCAGGTTTTTCGCTTTCGCCGGACCGCGGGGTGTTTCTGGGCGGATCCGTTGCGGTATCGGCCCTGCAATTTGCCCTTTACTGCGCACAGCAGCAGGTCGGCTTCCTGGGAATCGACATATCCAATGCTGGCGAGCCGCGCTTTTATGAGACTCCCGGCGACATGGCGTTCTCCGGCATTGCGCGGGCAGAGAGTCGTATCATCGAGCATCTGGTGCTTGCGCGGCAGATCGCAGCCGAGCGCGGTGTCTCTTTCGTCAACTATTCCCGCATTTCGGCGTTGCTCAAATATGATTTTGGTTACGACGACAGGTTTGCATTGAAGCCGCGGGCGTGATCTTCGCCGGAGCCGGCGAAGCTGCTGTGTAATTAGGGTCGATGGAATGAAGCTTATGCGCTGGTTGAAACCCAAGGCGTCCGACGCCAAGAAGCTGTCCATCGATCCGCCTGAGCCTAGGGCAGGGCGCCAGGGCATCGCCATTGCCGCCTGCGTGAAGAACGAAGCCCGTTACATCGAGGAATGGGTGCGTTTCCACCAGGCGGTCGGCATTCGCCACTTCTATATTTATGACAATGGTTCGACGGACGAGACCTGCTCGTTTCTTCGAAGCCTGCTCTCCGAAGACGCGCTGACGATTATTCCCTGGGCTGGGCGCATGCGCGATACGGCCACATCGGCGGTACTGAACGGTCAGGTCATCACCTTCGCGCATGCCATCCTGAATTTCGGTGGCGATTACCGTTGGATGGCGTTTATCGATGTCGACGAATTCCTCCTGCCGAAGGAGGCCGCGACGGTTGAGCAGGCGCTGGAGGTCGTCGGCGATTTTCCGAATGTGTCGCTGCCCTGGCATATGTTTGCGACCAGCGGCCATGAGACGCCGCCCGATGGGCCGTTGACGCTGAACTATACGATGCGTGGCGCCGATCCGATGACATCGAAGGAAAACGTCAGTAACTTCAAATGCATCGTTGATCCCTGTGAAGTAACCGAAGTCAGTGTGCACCAGTTCCAGACGCGGGCTTATGGCGATCTGACGGCCAATGACGCCGGCAAGCGGTTTACCCGGCGTGCGCGGAAGTCCCCGGAATTCTATTCGAACCGTTTTCTGCAGCTGAACCACTATTATACGAAATCCCAGCAAGAGCTGATGGAGAAGCTGGCGCGGGGATGGACTTATGACAGCAGTGCGACGAAATATCGGGACAAGGTACTGTCCATCGTCAAAAGCATCGAGGAAGACATGGTGGAGGATCGCTCGATGATCGATTTCATCGAGCGCAACCGTATCGATCTCGGTCGCTGATCGATCCGCCTAGCTATTGGCGCCGAGCAGCCGCTTGTAGACCTCGCCGATGGCGGTTGCTTCCTTTTCCAAAGCGAATTCGCTGCGCACGTGGCGCACGGCATTTTCGCCCTGGCGAAGTGTTTCCTCTGGATTGGCAAGATAGAATGCGATCGCTCTGGTGAGAGCCTCGCCGTCGCCTGCCGGCACCACGGCCCCGGTTTCGCCCGGCACGATCATTTCGGCATAGGCGCCGGCATCCGAAGCGACGACCGCGGTGCGCGAGGCCATGGCTTCCAAGGGTGTTAGGCCAAAACCCTCGTTGCGGGAAGGGGCGACATAGAGGGTGGCGCGGCGATACCAGGGCTTGATATCGTCGACTTCGCCCATGAAGCGGATGCGATCGGTGAGACCTGCGTCGGCCACCATCTTTTGCAACTGCTCGCCAAAACCGCGATGTTCAGCTGTCACACGGCCGCAGACGACGGCGGTCCAGTCCGGATAGCGCGGCAACAGTTCGATCATCGCCTTGACGAAGAGATCCGTGCCCTTCTGATGGCGGACGCGGCCGAAGCAGCCGATCAGATAGGTGCCGGGCAGGCCGGTTGCGGCCATGCGGTCGTCAGGTTTTTCCGGCGGATGGAAGCTGTTGAGGTCGACGCCGTGCTGGATGACGGTGTGCGACACTTCGAGAAAGCTACCCGAGCGGGTGCTGGTGGCGATCACGGCATCCATGCGGCGGATCAGCCAGCGCGTGTAGCCAGTGTGGCGGCGCTGGGCTGCCGAGGTGAAGACAAGCTTCAGGCGCATGCGCAGAGCGGAGCGCAGGAGCAAACCCACAAGCATTTCGTTGTTACGGCGGGCATGCCAGACGCGCATGCGATAGCGGCGCGGCTTCACCCAGAGGCCGGGGAGCCGCAGCCAACCGAGTTTCGGCAGATCTTCCGGCAGGCCAGGTCCGAGTGTGGCGATGTGATAGCCGAGCTCGACCTGCTTGGGGATGAGCTGCACGATCGTAGACGTAACGCCGGAAAGCCGGCGTTTGAAATTCGTTGCTATGATTTCGATCTCACGGAGATCGCTCGCATGCGCTGTCTCGCGATCGCGCACGGGCAATCAGCCCCAGGAGACGGAGAGGATTTCGTAAGCCTTGGCGCCGCCGGGTGCATTGACCTCAATGGAATCGCCGACTTCCTTGCCGATCAGGGCACGGGCGATCGGGGAAGAGATGGAGATGCGGCCTGCCTTCACATCGGCCTCCTGGTCGCCGACGATCTGGTAGATCTTCTCTTCCTCGGTATCTTCGTCGACGAGCTTGACCTTGGCGCCGAACTTGATCTTCGAGCCGGACATCTTCGTGAGATCGATGACCTCGGCGCGTGCCGTCAGGTCTTCAAGCTCGGTGATGCGGCCTTCGTTGTGGCTTTGGGCTTCCTTGGCTGCATGGTACTCGGCATTTTCGGAGAGGTCGCCGTGGGCGCGCGCTTCTGCAATTGCCTCGATGATTCGCGGGCGCTCTTCCTGCTGACGCCAGCGCAGTTCTTCCTGCAGCTTGACGAACCCGTTCTGCGTCATCGGTACCTTTTCAACCATTTTTCTTGTCCTTCACTCCCTGTGTTGCTCTGCTGCAGACACAAAAGAAAACAGGTCCCGAAGGGGTACTTCGGAACCATCCAGAGCCGTTATTCTGTCACCTATAGCAGATTGCGACAGACGAATGCCAGAAAATTCGAAGGTTTAAGGAAAAGCTCCTGTTGAAGCTCCCTGATCATTCGATCGGCTGGCGGGGCCGCAGCGAACGTAAGCCGGCTATCCTGCTCACGCTCCCCACGGTCGAATTGGCTGCTTCAGAAATAGCTCTGCAGCGGCTGAACTTCGAGGTTTCCGGCTTTCAGCGCCTTGATTGCCATGGCGGCTGCTTCGGCGCCGGCCATGGTGGTGTAGTAGGGCACCTTCTGCATCAGCGTCGCGCGGCGAAGCGACTTCGAGTCCGAGATCGCCTTGTTGCTGTCGGTCGTATTGATGACGAGCTGGACCTGGCGGTTGCGGATTGCGTCCTCGATATGTGGACGTCCCTCAAGGACCTTGTTGATCTTGGTCGCCTCAATGCCATTCTCCGCGAGGAAGCGCTGGGTTCCGCCGGTTGCAAGCACCTTGAAGCCCTGTTCGGCCAGCATGCGGATGGCCGGCAGCACGCGGGGCTTGTCGTCGTCACGAACCGAGACGAACACCGTTCCGTCGCGCGGCAATTCCACGCCGGCGCCGAGCTGCGACTTGGCAAAGGCGAGCGCGAAATCCGTATCGAGGCCGATGACTTCGCCGGTCGAGCGCATTTCCGGCCCGAGCAGGGTGTCGACACCCGGGAAGCGGGCGAAGGGGAAGACGGCTTCCTTGACGGCGATATGCTTCAGCTTGCGCGGATCGGGCTTTTCGCCATAGGCGGCAAAGGTCGCATCCAGCTTCTCGCCGGCCATGACGCGCGCGGCGATCTTGGCGATCGGCGCACCGATAGTCTTGGCGACGAAGGGCACCGTACGCGAGGCGCGGGGGTTGACTTCGAGCACGTAGACCGTGTCGTCTTTGATGGCGAACTGCACGTTCATCAGGCCGCCGACATTCAGAGCCTTGGCCATGGCTTTCGCCTGGCGCTCGAGTTCATCGATCATGGCGGCGGAGAGGGTGCGCGGGGGCAGAGAGCAGGCGGAGTCGCCGGAATGGATGCCGGCCTCTTCGATGTGTTCCATGATGCCGGCAACATAGACGTCGGTGCCGTCGGACAGGCAATCGACGTCGACTTCGATGGCGTTGGTCAGATAGCTGTCAAAGAGCAGCGGGTTCTTGCCGAGCAGCGTGTTGATCTGGCCGGTCTTATCATTGGGGTAGCGCTGCTTGATATCTTCCGGCACCAGTTCCGGAACGGTATCGAGCAGGTAACCCTGCAGCTGGCCTTCCGAATGGATGATCTGCATGGCGCGGCCGCCGAGAACGTAGGACGGGCGCACGACGAGCGGGAAGCCGATTTCGGAGGCAACGAGGCGCGCCTGCTCGACGGAGTAGGCAATGCCATTGTTCGGCTGATTGAGATCGAGCTTCATCAGGAGCTTCTGGAAGCGGTCGCGATCTTCTGCAAGGTCAATCGCATCAGGAGCGGTGCCGAGGATCGGGATGCCGTTCTTTTCCAGCGCTTCGGCGAGCTTGAGCGGGGTCTGGCCGCCGAACTGGACGATGACGCCGACGACTTCGCCTTTTTCCTGCTCCGCACGCAGGATTTCGATGACATCTTCTGCGGTCAGCGGCTCGAAATAGAGACGATCCGACGTGTCGTAATCGGTCGAAACCGTCTCCGGGTTACAGTTGATCATGATGGCTTCATAGCCGGCATCCTTCAACGCGAAGGCGGCATGGCAGCAGCAATAGTCGAACTCGATACCCTGACCGATACGGTTTGGGCCGCCACCGAGGATGACGACCTTCTTGCGGTCGGAAACCTGGGCTTCGGAACGAGCCGCGCCGACGAAGGGCGTCTCATAGGTCGAGTACATATAGGCCGTCGGCGAGGCGAATTCGGCGGCGCAGGTGTCGATGCGCTTGAAGACCGGGCGAACGTTCAGCGAATTGCGCAGCTCCGCCACTTCCTTCGGGCGCTTGCCGGTCAGCGTTGCGAGACGCGCGTCGGAGAAGCCCATGGCCTTCAGCATACGCAGATTGGCGGCATCCTGCGGCAGGCCGTGCTCACGGATGCGCTCTTCCATATCGACGATGTTCTTCAGCTGCTCGAGGAACCAGGGGTCGATCTTGCAGCCTTCATGCACTTCTTCAATGCTCATGCCCTGGCGCAGCGCCTGGGCGACCATGCGCAGGCGGTCGGGCGTCGGCGTACCGATGGCGGCGCGAATGGCGTTCTGGCTGCCTTCGCCTTCCTCGATGCCGGGAATTTCGATCTCGTCCAGGCCTGTCAGGCCGGTTTCGAGGCCGCGTAGCGCCTTCTGCAGCGATTCCGCGAAGGTACGGCCGATTGCCATGACTTCGCCGACCGACTTCATGGCCGTGGTCAGAACCGGGGAGGCGCCGGGGAATTTTTCAAAGGCGAAGCGCGGGATTTTGGTGACGACGTAGTCGATCGACGGCTCGAAGGACGCCGGGGTTGCACCGCCGGTAATATCGTTTTCGAGTTCGTCCAGCGTGTAGCCGACAGCGAGCTTGGCTGCGACCTTGGCGATCGGGAAGCCGGTGGCCTTGGAGGCCAACGCCGAGGAACGCGACACGCGCGGGTTCATCTCGATGACGACGAGGCGCCCATCCTTCGGATTGACCGCGAACTGTACGTTCGAGCCGCCGGTTTCGACGCCGATCTCGCGCAGAACCGCGATCGAGGCGTTACGCATGATCTGGTATTCTTTGTCCGTCAGCGTCAGTGCCGGCGCAACGGTGATCGAGTCGCCGGTGTGAACGCCCATCGGGTCGATGTTTTCGATCGAGCAGATGATGATGCAGTTGTCCGCTTTGTCGCGGACGACTTCCATCTCATACTCCTTCCAGCCGAGAACCGATTCTTCGATCAGGACTTCCGTGGTCGGGGAGGCGTCGAGACCGCCGCCGACGATCTCGAAGAATTCCGAGCGGTTATAGGCGATGCCGCCGCCGGTGCCGCCCAGCGTGAAGGACGGACGAATGATGGCGGGAAGGCCGACATGATCGAGCGCCTGCGCGGCAATTGCCATTGCGTGACTCATATAGCGCTGCTTGCGGTCGCTTTCGCCGAGGTTCCACTGGTTTTCCAGTTCGTCGAGCGCCTTGTCGAGCGCGGGGCCAGAAAGCGATGCCTTCAGCTTGCTCCGCTCGGCCTCATGCGTCTTGCGGTCGGCATCCTTGATGTCGGTGGCGTTCGCGAGCATGGAGCGCGGCGTTTCGAGGCCGATGCGGGCCATGGCTTCGCGGAAGAGGGCGCGGTCTTCGGCCATGTCGATCGCGGCGGGCTTCGCGCCGATCATCTCGACATTGTAGCGGTCGAGCACGCCCATGCGCTTCAGCGACAGCGCGGTGTTGAGCGCAGTCTGGCCGCCCATGGTCGGCAGAAGCGCGTCCGGGCGCTCCTTGGCGATGATCTTGGCGACGACCTCGGGCGTGATGGGTTCGACATAGGTCGCATCCGCCAGACCCGGATCCGTCATGATCGTTGCCGGGTTGGAGTTGACGAGGATGACGCGGTAGCCTTCCTCTCGCAGCGCCTTGCAGGCCTGCGTGCCCGAATAGTCGAATTCGCAAGCCTGTCCGATAACAATCGGTCCTGCACCGATAATGAGGATCGATTTGATATCTTGGCGCTTCGGCATGGGCTCACATCCGTTTTTTCGTTGCGCCAAAAACCGGCCAGGGTGGGAGGTCACCGGCCGGGGGCGCTATGGGCAATATTTTCAGGCTAGAAGCGGCTTATAGGCAAATGTATTTGTAAACGGAACCCCATAAATGGCGGAATCGACATGAATTCTGTCGGCTTCGTCGTCATCAGCCGAAACGCCGCCGAACGGCTTCGGCATAGGAGCGGCTGACGGGCATCTCTATTCCATCGCGCGCGACGACGAAAAGCTTGCCGTTGTCGCGTTTCAGGCCGCTAACATGGTCCGCCGCGACCCAGTGCGATCGGTGCAGGCGGATACCTTCTATATTGCCGGTTTCTGCAAGAGCATCGCCGAAGCGCAGCAGGATGAGTTCGCGCCCGCGACTTGTGACGACCTCGGTGTAGTGATCGCGAACGGTAAGCCTTATCAGGGCTCCCCGATTTTCCGGTTTCAGGCGTGAGAGAATCGGCGGCTGCGATGCCGGCGGTTGATGCTCAGTCGCGACGGATCCTGTTTTCCTCTCCTCGAACTCTGTTCCTCCGGCTGCGATCGCTATCTGCCGATGCATGGTCATATAGGCAAGAATGCAGAAGAGGACGCAGAGAGGTATCGATCCAAGGGACTGGTGCAGGCTGCCGGCTACCGTGGGCAATGTGCCGAAGAATGCGAAGTCAACGAGCCCGATGCCGAAACCGATCGGCAATGCGGCGGTGATGGAACCGATCATCATTCTTGCGAACATGCTTGCTATTTGCCCGCGCAACAGGATTTCGGCGACGATGGAGAAGACGATCGCGATCGACCAGGCCATGGCGTGAAGAACAAGCCAATAGCCTAGTCGGGTTACGGGCATCAGCCGGTCAAGGGTGCCATAGGGGCCAGTCAGGGCAAAGATCAGGACGATCGTGACGAAGGTCGCCCAGAAGCGCGGTGAACGCTGGATGACCTGCAATTCACGAAGCGTGGACTGCAGAAGGGTGTGATCCACGAAGATGTCTCGTTCTTTCGCGCAATTTCAGTTGAGAGAACGACACTATCACGGAAAGGCTCGATAAACTCAACCGGATAGAAATCATGACGTTCGAGCCGCTTCTTGATGCACCAATCGCGATTCAGATCCATGTCGCGGCGGTCGTCCCGGCCGCTTTGCTGGGGGCCTATCTTCTCGCCAGGCCGAAGGGGACGCCGATACACCGGGTGCTCGGCAAGATATGGCTGGCTCTCATGGCCGTCACGGCGCTCTCGAGCTTTTTCATCCATCAGATCAATATGTTCTACGGCTTCAGCCCGATCCACCTGCTCTCCCTTTTCGTTCTCTTCGGTTGCTGGGGAGCGATCGCCAATGCCCGCAAACATGATATCGACGCGCATAAGCGTACCGTCAGAGGCCTTTACTTCGGTGGCATCGTGGGTGCCGGAGGTTTTACCTTTCTTCCGGGGCGGATCATGAGCAAGGTGGCATTCGATGGCAATGAAACGGCGCCGTTTCTGGTGGCGGCAGGCATAGTCATCGCGCTTTTATGGCTGATGTCTAAAGAAATATGGCAGCGCCGCCGTTTAAGCTAATGTTCTGTCGATAGCCAACTGGCTTTGTTACATTTCCTGGATATATAAATACCTCAAGGGACTTTGTTTTTAGGCATCGCCAGGAGGTGCGCTATGGATTGGAAGGGGCGTCGGCAATCCGACAATATCGAGGACGAACGCGGCTCATCACCCATGAGCGGCGGCGGCGGCGGCTTTCGATTTCCGGGCGGAGGGATCGGCGGCGGCGGTTTGAGCTTCCGCACCATTATCGTCCTTATCGTGATTTTCCTGATCCTGAGGGCCATGGGCGTCGATGTCATCGGCCTGCTGCAGCAGAGCGGCATGCTGGAGGGCGGCGGCTCCGGATATCAGCAGAGCACCTCAAACAGCGGTGGCGGCGGGCAGCCAGCCAATGACGAGATGAAGCAGTTCGTCGCAACCGTGCTTGCCGATACGGAAGATACGTGGACCGGCATCTTCAAATCGATGGGCCAGACCTATACCGATCCGAAGCTCGTGCTGTTTTCCGGCAGCTTCCCTTCGGCTTGTGGTCAGGCTTCGGCGGCGACCGGCCCCTTCTATTGCCCGAGCGATCAGAAGGTCTATCTCGACATGGCCTTCTTTCAGCAGATGAAGGATCAGTTCGGCGCATCCGGCGATTTCGCGCAAGCCTATGTGATTGCGCATGAGGTCGGCCATCATGTGCAGGACCTGCTCGGCATCCTGCCGAAATTCAATCAGGCTCGCCGCAACATGAGCGAAGTGGACGCCAACAAGATGTCGGTGCGCATCGAACTGCAGGCGGATTGCTTTGCCGGTATCTGGGGCAAGTTCACCCAGCAGAAGGGCATCCTGCAAGCCGGCGACCTCGAAGAGGCGCTGAACGCGGCGCAGCAGATTGGCGACGATACGCTGCAGAAGCGCACGCAGGGCTATGTCGTTCCCGACAGCTTCAATCATGGCACGTCGGCGCAACGCGTGAAGTGGTTCAAGCAGGGCTTCGATTCCGGCAAGCTCTCGGATTGCGATACGCTGAACAATCCGGTCTGATCCTGCTCGCCCGCTGCCGGGATACCGGCGAGCGGGCAAGCCTTGTCGCGTTATTTCTCGCTGTCGAGATGTGTCAGCTGCGCTTCGGGGTAGCGGCCACCGGCTGCAGCGTCTTTCGGGATCGCATGTTCGATCGCGGCCATATCGGCTTGCGACAATTCAACCGAGAGCGCTCCCAGTGCTTCCGTCAGGCGATCGCGACGACGGGCGCCGATGACCGGGACGATATCCTTGCCCTTGGCTGCGACCCAGGCGATTGCGATCTGCGCAACGCTGGCGCCCTTCGCCTCGGCGATCCCGCGCAAAGCTTCCACCAGTTCCAGGTTCTTTTCGACGTTTCCGGCCTGAAAGCGTGGGCTTATCGTGCGGAAATCGCCCTTTTGGACGTTATCCTTCTGCCAGTGGCCGCTGATGAGGCCGCGCGAAAGAACGCCGTAGGCAGTGATGCCGATGCCGAGCTCGCGGCAGGTCGGCAGGATCTTGTCTTCGATGCCGCGCGATATCAGCGAATATTCGATCTGCAGGTCAACGATCGGATGGATGGCAGCGGCGCGGCGGATGGTGTCGGCGCCGACTTCCGACAGGCCGATATGCCTGACGTAGCCTGCCTTGATGAGATCCAATATCGCGCCGATCTGATCTTCGATCGGCACGTTCGGGTCGAGGCGGGCAGGGCGATAGATATCGATGTGATCGACGCCGAGGCGCTGCAGCGAATAGGCGACGAAATTCCGGATCGCCGCCGGCCGGGCATCGTAGCCGAGCCATGCGCCGGAAGGGTCACGGAGCGCGCCGAACTTGACGCTGAGCAGGAAATCGTCCCGCTTCAGCCCCTTGATGGCTTCGCCGATCAGCATCTCGTTGTGGCCCATGCCGTAGAAATCACCGGTATCGAGGAGGTTTATCCCGGCATCGAGCGCGGCATGGATGGTGGCGATGCTCTCAGTGCGATCGGACGGGCCATACATGCCGGACATGCCCATGCAGCCGAGGCCCAGAGCCGATACTTGCGGGCCGGTCCTACCCAGTTGATTCTTTTCCATCCTGCTTCTCCGTGGCTAAGGCGTGCCATCTCACGACGGCTTCCACCGTCATATTTACTCCATCGATCTCTGTGCGATAATCCAGGTAAATCGAAACGGGTTGTTTGGAATTTCGCACAATGGATGATTTACCGCTCGCCGATCTGGTTGCCTTTACTGCCGTTGCCCGCGAGCGCAGCTTTCGCGAGGCAGCACGCAGGCGCGGCGTTTCCGCCTCGTCGTTGAGCGAAGCGGTCCGGCGGCTGGAGGAGCGGCTGGCGGTCCGTCTGCTCAATCGCACGACCCGAAGCGTGACTCCGACGGAAGCTGGGGAACGGCTGATGGAGCGCCTGACGCCGGCCATGAGCGAGATCTCAGTGGCGCTCGACGATATCAACAGCTTCCGCGACAGCGTCGGCGGGACTTTGCGGCTGAACGTGCCGACTGTTGCGGCCATGGTCGTCATGCCCGACATCCTCAGCCGCTTTCTGAAGGAATATCCGGCGATCTCAGTCGAAATCGTCGCTGAAGACAGTTTCATCGATGTCGTGGCGGCTGGCTACGATGCCGGTATACGCTATGACGAGCGGTTGGAAAAAGACATGATCGCCGTACCGATCGGGCCGCGGCAACAGCAATATATCACGGCTGCCGCGCCGGCCTATCTGGCTGCAAACGGCACGCCACAACATCCGCGCGATATACTTGAGCATCGCTGCATCCGTCATCGCTTCCTGAGCGGATCCGTGGTGCCCTGGGAGTTCGAAAGGAAGGGCGAGACGCTCTTCATTACGCCGCCAATGGTCGTTGCAACGAATTCGATCGACATAGAGCGCAGCGCTGCGGTGGCTGGATTGGGCATCATCAGAACATTCAAAGAATTCCTTGCGCCGCAGATTGCCAGCGGAGAATTGGTGCCGATCCTGGAAGAATGGGATACCGCTTTTTCCGGTCCGTTTCTCTATTATGCCAGCAGGCGCCACATGCCAGCACCACTCAGAGCCTTCGTCGACTTTCTCAATCGAGAACAACGGCGCGGTCGCGACAGATAGTCTCTTTTGTGCCAAGGATCAAAAAAAGCGTTCGATAAATCAATAGGATTGAAGCGTTCACGTATTGTTTCCGCCAAAATCTTTATGTATGGGGGACGCACCGGTTTTTCGTTCACGTTCTGTCTCTTTCGTCGAGGCGGAGCCGCCAGAAGGCATCTCCATGATCGATCAGAAATTCGCCCGTCGAGGCCTGTTCCTCGTCTTCCTTATCCTCTTCCTCGACGTCATCGGCATCGCGATCATCATGCCTGTCATGCCGAAATATCTGGAGGAGTTGACGGGTGCTTCGGTCAGCGCGGCGGCAACCGAAGGCGGCTGGCTGTTGCTGGCCTATGCCGCTATGCAGTTCCTATTTTCGCCGTTGATCGGCAATCTGAGCGATCGTTTCGGCCGCCGGCCGCTTCTTCTGGCCTCCGTGCTGACCTTCGCGATCGACAATTTCATCTGTGCGATTGCCGGCTCCTACTGGATGTTGTTTGTCGGCCGTATTCTCGCCGGCATCAGCGGCGCAAGTTTTTCGACCTGCTCGGCCTATATCGCCGATATCAGCAATGACGAGAACCGCGCGAAGAATTTCGGCCTGATCGGCATGGCTTTCGGCGTTGGTTTTGTGCTTGGTCCCGTCATCGGCGGCTTCCTCGGCGAGTTCGGGCCGCGCGTGCCTTTCTACGGCGCGGCGGCTCTGGCCTTCCTGAATTTCGTCGGCGCCTATTTCCTCTTGCCGGAAACGCTGGATGCCAAGCATCGCCGGCCCTTCGAGATCACACGCGCCAATCCGTTCGGCGCGCTCAGACAAATGCGCCGGTATCAGGGCATCGGCTGGGTCTGCGTCGTGATGTTCCTGAACTGGCTGGCGCACGGCGTCTATCCCGCCGTATGGGCTTTCGTCACCTCCTATCGCTACGACTGGAGCGAAGGGCAGATCGGCTTCTCGCTGGCTGTCTATGGGATCGGCGCCGCCATTGCTATGGGTCTGGTGTTGCCACGGCTGGTGCCTGTTCTCGGCGAGTGGAAGACTGCAGTGCTCGGGATGGTGTTTTCCTGTCTCGGCCTGATCGGCTACGCTTTTTCATGGCAAGGCTGGATGGTTTACGCAGTTATCGTCCTGACGGTCATCGAAAATGTCGCGGATGCGCCGTTGCGATCGATTGCAGCCAGCAAGGTTCCGCCATCCGCGCAGGGCGAATTGCAGGGCGCGCTCGGTAGCCTGACGAGTATTACTGCCATCATCGGGCCGGTGCTGTTTCCATATCTGTTCCAGTATTATACCGCGCCAACCGCACCCCTCGTTTTTGCCGGTGCGCCCTTCATCATGAGCGCAATTCTGGTGGTCGGCGGGCTTGTCGTGCTTGTGATGAAGGTTCGCAAGACGGAACCGAAAGCGGTCGCGCAATCGCAAGCGGGCGAGGCGGCCTAAAATATCATCAGATATTTTGATGTTCTGATGAATTCTTTAGCATCATGGGCTTGTTTGCTGGCTTTTTAACCTAGGTTGCGTTAATGCGACGGGCTCGCGCACCCTTGGGTAGGGCGGTTCGCGCGATTCAAAAGATCGAGTCTTCGCTATGGATATGCCGGCACCTGCGCGCCCTTACGCGCATGACAATGATAATTCGTGGTCTGCACATGTTCGCGCAACGCTTGCGCTGGGCATTCCGCTGATCGGTGCGCAATTGGCGCAGCTCGGTATCAACACCACGGACGTTATGATCGTCGGCCGGCTCGGCGCCGAGCAGCTGGCGGCGATGGTGCTTTCCGCGCAGTTCCTGTTCACAATCCTGGTTTTCGGTTCAGGCTTTTCCATCGCGGTCATGCCGCTGGTGGCGCAAGCCTATGGCAGAGGCGACGTTACCTCGGTGCGCCGTGCGCTGCGCATGGGTCTGTGGGTCGTAACGGCCTATTGGCTGTTGGCGCAGCCGGCTTTCTTCTATTCCGAAGAGATTTTGCTGGCGGCCGGACAAAAGCCTGACGTCGCGAAATTGGCGAGCGGCTATATTGACATCGGCCACTTCGCCGTATTGCCGGGCCTGCTCTACAATGTCATCCGGGCGCTGGTGAGCGCTATCGGTCGTGCCGGCATCATCCTCAAAGTCACCATCGCCATGTTGGTGATGAATGCCGTGTTGGCCTATATCCTGGTGCTTGGCCATTTTGGCCTGCCGGCCATGGGCCTGCATGGTGCGGCTATTGTCTCGGTCGCCGTGCAGACGGCCGGTTTGCTCTTCATCGTTGGTTATGTGCAGGCCCACCAGGAAACGCGGCGCTACGAGATATTTGCGCGATTCTGGCGGCCCGACTGGCATGCTTTGTGGGATGTCATCCGGCTCGGCTTTCCCATCGGTGTGACGGTTCTGGCGGAGGTCAGCCTGTTCACGGCGGCATCGCTGCTGATGGGCCAGATCGGCACGATCGAGCTTGCCGCCCACGGTATCGCGCTGCAGTGGGCTTCGATCGCCTTCATGATCCCGCTCGGTCTCAGCCAGGCGGCGACCGTGCGCGTCGGCGTCGCGCACGGGCAGGGCGATCATTTCGGCCTGAAGCGTGCGGCCATCGTGGTGCTTATCGTTTCGAGCTGCATTGCGGTTTGCGGCAGCATCCTGTTTGCAACCGTGCCATCCTGGCTGGCAAGCTGGTTCCTTGACGTCCATTCGGCCGAGGCGCCGCAGGTGCTTGCCTTTGCCGCACCGCTGATTGTCGTCGCCGGCTTCTTCCAGCTCGTCGATGGGCTGCAGGCGATTGCGAGCGGCCTGCTGCGCGGTCTGAAGGATGCGCGCGTGCCGATGATCCTGGCGCTGATCGCCTATTGGCCGATCGGCTTCTTCCTCGCCTGGCTGCTGGCGTTTCCGCTAGGCTTTGGCGGGATCGGCATCTGGTTCGGCTTCCTGCTCGGCCTTGCTTCTGCGGCGGCGATGCTTTGCGCCCGGTTCTACATTCTCGTGCGGGCGGAGAAGGCTGCCGCCTGATAGCGGCAGCCTTCGTTGCGTTGCGAGACTACTGACAAAACTTGACAGCATGGTCGTCTATATTGGTGACATACCAAAGACGGGAGATGACCATGTTATTCAAGGCAAGCAATCGCAACGATGCCGCGCTTTTCCCGCGGGACGATCAGACCAATCGGGGGGCGGCCGTACGCCTCCTGCCACACGCCAACACCTCATCCCGACGGCCGGAGCCGGAGCAGAAGTCCTACTGGCTGGCGGTGGCCAGTGCCGAGCATGTGCGCATTGGGCGCGAACAAGGCTTCATGCAGGTAAACCATGGCAGGCGAGCCCCTTTGATGCGGATCAAGCCGGGCGACGGCATCGTCTACTATTCGCCGTCTGTCAAAATGGGCGAGAGGGATGGCTTTCAGAGCTTCACTGCCATCGGTTTTGTGCGTGAGGGTGAGCCTTACCTAGCCGAGATGGGTTGCGGAAAAGCTTATCGCAAGGATGTGGATTGGCTTGATGCGCCCGAACAGCCGCTCCGTCCTCTCTTGGGCTGGCTTGATTTCACCCAGGACAAGAATTGGGGTTACAAGCTGAGATTCGGCCTCGTTGAATTCGGGCAGTCGGATTTCGAGTTCCTCGAGGAAATCCTGATGAGCGAGCTTGAAGTGGTGAAGCAGCGCCGCATGCAAGCCTGAGCTCCGGCAAGCATGAACATATGTGACGAGAAACCTCCCAAGTTGACGCACAAAAAGAAAGCCTCGGATTGGCACCAATCCGAGGCTTTCTCATGCGATTGGATGGTCGTCGGCTTTATCAGGCGCGTTCGGCCAGGGCTTTCTCGCCCTTCTTCTCGCGCACTAGGTTGATGAAGCGGCGGAAAAGATAGTGGCTGTCCTGCGGGCCGGGCGACGCTTCCGGGTGATGCTGCACCGAGAAGACCGGCTTGCCCGATACGCGCAGGCCGCAATTGCTGCCGTCGAAGAGCGAAATATGAGTCTCCTCAACGCCGTCCGGCAGTGAGTTGGAGTCGACTGCGAAGCCGTGGTTCATCGAGACGATCTCGACCTTGCCCGTCGTGTGGTCCTTCACAGGATGGTTGGCGCCGTGATGGCCCTGGTGCATTTTTGCAGTTTTGGCGCCGAGCGCCAGACCGAGCATCTGATGGCCGAGGCAGATGCCGAAGAGCGGGATTTCGGTCTTCAGCAGGTCCTTGATGACCGGTACGGCATATTCGCCCGTCGCAGCCGGATCGCCGGGGCCGTTGGACAGGAAGATGCCATCCGGCTTCAGTCCAAGGACTTCGTCTGTCGATGCGGTTGCCGGCAGGACCGTGACCTTGCAATCGAGGCCGGCGAACAGGCGCAGGATGTTGCGCTTGACGCCGTAATCGAGGCAGACGACATGGTATTTGGCGTCATCGGCGCCGAGTTCGCCATAGCCTTCGTTCCAGACCCAGGGCGTCTGCGCCCATTGCGAGGACTGACCGGAGGAGGCGACCTTGGCGAGATCGAGACCTTCGAGACCGCTCCACGCCTTGGCGTCCGCCTTCAGCTGCTCGATGTCGAAGACGCCGTTCGGATCGTGAGCGATCACGCCATTCGGCATGCCGTTCTCGCGGATCCAGGCGGTCAGCGCACGGGTGTCGATGCCGCAGAGACCGATGATGCCGCGCGCTTTCAGCCACTGGTCGAGGTGCTTGGCGGCGCGGTAGTTCGAGGGATCGGTGATATCGGCCTTGAAGATGACGCCGACGGCACCGTGGCGGGCGGCCGGCGTCAGGTCTTCGATATCTTCATCGTTGGTGCCGACATTGCCGATATGCGGGAAGGTGAAGGTGACAATCTGGCCGAGATAAGAGGGGTCGGTCAGGATCTCTTCATAACCCGTCAGCGCTGTGTTGAAGCAGACTTCGGCCTGGACCTTGCCGGTCGCGCCGATACCCTTGCCTTCGATCACAGTGCCATCCGCGAGAACGAGGAGGGCGGTCGGCTTTTCAGTGGTCCATGGGGCTGTGGCGGTCATAGTCATCCCGTTTCCGGCGTCGGGCGCGGCCTTGAAGAGACCGGCGGTTCCGCCATGTTTGTAGCAAGGTGCAGCCGTCGACCGAGGTCGCGGCTTGAGATCTTCATATCGATCTAATGTGCAGGTGATGGACATAGCTAAACAAGGCGAGCCGGTCAATGCGCGCTTTCGCTTTCCTGATAGGGAATTCGGGCTCGCGGGCGCAATTGCGTTGATCGGCACTGTTGGTTTAAGAGACAGCAACATGACATAAGTGGCCGGGGCGATCGTCGCCGGCCTGCTTCAAGGAGTTTAGAGACATGATCCGCGAAACCCTTTCCAATGCCCAGAAGGACGCCATGAAGGCGAAGGATACGGCGAGGCTTTCGACCGTCCGTCTCATCCTTGCTGCGATCAAGGACAAGGACATCGCCAATCGCGGTCTCGGCAAGGAACAGGCGAGCGAGGATGAAATCCTGCAGCTGCTCGCCAAGATGATCAAGCAGCGCGAGGAATCGGTGAAGATCTACATCGACGGCGGCCGCCCGGAGCTCGCCGACAAGGAGCGCGAAGAGATTGCAGTCATCCAGGGCTTCATGCCCGAGCAGCTTTCCGAAGAAAAGGTGCGCGAGATCTGCGTTGCGATTGTCGCAGAGCTCGGCGCGCAGAGCCTGAAGGATATGGGCAAGTGTGTGGCCGCCCTGCGCGAGCGCTATGCCGGCCAGATGGATTTCGCAAAAGCTTCGGCCATCCTTAAGGAACTGCTGAAGTAAAACTCTGTTTCACCCTCGGCACGCCGACTGGCCGCGTGCCGAGGACAGTTTGCCAGGCGGCGTCTATGATGGCGAGCTTCCCCGCCTGATAGTTCCGATATTCCTCGATGAAAGCGGTGGAGAGCCAAAGCTGGCTCCGTCCCGGCGATCCCGTCCATCCGACACTTTGCATATTTATGGCCTTATTCATGAGCCGCTTTGCATTGGTCCTGGAGATGAGAAACCGGTTGCAGATATCCGTAAAGGCCACCGGCCCGATGACCGCTTTCTGAGTCGTCGTGTTGATCGTGACGATGCGAGAGATCAGATAATCCATGATGATGCCGCCTGAATTTGCCCCGGTGAACAGATCGAACGTTTCTCCTGGATTGCGCAGGTCGTCATTTTCTATGATGCCGACCGAGATCGGGGGCTGTAGCAGACCAATGAGCTCCGGTTTTTTGCTGAACAGGGCGTTGCGCTTGCCGCCATCCAATCGATCCAGCACGGAAAGATGGATGCTCATCCATTTCGCAAGCTGCATTGCGGCCTCTTCCGTGGGCTGCATCGGCCGCGTGCGCCTGTCGCTGGTGACCGGCAGATAGCGCAGGAAACCGAAAGCCAGCATCTCCTGAATGAAGCTGAGCGCGGTGTTGTGGCTGGCGATTTCGTGTTCGACGATATAGTTGGCGAAGCGATTGGCATGAATGCCGGGCGGTTCTCCGTCGATGCCGCCGCAATAAAGGGCGAAGCCGGCAAGCGCCATCAGCCAGCGTTGCTGCGAAGCAAAGACAGAGCATACGCGCTGATTCTCATCATAAGTGGATATAATCTCTCGTGTATAATCGAGGATTTCCGTGAAAAATTTTGGGTCTTGAACAAGTTCCTTCGCGGATAAAGACATGCAACCGTCTCCGATCAACTGAACAAAGTTTCAAATTGTCTGACGAGATAATTACTAAGATCGCATATACATAGATAATAAAAGATATCGATCGATGTCGTTGCGTCAAGATACTCGCGGCGACGAACCAAAGATGGTCCGCAGCTTGTGTTCAATGCTCGTGTTGTCGTGAAATTGAGATGGCCCAAAATTAGAGAAGGCAGGAGCTGGGGGAGCTCCTGCCTTCTTGCGCTTTGCTGACGTTCGATGACGCAGGGTGGGGCCCAAAAATCAAACGTCTTTTGCAAAGGCACTCAGGTGGGGCGGCGCCGGGGGTAGGGATGGTGCCCCACCTGAGTATCTGCTGAACTTATCTGAAAATCCTGATCTGCTGGGGCAAAGCCAATGCCGGCGGCGGCAGTTCGGACATTTGAACCTTTACACCTGCCGTAAGGGCAGGAACTTTCATATTCGCCGGCAACTGATATCCCGCACCGGCATAGAGCACATTCTTTTCGCTGGCGCCGCTGTCCATCGTGGCCGAACTGTAGGTCGCAGTGGCGAAGATGGCTGCTGCTGCCAATGGTACGATCAGAATGCGCATTTCCCTCTCCTAAACTGAAAGCCCGTACCTGGTGGCTCTCGGTTCGTCAGGGCGTCTCGGCATGTCGCGTCGCAAAGAAGTTTCTTCGCCGGCTTGTCTCGCCCTGTGAGAAGAACGCTATTGCGGCGCACACGAACAATCAAATTACAAAAAAATAATGTTTGGCTTACAAACCTTGCCGCAAATGCGCCGTCAGAGAGTGTCGCGCGAGCGCGGTTGCTTTGCAGGCATTGATTGTTCATGGCGGTGCTCTTGTTCGCGTTTGTCGACTATAGGCTGTGCAAGCCTTTGCTTTTTCGCGAATTTTCGCGGACGAAATAGTTACTCCTATGGACATGATCCTACCAGTTTCGGTCACGCCGAAGCGATTTTTGAGCGTTTCAAGCCTGTCAAACGCAATCATGGATTTCGACGCGAATGCGGATAAATGTGTCGCCGCGTTCACGGAGTTGTGATCGACGGGCGAAAATGCAATCGCCGACAAAGGGCTGTGAATAGCGTGGGAGGCGGTCGGGTCGTCGTGGCAATGCCCGGCATTCCTGTTTATATGGGATGAGCCAGAGGTAGCCATGCGATTTTCCAGTACGTTTCTCGACGAGATTCGCGACCGCGTCTTGATTTCGGACGTGATCGGTCGTCGTGTGACTTGGGATCGGCGTAAAACCAATGTGCCGCGCGGCGATTACTGGGCCTGCTGCCCCTTCCACGGCGAGAAGTCGCCGAGCTTCCACTGCGAGGATCGGAAGGGGCGTTATCACTGCTTCGGCTGCGGTGTGACGGGCGATCATTTCCGCTTTCTCACCGAATTGGAAGGCTTGAGCTTTCCGGAGGCCGTGCAGCAGATCGCCGACATGGCAGGCGTTCCGATGCCCGTTGCCGATCCGATGGAGGCGAAGCGCGAGAAGGAACGCACGTCGCTGCTCGATGTCATGGAGATAGCGACTCAGTTCTTTCAGGATCAGTTGCAGACGGCCAACGGCGCACGAGCGCGAGCTTACCTGCGCGACCGCGGCCTCAGCGGCCGCACCATCGAAACGTTCCGCCTGGGATATTCGCCCGATAGCCGCAACGCGCTGAAAGAGCATCTTGCCAGCAAGGGCGTGCTGAAGGAGCAGATGGAGGCCTGCGGCCTCGTGGTGCACGAGAACGTGCCGGTTTCCTATGACCGGTTTCGCGACCGCATCATGTTTCCGATTCTCTCTTCCAGAGAAAAGGTGATCGCCTTTGGCGGCCGCGCCATGTCGCCGGATGCACCGGCGAAATATCTGAATTCCAACGAGACGGAGCTTTTTCACAAGGGCAACGTGCTCTACAATTTCACTCGCGCCCGCCGCGCTGCTCAAGGTGCCGACGGCGCCGGCACCATTATAGCAGTCGAAGGCTATATGGATGTAATCGCGCTGCATCAGGCCGGCGTGGAGAATGCGGTTGCGCCGCTCGGCACGGCGCTGACGGAGAGCCAGCTCGATCTCCTCTGGAAGATGACGCCGGAACCGGTGCTTTGCTTCGATGGCGATGGCGCCGGCATCCGCGCCGCCAATCGCGCCGCCGATCTGGCACTGCCGCATATCAAGCCGAACCGGACTGTGCGTTTTGCGCTGCTGCCCGATGGCAAGGATCCTGACGATCTCGTGCGGCAGGATGGGCGCGCGCCGTTTGACAAGGTACTGGCGCAGGCAAAGCCGCTGGCCGATCTGATATGGGCGAGGGAGGCCGGGAGTGGCACCTTCGAAACGCCTGAGGCGCGGGCGGAACTGGAAGCGCGGTTGCGGCGCATTGTTTCGGTCATCGGCGATGAAGATGTGCGCCGCCATTATCAGCAGAATATGCGCGAGCGGCTGAACGGGCTGTTCCAGCCGCAGTTCCAGCGGGGCGGCCGGCAGGGGCGTGGTTTTTCCCGTGACAGCAATAGCCGCAACTTTGCAGGTCGTGGTGGACAGGCACGTACCGGGGCCGCAATGGCAATGACGGCATCCGATCGCCTGCAGCGCTCGGCCATGATCAAGGGACATCAGGATATTCCGAGCCTTCGCGAAAGCGTGCTCGCCCTGACCATCGTCAACCATCCGGCGCTGCTGCAGGACGAATATGACGAGATTGCCGCGATCGATTATGACAGCCGTGAACTCCAGCGGCTCTGGTCCGCGGTTCTCGGGGTGGCCGCAACTCTGGTCGGGCCTCAGCTCGTTCGCGAGCGACTGGTTGAGCAATTGGAAGAACAGGATTTCGGCGCCTTGCTGAAGGGTTTGGAGCAGCAGATTCGTAATGCCCGCCTGTGGACGGCGACCGAGGAGGCCGCCATGGAGGATGCGCGCGAGGGGTATCGCCAGGCGCTCGCGCTCCACAAGCGTTCGAAAGCATTGCGCTGGCATAAGATCGAGCTGGAGGGCGCTATTGCAGAGGCAACTGAAGAAGGCGACGGTGAAGCGATCGAGCCGTTGATTCGCGCCTTGCAGGAAGTGCAACTCGAGGCGCTGCGTCTGGAAAATCAGGAAGCGATCATCGATGGCTTCGGCGTGCTCTCCGGCCGCGTCAAAGGTGCCGCTGGAAAATAGGGAATAGATGCCTCAGCCTGAAAGACAAGAGCCGCGATTTTCCGTAGACGACGCTTTGTTCGGTGAGCATACCGGTGCGCCGGCGCCGCTTGATGTCCTGAAACGCGTCTATGGCTATTCCGCCTTTCGCGGCAAGCAACAGCAGGTGGTCGAGCATGTCGTTTCCGGCGGCGATGCGGTCGTGCTGTTTCCGACTGGTGCCGGCAAGTCGCTATGCTTCCAGATCCCCGCGCTTTGCCGCGATGGTATCGGCATCGTCGTCTCGCCGCTGATCGCCTTGATGCGCGATCAGGTGGAGGCGATGAAGCAGCTCGGCATCCGGGCCGCAGCCCTGAACTCCTCCCTGTCGCGCGAGGAGGCTAGTGATGTCTATCGCGCCATTTCCGCCGGCAAGCTCGATCTGCTCTACGTGACGCCGGAACGCATTGCGACGGAAGGCTTCTGCCAGATGCTCGGCAGAGCGAAGATCGCGCTTTTCGCGATCGACGAGGCGCATTGCGTCTCCCAATGGGGCCATGATTTCAGGCCGGAATATCGCGATCTCGGCAGACTTGCCGAGCTTTTTCCCGGCGTGCCGCGCATCGCGCTGACGGCAACGGCCGATCCGCATACCCGCGACGACATCATAGAGCGGCTGGCGCTCGGCGATGCCAAGGTCTTCACCACCAGTTTCGATCGCCCGAACATCACCTACGAGATTGTCGAGCGCGATCAGCCGCGCCAGCAATTGCTGCGTTTTCTCGACGGCCATCGCGGCGATAGCGGCATCGTCTATTGCCTCTCGCGTGCCAAGGTCGAGGACACGGCGGAGTGGCTGAACGGGCAGGGCATCCGTGCGCTTTCCTATCATGCCGGCATGGATCGGGCGCTTCGTGACGCCAATCAGGATGCCTTCTTGAAAGAGGAAGACCTGTGCCTTGTGGCGACGGTCGCCTTCGGCATGGGCATCGACAAGCCGAATGTGCGCTATGTCGCGCATCTCGATCTGCCGGGTTCGGTGGAGGCTTATTATCAGGAGACGGGTCGCGCCGGGCGCGATGGGTTACCCTCCAATGCCTGGATGGCTTATGGTATGGCCGATGTCATCCAGCGCGGGCGGATGATCGACGAGGGCGCCGCATCCGAGGAAATCAAGCGGGTGGAACGTGCGAAGCTCAATGCTTTGCTTGCGATCTGCGAGACGGCGGGCTGCCGGCGGCAGTCGATCCTCGCGCATTTCGGTGAGGCGCATGGCGGCGGTTGCGGCAATTGCGATACCTGCCTCAAGCCTGTCGAAACTTGGGATGGGACGGAAGCGGCGATCAAGGCGCTCGCTGCCGTCTATCGTACCGGCGAGCGTTTCGGCACCGGCCATGTCATCGATGTGCTGATCGGCACAGTCAACGAGAAGACTGAGCGCTTCGGCCACGTCGACATGCCGGTTTTCGGTGCAGGCAAGGACATTCCCGCCCGCACCTGGCAATCGATCTTCCGGCAATTGCTGGCAAACGGGTTCATCAGCATCGACCACACGGCCTTCGGTGCCATGAAGCTCGAGGAGCAGGCGAGGGCTGTTTTCAAGCGCGAACGGCAGGTCTTCTTTCGTAAGGATCGGCCTGAAACGGGCCGTCGCGGCAAGAAGGCGGGGCGACCGGAGAAGCAGGCTCACGGTCTTGCCGGCGAAGACCAGCTTCTCTTCGATGCGCTGCGGGCCGAGCGCACCCGGATCGCCAAGGAATTGGGCGTGCCGCCCTATGTCGTTTTTCCGGATACGACACTGATCGCCTTTGCGACAGAGCGGCCGAGGAATCACAGGGACCTTCTGGGGATTTCGGGCGTCGGCCAATCGAAGCTGGACCGCTATGGGGATGCGTTCCTTGCCGTGATTTCGGAATTCATCAACCGGTGATGTGCTGATGCCATTATCGAAATCCGGCTGCCGGCGCGCTACATGCGCACGGTCATGCCGCCATCGACGGTCAGGACGTGGCCATTGACGAAGGATGCGGCATCGCTGGCGAGGAAAAGTGCTGCGCCCGCAATCTCATCCGGACGTCCCCAGCGCTGAACGGGGATGCGCTGGCGCACGATGGGGATCAGGTTTTCGTTCGCGACCATGGCCGCGTTGGTTTCCGTCGCGAACCAACCTGGCGCGATGGCGTTGCTTGTGATGCCGTGAGGGCCAAATTCCGCAGCCATGCTGCGCATAAGCCCCGTCAGCCCCTGCTTTGCGGCGGGATAGACGCAGTCACCTGGCATGACGACCTGCCCGCTGATCGAAGTGACCGAGATCAGCCGCCCATGATTGTTTCGTTTCATCAGGCGTGCGGCATCGCGGGAGAGCATGATCGAGGCGGCGAGATCCGTGTTAAGCAAGGCGAGGATCGCCTCGTCGTCGAAGTCGGCCAGCGGGCGTCTGTCGCGGGCACCGACGTTGTTGATCAATATGTCGAGCCGGCCGTGATTTTTTTCGATGTCGTTTATTGCTGCATGCTGAGCGTCGCGATCGGAAATGTCGAAGGCGGCGGCTTCGGCGGAGCCACCTCTCGCCTGGATGATCCCGACGGACGTATTCAATGTCGCCGCAGTCCGCCCGTTGATGATGACGTGAGCGTCGGCATCGGCGAGAGCCTTTGCCATTTCGAATCCGAGCCCGCGTCCGCCTCCGGTGATGAGGGCAACCCGTCCTGCGAGGGAGAATCTATGGAATATGCTCATGGCTCTCCCTTATTGTCAGACCGACGCCAATCTGCCGTGGAATATTTGACTGAGTCAAGTAATTTTTGCGATAGCCACCAATGAGGTCTGGCCGGAAAGTTGCGTGATTTCCCTCTGCTTCGACAGATCCTGTCGAAACTGTTGCCTATCGCGCGGACGTCACCGCGTTGCGCATTTTTGCCGCTGCCGAATGCAGCAACAGGCCGGATCCTATGTTATTCCTTGATGAATTAGGCCCTTTGACCAGCATCGGAATGCGACCATGACTTCAGCGTTCATATCCCATTTGCGCAACGAGCTTCTCGGTCTGAAAGAAGCCGGCCTCTATAAGGGCGAGCGCGTTATCACCTCCAAACAGGCTGGCGAAATCGCCGTGCTGGGTGGCGCGCGCGTCCTCAATTTCTGCGCCAACAACTATCTGGGACTTGCCGATAACGAGGAGCTCGCGGAAGCCGCGAAGAAGGCGCTCGATCGCTATGGCTACGGCATGGCCTCGGTGCGCTTCATCTGCGGCACGCAGGAGGAGCACAAGCAGCTCGAGGCGCGGATTTCGGCCTTCCTCGGCATGGAGGCGACGATCCTCTATTCCTCCTGCTTCGACGCCAATGGCGGATTGTTCGAGACGCTGCTGTCGGAAGAGGATGCCATTATCTCGGATGCCCTTAATCATGCCTCCATCATCGATGGCGTGCGGCTCTCCAAGGCAAAGCGCTTCCGCTATGCCAACAATGACATGGCGGCTTTGGAGGAAGAGCTGAAGAAAGCTGAAGGCAGCCGCTTCAAGCTGATCGCGACCGACGGTGTCTTCTCGATGGACGGCATCATCGCCAACCTCGGCGGCGTCTGCGATCTGGCGGAAAAATACGGCGCGATGGTCATGGTCGATGACAGCCATGCGGTCGGCTTCGTCGGTGAGCATGGCCGGGGATCGGCTGAATATTGCGGCGTCGAAGGCCGTATCGATATCATCACCGGCACGCTCGGCAAGGCACTTGGCGGCGCGTCCGGGGGCTATACGTCGGCGAGAGGCGAGATTGTCGAATGGCTTCGGCAGCGCTCGCGTCCCTATCTCTTCTCGAACACCTTGGCGCCCGTCATCGCCGCTGCCTCGCTAAAGGTCTTCGATCTGATCGAGAACGGCTCCGACTTGCGTGCGCGCCTTCAAGGCAATGCCGAACTTTTCCGGCGTGAGATGACCAAGCTCGGCTTCACGCTCGCTGGCGCCGATCACCCGATCATCCCGGTCATGCTCGGCGACGCAAAGCTCGCGCAGGACATGGCGGCACTCATGCTGCAGAAGGGCGTCTACGTCATCGGTTTTTCCTTCCCCGTGGTGCCCAAGGGGCAGGCGCGCATCCGCACGCAGATGTCAGCCGCCCACTCGAAGGCCGATGTCGAAAAGGCGATTGCAGCCTTTGCCGAAGCGGGCAGGGAGCTTGGGATTATTTGACGTAGTTGCCCCTTCTCCCCTTGGGGAGAAGATGTCCGAAGGACAGATGAGGGGAAGGAGCGAAGCGACGCTCTGAATAGCATGAAGAGCAATTGATGGTGGGCCGCGTAGCCCCCTCATCCGCCCTTTCGGGCACCTTCTCCCCGCCGGGGAGAAGGGGAATTGGGCCGGCGAAAGCCAAAGGAAGATGCGAATGTCGAACATGATGAAAGCGTTGGTCAAATCCAGGCCGGAAGTCGGGCTGTGGATGGAGCATGTGCCGGTTCCGGAGGTCGGGCCGAACGATGTCCTCATTCGGGTCAGGAAGTCGGCGATTTGCGGGACCGATGTGCATATTTGGAACTGGGACCAGTGGGCTCAGAAGACCATTCCCGTGCCGATGGTCGTCGGTCACGAATTCTGTGGCGAGATTGCCGAAATCGGTTCGGCGGTCACGAAGTATCACGTCGGCGAGCGCGTCTCGGGCGAAGGCCACATCGTCTGCGGCAAGTGTCGCAATTGCCGGGCGGGTAGGGGCCATCTCTGCCGCAACACGCTCGGCGTCGGTGTCAACCGTCCAGGCTCCTTCGGCGAATTCGTCTGCATTCCCGAATCCAACGTCGTGCCGATCCCCGACGATATCCCGGATGAAATAGCCGCGATCTTCGACCCGTTCGGCAATGCGGTGCATACGGCGCTTTCCTTCGATCTGGTGGGCGAAGACGTGCTGGTGACCGGCGCAGGGCCGATCGGCATCATGGGTGCGATGGTCGCCAAGCGCTCCGGCGCCCGCAAGGTCGTCATCACCGATATCAATCCCACCCGGCTGGCGCTTGCCCGCAAGGTCGGCATCGATCATGTCGTCGACGCTTCCAAGGAAAACCTTGCCGATGTGATGAAGTCCATCGGCATGACCGAGGGTTTCGACGTCGGGCTGGAAATGTCAGGCGCGGCGCCCGCCTTTCGCGACATGATCGACAAGATGAACAATGGCGGCAAGATCGCCATTCTCGGCATCGCGCCGGCCGGTTTCGAGATCGACTGGAATAAGGTCATCTTCAAGATGCTGAACCTGAAGGGCATCTATGGCCGCGAGATGTTCGAGACCTGGTACAAGATGATCGCCTTCGTTCAGGGCGGTCTCGATGTATCGCCCGTCATCACCCACCGTATCGGCATCGATGATTTTCGCGATGGCTTCGAAGCCATGCGCTCAGGCAATTCCGGCAAGGTCGTGATGGACTGGAATTGATGCCATTCGGACACACTTCCGGGCTCGGTAATACCTGCCGATGCTGGAAATGTGAGGCTTTGCTCAGGATGCTCTTGTCATCGCGCGGGGACTTCCTAAATACGGGAAACAATAAATCGCTGCGTGCGGAGCCTGTGGATAAGGCTTTTTCGCGCATTTAACGGGCTTTTTTGCTGGAAAAGCTTGACGAGAACTAAAATTCTAGGAATCACCGTTTGACTTCGGAAAGAACGGTAAAACTGGATCAAGCGGATCACCTGATATCATGGCCGGAAATCCAAACGCAATCCAGCTTTGCACTCCGGTGGCGGTGATCGTGGTTAATCGGGCATTAAAGGTCATTCCGTTAGGTGTTCGTCGGTGAGTCGCGGCTGGTGCAGGGCGCGCCAGCCAGTGTGATTGTTTCACCGCGTGTAAGTTTGCAGCGTCAGGGAAAGCGACGATATAAAGATGGCAACAAAGGTCAAAGAGAACGAAGAAGCTGAAGTCGAGCGCGACGGCACCTCCGACGGCCCCCTTCTCGATCTTTCCGACGACGCGGTCAAGAAGATGATCAAGGCCGCGAAGAAGCGCGGCTACGTGACGATGGACGAGCTCAACGCCGTTCTTCCGTCCGAGGAAGTGACGTCCGAACAGATCGAAGATACGATGGCCATGCTTTCGGACATGGGCATCAACGTCATCGAGGACGAAGACGTCGAAGAGGCTGGCGCTGCGGCCAGCGATGACGACGATGCCGGCGGCGATGACGACAGCGAGGGCGGCGAACTCGCTCCCTCCACGGGTTCTGCGCTCGCCACCGCCAAGAAGAAAGAGCCGACCGACCGCACGGACGACCCGGTGCGCATGTATCTGCGCGAAATGGGTTCCGTCGAGCTTTTGTCGCGTGAAGGCGAAATCGCGATTGCCAAGCGCATCGAGGCGGGCCGCGAAACCATGATCGGCGGCCTCTGTGAGAGCCCGTTGACGTTCCAGGCGCTGATTATCTGGCGCGACGAACTCAACGAAGGCACGACGCTGCTGCGCGAAATCATCGATCTTGAAACCACCTATTCCGGTCCCGAGGCCAAGGCTGCACCGCAGTTCCAGAGCCCTGAGAAGATCGAGGCTGACCGCAAGGCAGCCGAAGAGAAGGAAAAGGCACGCCGCGGCCGCTCTCCTTCCGGTGACGACGACATCACCAATGTCGGCGGCGAAGGCCTGCCGATCGAGGAAGAGGAAGAGGACGAAGACGAGTCCAACCTTTCTCTCGCCGCGATGGAAGCCGAGCTTCGTCCGCAGGTGATGACGACGCTCGACATTATCGCCGAAACCTACAAGAAGCTGCGCAAGCTGCAGGACCAGCAGGTCGAGCAGCGCCTGTCGGCTTCCGGTACGCTGTCTTCGGCGCAGGAGCGCCGCTACAAGGAGCTCAAGGATGAGCTGGTCAAGTCGGTCAAGTCTCTGTCGCTGAACCAGAACCGCATCGACGCTCTCGTCGAGCAGCTCTACGACATCAACAAGCGCCTCGTGCAGAACGAAGGCCGCTTGTTGCGCCTTGCCGAATCCTATGGCGTCAAGCGCGACAGCTTCCTGGAACAGTATCAGGGCGCCGAACTCGATCCGAACTGGATGAAGTCGATCGGAAATCTGGCCGCACGTGGCTGGAAGGAATTCGCCAAGAGCGAAAACACCACGATCCGCGACATTCGCCAGGAAATTCAGAACCTTGCGACCGAAACCGGTATTTCGATCTCGGAATTCCGCCGCATCGTTCACATGGTGCAGAAGGGCGAGCGCGAAGCGCGTATCGCCAAGAAGGAAATGGTCGAAGCCAACCTGCGCCTCGTCATCTCCATCGCCAAGAAGTACACCAACCGCGGCCTGCAGTTCCTCGACCTTATTCAGGAAGGCAATATCGGCCTGATGAAAGCGGTCGATAAGTTCGAATATCGCCGCGGCTACAAGTTCTCGACCTACGCCACCTGGTGGATTCGTCAGGCGATCACCCGTTCGATCGCCGACCAGGCCCGCACCATCCGTATTCCGGTGCACATGATCGAAACGATCAACAAGATCGTCCGCACGTCGCGCCAGATGCTGCACGAAATCGGCCGCGAGCCGACGCCGGAAGAACTGGCTGAAAAGCTCGCCATGCCGCTTGAAAAGGTGCGCAAGGTTCTGAAGATCGCCAAGGAGCCGATCTCGCTCGAAACCCCGGTGGGTGACGAAGAAGATTCGCATCTCGGCGACTTCATCGAGGACAAGAATGCGCTTCTGCCGATCGACGCCGCCATCCAGGCGAACCTGCGTGAGACGACGACCCGCGTTCTGGCATCGCTCACGCCGCGCGAAGAGCGTGTGCTGCGCATGCGCTTCGGCATCGGCATGAACACCGACCATACGCTGGAAGAAGTCGGCCAGCAGTTCTCGGTGACGCGCGAGCGTATCCGTCAGATCGAAGCCAAGGCGCTGCGCAAGCTTAAGCATCCGAGCCGCAGCCGCAAGCTCAGAAGCTTCCTCGACAGTTGAGGTCTGGCGCAAGCCGACATCGGCAGTTTACAAAATATGGCCCGGTTCGCGAAAGCGAGCCGGGCTTTTCGTTGGCGATATCAAGATCAAAGGGGTGATCATGGCGAGCAAGCCGCAATTCATGGAAACATCTATCCCAATCCGGCTCCGCGATGCGTTGGCCGGATACGAATGGCGGCAGGATGGGCTTGGCCGCTCCTCGGCCCATGTCTTCCGGCTTGAGGCCGATGGACGCGCGCCGGTCTATCTCAAGACCGAGCTGGCCGATGCTTTGGGTGAATTGGCAGGCGAGGTTGCCAGGCTGCGATGGCTGGCCTCGCACGGCCTTGCCTGCCCGGAAGTCATTGCGTACGAGACCGACGGCGAACGCGAATGGCTTTTGATGAGCGCTCTTCCCGGCAGCGATCTCGTCAGCGCCGAGAGGGTGCAGCCGCTCGAGCGGGTACAGCTTTTGGCGGATGCTTTGCGGCGTTTGCACGCTGTCGATATCGCTGCTTGCCCCTTCGATCATCGGCTGGAGAGCAGGATCGGCACGGCAAAGGCACACTTGCTTGCCGGCCGCGTCGATGAGGACGACTTCGATGAGACCCGGTTGGGAAGGACGGCGGAGGATCTTTTCCGCGAGCTCGCGGAGACGAGGCCGCCCAAAGAGGATCTGGTCGTCACCCACGGAGATGCCTGCCTTCCGAATTTCATGGCCGATGGTCCAAAATTCAGCGGCTATATCGATTGCGGCCGCCTCGGCGTGGCTGATCGCCATCAGGATATTGCACTTGCCTGTGGCAGCATCGAGCACAATTTCGGAGAGGAATTGGTTGCGGAGTTTTTGAAAGCCTATGGCGATTTTGAGCCGCAAGCCGAAAAGATGGCATACTATCAGTTGCTGGATGAGTTCTTCTAACGGGGAATGCGACCGTCTAGGCGGTGCGTGATCACGCAGGTTTGTTTTTGCGCCATTGCGGATCGTCCGGATGCCTGACAAGTTCGATTTCGACCGAGGCCCCTTTCGCGGCGCATGGTCGGGTACCATATGTCAGCGACCGGAAAATCTTCTGATCTGTTTGCCGATAAGGATCGAATGAATCGATGCATTGTTTTCGCCTGATTGCCTTCGCGTCGCGAGCCATCCGCTGAACGATGGAAAAGGTCGCGAAAAAACGGGATAGGGAGATAAGGCCGGGCTTCGTCCTGTCGATCGTTCTGCACGTCCTGTTTGTCGCGCTTTTTTTGCTGCCGCTATTTCCCGCGCCGCCGGAGGCAAAGCCCGAGCAGAGCGTCAATGTCGAGTTGGTGCCGCAGCAAGAGGAAAAGCAGGAGCTTGCGACCAAGGCGAACGAGAAGCCCGATCAGCCTCCCAAACCGACGCCAAGACCAGACGAGAAGCCGGCGCAACAAACGGCAGAAGCTCAACAGGAGCCTCAGCAGCCCGAGGGAAAGAAAGCGGACGAACAGCCCCCAAAGCAATCCGATCCCAACGGCAAGAAGCAGGCAGAGAAGCCCGCAGCCAAACCCGACGAAGCCAAGGCCGATAAGCCGGTGGAGCAGGTGGAGAAGCCTGAGCCCAAGCCCGATGATCCCGCGGCTGACAAGCCCGTCGAGAAGGCGGAGCAACAGCCCTCTGCGACCGAGACTCCGCTTCCGGACATGAAGGGCGATCAGAAGGACGCAAACACCACGCAACAGGCAGACGCTTCGGAACAGTCGAAGGACGATACCTCTCCAACGCCTGCGAACGATGCTGCGGCTGAACAACAGGCGGAGGCTCAGGCGGCTGCGCAAGCCCAGGCTCAAGCACAGGCGGCGCAGCAGGCGCAGGAAGCGCAGCAGCAAGCTGACGCCAGGGATCCGCAGACAAATGCGGCCCAACCGCCGGCAAGTGACCCGGCCGCGAAAGCCTCGTCGACCGCACCAGATGTCCTGGCGACCAACGAGCCTTCGGATTCGCAGGTGCAGCAGCCGCAGGCCGCAGCTGTAGATCAGAATGATCCGCAGGCACAAGCCGCCGCCCAAGCACCATCATCCGATCCGCAGCAGCAATCTCCGGCCGAGCAGGCCAGAGATGAGGCGAAAGATTCGCCGCAGATTGTCGTTCCGGCTATCAGGCCATCGCCGGCACAGCAAAGCTCTCAAAGCCAATCTGCTGCTTCCAGTAGTCAAAGCGACCCGACGAGCGGCACTGCGTTGGTCACAGAGCCGCAACCGCCTAAATCGGTTGCACCGAAGAGGGCTATTCAGGCCAAGAAGCTTTATTCGAGCTCTGAAATGGCGCGTCTATCCAAAAGCGAATATGACGCTTGGAAAAAGCTGCCGCGACGTCAACGTGTGGCCTATCTCTGCAATTCGGAGGAAAAGCTTCAATATCGCCACGATTTGCAGGCTGTTGGCTATGTGAACTCCGCACTATCGCAAGCAATGGTTTCCGACGCGACGCTGTTTGGGGATGGAGTTGCTGTGCAGACACCTAGTGGCTGGCAAAGAGTTGCGTTCACCTGCGAAGTGGATAGCGATGCACTGAGGGTTACAGCCTTTTCCTATACGGTCAGGGGGCGTGTTTCTCCTAGCCAACTCGACAAGCTAGGCTTTCTTGGAAACTGATCTGGCTGGATCGCCTCAAACGTCCGGTTGAAACAATAGTTTATCCCCAACCCGATCGAAATTCGGTCCATTTCATCATACAATTGCTTGTATCTCCCCGATTCAGTGTCCTCCCATCGCACTTTCTGAAGATTCCGATGTCCTCGATTACAGCCGATTCCAGTTCCGCAGCCGCGGGCCGCTCCGCCCTGCGTGGTGCCCTCGTGGCATTCGCGTCCTATGCCGTCTTCGCCTTCAGCGATGCCTCGATCAAGATTCTGCATGGAGTGATCCCCTCCTATCAGGTCGCTTTCATCGGCGCGCTATTCGGCTTTGCCGCCGTGCCTTTCCTGAAGAAGCGGGAGGACGAGTGGCTTGACATGGTGAGGACGTCGAACCGTCCCTTGTGGCTGTTACGTTTCGTCTGCGGCGCGACGGGCGCCATCTCCTCCGTCATTGCCTTTACCAAGCTGCCGATGGCGGAAGCCTTTGCGTTGCTGTTCCTGCTGCCATCCTTTGTCACCATTCTTTCGGTGATCTTTCTCAAGGAGGATGTTCGCTGGCAGCGCTGGACGGCGGTCATCCTCGGTTTTGTCGGCGTATTGATCGTCCTGCGTCCGGGCTTTCGCGAGCTTTCGGTCGGTCATCTCTGCGCGGCGATCGGCGGTCTTGCCGCGGCGATCTCCATCGTCGTCAACCGTGCGCTCGGCTCGAAGGAGAAGCGCATCTCGCTCTATGGCGCAGGCCTTTTCGGAACGCTCATCGTCAGCGGCCTCCTCATGCTCTCCGAAGTCACCATGCCGACGCCGACGCAGTGGATATTCCTCGCGAGCTATGGCCTGCTTGGCGCGTGCGGCAGCGTCTTGCTCTTGACGGCCGCGCAAATGGCGCCTGCCAATCTGGTTGCGCCGCCGCAATATAGCCAGATGCTCTGGGCGATCGCCTTCGGCTACCTGCTGTTCAATGATAGCATCGATATGCCGATGGCCGTCGGCATTGTCCTCATCATCTTTTCCGGTCTGCTGACATTGGCGCGGGAGCGCAAGCGCGGCACGCCGCTGCCGACCGCTGTTGCCGGCAACACGCAGGCAGCATTGGTGACGGCCGAGGATGAAAAGGCAGCGGAAGGCGCTTGAGCCTTGTATCCCGATTGCTGGTGCGCAACATTGTCGCTCGTATGGGACGCCATAGCTGATATCGCGAACAGGCGGAATGAGAGGCACCAGCGATGAAGTCCGGTGAATTCAGGATATATCGTTCTCGCCTTGCCGGCATCGAGGCAGTTCGGGCCGAAACCGGCCATAGCTTCCCCAAGCACACGCATAACCAGTTCGGCATCGGTGTCATCGAGGCCGGCGCGCAGAGATCGCTTAGCGGGCGAGGGATGGTGCAGGCAGAGGCCGGCGACGTCATCAGCGTTAACCCGAACGAGGTACATGACGGCATGCCCATCGGCGAAAGCCGTGCGTGGTCCATGCTCTATTTCGATCCCCGGCTGATCGGCGATCTGTTGCGCGATGTCGGCGAAGGCAAGTTCGGTGCGGTGGAGTTCCCGTTGCCTGTCATCCGCGACGGGGGGATGGCCGGGCATTTCAGAACCCTGTTTTCGCTTCTGATCGAAGACGCGGCTGAGAAACTTCTCCTGCGGGAGGGGCTGCTGCTGTCGCTTCTTGCCGGGGTGATGTGCGAAGGGGCGGGCGGCTTGTGTGAGGATGCCGTTCCCGCTGATATCAACAGGGCGCGCGAGCTGATCGATGACGATCCCGCTGCTCCCCTGACCCTTGCCCAACTGGCAGAATTGTGTGGCTTGAGTCACTTTCGTTTCCTGCGTGCCTTCGCCAAGGCGACGGGACTGACGCCTCATGCCTACCTCATGCAGCGCCGCATTCACGAAGCGCGCCGGCTGATTGCGGCGGGCACATCCCTGGCCGAAGCGGCCTTTGCCAGCGGCTTTTCCGATCAGAGCCATATGACACGCCTCTTCGTCCGCAATTTCGGTGTCTCACCGGGCGCCTATGCGGCAGCCATGGGCTGAAGCTTCTGCAATTTTATTCAAGACCGGAGGATAATGACGGGGTTTTGTGCTGTGCCGCGCAGATGCCTATTAGGAGGTGCCATGTTTTTCCGCCATTCGAACGAGATGTGGAGCGAGTTTCCTGAGCTGGTTCCCGGCGTGTTGCTCGCCGAAGGGATTACCTCGACTGTCGATGTCGGCGATCGGATCGCCAGATATCACGCAATCGCGGCAGACCGGCTGGCACAAGGTCCTGAAAGCGAGATGACCGAAATCCAGGCATGGCGGCGTGCTTTTTCCAAAATGGGATTGAAGCCGACGCAATATCGCTGCGCATCCGAAGCGCTGCTGCGCCGATTTCGCCAGGAAGGGTCGCTGCCGCGGTTGCATCCGCTCGTCGATCTTTGCAATGCCATCTCGATCGCTTTCGCGATTCCCGTCGCCGTTTTTGATCTTTCGAAAATCTCCGGCAATCTCGAAGTGCGGCATGCGAATGGCAGCGAAACCTATTTGACCTTTTCCCGCGAGATGGAGCATCCGGACGCGAGGGAGGTGATCTTTGCCGATGGTGCAGGGCAGGCGCATGCCCGACGCTGGACCAATCGCCAGAGTGGTTTGTCTGCCGTGCGCAATGATACACATTCGGTGCTGATCGTCGCGGAGGCGCTGCACGAATCGGCAGGCAGCGATGTTCCGAAGCTGATCGATGCGATTGCGTCGGAGTTGACGGCCATCTGGTCGATTGAGGTCAGGCAGGGTGTTCTCAGCCCGTCTTCACCGCGATTTGATCTATCGTCCGCGATGAATTTGCAGCTGCAGCAAAAACAAGATTGACAGCAGGGCCATCGAGGCAGAGCAGGGAGGTGTAGAAAATTCGATTGTTGAGAAGCAAGTCTGCGAGCGCCCCTGCCGGCAGACGAAAAGGCCCATGGATACACTGCAGACTCTAGACCGGCCAAGCGTGCTCGGTCACTCCGGCTATCGTTCATTCGCTGCGTCGCGCGTCTTTTCTTCGGTAGGCTTTCAGTCTGTCACGGTTGCCATGGGCTGGATGATCTACGATCAGACCCATAGCGCCTTTTTTCTCGGCCTCGTCGGCTTCTGCCAGTTTCTGCCGATGGTCATTCTGACCTTTGTCGTCGGGCATGTCGCCGATCGGTTCGACCGCCGCCGTATCGGCCTTGCCTGCCAGCTAATCGAGGCGTTGACAGCGCTAGTTCTCGCTGTGGCCGCTTGGCAGCACTGGATAGGTCCCGCCGGCATTCTGGCCGCCGTTGCCGTTATGGGCGCGGCGACAGCCTTTGAGCGTCCGACAATGGCGGCGCTGCTGCCCAATATTGTGCCGTCTTCGTTGTTGCAGGTTGCTATCGCGACCTCCACCTCGATGATGCAGACCGCCTTCATCATCGGGCCTTCGCTGGGCGGTCTGCTTTATGGCGTCAGCCCCGTTGCTCCGTTTGCCATGTCGGGCGTGCTTTATATCATCGCGAGCGTCAACGTCATTTCGATCCGGGTCGAGCGGGAGCAGCCATCGCGCGAGCCGGTGACGTTGGGTTCAGTCTTTGCTGGTGTTTCCTTCATCAAAAGCCGGCCCGTCATGCTGGGGACGATCTCGCTCGATCTCTTCGCCGTGCTGCTTGGCGGCGCCACGGCGCTGCTGCCGATGTTCGCGCGCGATATCCTGCATGCCGGACCCTGGGGGCTCGGCCTCTTGCGCGCCGCACCAGCAATCGGCGCGCTTGCCATGTCCATCTGGCTGGCACGCCGGCCGCTGCAGAGCGATGTCGGCAAGAAGATGCTGTTTGCCGTGCTCATCTTTGGGGTCGCCACTATCGTCTTTTCGCTCTCGAGCAACATCATCCTTTCGGTCGCGGCGCTCTTCGTCGTCGGCGCTTCGGATACGGTCAGCGTCGTCGTGCGCAGCTCACTCGTGCAGCTCCTGACGCCGGATGCCATGCGCGGCCGCGTCAATGCCGTGAATTCGCTTTTCATCGGTACGTCCAATCAGCTCGGCGAATTCGAGTCCGGCATGCTGGCCACTGCACTTGGGCCTGTCCTCACCGGCATCGTCGGCGGCGTCGGGACCATTGTGGTGGTGCTGCTCTGGATGCGCCTCTTTCCGGACCTGACCAAAGTGAAGACGCTAAAAGGCTAGCGGCGTCCATCATTGGATTGCTTTTCCGTAAGGTCGCTTAGCCCGATATCCCGCAATAGATGTTGGTTTGCCTGAGGTAGCATATCTCGCTTGCGGGCACTTTCTTCATGCGATCGCCATTCCGTGCCACCTCGTCGGGTCAGGAGCCGGACGACGCATACTTTCCTGCTTATAACATGAAGAATATTCATATATCTATGACCTCGAAGTGCTTGGCCAATAGATAGATGCGCATAGAATAGAGTGATGTATAATGAAATCTCAGGCTGCAAGGCATGAGGGATTTTCATGGGAAAAAGGCCACTGCCACCGCTCTCGGTGCTTCAGACATTCTGCGCCATTGCCGAGACTGGCGGCTTCGGCCGCGCTGCGGAGCGGATAGGGCAGACACAAACTGCCGTCAGTCATCAGCTTGCACAGCTGGAAGGATGGATCGGCGGGCGGTTGTTCGACCGAGGCCGAAATGGGGCGCGGCTGACGCCGTTGGGTGCGCGCCTGCATCCCGCAATTTCAAGCGTGATCGCCGAGCTGGAAACGGCGTTGTACCAGGCGCGCGCGAGTATTTCGGTTCGCACCGTCGCGATATCCGTCTCGCCGGAGTTTTCCAGCCAGTGGCTGGCGGGGCGGCTGCCGGATTTCTGCCATCGCTATCCGGACATCGAGGTGAAGTTGACCGTCGGCTACCAGCGCCCGGATTTTCAACCTGATGGCACCGATCTCGCCGTCTGGCTCGGCCGCGCCGATGCAGGTCTTACGCATGAAGAATTGTTGACGGACGAGGAGTTCGTCGTCAGTTCGCCGGAACTGGCTGAACGATTGCCACCGCGCTGGGCCATAAGAGCTGCGCCGCTTCTGCGCTATTCCGGCATGCGGCATACGATTCTCGATTGGCAGCGTTGGCATGAGCAAATTACCAGCGGGTTGGATGATGGGGCAGAACCGCATTTCGAGATCGCTCGGGCGGTCGAGGAGGCTCTCTTATTCGATTCTTTCGCCGAAATGCTGGAGGCCTGCCGGCGGGGCCGCGGCTTCGCCCTAGTGCGAAGCTCGCTGGTGGCACGCGACCTCGCCGAAAAAAAGCTGGTCAGATGCTTCGTCGAGGTGCAGCCGGCTGCTGTCAGCTATAGCCTGGTCTATCCGCCGAATGCCTTGGTGAATCCGGCTGCGGCCCTGTTTCGCAACTGGCTGCTCTCGCAAGTTCATTCGCCGGGCTAGCGGGCGATGATCTGTCAATCGCGCAGCTGAATGAGGCCGGCCTCAGTGGGAACAAAACCGAGCCCTCGATAAAAGCCGGCGAGATGTGGTTCGAAATCGACACGCAGCCATTCCGCGCCGCGTTCGCCGGCCAGAGTTCTCGCCCGCTCGACCAGAGCGCTTGCAATACCTCTTCGCCGAAATTCTGGATCGACGCAGGTGTCGAGAATAAAGGCATGAATGCCGCCATCCCACGCGACATTGACGAAACCCACCAGTCTTGCGCCCGCGAATGCGCCCACATGCGCGAGGTTTCGGGAGAGAATGGGCTGGAAATCCCGCGGGGAGGAGCTGCCCCATGCGGTTGCCCATAGGGCATTGAGCGCCTCATTTTCGAGCTTGGGATCATTCTGGTATTCTATCGTCATTGGCGTCCCTCCGTGGGTCGTTCAGCGAATTCGCGGTCGTTTCCGACCAACCGGCAGGCGTCCGAAAAATATCTGTCGCCAATGTCGGATCTGATTGCTGTCACCCGTCTTTCAAAGGTGAACATAGAACAGAGGAGGCAGAAATGTCCTATGTCGATGGTTTCATCCTTGCCGTGCCGAAAGACAAGATTGAAGCATACAAGGCGCAGGCGCGCAGGGCCGGGGATGTCTGGCGGGAGCATGGCGCGCTCAGCTATGTCGAGGCCATAGGCGACGACGTGCCGTATGGCGAACTTACTTCTTTCCCGCGTGCCGTGCAGGCGAAGGAAGACGAGGTCGTTGTGTTCTCATGGATCACCTACGAATCGCGAGAGAGCCGCGACACAATATTGGCGAAGGTCATGGCCGACCCGCGTTTGAAGGATGACATGCAAAACATGCCCTTTGACGGCAAACGCCTGATCTATGGTGGTTTCAACATCATCATCTCGCTATAGGCTCAACGCGGTGGCCGGACTTGACATTCCGGCCACTCGCCCGACCTGATGCGGATCGCTATCGCCACGCCCGGAGGATGCCATGCCGCAAACAGTGATCACGCTTTCGACTCATGGCCAGAGGTTCTATGAATTTACCGATCAGGTGGCGGAATTCGTCCGCACCGCGGCCGCCGGCGGTGACGGGCTTCTGACCGTCTTCGTTCGCCACACCTCCTGTTCCCTCCTGATCCAGGAAAATGCCGATCCCGATGTGAAGACCGACCTCAAGGCCTTCTTCAGCCGGCTCGTGCCTCCATCGTCGGACCCTTCGATGCGCTGGATCGTGCACACGATGGAGGGGCCGGACGATATGCCGGCCCATATCAAGGCCGCACTGATGCAGGTCTCGATCGGCATTCCGGTGATGCACGGTCGGCTGGCGCTCGGCACCTGGCAGGGCATCTACCTTTTCGAGCATCGCGACCGGCCGCATCGGCGCGAAATCGTACTGCATTTTTCTGCCTGAGCCGCGCGCCTTCTTGCGTCAATAGATTGTTAACCGTCGTGAATACAATCTGAACGGCCAGTTCGTGTTCGGTTCAGCTTGGCTGACCTAACGTGGCCCCAATCCCGAGGCATTGCCGATGGCGAGGCCAATAATGGGATTGCAACGATCCGCAGCAAGGATTTGAAGGAGAAACACCATGACCAATCTTTTCGCCAAGGCAGGTATTGCAGCTCTCATCGCGCTGGGCGCGATGTCCGCCACCACCGTCACTGCATCGGCCAACGATTTCCATCCTGGCATCCAGCAGGCTCGCTATGACCACCCGCGCGGCCGTATGTGCTCGCCGCGTCTCGCCGTCGAGAAAGCACGTGACATGGGTCTGCGCCGCGCCCGCATCGACAATGTCACCCCGCGCCGCGTCGTTGTCGAAGGTTTCGGCCGCCGTGGTCCGGATCGAGTTGTCTTCGCCAACGCACCGGGTTGCCCACTGATCCGCCGCTGATTGCAGCGCTTCCCCAAGTTTTCCACATCTATTCGATGGATTCGAAGTCGCCTCCGAAAGGGAGGCGGCTTTATTTATTATGTTGTGCTATTATCGGCCATCTGGTTTCCCTTTAGCGTTCAATGTAGCTGAATAATGGATGAATGGCTGATTCTTAGCTCATTCAGCATAGCGCCGTTACCTCTTGGGCACTCGCTCAGCAAATATAGCAGGCGTGAGAAAGAAGTCCTCTGCTTCATGGAGAACATAATGAAACAAATGCTGGCAAAGTTGGGAGTCGCCGCCTGCGTCGCAGTGACCGCCCTGTCGGGCACGGCGGATTTTGCCTCCGCACAGGGTGTGGATATCTATGTCAATCCGGGCCGTCATCGCCCGCCACCGCCGGACTATGACCGTCCGCCGCCGCCGCGTTTTGACCGCCGTGGCTGCGATCCTCGTCAGGCCGTGGACGTTGCCCGCAGCTATGGCCTGCGTCGTGCCCGTGTCGTGGATGTGACGCCGCGTCGCGTCGTCGTCGACGGTTTCGGCCGCCGTGGCCCGGATACGATGATGTTTGCCAATGTTCGCGGTTGCCCGCTCCTGGGTCGCTGACAAGCAAAGCGGGCGCACGAGGCGCCCGTTTTTCATTCTCTGACCTTTTCGTCTTTTTCGGCGGGGGCCGCGGAACCGCCCTTTGCTCGATCCGGTTGGATCTGAGCGAAGGGCGGTTTTGTTTTGATTACTGCTGGATCGCGTAGGTGATGCTCACCGATGCGTTGTATTCGTTTTCTCCGGTGGCGACGGGAACTGCCTTGTCCATCGGAGCCGCCGCGGCCATGCTGCGCATATAAGGCTGCGGCGGGGCTGCAATGCCGCCTTCGTGGATCGCGATAACGCGGCCGAGCTTGACGCCGGCGGCATCCGTCAAGGTCTTTGCCTTGGCGGCAGCGTCGGCGACTGCCTTCTTGCGGGCCTCTTCGATCGTGGCATCGGGCTTGTCGTTGGTGAACTGGATATCGCCGCCCTGATTGACGCCGAGCTTGACCGCTTGGTCGAGCAGCCCGCCGAGCTTGGAGAGATCACGTACGCGAACGGTCAGGCCGTTCGTCACTTGATAGCCGTTCAGAACCGGCGGCTGATTGTGGCCGTCCTTGTCGTTCGGATAGGTATATTGCGGCTGAATGGAAAAGCCGGAGGTCTGCAGATCGCGCTCCGCAATGCCGCTTTCCTTCAGCGTTGCCAGCACGGCGCCCATGGCTTTGTTGTTCTGATCGAGTGCATCCTGGGCCGCCTTGGCCTGCTGAACGACTGCGAGCGTTACGACAGCCATATCCGGCGCGACGGAAGCATGTCCCTCACCGGTGACAGTGATGACGGCTTCGCGCGGCTTGGCATCTTCGGCAAAGGCTGCGGCCGCAGGCACGAAGAAAGTGGCGCTGACAAGAGTGGCAAGAGCAAAATCTCTGGTTTTCGTCAGAAGCATGATTCGTTCCTTGGTTGATGATCCCTCGAGATCCGCTTTTGCGGATTGATTGTGAAGGTATTACGGCAGTCCCTTGTCGGAAAACAGAAATTGGGTTAGAGCCAAGTCGTCTTCGGGGAACCATTGCTCCGGAGTCGCAAGCGCGGAGTCTTTATCTTTGCGCCGGGCCTGTAGCTCAATGGTTAGAGCCGGCGGCTCATAACCGCTTGGTTGGGGGTTCGAGTCCCTCCGGGCCCACCATTTGTTTCTAGCTTCCAAAACTACGATGATCTCTGCGATGCGACTATCCAAGCGATGCAAGATCGCTTCAACAACCTGATCAACACTATTTCCGGCTAGTTCTCGTTCGCGTTAGGTCTTCCCCGCTTCCGGTGTCTGCTGCGGTTGTTAATAGACTGCCGCCTTCGGAGCCGCACCTCTTCTGAAGGCTCGGTTCTCCTACGCTGCGTCGAAGCCCGCGTGGAACACAACCGCCCCTTTTGGGGCTGGTCCCTTGAACACGATCCGCTGAAAATACTCGGCCGGTACATCAGCGTAATGAAGGGTTCCGTCGCTCGTGAAGCCGAAACGGGTGTAGTAGCGGGGATCGCCCAGAACCACGCAGCCGTTGGCGCCGCGCTCTCTCAGTTGCGCCAGTCCGTTTTCAATCAGAGCCTTTCCGATGCCTTTGCCCTGTTGGTCGGGGCGGACGGATACCGGGCCAAGGCCAAACCATTTTTTGGCTCTGGATTCGATTGTCACGGGCGAGAAGGCCACGTGACCGACGATCTCATCGCTCTCCACGGCCACGAGGGAAAGGGTCAGCGCACCGGCCATTCGCAGCGCATCGATGATTGCCGCCTCGGTGCCGGAACTATAGTTCTTTCCTTCGAAAGCGGCAGAGGTGATTGCATGAATGGCGTCGATATCTTTGGCTTCTTCTGCGCGAATGTGGGTCAACGATATCGCCATTCAAACCTCCCTCTTTTTTAGACCTTCGCGATATGGATCCGTGTGCCATTGCTCTTTGCTCGGAATGAGTGACTGCCATCTATCCGCATCGAAATCGGGATTGGCCCCGCGCACGCGGCGTACGAGCGTGCGCGCCTCGTTCTGATCCCCCAGCATCGCCAAGCTTGCCGCCGCGAGCCTCCTGTCTGCAAGGCTGGGATCGATCATCCGGCCGATATAGTCGAGCGCGCCGACAAGATATTGATGGTCGGGGACGGGGTTGTCCTCGAAGTAGGCACGCGCCATCTCATGCCGCTCGACTTCCGCGGCGGCGGCGAGCACGATCTGCCGCGAGATTTCGCGCTTATTGCGTGCAAGATCCAGCGTGCCGAAATTGAAGCGCTCCGCCCACAGGATCTCGCTGCCCGGCAGGGAAATGAGCTGTGTGACGAGCGAAAGGTCGTCATCAGGCCCGCTCAATCGGGTTTCCAGGACATAGTTGATGTCATATCGCTCCAAAAGTGCGGCTTGATCCTCAGCTTGGCGGTCGATCTGGACAGTGGAGTAGGGGGCAATCACTCGCAGGCTGTGCAGGGCGCAAAAGCCGAGAGTGATATCTTCTATGAGCGAGGAGACGATCATGGTCGCGGTACCATCGGGGCGGTCGTTGCCTGGCGGCAGCAAGGCGAGGCGAGGTATGCGCAAGACAGGTTGCGTGGCAGTATCCTGCTCGGATATGGCGGGCGAATGCGCGGGAGCAACTGGTGTCGGAGAGCGGGACGATGCGGCCAGGGTTGCTGGCAACGGCGAAACAAGATCCTTGCGCCGCGCGAATATGCGCTTGAGCTGGTCGATGCCGCCTTCGGCGTCAAAAGCCTTCAGCAATATACGGCGTGCGGTCTCGTCTTGCGGTTCGGCTTCAAAAAGAAGGAGGGCCGCCTCCTTGATAAGCGCGATATCGTCGGACGCGACTGGAATCGTCACCGCGCCATCCAGCGCTTCCTTTAACATGGCGAGGTGTCGCCTTCTTTCGCTCTCTCGCCAATCGATGAACGCTCGGGTTTGGCAGTTGGCTCTTTCCAGGAATTTTAACTGCGAGCGCTCCATCAAGGTGCGGAGATGCTCGGCTGGATTCCCGATCGTGCTTACCCGCGTCGGGACAATATCGCTCGTGAGCGAGTCATTTGCGATGTGAATGTCGGTATCATCAAAGGTCAGAAGCTCGACGTTCAAGTCCCATTGCCGGCTCTTGATACGAGAAACGAGCTTGCGAAGGTTTGTCAGCGAATTCGCCAAGTCACCTTCACCCCAAAGAAATCGCGCCATGTTTGTTCTGCTGACGGACTTGCTGTCACTCACGAGCAAATAGGCAATAATCAGAAGCGCCTTCTTCGGAAACGCTATTTGGTGTTCGTCGCTATTCAGAAGAGCGATTTCACCAAAAGTTCTGAGTAAAAATTTCATCGCGCCTTCTATATTTCTTTGGATATATAATGGCCATCGTCCTTCGGTGTTCCGCCCGAATAAACGCCGAAATGACAGGGGAGTCGCTTATATATTTCTGATGCAAGGCATGAATATTTGCAAATTAACTATTCTCTTGCCTCCATTTTGAAAGTTATTGTTGCATAAAAGCTTGGTTTTTGGCTCCATTTCCGTGGAGCGTTACCAGGTTGTTTCACATCGGGTTTGCGGGGAAACGCTTCAGCTTGGTTGAGCAGTATCTTCCTCGATGAAGCTGGGTGATCGGAGAATGGATCGCTGCTGCAAGGCTCGGGGATTTGCGGATTTCCACATGCTCGCTGGCGGCCGTTGAATATAGGTTAGGTTCCCATTGTTTGCCGCCGAGCCGCCTGCTCATCGAGGCCGCACGTCATATACTTTGGTATAATGGCGGTGCACCATCGCCTGATTGACCGCTCTCCGCGGCTGTGACACTACGACCATGTCCTCGCAACATCATGCGAAGGCTTACGAAACCAACAGATCAAGAAACCAATGGACAGCTACCCTAGTCGCTGTCCGGTTGTGGCGTCATGCCGCACCCGGACGGTCATCGCAACAACCTGGACCGCTGCCGGCATTCGCCGGGCGAGCGTCGGTCGGGCCTAGCCTGTCCGGCTCGCCTTCGGATCTGCCGTCAGGTAGGGCCGAAGAGGTGAGCCATGAACAACATCGTTCTTTTCCGCGGACGCAGGTTCGCAACCAAGTTTTCCGCCCCGAACGCTTTTGCCGTTTCGACCGGCAGCAGCCGTCCGGCTGAGCGTTCCGTATCGCCGCAGCGTCCGCGCCTGATTGCCGTCTGGCACATCAACTCCCTCACGGGAAAGCTTGAATGCTTCTGGACGACGGAAGGTGGACCGGTCCTCGACGAGGATGGCAGCCGTCGCGCGGCCTGAGTGTCCTTTCTTAAATAAGCGCACCGGTGGCGTCGCGAATGCGGCACCATACCGACCGCGCCCTGGCCGATGACATCCTGTTTCAAAGGGTTATGACATGGTTTTTCTTGCTAACGATCGACGCGAGCGTAGCGCCGTTGCTGCGTTGGCCGGCTCGCGTATCCTGCCGAATGGCTATGATCTCGCCGCATTCGCCTTCATTGCGGCTGCCGCCTATCTCATGCTTCATGGTGTAGCTGAGATGCGCGCGCCGCTGGCCGGCCTGTCCACGGCACCTCTGTCGCTCGACCCGACCTATCTGCCCGAATATGCCCTGCGGACGACTTTGCGGATGATGGCGGCCATCGTGGCCTCCCTCATCTTCACCTTCGTCGTCGCAACGCTTGCGGCAAAGAGCCGGCGCGCCGAGAAGATCATCATTCCGGCACTCGATATTCTGCAATCCGTCCCGGTGCTCGGCTTTCTGACCTTCACAGTCACCTTCTTCATGGGGCTTTTCCCAGGAAGCCAGCTTGGCGCCGAATGCGCCTCAATCTTTGCGATCTTCACTAGCCAGGCGTGGAACATGGCTTTCTCCTTCTATCAGTCGCTGCGGACGGTTCCGCGCGATCTCGATGAGGTTAGCCGTGGTTTCGGTCTGTCGACATGGCAGCGCTTCTGGCGGCTGGAAGCTCCCTTTGCCGCGCCCGGCCTCGTCTGGAATACGATGATGTCGATGTCCGGTGGTTGGTTCTTCGTGGTTGCATCCGAAGCGATCACGGTAGGTGACACGACGGTGCAGCTTCCAGGCCTGGGTTCGTGGCTGGCGGTTGCCATCGACAAGCAGGATTTCGCCGCGGTGAGCTGGGCTGTGCTCGCTATGGCAGTCGTCATCCTTCTTTACGACCAACTGCTTTTCCGCCCGATCGTCGCTTGGGCAGACAAGTTCCGCTTTGAGCAGACGGCCGGACAGCAGAGGCCGCGCTCCTGGGTTTATTCGCTGATCCGTCGCACGCGTCTCCTGAAATACGTGACCACACCTTTGGCCGCTGCATGGGGTCGGCTGATGCTCGTGCGGTTGCTGCCGATGTCGCGAGCCGTCGCAAGAGAGCGAGGCGGGCAGCGAGCCGTCAGCTGGGCTATCGATATCGCCTGGTATGCGTTGATCGCCGTCATTGGTGCCTGGAGTATCTGGGATGCGGTTTCTTATCTCAGCCAGACGCTCTCCTGGGCCGACGTCTGGATCGCCTTCGCCGGCGGGTTCGTGACGCTCATTCGCGTTGTCGTTCTTATTGCGGTCGCCAGTGTCATCTGGGTTCCGATCGGCGTCTGGATCGGCCTGCGTCCCGCTGTTGCCGAGCGCGTCCAGCCTCTGGCGCAGTTCCTGGCGGCCTTTCCGGCAAACGTGCTCTTTCCCGTTGCGGTGGTTGCCATCGTTGCGACGGGCGCCAGCCCGAACATCTGGCTGTCACCGCTGATGGTCCTCGGCACACAATGGTACATCCTGTTCAACGTGATTGCCGGTGCGAGTGCATTTCCTACCGATCTGCGGGAGGCATCCTCGGTCTACCGGCTGCGCTCATGGGCATGGTGGCGGCGCGTGATGCTGCCGGGAATATTCCCTTACTACATCACGGGTGCATTGACGGCGTCCGGCGGCTCATGGAACGCGAGCATCGTTGCTGAACTGGCGAGCTGGGGCAACACGAAACTGGAAGCCTTCGGGCTTGGATCATACATCGCGAAGGCGACGGAAGCAGGCGATTTTCCGCGGGTCATCCTCGGCATCGTTGTCATGTCGATCTTCGTGACGCTCTTCAACAGAACGCTCTGGCGGCCGCTCTACGTCTTCGCCGAACGCCGCATGCGTCTCGATTAATTTAAGATCGGAGAACCGAATATGGAAAACGCTGTCATCTCCAGGAAAATCGATATGGTAAAGAATGCGCCGCTGGTTCTCGCCAAGCAGGTGTGCCAGGCCTACGACAAGGGAGCGTCCGGCTCGCTCGTCGTACTCGAAAATGTCGATCTTCAGCTCTATCCCAATGAAATCGTCGGATTGCTCGGCCGTTCCGGCTCCGGTAAGTCCACGCTGCTGCGTGCGATTGCCGGCCTGATCCGCCCGAGCAATGGCGACATTACCTTCGAAGGCCGTCCGGTCGTCGGCCCCAACTCAGATGTCGCCGTTGTCTTCCAGAGCTTTGCGCTCTTTCCCTGGCTGACCGTATTGCAAAACGTCGAGCTAGGTCTGGAAGCGCAAGGTGTTGCGCCGTCCGAGCGGCGCAAGCGAGCGCTCGCTGCCATCGATCTCATCGGCCTCGACGGTTTCGAAAGCGCCTATCCGAAGGAGCTGTCAGGCGGCATGCGTCAGCGTGTCGGTCTTGCGCGGGCACTCGTCGTGCGGCCAAAGGTTCTGCTGATGGACGAACCCTTTTCGGCGCTCGACGTGCTGACGGCAGAAACGCTTCGCACGGATCTGCTCGATCTGTGGTGCGAGGGCCGGATGCCGATCGAGTCGGTTCTGATGGTGACCCACAATATCGAAGAAGCCGTGCTGATGTGCGACCGCATTCTGATCTTCGGATCGAATCCCGGCCGTGTGATTGCGGAGATCCATGTCGATCTGCCGCAGCCGCGCAACCGTCTCGATCCGGCCTTCCGCATGCTGGTCGAAGATATCTATGCGCGGATGACGGTGAAGACCGGCGCACCGACGCGCGAGGGCCTTTTCCCCGGTACCGGCATTGCCATGGCGCTGCCGCGCGTGTCGACCAATTTGATGTCCGGTCTGATCGAAACGGTCGCCGCTGAGCCCTATCGCGGGCAGGCCGATCTGCCGCCGCTGGCCACCCATCTGCATCTCGGCATCGATGACCTCTTTCCGGTTGCGGAAACGCTTCAACTGCTGCGTTTTGCCGATCTGGAAGGGGGTGACATCAAGCTGACGGCACCGGGATTACGTTTCTCCGACAGCGATGTCGATGAACGCAAGAAGCTCTTCGAGCAGCATCTGGCGACCTATGTGCCGCTGGCTGCGCACATTCGCCGCGTGCTCGACGAGCGGCCGACCCACCGCGCGCCTGCACGGCGCTTCCGCGATGAGCTGGAGGATTACATGTCCGAGGATTATGCCGACACCACTCTCAAGGCTGTTACGAACTGGGCCCGCTACGCGGAATATTTCGCCTATGACGAAAACGCTGATCTGTTCACGCTGGAAAACCCGAGTTGAAACCTTGGGCTGGAATGAATGCGGAAACCTCGCCGCCCATTGAGGCGGTGACCGGCGCCATGGGATTCCAAGGTTTGATGGTCGCCAAGGCAGGGCTTAGCGCATCAGATCCTACGGATCGCCAGCTTTGGCGGCACCGGAGAAAGCGGTTGTTGTTTTGGCGCTTCGGTTCAGGCAGTTTGCAGCTTCTGCACGCAATCTTGCGGAAGCCGTGATGCAGGGATGCAGGGAATGAGGCGCGAATTTCTGAAGTATCTTTTCGAGATGCCCTTCCTTTGGCTCGGCATTACGATCCTCGCCGGCCTCATTTTCATCGGCGATACCATCACGGATCTGGAGATCGCCTTTGCCGTTCTCTATGTCTCGGTGATCTTGCTGGCGGTCTATTCCGGTCGAACCGGCGCTATCGCGGTGGTCGGGATTGCATGCGCCGCCCTGACGGTCATCAGCTATTTTTTGACGAGCCATGGCGCTTCGCAGGCCGGCCTGATCAACAGTACGCTTAGTCTGGTCGCGATCGGTGCGACCACTTACCTGGCAATCAGGATCGAAATGCTCGATGCCAGGGCGAGGCAGGCACAATCGGAGCTCGCGCGCATGTCGCGTCTCATGATCGTCGGTGAGTTGGGTACGTCGATAGCCCATGAGGTCAGCCAGCCGATCACTGCAATTGCCGCCAACGGCAGTGCCGCGCTTCGATGGCTTTCTGCAACACCGGCCGATCACGATGAAGCCCGCCGCGCCATCGAGCGAATTGTCGCGGATGCCGGGCGAGCAGGCGATGTCATTGGCCGTGTCCGCGGGCTTGTGGCGCGCTCGTCGCCATCCAGTGACACGATCGATCTGGTCGAGGCGATCAATGATGTGCTGGAACTCGTACGTAGCGAGATCCGTCGGAATCAGATTCTATTCCGTACCGAATTGGCGGGCGATCTGCCGTTGGTGGCCGGAGACCGCGTCCAGCTTCAGCAGGTGATCCTCAATCTCGTCATGAATGCGATCGAAGCTCTGGCTGAGGTCGATGCGGAAACGCGCGAATTGCTCGTCAGCGCCGCCGCGGACGAACGGAAGGTGACCATCAGCGTGCGCGATACCGGTGACGGCATGCAGGCCGAAATGCTCGACAGGATATTCGAAGCCTTTTACACGACGAAGCCGAAAGGCATGGGGATGGGACTTGCTATCAGCCGGTCCATTATCGATGCGCATGGCGGGACCATTTATGCGGCGCCGAATTTTCCGCACGGAGCCGTCTTCGGTTTTACCTTGCCGCTCGGCGCAAAGGTAAAGGGATAGGGAATGCAGGGACAGCAGTCGACCGTTTACGTCATCGACGATGATCCATCCGTACGCGATGGACTGGACAGTCTATTGCGCTCCGTCGGCTATGATACGCATGGCTTTGCGTCGCCGCGGGATTTCTTGGCGTCCCCCCGGTCCGAAGGGCCAGCCTGCATCGTCCTGGACGTCAGGATGCCGGATGCGAGCGGGCTTGACTTTCAGGATGAACTTGCCCGGACGGGGTATGCAATCCCGATCATTTTTCTCACCGGACACGGCGATGTGCCGATGTCCGTCAGGGCGATGAAAGCGGGCGCGGTTGAGTTTCTTCTAAAGCCGTTTCGGGAGCAGGATCTGCTCGATGCCATCAGGCAAGCGCTCGAAATCGATCGCGCCCGCTTGCGCAAGCAGGCGGCGGAGGTCGATCTTCACGAGCGGTTTTCAACGCTCACGCCACGCGAACGTGAGGTGATGGCGCTCGTTGCGCGAGGCCTCTTGAACAAGCAGATCGCCGCCGAGATCGGCCTCAGCGAAATCACCGTCAAGGTCCATCGCGGTCAGGCCATGCGCAAGATGCGGGCCGACTCCGTTGCCGATCTCATTCGGATGGCGGATAACCTCGGCCTCACAGACGGTAAAGCCAACGATACGGCGCCTGGGCTCCGTTAAACTTAGCGCATTTACCCCAGTCGCAAGGATTTCATGGCTTGCAAATGCGGTGGCGCCAGGTTGTGGATTCAATCCTGCGAAACCGTGGGCGTTCCCTGATGAAAGATCATCTGCCATCGCCCATCGATGCGCTGCCAGATCGAGCTCCGTAAAGTATGCCGCTCCTGGTCATTCTCTCGAGCCTCTCGGATGCTTCGGTAAGTGACGAGAACGGCATCCGGTGAGATCGGTCGAAAGGCATAGTCGCGGGAAATAATGGGCGGAGCGGCTTCTTCCGATTTTTCTGCAGCCAGACGGGAGATTAATTCATCTCTATCGTCATAGACCGTTCCGGAGCTGCCGAATTCAACGAAGCTTTCCGCCAATAGTTCCGCCACGATCGCCGGCGATTGCCGGATTTGAGGGAGATGCAGCTTCTGCTCCAGCAAGCGAATCTCTTCAAGCTCGTGTTGGGAAACATCCATGGTCTCGGCAACCTCCATTAGGTGTTGATGCTCGGCTGCAATGGACCTCAATGTGTTGGTGCAAGCATCTCCAGGTTTCTTTCCTGTCTGATCTTGTGGCTTTGGTCATGGTCGGCTTGCCGGGATTGTTCCAATTCGATGGTAAAAACTTCGGCGGCGTGACGGCCCGCCTGTGTTCTGTCGTCTTCGATGACGGCAGCTATCCGCCGAAACAATTCAGACTCGAATCCCCCTGCATTGTTCGAGGCATTCGGCCGCGCAAGCCTTGCGCCGCCATCCAATCTGATTGCCGAAACGTAGAATTCATCCTCGTAGTCGGCACCTGCCGACGTCAATTCAGCGCGCCCATATAATAGCAATCCGGTTTCCCAACGATCGCATAGGCGGATACTGAGCTCATCAAACGAATATTCGCAGGAAAATTCCCGAACGTACACTGTCATTCTCCCGTCTTGGCGATCGGCGATATCCCGGCAATATCGGTTCTCTCAACGCATCGGTTGGTGCAAACATGAAAGCATTCGGCTTTCTCGGCATGAATGACACTCTCCTTCGATGCCTTGCGGCCTTTTCAATCGTTGCGCCTGGTACGTCCGGTTTCGCTGACTTCGGGCGAGATCCTACGCCTGCCCGGGCTCATTCCAGTTAGGACCAATGGCTCTTATCGATGAAATTGCCATTTCAACACGATATATGTCAACATAATTTGTGTTTATATGCGCAATTGGAACATCGAAGGTGTTTGCGCCTATATTTCCTTTTTATTTGCGGGCAATGTGGCCGCAGATTCTGCCGATAATGGTCAGTCGATCCAACTCGACGGTGAAGGTGTCCAGGGCTGGATTGTCGGAAATGATCTTGACCTGCCCCGGATGGGTGAAGGGAACTCGCTGCAGACGCTTGATTTGCGGTTCCGTATAACCGTCGCTGATCGCGTAGACGGTATCAGTGGTCATTTGGTTCTGTGAGAGATCGACGATGACGCGATCGCCAGGCATGTAGGTGGGCTGCATGGAATCGCCGACGACTTCCATGATGATCGTGTGGTTCGGCGAAGCCTTTGCTTCGTTTCGTAGATAGCCGGTGGGGATAAGCCATTCCGCTACGATCTTATGCCCGGCGACATTGCCTGAGCCGACGGGGAGGTTGATGACTTCGCCGACGATGCCGCTACCGGCGCCGAGCTTGACGTCCACCTCGGGCGTTGCACCTTCTATATGCGGCTTCCAGTGCTCGCGGCTGTAGCTGAGTTCGTCGTCACTTTCGGCAAATCCGTCCTGATCCTGCTCGTCCGGATCGAATGACATGACGATGTTCGGCGACGGACGTGCGGCTTTGCGCAGGCCTTCGCCAGTCAGCAGATAGGCCGCCGTCGTGCCGAATTTCTTCGCATAGCGATTGGCGACTTCGGCGCTGAATTCGTTTTGACCGTTTTCATGCGCGCGATAGGTGGACAGGCTCACACCTAACGCTTCTGCCGCCTTCGTGGCTGATGGATAATTTGCGGCTTCGCGGGCCGCTCTCAGTCGTTCGCCCATGGATTTCTGCATAGCTAGACCCTTGCAAAATTTTTGACATAAATCATGTTGACATCGTCATTATTATCAACATAATTTGTGTCTATCAAGTCGGCAGCGGCATAATCCGCTGCTTGGCTGTCAAACGGGTTAACGCTGCATATGGCAGGCAATGTTTGAGGAAAGTAGGCATGGTCACAGGCAGCAGGAGGAAAGCGGCGGCTTTTCGCGCGGGATATTTCGATCGCTTCTGGGGATGCCCCGGCTGCCTCCGAATTCTTTTGATCGCGGAGATTATCGAACAGCATTGCGAGGATTGTGATGCAGCTGTCGAGCCGATGGAGATAGTGAAGGCGAAGTCCGCAGTGCAAGCAGCCGAGCAGGAGGTGCTGCCATGATCGAAATGCTACAGGGCCTTCTCGCTTGCATCGGCGCGACGTTGTTTTTCGCCGCTATGGTGATCGCGATAAAGTCGGTCATTTGGAAGTCGCCAACGCCATCGCTTGAAGATGACGATTCCGGTGCTCCGGAGGGAGACCAATTTCACTTCCGCATCGTTGAAGATCCATATTCGAGCTCGGGCAGCCGGCACGCTCGGCGAGGCTTCGCGGACGGCAAGCGGGCGCTGAAACGTAAAAATCCAATCGGAAACTCTACAGATAAACCTGGCCAAGCAAGCCGGGGGAGGTTGCTATGAACGAATTTCAAATCGGAACAGAAGCCGTTGCCGGCGGTCATCTCGGCTGGATTCGCAAGGTTCACCGGGCGACAAACGATATTCTCCGCGATAGTCGAGGCGAACCGATCGTTTTTGCGACGCAGGATGCTGCGAAGGCTGCGGCGGGTGAGGCGATGGTCGCCTATCTCAACACGCCCATGCTGCGTGACGGAGCGCGGGTCGAAGCCCTTTCCAAGGCGGAGGCCTTCTTCAAGCCTAAATCGGCCAAAATCGCCGGTGCGGCCGAAGGCGTCATGTGATCTCACAGGAATGGAAGAGGCATCAAATTCACCAACGAAAGGAGTTAAGCTGTCATGACCAAAGGCAGGCTAGACCTTCTTCTCGATGGGCTCGGCATCAAGCTGGTTCCCGTCCATCGGCGCCGCGCACCTGCGGAGAGCCACGCGCGCGGCACGATGCAGGAAATCCGAGGCCGCTACGGCGATGGCCACCTAGTCTTCGTTCTGCGATGCATCCGGCAGACCGGGAGCAATCGCGACGAGCTCTGGTCGGATACGATCGGTGCCGTGTCCGATGTTCTGGCGCAGCGCCAGGATTGGGCGCTGCAGCGTCCAGGCGATCTCTTGGGCGCCTTCGACGATATCGCGCTTGCCACATTGCGCACGGATGCGGTGGCGCGGCGGCCCTGGCCCGTTCGGGCGACGTTGCGAACGCTGATTTATCAGGAATTGGAGAAACGACTTGATACACCGGTCCGCCTTGCAGTTTGACGACCTGTCCCGTCGCGCGGCCGAGATCGCCGACTTGAGCCTGATTATCCGGGCGCGTTTCGTCGAGGCAGCCGATACGATGGTTCATCTCGATGTACGCGGCGTCCGGCCCGACAGGATGCGGACGCTCTGGCCGGAGGTTTTGCCTGAATCGAAGGATCATGCCGATATCCGCATTCGCTATCGCCCGAGCGCTGCGGCAATCAGCCGGGCAGAGGAGGTCTTGCAGGAATGGCTGCGCGTTCATGTCGGGGACGAGGAGCGGCGCATCCTGCTTTCGCAATGGTCCATTTGCCTTGCCGCACCTTATATTGCCGGTTCGTTTCGAGATTTCTGCGCTCGAACCGGACGCGTCCGGCGCACCGCCGAGCGGCGCATTCAGAGCGAATTCCAGACGCTTGCGGCTGTGCTTCTCGCTGCCTCACCGATGCTCCAGGAGCCGGATTGGTCGCGCATAGCGCCGATGATGCCGAATGCGCCGGGCGGGCTCGACCGGGTAAAGCCCAAGGCGCCCAAACATGAAAACCACTGGCTGTCGGATGATGCGCGGCCTGTCTTCGATGCGGCAAGTCCGGAACTTGCCGAACTGGCCAAGCGGCTGGAGCGCGGGAACCGCAGGCGTGCCAGGATGAAAGCCTAAGTCTTCGCAACGATGCGGTCCGAACCCGCAATCATTGTGATGCGCGGATATCTTCGATTGATGACTTGATTAACCCAAGCGCAAAGACGCCGGCTGAGCGAGTCTTTGTGGTGACCTCGCCGAAGTCCGGGACCGTGTATTCTGCCAGGAGCCGGAGACGCGACGTGGGCAGATGAGCCCGCCAAGGATCGCCGATCAGAATCATGATTTCCCGAGCCAGGCAGCGATCCAGAAATGCGATGACACTTTCCGCAAGCGCTGCCTCATAGAAAAGATCTCCGACGCATATGACGTCGACATCAGGCAATTCGCTTATCGTCAAGTCGGCGAATACCGTATCGATCATCACATCATTGAGTGCGGCATTGAGCTCGATAGCGACGATTGCATAGGGATCAACGTCGGCGGCATATACCTTCGCCGCGCCTGCCTTTGCAGCGGCAATCCCGACAATTCCCGAGCCGGCGCCGAGATCTAATACGCGGCGACCCGCCACGCTTTCGGACTCGTCGAGAAGATAACGAGCCAGAACCAGACCTCCTCCCCAGTAATGCGCCCAGTAAGGTGAGCCGAATTGCGGATCTTGTTCTGCGAGGCGCCGCAACCCGCTTTGCGGGCCTGCTTTGTGCAGGTGCATATCGGGGATACCGGGAACGGGCAGGACCGGGAGATTGGCGGCGATGAACCGCCGAACCCAATCTCGGCTCACGGGACCATCGCGATCGTCATCTGGTGTTGATCTGCTCAAGAGTTTCCCTCGACTGAATTTAATCGCCAACGGTAAGGGTTGAAAGGGTATGTCGTTCAATTTGTCGGACTGCAGAGTTCTATATTTCATGAAATTTCAGTAGGTTATTGGTAGTTCCCGTCAAAGTCCTCATTCCTTGCGCGCTGGTCGGCCTTCAAGGGTGTCGCCAACCGCACCGAAATGGGGTATCTATTTTGGCATGATGAGAACAGTTGCAGCGACGCACTGTCGACCGCAAGCGTTGTTTTGAACCGCTTGTTTTCTTTCAAAATCCCATTGGAAATCTGAAGCATGACCAATGCCGACAAGCCGGTCGCGCCGCGCAAACCGCGTGCGCGCCGTCGCAAGGCCGTTTCCGCCGACGACACGCCGCTTGATTACATGTTGAAAGTAATGCGTGACGATGAGGCGGATCAGAAGCGGCGCGATGAAATGGCAAAGATAGCGGCCTCCTATGTTCATCAGAAACCTAGCGAGCGCTCCGGCGCCGGGACCAAAGGAGGTCGCGGCGTCACCATCGACCTAACCAATGCCACGGATGAGCAGCTTGCGATACTCGAATCCCTCTTCGGTCCGCTTGCCGGATCCGGCGACGATGATGGTGGCGATACGGGAGGAGAAGGCGAGGCGAAGAGCTGAGCGCGAGCAAGCCGCGCATGCCAGGCAGCTTGCGATGGACGCGGAGCAAATTCGTGCCAACTGCCAGTCGTTGAGCGGGTTCGTGCAAGAGGCCTGGCACGTCGTCGAGCCTTCCGTTGACTATGTTCATGGCTGGCATATCGATGCCATCTGCCAACATCTTGAAGCAGTAACTTCGGGCGAGATTACCCGGCTGCTGATCAACGTGCCGCCGGGCACGATGAAGTCGCTTCTCTGCGGCGTGTTCTGGCCGGCCTGGGAATGGGGGCCGAAAGGCAAGCCGCAGCTGCGCTATCTCAGCGCCTCCTATTCGGAACATTACGCCAAGCGCGACAACAGGCGCATGCGTGACCTCGTTGCCTCCGAATGGTATCAAGCGCTTTGGGGTGACGTCGTCAAGCTGACGAGAACGGGCGAGATGGCTTTCGCCAATACCCGCACGGGCTCGCGGCAGGGTGTGCCGTTCTCCAGGTTGACGGGCGGCCGCGGCGATCGTGTCATTATCGACGATCCGCATTCCGTCGATGGGGCGGAATCGGAGGCCGAGCGCCTGTCTACGGTCCGCACCTTTCGGGAATCCGTCCCGACGCGGCTCAACGATCCTCAACGCTCGGCGATCGTCGTCGTGATGCAGCGACTGCATGAGGCGGATGTCTCCGGTACGATCCTCGCGCTTGGGCTCGGCTACGAGCACCTGATGCTGCCGATGGAATTCGAGCCGGAGCGCCGATGCCGGACCTCGATCGGATTTGCTGATCCGAGGACGGAAGAGGGCGAACTGCTTTTTCCGCGGCGCTTTCCTCGTGCAGTGATCGAGCGGGACAAGATTCCGCTCGGCTCCTATGCGGTGGCCGGCCAGTTTCAACAGCGGCCTGCTCCTCGCTCGGGCGGCCTATTTCAGCGCAGCGATTTCGAAATCGTCGAAGCGCTGCCTGCTGGTGCAAAGCGTTGTCGCGCCTGGGATTTCGCGGCTTCGAAAGAGCGTCCCGGTCGCAAGCCAGATTGGACCGTTGGTCTACGGATGGCTTTGATCGATGGTATTTTCTATGTCGAAACCATCGCGCGCGGGCGCTGGTCGCCCGCCGAGGTGGAGCGCAATCTCAGGAACACTGCGTCGCAGGACGGGCCGACGGTGACGATCCGCATGCCGCAGGATCCCGGTGCAGCCGGCAAGGCTGATGCGGAAACCAAGATCAAGCTGCTCGCGGGCTTTCCTGTAAAAGCCATATCACCAACCGGCGACAAGGCGACGCGCGCCAAACCCGCCTCGGCGCAGGCCGAAGCGGGAAACGTCAAGCTTTTGCGTGGGGATTGGAATGAAGCATTTCTCGACGAGATCTGTGCCTTTCCGAACGGGCAGTTCGACGACCAGGTCGATGCCTTCGCCGATGCGTTGAACGAACTCGCGCTGAGCTCATCTTTCAGCTTCAGCAACTTCTAGGCTCGCTCGGGCGAGCTTCTTCATCACACGACATCAAAGGACAATCCATGGGGCAGGTATTCTCGATGGTTCGCGACGGATTGGTGAGCCTTGCATCCCGCATGGGCACCGATCGCGACAAGGCGGCATCGGTTTTCTACACGCAGCCTATCTTGACGGACGAACAGATCATCGCCGCCTATCGCGGCTCCTGGCTGCCGCGCAAGATCATCGACATTCCGGCTCTCGATAGCTGCCGGAAATGGCGAAACTGGCAAGCATCGAGCGATCAGATCGGATTGATCGAAGCGGAGGAACGCCGTCTCAATCTGCGCGGCAAAGTGCTGGAAGCAGCGACGAAAGCGCGTCTCTTCGGTGGCGCCGCTCTCTTTATCGGGTCCGAGGATGGCGATCCGGCACGGCCGTTGGGGATAGAGCGGATCGGAAAGGATGGCCTCAAACATTTGACGGTACTGACGCGCCGCCAATTGGCGGCCGGCGATATTGATAGTGATCCAACCTCGGAATGGTATGGCAAGCCTAAATTCTACAGGTTGACCGGTGCCAATGGCATGCAGGTGACCATCCATCCCTCTCGGCTCGTCATCTTCAAAGGTGCGATGACACCGAATGAAGAGTTTGGGGGAATGGGTAATCAGGCTTGGGGCGAAAGCGTGCTCGCCGCGACTTTCGATGCGATCAAGAATGCCGACAGCACCGCGGCCAATATCGCCAGCCTGGTCTTCGAGGCCAAGATCGACATCATCAAGGTCCCACAATTCTCGGCCAATATCGGCAATCAGGCCTATGAAGATGCGGTGCTGCGCCGCTACGCGCTCGCCAACACCATCAAGGGGGTCAACGGTACGCTGATCCTCGATGCCGAAGAGGAGTACGAGAGCAAGAGTGCGCAGCTCTCCGGCCTTACGGATATTCTGATGGCCTTCCTGCAGATCGTCGCCGGTGCGGCCGACATTCCGGTCACGCGATTGCTTGGTCAGTCTCCCGCCGGCATGAATGCGACCGGCACGGCCGACATGAAGAAAATTGGTTCAACCTGCTACCGGGACCGACGGAGGTCAATCGGATTCTCGATGCTTTGCACGACAAAGTCGGCCTCAACGGTGATTTCGGCAACTGGGAGCGGGATGGTAAATACGAAGATCTAGCAAAGATCATGGGCCGGGCCGAACTCTGTCATGCAAAGGGGCGTTATTCAGCCACTGGCCTTGATACAGAGGATTATGTCCGCTGCATTAAGCTTTCCAACGTGGCTGGCTATCAAGGTCCTTTCACGCTGATCTACGACTCTACATATTATCAGGATGAATGGTCCGGAATTCTCGAAGAGCGAGACTGTATCGCTAATGTCTTCAAAGAGAATGCTGCATAAAATAGCGGTCACTACCGCCGCGTTTTTCGATATGATTCCTGGAGAAATTGTGCTCAGGGTTTAGGTGCAAAACTGAATGTCCGGGCAAGGCATCAATGAAAATCGTAGTCATGCAATGCGCCAAGCAACCGATCTTGTGTTTGATAGCCGGCATTGTAGAGGTCTATGGCTACATTGGCTGCAGACAGACCTTCCTGACTTTGTAATTTAATACTGCGTTCGGCACACCACGCAAAAAGTGCGCCTGCGAGAACATCGATATCATCAGGGTAAAGCGGCGCATTGACCATCATAGACATTCGCTACACCATTCATTGTTGGAGCTTGGCATCGGGTGGGTGAAGCGAACACTGCTTGGGGTTTGGAAATTTGCAACCGAGTTCATCCCGCGACGTTAACGGCAGCCTGATATGGGACAGACTGCGTGTGCCTTAACGTGACACAGGTCTATTCTTGGGCACATTATTGCCGATTTTGAGGCCCGCTGGGCGGCGCGGCGGGAGGGACGATCTTCACCGCTGTATCGTGTGGTGCAACAAACAAGAGGACGCCGAGCGTAATTGCCAGCGCCACCAAGAGGGACAAAACCAGCCTTGGCCGAGAAGGCATCATTGATGGATTGGATGCGACGCCTTAACCGCGGCCTCAATCAATTCCTCGGCGTATAAAAGTGCCGATGCCGTATCGTCGCCGTCAAGTTTCAAGTCCTTGCATTTGCGATGCATGGCTCTGCGGATCTGGGCCAGCAATGCCGCATCGATATCGACTTCACCTTCGTCGAAGACATGTGTTAGCGCAGACTGAGCGACAATTTCGAGGACCGCAACTCGCCCTTCAATTTCACCTAGGGAGGGTATTGCATTCCTCTTCACATGCTGTTTGCAATCGCGATGGGTAGTAAGCATTTCGATCGCCTCCTTCACGAAAGAAGATAACTATCGAGAAAGGAAAAAGTTCGGCCATTTCTCAAAAAAAGCACACTGTCGGAATGTGGATCGCCATATTGATCTAGAGGCACACATCCTCGGCAGCCTTGTCACTTCATAGGGCAAAGGCTGGGGTCCGATAATACATCGGCGCAGTGGGGTGAACGGCGAAAATCATCATAGTAAAGCGTCCATACTGTTGTATCTGCGGCGCGATAAGGACCAAATTTGAAGTATTGATTCTTTCCTAGTCCGTGATCTGCATGTCCTATATGGCCTGTAACTGTAACAATCCATTTGTTGTTGGCGAATATCTCAATATGTCCCGAGCCGTCGGGGCCGGGTTTGCTGTAAATGGCAAAATCGATCCAGCCTGAGGTCGGTGTGGGCAGCTTGTTTCCACGATTTATTACTTTTATGGCGTCTGTACAGCCTGTAAACTCTTGCCCGTCGGATACGCCCCAGTTGTCGTCGGTGGCCACCAATGCACGCATTTGATTAGTATCGGGACGGAACCAGACCGGCGCTTCGTCATCGCTGCAGGCTTTGCCGTTGCTTTCGGGCTTGTGTTTCTTGATGGGAGCAACGTAGTTGGTTTCAACGGTTGCGAAGAGTTTGCCATTATTGAGCCGTAGTGCGAGGAAGGGGCTGAAATCCCCTTTGGCGTTCGGCCCGATTTCTCGCTTCCATTGCGCGATAAGGTAGCGATGGTCGCCTGAGGGTACGGGATCGGCGAATTTTACGGCAAAACCGTACCAAACCCCCTGGTCGTATGGAACGCGATACTTTGTGCGCTCCCATATTTCGGCTCTCTCGCTGCAGTTTGCTTTACCCGGCGGGCAGAATGGTCTGACGCTCAATTTCAATGCGCCGGTTCCAGAATGCTTGACTTCCGATTGAAATTCGATCGTTCCGGCTTTTTGCTCGAAGTTGTCGCGATAATAAAGATGGCCAGAGGGGGCGAAATCTGTACCGTCGAAACCATCACGCAGCACCATTTGTGAGGGGCTATCGGCCAGAACCGGTGTTGCGGCGCAGGTGCAGGCCAATATGGCGGGCAGTGCGTACTTTGCATTCATGCTGGACTATTCCTGTGGCGAGACATTCGTAAAGCTTTATCAATGACCTGTTCGCTTCGCCCAGGCAAGCGAGAGCCGTGCCACTTTCAAGACCGGATTGATGACCTTTGGTCAATTCCGATCAATTTCCAGGCGAGATGCAGCCCGTGAATGTAATGATTGATGATACAACTTTAACCGCATGTTAGACGCTTGCGGTTCATATCCCGCGGAATCGGGCTTTGGTTGCGGCTATCAATGCCCCGGACATGACTGTTCGTTGCTGCGACCTCATCGATGTTTGAATGTCGGTCATGACATAAACCGGCTGAGGGTCGCTGTTGGGGACCGCCTTTGGCAAATGGTGAACTAGAGCTGGGCAGCCGAGAGGCGCAGCTACGACAAAAAATCGTGATCTTGACGTCGCATGTGTTTTTGCGCGGCTATCGCAAGGCGTCAATTCACTTCATTGCATCCCGCTGGGCCGAGCAGGGGCATGAAGTCCATTTTCTTACTATCGGCCACAGCTGGCTCACTTTGTTTAAGGATCGCCGGCGCTTTCATGCTTTGTCTCAAGATCAGGCAAACCGGTTTCAGACCATCGCTGCTAATTTGAAAGCCGGCGCATATCTCCCCCCACTACATGCTTTCAGTTCCGGTAACCGCTTTCTCAATGCAGCTAGCCCGGCGCTATTTTGGCTCTATGGCAGCTTTTTTCCGTCCTTTGCGCGCCGTCCCATTGCCGACGCAGATCTGGTGCTCGTTGAGAGCGGCTCCGCTCTGGCTTTTTTGTCCAAGGTCAAGAAACTAAATCCAAGGGCGCGGATTTTGTATTTTTGTCGCGATCTGCTGAGGACCATCGGGGCTGCGTCGGCGCTACAGGATATCGAAGTTCGGCATATCGCCCACTTTGATGCGATTTGCGTTCCTTCACAGCGGCTTGGTGCCATCCTCCCCCCTGGCGGGCGTGTACGTACTATCCCGCAAGGCGTTGATGCGACTCTGTTCGATCGCGAACTGCCATCCCCCTATACCCCCGGTAGCCGCAATGCGATTTCCATCGGCAATATGCTTTTTGACCAAACTTCCGTCGCCGCGATGGCCGCTGCCGCGCCGGATGTGAATTTTCATGTTTTTGGTGCCACATGGAATGGCTGGGCCAGACCGAATGTCACGATCTACGGCGAGAGGGACTTTGAGAGCATCATCCCTTACGTGCAACATGCTGATTTCGGTATTGCTCCCTATCGCTTGACCGCTGATGAGGTCTATCTCGCGGAATCGAGCCTGAAACTCGCCCAATACAGCTATTGTGGTCTGCCGATCCTGTTACCTGACCTCGTTCCCTTTACCCGCACCAACGGCATCGCCTATCGATTGGATGGCGAGGTCGCTTGGCGAGAAAAGATCGACGCAGCGCTGGCGATGCAGCGTTCGGCGGCTTTCCGCGATGGAATAATGACCTGGGACGAGGTTGCGCGGCAAACTCTGGCTGCCGCGTACGAAGCTCAATAATCGCTCAGCCGGGTGCAAGGAAGCTTAGCAATCTGCCAGCGAAAAGACGTGATACGCTCGGCAATTTTCCACCGACCGTCGTCATCAGAATTTGTACGTCTTCGGGCGTAATCAAGCGTAAGAAACGAATAGCCAGTAGATAGGTGATTGCTCCGGCGGGAATGGCGCTTAAAAGTGCCGGTAGCCCATCGAGACCGTAAATGCCGAGGCTTGCTGCACCCGCACAGAGGGCTGCCGCAAGAAGCGTTTTCGCCAACGCAGTTAAAGGGACTGTGACGCCGACATATTTCCAGGCCATCCAGCCAAGCAACACAAACGTCAATGTCACGGTCATCGCGCGGGCTAGAGCCGCGCCTTCCAGGCCGAGGGATGGCACGAAAGCGATTAGCAAGAGTATCGTTGCTACAGCGCTTGTAATCTGCACGCGTAGCAAAATGGCGCTTCGTCCAGATGCACTGATGATACCCCAAGGGATCACGGACATGCCGGCAAGCCATACGAAGGCTAGCAGCGTGGTTGCAGCCGGCACGGCGGGCTCGAAAGCATCGCCGAAGATCATCGGCAAAAGCTCAGGCATGATGGCTGCGCCACCTATGCTGATCGGCAGCATGACTAGGGCGACTATGCGGATGACGCGCCTGTAAGCTGCATTAAGAGACTGCGGATCGCTTCTTGCATGGGCTTCGGTGAAGTTGACGATTAATGCCGGCGATATCTGGAGCATAATCTGTTCGATGAGGCCGGCCAAACCGAGCCCGGCAGCGAAGTAGCCGATACTGGTGGGAGAAAGAAAGATGCCGAGAAAAAGGAATTCAATGCGGGAGAGGATGAGGATTTCGATGAGATCGCTGAACCAGATGTATCGGCCATAGCGCAACATTTCCGGCGATAGGTTTTTCCGCGAGTGTCTTGTCGTGGGGTGGACATAGTCGCGCAATTTCAAGGCTTGCGGAAGGTAGCGGGCGATATAGCCGATTAAAGCTCCCGTCGGGCCTAGCAACCAGGCTCCGATGAATACAAGTGGGACCTGCATAGCACCGCCGAGCAGGGTAGTGCGGGCGGTCTGCCCGAACCGGTTTCTTCCGCGTGCCACGGCTGTGGAAAATACGTAGAACGCATAACTGAGAAAGAGGAGTCCGGTGACCAGCCAGAAGCACGCATGCCATGCATCGCGATAAGCATAGGTGATCGCGGCAAAGAGAAGAATGCCCGCACTGACCATGCTGACCGATATAAGGAAACTGCGGAGCGCAGTGCCGACCAGCGCCTTCCATGCATCACCATCGCCCGCGTGACCGCCCGCATTGCGCAGCAGGGTCTGAGGCAGGCCCATGTCGGCCAATGCTGCAGCTGACGTTGCAATCCATAATGCGTAGGCGACGTTGCCAGACCCCGCAGGACCGAGCAGGCGGGCTGCGATGATGCTGCTCGCAAAGCCCGCGGCAAGCGAGATGGACGTCGCCGCCAAGCTAATTAACGAGCTTTTCAGGAGATTGGGTACGAACGCGCTCATGGCTATCTATCTTGAAGGCTTACGCATAACCTTGTGTTAAAGGGCGGCTGATAGTTTTTACTTGCTTTCTAGTTGAAATTCGAGACCGTCACCATGATAGATCGAGCCGCCGATCAAGATGGATTTCTCATCCCGGGATATCTGCAGAAAGGATTGCGCGAGCGCGCGCATAACCTTCTCTGGCGGCTCATGTCGCCTTTGCCCGATAAGCCCTATTGCGCACTTAAATATCGCGCCATTCGCGGCAAATTCCCTAATTTGTCATCCCCTCAAACCTTTACCGAGAAGATACAGGCGCGCAAATTATACGATCGCAACCCTCTCTTTCCGCGTCTCGTAGACAAGGCCGATGCAAAAGGGTTGATTGGAGAAAGGGTTGGCAGTCAATATGTTATCCCGACGCTTTGGGTTGGCAACGATCTAGCCTCCGTGGATTGGTCAGGGATTTCATTGCCGGCCGTTGTGAAGCCAACCCATGCGAGCGGTGTGGGGCGATTTCTCTACGGTGAAGCCGACGTCGATCGTCTCCTCAAGAACGATCCGTCCGGTGAGTGGCTGGCAATCAATCATGCCCGTTACAATAGAGAGTGGGCTTATAGCCAATTGAAGCCTTGTATTCTTATTGAAAGCATGCTGCTCGTTGATGGGCGAGTTCCGTGGGACTATCGGCTCTTCACGTTTGGCGGGAAGGTCTCCCATATCGAGATCGACATACGCGAAAATGGTCGAGGCTATTCGTGCAACTACACTCCCGATTGGCAGAAGCTGCCGTTCTATGACCGGGATTATCTCGGTCTCTATCCAGGCGAAGTAGCCCGCCCGTCGCGGCTGGAGGAGATGATTCACGTCGCTGAAACGGTCGCTCGCGATATCGACTTCGTTCGTGTCGATCTCTATGCGTCGGCAGAGTGGGTCCGTGTCGGGGAGCTGACCTTTTATCCAGGCGGAGGTTTCGAGGCATTCGAGCCGGATGAATATGACTTCTCAATCGGTCAGAAGTGGCAGCTTGGCTTCGAAATACCGAAGAGATAGGTGGACAAATCATTCCCTGCGCGTTTGATAGGCCGATCTATTTTTAAAGAAGGTTTTCCATGACGATCGACCAGGACCTTGCTCGTATCGAGCTGCAGGAGGAAACGCTGCGTTTCGATGCTTTTGACCTTTCGACCGCTTGGGTGCTCGGCAAGCTGTTGCGCGATCTTGCCGGCGAGCGCAACATGGGTGTTGCTATCGATATCACGCTTCATTCCATGCCGGTTTTCTACATAGCCTTGCCCGGTTCGACGCCCGACAATTCCAACTGGATCCGTCGGAAGCGCAACATGGTGCTGCGTTATTTTCGAAGCAGCTATGCCAGCACGTTGCGGCTGCAGCAGCAGGGTAAGACGATCGAGGACAACGGGCTTTCAAGCACCGAATATGCCGCGTCTGGTGGCAGCTTTCCGATCTTCGTCAATGGCACGGGCTGCATCGGCGCCGTCACCGTTTCTGGGCTGCCGCAGCGCGAAGACCACAATCTCGTTGTCGAAGCCTTGGCTCTCACCCTCGGCCACGAGCTTCACAATCTCAGCCTCACATAGAGCAACGAGGCGGCGCACTTCGATTGGGCGCCGCCGCCGCTTTCAGATCTTGCCACCAGCCTCGGCGATGACTTTGGTCAAGCTTCCGGTTGCCGGGAAGAGGGGGATGAGGCATGCCTGCAGGGCGTGATAGATATCGCCCTTGCCCGGGAACAGCGTGTGAGTGGGAACGAGATCTTCCGTCAGTTCCTCATGCCAGCCGCCATTGGCACGATCGATAAAGGCCTGGCCGATTACGCTCCAGATCTTGCGGTAGCTTTCTTCGTGGAAATCGCTCGGGACGTGTTCATTCAGATAGTGAGCCGCACCGGCACCCTCGCACGCAGGCCACCAAAGCTTGTTGCGCTTTGCAGGTACATCTTCCCAGTCGAGCGTATAGAAGAATCCATTCTTCTTGTTGTCCCAGCCGAGTGACATGGACTGAGAGAAGAGCCCCTTGGCTGCTTCCGGCATCCAGTCATGACGCTTTTCCCCCAGCGCCCAGAGTTGCAGGATGAGACGCGCCCATTCCAGCCAATGCCCTGGTGTCGTTCCCGATGGACGGAACATCTCGTTGCCGCGGTAATTCTTGTCAAGCACCCAATCGGCGTTGAAATGTTCGGCAACGCGCCAGCCGACGGATCCAGCCGAACGGCGGATGACGAGATCGGCGATGCTTTCGGCTTTTTCGAGATATGTCTTGTCGCCGGTCGCTTCGAATGCGGCCATCAGGGCTTCCGTCAGGTGCATGTTGGAGTTCTGGCCGCGATAGGTGCCTCCGTCAATCAACGACCAATCCCGATTGAATTCCTCGGCAATCGCCCCGTGCTTCGCTTCCCAGAACTTAGTATTCAGAATTTCCGTGACATCTGCCAACATGCCATCGGCCAGTGGATGGCCGATCGTCTTTGCGGATGAGGCAGCAAGCAGCACGAAAGCGTGGCCATAGCCCTGCTTGCTGGAATCGACGGGGCCGTCATTGTTCAGCGACCAAAAGTAGCCGCCATGCTCCGTGTCGCGATGGTGATTCCATAGATAGTTCATGCCGTGGTCGACAATTTCGTTTGCGCCGGGACGACCGAGCAACGACCCGATCGAGAAGCAGTGCACCATGCGGGCGGTCGAGTGAATGCCGCGCACGGGATTTGCCTTATCCAACGGCTTGCCGGCATCGTCCATGTCGTAGAAGCCGCCTTTGGGATTGACGGCGCGGTACTGGAAGAAATCGAAAAGCGCGTCCGCTTGACCAAGCAGCCAGTGCCGATGGTAGGCGCGCGTGCTCCAGTTTCCGAGCGCTGCGGGTTCAACCTGTATGTTCATGCCGTCCTCCATGGATTCTTTTCCTGACGCCGTATAGCGCCGCTCGAAAGCGCTGTCATGGCGTTATGGATGAAACTGTGTCGTCGGCACTGCGTTGTCCATGGTCGGATCGGCAATTAGCGCAGGTACGGTTATTTTCCTGAAACGGCCGAGAGGATGGAAGCATCGTCCTTGCTATCGAGCGGTTAAAAGCATAGATATGTTGACATAAAGATATCTTTATGTGATCTGAGTGCGGAGTCGCAATCAGGCCAGAGGAGTTCGCTTATGTTTGACAATCTTTTTGGTTCGGGAACGGCGAAGCGCGACGGTAGCGAGGTGTTTGAGGCCTTGCGAAAGGCTGCAAGTGAGCGAATCCTCGTGCTTGATGGCGCCATGGGCACGCAGATTCAAGGCCTTGGCTTTAACGAAGATCAGTTTCGTGGTCATCGTTTCGTCGGCTGTGCCTGCCACCAGAAGGGCAACAACGACCTTCTCATTTTGACCCAGCCCGGTGCGATTGAAGAGATACATTATCGCTACGCCAAGGCGGGCGCCGATATTCTGGAGACCAACACCTTCTCGTCCACCAGCATCGCGCAGGCGGACTACCAGATGGAAGGTGCGGTCTACGACCTCAACAAGGAGGGCGCGGAAATCGTGCGCCGGGCGGCGATACGCGCCGAGCGTGAGGATGGCAAGCGGCGTTTCGTTGCGGGCGCTATCGGTCCAACCAATCGGACCGCCTCCATCTCTCCCGATGTCAACAATCCTGGCTATCGTGCCGTCACCTTTGACGATTTGCGTCTTGCCTATGGCGAGCAGATCGATGGCCTGATCGATGGTGGCGCCGATATCATTCTGATCGAGACGATTTTCGATACGCTGAACGCAAAGGCGGCGATCTTTGCCTGCGAAGAGCGTTTCGAGGCCAAGGGCATTCGTTTGCCCGTCATGATTTCGGGCACCATCACCGATCTTTCCGGGCGCACGCTGTCCGGTCAAACGCCGTCGGCCTTCTGGAATTCCGTGCGCCACGCCAGCCCCTTCACGATCGGCCTCAATTGTGCGCTTGGAGCCAACGCCATGCGGCCGCATCTGCAGGAGCTTTCCGCGACCGCGGACACCTTCATTTGCGCCTATCCTAATGCCGGATTGCCGAACGAATTCGGTCAATATGACGAGACGCCCGAGATGATGGCTGCTCAGGTCGAGGAGTTCGCCCGCGAAGGTCTGGTCAATATCGTTGGTGGGTGCTGTGGCTCCACGCCCGAGCATATTGCGGCGATCGCTCAGGCGGTTTCGAAATATCCGCCGCGCCAGCTTGCCGAACATCGGCCGTTCATGTCGCTTTCCGGTCTCGAGCCATTCGAGCTGACCAAGGATATTCCGTTCGTCAATGTCGGGGAGCGTACTAATGTCACCGGTTCGGCGAAATTCCGTAAGCTGATCACCAATGCCGATTATACGGCGGCGCTTGGCGTTGCTCGTGACCAGGTCGAGAATGGTGCGCAGGTCATCGACATCAACATGGACGAGGGCCTGATCGATTCCGAAAAGGCGATGGTAGAGTTTCTCAACCTCATCGCCGCCGAACCGGATATTGCCCGTGTTCCGGTCATGATCGACAGTTCGAAGTTCTCGATTATCGAGGCTGGCCTGAAGTGCGTTCAGGGCAAGCCGATCGTCAATTCGATCTCGCTGAAGGAAGGCGAGGAGAATTTCCTCAAGCAAGCCCGGTTGATGCGCATGTACGGCGCGGCGGTCGTCGTCATGGCCTTCGATGAGACGGGTCAGGCGGATAGCTACGAGCGCAAGGTCGAGATCTGCTCGCGTGCCTACAAGCTGCTGACGGAAGTGGCGGGCTTGCCGCCGGAAGATATCATCTTCGATCCGAATATCTTCGCCGTTGCGACGGGTATCGAAGAACATAACAATTACGGTGTCGATTTCATAGAGGCGACGAGGACGATCCGCCAGACGATGCCGCTCGTTCATATTTCTGGCGGTGTCTCAAACCTGTCCTTCTCGTTCCGCGGCAACGAACCCGTCCGAGAGGCCATGCATGCCGTATTCCTCTACCACGCCATACAGGCGGGCATGGACATGGGCATCGTCAATGCCGGGCAGCTCGCCGTCTACGACAATATCGACCCAGAATTGCGGGAAGCCTGCGAGGACGTCGTGCTCAACCGCCGTCCGGACAGCACAGAGCGCCTGCTTGAGATTGCCGAACGCTTCCGCGGTTCCGGCAGCAAGGAGGCCAAGGCACAGGATCTTTCCTGGCGCGAATGGCCGGTGGAGAAGCGGCTCGAACATGCGTTGGTCAACGGCATTACCGAATATATCGAGGCCGATACCGAGGAAGCGCGCCAGGCTGCTGAACGCCCGTTGCATGTCATCGAAGGCCCGCTAATGGCCGGTATGAATGTCGTCGGCGATCTCTTCGGTTCGGGCAAGATGTTCCTGCCGCAGGTGGTGAAATCCGCCCGCGTGATGAAGCAGGCCGTTGCCGTGCTGCTTCCCTACATGGAGGCCGAGAAGCTTGCCAATGGTGGCGATGGAGAGCGGAAGTCGGCCGGCAAGGTGCTGATGGCGACCGTCAAGGGCGACGTCCACGACATCGGCAAGAATATCGTCGGGGTCGTGCTCGCCTGCAACAATTATGAGATTATCGATCTTGGCGTCATGGTGCCGGCGACGAAGATCCTCGAAACTGCGATCGCAGAGAAGGTCGATATTATCGGTCTGTCAGGGCTGATCACGCCGTCTCTGGACGAAATGGTGCATGTCGCTTCCGAGATGGAGCGGCAGGGCTTCGATATACCATTGCTGATCGGTGGCGCTACGACCAGCCGGGTCCATACCGCGGTGAAAATCCATCCGGGCTATCACCGGGGGCAAACCGTCTATGTTACGGATGCGAGCCGCGCCGTTGGCGTGGTATCCGCGCTGCTATCGCCGGATGCGCGGCAGGGCTATATCGATACCGTTCGGGCTGAGTATTCCAAGGTCGCAGCCGCCCACGCGCGCAGCGAGGCCGAGAAGGTGCGCCTGCCGATCGCAAGGGCGCGCGAGAATGCCGAGAAGGTGGATTGGTCGAGCTATAAGCCCGTCAGGCCGCAGTTCTTCGGAACCAAGGTGTTCGAAAGCTACGATCTTGCCGAACTGGCGAAATATATCGACTGGACCCCGTTCTTCCAGACTTGGGAGCTCAAGGGGCGTTTTCCGGCAATTCTCGAAGACGAGAAGCAAGGGGAGGCCGCACGACAGCTTTACAGCGATGCGCAGGCGATGCTGGAAAAGATCATCGCGGAAAAATGGTTCCGCCCAAGCGCCGTCATCGGTTTCTGGCCGGCGGGCGCAGTCGGCGACGATATCAGGCTGTTCACCGACGAAAGCCGTAAAGAGGAGCTTGCAACCTTCTATACGCTGCGGCAGCAGCTGTCGAAGCGGGACGGTCGTCCGAATGTCGCGTTGTCGGATTTCGTCGCGCCGGTTTCCAGCGGTGTCGGTGATTATGTCGGCGGCTTCGTTGTTACGGCCGGTATCGAGGAAGTGGCCATCGCCGAGCGCTTCGAGCGCGCCAACGACGATTACTCGTCGATCCTCGTCAAGGCACTGGCCGACCGCTTTGCCGAAGCCTTCGCCGAGCGGATGCATGAGCGGGTGCGTCGAGAGTTCTGGGGCTATGCCGCGGATGAGAATTTCACGAGCGAGGAGCTCGTTCTCGAAGCCTATGCGGGTATCCGTCCAGCACCGGGCTATCCGGCGCAGCCTGACCATACCGAGAAGGATACGCTTTTCCGCCTTCTGGATGCCGAAGCGGCAACGGGCGTAAAGCTCACAGAAAGCTATGCGATGTGGCCGGGTTCTTCCGTCTCGGGCATTTATATCGCTCACCCGTCTTCCTACTATTTCGGTGTCGCCAAGATCGAGCGCGATCAGGTCGAGGACTACGCTGCCCGCAAGGCCATGCCCGTGGGTGAGGTGGAGCGCTGGTTGGGTCCGGTTCTCAATTATGTGCCGGAGAAGCGGGAGGCCGCGGTCGACGACGCAGCCTGATCGCGAGTCATGTCAAAGACTTGCAGTGTTTAGCTTAGAATTTGATTCTATATAAAAGCGCCACCTCAGCCATTCGGTTGGGGTGGCGCTTTTTTTGATTCTGGGATTTTTACGGTCTTGCAGACGTAAGCTAATTCGCGCCAATCGTCAGTTCCGCGACGAAATCATAGGCGTCGCCGCGATAGAGCGACCGGGTGAATTCGACTGCCCGACCGGAGCCGAGATAGGAGATGCGCTCGATCGAAAGGCCGGCCGCGCCGACGGGAACGCCGAGCAAGCCCGCATCGGCCTCTTTCATGTTGGTCGCGGATATGCGCTGCACCGCACGAACAGGGCGCACCTGACGCTTTTCCAGTTCTGCGTAGAGCGATGTGGTCACAACAGACGGATCCGGTAGGAATTCGCCGGAGACACTGGCATGCTCGATCGCCAGTGGCTGATCGTCGGCAATGCGGAGACGGCTCAGCCGCGATACCTTGGTGTCGGCGGCAAGGCCGAGGATCATCATCTCATCCGGGGAGGGCGTGTGGATACCCTTATGCAGCCATTCGGAGCGAGCTGTCATGCCGCGCCGCGCCATGTCCTCGGTAAAGGATGTCAGCTGCGACAGCCGCTGCTCCACCTTTGAAACGGGTTTTGCGACGAATGTACCCGAGCCGTGGCGGCGGACGAGTATGCCTTCGGCGACGAGGTCGTCGATTGCCTTGCGGACAGTGACGCGGCTGACCGCAGCAAATTCGGCAATGTCACGTTCTGGCGGCAGTGCATCCCCATGCTTCAGCCTCCCGACCTTCACTGCCTCCTCGAGCGTGCGGCGCAGCTTGACGTAGAGCGGGCCTGTGCCGCCCACGGAAAGGCGCTCCGGCGAGAAGATTGCACTCAAATCTTCGGTCATGCCCTGTTTTCCTCTCCGCCCCGCAGCAATTTTGCTGCCAGTTCCACGGCGCCGCGCAAGACATCGCCCTTGGGTTCGGCGAGAATCGCCTTGTGACGTTCGTCGAGCCAGGGACGATAGGCCTGAGCGACGCCGCCGAGAAGGCAGATCGAAGGGCATTCCAGCCAAAGCAGCGCGTCCAGGCTTTCGGTTATCGATTTCGCCGCAGTTCTCACGATGTCGATGGCGACCGCATCCTCCATTCCGGCATATTCGAAGATAACAGGCGCATAGCGGGCAAAGTCCTTGGGCTTGGAGGCGTGCGCAAATTCGACGATCCGTTCGGGATCATTGCCGTATTCGGCCATGATCGATGCCGTCAGCGCTGAGCCGGGTGTCACCCCGTCATGAGCCAGAAGCGCTTTTTCGAGCAGATCGCGGCCGAGGCGTGCGCCGCTTGCCTGATCGCCGACGACAAACCCCCAGCCGCCGATGCCCCAGCTTTTGCCGCCGCGGCGGGCATTGTAGACAGAGCCGGTACCGAAGGCGCCGATAACGCCATCGGCGTCGCCAAGCGCGCCTTGAAGGGCGATGGTTGCATCGGTGACGACACGCGTGCTGGCAAAGGGCAAGGCGCCTTCGACCTGTTTACCATAATTGCCGACATTGGCCCCGGCGGTTCCGATAACGGCTGGCAATTCCCGTAGCAGTTCGGGGGCGAGGTTCGCATCGATCAAGGCCTGCTTTGCCGAGGCGACGATATGAATCAGCGAGTTTTCCAGATCGGAGAGGATGTTCGCCGCGCCAGCCTTGCCGGTGCCAAGCACCTGTCCCGTAGCGTCTATGACAGCCGCTCTGCAACTCGTGCCACCGCCATCGATACCAATTGCAAACTGCCCCATCATGCCTCCGGATGCCGCCTGTTCATCGTTTTTCCATACAATACCAAAAAAATACCATTTACCAATAGGTAAGGCGGGCATTTTTGATTGTTTTTATCCTATTGAATTATTTATATAAAATAATGAGCTTCAATCTTTTTGTATCCGAAAGTTAAATTCGGCTGGACAATTGGTATTTTTTTGGACTTAATTCGGCCCAAGGGAACAGTGTGAACGGACATCGGTAAAGCCGGCAGAAAAACAATAGCCGGTAAGTGAGGCGGAAGGGTGCACATCTCGTCGTTGCGCCAGGCCGCTGGGGATCAGGAGGATCCCGTTTCGACGTTCGTCATAATTTTCCCGCGTGGTTCTTGCTGTGTCTCTGTCTGGTGGCGGCGACGGCAATTGATTGGGCCGATCGGGCGCAAAGCCTTTGAAGCCTTTTGCATGGAGGGGTCGGCAATATTGGCGGTCCCTATGGAGCGCTGCCCGTTTCCTCGGATCGGCCAGCGGATTTTCAGATCGAGAACAGCGCCTTGCTATGGTGCGGAAAACAGGAGAGGGAAATGAAAACCAATGTTCTGAAAGGCTTGCTTCTTGCATCGAGCCTGCTGACGTCTGTCAGCCTGGCGCATGCGGCCGATGTGACGCTGACGGTTGAAAGCTGGCGTAACGACGACCTGCAGATCTGGCAGGAAAAGATCATCCCGGCTTTCGAAGCGAAGAACCCGGGGATCAAGATCGTCTTCTCGCCGACGGCTCCAACCGAATACAACGCATCGCTGAACGCCAAGCTCGATGCCGGTTCCGCGGGCGATATCATCACCTGCCGTCCGTTCGACGCCTCGCTCGATCTCTTCAACAAGAAGCATCTTGCCGATCTGACCAAGCTGAAGGGCATGGAAAACTTCTCGGCTGTCGCCAAGGCTGCTTGGTCGACCGATGATGGCAAGTCGACCTTCTGCGTGCCGATGGCTTCGGTCATCCACGGCTTCATCTACAACAAGGACGCTTTCGACAAGCTCGGCCTGAAGGTACCGACGACGCGGGACGAGTTCTTCGCTGTTCTTGACAAGATCAAGGCTGACGGCACCTACATTCCGATGGCGATGGGCACGAAGGACCTCTGGGAAGCCGCAACCATGGGCTACCAGAACATCGGCCCGAACTACTGGAAAGGTGAGGAAGGCCGCAAGGCTTTGATCGCTGGCAAAGAAAAGCTGACGGACGCTCCGTGGGTCGATCCCTACAAGGAACTGGCCAAATGGAAGCCCTACCTCGGTGATGGCTTCGAAGCGCAGGGCTATGCCGACAGCCAGAACCTCTTCACGCTCGGCAAGGCTGCGATTTATCCGGCCGGCTCCTGGGAAATTGCTCTCTTCAACACGCAGGCGCAATTCAAGATGGGCGCCTTCCCGCCGCCGGTCGCAAAGGCTGGCGACACCGCCTACATCTCCGACCATCCGGATATCGGTGTCGGCCTGAATACGAAGAGCAAGCACCAGGAAGAAGCCAAGAAGTTCCTCGACTGGGTCGCTTCCGACGAGTTTGCAACCATCTATGCCAACTCGCTGCCGGGCTTCTTCAGCCTCAACTCGCATCCGGTGAAGATGAGCGATGCGCTCGCCCAGGAATTCGTTTCTTGGCGTGACAATCACAAGTCGACCGTTCGTTCCACCTATCAGATCCTGTCGCGCGGCACGCCGAACCTGGAAAATGAGACATGGACCGAATCCGCAAACGTGATCAACGGCACGGATACTCCGGAACAGGCTGCCGCGAAACTCCAGAAGGGCCTCGACAGCTGGTACAAGCCGGGCAAGTAAGTATTGCATGACGCGGGCGAGGGGCCTTCCAGGCTCCTCGCCCTTTTCATTATCTTGAGTAATTGGATTGGCGATCATCTCGCCGCTACATTCGACACGCCTGATATCGCTTCCATCTGGCCGGAGAGCCGGGGCAACGGGCGGATTTGAACCTTTGCGCTGCCGTCTCATCAAGCAGCCAAGAAAAACAGGCAGAAAGCCATGAGCGACGCCGCGACATCAGACGCCCTTGAGGTTACGCCGATCAGACGCTCCAAGCGCTGGCACATCCTCGTTTTCCTTTTCCCGGCCTTCGTTGTCTATACCGCGGTCATGATCCTGCCGTTGATCGAGACCTTGCGGCTGTCGCTTTACAACGTCGTCGACAATCAATCTGTCTTCGTCGGCCTGAACAACTTCAAGATCCTGTTCGGTGACGACCGCTGGTCGCATGATTTCTGGAATGCGCTGCGCAACAACCTGATTTTCTTTGCCATCCATATGTGCGTGCAGAATCCGATCGGTGTCGCGCTGGCGGCGCTCCTGTCGCTGCCGAAGCTGCGCTTCGTCGCCTTTTATCGTACGGCCATCTTCCTGCCGACGCTGCTTTCCTTCGTCGTCGTCGGCTTCATATGGAAGCTGATCCTTTCGCCGCTTTGGGGTGTTGCGCCCGAGCTTCTGAATGTCATTGGCCTGAAATCGTTCTTCGCCCCGTGGCTCGGCAGGCCGAGCACGGCGCTGATTACCGTCGCGCTTATTTCGGTCTGGCAATATGTCGGCATTCCGATGATGCTGATCTATGCCGCACTGCTGAATATTCCCGAAGAGGTTATCGAGGCGGCCGAATGCGACGGCGTCACTGGCTGGAGTCAGTTCTGGAAGATCAAGCTGCCGCTGGTGCTGCCGGCGATCGGCATCATCTCGATCCTCACCTTCGTCGGCAATTTCAATGCGTTCGACCTAGTTTATACCGTGCAAGGCGCATTGGCGGGGCCGGATGGCTCGACCGATATCCTGGGTACGCTGCTTTATCGCGTTTTCTTCGGCTTCCAGCTGCAGCTCGGCGACCGCTCGATGGGCGCGACGATCGCGACGGTGATGTTCCTCATCATCCTTGCCGGTGTGTCCTTTTATCTTTTCATCGTGCAGCGGCGCATCCGCCGTTACCAGTTCTGAGGAGCGCGACCCATGTCCAAGGCACGCACTTCCACTCTTCGTACCGGCTTCGTACATCTGGCGCTCATCGCCTATACGCTCGTCGCCATCTTTCCGGTGTTCCTGACGGTCATCAATTCGTTCAAGGATCGCGCCTCGATTTTCCGCGCACCCTTGAGCGTCCCGACGCCATCCTCCTTCAGCATGATCGGCTATGACACCGTTCTGAAGCAGGGGGATTTCCTCACCTATTTTCAGAACAGCTTTGTTGTCACGATCGTCTCGATCATCCTGACGCTGCTGTTCGGAGCGATGGCCGCCTTCGCGCTGTCGGAGTATCGCTTCCGTGGCAATACGGTCATGGGGCTTTATCTGGCGATCGGGATCATGATCCCGATCCGTCTCGGCACCGTTGCGATCCTGCAGGGCATGGTGGCCGCCGGCCTGGTCAACACGCTGACGGCGCTGATCCTCGTCTATACGGCACAGGGCCTGCCGCTGGCGATCTTCATCCTGTCCGAGTTCATGCGGACGGTTTCCGACGACCTGAAGAATGCCGGTCGTATCGACGGCCTCAGCGAGTACGCAATCTTCTTCCGCCTCGTCTTGCCGCTGGTTCGTCCGGCGATGGCGACGGTTGCGGTCTTCACCATGATCCCGATCTGGAACGATCTTTGGTTCCCGTTGATCCTGGCGCCGAGCGAGGCAACAAAGACGGTGACGCTCGGATCGCAGATCTTCATCGGCCAGTTCGTCACCAACTGGAATGCGGTGCTGGCGGCGCTAACGCTCGCTATCCTGCCGATCCTCATCCTATACGTCATCTTTTCGCGCCAACTCATTCGCGGCATTACCTCCGGAGCAGTCAAGTGAGCCTATCTGAAAAGCCGATCCGCGTTCTCGTTGCCGGCCTTGGCAATATGGGCCGCAGCCATGCGCTGGCCTATCACAACAATCCGGGCTTCGAGATCGTCGGCCTCGTCAACCGCTCCAAGCGGGATCTGCCTGAGGAGTTGCGCGAATATACGGTCCATCCGGATTTCGAGATCGCATTGAAGGAGCTGAAGCCGGACCTCTGCTCCATCAATACCTATTCCGACAGCCATGCCGATTTCGCGGTCATGGCCTTCGAAGCCGGCTGCCACGTCTTCGTCGAGAAGCCGCTGGCCACGACGGTCGAAGATGCCGAGCGTGTGGTCGCGGCGGCAAAGAAAGCCGGCAAGAAGCTGACGATCGGCTACATCCTGCGCCATCATCCCTCGTGGATGCGGTTGATTGCCGAAGCGCGCAAGCTCGGCGGTCCGTATGTATTCCGCATGAACCTCAATCAGCAATCGAGCGGCCCGACTTGGGCGACGCACAAGGCGCTGATGCAGATGACGTCGCCGATCGTGGATTGCGGCGTGCATTATGTCGACGTCATGTGCCAGATCACCGATGCCAAGCCCGTCGAGGTGCGCGGCATGGGCCTGCGGCTGACGCAGGAGATCAAGCCGGACATGTATAATTACGGCCATCTGCAAGTGATCTTCGAAGATGGTTCCGTCGGCTGGTACGAGGCCGCCTGGGGTCCAATGATCTCAGAGACGGCTTTCTTCGTGAAGGACGTGATGTCGCCCAACGGCTCGGTGTCGATCGCCATGGACCAGAATGCCAAATCCGACGATATCGACATGCACACGAAGACGTCCGTCATCCGGCTGCATAGCGCCGAGACGGGACCCAACGGTCAGTTCATCCGGCCGGATCAGGACCTGCACATGGATGGCGAACCGGGCCACCAGGAGCTCTGCGACTTCGAGCAGGCTTTCATGCTCAAGGCCATCCGCGAGGATCTCGACCTCAATCGTCATATGACTGATGCCGTTCAATCTCTGCGCATATGCCTCGCTGCCGATGAGAGCGTGCGCACCGGCAAGCCCGTTTATCTATAAGGACAAAAGACTGTGGGATCGCTTCAACTGAAATCCATCCGCAAGGCCTATGGTACGCATGACGTGCTGAAGGGCATCGACCTCGAGGTGAAGGATGGTGAGTTCGTCATCTTCGTCGGTCCTTCCGGCTGCGGCAAGTCGACCCTGCTGCGCAGCATCGCTGGTCTCGAAGATGTGACCTCCGGTGCCGTGCTGATCAACGGCCAGGATGTGACCGTGACACCGCCTGCCAAGCGTGGCATCTCGATGGTCTTCCAGTCCTATGCGCTCTATCCGCATCTGACCGTCAAGGACAATATGGGCCTAGGCCTCAAGCAAGCCGGCACCGCGAAGGCCGAGATCGACAGCCGTGTCGAAAAGGCCTCCGGCATGCTCTCACTTGCGCCCTATCTCGCCCGCCGGCCATCGGAGCTTTCCGGCGGCCAGCGCCAGCGCGTCGCCATCGGCCGCGCCATCGTGCGCGAACCGGAGCTTTTCCTCTTCGACGAGCCGCTGTCGAATCTCGATGCGGCGCTACGTGTGCAGACACGTCTCGAAATCGCCCGGCTGCATCGCAGCCTGAAGGCAACCATGATCTACGTTACCCACGATCAGGTGGAGGCAATGACGCTTGCCGATAAGATCGTCGTGCTCAATGCCGGTGCGATCGAGCAGATCGGCTCGCCGATGGAGCTTTATAACCGTCCGGCCAACACCTTCGTTGCCGGCTTCATCGGCTCGCCGCAGATGAATTTCATCCCGGCCGAGCGCCTCGGCCAAAGTGGCGCCAAGACCATCGGCATACGCCCCGAGCACATCACGCTAGCACGCGATCAGGGTACATGGGCCGCCAAAGTCATCCACGTTGAGCATCTCGGTGCGGACACGATCATCTATCTGGAGTCGGAGACTACCGGTCTTCTCACCGTTCGTCTCTTCGGTGAACACAAATACGAGCCGGACGAGATGGTTTATGCGACGCCGAATGCGAACCAGATGCATCGTTTCGATGTGAATGACAAGGCGATCCGGGTGTAATTCATCTAGATCATTTGTAAAAAGGGCTCCGCTGCGGTGGAGCCCTTTTTATTTGGCTGATTTCATAAGTCCAGTCGTCCGGACGAATTCATGTGGCTGTCATGAAGCTGCGCTATCTCAAGCTCAGTCCACTCCAACAGCGAGAGCATCATGGCAAACGCAGAAACGACTTACGCCACCTGGCACAAGGAACCGCAGGGTGACGCCGCAATGGCAGAATCGCATAGCCCTTATTGGCGCCACTTCATCGAGACGGTGCCGGAGCGGGATTTCTCCTCCAAGACTATTCTGGATTTCGGTTGCAATCGCGGCGGATTCCTGCGTTTGCTTTATGCCATGAGGCCCTTCCGACGCGGCGTCGGCATCGATATCGCTTCGGAGTCGGTGGCTGCTGCTGTCGAAGCCGCAGGCAACATGCCGCTGCAGTTTCATGTCACGACCGATCTGGCACCCTTTGCCGACAGCTTCGACGTGGCCTTCAGCTATGAGGTGATCTATCTGCTGCCGAAGTTGAGAGAGCATGCCGAGGGGATGTACCAGGCCATGCGCAACGGCGGCGTCTACTACGCTGTGACCGGATGCCACAATGAAATGCCGCTCTGGCCGAAATGGTTCGAGCTCATCGGCAATAACAGCAATGCGCCGATGCAGGATCGGTCACCCCAGGATTACATCGATACCTTCGTTGCAGCTGGCTTCGACGTGTCCGTCAAGCGTTTCGGCTACAACGGTTTCGTGCATGCATCGAAGGACCGGAAATATTATCCGAGCATTCTCGATGCATTGAGTTATCCAGCCGAATACAAGCTTCTGTTCCGGCTTGAGAAGCGTATCTGACATGGAGACGATCGATCGCAAGGGCGGCAGCGCCCTCTGGCATCAGATCGGTGAGATCCTGGCGGCAGATATTGCCGCCGGGACTTTTGCCCCGGGGACGAAATTGCCGACCGAGCCGGAACTGATGCAGCGTTTCGGTGTCAGCCGTTTTACGGTGCGTCAGGCGCTGGGGCATCTGGAGCAACGTGGGCTGGTGCGTGCCGAGCAGGGACGAGGAACATTCGTTCATAGGGGCATGCTCGACTATTCCTTGTCGAAGAGAACCCGCTTTTCCAAGAACCTGATCGAACAAGGTTTCGAGCCCGGTGGCGAATTGCTCCTTCACGAGATCGTGCCGGCAGGAGAGCGGGTGGCTGCCTATTTGAAGCTGGCGGTGAATGCGCCCGTCATCCATCGTCGCGGCCTCATGACCGCCGACGGCATACCGGTGGAATTGGGGGATTCCTATTATCCTGCCGAACGTTTTCCTGATTTCGATCAGGCCAGATTGCGGTATCCGACAATCTCGGCGGCACTCGCCAGCTATGGCGTCACCGATTATGAGCGCTTATCGACAGAGATCGAGGCGCGGATGCCGACGGCGGAAGAGGCGCGGCTCCTCCGGCAGCCGAAATCCGTACCGCTGCTCATCACCCGCAAATTGGACGTGGACGCGGACGGGGTGCCCATTACTTATTCGGAGTCGATGTGGTCAGCGGAGCGGATCACCTTCAACGTGGACCTGCGGTAACAGCTCGAACGGCCTGCCTTATCTGGGATCAAAGCGGCTCGCCCGTCTCCGCTTTAGCGATGGGAGAGGATATTGACGATCTTGCCGAAAGGATCGCGGACGTAGAAGCGGCGAACGCCCCAAGGTTCGTCGGTCAGGTCATACAATATGCCGAAACCCATGGATGTCGCGCGGTGATAAAGCGTATCGACATCGTCAACCTCGATCGAGAGATCGGGAACGATGGTGCCGGAGCCGCCTTCGCTGGCGACGCTGATCTGCGGCACCGTTGCCGCTTCGGAGGCGAAGGTCAGGATCCAGCCGTGATCCATGACGACTTCGAGGCCGAGGAGGTCATGATAGAAAAGGCGGGCTGCATCGGGATCGGCGGCGGGCAGGTTTGGGATGATGCGTAGGACGGTCACTGACGTTTCTCCCTGGTGGACATGGAGGCGGGCAGATGCCGCGCCTCCACCATGCTAAGCTCAAACTGTGACGGCGGGCAGCAATTTGGCGCGTTCCGCAAGGATATGGCGGCAGGCGCTGGCGGCTTCACGGCCCTTGATGATGAAATGTTCCTTGAAGAACTGGATATGTGCTTCCGATTCCTGGAAGTGATGCGGCGTCAAGACTGCCGAGAGGATCGGCACGCCGGTGTCCAGCTGGACGCGCATCATGGCATCGAGAACCGTGTTTGCAACGAATTCGTGGCGATAGATGCCGCCGTCGACAACGAAAGCGGTGGCAACGATTGCGGAATAACGGCCATTGCGGGCAAGTGTCTGGGCGTGCAGCGGAATTTCAAGCGCGCCGGGGACATCGAAGATATCGATCGGCGGTGCGCCTTCCGCCGTCTGCCATTCGGCAACGAAGGAATCGACCGAACGATCGACGATATCGGCGTGCCAGCGGGCCCGAATGATCGCAATGCGGCTCGGCTGGGTAGAAATCGAAATGGTCATGAATTTTGCCTTTCAAGGGTTGTTGTCAAATATCCCTTGGGCGAACACGCAACATCGCGGCATCCCTCGCGCGGAGGAGGTGCGATCCTGCTTGCTCTCTTCCATCCGGACTATACCGTCGGCTCCGGCATCTCACCGGATCTGCTGACCCTTCCGAAATCCGGAAGGCGCTCGCGGGCTCGAGGGAACTCCCCATACCGCCGGTGGGGAATTGCACCCCGCCCTGAGAACGTCCGGACTATAAATGCTTTCTCTTATGAAAATCAAAGAAAAACGCCGGGCTTCTGACCCGGCGTCCGCGAATAATTTTCCAAAATGACCCTGCGACGCAGGGCGCTTTCTCAATCCTGAATCACGAGCAGATCGGAGGAGGCGAAGCGCAGCGTCACCTTCTCGCCGACGCTCGGAGGCATCATCCCGGGGCTGTTGAACATGTCGAAGGAAATCGTGTTGCCAGCAACGTTCATGCGGGTGCGAATGACCGAACCCAGGAAGTGTGCCGAAGAGACTTCGCCCGTGAGAGCCGTATCGCCTTTAGCCGATTCCGCCAGCGAACCGGCTTCCGGGCGCAGGGCCAGCGATACGGTATCGCCCGGCTTGTAGGCCGTCACTGACTGCTTCAGGGTCACGCCCTGATCGCCGATCATGATGCGGTTGCTGTCGGGATCGACGACCTTGCCTTCGATGAGGTTCAGCGTGCCGACGAAGGAAGCGACGAAGCGGGTTGCCGGCGTGTTGTAAATCTCGAAAGGCGTGCCGATCTGATCGGCGCGACCGGCATTCATGACGACGATGCGATCCGAGATCGACAGGGCTTCTTCTTGGTCGTGGGTCACGAAAACGGTGGTGATGCCGAGCTGCTGCTGGATGGCGCGGATTTCTTCGCGCAGCGAGATGCGGATCTTCGCGTCGAGCGCCGAAAGCGGCTCATCGAGCAGGAGGACCTGCGGCTTGACGGCGATGGCGCGGGCGAGCGCCACGCGCTGCTGCTGGCCCCCGGACATCTGATAGGGATAGCGGCCGGCAAGATGATCGAGCTTGATGAGAGACAGCATCTCCTTGACGCGCTTGTCGATGTCGGGCTTCACCATGCCGGCGACCTTGAGGCCGAAGGCGACATTGTCGTGCACCGTCATGTTCGGGAACAGTGCATAAGCCTGAAAGACCATGCCGATATTGCGTTGGTTCGGTTTTAACGCTCGCTGATCCTTGCCGTTGATCGACAGGGTGCCGGCGGTCGGCGTTTCGAAACCGGCGATCATGCGCAGCACGGTCGTCTTGCCGCAGCCCGACGGTCCAAGGAAGGAGATGAATTCTCCCTTTTCGATTTGCATATTGAAATCGTGAACGACCTGAACTTCGCCGAATGATTTCTTGATGTGGGTGAGTTCGAGAAAAGCCATGGTGAGAAGCCTTACGCCTTAATCGGAGCGGATCTTGAGAAACGGGAAACGAGCTGCAGCAAGCCCATGCTGAGCCAAGTAACGGCAAGCGCGATGATGGCCAGGGCAGAGGGCTCGTAAGCTCTATTGGCGCCCATGAGCTGCATGTAGGGCCCGAATGCCGGACGGTTGAGCAGCGATGCCATGGTGAATTCGCCCATGACGATCGCAAGGGTGATGAACGCTCCGGAAAGCACACCGCTCATGACATTTGGAAAGATGCATTTGAACATAATGGTTGTCCATTTTGCACCAAGGCTTTCGGCAGCCTCTGTCAGCGTGCCGACATCAATGGTACGCATCGCCGTATCGACCGAACGATACATATAGGGCAGCGACAATACAATGTAGGAGCAGACGAGCAGAATGTTCGTCGTCGAATTATAGCCGGTCAGCGGCAGGATCGACGACGAATTATAGAGCCGCAGATAGCCGAATACGATGACGATGGCCGGAATGACCAGCGGCATCAAGGTGATGAATTCTACGACAGGCCGAAGCTGCGGCAACCGCAACCGCACCCAATAGGCCGTGGGCACAACGAGCAACATGCCGAAGATGATGGTCAGAAGCGCCATCAACATGGAGAAGCCAAAGGCCGTAATGAAGCCGAAATCCGAAAAGACGGAGGCATAGGCGTCGAAGCTGTAAGCGTTGCGCCGCATGCGCAGCGAGAACTCCAGTGTACCGATGAGCGGCACCAGGAAGTAGATGAGGCCGATGGCAACGGCGATCCAGGCGAAGAATTTTTGCAGCTTCATTTCTGCCACCGTTCAGCGCGCATGCGCATCAAGATATAAATGACGTTCGAAATACCGGTGATGACGATCATGCCGAGCGCCAGCGCATAGCCCAGATTGGCATTGTGCAGCACATCGCCGCGGATCTGCGCATAGAGCACGATCGGAACGATATTCAGCGAGCTGCCGGTAAGTGCAATTGCCGTCGCGATGGCGCCGAACGAATTTGCAAACAGTAGCAGCGTCGTGCCAAGCAGGCTCGGCCAGAGGATCGGCAGGGCGACCATCCGCCAATATTGTCCATTGGTTGCGCCGAGAATGGAAGCCGCTTCGTGCCATTCCTTCTTCATGCCGTCGAGCGCAGGTGTAATGATCAGCACCATCAGCGGTATCTGGAAGTACATGTAGGTAATGGTCAGGCCGAAGAAGCTCAGCAGGTTGAAGCCGGTGCCGTAGAGGTTGAAGCCGAAGTGAGCGAGCAATATCGTGACTAGACCCTGGCGGCCCAGGGTGGCGATGAACGAGAAGGCCAGCGGCACGCCGGCGAAATTCGATGCGACCCCTGAGAAAGTCAGGAAGGCGTGACGGATCCAGGTTGGAAGCCCGCCAAGGACCAGCGCCCAAGCCAGGTAAAAGCCGATGATCGCGCCACCAAGCGCCGAAGCGACCGAGATTTTGATACTGATCCAATAGGCGCTCATGATCGTCGGCGTGAACAGGTCGCCGATATTCTTCAGCGTCAGGCTGCCGTCAGGCGTCAGAAACGCGCCCGCGACCAAATAGATCGTCGGCAAAATCAGAAACAGCAGCGCGAAGATCAGGAAGGGCGCTATGCCTAGCCAGTCGACAACCACGCGCTTGTTGATCATGGGAGTGGAACTGACTGTCGATGTTGTGACGATGCTCATGATTGACCCAATCCGCGGCGTCAGAAAAATGGAAAACCTCCCCACCGAAGCGGGGAGGTCATGTCAGGCCGGATTACTGTACGTTCGAACCGACGACAGAATCCCACTTGGTGGTGATGGCGGTCTTGCCGGCATCCTGCTCTTCTAGCGTCGGGAAGACGGCCTTTTCGTAAGCGGCGGCCGGCGGCAGCTTGTCGAGAAGTTCCTGCGGAACCTTCTTGTTCTTCGCCAGGTCGTTGAAGCGGATCGGGTGGCAATAGCCCTTCAGCCAGCCGATCTGGCCTTCGTCGGAATAGAGGAATTCCATCCAGAGCTTGGCAGCGTTCGGATGCGGAGCGAAAGCCGAGATCGCCTGGACGTAGACACCGGCGATGACGCCCGAAGCCGGCACAGTAACGTCCACCGGCGGGTTGCCGTTCAGGCTGTCGCGCCAGGAGAGACCGTTGTAGTCCCAGGCGACGACGATCGGGGTTGCTCCCTGAGCCAGCGAAGCGGACTTGCCGATGACCGGAACGAAGTTGCCTGCCTTATTGAGCTTCGCGAAGTAGTCGAGACCGGCGGCGCCGACCTTGGTGGCGTCCTTTTCGCCGGCAGCGAGACCGGCGGCGTAGACGGCCTGAACGGCCTGGTTCGACGTGCGCGGGTCACCGGCGAGCGAAACGGTGTTGGCATATTCCGGCTTCAGGAGGTCAGCCCAGTCCTTCGGCGGGTTCTTCACAACGTCCTTATTGGTGACGAAAGAGAGAACGCCGTAGTAGTCGCCGTACCAATAGCCTTCGGCATCCTTGGCGCTGTCCGGAATGGAATCCCAGGTGGACACCTTGTACGGCTGCAGCAGGCCTTCCTTCTTGGCCGTCGGGCCGAAGGAGAGGCCGACGTCAATCACATCAGGAGCCTGCGGGCCGGTGTTGCCCTTGTTGGCGCGGATTGCTTCGACTTCATCGCCCGAGCCGGCATCCGGATTCAGTTCGTTGACTTCGATGCCGTACTTCGCCTTGAACGCAGCGATCAGGTCGCCATAACCGCACCAGTTGTGGGGCAGGGCAATGGTGGTCAGCGTGCCTTCCTTCTTGGCGGCAGCGATGAGATCGGCGCTCGGTTCTGCGGCGGCAATTGCCGTCGAAGCGACGAGCATCGCCGTAGAAATTGTCAGAAGACGATGAATTTTCGAGATCACTGCATTTCCTCCTTTTGGGTTTTCAGTGTCTGGCGTTGCTGTTAATGACGTTACATGAAGGTTGTGTGACGACTTCAAAGCGTTGCGTTTGCTGAAAACGCAGTCGATTTTTGCTTCTAATCGACAAGTATGACAGCCGCTGTATTTCACACTCTTCACGAACCGTTATTTTCTGTTTTCATTCCCCTTCAACTTAGCTTGCGAAACAGCTTGGTTTGTTCGAAAAGACCTTCCAGTGTCTTCATACGCTCGCTTGTCTCGTCCCATGTCGAGCTTTGTACGGCTTCGATCAGGGCTTCGACGATGAAGAGAGTGACAACCGACGAATCCCATGCGGACGGCGCCTCAATCTGCACTCGAAACGTGTATTTCGCATGCTTGGCGGCGGGCGTTGCCCACTGGTCGGTGAAAACGATGATTTCCGCGCCACGCCGGCGGGCGGCGGCGGCCAGATTGACCATTTCCTGCTCGTAACGCCTGATATCGAATATGACGAGCAGATCACCCGGATTCATGTTCAGGACATATTGCGGCCAGGTGCTTGAATTGGAAGAAAGCAGCGTCGTGTTGGGCCGGATGACCTGCATATGGGTGAAGAAATACTCGGCAAGCGCCCCTGTAATGCGCCCGCCTACGAAATAGAGGCCGCGTTTTCTTTCCGACAGTAGCGCGGCAACGCCATCAAAGGTCGCCACATCGATATCCGACAAGGTCTGTCGCAGGTTGCCCATGATGGCGTCGGCGAAACGATTGAGGATGTGCGTGCCTGGCGCGTTGGACGCCCAGCGATCATGCTTTGTCAGGGGATTGGAGATCGTCGCCTCGACCTCCTGATGAAGATGGGCCTGGAAGTCCGGATAGCCTTTGTATCCAAGCTTTTGCACCATACGCGCGACCGTCGGCGTCGAAACCCGCGCATTCTCGGCGACGGTGGTAATGCTGCCCAACCCGGAAACGGGATAATTGTCGAGCAGGCTCTTGGCGAGCTGCTTTTCGGCGCGCGTCAGCGTATCAAAGCGCGCATTGATTACGTCCGAAACTGTCTTCGACGCATTGTTCACTCGATTTTAGCTCCCCGGGACGGTCTGATGCCGCTTTCCTTGCAGGATATAACAACGCTGTCACATTTCGAGTCAATGTCACAAATGAAGAAATAATTTCAGTTTCCAGTTGACACCGGCGAAAACCTGAAGAATTCTTTTCTTATAAACATTTTGTTAATCGGCAATGGGGCGTCTCCGATGCTCGCGCAGCAAGGTATTTTGACGAAGGCGGACGGCGATTGCGTTGCGGTCGAAAGACCGGACGGAAGCAGTGCGGTTTTGCTCGTCTGCGAGCATGCCTCCCGCGCGCTTCCGGAGCGGTTCGGCGACCTCGGCCTTTCCGTCGAGGCGCTTTCGAGCCATATCGCCTGGGACCCAGGCGCACTCGCGGTTGCAAGAGGAATTTCCGCCGGTTTGAATGCCACCTTGGTTTTTCAGCGCTTCTCCCGGCTGATTTATGATTGCAACAGGCCCCCCGAAAGTGCCGGTGCTATGCCGGAGACGAGCGAGATCTATACGATCCCTGGAAATCAGCACCTGGGCGAGGCGGATAGAAAAGCGCGTACGGAAGGGCTCTACATCCCGTTTCACGATCGCATTCGGGCGCTCTTGAAGGAGCGGGCGGCGCGCGGACAAAAAACCGTGATCGTGACAATCCATAGCTTCACGCCGGTCTATAATGGCAAGCCACGGGCAGTGGAGCTTGGCATTCTGCATGATGAAGACCGTTGGCTGGCCGATCGCATGCTGGATGCAGCAGCTGAGGCGCCGCTCTATCAGACAGAGCGCAATCAGCCTTACGGTCCTCAAGACGGTGTCACCCATACGCTGAAGCTGCATGGGCTCGCCAATGGTTTGCATAACGTAATGATCGAGGTCCGCAACGACCTCATTCGAGACGACGTCGGCCAAGGGGTCATGGCCGATTATCTGACGGGGCTTCTCCAGAGCAGTCTGGAAGCCTGAACATAAAAGAAAAAGACCCCGGGGAGCAGTTCAACTGCGATCGGACCGCATGGCGAAATGTCAGCGGTCAATGTGACACATGGTTCTCCGCAATCCCGCGGACGACCGGGCTTTAGGGGGAATGGCATGGCTGATTATACAGAGTCAGACAAGAAGCAGGATGTCCAGATCCTGCACTCCATGGGCTACGCTCAGGAGTTGGAACGGCGGATGAGTTCATTCTCGAATTTCGCCGTGTCCTTCTCGATCATCTGCATTCTATCCGGCGGCATCAATTCGCTGGCTCAAGCGACATCGGGTGCGGGCGGTGCCGCTATCGGCATCGGCTGGCCTGTCGGCTGCTTCATATCGCTCGTCTTCGCTGTGGCGATGGCGCAGATCAGTTCGGCCTATCCGACAGCCGGCGGCCTCTATCACTGGGGCTCGATCCTCGGCAATCGCTTCACCGGCTGGCTGACGGCCTGGTTCAACCTGCTTGGCCTCGTCACGGTCCTCGGCGCCATCAATGTCGGCACCTACTACTTCTTCGTCGGCGCCTTCGGCGGCTACTTCAACATGACCGACACCACTCTGGTGCGCATCGTGTTCCTGGTGGTCATCACGGGCCTGCAGGCGCTGGTCAATCACATGGGTATCGGCTTGACGGCGAAGCTGACCGACTTCTCCGGTTATCTGATCTTCGCAACCTCGATCCTTCTGGCGGCCGTGTGCCTGATCGCTGCGCCGTCCTATGATTTTGCGCGGCTTTTCACCTTCACCAACTATTCCGGTCTGGCGACGATTGCTGCCGACGGCTCAGCAACCGGCGCGCCGGTCTGGCCGCAGGTTTCGACCTTCTGGGTCTTCGCGCTCGGCCTTCTGCTGCCGATCTACACGATCACCGGCTACGATGCCTCGGCCCATACGTCGGAAGAGACTGTGAAGGCTGCTCATTCCGTTCCGCGCGGCATGGTGTCTTCGGTTCTGTGGTCGGCGCTCTTCGGCTACATCATGCTTTGCTCGTTCGTGCTGATGCTGCCGAATATGGACGATGCCGCCAAGCAGGGCTGGAACGTGTTCTTCTGGGCAATGGACGCACAGGTCAATCCCATCGTGAAGGACATTCTCTACCTGCTGATCTTCATCAGCCAGTGGCTGTGTGGTCTCGCAACGGTCACCTCGGTTTCGCGCATGATCTTCGCCTTCTCGCGTGACGGCGGTCTGCCGGGATCCAAGGCCCTGTCTCGGGTCAGCCCGAAATACCGCACGCCCGTTTCGGCGATCTGGACCGGGTCGGTCCTTTCCGTCCTGTTCGTCTGGGGTTCATCGCTGGTATCGATCGGCGATACGCCGGTTTACACCATCGTCGTCTCGTGCACCGTCATCTTCCTGTTCTTCTCCTTCGCGATCCCGATTACGCTCGGTCTTTTCGCATGGGGTACGGCGAAATGGGACAAGATGGGCCCTTGGAACCTCGGGGAAGGGCTGTTCAAGCTGTTTGCCGTGCTGACGATCGTCGCGATGATCATCATCTTCGTTCTCGGCATCCAGCCGCCGAACGACTGGGCGGGCATCATCACCGTCGGCTTCCTGGTTCTGACGGCCATCGTCTGGTTCGGCTTCGAGCGCCGTCGCTTCAAGGGCCCGCCGATCGGCGATGCCATTGCCAAGCGCAAGGCTGAGATCGCGGCAGCGGAAGCGGCCGTCGGCGAGAAGTAAGCGAAGTCCAATCTTTGCAAGCAATGGGGTCGCAGACCTGCGACCCTTTTCACCGGTAGCGACACGGCGGCACGCGCGCGGATTATCCGGCAAGGCGATATCGTTCGGCAGGCCGACGTTTCAATTCATTGTTCAGGCGGACCAAATTATGAGCAGCAGCTATACGTTCGACGACCTCAAGCGAGATGTGGCCGAAGGGCACATCGATACGGTTCTGGCATGCCAGGTCGACATGCAGGGCCGGTTGATGGGCAAACGCTTCCAGGCGGAATTCTTCATAGAAAGCGCCTGGAAGGAAACGCATAGCTGCAACTATCTGCAAGCGACGGATATCGAGATGGAAACCGTCTCCGGCTATAAGTCGACGAGTTGGGAGAAGGGCTATGGCGACTATACCATGAAGCCGGACCTTGCCACGCTGCGCCGCATCCCGTGGCTGGAAGGCACGGCACTGGTGCTCTGCGATGTGCTCGACCATCATACGCATGAGGAAGTCGCGCATTCTCCGCGCGCCATCTTGAAGAAGCAGGTGAAGCGGTTGGAGGCCATGGGCCTCAAGGCCTACATGGCTTCGGAGCTCGAATTTTTCCTTTTCGACCAGAGCTACGACAGCGCGCGCGAAGCCGGCTATCGCAACATGAAGCTCGCCAGCGGCTACAACGAGGACTATCACATCTTCCAGACCACAAAGGAGGAAGAGGTGATGCGGGCGATCCGTATCGGCCTGCAGGGCGCGGGCATACCGGTGGAGAATTCCAAGGGCGAGGCATCCGCCGGTCAGGAGGAAATCAACGTCCGCTACGCCGATGCCCTTGATATGGCCGACCGCCATGCCATCATCAAGAACGGCTGCAAGGAAATTGCCTGGTCGAAGGGCAAGGCAATCACCTTCCTCGCGAAGTGGAATTATGGTGCCGCCGGAAGCTCCTCGCACATCCATCAGTCGCTTTGGAGCCTCGACGGAAAGAGCCCAAAGTTCTTCGAAGAAGGCGGCAAATACGGCATGTCGCCGATGATGAAGCACTATGTTGCCGGGCTTCTGACGCATGCCAGCGAGATCACCTATTTCCTGGCGCCCTATATCAATTCCTATAAGCGCTTCATGGCCGGCACCTTCGCGCCGACCAAGGCGATCTGGAGCAAGGACAATCGTACCGCCGGTTACCGCCTTTGCGGCGAGGATACGAAATCGATCCGCATCGAATGCCGCGTTGGCGGCTCGGACCTCAATCCCTATCTGGCCTTTGCTGCCCTGATCGCTGCCGGCATCGACGGCATCGAAAACAAGCTCGAACTCGAGGCCCCCTTTGTCGGCGATGCCTATGGCGCGCGCGAAGTTCGCGAGATACCGCGCACGCTGCGCGATGCTACGACTGCCTTGGCGACGTCGAAGATGCTGCGTGCCGCCTTCGGCGACGATGTCATCGATCACTATACCCGCGCTGCCGAATGGGAGCAGGAGGAATACGATCGTCGGGTGACCGATTGGGAAGTGGCGCGCGGATTCGAAAGAGCGTAAGGCTTTTGCGATCTGCCTCCTGCCCGATTTTCATTTTATGATCGGGCAGGGGCGCTGGGATGTTTTGTCTGTCCGCCGTTTCTCTTTTGAATGCGGCCCTGCTTGCACAACTCCGGACAATCAATGGATGACCAAGAAAACAGGAATTCGATCATGACCATGATCACATGCGTCTCTCCGGTGAACGGAGAGGTTTATGCCGAGCGTCCGGCACTGTCGCTGGAAGCTGGCAAGGAAGTCGTCGCACGCGCCCGCAGGGCGCAGAAGGATTGGGCGCGTCGTCCGCTGGAGGATCGTGTCCAGCTCGTGCTGAAGGGTGTGGCCCGGCTCAATGAGATGGCCGATGTGATTGTGCCGGAGCTTGCCTGGCAGATGGGCCGCCCGATCAAGTATGGGGGCGAATATCGCGGCTTCAACGAGCGCTCCAACTATGTCGCGTCGATCGCCGCCGATGCACTGGCGCCACTGGTCGTCGAGGACAGCGCCAATTTTGCCCGCCGGATCGAGCGTGAGCCGCATGGCGTGGTCTTTGTCATCGCTCCGTGGAATTATCCCTACATGACCGCGATCAATACGGTCGCGCCGGCGCTGATGGCCGGCAATACAGTCATCCTCAAGCATGCAAGTCAGACGCTGCTGGTTGGCGAGCGGCTCGTCCAAGCCTTCGTGGAGGCCGGCGTTCCCGCCGATGTCTTCCAGAATGTCTTCCTCGATCACGAAACAACCTCGGCGCTGATTGCCGCCGGCAGTTTCAACTTCGTCAATTTCACCGGCTCCGTCGACGGCGGCCGGTCGATCGAGCGTGCGGCCGCCGGCACCTTTACCAGCCTCGGCCTCGAGCTTGGCGGCAAGGATCCGGGCTATGTCATGGAAGACGCCGATCTCGACGCCGCCGTCGACACGCTAATGGATGGAGCGACTTACAATTCCGGCCAGTGCTGCTGTGGTATCGAGCGCATCTACGTGCATGAATCGCTCTTCGACAGTTTTGTCGAGAAGTCGGTGGCCTGGGTTTCGAACTATAAGCTCGGCAATCCCCTTGATCCCGACACGTCGCTCGGGCCGATGGCCAACAAGCGCTTCGCCAAGGTCGTGCGCGAACAGATCGCCGATGCGGTTGCCAAGGGCGCCAAGGCGCTGGTCGATCCGAAGCTGTTCCCGGCCGATGATGGCGGCGCCTATCTCGCGCCGCAGATCCTCGTCAATGTCGATCATTCCATGGCGTTCATGCGCGAGGAAACCTTCGGCCCTGCCGTCGGCATCATGAAGGTTAAGAGCGATGCGGAAGCGCTGGAACTGATGAACGACAGCCCCTACGGTCTGACGGCTTCGCTCTGGACCAAGGATGTCGAGCGCGTCTCACGTATCGGCCGCGAAATCGAAACCGGCACGGTCTTCATGAACCGTGCCGATTATCTCGATCCGGCTCTGTGCTGGACCGGCGTCAAGGAAACCGGCCGCGGCGGCTCGCTGTCGATCATCGGTTTCCACAATCTGACGCGCCCGAAATCCTATCATCTGAAGAAAGTAACAGCATGAGCACTATCTCAGCCAATTGGAGCTATCCGAACGCCTTCAAGCTCGGCCGCGGCCGCATCAAGGAGCTCGCGGACGCCTGCAAGAGCCTGGGCATGAAGAAGCCGCTCCTGATCACCGACCGGGGACTTGCCTCGATGGCGATCACGGCGACGGCACTTGATATTCTGGAAGATGCGGGTCTTGGCCGCGCCATTTTCGCTGATGTCGATCCCAATCCGAACGAGAAGAACCTCGAAGCCGGCGTGAAAGCGTTCAAGGACGGCGGCCACGATGGCGTCGTCGCCTTCGGCGGCGGTTCCGGCCTCGATCTCGGCAAATGCGTCGCCTTCATGGTTGGCCAGACGCGCCCGGTCTGGGATTTCGAAGATATCGGCGACTGGTGGACCCGCGCCAACGTCGAAGGCATTGCACCGATCGTCGCCGTGCCGACGACGGCCGGCACCGGTTCGGAAGTCGGCCGCGCCAGCGTCATCACCAATTCCGCGACGCATGTGAAGAAGATCATCTTCCATCCGAAATTCCTGCCCGGCGTCGTCATTGCCGATCCGGAGCTGACCGTCGGCATGCCCAAGATCATTACCGCCGGCACCGGCATGGACGCCTTTGCCCATTGCCTGGAAGCCTATTCCTCACCCTTCTATCATCCGATGTCGGCCGGTATCGCGCTGGAAGGCATGCGGCTGGTCAAGGAATTCCTGCCGCGCGCCTATCGTGAGGGAACGGATCTCGAAGCCCGGGCCAACATGATGAGTGCTGCCGCCATGGGCGCCGTCGCTTTCCAGAAGGGGCTTGGCGCCATTCACGCGCTCTCGCATCCGATCGGCGCCGTCTACAACACCCATCACGGCATGACCAATGCCGTCGTCATGCCGGCCGTTCTGCGCTTCAACCGCAAGGCCATCGAGGACAAGATTGCCCGCGCCGCCGCCTATCTCGGCATTTCGGGCGGGTTCGACGGCTTCTACGACTATGTGCTGCAACTGCGCTCGGAACTCGGCGTGCCGGAAAATCTGTCTGCCATGGGCATCGCGCCCGACCGGATCGACGAGCTCTCCGCCATGGCGATCGAAGATCCGAGTGCAGGCGGCAATCCGGTGCCGATGACGCTCGAAAACACCAAGGCTTTGTTCCGCGACTGCTTCTGATACTGCGCTCAGCTCCCCGATATCTGGGATGAAATTGGCAGCTTATCAGGCCAAACAAAAAAGCCGCCGAGTGTCATCCGGCGGCTTTTTTCATTGAAGCTCTGTCTGGGAATCAATCCACGAATTCGACGACGACGCCAGGCTTGACCATCTTGGCCAGTTCGGTCGCATCCCAATTGGTAAGACGTACGCAGCCATGGCTCTGCGACTTGCCGATCCGCGAGGGATCCGGTGTGCCGTGGATGCCGTAGGTCGGCTTCGAAAGAGCCATCCAGACGGTACCGACCGGGCCGTTCGGGCCGGGCGGTATGTTCAGAACCTTGTCGTTGGCGCCCTGCTGGAAGTTGATTTTCGGATTGTAGGTATAGCCCGGATTGAAGGCGACACGTTCGACCGTGACCGTGCCTGACGGCGAGGGCGTGTCGGCGGAACCGATGCTAGCCGGGTAGGCTGCAATCAGCGTGCCGTTGGCGTCATAGGCGAAAACCTGCTTGCGGCCTTTGTCTGCCAAGATCTTGGCGACCGTTCCCGTCTTGCTGGGACCGGTATTGACGACCTTGATGGTGCTGCCCGGTACGGTGAAATCGACGCCGGGATTGAGTGCCTTGAGGTAGCCCTCATCCATATGAAAGCGTTCCGCTAGCATTTCGGTCGTCGACGTGTAGCCGAGGGAAGGCATCTGGGACTTGGCGGCATAGTCCTCGGGGATCGAGGCGACGTAAGGACCAGCGGCATCGGCAGCGGTGATCGTATAGTTGACGATCGGCATGCCGCCAGACATGCGCAGCTGCTCGAGGATCGCGTCGGTATTGTTCGGGTCAAGCGTCTGGCCGGTCATCTGTTGATAGGCATAGATTGCCTTTGTGACGTTTGCGCCCATTCGTCCGTCGATCGCACCAGGCGAAATACCCTGCCGCGCGAGGAAGACCTCCAGCGCGGTGATCTCCATCTTCGACTTGCCTTTGAGCGTGATGACGGGTTCAGCCGGTGCCGGCTTGTTGACGATGTCAGGCGCGCTCTGCTGCGGATCGATCGACGCATAGTCGCTGCCATTCGGGTTCGCCTGGCCTTGGTCCTTGCCTGGCAAGGGCTGATTGTCGAGCGGCTGGCGCTGGATATCGCTGTCACGCGGAATGCCGCCGGTGATCACGCCACGATCCTGCTGACCGTAACCATTATCGGGAGCGCCGTCGTAATTTCCGTAGCTATCGGTACGATACTGACGATAGTCCTGGTAGTTGCGGTTGTCGGAAAGCTGCGTGTCGCCATAGCGGCTGCCGTTATCAACGTAGCTGTCGCGAGCAGGGGCGCGGGGATAGTAGGTGCTGGCCTTCATCTCCGTGGCGACGACATTGCCATAGGCATCGATCAGAACCCGGCGGCCGCGTCCGTCGCGCGCCATGGAATATCCGCCACCATAAGGATACTGATCAAGGATCCGGCCGTCGGGAGTGACGAGAACCGTGTTGCCGTTGCCGCTGCGATAATATTGCGCCTGCGCGTCCGTGAGCGCGAGCATAGATAGAGCGGCAGTCGTTGCCAGAGCAAAACTCAATTTTACGAACCGGTTCACGTCTGTCGAATCCTCGGGATGGTCGTTCGGCTGACACACACATGGCAATTTTGACGCCAGTATGGAGATTTAGATTATCATGCTGAATAAAATATAAAAATTTATGTGATCAAGGGTTCAAGTTAAGATTTGGTAAGCCAAATAACCGTTTATTTCAGTCGCGCGCCACCTTGGGACAGCACCTGCGCTCGGCGCCGATCAGGGAGGATTTTGGGGATGATGGATTTTTCTGCGGCCAAGGGGCCGAAATTGACGCTAGACGAGGGCTCCGTGCTGGATATCGGCGCCTGCATCGTCGAGGGCAATAATCTCGCGCCCGGAAGTGCCGTTCCCGACGATGGCGATCCGCGTATCAGTCATTCCGTGGAAGGCTTCCTCTTTACCTGCGGGCCGGATCATATCCGCCATCCAGAGCCGATGTCCGACGCCTATGAAGGCAAGCGCTATCCGCTGCACGGTTCCTTCTCGTCTCATCCAGCCAAAATTCTCTGGACCAAATTCGAGAATGGCAACGCGGAATGCCGCGCCGATATCGATGTCATCACAGCCGAACGCCGCACCGCAAGGCTGGAACGTCTTTGGCGGATCGATGGCGCCACGGGCGAGGTTTCACTTGCCGATCGTGTCGTCAATACGAGTACCGAGGCGATGCCGGTCTTTTTGATGTACCATATGAACATCGGCGGCAAATGGTTCGATAGCGGCACGCGCCTTGCCGGACAGATGCTGGAGAACGGCGGCTTTCCCTGGACCTTCGGCGAAGAGGGCGGTGATATCTTCTGCGTGCCGGCGCAAGAAAAGGGCGAGGATTGGGCAGAGATCAGCCTCGGCCCCATCGCGGCCATTGGCGGGAAGACTCTGAGGGTGCGGTTCGGAACGGACACGCTGCCGTTCCTGCAGGTCTGGCGCAATCAGCGCGCGCCTGCGCACGTGCTTGGTATCGAGCCGGTTTCGCATCGCTGGGTCTCGCGGTCCGAACTTGAGGAAGCAGGCGAATTCAATATTCTCCAGCCCGGCGAAGCCCGCAATTTCATGCTCAATTTTGCCTTTGTTTGAGAGTGCGCCGCGGTTGACGCTTGCCCTGCCGCGGCGTAGATCAAGGCCACGGTTTTAGAGAGGACATGAACCATGGATATCCGCCCGATCGACGATGAATACTCGGTGTCAGGCCAGATCACCGTAGAGGATCTCGACCAGATCAAGGCTCTGGGGTTCAAGTCCATCGTCTGCCATCGCCCCGATGGCGAAAGCCCGGATCAGACGCCGTTCGGAGTCATCGAAGCCCGCGCCAAGGAACTCGGCCTGGACATCACCCATGTGCCTGTTGGTCCGATGGGCGTGACCGAAGAGGCCGTGCAGGGCATGGTCGATGCGCTGGACGAGTTTCCGCGCCCGATGCTTGGCTATTGCCGCTCGGGCGCACGCTCGACGGCGATCTATCAGAAGACGCATCACATTCGCGGCTGAACGGGTCCTTCCCCGGCCTTTTGATTGAGGGCAGACCATGGGTCATGCCTTGTTTACCTGTCGAAGAACAACATCAGGAGAAAACCATGAGCATCAAGCGCATCGACGTTGGCGCCCGCATGAGCGGCGCTGTCATCCATGGCAACACCGTCTATCTCGCCGGCCAGGTTGGTGAAGGCGAAAGCGTCACCGACCAGTGCAAGTCGGCACTCGCCGAAGTCGACCGCCTGCTCGCTGCAGCCGGTTCCAACAAGTCGAAGATCCTGCAGACGCTCATCTATCTCTCCGACATTTCCTACTTCGCTGAAATGAACGCTGCCTGGGAAGCCTGGGTTGATCCGGCCAACACGCCGGCCCGTGCGACCAGCGAAGCCAAGCTCGCTGCACCGAAGTACAAGGTCGAATTCATCGTGACGGCAGCACTCGACTAAGTCCTGCCATCAGTGATTTTGAAAGGCCGGTGGGCTCGCGCTCATCGGCCTTTTGTTTGCGATATTTCCGTCAAAGTACGCGAGGGCGTAATCGCTTCCGGATCAAGTGCGATTTCGATGATCGCCGGTTTGCCGCTAGCGCGCGCCCGTTCGAAGGCCGGGCCGAATTCCGCAGTCACCTTCACGGTCTCGCCATGGCCGCCATAGGCGCGGGCAAGGGCCGCAAAATCTGGATTATCGAGCGCCGTGGCGCTGACTCGGCCGGGATATTCCCGCTCCTGGTGCATACGGATCGTGCCGTACATGCCGTTGTTGATGACCAAAGCGATCAGTGGCAGGCCGTATTGGACGGCGGTCGCGAATTCCTGGCCGTGCATCATGAAACAGCCGTCGCCGGCAAAGCAGATCACTTCGCGCTTGGGAAAGAGTTGTTTTGCTGCGACCGCAGCCGGCAGGCCATAGCCCATCGAGCCGGAGGTAGGGGCAGCCTGCGTGTTGAAACGGCGGAAGCGATGGAAGCGGTGCAGCCAGGTCGCGTAGTTACCGGCACCGTTGGTGAAGATCGCATCATCGGCTGTATTCGCTTCGATCCAATCCATGATGCGGCCCATATGGACGGCGCCGGGGCACTCTTGCGGTGTCTTCGACCAGGCAAGATAGGCAGCGTGCATGCGTTCGGTGCGCTCTGCCCAAGACGTTTCGTGCGGCGGGTCCAAATCCGCGAGAGCCGCAATGAAATCCGTCGGGCTGGCGCAGATCGCCAGAGCCGGGCGATAGACGCGGCCGAGTTCCGAGGGATCGGGATGGATGTGGACAAGCTGCTGGCGCGGGTAGGGGATATCGACAAGCGTGTAGCCGGACGAGGGCATTTCGGAGAGGCGGCCGCCGAGAAGGATCAGCAGATCCGCTTCCCTGATTTCCTTTGCCAGCGCCGGGTTGATGCCGATGCCGACATCACCGGCATAGTTTGGATGCAGATGGTCGAACAGCATCTGCCGGCGGAAGGAGCAGCCAACCGGGAGCTTGAAACGCTCGGCGAATTGTCTGATGCCGGCAACCGCTTCTTCGTTCCAGCGCGTGCCGCCGAGAATGACCATCGGCCGCTGCGCAGCCGCAAGACGCTGGTTAAGCTCTGCAAGCTGGCCGCGGCCCGGATGGGCAGCAACTGGGACGTAGAGCAGTGCTTGCGGCGCTTCGACTTCATCGCGCAGCATGTCTTCGGGGAGGGTCAGCACCACGGGACCGGGGCGACCAGATGTTGCCACAGCGAAGGCGCGGGTGACGAATTCCGGAATGCGGGCGGCATCGTCGATTTCGCCGACCCATTTGGCGAATTCGGTAAAGGCTCTCCGAAACTCCACTTCCTGAAAGGCTTCGCGTTCGCGGGCATCGCGCTGGACCTGACCGATGAACAGGATCATCGGGATCGAATCCTGCCGGGCTATGTGAAGGCCGGCAGAAGCGTTTGTGGCGCCGGGGCCGCGGGTGACCATGCAAATGCCGGGTTCGCCGGTCAATCGACCCCAGGCATCCGCCATCATCGCCGCACCACCCTCCTGGCGGCAGACGAGCACTTTGATGTCGCTGTCATGCAGCGCATCGAGCACGGCGAGAAAGCTCTCCCCCGGCACGCAGGATATGCGCTGCACGCCATTGGCCTTCAAAGCCTCGACGATGAGTTGCCCGCCCGTTCGCTTCATGTCCCCGCCTTTCCCTCCAGTTCGGCCAATTCAGCCAGAACTTCCTCCTGATGTTCGCCGAGGCGCGGGCTTGGCCGCGTATAGGTTAGCGGCGTTTCCGACAGCACGATTGGCGTGCGCACGCTCGGGATGACGGTGCCGGCGCTATCTTCGAGATCGATCCTCAGGCCCCTCGCCACAATCTGCGGATCGGCGAACATATCCTCGATCGTGTTGATGGCACCGGCCGGAACGGCGTTGGCCTCGCAAGCTTTCAGCAGCTCTGCCTTATTCCACTTCAGCGTCTCCGACGAGATGAAGGCGCGTACCTCGTTGCGGTTGGCGACGCGAGCCTTGTTGGTCGCATAGCGCTCGTCATCGGCATGGGTTTCCACCCCGAGAATGGCGCATAGGCGCCGGAACTGTCCATCATTGCCGACAGCAAGGATGAGATAGCCATCGGCGGTGGGCACGACTTCATAGGGTGAGATATTCGGATGAGAGTTGCCGAGCCGTACGGGCGGCTTGCGGGAGATCAGATAATTCATGTTCTGGTTGGCCAGTACGGCCGATTGCACATCGAGCAGCGCCATGTCGATGAGTTGTCCTTCCCCGGTCTTGAGAGCGTGGATCAGGGCGGCCTCGATTGCCGAGACGGCATAGATGCCGGTGAAGATATCGGCGATCGCGACGCCCGCCTTCATCGGCTGACCATCCGGTTCGCCCGTGATCGACATGAAACCGGACATGCCTTGGACGATATAGTCATAGCCGGCGAGACTGGCATAGGGGCCGGTCTGGCCGAAGCCGGTAATCGAGCAATAGACGATGCGGGGATTGATCTTCTTCAGGCTTTCATAATCCAGCCCGTATTTTACCAGGCCGCCGAGCTTGAAATTCTCGATCACCACATCGGCCGTCTTCACCAGACGGCGCACCAGTTCCTGGCCTTCTTCGGTCTTGAGATCGGCGGTGATAGAGCGCTTACCGCGATTGGCGGAATGGTAATAGGCGGCAGAGAGATTTTCGCCATCCTTGCCCTCGACGAAGGGCGGCCCCCATTGGCGCGTATCGTCGCCGCCGTCGGGATTTTCCACCTTGATGACATCGGCGCCGAGATCAGCCAGCATCTGCCCGGCCCAGGGGCCGGCCAGCACGCGGGCGAGTTCGATGACGCGAATACCGGACAGCGGAGGTTTCTTGGTCTTTTGTTCTGTCATGTCTGTCCGCTCTCCCGCTTAAGGCGTGAATGCTGTTTCAGATGTATCGGATACCGGTCTGGAAGCAAAGCGCCGCTCGCGCCAGAGAATGTAAAGCCCTGAGCCGATGATGATGAGGATGCCGAGCCACTTGATCGCATCCGGGAAATTGTCGAAGACGAGCCAGCCGAAGATCGTTGCCGAAACGATCTCGAAATACTGCAGGGGCGCAAGCGTCGAGGCTTGTACTGCGCGATAGGCATAGACCGTTAGGATGCCAGAGGCCGCCGCAGTTGCGCCGACGCCGAGCAAATAGAGCATTGCCGTGAGATCCGGAATAACCGGATAAAGGATTACAGATCCCGTAGCTTTGCCGATGCCAAGCAGGATCAGACTGAAGCCTATACCCCATAGGCCCGTTTGGAACTGCAGCGGCCACGCATCTTCGCTATGGGAGACGACGCGCGTGATGATCACATAAACCGCAACACAGAGTGCCGTGACGACGGGCAATAGGGCAACGAAACCGACTTCCTGGAAGCTCGGCTGGATGATTAGCATGGCACCAAGAAAGCCGACTGCGCAGGCCGTATAACGACGCCAGCCAATGGTTTCCTTGAGGAATATACTGCTGAGGATGGTGAGCATCATCGGCTCGACGAAAAAGATGGCAATGGCATCGGCCACTTCCATGACCTGCAGCGCGGTCACGAACGAGACCATGGACAGCGTCAAAAGGGCGGCGCGGATCGCGTGCACGCCGCTATGGCGCCACGACCATACGCCCCACTGCCCGCGCAACGCCATCATTGGCAGGGTAAAGAGCGACTGAAAGATGAAGCGTGCAGCGGTGACTTCAGCCGGCGGAATGGTGGTTGCCGCGAGTTTGGAGAAGATATCCATGACCGGCGAGAGGACGACGGATAGAAACATCATCGACAGGCCGAAGGTCAGCTCCGATTGCGGCAATCGGACCGAGGAGCCGCTGGAGGTGGTCATTGCAGAATTTCCTTGAGAATCAGGTCTTTGCCACCACCGTTCTGCACCAGTCGGCAAAGCGGGAAATGGCTTCTTCGGCACCGATTTCGTTGAGCGTTTCGTGCCGCATGTCGGGATAGATTTCGGTGGTGATACGAGAGAAGCCGGCTCTTTTCAAATGCTTTGCTAGCCAGGAAATCGCTTTCGCGTTGTCCGTCGCAGGATCCTTGCCGCCGCCGACGAGATGGATCGGCAGATTCCGCCGGAGACGGTTGAGATAGCTTCTTTGCGGTGCGCGGAAGGCGAGTTCGAACAGGTCGAGCCAGAGCGAAACGGAGGCATCGAAGCCGCAAAGCGGATCGGCGATATATTTGTCCACCTCTTCGGGAATGCGCGAGAGCCAGTCGAAATCGGTGCGGCGGTTGGCGATCGATTGACCCCAGGTGCCGAAGGTTAGTTTCGGCAACGGTCCGCTGGGAACGTCCGATCCCTTGAACATACGCTCCGTTTTCAGGATGAGTTGGGCGGCACGACCAGCAAGGCCTGGATTGAAATTGGAATTCCAGACGGTGACCGCATCGAACTTGCCCGGATGCGTGACGACGGTGTTCAGGCTGATCAATCCGCCCATGGAATGCCCGAACAGGATGATCGGCAGGCCGGGATGGGCACTTGCGGCTAGCTCGCGCACGGCGAGCACGTCGGCGATGACCAATCCCACTCCATCTCTTCGCGCAAAGCGGCCAATCGGCGCATCGTGAGCGATGGTCTCCCCGTGACCGCGATGATCGTGAGCGTAGACATGAAAACCTTGGCCTGCCATCGCATCGGCAAAGGCCTCATATCGGCGAGAATGCTCGGCAAGACCGTGCGATATCAGCAGGATGCCGCGAGCATCGGTTACCGCCGGCAAATGATGATAGGCAAGGGTTGCGCCCGTCGGACTTTTCAAGCGCTTCGTCTCGGCGAACATAGATCCGTTCCTCCCCATTCGGACGAAAGGTTATCATCCGCCCGATTGCAATGGATAGGTGGTGAAGCTCACAGAAATAAATCTTTCCGAGCGCTGCGATTCAGGATTGCATCTGCTCGCTCAAACTGCTTATTTGTTCCTATAATGTTCTAGTTGGAGGTACGAATGAAGCAGTGGCTTCGGGTATTTACGGTTGTGCTCGTTTCGGTCGGGGCGGCAGCTAGCGCTATGGCGCAGGAGCATAGCCGTGGACGGACGCGCTTTATCCTGGCGGCAAGCTGGGAGCCGGCATTTTGTCAGACGAACCAGAAGAAGGCGGAATGCCGCAACCAGTCGTCGGACAATCATGACGCGACGAATTTCTCCCTGCATGGTCTCTGGCCGATGCGGCAGGAATATTGCGATGTTTCCGAGGATCTGAAACAGGCGGATCGTGGCCGTGACTGGAAGGACCTGCCCGCGGTCCAGCTTTCGCAAGACGTGAAGGTGAAGCTCGATAAGGCAATGCCGGGCACCCAATCCGGCCTGGAACGGCATGAATGGATCAAGCACGGCACCTGCACGAAGCTGAGTGCGGACCAATATTTCTCCATCGCCGCCGGCTTGATTGCCGAACTCAATACGTCGGCCGTGCGCGATCTCTTCGCCCAGAATATCGGTAAGGAGCTGGATGCCGAGAGCATCAAGGCCGCTTTTGACCAGAGTTTTGGCGAGGGTGCCAATGCGCGCATCAAGATGAGCTGCCGCCGCGTCGGCGATGTCAGGATGATTTCGGAGCTGACCATCGGCCTCTCGGAGGATGCAATCGATCCCCAACAGGGCAACGAGCCGCGGCTCGCCAAACTGATCCAAGGTGCCGGCAGCACCGCCTTCGGTTGCGATCGGGGTGTGGTGGACGCGGCCGGCTTCTGAGAAAATGCGGCTTTTCTGACGCGGATAATGCCCTTGGACGAGGTTTCGCCGTTGCCCGAGGGCGGGGTTTCCCCTACATAGCGGCACAAATCGCAACGCTATTCGTCCGTGGAGCAACCCAAGCTATGGCACGTCAGTTCATTTATCATATGGCCGGTCTGAATAAGTCCTATGGCGCCAAGAAAATTCTCGAGAATATCCATCTCTCCTTCTACCCCGACGCCAAGATCGGTATTCTCGGTCCGAACGGCGCAGGTAAATCGACCGTGCTGCGCATCATGGCCGGCCTCGACAAGGAATATACCGGCGAAGCCTGGCTGGCTGAAGGCGCCACCATCGGTTACCTGCCGCAGGAGCCGCAGCTCGATCCCAACAAGACGGTGTTCGAAAACGTCATGGAAGGCGTTGCCAAGAAAACCGAAATCCTCAATCGCTACAACGAATTGATGATGAACTATTCCGACGAGACGGCGGAAGAGGGCGCCAAGCTCCAGGATATCATCGACAGCCAGAACCTCTGGGATCTGGAAAGCCAGGTGGAAATGGCGATGGATGCATTGCGCTGCCCGCCGCGCGATGCCGAAGTCACCAGCCTTTCCGGTGGTGAGCGCCGCCGTATCGCGCTTTGCCGCCTGCTTCTCTCGCAGCCGGACCTGCTGCTGCTCGACGAACCAACCAACCATCTCGATGCCGAGACCATTGCCTGGCTGGAAAAGCACCTGCGCGACTATCCGGGTGCCGTGATGATGATCACCCACGACCGCTACTTCCTCGACAATGTTACCGGCTGGATTCTCGAACTCGACCGTGGCCGCGGCATTCCCTACGAAGGTAACTACTCGGCCTATCTGCAGGCCAAGGCCAAGCGCATGCTTCAGGAAGCCCGCGAAGAAGCTGGCCGCCAGAAGGCGATCAGCCGCGAACAGGAATGGATCGCCTCCAGCCCCAAGGCCCGTCAGGCCAAGTCCAAGGCGCGTATCAACGCTTACGAACAGCTGGTCGATGCTGCCGAAAATCAGCGTCCTGGCGATGCGCAGATCATCATTCCAGTCAGCGAGCGTCTCGGCCAGGTGGTGATCGAGATGGAGGGCATCACCAAGGGTTTCGAAGGTCGCACGCTGATCAACGATCTGTCGATCAAGCTGCCGCCCGGCGGCATCGTCGGCATTATCGGCCCGAACGGCGCCGGCAAGACGACCCTGTTCAAGATGATCACCGGGCAGGAAAAGCCGGATTCCGGCTCGATCCGCATCGGCGAGACCGTGCATCTCAGCTATGTCGACCAGAGCCGCGACGCGCTTGATGGCAACAAGACGGTATGGGAGGAAATCTCCGGTGGCGCCGAAATCATCAAGCTCGGCAAGTTCGACATGAACTCGCGCGCCTATTGCGGCGCCTTTAACTTCAAGGGCGGCGACCAGCAGCAGAAGGTCGGCAGTCTCTCCGGCGGTCAGCGCAATCGCGTGCACCTGGCCAAGATGCTGAAGTCCGGCGGCAACGTGCTTCTGCTCGACGAACCGACCAACGACCTCGATACGGAAACGCTGGGCGCGCTGGAAAGCGCACTCGAAAACTTCGCCGGTTGCGCCATCATCATCAGCCACGACCGCATGTTCCTCGACCGCCTGGCCACGCATATCCTGGCCTTTGAAGGCGAAGGTCATGTCGAATGGTTCGAAGGCAATTTCGAAGATTACGAACAGGACAAGGTCCGCCGCCTCGGCCCCGATGCTCTCAATCCGGGCAGCCAGGCGCACAAGCGCCTGACACGATAAAGTTTGCTGTCTTTCCGTCATGGAGAACCCCGGCAGGTCCGGGGTTTTTCTTTGCCTTAAGCAGGACGCATATATTCCCCCGCCGACAAAAACTAACAGATTTCCGACGCTCTACTGGTCTCTTCGGTGATTAGCTCTTGCGGAGTTCATTCAAATCACATAAAGATATCTTTATATCTTGATTGGGTGTGAAATGACGGATCTGGTTAAACTCGGTTTGGATGACGTAGTAGACGTGCTGAAGGCGGTCGGCGAGCCGACTAGGCTGCGCCTTCTGGCGCTACTGGCGGCCGGCGATCTCACAGTGACCGACCTTACCGAAATTCTCGGTCAGTCGCAGCCTCGCATTTCCCGGCATCTCAAGCTGCTCGGTGAAGCCGGGCTGATCGATCGTTATCAGGAGGGCGCCTGGGCCTATTTCCGCCTGAAGCAGGAGGGCAAGGCCGTCACGTTGGCGCGCAGCCTGCTGCGCCATACCGCCGAAAAGGATACGGTGCTGTTGCGTGACGGAGAACGTCTCGCCTCCGTAAAGCGTATTCGCGCCGAGCGTGCCCAAGCCTATTTTAGCCGAAATGCTGCCGAGTGGGATGAGCTGCGGCGTCTCCATGTCGCGGATGAGGATGTCGACAAGGCGCTGATCGATCTCATTGGTCCGCAGCCGATCGACTCCTTCCTCGATCTCGGTACGGGCACGGGCAGGATGCTACAGCTTCTGGCTGGACACTATCGCCGCGCCGTCGGCATCGATGCCAGCCGTGACATGCTGGCGGTCGCCCGCGCCAATCTCGACCGGGCCAATATCACCGCTGCCTCGGTGCGGCATGGCGATATTTTCAACCTGCCGCTCGAGCAGCAGGATTTCGATCTCATTGCCATCCACCAGGTGCTGCACTTCCTTGATCAGCCTGAGGTTGCCATCAATGAAGCCGCGCGAATGCTGCGGCCCGGCGGCCGGCTTGTCATCATCGACCTCGCGCCGCACGGGCTGGAATATCTGCGTGACGAGCATGCGCATCTGCGCCTCGGCTTCTCGCATCAGACCATTTCGGATTGGCTGAAACTGGCGGGGCTGGATGTGGAGCGCGTGCAGGATCTTCATTCGGGGAGGGAAGGCGGCCAGGCGCTGACCGTCACCATCTGGCTGGCGCGCGACCCGCGGTTGCTGATCGCGTCCGACCAGGGCTACCAGTCATCCCCCATTCTTGCCGGGAGAGTTTGACATGTCTTCGAGATCAGAAAGCCGTAGCGACGGTATCCGCATCTCCTTCGAGTTCTTTCCGCCGAAGTCGGAGGAGGCCGAGCAGCAGCTGTGGAACACCGTTGAGGAGCTCAGCGATTGGGACACTGAGTTCGTTTCAGTCACGTATGGGGCAGGCGGTTCGACCAAAGCGCCAACGCTTTCCGCCGTGCGCAAGATGATCCATGAGACGCCGTTCACGACCGCATCGCATCTGACTTGCGTCGGTGCCACGCGTGAGGACACGCATCGGGTGATCGACGAGTTTCTGGCTGCCGGCGTTCGCCGTTTCGTTGCGCTGCGCGGCGATCCGCCGGGTGGTGTCGGCGCGGCCTATCAGCCTCATCCGGGCGGCTATGCCAATGCTGCGGAACTGGTGCAGGCTTTGCGCGAGCGCGGCGATTTCGATATTTCCGTCTCCGCCTATCCTGAAAAGCATCCGGAAAGCCGCGATACGGCAGCCGATATCGATATGCTGAAGCGCAAGGCGGACAATGGTGCCGACCGGGCCCTGACGCAGTTCTTCTTCGATAATGATGCTTTCGAGCGTTATCACGATCGCGTTCGCGCAGCCGGCATCAAGATTCCCGTCGTGCCGGGCATCATGCCGATTCAGAACCTGACGCAACTCAAGCGTTTCGCCGGCGCCTGCGGCACGAATATTCCGACCTGGCTCGACGAGCGTTTTGATGGGTTGGATGAGGATGTCGAGGAGCGCGCCAAGGTTGCCGCTGAAGTTGCCGCCGATCAGATCCAGGATCTGGTGCGCCGTGGTATTCACGAGTTTCATCTCTATACAATGAACCGTTCGGCACTGGTTTCCGCCGTGCTTGAACGGCTGGGCCTTGAGCGCAAGGTGGATGCACGGGCCGGCGCCGCCGCCTAAAGTATGATGTCGCGCGAGCTCATGAAAAAGCGCATGTCCGGCGGGGCATGCGCTTTTCTAATGAAACAGAGGTTTTGTTAGCTTTTCGGAGTTTGGTCGTTTGCGTATTTCGCCGAGCCGTCAGATGAAGAGCATCGTCACGACGAAAGCGAAGGCCGCACCGACCACTAGGACGTTGATGGATCGCGTTAATCCCATGTCTTCCTCCTCAGTCAGCCGTTAAATTTTATGTCGAAAATGTGTTGCTTGGAAAGAACATTCGATGCTGCGACGCGGTATCGAATTCGCGCTGTGATTCATGAGCTTTTGGCAACATTTTGATATTTAACTATAAATGTCGATTGCTGGCTTGATGACGGCCTGTGAATAAATATTAATATGTTGTGACTGTGGACCATCCGAATGGAGCAGGAGATCATGTTTCCCGCGTTCTGGCGTCGCGTTTCATCCATATGAAAAGCCGCCCATCGAGGACGAGCAGACCTGCGGCGATGAGCAGCATGCCGGCGATTTCGGCAGGCCCCATTCGCTCGCCGAGAAAGAGGAAGCCGAGCAATAACGCGCTCGGCGGCACGAGCAGAGTGACGAGGGAGGTGTTGGTGGCACCTGCAAGCTCGATGATGCGAAAATAGAGGATGTAGGCGAAAGCGGTCGATAGCAGCGCCAGGCCGAGAATGGCTACGATTGCCGTCACAGGTGGAGCGGCGAGCGCCCAAGGCTGGTCGATCACCAGCGCAACTGGCAACATGATGAGCGAGGAGCCTGTCAACTGGCCCGCTGCCACAACCGGCGGCGCGATGCCCTTGAAGCGTTTGGCATAAATCGCCGCGAATCCATAGGAGATTGCCGCCAAGATCGGCAATGAGAGTGCCCAGAAGGGTACCGAGCCGCCGCTGGTAACGCTCGGTCCGAGCAACACGATCGTTCCGAGGAGGCCGGTGAGGCAGCCGATCAGCTTGGCCGATGTCAGGCGCTCATCCGTTGTCAGCTGATTGCCGATCAACACGGTCCACATCGGCGTCGTCGCGTTCAAGATGGATGCAAGTCCGGCGCCCATCTGCGTCTGACCGCAGAAGATCAGCGTGTGCGGTATCGCATTGTTGATTAAGCCCAGCAGCAGAAATTGCGGCCAATGACGGCGCAGGGACTGATAGATATTGAGGCGACCAGCCAGATAGAGATGCAATGCCACGGCCGCCAGCGACAGACGCAGAAAGACGAGCGTAAAGGGCGGCACATGATGAACGGCAATACGGGCGAAGAAGAACGAGCCGCCCCAGATCAATCCGAGCAACAGCAGCAGGCCCCAGGTCGAGGCGCTCATTCGATGTTCGCCAGTCATGGCATCTCTCCTCTTTCGATGCATCTAAACCGGAAGAGTGCAGGCTCTCCACCCGTTTCTTGCTGTTTTGCCCATGGGCCCAAGGAGAGCAGATGCAAAAAAGGCGGCATGGAGCCGCCTTTCGATCGACATATAGGAGAGAAATCAGAGCGCGTTGAGCAGTGCCGTCGTTGCCCAGCCGTCGGCCGGCATACCCAGGCGGAACTGTTCCTTCTGGATGGCGACACGCGTGCCGGAGCCGAGGATGCCATCAATCTTGCCGACATCGTAGCCGCGGGCCACGAGCTTGGTCTGAAGCGCCTTCATGTCGACATCGTTCAGGCCTGGCTCGGGATTGCCCTTGTTATAGGGCGGAGCGCCGGCAAATCGGGTGGCGAAATAGGCGGCCGAGGTCGTGTAGATGAACGACTGGTTCCAGCCGAGATAAGTATTGTAGTTCGGATAGGTCAGGAAGGCAGGCCCCTTGCGACCCTGCGGCAGGATGAGAGCGGCGGGTAGGGAGCCGAAGCTCGTATTGCCGTCGCGGGGGGTGACGCCCAGCTTGAACCAATCGCCCGCAGTCAGCGGGCCGCCGATGCCGGATTTTTCCCAGGGAAGATTGTCCGGAACCGTCACCTCCTGCAGCCAGGGCTGGCCGCGCTGGAAGCCGAGATGCTGGAGGAAACGTGCGGTCGTCAGAATGACGTCAGGTGCGCTGGTCTTCAGGTTGACATGGCCATCGCCGTCACCATCGGTGCCATAAGCGATGATGTCGGGCGGCAGCATCTGCGTCTGGCCGATTTCGCCGGCCCATGCGCCCGTCGTCGTTGCCGGGTCGACATCGCCGCGCTGGACGAGTTCGATCAGTGCGATCAGGCGCGGGCGGAAGAAGTCCGGCCGGCGGCAATCGTGCGAGAGGGTGACCAGCGCGTTGCGGGTGTTGAAATTGCCCTGAACGGCACCAAAATCGGTTTCCATCGCCCAGAAGGCGGTGATGACGCCGGGAGGCACGCCATAGTCCTGTTCGGCCTTGGCGAAGATTTCGGCATATTGCTTCATCTTCTGGCGGCCGATGTCGAGGCGCCCCTGGCTGACGGTGCGCTGAGAGAATTCGAGGAAGGTCTGACGGAAGACGCCCTGGCTGCGGTCCATGGCAAGGACCTTCTGGTCGATCTGGGCGCCGGCGAGCGTCTTGTCGGCGGCTGCAGCATCAGCGCCATCCGCAATCGCCTCGGCCTTTACACCAGCGAGGAATGCGTTGAGATCGCCGCCGCAGGCTACTTTTGGAGTGGCATCGCTGCTCGCGGGCGGCACTGTGGCCGGGGCTGCACTTTGTGCCAATGCCGTACCGGTCATGGCTGAGGCGAGGAGCAACGCAAGAGCGCCGCGTCGAATGGTGTGACGATCCATGAGCGATCCTTCCTAGTGATAGAATAGGGTCGCTTTCACAGAAGATTGTGACATAAGCAAGAGAGAAATGGGCCCAGTATTAAGAATTTCCCTGCTTCTCTACTGCAGCCACCCAGTTTTGCCAGTTCTGCTCGGAGCCGCCGAAAACATTGATGTCCGTCGGGCCTTTGATCCCCGGAATGACACCCGTAGATGTATATTGCCAGAAGGCCCAGTTGCGACCCGCATAAGTCTCTTTCGGGTGCTTGGCAACGGATCGGACCCAGAAGTGATAGTCCTGGAAATAGCCGACTAGATTTTCACGATGGAAGTCGACCGAAGTATAGATGATCGGGCGCTTGCCGTAATAAGCCTGCAGGCGATCCATAAAGCGTTTGATCTCGCTGCGTACCGTTTCAGGAGCCGGTCTGGTCTTGCAGGTCGGGGAGCCGGGGTTCCATTCGACGTCGACGACGGGCGGAAGCGCCATGGCATCCTTCGGCACGTTGCGGATGAACCAATCGGCCTGCTCGTCGGCCGTCGAGCAGAAATAGAAGAAATGATAGGGCGCATGCAGAAGCCCAGCAGCGCTCGCTTCATTCCAATACTCGGTGAAGCGCGGATCGATCCGGTCCTTGCCCTCCGTCGCCTTGATGAAGACGAAGGCGACACCCGAACCCTTGACGGCTTTCCAATCGATATCGCCCTGCCACTTGGAAATATCGATGCCATGGATGGGATGGCGCTGCGGATGATCGCGGCCGAAGTCCTGGGGCTTTGTATCGGCGAATCTGGTCTTGGGAAGGGCCGCCGTCGATAAGGCATCATAGCCCGTCGTGCAGCCAGTCAAGGCAATAGCGAGCGGCAGTAGGCATGCCAGAAGCCGGCGCATAGATATCCTGTTATGGCCCGAGTGATCTTGCTGCCCCAAGACTTGGCTTCCGTAATGTGGTCCCCGAGAATCCGAAAGAGCGGCAGACCATACCGTTGCCAGCTGGTCTTGCCACTTTATTCACCATATCAACGTAAAAAATGCGTTATCTTCAAGCAAATTCTTATGCTTGGCGTCTTCGGAACCGAATTCGCGCTGGAATCTGTCGCCGCTCAGGCGCCGTGCCGGGTCGCTACGGCCCGCCAGGCGTAACCACGGCCGATCTTTTCGGTTTTCACCGACATGCCCCGCACTGCAGCCTTCTCTTCGAGCACTGTCAGAAGATCGGCGCGGGGCGTGACGTGGAATTTCTTCAGCCAGCCTTTGAGTATGGCACGGAACCAGCCTGGCAACCCTTCCTGCTGGCCGAAATCGACGATGTGTAGCTCACCGCCCGGTGCGACAGCATCGAGCGACGCGTCGATGGCATTTTTCCAGTCGGGGATCATCGACAGCGCGTAGGAAATCATGACGCGGTCAAAGCCGTTGGTGCCGAAATCGGCAGCGGAAAAGGCTGTGGCATCGGCGACACGAAAATCCGGCATCTGTTTCAGGCCGCGGAAATTATTGCGGGCGGAAATCAGCATTTCCTGCGAGATATCGAGGCCATAAAGGCGGGCAGAAGGGAAGCGCCGATAGGCGAGCAGCATATTGCGACCTGTGCCGCAGCCCACTTCCAGGAGCGAGCCACCGACGGGAACATTCAGCTGTTCGATCGTTCGATCGCGGCCGAACAGGTAATATTTGCGGGTCAGGTCATAGATGTGGCGCTGATAGCGGTACATGCCGTCCATCAGCTTGGCGTGGTTGTTCGCGCTGTTTTTTATGCCCGTATCCGCCTGGCTCACGCTTTTTTTCCATAGATGTGGAAGCCGCCATAGATGGCCGAACGGTCACGAGTGTTAAGTTCCTGTGAGCGCTCCTCGAAATAGACCCACTGATCACGGATCGCGGGAGAGAGGCGGCCCTCGATGATGCTCTTTTCGGCAGCCGTGCGGAAGATTACGCGGGCGCCTTCGCGCGCCGTACGGGTGATCTCCGCCCAAAGGCCGTTGAGCTGCTCCTCGGTCATCCAGTCCTGCGCATCGAGCAGGACATAGCGATCGCGCGAGGCAGCCGGCTTCGAAGCGAGAAGCTCGGTGAAATTGGCGTGATGGACGCTCACACGATCGGCATTGGCGCGGATCGCCGCATAGTGTTCCGGCTTGAGATAGGTGGGCAGGGGCCCCTGATGCTGGGCAGCGTAGCGCCGAGAGAATGCCTGCCAGGCAAAGTAATTGTCGCGCATCGGGAAATGACAGGCGAGCTTTTCGAGCCGATGTTTCAGCACGGCGGAAATGGAATCGTCGCCCGCGAGACTCGCAAGTTCGTCATATTGCTGCGGCGGGATGCCGAGGCCGAAGAGCGAACTCTTGCGGCCAAGCAGCCAGCGGACCGCCGGCTTGTCGAAGATCGGAGCGATCTCCTCCTCGAAGAACTGACGTTGCTCGCGCATGGTGCGGGCTTCCGTCATCTTGTCGAGGCGGACGCCGTGCAGGCGCGCCAGTATATGGGCGGCGCCGATGAACCGACCGAGAAGGCCGGTCTTGTAGATGTTGCGGTTGAAGACCGTGATGCGGCGGCGGCCATAAAGATCGCGACCATCCCAGTAGTCAGCCGTTGCCGTGTCGAGGCGCGGCGCGATGAACTGGTCGTAGGCCTGGCTATTGGCCGCAATGTCGGGGGTCCCGAAGAAGCGCACCAGGTCGGCATGACCGGGAAGCAGGCGGAAGGCCGCGAGCTTCAGCTTGTTCAGTGCGATGTGGTGGCGATTGAGATCGACGACATCGATGGATGCCGGATTTTGCGAGAGGTAGGCGAGCATGTTGCAGCCGCCTGAACCGATGGTGACGATGCGATGATGCGCCTGCAGCTCCATCGCCTCCATATCGATATCCGGATCTTCCCAGATCTGCGGATAGACAAGGCCGGAAAACAACATGCCGAACAAGCGCTCGGAGAGACCCGCTTTGGACAATGCCTTGTGCTGCAGCAGAGCGTCCTTGAGTTTCCGGTTCTTTTGGAGACCGGCATCCGGGGCGAATTCCGTCATCTGAGTCTTGTCACCGATTTGTGAAGTTCAGGGCGTGTAACCCGGCAATGCTACAGTCTGATGACGCGGGCTGTTGGCAGATCCGGTGGAGAAGCATCCTTGCACATATTTAAGGAGCTCTAACCATCATAGGTCTTTCATCTTGCTGCGTTTCCTGATTGTCTCCGCCTACCTTTCTGGAGAATATGTGACATGCGTTTGATATCGAGAGTGATCGGGGCTCTTATTGTTCTGCTGCTGATCATTGTCGCCGGCGGGGCCGTCTGGCTCTCTCTTTATCCGCCGGAATTGCTGAAGGTCGGTGATGGCTACGCGGCAAAGATCGTCTGCTCCAACACGTTCGTGGCCAAGCGGGATCCGGATAAGGTGATGGAGGAGGATGTACAGGCTCCAGGCAATCCGGCATTGAAGCTCATTCGCGTCTATATTGACCGGGATGAGGGCGTGGTCACGGCCCGGTTCTTGGGATTGTTCGCGCCGAACCGTGCGCTCTATCGCGGCGCGCTCGGTTGTGCGCTGGTGCCGGACGGTGATCTGCAAACGGCCCGTAGTGCCGTCTTCCTTAACAAGGTGAAGGCGCCAAAGAACGATGCGGTGTGGCCGGATGGGGATATGGTAACCCTCGGTCAGGGCGATGTCGGTGCGAAGCTCGCCGATATCGTATCGAATTCGGATCTCGCCGGGCCTGCCATGCGCGCGATCGTTGTCGTCAAAGACGGGCGCATCGTCGCTGAAACTTATGGCGATGGCTTCAGCAAGGCAACGCCGCTGATCGGCTGGTCGATGACCAAGACGGTCAATGCCGCCATCATCGGCCGACTCATGCTGGCCGGGCGCATGTCCTTTGACGATCAAAATCTTCTGCCGCAATGGAGCGCTGACTCGCGCAAGGACATCAAGCTCAGCGATCTTCTTGCCATGGAAAGCGGGCTTGCGTTCAACGAATCCTATGGCACCGTATCGGATGTAACGCGCATGCTCTATCTCGACGCGGACGTGACCAGCATAGCAGCCAACGCGCATCAGTTGGCAGCGCCGGGTGAGCGTTTCAGCTATTCCAGCGGTACGGCAGCGCTGCTTTCGCGCCTCTGGATGAACCGGCTGCCCAATCTGAGCGCTGCCATCTCCTATCCGCGCGAGGCACTTTTTGGGCCGCTTGGCATGTATAGCGCCGTTTTCGAGGCCGATGAGCGCGGCACTTTCGTCGGCAGCTCCTATCTCTATGCCAATGCCCGGGACTGGGCGCGCTTTGGTCTCTTTCTGCTGCAGGATGGGGTATGGAATGGGCACCGCCTGCTGCCGGAAGGCTTTGTCGGCGCCATGCGCACGCCGACGAAGGCTTCCGAGGGCGTTTATTCGCAGGTTCAGGCCTGGCTTGCAGGCCCCGGCGGCTCCAACGCGCAATTCGGCCTGCCTGCGGATACCTTCTGGATGACCGGCCACGACGGTCAAACGATCGCAATCGTCCCGTCGGCCAATCTCGTTGTCGTCCGGATGGGGTTGACGCCGACCTGGGCATATTATCGACCGCAAATCTTGGTGAAGCGGATCATGGATACAATAAAGCCGGCCACGAACTAGGCCGGCTTCTCATAAGGTTCTGGTAAAATCAGTAATTGCCGTTAGCGACGTCCGTCAGGCCTTTGCGCTTGGCGTCGTAATAATAGCCGCGGGCATAAAGCTGGACGGCGTTGGCTTCTTTGTTCTGAGCCTTGCTGTCCGCCGTCATCCAGGCACCGCGTAGATATTTGGCGGCATATTTGATGTTGGTTTCGGCATCAAGGAGGCCGGATGCCGGGCCTTCGTAGCCCATGGACTTAGCCGTATTGTACTTGATCTGCATCAGGCCGAAGTATCCGGCGCGGTTATAGGCTTTCGGATTGTAGCGGCTTTCACGGTGAACGACGCGATGGATCAGGGATTCCGGAATTTCATAGATCTTGGCATATTTCTGAATGAGCTTCGTTACGTAGCTCTTTTCCGCAGCCGGGACGTCGGAATCGTAATTTGGAGTGTTGGTGGTGGTCATGACAGCGGGAACGACCGTCGGGCCGCTGCTGTCGAAATTGAAGTCATAATGCATGCGGTTGTCCGCATAGCGCGGAATGCCGATCTGGGCGGGCGTGGCGAAGGCGACCTCTGCCTGTGCCGTCGAATCCGGACGCGGCGTCGGGACGGCAACCTGAATGGCCGCTACATCCGATGTCATCGGAATGGTCGGCTCGCTCTGAGCCACGGAGGCGGAAACCGGCGTGAGGGCGGCATCGCCGGGACGTGCCGGATTGGGCATGGGGATCGCAACCACGGAAGGCACCAGGGGCACGTCGGATGCTGCATAAGCCGCTGCGGCTGACGTGCCGCCGGCGGGCGCGCCCGTTGCTGCAGCGATTGCGGCGGTTCCCTGATTGGCAGCATTCGCCACAGGCGCGCCGAAGCGTCCCTGTGCGGCATCCATCTGTTGCTGGCTTACCGTTGCTGCTGCCACGTTTGCAGTGCCCGGAGCAAGTCGGCCGGACTTTGCCATTGCCATTTGTTGCGGCTGCTGCGGGCCGATGAAGCCCGGTGCTGCTGCGACCATTGCGGCGCCTGCGGGTGCAGCTGCGCCAGTTGCGGTCAGGGTCGTATTCGGATGCGGCACGTTGGCGTGTGCCGACGGGAGTTCTGCCTGAGACGTCTGCTGCTGCTGAGTGCTTGCGCACCCGGCGAGAGCGCCGCACATCACTGCCGATAAGGCAACGCTGCGCTTCAGGCTGGGAAATCCGATCGTTACCATTCTGTCACTTTCGAAAAAACCAAACCTAATTTCGATGCAATTCGGCCACAGGACCGCCAAATTCGGTCACAGGATCGATAAAATTATGAATCCCCATTAACCTATCCGTGATCGCCTCGCAACCCTGCACCGGCTTAGGCGGCCATCCGGCGGTATCCGGCGGTCACCGCGCCAGCTGCAATCAACAGGGTTCCGCCCGTTCTGTTAACGGCGCGCTGCACGCTTGCCTTGCGAATGAAGCCGCGCGCCAGGTCGGCGACGAACACGTAAATGAGTGAGTTCAGCGCCGCCAAAGTGAGGAAAGTTGCCTCCAGAATAAGCGTTTGCTGAAGAAATGGCTTCGACATGTCGAGAAATTGTGGAACGAATGCAATGAAAAAGACGATGCTCTTCGGGTTGAGAGCTGTTACAACATATGCGTGCAAGAGAATTTTTAACGGTTTTTCCTCTGGGAGATTGTCATTGTCGCCCAGAGGACCCGTCACAATCGGGGCTCTCCAGAGCTTGATTCCGAGGAAAACAAGGTAGGCTGCGCCGATCAGCTTAAGAATCGTGAATAGTGTCGCTGATGTGGCGAGGAGGGCGCCGAGACCCGCTAGCGATGCGGTCATTGCGCTGAAATCGCCAAGCGTCACGCCCGTCACCGTTGCCAGGGCCGTCTTGCGGCCGTGGCCGAGCGCATAGGATATGACAAGGAGAATGGTCGGACCCGGTATGGCCAGCATGATGCAGGACGCGGCGGCGAAAGCGAGCCAGGTTTCGATGGACATAGAATCCTCCTCTATTCCTCTTCCGCCGTCAGCAAAGACATTGGATTTGCGATCCGTCAATCCGCCTGATTGTCAATCAGGCGGATTGACCACCGATTAAGCCGATTGATCGCAGATCGGTCAGGCTTGTGAGTATTTCTGCCCGATATGGTCCATGACTTCGGCGAACCAGGGAGCGGAGATATCGAAGGCTTTGCCGCCCTTGATGCGCGGGAATTCGATGACCCGCAGCTTACCGCCCTGACCTTCATCATGCCCCGTGACGCCGGACACCTTATTGAGGGCACTTTCCACCGCGAGGTCGACCATGCCCTGAATCAGGCGCAGATCCTCGCCGTTTGCGGGGGCGGAGCGTGCGAAATAGCCCGACTTCTGTACCATGGAGCGTTCGGCGCCGATGATCGCTGCGAACTGCTTCTGGAACCAGCCGCCGACATTGATCGTATCGATCTTTACGTGGCCGAAAGCGTCGCGCTTGACGGTTTCCCCGGAGGCTTCCCGTTCGGTAACGATGGCGTCGAGGCCGGCACCTTCCGATACGAAGAGCGTCACCTGGCCGGTCTTCTCCATGATATTGCGCAGGCGTTCGCCTTCCACTTCGATATCGAATGCCATTTCCGGCAGATACAGGCCGTCGATGCCCTTCATCTCGGCGTTCATCATGAAGCCTTCTACATATTCGTTCGTGCTGCTCTTCTGGATATAGGCGCGCGCGGTTGCCGCCGTCAGCCATCCACAGTGGCGGCCCATCACTTCATGAATGACGAGCGTTTTCGGTGCTGCGGTCTGTTCGTTGCTGACATTGTCGAAGAAGTGAGCGCCGACTTCGGCGGCCGTCCAGGCCCCGAGGGACTGGCGGATCGGCACGATGTCGTTATCAACAGTCTTCGGCAGGCCGACGACGGTCAGATCATAGCCGTTGGCGCCTAGATAGGCAGCAAGATCGGCAGCCGTCGTATTGGTGTCGTCGCCGCCGATCGTATGAAGGATGGTCACGCCGTCGGACGCCAGTCGCTCGGCTGCGACGCGCAGCGGGTTTTCGCCTTCCTTGACCAGGCCGCGCTTGACGCAGTCTGCGATGTTGGTGAGCTTGACGCGGCTGTTGCCGATCGGCGAGCCGCCATAGCGATGCAGCAGATAGGCGCGCTCGCGCATGGTCTCGGTCACCTCGATGCTGTCACCCAGCAGAACCCCCTGATAGCCGGAACGATAGGCGATGATGTCGAGATCGGGCGCCACATCGCTATAGCGCTGGATCAGCCCGCCAACGGCAGACGAAAGGCAGGGCGCCAATCCACCGGCAGTGAGCATTGCGACTTTCTGTTTGGCCATGGGGATCCTCCTTGCAGACAAGCTGCTTCATTTCAATGGTTGCGGTGGAATGGATGCGACAGGCAGGCAAGGGTGTAAAGTAAAGAATTTAAGAAAGCGGCGGTTTGTTTCGTCTTCAAAACCCGGGCGAGGCGATTGGATGATAGTTCGCATTTGCAGCATCATTACCAAATTGTGAAAAGTGTTTTCGGGCTTGCGACGAATGGACTGCTTGCAATGGCAACCATTATTTGATCAAGGTGTTCTACTGTTTCAGTAGGATATAGAGACCGGCATGTCGTTCTGGGAAAAATTGCTGAATGCTATCGGTAGCACTGCCGGCAATGCCCTGTCGGCGGTGGTCGAGGCTATTCGCACCGTCTTTGAAGGCGATCCGGAGACGCGCCGTAAGGTGGCATTTTCCGTCGCCATAATCGCTCTTTCCGCCAAAATGGCGAAAGCAGACGGTGTGGTGACGGAAAACGAGGTCAACGCGTTCCGCGAGATCTTTGAATTTCCTCCCGATCAGGCAAAAAACGTCGCCCGCCTTTATAATCTGGCGCGCCAGGACGTGGCCGGTTACGAAGCGTATGCGGAGCGGCTGTCCTCCCTTTGCGAGACCTGCACGAAGAATTGCCCGGTACTGGAAGACGTACTCGACGGTCTCTTCCATATCGCCAAGGCAGATGGCCTGATCCATGAGAAGGAAATGGATTTCCTTCAGCATGTGGCCGAAATCTTTCATATGAGTGAAGAGCGGTTCGAGCAGATCATGGCCCGCCATGTGAATGTTGGCGGCCGCGATCCCTACAAGGTGCTCGGAGTCTCGCGCCAGGACGATTTCCCGACGATCCGCCGTCGCTATCATGGCCTCGTCTACGAGAACCATCCGGATCGCCTCGTGTCGCGTGGGGTGCCGGAAGAGTTCCATGTCATCGCCAACGAGCGCATGGCGGCCCTGAATGCGGCTTATGCCGAGATCGAGAAAGAACGCCGCGCAGCATGAGTGCATTCAAGGCCGATTTCGCTCGCGCCCATGTGCAACCTTCGCCGAACCATGGCGAGAGGCGGGATGGGCGTCGGCCTGACATCGTCCTTTTGCATTATACCGGTATGGGGACCGCCGAAGGAGCTTTGGACTGGCTCTGTCGTCCGGAGAGTCAGGTGTCGAGCCACTATTTCGTCTTCGAGGACGGGCGGATCATGCAGCTTGTTCCCGAGGAGCGCCGAGCGTGGCATGCGGGTAAGAGCTCGTGGCATGGTGAGACCGATATCAATTCATCGTCGATCGGCATCGAGATCGCCAATGCCGGTCATCCGGGCGGACTTCCTGAATTCCCCGATGCGCAGATCGAAGCGGTGATCGAACTGTGTCGTGATTGCGGCCAACGCTGGGCAATCGCGCCTGAACGGGTGCTTGGACACTCCGATGTTGCCCCTGTGCGCAAGGTCGATCCGGGTGAGAAATTCCCCTGGGCGCGACTGGCTGCGGCCGGTGTCGGGCACTGGGTTGAGCCGGCTTCGATCACCGGCGGTCGCTTCTTCCAGAAGGGCGATGTAGGCCAGCCGATCGAGGCCTTGCAGTCGATGCTTTCACTCTATGGCTACAGCACTGAAATAAATGGCGAATTCTCGGAAAAACTGAAGGGCGACGTTGAAGCCTTCCAGCGCCATTTCCGGCAGGAGCGAGTGGACGGCATTGCCGACTTTTCGACGATCGATACGCTTCATCGTCTGCTAGCCGCGCTGCCGCGCTATTCCTGAATTCGTTCCATCCTGTCATCGGTGTTTATAGCCGGCTATAGATGCGAAAACGCGTAACACCCTGCTACGCCACAGCTTTTCCCTATTATCTCCGCATTGCATTGGTCTAACGACGCTCGCTGAACGGCGGTCGCGCCGTCTAGGTTTGTGTGTCGCGCGACCGTAGACGACTAATGGGGACTGTGCATTCCGGCGGCTCTTTTTGCCTCCAGCCGGACGTGATGGCTTGCGCTATCCGCGGTCCCGCCCCTGGAGACAAAAGACTACATGAAAAATTTGATTGTTGCGGCTGTGGCATGCGTGGGCGTGCTGCTGGCGGGATATGATTCTGCCTCTGCAGGCGAGCGCCATGTGAAGCAGAAAACGGTTTCTCTCAAGATCGTCAGCCGCACCACCGGCTTTCCGGTTCCCAATGTTCCCGCCGAATTGCGCGACGCCGAGACCTCCTTCGCACGACAAAATCGCTATTCCGCGCTGATTGCCAAATATGCCAAGCAGAACGGCGTTGCAGTTGAACTCGCCACTGCCGTCATTCAGATCGAAAGCAATTTCAATCCGAAAACTCGTGGAAGTGCAGGCGAAATCGGCTTGATGCAGATCAAGCCGGCGACCGCCAAGCTGATGGGCTATACCGGCCGCAGCAAGGGTCTCTACGATCCCGAAACGAACATCAAGTTCGGCATGAAATATCTTGCCATGGCGCAGGATCTCGGCGGCGGACCGACCTGCAACACCATCCTCAAATACAATGCCGGCCACGGCGCCACGCGCATGAACCCGATCTCGAAGCGTTATTGCGGTAAGGTGCTTGCCCTTCTGGACTGACATTCACGCTGGGATTTCGGGTAGGGCGGAATCGTTTTCCGTGCTATCGAAATCGCGACTGTGGATGAGGGTTACAGTATGGCAGTGGATTTCAGGTTCATCGTCGTTGGCCGGGGCATGATGGGGGCAGCCGCTGCCCGTCACCTGGCGAACCAAACGGACGGCGTTGCCGTCATTGGGCCGGATGAACCTGAAGATCGTGCCAGCCATCAGGGGGTATTCGGCAGTCATTACGACGAAGGCCGCATCACCCGCACGATTGACCCGGACACGGACTGGGCCCGTCTCGCAAACCGTTCGATCGGCCGTTATGCGGATATCGAACGGGATAGCGGCATTCAATTCTATGCTCCGGTCGGCTGCCTTGTTGTCGGGCCGGAGCGGGACGGTGAAATAGCTTATGTCGGCGATGTCGTGGAAGCGGCCAGGCGGCTCGGCGTGCAAACCGATATTCTCGATGATGCCGAACTCAAGGTGAAGTTTCCCTTCTTCTCCTTCGCATCGGGAAGCGAAGGGGTCTTCGAACCGCATGGGGCCGGCCATATCAGCCCGCGCCGGCTGGTCAAGGCACAATCCCTGCTGGCGGAAAAGGCAGGCGCGCGCGTGATCAAGCAGACGGCGCTGTCGATCCGCGACGAGGGCGGCCTAGCTGTCGTGACGACCGCCGAGGGCGAGACATTCCGCGCCGAAAAAATATTGCTCGCCGCCGGCGGTTTCTCCATTGCCGAGAATCTCTTGCCGCGACCTGTTGAGATGAAGGTTTATGGCCGCACGGTCACTTTCTTCGAGGTGAGCGAGGCGGAAGCCCAAGCCCTTTCCGGCATGCCATCGCTGATATCGAAGGCGGCTGATGATGTGGACAGCATCTATATGCTGCCGCCGATCCGCTATCCGGACGGCAAATATTACATGAAGATTGGTGGCGATCCCGATGATCTGCAATTCAAGACCGAAGCGGAACTGCGCGCCTGGTTCCGCACCGCCGGCCGCGACAAGGCTCGCGAGCATCTGGTGCGAATATTCCATGAGCTCGTTCCAGGAGTGAGGCGGCCACCGGCTTTCACCAATTCCTGTGCCGTCTCCTATTCGCTAACGGGCTATCCCATGATCGGCTATACCTCTTCGTCTCGTGTTGCTGTTCTGACAGGTGGCTGCGGTACAGCCGCCAAGAGTTCCGATGAAATCGGACGGCTCGGGGCGGAACTGCTGCTTACAGGCCGAATCAAGGACGAAGGCTACAGCACGGATTTCTCAGCGCATTTCCGCAACTGACATCCGCTCTTCACAAACCAGCATATTTCGGTGGCAATTGCGGGCGGTCTCGGTTAATGAGCCTTTGCCAGTTGGCCGGGCAGCCGCGCTTCATCAATGCCGAAAGGCGATGGGGTGAGGAAAGTCCGGGCTCCACGGAAACACGGTGCCGGATAACGTCCGGCGGGGGTAACCTCAGGGAAAGTGCCACAGAAAGCAAACCGCCCGATCTCCGGATCGGGTAAGGGTGAAAGGGTGGGGTAAGAGCCCACCGCGTCTCTGGCAACAGCGACGGCACGGAAAACCCCACCGGGAGCAAAACCGAATAGGGATGACACGGAGTGCGCAAGCGCTCCAGCCTGTTTCCGGGCCGGTCATCCGGGTGGGTTGCACGAGGCGTCGCGCAAGCGGCGTCCCAGATGAATGGCTGCCACGTTCCGGCCTTGGCCGGAGCCATACAGAACCCGGCTTACAGGCCAACTGGCAAATCATCGCGCTACTTCGGGCGGCGCGTCCAAGACAACCGCCAAATAATTTTTGAAGCTGCCGAATGCCCTGCATTTCAAGGCTTTCAGCCCTCGATAGGCGAGGGTTTTAGCTTGTGAAAACAATCTGTTTCGCGACGTATCCTGAAGCCGATCCTAACCTTTCGTTAAACTTAACGTCTTATGAATATTCAGGCTGCGGCCACGTCTGACGTGGCTTCATCCCATTGACGCCCATATGGTCCCATGGTATCCCAAAAAAACACTGCACAAGGGCAAATCAGAGCCCACTTATCGCAAAGCCATGATTGCTCCCGTTCTGGGAGTGTTGAAGGGGTGTCGGCTCTTTCGGCCTGCGAAGCTGTGTCCGATTTTGGCTGTGCCTGTAGGCGAGTAGCGGCTTGCGGGTCATGGGGGACGGGTGTTTCGCGTCATGAACCGCTTCCTGTCAAATGCGACCAACCGGATCGATTCCAAGGGGCGGGTTTCCGTGCCGGCGGCGTTTCGTTCTGTGTTGGCCGAACGCAATATCCAGGAGCTGTACTGCTTTCAGGATTTTGTGTTTCCGGCGATCAGCGTCGGCGGTCTCGATCTGCTCGATCGCTTCGAGCGGCAGATTGCTGCGGACGATCCATTTTCGCCGGCGGCGAACCAGATGTCGCTCCTCATTCACGGGGGCGGGGTCTTCATGAGGCTCGATGCGGAAGGGCGGCTGATGGTCACGGATTTCATTCGCGACTTCACCGGGATCGCAAGCGAGGTAACTTTCGTCGGTCGGGCGGATCATTTTCAATTGTGGCGACCGGAGGCCTTTCTGGCCTTGCAGTCGCAGGCACGAGAGGAGCGCAGGCTGGCGGGCAGGCGCTCGGAATAGAGCGGGGAAACGGAATGGCGGCGAATTCAGGCGGAGGTTCTTCTGATGCCGGTGGCGGACCGGTTCGTCACATTCCGGTTCTTCTTCCCGAGGTGTTGGAGGCGCTGGCTCCGGCGCCTGGCAAGGTCATCCTCGATGGAACGTTCGGGGCTGGCGGCTATACCTCAGCCATCCTCAAGGCCGGCGCCAATGTGATCGCGCTCGATCGCGATCCGACGGCGATTGCTGCGGGGCAGGTGCTCGTTTCCGCCCACGCCGGCCACCTGAAACTTATTCAATCGCAGTTTTCTCATCTGGCTGATCATGCGCCCGACGGCGGCCTTGATGGCGTCGTGCTCGATATCGGCGTTTCCTCCATGCAGCTCGACGAGGCCGAGCGCGGTTTCTCCTTCAACAAGAACGGCCCGCTCGACATGCGCATGTCGGCAAGTGGTGTCTCGGCCGCCGATGTCGTCAACCGTGCAAAGCTTGCCGATCTCATTCGTATCTTCGTGTTTCTGGGCGAGGAAAAGCAGGCGCCGCGCATCGCTCATGCGATCGAGAAGCGGCGCGCGGAAGCTCCTTTCGTGACCACTCGCGATCTGGCCGGGTTGATCGAGGTCGTGACGCCGCGAAAGGCGAAGGACAAGATTCATCCAGCGACGCGGGTCTTTCAGGCCCTGCGGATTTTCGTCAATGACGAGCTCGGTGAGCTGGCTCAGGCGTTGTTTGCCGCCGAGCGCGCCCTCAAGCCGGGCGGGCGCCTCGTCGTCGTGACCTTCCATTCGCTGGAGGATCGCATCGTCAAGAAGTTCTTTGCCGACCGCTCGGGTCGTGCCGCCGGATCGCGTCACATGCCGATCGTGAACGAGCGGCCTGCCACCTTCGAGCCCGTCGGTAAGTCGATGATTTCTGCTGGGGATGCTGAGGCGGAAGCTAATCCACGCGCTCGTTCGGCCAAGTTGCGTGCGGGGGTTCGCACCTTGGCTCCGGCAGGGGTGGCAGATCTTTCGATCTTCGATCTGCCCAGTCTCGCCAGTCTTGGAAAGCTTGGGGGCTAAAATGCTGAAGACTTTTGACATTGTGCTGATCGGCGTCATGACGGCCATGGCCAGCGTGACCTATACGATCAAGCATCGTGCCGAGCTGAAGCTGGAAGAGGTTCGCCGCCTCGAATCCGAAATCAAGCTTGAAAGGGATACGATCGATCTCCTCAAGGCGGACTGGGCACTGGTTTCTCAGCCGAACCGGCTCGAACGCCTCGTCAACACCTATAACAGCGAACTTCAGCTGCAGCCGACGCTCTCGACGGCGATCGTTCAGCCGAGTGAATTGCCGATGCTGCGCTCGCAGCTTCCGCCGCCGAGTGTAACGGCCTCCAACGATCCGAAGAGCGGCAAGGCAGGCGGTGCCAAGAGCGGCGCGTCGATGGCTTCAAGCAATGGCGATACGACGGATGCGCAGATCAGGAAGGCCATCGCCGATGTTGCCGCGGCTCCGGCGCCGCGACCGAAACCGCCTGCTCTTGCCAAGCGCAAGAAGCAGGATGTTGACAACATGGCAACGGGATCGGTGAGGGATTAATGTCTTTTCTTTCGCGCATCATGGTCCTGAAGAGCAAGGCCCATTTCTCCACTGACGGCAATAATCGCCCGAGCGACGGCTTTTCTCGTTCGAGCTTTGAGGGTGCGCGCAAGCGCAAGTCCAATCAGGCAAAGAGCCGCGTCGTCCTTTTGGTCGCAAGCTTCGTCGCCGTCTATTGCGTGATCGGCGGCCGGCTTGTCCAATTCGCCATGACATTGCCTGAGATGACGTCAAGCATTCTGCCGCCGGATCGTCTGATGGCCTCGCGGCCTGATATCGTCGACCGCAATGGCGCCCTGCTGGCAACCGACATCCGCACGGTCTCACTGTTTGCCGAGCCGAACAAGATCATCGACGCGGACGAAGCCGTCGAGGAATTGCGCAAGGTTCTGCCGGACCTTGATACCAAATCCACCTACAAGAAGCTTTCGGCGAAATCCTCGCACTTTGCTTGGCTCCGTCGGCAGCTGACGCCGAAGCAGCAGAACCAGATTTTGGCGCTCGGCATTCCCGGCATCGGCTTCCGTCCGGAGAAGCGCCGCTTCTATCCGGGCGGCACGACCGCTCCCCACATTCTCGGCTATGTCAACATCGACAATCGCGGCGTTGCGGGCATGGAGAAATATATCGACGACCAGGGGCTCGCCGATCTGGCGGCCGCCGGCATGACCAACGATCAGCCGCTGCAGCCGGTGAAGCTTTCCATCGATCTGCGCGTACAGGGCATCGTTCGCGATGCGGTCGTCAACGCCGTCAAGAATTTCCAGGCCAAGGGTGCAGGTGCCGCAGTCCTCGACGTCCACACCGGCGAAGTTCTCGGTATGGCCTCGGCTCCGGACTTCGATCCGAACTATCCGAACGAGGGTGCCACGGAAGGCTGGCTCAACCGCATGACGAACGGCACGTTCGAAATGGGGTCGACCTTTAAGACCTTCACCATGGCAATGGCGCTGGATGATGGCAAGGTGACATTGCGTGATGCCTTCGATGCCACTAATCCGATCCGCATCGGTGGCTTTACCATCAAGGATTTCCACGGTCAGCGTCGCGTTTTGACGGTTCCCGAAATCTTCCAGTATTCCTCGAACATCGGCACGGCCAAGATCGCCGATCTTGTCGGCATCGAGGGCCATAAGGAGTTCCTCACCCGGATCGGCCTGCTCACGAAGATGCAGACCGAATTACCCGAGGTGAAGATGCCGTCGCAGCCACGCGTCTGGAAGAAGATCAATTCGATCACGATCTCCTTCGGTCACGGCGTCTCGACGACGCCCTTGCAGACAGCTGTCGCGGGAGCAGCACTCGTCAACGGCGGCAAGCTGATCGAGCCGACCTTCCTGCCGCGCACGCGCGACCAGGCCGACGCCATCGCCAAGATGGTCGTCAAGAAGAGCACCAGCGATGACGTGCGCTTCCTGCTCGAGTTCAACGGCACCCGGGGCTCGGGTCGTAATGCCCGCGTTCCTGGCTACAATGTCGGCAGCAAGACCGGCACGGCCGATAAGGTGGTCAACGGTCGGTATTCCAATACGCTGAACTTCAATACCTTCATGGCCGTGTTTCCGATCGACAATCCGCAATACATCGTCATGACATTCATCGATGAGCCCAAGAGCGGCGAGCGCGGCGGCGGGACGATTTCGGCCTTCACGGCCTTGCCGATCGCCCGCGACATCGTCGCTCGCGCGGCGCCAATTCTCGGGGTACAGCCCAATTTTGGAAAAGATGACTCGGCCTTGCTGGCGTCTTATTAAGCGTGAAAGAATACACACGTCGATTCGCGAGGGGCGGACTGATCGAGAAGGCGAAAAGTATATTCGATGAACTTGCGGGATATTACCGGAAATGAGTTTCCGGAACTCAACACACATATTGGCGGAGCGCTTGGCGATCTCGAGATAAGCGGGATCTCCGCCGACAGCCGTAAGGTGGCGCCAGGCATGGCCTTTGTCGCCGTTGTCGGCACGAAGGCGGATGGAGCAAGTTTCATCGCCGATGCCGTTTCGCGCGGCGCTTCCGTTATAGTTGCGGGTCATGTGGCCGATGCCGGTAACGTGCCGCTGCTGCAGGTTGGGGAGCCGCGCCGGTTTCTCGCTGTCGCCGCTTCCCGTTTTTACGGACGCCAGCCGGAAACCATGGTGGCGGTGACGGGTACAGCCGGCAAGACTTCGGTTGCTTCCTTTACGCGCCAGATCTGGGCCTATGCCGGCCATCCGGCCGCCATGATCGGCACGACGGGCGTCGTTTCGCCGACCCGCAACGAATATGGCGCGCTGACGACGCCCGATCCGGTGTCGCTACACAAGTTGCTGGCCGAACTGGCGAACGAGGGCGTTACGCATGCAGCCATGGAAGCATCCAGCCATGGCCTCGACCAATTCAGGCTTGATGGCGTGAAGCTTGCTGCCGCTGCCTTCACCAATCTCGGCCGTGATCACATGGATTACCATCCGACGGTGGAGGACTATATGGCCGCCAAGATGCGGCTGTTCCGCGATTTGCTCCCGAAGGGTTCACCGGCTGTCATCTTCGCAGACGATACCTGGTCTCCCCAGGCAATCGAAGCAGCGCGCGATGCCGGGCAGGATGTTCGTACCGTCGGCCGTAAAGGTGATTTCCTGACGCTGAAGCGCGTCGAGCACTTCCGCCATAAGCAAATTGCCGAAGTGCATGTCGGCGACGACATCTTCGAAGTTCACATTCCGCTTGCCGGAGATTTCCAGATCGCCAATGCACTTGTCGCTGCGGGTCTCGCGATTTCGACGGGCGTTGCCGCACCGGTCGCCATCGCGGCACTCGAAAAGCTTGTCGGCGCATCGGGCCGCCTGGAGCTTGTCGGTCATACGCATGACGGCGCGCTCGCCTATGTCGACTATGCCCACAAGCCGGATGCCCTGGAAAACGTCCTGAATTCGGTGCGGCCGTTTACGACGGGCCGGGTCATTGTCGTCTTCGGCTGTGGCGGCGACCGCGATCGCGGCAAGCGTCCGATCATGGGCGAGATCGCCTGCCGCCTGGCCGATGTCGTCATTGTCACCGATGACAACCCGCGCTCTGAGGATCCGGCGACGATCCGCTCGGAGATCATGGCGGGTGCCGCTTGCGCGACGGAGATCGGCGATCGCGCCGAAGCGATCCGCAAGGCTGTCGGCCTGCTGAAATCCGGCGATACACTGATCGTTGCCGGCAAGGGGCATGAGGAAGGTCAGACGATCGGCAGTGTCACGCTGCCATTCTCCGATCATGCCGAATTGCGCAAAGCATTGGAGGATTTGAAGTCTTGAGCTGGCTATGGACAACTGAGGATCTGATCGCTGCAATCTCGGGCCGCTTTGTCGGATCGCTGCCTGAGGGCATTGCGGGCATTTCCATAGACAGTCGTTCCATCCAGCCGGGCGAGGCCTTTTTTGCCATCAAGGGCGATCGCGTCGACGGCCATGACTATGCCAATATCGCTATGGCGAACGGCGCCGCTTTCATCGTGATCAGCGAGGCACGGCTGCCGGCGATGGGCAGCCTGACAGTACCGAAGGTGATCGTCGATGACGTCTTGGCGGCGCTTGCGCGGCTCGGTGTTGCCGCCCGCAAGCGCACGCAGGCGAAAATCATCGCCGTCACCGGTTCGGTCGGCAAGACGACGACCAAGGAGATGCTGCGCCGCGCGCTGACGCCTTCGGGCAAGGTGCATGCCTCCGTTGCTTCCTTCAACAATCATTGGGGCGTGCCGCTGACATTGGCCCGCATGCCGGAAGATACCGATTTCGGCGTTTTTGAGATTGGGATGAACCATCCCGAAGAAATCAGGCCGCTCGTCAAGATGGTGCAACCGCATGTCGCGATCATCACCACGATCGCGTCGGCCCATCTCGGGAATTTCAACAGCATCACCGAGATTGCGGCCGCAAAGGCGGAGATATTCGACGGTGTCGTGCCGGGCGGTCATGCCATCCTTAATCACGACAACGATCAGTTCGAGATGCTGGAGAAGGCTGCCATGGCGGCCGGCATCGAGCATATCCATAGCTTTGGCCAGCATGCGAAGGCCGATGTTCGCCTCGCCGAATTCAATGCTTCGGAAGAGAATTCGACGCTTTGGCTGACGATCGGCGGCGAGACTATGGAAGTGGCGCTTGGCGCACCGGGCCGTCATATCGCGGAAAACGCGCTTGCCGTGCTGGGCGCCGTCATGCTCGTGGAGGCCGATCTGGATCGGGCGGTCGATGCGCTGGCCGACCTGCAGCCAGAAAAGGGCAGGGGCCAACGCCATAAGCGTGCGATCGGCAACGGCTACTTCACGCTGATCGACGAAAGCTACAACGCCAATCCTGCCTCCATGCGCGCGGCTATCGCGCTGCTGGCGACGACATCGCCGCATGCGGGACCAGGCGGACGGCTGGGCAGGCGGATCGCCATGCTCGGCGACATGTTGGAAATGGGGGATTATGCCCAGCGCGTGCATGCCAACCTCGCGGGGCCGCTGCTTGCGGCTGGCATCGAGCATGTCTGGCTGGCTGGTCCGGAGATGGCTGCTTTGAGGGATGAGCTGCCGGAAAGTGTTCATGTCGAATATCACGAGACGACTGAGGAGCTCTCGGAATTCGCGCTCAATTCTGTCGCCCCCGGCGATGTCTTGATGGTGAAATCGTCGCTGGGAATGGGGTTCGGAAAGATCGTTGCGGGCTTGCTTGACAAATTTCCCGCATTTTCCGACACGAGCCCCCGAACCCATCAGGGGCTTTAGAAAGGGCTCTTATGCTGATCTGGCTTGCCGAACTGTCGGACCATATTCATTTTTTCAGTACACACTTCAGATTCCTCAATCTGTTCAGATACATCACGTTCCGTACCGGCGGTGCCCTGTTCACGTCAGCGTTGATCGTTTTTCTCTTCGGGCCGCGAATCATCTTCTCCCTGCGCGTGCGTCAGGGCAAAGGGCAGCCGATCCGCGCCGATGGTCCGCAGACCCATTTCAAGAAGGCCGGCACCCCGACCATGGGTGGCCTGATGATCCTGGCCGGCATCGTCGTCTCCTCGCTGCTGTGGGCTGATCTTGCCAATGTCTATGTCGTCGCTACCTTGCTCGTGACGCTCGGCTTCGGCGCGATCGGCTTCTATGACGATTATCTGAAGGTCACGAAGCAAAGCGACAAGGGCTTTTCCGGCCGCGCCCGCCTCGGCATCGAATTCGTGATTGCCGCGATTGCCGTCTATTTCATGATGACGACGGCGCTGTCCTCCGGCCCAGCCGGTTCCACTTTCGGCTCGTCGGTCGCCTTCCCCTTCTTCAAGAGCCTACTGCTCAATCTCGGCATGTTCTTTGTGCTGTTCGGCGCCTTCGTCATCGTTGCCGCCGGTAACGCCGTTAACCTGACGGACGGCCTGGATGGGCTGGCGATCGTGCCTGTGATGATTGCCGCGGCCTCCTTCGGCATCATCGCCTACCTCGCCGGCAACTTTGTCTTTGCCGACTATCTCGCGATCAATTTCGTGCCCGGAACGGGCGAACTGGCCGTGGTCCTCGGCGCGGTCATCGGCGCTGGTCTCGGCTTCCTCTGGTTCAACGCGCCGCCCGCGGCAATCTTCATGGGCGATACCGGTTCGCTGGCTCTCGGCGGCATGATCGGCTCCGTTGCCGTCGCCACCAAGCACGAGATCGTCATGGCGATCATCGGCGGTCTCTTCGTGCTCGAGGCGCTTTCCGTCATCATTCAGGTCGGCTTCTTCAAGATGACGAAGCGCCGCGTGTTCCTGATGGCGCCCATCCACCATCACTTTGAAAAGAAGGGCTGGACGGAGAGCCAGGTCGTCGTGCGTTTCTGGATCGTCGCCGTCATCCTGGCGATGATTGGCCTTTCCACCCTGAAGCTGCGGTGAGGCCTCGATGATATCAGTCTCCACGCTGAACGGAAAGAAGGTCGCTCTCTTCGGCCTTGGCGGCTCCGGCTTTGCCACGGCGCGCGCGCTCGTTGCCGGAGGCGCCGATGTGACGGCCTGGGACGACAATCCGGATAGCGTGGCGAAGGCTGCTGCGGAAGGGATCGCGGTCGCCGATCTGAGGACGATCGACTGGAACGGCCTATCGGTTTTCGTTTTGTCGCCCGGCGTGCCGCTGACGCACCCGAAGCCGCACTGGACCGTCGATCTTGCCCATGCCGCCGGTGTTGAGATTGTCGGTGATGTCGAGCTTTTCGTGAGGGAGCGGCGGGCGCATGCGCCGGATTGCCCGTTCATCGCCATTACCGGAACGAACGGCAAATCGACGACGACGGCGCTGATCGCCCATATCCTGCAATCGAGCGGGCGTGACACGCAGCTCGGCGGCAATATCGGTACGGCGGTGCTGACGCTCGATCCGCCGAAGTCCGGACGTTTCTACGTCGTCGAGTGCTCCTCCTATCAGATCGATCTGGCGCCGACGCTCAACCCGTCCGCCGGCATTCTGCTGAACCTGACGCCCGATCATCTCGATCGCCATGGCACGATGCAGCACTATGCTGACATCAAGGAGCGGCTTGTCGCGGGCAGTGATGTCGCAGTCGTCGGCGTCGACGACAGCTATTCCTCCCTGATCGCCGACCGTATCGAGCGAGCCGGCGGCAAGGTCACGCGAATTTCGCGCCGGCATGCGCTGGCGGATGGTCTCTATGCCGAGGGCAGCCGCATCCTGAATGCATCGAACGGTGCGGCAAGCGAGATTGCCGATCTTGACGGTATCCAGACCTTGCGCGGCGGCCATAACGCACAGAACGCAGCCGCAGCAATTGCCGCCTGCCTCGCCGTCGGCGTTTCCGCGGAGGAGATCCGGGCCGGACTAAAATCCTTCCCCGGCCTCAAGCATCGCATGCAGCCTGTGGGAAAGCGCGGCCGGGTTGTCTTCGTCAACGATTCCAAGGCGACCAATGCGGATGCGGCCGCGCCTGCGCTTTCGAGCTACGAAAATATCTACTGGATCGCGGGCGGTCTGCCGAAGGAGGGTGGCATCACCAGTCTGGCGCCGCTCTTTCCGCGTATCGCCAAGGCCTATCTGATCGGTGAGGCGGCACCCGCCTTTGCGGCGACGCTCGGCGATCAGGTTCCTTACGAGATTTCCGGCACGCTGGAACGCGCCGTGGCACATGCTGCCGCGGACGCGGATAGGGATGAACGGGAGTCCGCGGCGGTGATGCTGTCACCGGCTTGCGCAAGCTTCGATCAGTATAAGAATTTCGAGGTCAGAGGCGACGCCTTCGTCAGCTATGTCGCTGCGATCGATGGCGTCACCATGCTGATCGGTTCAGCAACTGGAGGCAAATGATATGGTAAGCCGCGTTGAACGTGGGGCCTTGGCCGAATGGTTCTGGACCATCGACCGCGTGTTTCTCGCCCTTTTCATCCTCTTGATCGGCATCGGCTTCATGCTGTCCTTCGCGGCTTCGCCAGCGGTGGCGGAGCGTATCGGGCTTGAGCCGTTCCACTTCGTCAAGCGCCACGCCCTGTTCCTCATTCCGGCGATCGCGGCGATGATCGGCATTTCCTTCATGACGCCCAGGCAGGTGCGAAGGACCGCCGTCATCCTGCTGATCGTGTCGCTGGCGATGATGCTTTTCGCGCTTTTCTTCGGCATCGAGGTCAAGGGCTCGCGGCGCTGGGTGAATATCGCGGCCTTGTCGATCCAGCCTTCGGAATTCATGAAGCCGGCTTTCGTCGTCGTATGCGCCTGGCTGTTTTCCGAACATGCGCGCCAGCCGGAGATTCCCGGCAATCTCTTCGCTATCATCCTCTTTGGCATCGTCGTCGCCTTGCTCGTTGCGCAACCTGACCTTGGCCAGACGATCCTGACGACCGCCGTCTGGGGCGGCATGTTCTTCATGGCCGGCATGCCCTGGCTGTGGATCATCGTGCTCGGTGGTCTCGGCGCGGGCGGTTTCGTCACCGCTTATTATGTCTTCGATCACGTGGCGCAACGCGTGAACAAGTTCCTGACGGGCGAGGGCGATACGTTCCAGGTCGACACCGCCAAGGAAGCGATCGTCCATGGCAACTGGTTCGGCGTCGGTCCTGGCGAGGGCATCGTCAAGCGTATCATTCCGGACGCCCATACCGACTTCATCTTCTCGGTGGCGGCCGAAGAGTTCGGCGCCATCTTCTGCATCGTGCTCGTGCTGATCTTCGCCTTCCTCGTGCTGCGTGGCCTGTCGCATGCCTACAAGGAGAAGAACGACTTCAACCGTTTTGCCGTCGCCGGTCTGGTGCTGCAGATCGGCATTCAGTCGATCATCAACATCGGCGTGAACCTGCAGCTACTGCCGGCCAAGGGCATGACGCTGCCGCTGATCTCCTACGGCGGTTCGTCGATGACCGCGATCTGCGTGACGGCGGGCTTCATTCTAGCGCTGACGCGTCACAGGCCGGAAAAGCGTGCGCAGGATCGGACCATGTTCCGCGTGACGCACGGTTTGCCGGCGGAGTGATCGTCTTGGGACTACCGGCCATCTGCTCCTCATATCTCCTGTCTGCTCTTCATTCTCCGGTCGCTTTTCCCGAAGCGCCGGTCTATGAGGGGGGCTTGGCCCGCGCCGATGACGCGGTCGGGGCGGCTTCCTATATTAGGGAGATGCCCCGAGTAGTGGGGTATTCGCGGGAGCGAAAATCATGAGTAAAGGCATTGTCCTTCTTGCCGCCGGCGGTACCGGCGGTCACGTGTTTCCGGCCGAAGCATTGGCCTATAAGCTGAAGGAGCGCGGCTATTCCGTGCACCTCGTCACCGACAGCCGTGCCGAACGCTATGCCGGCAAATTCCCGGCCGACGAGATCCATGTCGTGCCCTCGGCAACCATCGGCTCGAAGAACCCATTAAAGGTTGCGCAGGCCCTCTGGACGCTATGGACCGGCATGCGTGCAGCGCGCAAGCTGATCCAGCGTATCAAGCCCGTCTGCGTCGTCGGCTTCGGCGGCTATCCCACGGTTCCCCCGCTTCTGGCGGCGACGCGCATGGGCGTGCCGTCCATGCTGCACGAGCAGAATGCCGTCATGGGTCGCGCCAACAAGATGCTGGCGACACGCGTGCGTGCGATTGCCGGCGGCTTCCTCACGGAAAACGGCGCGTTTGCCGAGAAGACGGTGACCACGGGCAATCCCGTGCGCCCGGCCGTCATCGAAGCAGCAAAACGCCCCTATGTGCCATCTGGTCCGGAAGATCCGTTCAACCTTGTCGTCTTCGGCGGCAGCCAGGGGGCGCAGTATTTCTCCAAGGCCGTTCCCACGGCGATCAGCTTGCTTGAGGAGCCGCTACGAAAGCGCCTGCGGATCACCCAGCAGGTGCGCCCCGAGGATATGGAGACGGTCAACAGCTGCACGAGAAAGCTTGATATGGGCGCCGATGTCGCGCCGTTCTTCAATGACATGGCGGAGCGTATCGGTGCTGCGCATCTGGTTCTCTGCCGCTCCGGTGCATCCACCGTTTCCGAGCTTGCAGTTATCGGACGCCCGGCGATCCTGGTTCCCTATCCGCATGCGCTCGACCACGATCAGGCGGCCAATGCGGCGGCTCTCGCGGCTACCGGCGGCGTCAAGGTCATCGCGCAGTCGGAACTGACGCCGGAGAAACTTTCCACCATCCTGCGCGGCGCCATGACCATGCCGGAAAAGCTCGCAAAGATGGCTGCATCAGCCAAGCAGGCCGGCAAGCCGGATGCGGCAAACTTGCTTGCCGACATGGTTGAGGCTATTGCCGCGGGACGTTCAATTCAGCAATTCAAGGGGGCAGGCGCATGAAGCTGCCGAAGGCAATCGGCCTTGTGCATTTTATCGGTATCGGAGGCATCGGAATGAGCGGCATTGCCGAGGTTCTGCATAACCTCGGCCATCGCGTACAGGGTTCCGATCAATCGGAAAGCGCCAACGTTCAGCGGCTGCGCGACAAGGGCATCCCGGTCCATATCGGTCACAAGGCTGAAAACCTCGGTGATGCCGAAGTCGTCGTTGTCTCCACCGCCATCAAGAAGAGCAATCCGGAACTCGCCGCCGCCCGCGAAAAGCTGCTGCCGGTGGTGCGCCGTGCCGAAATGCTTGCCGAATTGATGCGCTTTCGCAACGCGATTGCCATCGGCGGCACGCATGGCAAGACGACGACGACGTCGCTCGTGGCGACGTTGCTCGAAGCCGGCGGCCTTGATCCCACTGTCATCAATGGCGGTATCATCAACGCCTATGGCACCAATGCGCGCATGGGTGAGGGCGAGTGGATGGTGGTCGAGGCAGACGAGTCGGATGGCACCTTCCTGAAACTGCCGGCGGATGTTGCCGTCGTCACCAATATCGATCCGGAACATCTCGATCATTACGGCAATTTCGATGCCGTGCGCGCCGCTTTCCGACAGTTCGTCGAGAATGTGCCGTTCTACGGCTTCGGCGTCATGTGTATCGACCATCCGGAAGTGCAGTCGCTGGTTAGCCGCATCGAGGACCGCAAGGTCATCACCTATGGCGAGAATCCGCAGGCCGACGTGCGTTTCTCCAATGTGCGGATCGATGGCACGCGTTCGCTGTTCGATATCGAGATCCGCAGACGCCGCACCGGCAAGGTGATCCAGATCAAGGATCTCATCATGCCGATGCCGGGCCGCCACAATATTTCCAATGCGACGGCTGCTGTTGCGGTTGCCAACCGGCTGGGGATTTCCAGTGAGGCGATCGCCAAGGGCCTTGCATCCTTCGGCGGTGTCAAGCGCCGCTTCACGCTGACCGGCGAATGGAACGGGGTCAAGGTCTTCGACGACTACGGCCATCATCCCGTTGAAATCAAGGCGGTGCTGAAGGCTGCGCGTGAGGCCTGCAGGGGCCGCATCATCGCCGTTCATCAACCACATCGCTACACGCGCCTTTCGAGCCTCTTCGAGGAATTCGCGGCTTGCTTCAACGATGCCGACAGTATCTTCCTGGCGCCCGTCTATGCCGCCGGGGAAGATGCGATCGAGGGCGTTGATTCGCAGACGCTGGTTTCGCGTATCAAGGCCGGCGGTCATCGCGATGCACGTTATCTACCTTCACAGGAAGATCTTACCGCCATGGTTGCAGAGATTGCGCAACCAGGGGATTTTGTGGTTCTGTTGGGGGCTGGTAGCATCACATATTGGGCAGCATCATTGCCAAAGGAATTGGAAGGCCTCTCGGGTAAGTCCGCATGAAACAAGTAGATGGGGAAAAGCTTCTGGCGTCGCTCGGCGACGGTGTAAAGGACATCAGGGGACGGCTGACGCCGGACGCGCCGATGGATCGTGTGACGTGGTTCCGCGCCGGCGGGCTGGCTGAACTGATGTTCCAGCCGCATGACGCGGACGATCTCATCACGTTCCTGAAGATCCTGCCGGAAGACGTGCCGCTCACCGTCGTCGGCGTGGGTTCGAACATATTGGTGCGTGATGGCGGCATTCCGGGTGTTGTCCTCAGGCTTTCGGCCAAGGGCTTCGGTTCGGTCGAGCTTGCCGGTGAAAACCGCATCCTAGCCGGTGCGATCTGCCCGGACAAGCATGTCGCAGCCATGGCAATGGACAACAGCATCGGCGGTTTCCATTTCTATTACGGCATTCCCGGGAGCATCGGTGGTGCTGCGCGGATGAATGCGGGCGCCAATGGCGCCGAAACCCGTGAGCGCGTCATCGAGGTGCATGCAGTCGACCGCAAGGGCGACAAGCACGTGCTGACCAATGCCGAGATGGGGTACAGCTACCGCCATTCCGATGCATCTGAAGATCTGATCTTCACGCATGTCCTTTTCGAAGGTTATCCGGAGGATCGTGCCAAGATTCGCACCGAGATGGATGCAGTGCGCGCTCATCGTGAAACGGTGCAGCCGGTACGCGAGAAGACCGGTGGTTCAACCTTCAAGAATCCGGATGGTTTCTCCGCATGGAAGCTGATCGACGAGGCGGGTTGCCGTGGTCTGGTTATCGGTGGCGCCCAGATGTCGTCGCTGCATTGCAACTTCATGATCAACATGGAGCAGGCGACGGGCTACGATCTGGAATATCTCGGCGAGCAGGTGCGCCGCGAGGTTTTCGAAAAGTCCGGCATCAAGCTGGAGTGGGAAATCAAGCGCCTCGGGAACTTCATGCCGGGCCGGGAAGTCCGCCCGTTCCAGGGTGTGACCACGGAGTAGGTTCCCACTGCAATCGGTGTCATCTTCATAAAATGATTCAACAAAAAGGCCGGGTCTTTACCCGGCCTTTTCAATTGGTTATGCCTGTTCTCTCAGACTTCGTCGTTGCCCGAGAGCAGGATGCCGATCAGCGAGAGTACCGCTGCGCCGGCGAGGTAGTAGCCGACATAGACGAGGCCATAATTGGTCGCGAGCGATGTGGCGATGTAGGGTGCCAGGGACGCGCCGACGATGCCGCCGAGATTGAAGGTCATCGAAGCGCCGGTATAGCGCACCGTGGTCGGGAAGGGTGCAGCCAGAGCTGCGCCGATCGGGCCATAGGTAAAGCCCATGAGGGCAAGACCGATGATCGAGCAGGCGAAAGCGCCGGCAAGGCCGGCCGTCAGCAGCGACGAGTAGAACAGGCCGAAGACGAGGATGCCGATCGTCGTTAGGATAAGAACCAGACGGCGCGAATAGCGGTCCGACAACAGGCCCGAGACCGGGATCATCAGGCCGAAGAAGACAACGCCGACGAGCTGAACGACGAGGAACTGGCCCTGGGAGTAGCCGAGGCCGGCCGGAAGCGGACCATTGCCCGGGGGGCGGGTGCCCCAGCTCAGGGTGAATGCCGTCATCAGATAGAACAGCACGAACGTCGCCACCGCGATGATGGTGCCGAGAATCAGGCTGCGGAAGTGCGAGCGGAAGATGACGGCGATCGGAACGGAAACTCGCTCTTCCTTCTCGATGGCGCGCTGGAACTCCGGCGTTTCGGTGATCTTCAGGCGGACATACAGACCAACGGCGACCAGCACGATGCTGATCAGGAAGGGAACGCGCCAGCCGTAGTTGAGGAAATCCGCATCCGCCATGCTCTCGCGCAGAATGAGGAAAAGACCTGCCGAAAGGATGAAGCCGATGGGTGCGCCAAGCTGCGGGAACATGGCATACCAGCTGCGCTTGCCTTCCGGTGCATTTTCCGTCGCCAGCAAGACAGCGCCGCCCCATTCGCCGCCGAGGCCAAGACCCTGGCCGAGGCGGCAAAGCGCCAGCAGAATCGGTGCGAGGACGCCGATCGACTCATAGGTCGGCAGCATACCGATCACTACCGTCGAGAGCCCCATGGTCATCAGAGCCGCAACCAGTGTCGCCTTACGGCCGATCCGGTCCCCGAAATGACCGAAGATCATCGCGCCGATCGGGCGCGCGAAGAAGGCGATGGAGAAGGTCGCGAAGGACTGCAGGGTAGCGGACGTCGGATCGCTTGCCGGGAAGAACAGCTTCGGGAAGACGATCACCGCCGCCGTTGCATAAACATAGAAATCGAAAAATTCGATCGTTGTGCCGATGAGGCTCGCGATCAGAACACGTGCCGGGGAATTCGCAACAGCATTGTTCGATGACGAGGGGGTCGGCGATAAAGGAGATATCGCGTCAGTCATGTTCCCACCATTTCAGAGGATGCTAAGGTGCGCTTAGCGGATAAAAATTGTCCTTAGCGTAATTTTTGTTCAACGCAAACGTTAACTGCGCAAGAAATCAGCGGTTGCGTGCTATTATTTTGCCGTAATTGTTGATTCGTGAGCAATCAGGCGGGCGTTTGTTGTTGGAGAGGCGTGCTCCGGCGAGTCCTTACCGGAATCTTTTTCACCAATGGCCGATTCTCGCTTGGATTGCGGGCTGAGGAGAAGGGTTTCATGCAGAAAAAACTCATCGCTGAGTTTCTTGGGACGTTTTGGCTCGTATTCGGCGGCTGCGGCAGTGCGATCTTCGCAGCAGCCTTTCCGAGCCTCGGTATCGGTTTTCTAGGTGTTGCCTTTGCGTTCGGTCTGACTGTGCTGACCATGGCTTTTGCCGTCGGCGGCATATCAGGAGGGCACTTCAATCCGGCCGTCTCGGTCGGCCTGACGGTGGCTGGCCGCTTTCCCGGCGGGCAGCTCATTCCCTATATTATCGCGCAGGTCATCGGCGCCATTGTTGCCGCGGCCGTGCTCTATCTGATCGCAAGCGGCAAGGCTGATTTCCAGCTCGGTGGCTTTGCGGCGAACGGCTATGGGGAACATTCTCCCGGCGGCTATTCCACGGTGTCGGCATTGGTGGCCGAGATCGTGCTGACGCTGTTCTTCCTGGTCGTGATTCTGGGTTCGACGAGCAGCAAGGTGCCGGCCGGCTTCGCGCCGATCGCCATCGGCCTGGCGCTGACGCTGATCCATCTGATCTCGATTCCGATTACCAACACGTCGGTCAATCCGGCCCGTTCGACGGGGCAAGCCCTATTCGTCGGCGGTTGGGCTCTGCAACAGCTTTGGCTGTTCTGGGTCGCACCCATCGTCGGCGGAGCGTTGGGCGGACTCGTCTGGAAACTGGTCGACGACAGCGAATAATCTCGGCCTCAATTTAATGGCGACAGCCCCGCATCGAGCGCTCGATGCGGGGCTTATTGTTTAAAAAAATCTAAATGTAGTGATTTCAAAAGTAGCAACTCCATGATTCCAATGGCAGAATTCTTTAAGTCGGTTTGATTCGAAGCATTCGGCCATCGCCAGGGCGGCGGAAAGTTAACGAAAGTAAACGCTTCATTAACCTTAATGTCGTTCTAATCGGCCTATTGAAAACGGGGCGAGAATCGCGGTTAGGCGAGGCCCTGCAAACGCAAAGTAGAGACCGTGAAGTCGGGGGTATTAATGGGTGGCAAGCATGTGGCTGTCCTTTTGGGCGGATTTTCCTCGGAGAGGCCTGTCAGCCTTTCCTCGGGAAAGGCATGTGCCGATGCCCTCGAAGCGGAAGGCTTCCAGGTTACCCGTGTCGATGTCGATCATGATGTCGCGAGCCGCTTGGCTGAGCTGAAGCCGGATGTCGTCTTCAATGCGCTGCATGGTCCCTTCGGCGAAGACGGCACCATTCAGGGCATTCTGGAATATCTGCAGATTCCCTATACGCATTCCGGCGTGCTTGCCTCTGCTCTTGCGATGGACAAGTCGCGCGCGAAGACGGTGGCTGCCGCCGCAGGTATCCCGGTTGCCAGCTCGATCGTCATGGATCGTTTCGCAATTGTCGGCGAACACCCGATGAAGCCGCCCTATGTCGTCAAGCCGGTGCGCGAGGGATCGAGCTTCGGTGTCGTGATCGTCAAGGAGGATCAGGCGCATCCGCCGCAGATCGTTACTTCTGCCGAATGGCGCTATGGCGATGAGGTTCTGGTTGAGCGTTATATCTACGGGCGTGAGCTGACATGTGGTGTCATGGACGGCAAGGTTCTCGGCGTCACCGAGATCGTGCCGCTCGGTCACAGCTTCTATGATTACGACGCCAAGTACGCCAAGGGTGGTTCAAAACATGTCTTGCCAGCGGAAATTTCACCGAATCTTTACCAAAAGATACAAACATTATCGTTAAGGGCGCATGAAGCTATCGGCTGCCGCGGCGTTAGTCGATCTGACTTCCGTTTTGACGATCGCTTTTCCAAAGAGGGCGAACTTGTCTGGTTGGAGATCAATACCCAGCCCGGCATGACTCCTACCTCCCTGGTGCCTGAAATGGCCGCTCATGCCGGCTACTCTTTTGGTGAATTTCTCCGGTGGATGGTGGAGGACGCGTCTTGTTTGCGCTGACGGTCAAAAATATGAGACGGTCCCGTCATCGCGTCCCGCTCGCCATCGACGACGTCGAGGACGCATTCGTCCTGCCGCGTCCGCTGCGTCGCGCCGTTCGCTTCCTGGTCAGTCTCGGTTCGGGTCGCATTAACATCCCCGCTCACACGGGAACTGTCTCGACCCTTGTTCTCCTTGCTGCGACCGGGCTTTATGGCATGTCGGTCGGCGGTCATACCCAGGCGGTTGCGGAAGCGACGACTTCTGCCGCTGGTTTTGCGATCGAGGATGTAAAGGTCTCCGGCAATGACGAGACCTCGGAAATCGAGATCCTGCAGCTGCTTGGCCTCGACGGTACGACGTCGCTTGTTGCCCTTAATGCCGATGCGGCCCGCCAGAAGATCGCCAACCTGCCCTGGGTTCAGAATGTCGAGGTTCGCAAGGTCTATCCGCGGACTGTCGAGGTGAAGCTCAAGGAACGCAAGGCCTATGCCATCTGGCAGCATGGTTCCGAGCTTTCTCTGATCCAGAAGGACGGCAGCGTGATTGCGCCGCTGCGCGACAACAAGTTTGCAAAACTACCGCTCTTCGTCGGGCGTGATGCCGAAACCGCAGCCGCCTCCATCGACGACCAATTTGCCAAGTGGCCCGATGTTCGCAGCCATGTGAAGGCTTTCGTGCGTGTCGCCGGTCGCCGCTGGGATCTTTATCTGGATAACGGCGTGATCATCAAATTGCCGGAAGACAACATCGATGATGCGCTCGCGCGGCTGACCAAACTCGACAGGGATCAAAATCTTTTGCAGCGCGATATCGCTGCCGTCGATCTCCGTATCGATGATCGTACCGCCATCGAGTTAACCCCGGATGCCGCAGTTCGTCGCCAGGCCGCAGTCGATGCAAGAAACAAGGCTTTGAAGAAAGCAGGTCAGGATACATGAGCTTATTCGGTTCGTCCCATTTCGGCCTGCCTCGGTTGAAGCCGCTCTCTTCGAAGCGGTCTCATATCGTCTCGGTCCTCGACATCGGCTCGACGAAGGTCGTCTGCATGATCGGGCGGCTGACGCCGCGCGAGGAGAGTCAGGTTCTTCCGAACCGCACGCACAATATCGAGATCATCGGTATCGGCCATCAGCGCTCACGCGGAATCAAGACCGGTGTGATCGCCGATCTCGACGCCCTGGAAGGTGTCGTCCGGCTTGCCGTCGATGCCGCCGAGCGCATGGCCGGCCTGACGGTCGACAGCCTGATCGTCAATGTTTCCGCCGGCCGTCTCGGCAGCGATATTTACACCGCGACCATCGATCTCGGCGGTCAGGAAGTCGAAGCCAACGATCTCAAAAAGGTTCTGGCCGCAGCCTGCCAGCAGTCGATCCGTCAGGAGCGTGCCGTGCTGCACTCGCTGGCGACGGGCTACTCCCTTGATGGCGAGCGCGGCATTCGCGATCCGCTGGCCATGTTCGGTGACGCTCTCGGTGTCGACATGCATGTGGTTACGGCCGAGCGTGCGGCGCTTCGCAACTTGGAGCTCTGCATCAACCGTGCGCATCTCTCGGTCGAAGGCATGGTGGCGACGCCTTACGCCAGCGGTCTTGCAGCTCTAGTCGACGATGAAGTCGAGCTTGGCTGCGCTGCGATCGACATGGGTGGCGGCACGACGACGATTTCGGTCTTTGCCGAGGGCAAGCTCGTGCACACCGATGCCGTCAGCCTTGGCGGCCATCACGTCACCACAGACCTTGCCCGCGGTCTTTCGACCCGCATCGAGGATGCGGAGCGACTGAAGGTCGTTCATGCTTCCGCTCTCGCGAATTCTTCGGAAGAGCGTGAACTGATTTCCATCCCGCCGATCGGCGAAGACGAGCGTGACCAGCCGACACAGGTGCCGAAGGCGCTGGTGTCGCGCATCGTCAAGGCTCGCATCGAGGAAACCCTCGAGCTCATTCGCGATCGCATCCAGCGTTCGGGCTTCAGCCCGATCGTCGGCAAGCGCGTCGTCCTGACCGGCGGCGCCAGCCAGCTGACCGGTCTGCCCGATGTGGCGCGCCGGGTACTTGCGCGCAATGTCCGCATCGGTCGTCCGATGGGCGTCTCCGGTTTGCCGACGGCAGCCAAGGGGCCGGCTTTTTCGACGGCTGTGGGACTGATGATCTATCCGCAGGTCGCAGACATGGAAACACATGCGCCGAGCAGCGGTCTGCTCTCGTCGTTTGGAGGTAACAACAGCCGGATCGGCCGCGTCGGCCAATGGCTGAAAGAGAGTTTTTGAGTGCCTGATCCCGGAAATCCATTCCGGGGCAAGCGTCAGGCAAGTGAAATCGAGTGAATTGGCCGGCGTGGCGATGCGGCCATAAAGAGAAGGAACGGGTACAATGACTATCAAGCTGCATAAGCCAGATATCACCGAGCTTAAGCCGCGAATCACCGTGTTCGGTGTCGGTGGCGGTGGCGGCAATGCCGTCAACAACATGATCACGGCAGGCCTGCAGGGCGTCGATTTCGTCGTCGCCAACACGGATGCCCAGGCGCTGACCATGACGAAGGCGGAGCGGATCATTCAGCTCGGCGTCAACGTCACGGAAGGTCTCGGCGCCGGCTCGCAGCCGGAAGTCGGCCGTGCAGCTGCCGAAGAGTGCATCGATGAAATCATCGATCACCTGAACGGTACGCATATGTGCTTCGTCACCGCCGGCATGGGCGGCGGTACGGGTACGGGTGCCGCTCCGGTCGTCGCACAGGCCGCTCGCAACAAGGGCATCCTGACCGTCGGCGTCGTTACCAAGCCGTTCCACTTCGAAGGCGGCCGCCGTATGCGTCTCGCCGAGATGGGCATCCAGGAACTGCAGAAGTCGGTCGACACGCTGATCGTCATTCCGAACCAGAATCTGTTCCGCATCGCCAACGACAAGACGACTTTCGCCGACGCGTTCTCGATGGCCGACCAGGTTCTCTATTCGGGCGTTGCCTGCATCACCGACCTGATGGTGAAGGAAGGTCTCATCAACCTCGACTTCGCCGATGTCCGTTCGGTCATGCGTGAAATGGGCCGCGCCATGATGGGTACCGGCGAGGCTTCCGGCCAGGGCCGCGCAATGCAGGCTGCTGAAGCTGCCATTGCCAACCCGCTGCTCGACGAAACCTCGATGAAGGGCGCACAGGGCCTGCTGATCTCGATCACCGGCGGCCGTGACCTGACCCTATTCGAAGTCGACGAAGCTGCAACCCGCATCCGCGAAGAAGTCGATCCCGACGCCAATATCATCCTCGGTGCCACTTTCGACGAATCGCTTGAGGGCATCATCCGCGTTTCCGTCGTCGCAACCGGCATCGACCGCGCGATGAACGAGGCTTCTGACAGGGGCATGGAATTCCGCCCCGCCGCAAAGCCTGCTATGCGTCCTTCCGCGGCCGCCGCTCCGGCAGCGGCCGCAGTTCAGCCTGCCCACGTCTCGCAGGCCCAAACCGCACAGGCTGCCGCTCCGGCTCCTCGTACCGTGGATCCGGTTGCCCAGACCATTCGTGCAGCAGAGGCCGATCTGGAGCGCGAACTGGAATTCCAGATGAGCCGGCAGGCTCAGGTGCCGCAGCAGCCGGTTATGCAGCAGGCCGCTGCGCCGGAAGACAACTTCCGTCCGCAGAGCCGCATCTTCGCAGCAGCCCCGGAAGCCCAGCCGGTCCGTCAGGCTCCGGTTCAGCCGCAGCCTCAGCAGCAGGCGCCGGTCATGCATCAGCAGCCGGTCATCCGCCAGGCTCCCGAGCAGGTTCGCATGCCGAAGGTCGAGGATTTCCCACCGGTCGTTAAGGCCGAGATGGAACACCGCGCCCAACCGGCGGCCGCCCAGGCGACCGAAGAGCGTGGCCCGATGGGCCTGCTGAAGCGAATCACCAATTCGCTCGGCCGCCGCGAGGAAGATCCGGCTTTTGATGACATGATGGCTCCGACGAACAACGCCGCTCCGCAGCAGCGTCGTGCGCCGTCGCCGGAAGCAAGCCTCTATGCTCCGCGCCGTGGCAATCTCGACGATCATGGCCGCCAGGCTCCGCAGGCACGCATGGCAAGCCATGAGGACGATCAGCTCGAGATTCCGGCCTTCCTGCGCCGCCAGTCGAACTGACCCGCAACAGGTAGCCCTTTAATAGGTTGCTAACCATATTGGAGAAATCCGGGGCCGAAAGGCTCCGGATTTTCTCATTTTATAACGATTGTCTTATTTAAAATTATCCAACGAATTCAATTGGCTGCTTTCGTAACAAAACGAAAGAAACAGTGATTTGGAATGCGATGCCCTGGCGCGTATGTAGATATCAAGCAAGCCCGCTGAATCACATTCGGAGACGAATGTATGTGAGGTGCGTGGCATAGTTAACAGACTGAACCGGCGATAAGGGTAAGCGTCCGAAGATGACCGCCCGGCCTGGATCAGATAGACGAAGGCAGAATTAAATGGCAATTGGATTGCTTGGTTTTCAAACCACCATTGCAAACCCTGTGACACTTTCCGGTATTGGCGTTCATTCCGGTGCCAATGTGTCGATCACCTTCTACCCCGCCGAAGCCGGCACCGGTGTCGTTTTCCAGCGCCTGCATGACAATGGCGATGTGACCGAACTGCGCGCCGTTTCCTCGCAGGTCGGCAATACGGATCTCTGCACGGTTCTCGGTTTTTCTCCGGCGCGCTCCGTCGCGACGGTCGAGCACGTCATGGCGGCGATCTATGCGATCGGCCTCGATAACGTCGTCGTCGAGGTGTCCGGCGCGGAAATGCCGATCATGGATGGCAGTTCTTATCCCTTCATCGAGGCGATCGAGCAGGCGGGTGTCGTTTCGCTCGGTGTCAAGCGTCGATACATCCGCGTCATCAAGCCGGTGCGGATCGAAGCCGGTGGTTCCTGGTGCGAGTTCCGCCCTTATGACGGCACGCGCTTCGAAGTCGAGATCGACTTCGAGTGCCCGCTGATCGGCCGCCAGAAGTGGGAAGGCGATCTGACCGCCGAGACCTTCAAGACGGAACTGTCGCGCGCGCGTACTTTCGGCTTCATGCGCGATGTCGAGCCCCTCTGGGCCTCGGGCCATGCGCTGGGTTCGTCGCTGGAAAATTCGGTCGTCATTTCGGACGACAATACCGTCATCAACGTCGAAGGCCTGCGTTATCCCAAGGACGAGTTCGTCCGCCACAAGACGCTCGATGCCGTTGGCGATCTGGCTCTCGCCGGCGCACAATTCATTGGTTGCTACCGCTCCTATCGCGGCGGCCATCGCATGAATGCGAATGCCCTGAAGGCATTGCTCAGCGACGCTTCTGCTTATGAGGTCGTTGAAACCTCGGCACCTCGCCAGCGCGGTCACGGCCGTGAGTTCATTGCGGTCAATGCGCCTGAATTCGCTCCTTGGTCGGCGTGATTTTTTCGGGATCGAAATGAGACAAAGCTGCCGCTCTGATGAAGGGCGGCTCTTTTTTTGACGGACGACTCATCAGGTTTGTCTTCGGTCGCGAAGCGGCGGCAGGATGGTGCGGGCCGATATGAGAAATCCCTGTCAAAACAGTGATTAAAGGCTGCGGATATGCGGTCTTTGCCACAAAAATGCGTTAATGCACCATCAATGCGTTGCCCTGATGGTGCTTTTGCGGCTAGAAACGCCAGCGAGAGAACGCCGTCTCCGCAACGACGGCTATGGGACAGTCATCCGATGGGTTTTGCAAGGTCTGAACGCATGAATATCACAGCACGGGCTTTGCTCGTATCGCTCCTTCTGGCCGGTACCGGTGCGGTGGTGACGGGGTGTAATACGAAAAAGGATATCGACATCACCAAGCTCGGTGTCGAGACCGATCCGCCGGAGATGCTCTACAATCAGGGCCTTGCCAACATCAAGGCCGGCAACATGACGGAGGCCGGCAGGAAGTTTGATGCCATCAACCAGCAGCAGCCCTTCTCCGAGTGGGCACGCAAGGCATTGGTGATGAGCACCTTCGTGAAGTATCGCACGGGTCGCTATGATGAGGCGGTACAGACCGGCAATACCTATCTCAAGCAATATCCCGGCTCGGAAGATGCCGACTATGTGCAGTATCTGGTCGGTTCGTCCTATGCCAAGCAGATCGTCGACGTGACGCAGGACCAGCGTGCGGCACAGCAGACGATCGAGGCAATGACCAAGCTCGTCAATACCTATCCAAAGTCGCAATATGTCAGCGACGCTCAGGAAAAGATCCGCTTTGCCCGCGACCAGCTCGCCGGCAAGGAAATGCAGATCGGCCGTTATTATCTGGAGCGCAAGGATTACCTAGCTGCCATCTCCCGCTTCCGCGTGGTGGTGGAGCAGTATCCGACGACGAACCAGATCGAAGAAGCCCTGGCGCGACTCGTCGAAGCTTATTATGCGATGGGCATCGTACCCGAAGCGCAAACGGCAGCTGCCGTTCTCGGCCACAACTATCCGGACAGCCGCTGGTATAAGGATTCCTATCAGCTGCTGCAGAAGGGCGGCGTGGAGCCCAGCGAAAATTCGGGTTCCTGGATTTCCAGAGCGGGCAAGAAACTTCTTCTTGGGACGTGAGATTGAGCGCAGATGCTGATCCAGCTTTCGATCCGCGATATCGTTTTGATCGAGCGGCTGAATCTTGCCTTCGAGTCCGGACTTTCGGTGTTGACCGGCGAGACGGGTGCGGGCAAATCCATCCTGCTTGACAGTCTGTCGCTGGCCCTTGGCGGGCGCGGCGATGGCGGGCTTGTGCGCCATGGCGAGGATCGCGGCCAGGTGACTGCGGTTTTCGACGTCGGTACACAGCATCCGGCCCGCAAGCTCCTGCGCGAAAATGGCATCGACGATGACGGCGATCTGATTTTCCGCCGTGTGCAGTCCGCTGATGGCCGGACCAAGGCCTTTGTCAACGACCAGGCGCTCAGCGTGCAGCTCATGCGCCAGATCGGCCAGCTTCTCGTCGAAATTCACGGTCAGCACGACGATCGAGCGCTCGTCGATACCGACGCGCACCGTACCTTGCTGGATGCCTTTGCCGGCCTCGCCGAAGAGGCGCAGGAGGTCGGCAGGCTGCACAAAATCTGGCGCGATACCGAGCGCACCTTGAAGAAGCATCGCGAGCAGGTCGAGAAGGCAGCGCGTGAAGCGGACTATCTCCGCGCCTCCGTCGAGGAGCTGGAGAAGCTCTCGCCACAGGATGGTGAGGAGGATGAGCTGGCTGAGAAGCGCTCGCGGATGATGAAGGCCGAGCGCATCGCCGGCGATATCGCTGAGGCTTCCGAATTCCTCAATGGCAACGCATCGCCCGTGCCGCATATCGCATCGCTGGTGCGCCGATTGGAGCGCAAGAGCCACGAAGCGCCGGGTTTGCTCGAAGATACCGTGGCGCTGCTCGATGCCGCTCTCGATCAGCTGTCCAACGCACAGATGGAAGTGGAGGCAGCACTCCGCAAAACGGAATATGATCCGCGCGAACTTGAGCGTGTCGAAGAGCGCCTCTTCGCGTTGCGGGGTGCCTCGCGTAAATATTCCGTACCGGTTACGGAACTGCCGGCCCTGGCCGCGCGCATGATTTCGGATCTCGCCGATCTCGACGCTGGCGAAGAGCGGCTGGTGCGCCTTGCTGCCGAGCTTTCCGCCGCCAAGGCGGATTACGACGTCGCCGCGCGCAGCCTGTCGGAGAAGCGCCGCCATGCGGGTGAAACGCTTGCAGCGGCCGTTATGACCGAGCTGCCGGCCCTGAAGCTCGAGCGTGCGCGTTTCATGGTAGAGATATCAAGCGATCCAGAAGCTGGGACGGCCGACGGTATCGACGTTGTCGAATTTCACGTGCAGACCAACCCTGGCACGCGGCCGGGACCGATCACGAAGGTCGCCTCCGGTGGCGAGCTGTCGCGCTTCCTTCTGGCATTGAAGGTTGCGCTTGCCGACCGCGGCTCGGCGCCGACCCTTGTCTTCGACGAGATCGACACTGGCGTGGGCGGCGCGGTGGCCGATGCGATCGGCCAGCGGCTGAAGCGCCTTTCCGATCGCGTGCAGGTGCTGTCCGTCACCCACGCGCCACAGGTTGCGGCGCGTGCTGCAACGCATCTGCTGATCTCCAAGGGACCGGTTGCGGACGGCTCGGAAAAGATTTCCACACGCGTCGCCACCATGGAAGCGAAGGATCGCACCGAGGAAATCGCCCGCATGCTCGCCGGTGCTTCGGTAACCGAAGAGGCGAGGGCGGCCGCCAAGCGCTTGCTGGCCGGTAACGGGTGATATCTCCTACCGTGTTGTCCGAGGCAGAGGCCGGCAACGGCTTGCTCGTAGCGGACATCTTGCTTCGGTTTTTCGACGCTCTTGCGTCATACATCCTTCATCGTCCCCGGTTAGGCAGGCCCAGAATCCGGAGACTGTCAATGCACTCAACCGCACAGCCCAATCGCCCAAAAATCGCAGAAACCGTCATCCACCCGACGGCGAACGTAAGGGATTCGAGCATCGGCAGATGCTGTGAGATTTTGGCGGGCACATCTCTGCACACTGCCGAACTCGGAGATTTCTCTTACCTGGGACCGCGCTGCATTGTCGGTGACGCAACGATTGGAAAGTTCTGCGCCATTGCGGCAGAGGTCAGAATTGGCGCTCCCAATCATCCGATGGACCGCCCGTCCATGCATCGCTTCACCTATTGTCCGGAATATTACGCGGAGGGCGCCGTGCGGGACCACGCCTTTTTCGATCGGCGAAAGGAAGATCGCGCTGTCATTGGCAACGATGTCTGGATTAGTCATGGCGTGATTGTTTTGCCAGGCGTAAAGGTTGGAGACGGCGCCGTGCTTGCAGCAGGCGCGGTCGTCAGCAAAGATGTCCAACCATATACTGTCGTCGGTGGTATTCCCGCCAAGTTCATTCGAGAGCGCTTCACGCGAATCATCGCAGAAAGACTGACGTCCATCGCCTGGTGGGATTGGCCTTTCGAAACCATCATGGAGCGGCTTGCCGATTTTCAGTCAAGCGACATCGAAGCCTTTTGCGAGCGCTGGTCCTGATCCAGGTCTGACGACTTGGGTGGTCGGCGTTGGCCGGCTCATCTTCAAAATCGGACGGTAGGCTGTGAATGAGTTCGGCCGCCGCCCGAACTTCTGAGCGACATGCATCAGAGCCGGCATTTGGGATCGATCATGTCCTCCGCGGAGCCACGGGATTTGTGGGCCTCGTTTATTCTCGCCAGAATATAGAAACCATGCTGCCCGTCGGGCAATGCAGCGCCAAAGACGCCGACCACGACGTTTTCCATATTTGAACGGGCACCATCGACACCATCTGCGACGAGCTGCAGCGGGTTCAAATTCGAAAGGTCATCGGCCGTATGGAAAGTTGCCCACCAACCAGCTCTGGTCTTCAAGTCCGTAAACCGGCCGCTTTCAATTTCTGTCGCATGGCTTTTCAACAAAGCCCTAAAGCGAGGCGTCTCGCACCCCATGTGGATATGAAGCCGATCTTGTGTGCGCCAACTGGCGGCGTTTATCGCCAGGGCAAAATTCTGTCTCGAAACCTTCGTTGTGCGCGGATCGATTGCTGATAGCTCTTTCCACGCTTCCTCAAAATAGTTCGGCGCTCCCGTGGCCAGAAGGCGTGGGTCTTCGATGCCGGGGACGTCGGCGAGCGGTGCAAGAATGGTGCGCTCTTTGTCAGCCGGCTCGCGAAGAACAACATACGAGGACAATGAATCCTGCGACTGGACTATCTTGAGGCACGGATATGGCGACCCTGTCAGGGTGGAGTTGATCTCACAAGCTCTGACGACCAGCCCCAAAGCAGAGCGGCTGACGAATGAGCTCATGATCAAGACTGCAACAACGAGGAAAATAGAGAGAACGGTAAGACGGTGCTTCATGCGTGATTTCGAATTTCTGCCGATGATCCAATCATTTCCAGAGATGTGGTTCTCATAACATAGCCTACCTTAAATCCCCTGCGATAGACACGGAAGAGCCGCTGCCCCAGGAATTGGATAGAGAATTCCTCCGGGGCTATCTGGACGCCGATACCTCCCGCATCTGTAACACCAAGGACGACAGATCATGGCGTAAAGTTGTCGTGAGCAGCGCTGCCACCTTTATCGACTCGGCAATTGAATTGCAGATTTTTCCCTTTGTTTTTACGTGTTCCGAGCTGAAAACCGCTTCGCACTTTTCGCGGAAGTGCTCTAAAACATCTTCGAAATCGGGGAGTGTAGATTCATGAGCACCGAACAGAAGCCCGTCGAGGATTTGACCGAGGAGGAAGCGGCCGCGGCGCTTGCCTATCTGGCTGCAGAGATCGCGCGCAACGACGCGCTTTATCATGGCAAGGATGCGCCGGAGATTTCGGATGCCGAGTATGATGCGCTGAAGCGGCGCAACGACGCGATCGAGGCGCGGTTTCCTGCATTGATTCGCGCCGACAGCCCGTCGCGGCGTGTCGGCGCCGCGCCATCTGAGACGTTTGCTCCCGTGGTCCATGCAAGGCCGATGCTCTCGCTCGACAACACGTTCTCACAGGAGGATGTCGAGGATTTCGTCGCCAGCGTCTATCGTTTCCTCGGCCGCCTGCCGGACAATTCGATTGCCTTTACCGCCGAGCCGAAGATCGACGGCCTTTCCATGTCGATCCGTTACGAGAATGGCCGCATGGTCAGCGCCGCGACGCGCGGCGACGGCACGACAGGTGAGAACGTCACCGCCAATATCAGGACCATCAAGGAAATCCCTCAGACTTTGCCGCCAGGCGCTCCCTCCGTCGTCGAAGTGCGCGGCGAGGTCTATATGGCCAAGAGCGACTTTCTGGCGCTCAACGCGCAGATGGAGGCCGAGGGCAAGCAGACCTATGTCAATCCCCGCAATACGGCAGCAGGATCGCTGCGTCAGCTCGACGCGAAGGTGACGGCCAGCCGCAAGCTGAAATTCTTTGCCTATGCCTGGGGCGAGATGTCCGACATGCCGGCGGATACACAATACGGTATGGTGCAGACCTTCAAATCCTGGGGCTTTCCGGTCAATCCGCTGATGGAGCGGCTGAGCTCGGTCGCCGACATTCTCGGCCATTACGAGGAGATCGGCCTGCAGCGGCCGGATCTCGATTATGATATCGACGGTGTCGTCTACAAGGTCGACAGCCTGGAACTGCAGGCTCGTCTTGGTTTCCGCTCGCGCTCGCCGCGCTGGGCGACCGCGCATAAATTCCCGGCGGAGCAGGCCTTCACGCGTCTGGTCGGGATCGATATCCAGGTCGGCCGCACCGGCGCGCTGACGCCGGTCGCGCGATTGGAGCCGATCACGGTCGGCGGCGTCGTCGTGACCAATGCGACCCTTCATAATGCCGACTACATCAAGGGTATCGGCAACAAGGGCGAGCCGATCCGCGATGGCCGTGATATCCGCGTCGGCGATATTGTGATCGTGCAGCGGGCTGGCGACGTTATCCCGCAGATCGTCGATGTTGTCCTGGAGAAGCGGGAGGCGTCGAGCGCGCCCTACGAGTTCCCCAAAGTCTGCCCGGTCTGTGGCAGCCATGCTGTGCGCGATATCAATGAGAAGACCGGCAAGGTCGATGCGGTCACTCGCTGCACCGGCGGCTTTATCTGCCGCGCGCAGGCGACCGAGCATCTCAAGCATTTCGTCTCGCGCAATGCCTTCGACATCGAAGGGCTCGGCTCCAAGCAGATCGATTTCTTCTTCGAGAGCGAGGATCTCGCGCTTCAGATCAGGACCGCGCCTGATATTTTCACGCTGGAAAAGCGTCAGCAGGCGTCGCTTGCGAAGCTGGAGAATATCGATGGCTTCGGCAAGGTCAGCGTCGGCAAGCTTTATGCCGCGATCAACGAGCGACGACAGATCGCCTTGCATCGCTTCATCTTCGCGCTCGGTATTCGCCATGTCGGCGAGACGACGGCCAAGCTGCTTGCGCGCTCCTACGGCACCTACGAAGCTTTCGAAACGGCGATGAAGGAAGCCGCGCCGCTTATCGGCGATGCGTGGAACGACCTCAACAATATCGAGGGTATCGGCGAGGTGGTGGCGCGCGCCATTGTCGAATTCTACAAGGAGCCGCGCAATATCGAAGTTATCGCGAAGCTCCTGGAGGAGGTGCAGCCGCAGGAGGCCGAGCAGCCGGTGACCTCAGGCAGCCCCGTCGCCGGCAAGACGGTTGTCTTTACCGGTTCACTGGAAAAGTTCACCCGCGACGAGGCCAAGGCGAAGGCGGAGAGCCTGGGAGCCAAGGTTTCCGGCTCGGTCTCAAAGAAGACCGATATAGTCGTGGCGGGACCGGGCGCCGGCTCCAAGCTCGACAAGGCGCGAGAGTTCAATGTTCAGGTCATGACCGAGGACGAGTGGCTGGATTTGATCGGTTGATGATGTCCGGCGGCGGAATCATGTCCCGCCGCCGCGTGATTGCTTAGAATCTCAGCCGCGCCATCGTGAACGCATCCACGTATTCGCCATTGCGGAAACCGAAGGCGCGTAGACGCCCCTCGGTTTCGAACCCGAATTTCTCGTAGAGGCCGATCGCCCGCGCATTGTCGACATAGACGGTCAGTTCCAGACGCCTGATCGCCAACCAGTTGTCGGCGGTATCGATGAGGGCGCCCAATAGCGCGGAACCGATGCCGCAGCCGGTGAAATCGTCGTGCACGCCCATGCCAATGCCAGCGCTGTGAGCCCGCCGGCCGGCAAGGCGGTTCATGCCGGCATTGCCGACGACCTTTCCGTCCACCTCCGCGACGAGGCGGGTGGCGTTGGGATCGTGCTTGTCCAGCCATCGTTGCGTGTCTTCGACACTTTGAAACGGCAGTCGAAGCGTGCCGGCGCGGAAACCCGGGAGATTGGCGATGGTCGCTATTGCCTCGGCATCGGAGGGACGTGCTGCGCGAATTTCGACTGAGCCAGCCTTTTTGGGGCGTCGCTCGTCTGGTTCTTGCTGTTCGGAATTCATAGGCTCTCCTTGATATTGATGAGGAGAGCAAGGAGGCTTCAACCCTGCTCGCCTCGGCAGGGTTGAGATGGATCGCGGTCAGCTCAGCGCAACACGGCTTCCACTCGCCCTGCAAGGGGAGAGATGGTGTGAAGGTGCATCACTGTGGTGCGGTTTGCGATCATGGGCGCATGATCTGACGCGACGCGGACGTTGTCAATCGTTCCCTGCCTAAATCCCTAAACGAACCGCCGCCGCCCCACGGCGCGATGGGGTTGTTTCGCTTCACATATTACTTGACAGGCAACCATTTGGTTGCCTATAAATAAAGAAAGGCAACTAAATGGTTTCATGTCCGTGGATGATGATGCAGTCTTCAAGGCGTTGGCGGATCCCAGCCGGCGGCAATTGCTCGACAGGCTCCATGAGCGCAATGGACAGACCCTGAACGCGCTCTGCGAGGATCTGGACATGAGCCGCCAGGCGGTCGCCAAGCATCTTGCCATTCTGGAGGAGGCCAATCTGATCTCCACGGAAAAGCATGGACGCGAGAAGCTGCATTTCATCAACGCCGTCCCGATCAACGGCATCGCCGAACGCTGGATCAACAAGTTCGAACGCCAGCATCTGAGCGCGCTTTCAGCCTTGAAGAAGGCGCTGGAAGACGAGGGCGGCCAGTGAGCTCAAGAAGCAATAAAATTCAAATAAGGAGAAATGACATGACTGGAAGCAAATTCGTCTACGTCACCTTCATCCGCACCACGCCGGAAAAGCTCTGGTCGGCGCTGACCACACCGGAATTCATCAAGCAATACTGGTTCGATATGGTCCACGACACCGAGTGGAAGGTTGGATCGCCGTGGAAAATGCTCTTTCCGGATGGTCGGGTTGCCGATGCAGGAGAGATTGCCGAGTTCGATCCGCCACGGCGGCTCGCCATCAACTGGCGCAATGAGTGGCGCCCAGACCTCAAGGCCGAGGGCTGGTCGCGCTGCGTGATGGAACTGGAGCCGGCGGATGGTGTCGTGAAGCTGACCGTTGCCCACACGATCGAGGTTGAAAACTCCAAGCTTATCGAGGCGGTTTCCGGTGGCTGGCCGAAGATCCTGTCCAACCTCAAGTCGCTGCTGGAAACCGGAACGGTCGCAATCAAACAGAAGTGAGATGACGTGCAGCCTGCGTGGGTTCGGGCGCCGTTGTTTCGGCGGCGTCCATTGTGTGGATCGCTGCCGGATCGACCGTGAAGCGTTACGCGCGGATATAAGGCGACCCATCTTGCATCGCTCATGGACCATCTTACCTTAGCCAAGCCGCTTTTGCTCCCGGCGGCTGTTGTTGGAGGATGTTCGATGCGTTCACCCAAATTCTTCGCTGCCATTGCCGCGTCCTTTCTGGCCGCGACTCCCATTTCCGCTTCCGCCGAAGTTATCGGCAAGGTCGGTGTGGACTGGACGGGTAATGATATTCTGGTCGATGCCGTGCCGGACCCCGAAGTCTCGGGCATCACTTGCCATGTGACCTATTTCGATCGCAGCGTGATCGACCGGCTGCGCAAGGGCAACTGGTTCGAAGATCCTTCCAATAATTCCATCGCCTGCCGTCAAACCGGTCCGATCGAGATCGGCGATATCAACCTGTCTCAGGGCGGTGAGGAGGTATTTCGCGCCGGGCTGTCGCTCATCTGGAAGAAGCTGGTCGTCACCCGCATTTACGACAAGAAGAATGACACGCTCGTCTATCTTATCCATTCGCGGCAGCTGACGGATGGCTCCGCCAAGATGGCCATTTCGACGATCCCCTTGTTTGGCCAGCAGGTTACTTGGAAGAATGGCAAGCCGAAATGACGGTATTTGCATACCTCAGAAACAACCCGCAGAAGGATAATACCAAAAAAAGTCATACTCTTGGGTTGTCGAAGTCCTTCTAGTTGCTTTCGGTTTGCACCTTTTTGATGCAATTTCGAAGGTGAACAGGGAGGCGACTCTCGCCCCTGTTCACGGCCTGCAAGACCGTGTGATTGGCTACACCCCTGCCAAAACCGGTCGTATAAAAAGCGATCGCCCTGGAGCCGAGCTCCAGGGCGATCTTCTTTGGGTAAGCTAACTTATTGAAATCAGGCTGCCTGTGCCAACTGATCCGCAATGACCGTATCGAGGTTGAGGAAGCAGACCATGGTCTTTTCCAATGCCACGATGCCACGGCAGAAGGCGCGCTGTGCTTCGGGGATGATTTCCGGAGCCGGCTGCAGATCTTCACTTTTGATCGACATCATATCCGAGACCTGTTCGACCAGTAGGCCGACGAGCTTGCCGGCAATATCCGTAACGATGATTGCGGAACGCTCCGAAGGTTCCGTCATCTTCATGCCGAGGCGGCAGGCCATGTCGATGACCGGGATCACGGCGCCGCGCAGGTTGATGAGGCCGAGCACGTAGGGCGGCGTATGCGGCATCGGCGTCACTGGAGCCCAGCCGCGGATTTCGCGGATGGCCATGATGTCGATGCAGAATTCCTGATCGCCAAGGTGAAAGGAGACGATTTCCAGATAGGTGCCCGATTGCTTGATGGCGTTCGTCATATTCGAGAACTTCCCGTTTGGCATCGCCGCGCAAGCGACGCTCGCGATTGAAAAGAGAGATCGGCTGGAGCGGCTTGGGCAGCGGCAGCGTCCGGTGCTTCGGCGAAAGATACGCCTGGCGTTCCGGCGGGCGTCATGCCCTTCTGGAATAAAGAGGTTTGCCGCGCTTTCGGGCGGCGAGTGAGGCCGAATTCGACCTTTGCTGCAGATGTTGGCGCGGACTGGTTAGGATTGGTTTAACATGAATGCAGATTTTGCCTCACCCGCCCAAGAAGAGCGGCGAAATGGAGTGATCAAGGCTTGGAAAACCCTGGAACCGCATACTGCGACGATTTCGGTCTCCTCTGAACATCTTCTTGAATTGCGTCCTCTACTTCGAGCCGTTACATCGGCTAGGAGGTCGATTGCACCGCACATTCGGCGTGATCGTCCGTATTGGTGAGGAATAGTATTCATGAGAAGCGTGCGGATTGCAGTTTGGGTGGCCGTGTTGATCGTGGCCGGACTATTGGGCTGGTTTAGCTTTGGCGGCGGCAAATCGCCGGAAGTTGCGGCATCCGGACCTTATGGTGCGCCCTTTACCCTCGTTTCGCAGAGCGGCCAGCCGATCAGCGATCAGGCGTTTCGCGGCAAGCCGTCGGCCGTTTTCTTCGGCTATACCCATTGTCCCGATGTCTGCCCCACGACGCTGTTCGAGCTGAACGCCTGGCTGCAGAAGGTCGACCCTGATGGGAGCAAGCTCAATGCCTATTTCGTGACTGTTGATCCCGAGCGCGATACGCCCGCCATCATGGACCAATATGTCTCCAACGTATCGAAGCGCATCACCGGAATTTCCGGAGATCCCGCCAAGGTGATGGATATGGTCAAGGGCTTCCGTGTCTATGCCAAGAAAGTGCCGGTCGACGACAAGCAGCCGAACGGCGACTACACGATGGACCACACCGCTTCCGTCTTCCTGCTGGATTCGCAGGGCCGCTTTGCCGGGACCATCGCTTATGAGGAGGATCCGGACGTGGCGGTGAAGAAGCTGGAGAACCTGGTCAAGAAGGGATAGGACCTGCATGGGCGAGGGGATTGGCGGACGGGGAAAATCCAGATCCATCCTGATCGCGGGGGGGCTGGGCCGATCGGCCTTGCCGCCGCTCTCGAGCTCGCCCGTCGCGGCTTCTCGCCGCGTATCGTCGATGACGGCACTGGTCCGACGCCGCTGCAGGAAAGCCGGGCTCTCGGTGTTAATGCCCGAACGCTGACGCTGCTGTCTCCTTCCGGCGTTGCCGAGCGCATCGTCACCGACGCGCAACCGATCGAGCAGTTTCGCGTCCGCGCGAATAAGAAAATTTTGATCGAGCTGGATACTCGCGAGGTGAAAGGCCCCTTCAGTGCTATTTGCGCTCTGCCGCAGGGCAGTACCGAACGCCTGCTGATGGAAGCGCTTTCAACCTATGGCATCTCGCCTGAAGGGCAGACGACAGTGATTACAGAGGCCATATCGGACCCTCAAAGGCCGGAGCTCACGCTGCGTCGAGCTGATGGTACGTTGGAAACGGTGCAGCCGGACATATTGATCGGTGCAGATGGCGCCCATTCTGCGGTGCGCAAGGCACTTGGTGCCGGCTTCCCGGGCGAGGCGCTGGAGGCTTATTTCTATCTTGCCGATTTTCGCTATGCGAAACCGGTCGATACGCATTTTGCCGAAATCTCGCTCTTCGATCCCGGCATGGTCGGGCGCCTGCCTGTCACGGCCGATATCATTCGCTACATTTCGACGCTGGAGAATTTCGAAAGCCGCATCGTTCATCCAGCCGCCATTGCCGAAAAGACCTGGGCTTCGCAGTTTCGTATTCACTTCCGGCATGTCGAACCGATGGCCAAGGGCAATGTCTTTCTTGCCGGCGATGCCGCCCATATTCATTCGCCGGCAGGCGCGCGCGGCATGAATCTCGGCATCGAAGATGCCTGCTGGCTCGCCTGGCTCATTGCGGAAGGCCGCGAACAGGAGTATTCGGCCTTGAGAATTCCCGCCGTGAAGCAAGTGTTGAAGCAGACCTATAGCCTGACACGATTGGTGACGATGCAGAACCCGCTGGCAGTTGCGACGCGAAATTTCCTTGCGCCGTTGTTGCTACGCTTCGGCCCTTTTCGCCGGCAATTGCTTCGGAGTGTGGCTGGCTACGATACGCCGAAACCGCCTTGGATCGACTGGGCCGAATAAGAACGAGAAAGAGCGACGAGTTGAGTGAAATCCGCCTTTATGTGACGACGACCGAGAAGAAGGCCGAGCAGGTTCTGGACCTGATGACGCCGGTATTCGAAGATGAAGAATTGCCGATCGCAACGACGGAAATCGACGAGAAGAACGATATCTGGGAAGCGTCGATCTATCTCTACGCCGCAGATGAGGATGAGGTTCGCGGCCGTTTCGAAGCGCTTCTGAAGTCTGCCTTCGCCGATCTCGCCATTCAAAAGGAAGTGCTTCCCGATATCGACTGGATCGCCAAGTCGCTAGAAGGGTTGAAGCCTGTGCGTGCCGGCCGTTTCCTCGTGCATGGTTCGCATGATCGCGACAAGGTCGGCCCCAGCGACATCGCCATCGAAATCGAAGCCGGGCAGGCCTTCGGCACCGGTCACCATGGCACGACGGCGGGTTGCCTTGAGATGATCGAAAAGGTTCTCGTGAGCCGCCGCGTACGCAACGCGCTCGATCTCGGGACGGGCAGCGGCGTGCTGGCGATCGCCGTCCGCAAGCTGCGCAACATTCCGGTTCTGGCGACCGATATCGATCCGATTGCCGTCCGCGTCGCGAAGGAAAATGTCCGCAGCAACGGCATCGCCTCGGGTGTCACGCTGGAGACGGCACCGGGATTCCATTCCACGGCCTTTTCCCGTCATGGACCGTTCGACCTGATCATCGCCAATATTCTGGCGCGTCCGCTCATCAAGATGGCGCCGCAGCTTGTGGCGCATCTGGCACCGGGCGGTTCGGTCATTCTGTCGGGTATTCTTGCCGAGCAGCGCTGGAAAGTTCTGGCTGCCTATAATGGCGCACACCTGCGGCACGTGCGCACGATCTGGCGCAACGGCTGGGTCACCATCCATCTCGACCGGCCCTGAGCCGGTCACGTCCCGCATCAACAATCGCGGAAATAAAAAAGGCGGTGCCGAAGCACCGCCTTCAGATCGGTTTTCACCGATCTTGCCCGCGAGCGTGTGGAGGAGGAGTGCTCAAGCGGGCTCTAAGCGTTCTGATCATAATCCGAGGGAGGAGGAGAACCGGATTGCGATCGACTTAGAACGCGTAGATCGTAAACTTGTTAGCGGCGGCCGCCGCGGCTGGCGCCGATTGCCTTTGCGGTTTCAACTTCGAGCTGACGAAGCGAGCCGACGGAATGGCGTACGGTGCGACGCTCGCCAGCCAGCGCCGGGCTAACATATGCGGAGCGAGAGATAGGCATTGTCTTAAGTCCTTGGTTTGAGGTGGTTCTTCGTGAACCTCGTTTGATGCGGCGGATATAGCGACTCGCTCGTTGTCGTGGCAGGGGGGCAGCTTCATGGGAGCTATGCGTGAGATGCATGCTTTGTGCCGTGAAGTTGTCATATTCGGGCTGCGTGCTCACGAATTGGGCGGATTCGTTAACGGCCCGAGATGGGATAAACTGCTCTCACGGGATGTGATGTGCCTGTAATCGCGCATATCGTCTCAGGGATCGAAAATCACGTCGCACTTCTGATCGTGATGCTCTAACATACTGGCAATATTCAGTTTCACGGATTCTCCACTACTACCGGATCAGCTCATGTTTCAGTCTTTCGACGTCACTTCCACCCCGCAATTCGGTCGCGAGCGTGTTGCCGGTTTGCGTGCTGCCTTCGGCGATCTCGGCATTGACGGCTTCCTCGTGCCGCGGGCTGACGAGTATCAAGGCGAGTACGTGCCCAAATGCTCGGAGCGCCTCGCATGGCTCACGGGCTTCACGGGATCGGCAGGTGTTGCACTTATCACACACTCCCAGGCCGTGGTTTTCGTGGATGGCCGTTATGTGACTCAGCTTGCCGAACAGGTGGACCGCAGCGTCTTTACTGGTGGCGATCTGGTGAACGAGCCGCCGCATGTCTGGCTGCCGCGTCACGCGAAGAAAGGTTTCCGGCTCGGCATCGATCCATGGCTTCATACGGGTGCCGAGGTACGCCGACTGGAAAAGGCCTTGGCCGAGATCGACGGCAAGCTAGTCTTCCTCCCGCATAATCCGCTCGACAAGCTCTGGACCGACCGCCCGCCCGAGCCGCTGGGCAACGTTATCATTCAGGATATCGCTCAGGCCGGTGTCCTCGCCAAGGACAAGCTTGCGACGATTGCAAGCGGCCTCAAGGAAAAGAATCTCAAGGCGGCGCTGATTACCGATCCGTCTTCGGTCGCCTGGATCTTCAACATTCGCGGCAGCGACGTGCCGCATACGCCGCATCCCCTGGCACGCGCCATCATCTATGCTGAAGGCGAGGCGGCGCTCTTCCTCGACAAGCGCAAGACCAAGGTGGAGGCCGAAGCCTATCTCACGCAGATCTGCAAGCAGCTGCCGCCTTCCGAACTTACCAAGCGTCTGGCCGCTGCAGCTGCGAATGGCGGGCGCATCCTGGTCGATCCGGATCTTGCCTCCTATGCCCTGACCGATCTCATCCGTCGAGAGGGTGGGGAAGTTGTGGAGGGCAATGATCCTGCCAAGCTGCCGCGCGCTTGCAAGAATGCTGCCGAAATCAATGGGTCGGCGGCGGCGCACCTGCAGGACGGCGCCGCCATGGTCGAGTTCCTTTACTGGCTGGAGACGAGCAAGCCGGGAACGGTGACGGAAATCGCCGCTGCAGAACGGCTGGAAGCCTGCCGCGCCCGCGTCGGCGAAAGCATGCAGAACCCGCTCAAGGACATCTCCTTTGATACGATCGCCGGCGCCGGCGAACACGCGGCCATCATGCATTACCGCGTGACGACGGCGAGTGACCGCCTGATCCAGGCAGGCGAGCTGTTCCTCATCGATTCAGGCGCGCAATATATCAACGGTACGACCGATATCACCCGCACCGTTGGCATCGGTGCCGTTTCCGAAGAGCAGAAGCGTCTCTTCACGCTGGTCCTGAAGGGAATGATCGCCATCAGCACGGCGCGTTTCCCGAAGGGTACGCGCGGCTGCGATCTCGATCCGCTTGCGCGCATCGCGCTCTGGAAGGCGGGCGTCGATTTCGCGCATGGCACCGGCCACGGCGTTGGCTCCTATTTGTCCGTGCATGAGGGGCCGCAGCGCATTGCGCGGCTCGCGGTGCAGGAGCTGCTTCCCGGCATGATCCTTTCCAACGAACCCGGCTACTATCGTCCGGGTCATTTCGGCATCCGCATCGAAAACCTGATCTATATCCGCGATCCGGAGGAGATCGAGGGGGGTGACATGCCTATGCTGGGCTTCGAGACTTTGACCTTCTGCCCCATCGATCGCAGCCTGGTGCTGGTGGAACTGCTGACCCACGAGGAGCTGCATTGGCTGAACGAGTATCACGTCCGGACGCGCGAGGCGCTGATGCCGTTGATCCACGATCATGACGTCCGAGCGTGGCTGGAAAATGCCACGCTCGAGCTCAGCCATTGAGAAATATCGGGCCTCATCCCATCTCGAAATTGGGATGAGGTCCGTCTCAAGCGCCTATGGAATGGCGCCATGCCATGACGACGATCCATCCTGTGACCAGCATGTAGGTCGAGGGATAACGCAGTCCGACGAGAAGGGCGGCAAGCATCGCCACCTTCGTATCCCAGCCACCGACGAAGAAGGCGGGGGCGACAAGGGTCGTGAGTACGGCGGCGGGTACGGCATTCAGCGCGGCTTCGACACGCGGTGGAATGCGGGTCATTTTGACGATCAGGATATAGCCGCCGATTCTCGTCAGGAAGGTCACCACGGCTGCGGCCAGAATGAGCAAAACCATATGCGAATTGAAATCGAACATGGTCAGACCTCATGGCTTTCGTGCGCGATATCAGGCTTGCGATTCGCTTTGACCGGCGGCAGCATTGCGGCAAGCGCGACGCCCGCCAAGGCGCCAATGCTGACATGCCAGGGCGAGCCGACATAGCGATGGGCGATGGCCGATGCCACGGCACTGACCGCCACGACGGGCAGGAAGTTGTCGCGCGTGCGAAAGCCCATGACGATGCCGAGGAAATAGACCGGCAGCAGGATATCGAGGCCGATGGCTTTGGGATCACCGATGAAACTGCCGAGAAGACCGCCGATCAGGCTCACCACCACCCAGGGGATATAGATCACCGCCGCAAAGCCAATGTACCAGGCGAAAGTCACCGGCTTGCCGCTTTCATGGCGCTTGATCGTCTCGGCGAATTGCGGATCGACCAGCAGGAAGAAGGTGAAGAACTTCTCCACGGTGGAAAAATGCCTGATGTAGCGTGCGATCGCTGCCGAATAGAGCACATGGCGGAAGTTCACGGCGAGGATCGACAGCACGATGAGCCATGCCTGAACATTGTGGCCGAAGAGATCAATCCCCACCATCTGGCTGGCACCGGCATAGACGGTGCCGCTCATCAGGGTCAGTTCGCCAAGGGACATGCCCTGATCGCGCGCCAGCGCACCGAAGAGGGCGCCGAAAGGCGCTGCAGCGAGGCCGACGGGAATGCCGCCCTTCAAGCCTTCAAGAAATTCCGCGCGACTCATGGTCCGCTTTGTCCTTTGTGGAAAATCCGGCGCTTTCGCCAAGATGTCGTGTCGAGGATGCGCAATCCGCATGGAAACCACGATGATTGCACCCCTTGCGCATTTGCTGCCGCACTGTTCAATGGGCGGAGGTGTAAGCCGTGCCTTTGGGGTCAGCAATTGAATTTCCTTGATGGATCAATTGATTTCCTTGATCCAACCCTTGGAGCCGCTCGCAAAATGGGAGATGGAAAGATGAAGAAGATCACCTTTTCGAAAGATGAGAAGGCAGCCATGGTTGCGCGCCTTCAGAGCTATTTCGCCGATGAGCTGGACCAGACGCTCGGCACTTTGCCCGCCGAATTCCTGCTCGACTTCTTCACATCCGAGATCGGCCCCTATTATTACAATCAAGGGCTGCGGGATGCCCATGCGGCATTGATGAGCAAGATGGAGGATTTCGGCGAAGCGATCTATCTGCTGGAGAAAGAGCCCGCCAAGAGCTGATGGTGCCTCACTTTTTCGGCTGGAACGTGTGCTCCAGGGCCGGAAACGTGCGAGCCTTCACCTCTTCGGCATAGGCTTCCGCGGCTTTCGAGATCATGGGCGCCAGCTCCGCAAAGTGCTTGACGAAACGCGGCTTGAAATCGTTGAACAGGCCGAGCATGTCGTCGGAAACTAGGATCTGTCCATCGCAGGCGGCAGATGCGCCGATGCCGATGGTGGGAATGGCAACGGCGGCGGTGATCTCGCGGGCGAGCGGTTCGACCGTGCCTTCGATGACCATCGCGAAGACGCCGGCCTCCGAGATCGCCTTGGCGTCGCGGCGGATTTTGTCGGCCTCCTTCTCCGAGCGGCCGAGCGAACGATAGCCGCCAGTCGTATTCACCTGCTGCGGCATCAGGCCGACATGGCCGAAGACCGGAATACCGCGAGAGGTCAGGAAGGCCACGGTTTCAGCCATTTCCTCGCCACCCTCCAGCTTCACGCCATCGCAGCCGGTTTCCTTCAGGATGCGCGCGGCACTGCGGAAGGCCTGCTCCCTCGATTCCTGGTAGGATCCGAAAGGCAGGTCAACGGTAACGCAGGCATGATTGGCGCCACGCATGACAGCCTGGCCGTGGGCGATCATCATCTCCAGCGTGACGCCGACAGTCGTCTCCATGCCGTAGAGCACCATGCCGAGGGAATCACCCACCAGAAGCAGGTCGCAATGCGGATCGAGCAGGCGAGCAATCGGCGTCGTATAGGCCGTCAGGCTGATGATCGGGCGCGTGCCTTTCATCGCCTCGATGGCGGCGGGCGTGATGCGCTTGGCATGTCCGACAGTGCTCATGTCAGGCGGCCTTTTCGTTGTTTGATGGCTTGCGACCAATGACCCGGTTGTCGAGCAGACGGGTGGTGCCGATGCGGACGAACAAGGCAATGAGGATTGGCTGGCCTTGCAGTTTGCTCAATGGTTCCAGCGTTTCGGGATGACGAACGGCGGCGACTTCCACGGTCGCAAGCGGTTCCTTGCCGATGAAGACCCGCAGTGCTTCCTCGAGTATCGCGGGGTCATCCGCGCCGAGATCGTAGAGCTTTTCGGCTTCAGCCAATGCCTTGGGAACGATGACGGCGGCGGCACGCTCTTCCTTCGACAGATAGACGTTGCGCGAAGAGAGCGCCAAGCCATCGGTATCGCGGACGGTCGGTACCGGCACGACACGAACGGGCTGCGCAAGATCCTCGACCATGCGACGGATGATCGCCACCTGCTGATAGTCCTTCTCGCCGAAATAGGCGCTGTCGGGCTGGACGATGTTGAACAGCTTCGTGACGACGGTGGCAACGCCGGCAAAATGGCCGGGGCGAACCGCACCCTCCAGCTCCGCCCCGAGCTTCGGCACGTCGACCACCGTTTGCATCGGACGCGGATACATATCCGTAAGGCCAGGTGCAAAGAGATAGTCAACGCCAGCATCGCGCAACATGGCGCTGTCGCGTTCGAGATCGCGCGGATATTTCGCCAGATCCTCATTGGCGCCGAACTGCAGTGGATTGACGAAAATGGAGGTGACGACGAGGTCGTTCTCGGCCTTGGCGCGGGAGACCAGTTCCATATGGCCCGCGTGCAGGTAACCCATGGTCGGCACCAGGCCGATTTTTCTGCCGGCTTTGCGTTGCACGTCGAGTCGCTCGCGCAGAGCGGCTATCGTGTGAACGATCTCCATCGTGGCACTCCTCCGCAAGCAACGCTGTTTCTGCATTGCCTGTTTCCATCCCTCAAAATTGCCGGGACTTCTAACGTGTGCAGTGCAAAAAGGCAATTCGCCAACGCCACCGGGGAGGGTTTCGCCTTCAGCCTGCGAGGTCGTAACCCCTGGCGCAGTACCGGCGAGGATGGTTTGCTCGCCGCTGCCGTACTCCAAACGAAATCGCTCTCCCAAGCGGTACTCGAGAGAGCGAAAACGAGATGGCATTGTCTTTTGTAAGAGCTAGACCGAGCGCATCAATCCGCCATCGACCTTGAGATTCTGACCGGTGATGTAGCCGGCGCCATCTGAGGCGAGGAAGGCGACGGTGGCGGCGATTTCGGCGCTGGTGCCGTAGCGCCTCATGGGCACGCTGCCGCGGCGTTCTTCTGTCGCCGGCAGGCTGTCGATCCAGCCGGGCAGGACGTTGTTCATCCGCACATTATCGGCTGCATAGGTGTCGGCAAAGATCTTCGTATAGGAGGCGAGACCAGCCCGGAATACCGCCGAGGTCGGGAACATTGGCGATGGTTCGAAGGCCCAGGCGGTGGAAATGTTGACGATGGCGCCGGACTTCTGCTTCTGCATGATGGGCGCGACGAGGCGGACCGGGCGAATGACGTTCATCAGATAGACGTCCAGGCCGGTGTGCCATTGCTCGTCGGTGATGTCGAGGATCGGAGCGCGGGGACCGTGGCCGGCGCTATTGACCAGCACATCGATGCGCCCCCATTTTTCCATCGTCGCATCGACCAGGCGCTTGAGATCGTCATTGGACTGGTTGGAACCGGTAACGCCGATGCCGCCAAGCTCCTGAGCCAGCGCTTCACCCTTTCCGGAGGAGGAGAGGATGGAGACACGGAATCCATCGGCCGCAAGCCGTCTGGCACTTTCGGCGCCCATGCCGCTGCCGCCCGCAGTGATAACAGCCACCTTTTCTATCGACATCTGTGCTTCCTTCCTCATTGGCGACGCAGGATCGATTGCCCTGAATCTGTCGATGAAATATCATCTTCTTCGCACGAGGACCAAGCAGCTAAATTCTTGTGTGTCAGTAGAAAAACTACCGGCGAGAGGTAAGACGGAAATAGTCGGCATGATGTCATGACGATGCCGGCATTTTTGGCCATGGTTTCAATGTCGGTGCCGCTTCGTCCTCTGAGATTAGCGCTTTCCTCAATCTTTTGCTGTTAGCTGCCGCCATGGCAAAGATCGTGGCATTGGCTGCATATTTCTATCAGGCGGCGGTGGCTTTCGGGCTGCTGATCGCGGTGGCACATCTGCTGGCTCCGGCGGACTATGCGGCCTATTCGCTGTTCATCTCAATCAGCCAGTTTGCGGCGATCCTCTGCTTCGAATGGGTTCGTTTTGCCTGCAGTCGATTCTATCCGGGGCAGGGGCCAGGGAGCGAGGCACTGGAGCGCAAGGCGCTGACGGTGGAATTCGCGGCTTGCTCGGCAATCTGCCTGATCGCCGCTTCCGTCTCGATCTTCTTTTCCGTCTCGGCAGAGATTGCCATGCTTGGTGGCTTGGTTGCGATCTTCCAGGGTGGCAGCGACCTGCATCTTACCATGCTGCGCTTTCGTCAGGAGTTTCGCGTTTTTTCGCGGCTGCAGGGTTCGCGTGCTACGATTCTGGCAATCGGTACGCTTGCGGGCGCGGCGATTGCCCCGACCTTCACATGGACCGTCGCCGGTCTGATGGCCGGCTATCTTGCCTATAGTCTTCTGGCCGTATTTCTAACTCGCAACAGTCTTCACGAAGCCGCTTCGTTCGAGAAGGCGCGGGTGCGCAAGCATTTCGTCTATGGCAGCGTCGCCGCGAGCGCCTCCGTTATCGGCATGCTGACGCCGCTGGGACTGAAGGCCATCCTCACGGCTATGTTGGGAGCGGGTGGCGCGGCCGGCGCACTTCTGGCGCTCGATCTGCTGCAGCGACCCTTTATCCTGATCGTATCGGCCCTGCAGGCCATTCAATATCCCGATGTCGTCACGACCTATGATCGCGACGGGCGGACGCCCGCGTTTGCCAAGCAGCTTGGCGAATATTATTCGCTGCTGACCGGTCTGACGCTGATGACGGCCGCCGGCATTTTCGCGCTATTGCAGCCGGTCGGGCAATTGGTCATCGCCGTCGGTTTGCGCAAGGAGTTTCTTGCCGTCGCCCCCTTTGTCATCGGCCTTGCGACATGCCGCGCGCTGACGGCCAACATGATGCCCACCCCGGCGCATCTGCAGCATCGGCTATTGACGATCTTCCTGCTCGCGGCGCTGGATTGCATGCTGCTGAATGCGGGCACGCTTATCGGCGGCTATCTCGGTTCCTTCGGCGACGCTGCCCTCATGGCTGGCGGCATGATCGGTGCGCTATGCGCCATGACGATCGGCATCAAGGTGATGATGTCTCTTGCCTTCGATTTCGTCTGGCCGCCAGTCGTTCTGTCGGCTATCGGGCTGGCCCTGCCGGTGCTGGCAACGGCCGGTTTTGGCTATTCGCTCTGGATATCTGTGGCTGTCGGCGTCGTCGGGGGCGCATTATTCTGCCTGCTCGGCCTCTACAGCTACTTCGTCACGATGTTCCGGCCGCAGTCCCGGTCCTGAAATCTCTTAGAGATCTTCCAGAATGGACAGGACGCGATCTGCGCTGCCATCCCAGGAGAAGCGCGTAACGTTCTCATGGCCGCGTCGGCGCAGATCCTGGCGTAACGTCTCGTCCGTCGCGATCCGTCGCATGGCGGAGACAAGTTCGTCCTGTCGGAAGGGATCGAAGTAGAGCGCGGCATCACCCGACGCCTCACGCACGGCAGGAATATCGGCAGCAAGTACCGGGCAGCCCTGGGTCATTGCTTCCAATGGGGGAATGCCGAACCCTTCATAGAGGCTCGGGAAAACGAAAGCCGTGGCATGGCGCTCCAAGGCGGCGATTTCCGCGTCGATGAGCCGGCCGGGAAAGAGCAGGCTGCCGGCGGATTGCTGGCTGTCCGATTTGAACACGGTCGGTGCGGAGCCACCCACGACGACGAGCTTCTGACTGGTATCCTTGAGCGCCTCGAAAGCGCGGATGGCGAAATCGAGGTTCTTATTCGGTTTCATCGTTCCGACGAGCAGGAAGAAGCCGTTCGTCTTCAGGCCAAGCCGCTGCATGACGGCTTCTTCCGGTTCGATGGCGGCATAGTGATCGACGGCATTGTAGACGACGTCGATACTACTCGATGGCACCCGGAAGACGGAGGCGAGCTCCTGCCGTGAGAATTCCGAGACGGTGCCGATCCTGGCGGTGCGCGTCAACACGGTCCCGAGCGCGCCGTGCAGCAGCCGATAGCTGCGCTTGAAGGATTGCGGATGGCGGAAGATCGTTACATCATGAATGACGACGGCCTGACGGCGATGCAGAAGCGGGCCGCTGCCGCCGAAGCCGATGAGCCGGCTGCCGCGCGAGCGTGAAAGCAGCGCTGTTTGCTCCCAAAGATGGCCGGGGCCGGAACCGAAACTGTCAACGTCTATGGCGGAAAGTTTGATATCGACAGGCGTATTGCGCGGCACGGCCAGACGCCAGCGCACTCCTTTCAGGGAGGCGGGCAGCGCGCCCGAGGAGATCTTGCGGTCGAGCGCCAGGGTTAATTCGCGCGCAAAGCGCTGCACACCGGACAGAGGCTGGCCGAGAAAACGCCCGTTGATGACAATCGACTGCACGCAAGAAATCCCGATATCTTACTGACAGGGAATAGCTTGCACCATTTTATTTAGAGAAGGTTTAGCTTGGTTGGCGCGATTTTAGGCAAGCGCGTGCTTGCTGCTGGTAATGGCCACGCCGCGAGCTCGCATCTCGTCGATTGCCGATTTCACGCCGGCGGGATCGATGCCTCGGCCTGCATCTTCGATGAAGCGGATTGTGACGCCGGGCAGCATTTCAACGGCATCGAGCGCCGAGAACTTGACGCAATAATCGGTTGCCAGCCCGCAAAGGTCGAGTTCGGTGACGCCTTTGTTGCGCAGATAGGCGGCCAGCCCGGTGAGGGCAGCCTGATCGTTGTCTCGGAAGGCGGAATAGCTGTCGACGGCGGGATTCTGGCCCTTTTGCTGGATGAAATCGACGGCGTCCATATGGAGATCCGGGTGAAACTCGGCATCTTTGCTATTCTGGACACAATGATCGGGCCACATCATCTGCGGCTTGCCTGACAGTGTGCCGATTTCAAAAGGTTTCTTGCCTGGATGAGCGGAAGCGAAGCTGCCGTGACCGGCCGGATGCCAGTCCTGCGAAGCGACGATGAGATCGTATTGGCCGCTGTCGATGAGCTTATTTGCGACAGGCACCACCTGATCTCCGTCCGGCACGGGAAGGTTACCGCCTGGGCAGAAGCCGTTCTGGATGTCGATGAGCAGCAGCGCTTTCATGAGACCTGTCCTTCCGTTTTGTTGCACTGCACGATGCCAAGCGGCGCGCTTCGGATCAAGCCCTTTGCGCCCCGCCGATGAAGGCGGCGAGGCGCGATGGTTTGTAAAGGCCTATGCCGGCTTGTGGCCCTTGAGGCCATAGAAGGCAATGTAGACGTAGCAGATGATCGGCATCAGGAAGGCGAGGTGAATGCCGATCGTATCGGCAAGGCCGCCCTGAATGACGGGCAAGATCGCGCCGCCGACGATGGCGAGGCAAAGAATGCCGGAGCCCTGGCTCGTATATTTGCCGAGGCCGTGGAGCGCCAGGCTGAAGATCGTCGGGAACATGATCGAGTTGAAGAGGCCGATCGCCAGCACGGCCCACATGGCGACATGGCCCGTCGTCAGCACCGTCACCAGCAGGAGGATGATTGCGGCGACAGCATTGAAGGCAAGCGCCTTGCCGTCATCGATATGGCGCATGATTGCCGAGCCGACGAAGCGCCCGACCATGGCGCCGCCCCAGAAATAGGAGACGTAGTGAGCGGCATCGGACTCGGAGAGATGGGCGATATCGGGCTGGCTCAGGAAGTTCACCAGGAAGCTGCCGACGCTGACTTCCGCACCGACATAAACAAAGATACCGACAGCGCCGAGCACGAGATGGCGGTACTGCCAGGCGGAGCCGCCGCCGCGCATCGGCTCGATGGTCTCCTCATCCTCGACTTCCGGAAGTTTCAGCGCCGCAAAGACGGCCGCGAGCACCAGGAAAGCGGCTGCAAGAAGCAAATAGGGGAACTTGACCGCGCCGGCTTCGGCAAGCCGCATGGCGTCGAGCTGTTCCGGCGTAGCGTTGGTGGCTGCAACAGTCGCGGCAGACAGGATCAACATTGCGCCGAAGTAGGGGGCAATCGTCGTGCCGAGGGAGTTGAAGGCCTGCGTCAGGTTTAGGCGGCTCGCGGCGGTATCCGGCGGTCCCAATACGGTGACATAGGGGTTGGCGGCGACCTGCAGAATCGTGATGCCGGTGGCGAGCACGAACAGCGCGCCCAAGAAAAGGGCGTAGACGCGATAGGTGGCGGCAGGAATAAAAAGGGCGCAGCCGACAGCCGCGATCGCAAGGCCGACGACGATGCCCCATTTATAGGTGATGCGCTTCACGAGCGTGCCGGCAGGCAGCGATATGATGGAGTATGCACCGAAAAAGCAAAGCTGGATCAGCATTGCCTGGGTATAATTGAGCTGAAAGACGCTTTTCAGGTGCGGGACCAGAATGTCGTTCAGGCAGGTGATGAAGCCCCACATGAAAAAGAGTGAGGTGAGTGCGATAAGCGCGAATTGGTAATTGCCCTGGCCTTGGTGTGCGGATGCACGCGCGCTGGTGGGCGCAGAGCTTGTTGCTGAGCCAGCCACTTTTTTATCCTCGGTTTTTGTTGTTACCAGGCTTCGAGATTCGAGCCGGACGAAAAGCCCGAACGGGCCGAAAGAAGAACTGGCGGCGGCTTGCCGAGACACCCGCGGGAAACGCAGAATCCCGAAGCCGCTTCAATCGATATAATCGATTGGATTATCATTGGTAGCTTGCTAGGCATGCGGATTCTGCAATGCTGCAATGCAATCGCTTGCAAAGGCGGAATGTCTAGCCATGCTTTTTAGCTTTTGGGTTCGCCTTCGATCGGGGCAAGCTGCCGATGTCAGTCGAGGCTGTGCAAATAGCCAAGAACGGCGTGTTTCACGCGCAGAGCCAGCTCGTTTTTATCCTTGTCGCCATGCTCTCCGGCGGCATCGACCATTCCCTTGATGATGGCGACCACGTCGCGGCTGGCCACCTCGATATCGTCCTGCGGCGGCAAATCCGGCCGCAGCAAAGTTGCGCGCGTGAGCTCGAAGAATCGCCTTTTGATCGTTTCGGTGGCGGCATCGAGCGGCAGCCGCGCTTCCTCGAAATCGAGCAAGCGGGCCAGCGCCGGCCGGCGAAGCTGCTGCTCGACGCAGGGGAGGATGAGCGCCGACAAGGCCTCGCTGCCGGTGGGCTTGTCGGCGGCAATTTCCGCCTCTGCGACGAGGCGCGAAGTCTCGCGGAGGATCAAGGCTCCGATCAACGCGTCCTTGCGCGGAAAATACTGATAGAGCGAGCCGACACTGACGCCGGCCTTCTCTGCGACGGCATTGGTGGAGAAGGCCTCATGGCCGCGCTGCTCCAAAATGCGAGCTGCAGCCTCGACGATCGCCTCGACTGTTGCGAGCGAGCGGGCTTGCCTCGGCGCTTTTCTCGGCGCGGCACGGCTATGGAGCGGGCTTTCGGACATGTTCCTGGAATGCGAGTAGCAAAAAGCGAATTATGGCTCATATTACCGTTCGCGACCCAACGAAACAAGCGTTTCAGCGACATGCCGGGATTGAGTTCCCAGGCATGGTCGACAGCGCGTGTGCGAACGACAAGGAGATTGACGCATGTCCAACGAAATTAGAACGGCGATCGTAACCGGCGCATCCAAGGGCATCGGCGCCGCCATAGCAAAGCAGCTTGCCGCCGACGGCTTTCAGACCGTCGTCAACTACGCATCGAGCGCCGAAGAGGCCGCGGATGTTGTTGCCGACATTACGATGGCGGGCGGCCGCGCGCTTGCAGTCCGCGCCGATGTCTCCGATGCCCAAGCCGTGACGGCATTGTTCGATCGCACCGAAGCGGAGTTCGGAACGGTCGACGTGCTTGTTAACAATGCAGGGATCAGCAAATTCTCGCCACTGGCCGAGGTTTCGGATGAGGATTTTCGGCAGCAGGTTGCCGTCAATCTGACAGGGACCTTCAACGGGATGCGAGAAGGGGCGAGGCGGGTGCGCGATGGCGGCCGCATCATCAATCTCTCTACGAGCATTATCGGTCACTATTCCCCCGGCAACGGCGTTTACGCGGCGACCAAAGCAGCGGTGGAGGCGATGACCCACATCCTTGCCAAGGAACTCGGCTCGCGCGGCGTCACGGTCAATTCGGTCGCGCCGGGGCCGATCGCGACCGAATTGCTGTTCAAGGGAAGGTCCGAGGCGCTGATCCAGCGGCTGATAAACGATATTCCGCTCGGGCGCCTCGGGCTGCCTGAGGATATCGCCCAGATCGTATCGTTTCTGGCCGGGCCGCAGAGCGGCTGGGTCAATGGTCAGATCATCAGGGCAAATGGCGGGCGTAACTGAGATCATGGGTGAGGGCGCATAAGCCTTTGCGGCTTGTGCATGGATCCTCGGGTCAAGCCTGAGGATGACGGAGCGTGGAGGAGGGCGGAGGCCACACAATCAGCTCCCTTATTTTTGTGGTTTGCACTGATGGGCACCCTCTGGTCCCAAACCAGATAGCCGACCCGCGCCCCTCACACTCTCTCCACAAACCCATCCAGCACGCGCTTCTGCCCGGCGCGGTCGAATTCGATCGTTAGCTTGTTGCCCTCGATCTCCGACACATTGCCGTTGCCGAACTTGATGTGGAAGACGCGGTCGCCGATGGCGAATTTGGAGGGTTCGGTGGAGGTGGATTTGGCCACCAGTTCGCCGTCGATGGTGCGCACTTTCGGGCCGCTTTCGCCATAGCCGATGCGTTCGACGGCGTGGCCGGAACGGCTGCCCCAGTTGTCACGGGTCGCATCGTTGCGGTTGGCCTGCGCGCGCTTCCAGCCGGGCGTGGAATAGGTGTTGGCGAAGGGATCGGCCTTGTCGAAGCGGGACTGGCCGTAGCCGCCGCGGCCATATCCGCCATAGGATTGCTCGACTTCGGCGACCTGAACATGCGTTTCCGGCAGTTCATCGAGGAAGCGGGAGGGGATTGTGGATTGCCAGAGGCCGTGGATGCGGCGGTTGGAGACGAACCAGATGTGGCAGCGGCGCTTGGCGCGCGTGATGCCGACATAAGCGAGGCGGCGCTCTTCCTCCAGCCCGGCGCGACCGCTTTCGTCGAGCGAGCGCTGATGCGGAAACAGGCCTTCCTCCCAGCCAGGCAGGAACACGGTGTCGAATTCCAGACCCTTGGCGGAGTGCAGCGTCATGATGGAGACGGCGTCGAGATTTTCGTTCTGCTCGGCATCCATGACGAGGGCGACGTGTTCGAGGAAGCCGCGCATGGATTCGAAACTATCCATGGAGCGGATGAGTTCTTTCAGGTTTTCCAGGCGCCCCGGCGCTTCCGCCGATTTGTCGTTCTTCCACATGTCCGTATAGCCGGACTCTTCGAGGATCTGCTCGGCAAGCTCGGTATGCGGCGTGTTTTCGAGCAGGCCCTGCCAGCGGCGGAAGGATTGCACGACGTCGAACAGCGCCTTGCGCGCCTTCGGCTTCATCTCGTCAGTCTCGATGATATCGGCCGCGGCCGCCAGCATCGGAATATCGCGCACGCGGGCGTAATCGTGCAGGGCGCGGACTGTGGTGTCCCCGAGACCTCGCTTCGGCGTGTTGATGATGCGCTCGAAGGCGAGATCGTCGGCCGGCTGGCAGACCAGGCGGAAATAGGCCATGGCATCGCGGATTTCGAGGCGCTCGTAGAAGCGAGGGCCGCCGACGACGCGATAGTTCAGGCCGAGCGTGACGAAACGGTCTTCGAACTCGCGCATCTGGAAGGAGGCGCGCACGAGGATGGCGATGTCGTTGAGATTGTGCTTGTTGCGCTGTAGCTGCTCGATCTCTTCGCCGATGGCGCGCGCTTCCTCCTCGGAATCCCAGGAGGCATGCACCTGCACTTTGATGTCGTCGGGGTCGGAGCGATCGGTGAACAGAGTCTTGCCGAGCCGGCCCTCATTATGGGCGATCAGATGCGCGGCCGCCCCAAGAATATGCTCGGTGGAGCGATAGTTGCGCTCGAGCTTGATGACCTTGGCGCCCGGAAAATCCTTCTCGAAGCGCAGGATATTGTCCACCTCCGCGCCGCGCCAGCCATAGATCGACTGGTCGTCGTCACCGACGCAGCAGACATTCTGCGGCTCGCCCTTCTGCCGCTGCGCTAGCAGGCGTAGCCACATATATTGCGCCGTGTTGGTATCCTGATACTCGTCGACGAGGATGTAGCGAAAGCGCTGGTGATAATCCTTGAGAATATCGGGATTCTGTCGGAACATATTGATCGGATGCAGCAAAAGATCGCCGAAGTCGCAGGCGTTCAGCGTCTTCAAGCGGTTCTGATAGGCGGCATAGAGTTCGCGGCCCTTGCCGTTGGCAAAGGCGCGGGCGTCACCCTCCGGAATATCGGCGGGGCTGAGGCCCTTGTTCTTCCATGTATCGATCATGCCGGCAAATTGCTTGGCGGGCCAGCGCTTGTCGTCGAGCCCTTCAGCCTGGATCAGCTGCTTGATCAGGCGGATGACATCGTCCGTGTCGAGAATGGTGAAGCTGGAGGTGAGGCCGACCAGCTCGGCGTGACGTCGCAACAGCTTCACACCGATCGAGTGGAAGGTGCCGAGCCAGGGCATGCCTTCGACCGCGCCGCCGACCAGCAGCGCGATACGCTCCTTCATCTCGCGTGCTGCCTTGTTGGTGAAGGTCACGGCGAGAATCTGGCTGGGGAAGGCGCGGTTGGTGGACAGGATATGAGCGATGCGTGTCGTGAGCACGCGCGTCTTGCCGGTGCCGGCGCCAGCAAGCACCAGTACGGGGCCGTCGAGCGTTTCGACGGCTTCCGCCTGTTCGGCATTGAGGCCTGAGAGATAATCGGGGCGGCGGCCGCTGTCGCGTGCTGCCATGGCGCGGGCCGCAATACCGCCGCCAATGCTGCCGGCAGCCGGCGCGGAACGGCGTGGCGCCATGTGCTCCGGCTCCTCGTCAAAGAAGGGAATATCGTCATGTCCAATGGTCATGCCGCCCAATGTAATGATTCTACCCCGAAAGGCAAAAGAAACGGGCCGAAACTAGAACAAAAAGTGCACATTCACAGGGCACACGGCTCGATCGACGGCTGCTTTTCGCATCGGAACGGATCGGTCTGAGAGGCCGGTAAAACGTCTCGTTGTCTGCGGAAAGATTACAACTTTGTCATAATCTGTGGCGAAACTTGCGGGATATGCTCAAAACCACGATATTGCAGCAAATCGGGCACAATCTTGCGCTATGGAGCCGTCCGAGCCGAAATTGACCCCCCGGTTAAGTGCGCTGGGTGGATGAGGGGTCACAAAACCAACGACGCGATTTCATCGCCTCTGACACAACGAGCCGGAGACGTGCATGACCGCCTGGAAGCAGCTTTCCTTGTCTTTTCTTTTGCTGGCAGCCGGCATCGCCGCTGTCCTGGCCTTCGTGCCGAGTGCGGCGGGCCTGCTGCAGAAGGTCGGGGTTCCCGAGACCATTGTGGCCTGGATTGCTCCGCGCGATGGCGCGGCGGACGGAAAGGCGGAGACGAAGGCAAGCTCCGGGGGACGGCGCGGTCAGAACATACCGCTTGTCGTCACTGAGCCTGTGGTCAGCGGTGTCGTCAACGACCGCCTGAGCGCGATCGGTACCGGCGACGCCATCCGCTCGGTCGTCGTCATGCCGCAAGCAGCGGGTACGATCCGGGAAATTCTCATCAAGTCAGGCGACCGGGTGAAGCAGGGGCAGGTGCTGGCGCGTCTCGATGACGACGAGCAGATCATCGCTCGCGGTCAGGCGCAAGTGGCGCTGAAGAGCGCTGTCGAAAAATCCCAGCTCTACCGCAATATCAAGTCCACAGTCTCGCGCATGGATGTTTTCGATGCCGAGATCGTGGAGCAGGGTGCAAAGCTTGCACTGCAATCGGCCGAGCTGGCGCTGAAGCGCCGCGATGTGGTTGCACCGATCGACGGGATCGTGGGTATCGTGCCTGTGGTCGTCGGCGACAATGTGACGACAACGACCAATATCGTGATGCTGGACGACCGCTCGGAAATCCTGGTGGATTACTGGGTGCCGGAGCGCTTCGCCAACACCGTCAAGGTCGATCAGCCGGTGGAAGCAACGTCGGTGGCATTGCCGGGGCGTGTATTTTCGGGCGTTGTCGAGGCAGTCGACAATCGTGTTGATGGCGCGAGCCGGACGCTGCGCGTGCGCGCCCGCATCGATAATGCCTCCGATGTTCTGCGCGCCGGCATGTCCTTCAATGTCGGCATGCGCTTTGCCGGCGAATCCTATCCCTCCGTCGATCCGCTCGCCGTCCAATGGGATGGGGCGGGTGCGCATGTCTGGCGCGTCGTTGACGGCAAGTCCTCGAAGGTGCGCGTCAGCATCGTGCAGCGCAATCCGGATGCGGTGCTGGTCCGCGGCGATCTCCGCAATGGCGATCTCATCGTCATCGAAGGATTGCAGCGCGTAACCGAAGGCGGCGAGGTTCGCTTTGCCGGCGATATCGCTCAGGCCAAGGAGGTCATCACCCAATGATGACCGATGGCGACGATATGACGGATGCTGGCCCGGCGGCGCCCAAGCAATCCTTTACCGCACTCTTCGTGCGCCGGCCGATCCTGGCGCTGGTCTTCAACACCCTGATGGTCGTCGCCGGTCTTGCCGCCTATTTCGGCGTCGAGGTGCGCGAACTGCCCGATGTCGACCGACCAGTCGTCACGGTCAGAACCGTGTTCGACGGCGCATCGCCGCAGACGGTGGATCAGGAGCTGACGAAGATCATCGAAGGGGCGGTTGCTCGCGTCAGCGGCCTGAAGTCGGTCTCCTCCAGCTCATCCTTCGGTCAGAGCCGGGTAACGCTGGAATTTTCCGACGCGACCGATCTTTCGGTTGCCGCCAATGATGTCCGCGACGCCATCGGTCGCATCACCGAACAATTGCCCGATCAGGCGGATGCGCCTCAGATCGTCAAGGCGGATTCGGATTCGCAGCCAATCATGCGGCTTGCCGTCACCTCGAGCACCATGACGATGGACGACCTGACGCAGCTCGTCGACAAGGAGATTACCGACCGGCTGGCCTCGGTTGAAGGCGTCGCCGATGTCGAGCTCTATGGAGATCAGGAGAAGATCTTCCGCATCGACGTCGATCAGGCAGCTCTTGCGAGCCGAGGCCTCACCATCGGCGACCTGACGACGGCGCTTGCGACCGCAGCACTCGATGTACCGGCCGGATCGCTGAAGAGCGCGCGGCAGGATATCGTCGTGCGCGCCACGGCGGCGCTACAGACGCCGGAGGATTTTTCCCGGCTGATCATCAAGAACCGCGTGCGGCTTTCCGATGTCGCCACCGTGACGCTCGGACCGAGGGACGGCACGACCGCGCTGCGCTCGAACGGTGTGCAGGGCGTTGGCCTCGGCATCATCCGTCAGGCGCAGTCGAATACCTTGAATATTTCCGAAGGCGTGAAGGCCGTCGTTGCGCAGCTGTCTAAATCGCTGCCCGAGGGTACGCGCATCGTCATCACCAGCGATGATGCCCTATTCATTCAGGGAGCGATCCACGAGGTCGTGCTGGCGCTCGTCCTGTCGGCGTTGATCGTCACCGCAGTCATCTATCTCTTCCTGCGCGACTGGCGGGCAACGCTGATCCCGGTCGTCACCATGCCGGTAGCGCTGATCGGTACGCTTGCCGCGCTCTATATGGTGGGATTCTCCGTCAATATCCTGACGCTGCTGGCGATCGTGCTTGCGACCGGCCTCGTGGTCGACGACGCCATCGTCGTGCTCGAAAATATCGTGCGTCGTCGGGCCGAGAAGATCGGGCCGCGTGCTGCCGCCGTGCTGGGCACGCGTGAGGTCTTTTTCGCGGTCATCGCGACGACGGCGACGCTTGCCGCCGTCTTCATTCCACTGTCCTTCCTGCCGGGGCAGGTGGGCGGCCTGTTTCGCGAATTCGGCTTCGTGCTTGCCTTCTCTGTGGGCCTTTCATCGATCGTGGCGCTGACGCTATGCCCCATGCTTGCCTCGCGCATGCTGACCAAGGAGATGCGCGAGGAGCATGGCGCGCTCGGGCGTTTCGGCGAGCTTTTCTCCAGTGTCTATCGTCGTACCCTCAAGGCCTGTCTCAATGCGCCTTTCGTCGTCATCGTCTTCTGTGCCGTGTTTTCGGCTGCAGCCGTCCTGGCGTTCGTAAACGTCAAGAGCGAGCTGACGCCGAGCGAGGATCGGGCGATGGTCATGTTGCGTCTCACCACGCCGCAAGGCGCAGGCCTCGATTATACCAAGGATCAATTGCAGCGCGTCGAAGAGCGGCTGCAGCCGCTGATGGACAGCGGCGATATACGAAATATCTACGCGATTTCAGGCATGAACAGCCAGAAGAACAGCGGCTTCATGGTGCTGACGCTGGCGCCTTGGAGTGAGCGTCATCGTACGCAGCAGGATATCGTCACCGACATCAACAAAGCCATGGCAGGCGTGCCGGCTCTTCGCGGCAATGTCATCCAGGCCAACAGCCTGAGGATACGCGGCGCAGGCAGCGGCGTGCAGATGGCGCTCATCGGCAACAATCACGAAGCGCTGACCGAAGCAGCCCTGAAACTCGTGCAAGAACTCGACAAGACCGGCCAATTCGATACGCCGCGGCTGAACAACGAGCCGACACAGGCTCAGGTCTCCGTCACCATCGATCGTGAGCGCGCTTCCGATCTCGGGGTCGACATTTCAGGTCTTTCAGTGGCCTTGCAGTCGTTGCTTGAGGGCCGCTCCGTCGTCGACGTATTTGTCGCCGGCGAATCCTATCCGGTGCTTTTGACGTCGACGATGCGACCGATCGACGATCCTACGGACCTCGAAAATGTCTTCCTCAAGACCGGCGACGGCAAGATCGTGCCGATGTCGGTCATTGCGTCGTTGAAGGAGAATGCGGTTGCGCCGCAGCTGACCCGCGAGCAGCAGCTGGCCTCGGTTGCGATCACGGCCGGGCTCAAGAACGGCATGTCGCTCGGGCAGGCGGTCGAGGAAGTCACGCGGATCGCAGCGCCGCTCCTGCCGCCTGGTTCGCGGTTGATGCCGCTCGCCGAAGCGGCGACACTGGAGGAGAATTCCAGCGGCATGGCCCTGACCTTCGGTTTTGCCATCGTCATCATCTTCCTGGTGCTCGCCGCGCAGTTCGAAAGCGTGCTGTCGTCGATCATCATCATGTCCACGGTGCCGCTCGGCCTTGCCTGTGCCGTCTTTGCGCTCGTCATCACCGGATCGAGCCTCAACATCTACAGCCAGATCGGCCTGGTGCTGCTCGTCGGTGTCATGGCCAAGAACGGCATTCTGATCGTCGAGTTCGCCAATCAGCTTCGCGACAAGGGAGAAAGCGTGCGCGAGGCGATCGAAAAGGCCTGCGCACTGCGTCTGCGCCCGGTCATGATGACGATGATCGCGACCATCCTTGGCGGCGTGCCGCTTGTCTTTGCCGAGGGGGCCGGCGCAGAAGCGCGCGTCGCGCTCGGCTGGGTCATTGTCGGCGGCCTTGGGTTTGCGACCCTGGTCACGCTTTACATCACACCCGTCGCCTATCTGCTGATCGCCCGCTTTGCGAAGCCGCAGACGCATGAGGAACAGCGCCTGCATGACGAGATGTCGGATGCGGCACTGCGCGCGAAGCTCACCAATCTTCGGGCGGCGGAGTAATCTCGGAACCGGCAGGTTGCGCCCGTTGCAGGCGTTGCGCTTATTTATGGTAAATCAGGGGTATCGTTTAGCGCTTTTTTAAGCATGTTTGCTAATCATGTCGGTATGTAACCGCTGGAGCGCAGGCGTCGTTTTGCCTCGTTCCCCGTTCGCCGACACGCTCGGCCCGCGCGCATGAGCGCCCGCGGCAAGGTTCCGATGTCTCCTTGTGTTTGTTGCGTATTGTTGCGTCCGGAGTTCATGTGCCGTGAGTATTTTTTCGACCTTCATCAGGGTCAGTCCCTCCGTGAATACAGCACTGGAAGTGCTGAGGGACACCCAGACCAAACTGGGTAACGCCGAACGACAGATGTCGTCGGGCCTGCGGGTTCAGACGGCCAGAGACAATGCCACATACTGGAAAATCTCGACTTTGACGCATACCGACATCGGCGCGATTTCGTCGGTTCAGGATGCGTTAGGTCTCGCCGCCTCGACCGTCAGCACCGCTTCCACGGGTGTCAGCAGCGCGATCGATGTCGTCACCGAGATCAGGACGAAGCTCGTCGGTGCCTATGAGACCAGCGTCGACAAAACGACACTCAACGACGAGATCACCCAGCTCAAGCAGCAGTTGCGCAGCGTCGGGGAATCGGCGACCTTCAACGGCGTCAACTGGACCGTGCTGCAAGACGGCGCGGACCCGACTGACCCCCATGAGATTCCAGGTTCCCTTATCCGGGGCACCGATGGCACCGTAAGGATCGGCATGCTGAGCTATGCAGGCGTCAGCTCGACGACGGGGCCGATCACCTCGGCCGATGCGCGTTATCTGATCGACGATCAGTCGAGCGGCACCGGCGGATATGGCGTGCTGACGTCGACATCTTTCGCCACCGAAGCCGGCGCCGCAAAGAATTATGTGCTGATCAGCAGCAAGAACGGCAATACAAGCGGCCAAGTAGAGATCTCGCTCGATGCGAATACGACACGGGGCGCCATTGTCGACATGGTCAATACCGTGACTGGAATGCTGAACCAGCTCAAAACGATCGGATCCGCCTTCGGCTCCCTCGAAGCGCGTATCAATCTCCAGACCGAGTTCGCCAGGAATCTCAATGATTCGCTGACCAGCGGGGTCGGCAAACTCGTGGATGCCGATATGGAACAGCAGTCGAGCAAGGTTCTGGCGCTGCAGGCCCAGCAACAACTCGGGCTGCAATCTCTGTCGATTGCCAATGCGAGCTACAATACGGTTCTGCAACTCTTCCAGAACCATTGATTGCAGCGAACGGCTGAAATTGACGGGGCTGGTGGGTGGATGGCGCCGCACGTCCCCATGCGCCGGCTTCGGCAAAAGCCTTGCTGACGCTCTATGCACAGGGGACAAGGGGCTGGATAAGATTTCTCTTCATGATATTGCCGCAATGCTTCATATCTGCTGCGGCCATCGAACCGGAGAGCGACGATTCTATGATCAAGAAAATTGCCATTCTTGCCCTAGCGGCAGCCTTTTTGAACGCATGCACCACCACCGACCCCTATACGGGTGAGCAGAAGGTATCGAATACCGCAGGCGGTGCGGCGATCGGTGCCGGTGTCGGTGCCGTTGCCGGTCTTCTGATCGGTCATTCGCCGGCCTCGCGCCGCAATGCCGCGTTGATCGGCGCAGGCGTCGGTGCGCTTGCGGGTGCGGGCATCGGCAATTACATGGACCAGCAGGAATCCGAACTGCGTGCGCAGCTGCAGGGCACCGGCGTTTCGGTGACCCGCGTCGGCGACCGCATCATCCTCAACATGCCGTCGGCAATCACCTTCGACATCGACCAGGATGCTATCAAGCCGGAATTCTTCCCGACGCTCAATTCCGTCGCGATCGTTTTGCGCAAGTTCAACCGCACGCTGATCGACGTCAATGGCCATACGGATTCGACCGGCAGCCTGCAGCATAACCAGGATCTGTCCGAGCGCCGCGCCGGATCGGTTGCCTCCTACCTCGGCAGCCAGGGCATCGATCAGCGCCGCATGTCGGCCATCGGCTTCGGTCCGTCGCAGCCGGTCGCAACCAATGCCACCGAGGCCGGCCGCGCGCAGAACCGTCGGGTCGAGATCCAGATCGCACCGATCACGCAGAACGGTTAAGCCTTTCTGGACAAAAGCGGCCGGGTCTCGCGATCCGGCCATTTTCTTTGCGCGTCCGATCACGCATGCATGCTCGCGCCCTTGGTGATCTTGTCGACGATTTTCTTGTCGGCGCGCAAGGCGATGCCGACGACCTTGGCATCTTCCGGCGCGAATTCGGAAAAGACGGCGCGGTTGGCCGCGTCATGGCCGGTTGAAAACATTTCCTCTATGAAGATGGAAGACGTGACGCCTCGCTCCAGCGAGCGGCGGTGGATGGCGGCAATGCTCTCCTTGTCAGCCGAGAGCACGATGATGGGCTGGATCGATAAAGCGTTGTAGACGTTGCCGGTGCGATCGCGATAGGCTTCTCCGATGATATCGGGATTTTGCCCGGCTATGCCTGTCGACAGGAAGGCCGTTACATTCAGCTTTTGCCAGGATTGAAGGTCGCTTCGCAAAACGATCGCGATTTTGGTATCGAACATCGATGGTCACTTTCATGCAGTCTGGAAATGGGACATTGCACGAGGATGTAGCCGGACAGATATTCGAGGGTCTTGAACGTTTGTGCGTGACGCCGGAGAGCAATCGCATCCTGTCTGCGCCTGCCTATCCGGGCATCGAACGCATCCAGGCGCAGTTTCGCGGCGATGCCTTCGAGCTGCACCGGCACGATACCTATGCGCTTGGCGTCACCATGCGCGGCGTGCAGACGTTCCGTTATCGCGGCGAACAGCGCTACAGCCTGCCAGGGCGGGTGATCATTCTTCATCCGGACGAACTGCATGACGGCGGAGCCGCGACTGAGGACGGCCTCGTGTACCGGATGCTGTATCTGGAACCATCGGTGCTGTTTCAATGCCTTGAGGCGGCGCGTGTCGGCCTCCCTTTCGTCGATGACCCCGTGGTGGAAGACAATCGTCTCGCCGGCTTGTTGCTGGCGGCGTTCGGCGAACTCGATCGCGAGCTGGATGAGCTCTTCGTCGACGATTTCGTCTCGCGGCTCACCGATGGACTTGTCCGGCATGCCCGTTTGCCGCAACGGCCCTTGGGCAGCATTGCCTGGGGGCAAGTGAAGACCGCGCGGGACTATCTCGAGGCGCATGTCACGCGGGGTGTGCGCTCGCAGGAACTGGAGCGCATCACCGGTCTCGATCGCTTTGCGCTTGCGCGGCATTTCCGCGCCGCCTTCGCAACAAGCCCGCACCGGTTCCTGCTGATGCGCCGGCTGCAGCAGGCAAAGGCGATGATCGGCGCGGGAGAGCCGATTGCTGAGGTGGCGGCCGCAACTGGCTTTGCCGATCAGAGCCATCTGACCCGGCATTTCAAGAAGGCATTCGGCATTGCTCCGGGTGCCTGGAACACTATGGTTCAGAGAGCCGGTTAGCTGGACCTGCCTTTTCTCAATGGATGCCGAGGAACTGCTTGAGCTCCGGCGTTTGCGGATTGGCAAAGACCTCGCCGGGCGGACCGATTTCGTGCGCGCGGCCCTGATGCATGAAGACGACGCGCGAGCAGACGTCGCGGGCGAATTTCATCTCATGGGTCACCATCAGCAGCGTCATGCCTTCGCTTGCCAGCTCGCGCACGACGGCGAGAACTTCCGCGACCAGCTCCGGGTCCAGCGCGGAGGTGATTTCATCGCAGAGAAGCGCGATCGGCTGCATGGCGAGCGCTCTTGCGATGGCGACGCGTTGCTGCTGGCCGCCGGAAAGTTCATCCGGATAAGCGTCGAACTTGTGCTCGAGGCCGACACGGTCGAGCATGCGCCGCGCCATCGCCTCGGCTTCGGCCTTGGCGGTCTTCTTGACGACCATCTGCGAGAGCATGACGTTGCGTCCCGCGCTCAGATGCGGGAAGAGATTGAACTGCTGGAAGATCATGCCGACCTTCAGCCGGAGCGCCTTCAGATGCAGGTCGTCAGGCAAAAGCTGCGCGCCTGCGACGGAGATCGAGCCGTCATTGATTGTCTCCAGCCCGTTGATGCAGCGCAGAAGAGTCGATTTTCCCGAACCGCTCTTGCCGATGATGGCGATGACCTCACCGGGCTCGACATCGAGGTTGATGCCTTTGAGGACCTCGTTGGCGCCGAAGCTCTTGCGGACTTCAGTGATTTCGATGAGCGACATTGAGCTTCCTCTCCAGGATCTGACTGCTTTTCGACAGCGGCCAGCACAGGGCGAAATAGATGAGTGCGACAAAGCCGTAGACGGTGAATGGCTGGAAGGTCGCGTTGGTGATGACGGTGCCGGCTTTGGACAGCTCGACGAAGCCGATGATGGAAGTCAGGGCCGTGCCCTTGACGACCTGTACGGAGAAGCCGACCGTCGGCGGCACGGCGATGCGCAGCGCCTGGGGCAGGATGACGTAGCGCATCTGCTGCAGATAGCCCATACCGAGACTTGCCGAAGCCTCCCACTGCCCCTTGGCGACAGCCTCGACGCAACCACGCCAGATCTCGGTCAGGAAGGCAGCCGACCAGAGGGTGAGTGCGACGCCGGCAGCCAACCAGGCCGGCACGTCGATCCCGAAAAGCCCGAGACCAAAGAAAGCCAGGAAGAGCTGCATCAGCAGCGGCGTGCCCTGGAACAGCTCGACGAAATATCTCACCGCGATGCGGCCGGCCTTGGCCTTGCCGATCCGCAGGAACAGGAGGATCGCGCCAACGATGGCGCCCCCGCAAAGGAGACGAGCGACAGCAATATCGTCCAGCGTGCGGCCAGAAGCAGGCCGCGCAGAATATCCCATGTGGTGAACTGGATCATTGGCGGACTCTGCGTGGAAAGATCATCTTGCCCACGACCGCGAGTACCTGTCGAAGCAGGATCGCCAGCGCGAGGTAGATCGCCGTAGAGACGAAATAGGCTTCGAAGGCGCGGAACGAGCGCGACTGGATGAAGTTTGCCGCGAAGGTCAGATCCTCGGCGGCGATCTGCGAGACGACAGAGGAGCCGAGCATGACGATGACGACTTGCGACGACAGTGCCGGCCAGATGCGCTGCAGGGACGGAACGAGGACGACATGCCGGAAGGTTTCGAACCGGGTCATGGCAAGGCTGGCGCCCGCTTCGAACTGCCCGCGCGGCGTTGCCTGTATGCCGGCGCGGATGATCTCGCAGCTGTAGGCGCCAAGATTGATGACCATGGCGAGATTGGCGGCGGTCATCTCGTTCATCTGCACGCCGATACCGGGCAGGCCGAAGAAAATAAAGAAAAGCTGGATCAGAAACGGCGTGTTGCGGATCAGCTCGACGTAAGCCGCGACGAAGGGTTTCAGCCAGCGTGGGCCGAGCGCGCGCGCCCAGGCGCAGGCAATTCCGAGGAGAATGCCAAGCACAGCGCCGATAAGGGTCAGCTCCACCGTGACGAGAACGCCCTTGATCAGCGTAGGATAGTATTCGGCAAGCCAGCCGAAATCGAAGTGATAGCGCATGGGAGAAAGCCTCGCTGGGACCGATCACGCCGCCGAATGACGGCACGACCGGCCCTGCGTTGATCAGAAGCCGGCCGGCAGGTCGGCGCCCAGCCATTTCTGCGATATCTTGTTCAGCGTCCCGTCCGCCTTGGCGGCAGCAACGATGTCGTTGACCTTCTTCTGCAGCGCCGGCTCGTTCTTGTTCAGGCCGATGAAGCAGGGGGAGTTGGTGATGAGGAATTTCATCTCGGGCTTCTTCGGTGGGTTCTTGGCGAGAATGGCCGCCGCGACGACATTGCCGGTTGCAACCAGCTGGACCTGACCGGACAGGAAGGCGGAGATGGTGCCGTTATTGTCTTCGTAGCGCTTGATCGTCGCGTCCTGCGGCGCGACCTTGGTCAGCGCCAGATCCTCGATCGCGCCGCGGGTGACGCCGATCGTCTTGCCGGAAAGGTCTTCCGCCTTTGTTGCCGGGACATCGCCAGGGCCGAAGACGCCGTTGAAGAAAGGCGCATAGGCGTCGGAGAAATCGATGACCTTTTCACGATCCGGATTCTTGCCGAGGCTTGAGATCACCAGATCGACCTTATTCGTCTGCAAATAGGGAATGCGGTTGGCGCTGGTGACGGGAACGAGCTCCGTTTTTACGCCGAGTTTTTCGCCGATCAGATTGGCCATATCGATGTCATAGCCCATGGGCGCCATGTCCGTGCCGACGCTGCCAAAGGGCGGGAAGTCCTGTGGAACGGCGACGCGGAGTGTGCCGCGGGAGGCTATATCGCTCAGAGCATCCGCCCGAGCTGCGTCGGGGGCGGAAATTGACCCCATCGCCAGCATCGCAATTCCGAGTGCCATGAGCATTTGTCTGCGCTTCATCGAATGTCCTTCCAATCGTGGTTATGTGAAAGCTGAAAGGCGATAGGCAAGACATATGCCAGTCGACGGAAAACTGCGCCGCGGTGTTATGATCTGGATGAAAGTGGATGCTCGGTGATCGTCGAGGCGGTGGGCTGATTAAAATATAGGCAAAATTCTGCCGCGATGCTTTTTCCTATCAACCGATTGTCGTACCTTTGATCAATCGCACAAAACTTGAACTTATGCGCGATAGCGGCTCACTTTCATCACTGGACAGCGCCGCCCCAAATGCCCCATAGAACCGAGATGGGTTAACACCCTGGACGACCGCGATGGGAGATTCGGACTATGGTTTTGGCTGATGCAAAGGCGGGAACACGCAACGAGGCCGGCATATCCGCCGTTCTCGGCATTCTGAAGCAGGCCTTTGGCGAGCGTTTCCAGACCGGCGAAAGTTTTCGTGCGCAGCACGCCCATACCACCACCTATATCCCATCGCAGCTGCCGGACGGCGTGGTCTTTGCCGAAACGAGCGAGGACGTGCGGACTGTCGTGAAGGCATGTGCCGAACACAAGGTTCCGGTCATTCCCTTTGGCACTGGGTCTTCGCTGGAGGGGCAGGTGAATGCGCCCCAGGGCGGCATTTCCATCGATTTCAGCCGCATGAACCGCATTCTCGAAGTCAATGCCGAGGATCTGGATTGCACGGTCGAGCCCGGCGTCACCCGCGAGCAGCTTAATACCTATCTGCGCGATACCGGCCTGTTCTTTCCCATCGATCCCGGTGCCAATGCTTCGATCGGCGGCATGGCATCGACGCGCGCATCGGGCACCAATGCCGTGCGCTACGGCACGATGAAGGACAATGTGCTGTCCGTGACCGTGGTGACCGTCAATGGCGAGGAAATCCGCACCGCACGCCGCGCCAAGAAATCGTCGGCCGGTTACGATCTGACACGGCTTTTCGTCGGCGCCGAAGGCACGCTCGGCGTGCTGACCTCGATCACCCTGCGCCTTCAGGGCATTCCCCAGAAGATCGCCGGCGGCGCCTGTGCTTTTCCGGATATCAAGGCGGCGTGCGATGCGGTCATCATGACCATCCAGATGGGCGTTCCCGTCGCGCGCATCGAGTTGCTCGATGCCATGCAGATGCGGGCCTGCAATCGCTATTCCGGCCTGACCTATGACGAGAAGCCGACGCTTTTCCTTGAATTCCACGGCACCGACGAGACGGTAGCGCTGCAGTCGGCGCAATTTGCCGAGATCGCGGCTGAATGCGGCGGCGGCGAATTCCTTTGGACCAGCAATGCGGAAGAGCGCAACAAGCTCTGGAAAGCCCGTCATGACGCCTATTGGGCCTGCCGGGCGCTGGCGCCGGAGCTGGCTGCGCTATCGACCGATGTCTGCGTGCCGATCTCGCGGCTTGCCGAATGCGTCGCGGAAACCCAGGCCGATATCGAGGCGCATGGCCTGCTGGCACCCATTGTCGGCCATGCCGGTGATGGCAATTTCCATGTGCTCGTCCTGTTCGACGACAAGACCCCTGAAGGGATCGCTGTCGTCGAGGAATTCGTCGCGCGCCTCAATGCGCGTGCGCTCGCCATGGATGGCACATGCACGGGCGAACACGGCATAGGGCAGGGGAAGATGGCGTTTCTGGAGCAGGAACTCGGCGACGCGGTCGATCTGATGCGTCAAATCAAGGAGTCGCTCGATCCGGATGCCATTTTCAATCCAGGGAAGATATTCCGCAGGCACTGAAAGATGGAATATTTTCATGATCTTGGCTTGCTACAAGCGCGAATGACGCTAGGCTGCATCCGCACTTTTCCGGTTTTTGCCATGAAAAGCCACCGATATGCGCTAGATGGGGCGTATCTCCTGAAAAGAGCTGCGGTGACAGGTGGAGATCGGGTAGAACCGTGCATGGTCTAAGTTATGCCGCGTATGCGCTCTGACAAGCGACGCCTGCATATGTTGGGAATGAAGATTGGAGACGATACGCGTTGTTAGGTAGGGTCCTGGTTTTTCTGGGTGGACTGCTCGTGGTGGTGCTGTTCGTGGCGCTGCTCGCTCCACTCTTCATAGACTGGACCGATTTTCGCAAGAATTTCGAGGATCAGGCGAGCCGCATCATTGGCAAGAAGGTGACCGTTCATGGCACCGTGGATGCGCGGCTCCTGCCGTTCCCGTCGGTGACGCTGCACGATGTCCGTGTCGGTCAGGAGGCCGATGGCACGCCGCTGGTGCAGGTGGCCGAATTCTCCATGGATGCGGAACTTGCGCCTTTTCTTTCCGGCGAAGCGCTGATCTTCGATATGCGGGTATCCAAGCCCAAGGTACGGCTGCGGCTGCTGAAGGATGGCACGCTTGATTGGATGCGCGGCAGCCAGCCGGAAATTCCCGCAAAATCCGTCGTGCTCGAAAGCGTTCACGTTGAAGACGGCGATATTCTCTTCATCGACGAGCAAACGGGCAGAACCCGGCATGTCACGGGCCTGAACGCGCAGATGTCGGCACGGTCGCTTGCCGGCCCGTGGCGCATCGAGGGTGATGCGGTGCTCGATAACGAGCATGGCAATTTCACGGTTTCCAGCAGCCAGCCCGATGACAATGGCGTCTTGCGCGTTCGCACCCGGCTCATGCCGGATCGCCATCCGCTTAACGTCGATCTCGATGGCGAGTTGAAACTCGTCAACAGCAAGCCCGATTATATGGGCTCCTTCATAGCCGGGGTCAACGACAAGCAGACGCGCGATTCTGCGGACCAGAAGGCGCAGCCTCGCATCAAGGGCCGTTTCGAGCTCACGAATGATCGCATTCGCGTCCCCGAATACCGCCTCGAAGTCGGCGCCGATGACGATCCTTATGTTGTCACCGGTGAGGCGACGCTGGATACGGGCTCCAAGCCGGAATTCCTGCTGACGGCCGATGGACAGCAGATCGACGTCAACCGTCTCGGCAATAACAAGGGCACCAACGGCAAGACCAATCGCAACCCGGCAATCTCGGCACGTCAGCGCCTCAACAATCTGATTGCGATCGCGGCTGAAATCCCTGTGCCACAGGTCCCCGGCAAGGCGACCTTTCGCCTGCCTGCGATCGTGGCGGGTGACACGACCATACGCGACGTACAGCTCGATCTCGAACCGGCGGGAACGGGATGGAAGATCGATCATGCGATCGGCACGATGCCCGGCCGCACGCAGGTCGAAGCTCGCGGCAATCTCATGCTGATGGGCGAGCCGAATTTCATCGGCAATCTGATTGTCGCGTCCAATCAGCCCTCGGGATTGGCGTCGTGGCTTGTTGGGTCGGTCGATCCGGCGATACGCCAGCTGCGTCAGGCCGGCTTCTCTGCCGATGTCAGCCTGAAGCATGACGAACAACGCTTCGAAAATCTTGAGATCGCAATCGGTTCGGCCACACTGAAAGGCCGGATCGATCGCCAGAGCGGGACGGATAAGACCCCGTCAAAGCTTGCCGTCGACCTGACCGGCGATGCCCTCGACCTCGACGCGCTGAGGGCGCTGACTGGGCTCTTCACGGGGCAGGATACGGGGGAATCCCTCTTCGATCATCGGATCACGGCGCATTTGCAGGCTGGAAAATTCATGGCCTTCGGCGTGCCGGCCGATAATGTCGATACCTCATTTTCCGTTGCCGACGGCGCTCTGACGATCGACAAGCTTTCGGTGCACAATGTCGCCGGCGCCGAAATCACCGCAACCGGTCGCGCCGACGGCTCGCCTTCCGATTACAAGGGATCGGGCGAGATCACCTTCAAGGCCGCCGATCCCGGGCCGTTCTTCGAAATGCTGCGCCAGCATCTGCCGCACCATCCTGTCATGGACCGGTTGGTGCGCAATGCTGCCTGGTATGGAAACACGGCTCTTCGCGGGGCGGTGACGCTCGGCGGGGATCAGGACAATGCGCTGACGGTGACGCTTGCCGGCGTTTCCAACGGCAGCCGTGTCAATTTCGATTATCGCATGTCCGATCTTTCGGCGTTCACGGGCAAGGGCACCACGACGCTCGAGGGAACGCTGGAAAATTCGGTGACGTCGATCCTGTTTGGCCAGGCGGGTCTCGATCCGTTGCCCGTCGAAGCCGACGCCAACGGCCGTCTGACGCTGAAAGTGTCCGCAAGCGGCACCGATCCGGCGGATGCCGCACTGACATTTGCGACCGACAAGACGTCGTTTACCGCAAACGGCAAGGTGGATGTCCGTCCTGCTACCTTCCTGAACGGCAACATAGCGCTATCGCTCGAAAGCGCTGACATCGATCCTTATTTCGTGATGAACGGCATCGGTATTCCGCAGATGGGCGCCGGTTTGCCGGTGAAATTCCAGGCCAATGCCGCCCTAAACCCGGACAAGATCGTGTTTTCGGACATGAAGGGGCTGTTTGCCGACAACAACATGTCCGGTACGCTGACCGTCGATCGGAAGGCGCCGAATCTCAAGGCATCGGGTGAATTGTCGCTCGACAAGGCGGATCTCGACTGGCTGGCGGAAGCTATCTACGGGCCGATGAGCGATCCGAAGACGGGCATTCTGAACCAGGATAAACTCGGTCTGCCTGCCTTCACCGGAATGGATATCGGCGTCAAGCTTTCCGCAAAGCAGGTTTGGCCCGGCATATTCGGTCCCATTTCGAATTTCACCGCCAATGCGACCTACAAGGGCGAAGAATTGCGGCTTAACGATCTGACGGGCGGCTGGAACGGCGGCACGCTGACCGGCAGCGCGATGTTCGCCAATTCCGACGGTACCGGTCTGCTGCAGACGAAGCTTAGCCTGGCTAACGGTGATCTTGCTGCTGTCGCCTGGCAGCGCGACGGTGCGCCGCTTGCCACTGGCCGCTTCGGCCTTGCGATGAATGCCGAAGCGAGCGGCAAGAGCATTGCCGACCTTGCGGCCAATGCCAGCGGTTCGGGTGAAATGAAGCTCAGCGAGACGCATGTACGTGGCCTCAATCTTTCCGTCATGCCGCCGCTGCTTGCGGCGACGGATCAGATTCAAGGCGATATCACCGCCGCCAAGGTGCTGCCGATCGTGCAGACGCTGCTCAACAACGGCGAAGCGGTCCTTCCGGCGACCAGCATCCCTTTCAACATTTCCGCCGGCGTGGTGCGGGCGACCAATATTGCTGCCAGCAACGATCTGGCAAGGCTTTCGGGCAATGCCGAAATCAGCCTGCCGGATGAGCGTATGCGCGGCTCTCTCGGCATCGATTTCAACGCCGGCGCAGAAGCGCAGAGCGGGGCGGAACCGGCGCTGCGCCTCGATTTCGCCGGACCGCTGGACTCACCCGGCCGGACAATGGACGTGACGGACGTGACCAGCTTCCTGTCGGTTCGGGCATTCGAGCGCGAGCGCCGGCGTGTCGAGCGCCTGCAGGCCAATGTGCTTGAAAAGCAGCGGCTGCGGCGCGAGGTGGCGCTGTACAAGTATGTTGCAGGCGTGCGCGAGGCTCAGCGCCAGCGCGATGCCGCCGTCGAGCAGCAGCGTCGTGCGGAAGAAGAACGGCTGCGCGATCTGGCCCGGCAGGCGGCTGCGCAAAAGCAGGAGGAGGAAGAGGCGCGTGCCAAGCAGGCAGCCGAGGAGGCAGCCAAGGCCAAGGCGGCGGCCGACGCGCGAGCCAAGGCCGAAACGCAGCATCCGCCTGCGCCGCAAACGACGGCACCGTTGAACTTCAATGAATTGCCGGGAGTTGCCCAGTAGGGCGGCCAAATTGCAAATCGATCTATGTCGAGCGGCAGATGCGCGCTCACGACATTGTCGCCAGTTTCCCGCAACCGTTCAGTTGCGATCCTTCAGCCATCTGAGGACATAGAGGCGAAGTGCCGAGGAGAGGTTGCTGCCTGCTTCGCGCCCGTCATCGATCTCGGAGATCAACGCTGCGAGCGACGTACCGCGCGCGCTGGCGATCGCCTTCAGTTCTGTCCAGAAGGCATCTTCAAGGGAAAAGCTTGTGCGATGGCCATGAAGCGTCGCGGAATGTTTACGGATCATCAGCGGATCGATCAAAAATCGGAAATGGCGGGATATTTCTGAAAGTGATTCAAAATGGGGAAGTAAGCAACTGATTTCTGAAGTTTTTTATCTGGGAGTCTAAACTAGTCTTCGGTCGTCTTGGTTTCGATTCGGCCGGCCTCGTGCGTCTTCGCGGCCTTTTCGTTAAGCGTCGTCGTCAGCTTCTTCTCAGCCTTGGTTCGCCCGAAGGCGATGCGGTTTTGCTCCGCCTGCTTTTCCTTGTCCGAGCGGGCCTGCTTTTTGCGAAACTGGCGCAGATTGACGATTTCGGCGCTCATCGATCTCTTCCGTTACCGATATGAAAAGGGAAGCGAATGCTTCCCCTCCAATGCCTATTGCTTCTTGCGGAATGCGTCGAGGGAGACGACCGATCCCGGCTTCTTTTCCTCGCCCTCCTTGGCTGCGGCCGCCGGCGCTTCCTCGCCTTCGACCGGCACCGGATAGGCGGTGATCTCGCTTGAGGAGGTTTCCTCTTCCTCGTCAGCCAGCGGCACGTCGAACTCCAGCTCGAAATTCACAGATGGGTCATAGAAGCCGCGGATGGCGTTGAAGGGGACGACCAGTTTTTCCGGAACGTCGGAGAAGGAAAGGCCGATCTCGAACTGGCTTTCGCTGATCTTCAGATCCCAGAACTGGTGCTGGATGACGATGGTCATCTGCTCGGGATACTTCGCCTTCAGGTGCTGCGAAATGCGCACGCCCGGAGCGCCAGTCAGAAAAGTGATGAAGAAATGGTGGTCACCGGGCAGGCGGCCTGTAGCGCCGACCTCGGTCAGCACCTTGCGGATCACTCCACGCAGGGCGTCCTGTGCCAAAATGTCGTAGCGGATATGATCCTGCCCCATGCTTTCCTGTCTTTCGTTGGCCATGTTTTTTATAGGCTTATGCCACGCTGAACGCCGCCGGAAAAGCCCTATGCGCGAGTCACCGCATGTCGATCTATAATATAGCACTGGAGAAGAAGGTGAAGGCTTCTGTTGCCAGGTGCCTTCGAACCCCGCCTAAGAGTGCGACCCCTTAGGACTTTATTTGAAGTGTCACACCGCGATTAAGCAGCGAGACGAGCTTCCGCATAGTTGTCGTTTGCAACTACAATCTTAGCCCGATAACGGCGGTACAATGCCGAGCGAAAAGTCGATCTTTACACCCTTGTCGATCCTGTTTCGCCCCCATCAAAAGCCGGTCTGTCGCCAGTCTTGCCGGCCGGTTTTTGGTGGAGGCGCCGGGTACCGCCCCCGGGTCCAATAGGTTTATTACACCGCTCATTTATCGCCATAGCCGGCCCGAAGACCGGCAAGGCTGATATAGTGTTTTCCGCAGGCGAAGGGAAGGGCAATTGTCATAAATGCTTCGCGGAAACATCGGTTTGTCCGCCGAGTCTCTGAGATTTGCCTGAATTACGTTTGGCCGCAGTTGGTTTCGCAGCGGCTTGTCATTAGAATTGTGAAAAAGGAATCGGTAGGCCGCTGTTGGGCAGCCTCACGGCCGGAAATTCAAGCGATTTCGGAGCGGAAGATGGCTCGTCACCCAGAGTATCAATATCTCGACCTGATGGCGCATCTGCTCGAGCACGGCGATCGCCGCATCGATCGCACCGGCGTCGGCACCTTAAGCGGTCTCGGCGCGATGATGCGTTTCGATCTTTCGAAGGGGCAGATCCCGATCTTTACCACCAAGCGCGTCTACTGGAAGCTCGCCGTCAAGGAGATGCTCTGGTTCCTGACCGGTGACACCAATATCCGCAATCTGCTGAAGGAAAATGTGCGGATCTGGACCGACTGGCCGCTCGCCAAATATCGCAAGATCACGGGCGAAGAGATCGATCAGGTCGCTTTTGAAAAGCGCATTCTGGAAGACGAGGCCTTTGCTCTGCAATGGGGCGATCTCGGCCCGGTCTACGGCAAGCAGTGGCGGCAATGGCGCGATGCAGAGGGCCGGGTGCATGACCAACTCGCTGCTGTCATCAAGGATCTCAAGACCAATCCCAGCAGCCGCCGGATGATTTTCCATGCCTGGAATGTCGGAGAACTTGCCGACATGGCGCTGCATCCCTGCCACATGGTCTATCAGTTCCACGTATCGAACATCTCTGCCGAAGGGGGCAAGCGGCCGCGTCTCAGTCTGATGGTTTTCCAGCGCTCATGCGATCTGTTCCTCGGCAATCCATTCAACATCTGTCAACAGGCGGTTTTGCTCGCCATGGTCGCGCAGCAGGTCGATATGGATATGGGCGAGCTGGTCTGGTCGGGTGGTGACGTCCACCTCTATCTCAACCATCTGGATGCGATCCGCGAGCAGCTCAGCCGTGAGCCGAAGCCGTTCCCGACCTTGCGCCTACTACGCCGACCCGACAGCATCGACGATTATCGCATCGCGGATTTCGAGGTTCTGGGGTACGAGCCGCATGCGGCGATCGCCGCCGAAGTCGCGGTTTAGGCGTTTCGGCCGGCAACGCCGGCGAGAATGAGTTTCGCCACCGTGATCGGCATGATCCCCATGCCTGCAGGTTATGGTTTGGGATCGGGATCGACGCGTTCGTCCAGCAGCAGCTGCAGGAAGGCGAGATCCAGCCACCGCCCGAACTTCGTGCCGACCTGCGGGAGGAGGCCGACCTGCTGGAAGCCGAGTTTTTCGTGCAGCCGTATGGAGGCGACATTGCCGGCTTCGATGCCTGCGACCATCGCATGTTTGCCGATCGCCCGGGCTCGCCCGATGAGCTCGATCATCAGCGCCTTGCCGATGCCGCCGCGATATTGATCGTTTCGGACATAGACCGAATGCTCGACCGTGTGGCGATAACCGTCGAATGCGCGCCAGTCGCCGAAGGAGGCATAGCCGACCACTTCTCCATGATCATCGATCGCTACCAGCACGGGGTAACCGAGCTTATGCCGATCCTGCAGCCATCGTTTGCGATTGGCGATGTCGACCTGCGTCTCGTTCCAGATCGCGGTGGTATTGGCGACGGCGTCGTTATAGATCGCGGTTATTCCCGCGAGATCCTCGTCTCTCGCATCGCGAATTTGCATCGGCGGCTCCGTAGGGCATCCACTAAATCGGATAGATGTCTTTGTTACTCTATCTTGTCATACATCGATTTCCATATCTGTCCACTATATTATTATATATATCCGACGGATAAAACGCACCGCGCTATGAGGTTCCTGAGAGAGCAGGTTTTCGGATTTGCAGGGCGCTAATTGCCAGCCTTCCGGAAGTCCACTATAGTAAAACGCATGTCTCACCTTGATAATATCGACAGGCGCATAGGCGCACGCATTCGCATCGAACGGGAAAGCCGCGGCTGGTCGCTGACGGAGCTGGCGGACCGTTCTACGGTATCCCGTGCCATGATCCACAAGATCGAGCGCGGCGAAAGCAGCCCGACGGCGACGCTGCTCGGCAAGCTTTCCGGTGCCTTCAGCCTGAGCATGTCAGCCCTGATGGCGCGTGCGGAGATGCAGCAGGGCCGGTTTCTCCGAAAGGAAGAGCAGCCCGTCTGGGTCGATCCGCAAACGGGCTATGAGCGCCGGCACGTTTCCCCGAAGTCGGACCTGCCGCTCGATCTCGTCCGCATCGAGTTGCCTGCCGGCGCGGAGGTTCCGATGCCCGCATCGGCTTATACCTTCATGCGGCAGCTCATCTGGGTGCTGGAGGGACGGCTGACCTTTCTCGAGGGAGAGACGAGGCACTCGATGTCCGTGGGCGATTGCCTCGAGCTCGGTCCGCCGACGGATTGCGTCTTCAAGAATGAAAGCGGAGAGCCCTGCATCTATGCCGTCCTCGTGTTTCGCAACGCTTGACGGCCGGCGCTAAACTTACCGTGACCGCAAGGCATTGCGCTCGTCCGGCCGAACGATAGGCGATATGCTGCCGTCTTCCTCGATCGGAGAAGGAGATTGGCCGTGGAGATCGCAGTCATCGGAGCCGGCGCCATGGGAAGTGCCATTGGCCGGCGTTTGGTCGAAAAGGGGGCGAGGGTGCTCACCTATCTCGAAGGGCGTTCGGCTTCGACCATCGAGCGGGCGAAAGCAGCCGGCATGGAGCCGGTCGGATTGGACGCCATCGCGGCGTCGTCTCTCATTCTTTCCATCGTTCCGCCTGCGGAGGCGATTGCCGTCGCCGAGCAGATTGCCGGCGAAATGCGGCGAAGCGGCCGTAAGGCAACATTCCTTGACTGCAATGCGATCTCGCCGAAGACCATGGCGGAGATTGCGGCGATCTTCAGCGGCGACTGCGGCGTGGTTCTCGACGGCTCCATCATCGGCGGTCCGCCGAAGCCCGGCCAGAAGGGACCGAAACTCTATGTGAGCGGCGATACGGCGAACGACAGCGGCGTGCTGGTCGAATACGGACTGCAGGTCCGCAGCATCGATGGGGCGATCGGCGCGGCCTCCGCACTGAAGATGTGCTACGCGGGCATCAACAAGGGCGTGACGGGCCTCGGCACCGCCATGCTGCTTGCCGCCATCCGTTCAGGGGCAGATGCTGCCCTGAAACGTGAACTTCAGGAAAGCCTGCCGGACCTCGACGCGAAATTTGTCCACGGCATTCCGGACATGTATCCGAAAGCCTATCGCTGGGTCGCGGAGATGGATGAGATTTCCGAATTCCTCGGCGAGGATGATCCAGCTGCCTTGATCTTCAAAGGCATGGCCGGGCTCTATCGGAAGATGGCCAAGGATCGGGAAAATGGAGGCATTTTGGCCGGCCAGCTCGATAAATTGAATAGTGGCGCCTGATACCAGGCCGTGGCAGGTACGTTCCATCTGCCGTTGCGGCCATGATGATATAAACTCGTTGGACCGACTCGCACTGGCGTCGGTGAGGCAGACTGAGGGAGACGCATGACCCAGCCGATCAAGACCATCGTCGTTGCCGTATCGCGCAACGGCATCATCGGGCGCGAAGGCGATATGCCCTGGCGACTGTCGTCCGATCTCAAGCGCTTCAAAGCGATGACGCTCGGCAAACCCGTAATCATGGGTCGCAAGACGTTCCAGTCGATCGGCAAGCCGCTGCCGGGCCGACCGAATGTCGTCATTACCCGGGATACCGATTTTACAGCCGAGGGAATAACGGTGGCGCACTCGCTCGATGAAGCGATTTCGGTTGCGTCGCGTCTGGCGAACGAGAGCAATGTCGACGAAATCTGCATCCTCGGCGGTGGCGAAATCTATCGGCAGGCGATCGGTCTGGCAGACCGGCTGCTGATCACCCATGTCGAGGCGGACGTAGAGGGCGACACATCCTTTCCAAAGATCGATCCCGGGATCTGGCAGGCGGATAGCGAGCTTGCCGTTCCGGCTGGAGAAAAGGACACTTATCCGACGCGTTTCGTTCGCTATTTCAGACGAAAAGCATAAGAGCTGCCCCCAAAAAAGCAAATATTTTCCAATGAATCCGACGAACTTCCTGAAGTCGCGTTGAAAGCAGGTGCTTCGATACCTATAACGGGAAACAATCGCTGCGGTCTGCGGAGTTCGAGCCATGAATCCCGCAATTTCCGGCGCGATATCGGGAGTCAACAAACAAAGAGGTTTTGATGCCTTGGAGCAATCAGAATGGCGGCGGCGGTGGCCCATGGGGCGGCGGTGGCGGCGGAAATAATCAGGGACCTTGGGGGCAGGGACCGAACCGGCCGCGGGGCAGCGGTAACGGAGGGCCTCCGGACCTGGAGGATATCATTCGCCGCGGTCAGGACCGATTGAAAGGTTTCGTTCCCGGTGGCTTCAATGCAGGCGTCGTGCTCATCATCATCGGAGTGATTGCCGTTTTCTGGCTGATCCAGTGCATCTATACCGTGCAGCCGGACGAGCGCGGCGTTGAGCTGCGCTTCGGCAAGCCGCGCGAGGAAGTCTCCATGCCCGGCCTGCATTTCCATATCTGGCCGATGGACCGCATCGAATTCGTGAAGGTCACAGAACAGCAGCGCAATATTGGCGGCCGCTCCTCGGCCGGTTCGAATGCTGGTCTGATGCTGACGGGTGATCAGAACATCGTCAACGTGCAGTTCTCGATCCTCTATACCGTGACCAACCCGCAATCCTACCTGTTCAATCTCGAGACCCCCGACGAGACTTTGCAGCAGGTTGCGGAGAGCGCCATGCGCGAGGTCGTTGGCCGCCGTCCGGCTCAGGACATCTATCGCGACAAGCGTCAGGAAATCGCGACCGAGGTCAGAGGCATTATCCAGGATACGATGGATCGCTATGGCTCCGGTATCTCCATCAACGCCGTTCCGATCGAGGATGTCTCGCCGCCGCGCGAAGTGGCCGATGCATTTGAAGAAGTGCAGCGTGCGGAGCAGAACGAAGACCAGCAGGTGGAAGAGGCCAATCAATACGCCAACCAGAAGCTCGGTCAGGCCCGCGGTCGCGCGGCTCAGATTCGCGAAGAAGCGGCTGCCTACAAGGACCGTATCGTGAAGGAAGCTCAGGGTGAAGCGCAGCGCTTCATCTCGATCTACGACGAATACGTCAAGGCGCCCGAGGTCACGCGCAAGCGTCTGTTCCTGGAAACCATGGAGTCCGTCATCGGCAATTCCAACAGCATCATCATCGACGACAAGCAGGGCGTCGTGCCTTACCTGCCGCTGAACGAAATCGGCAAGCAGTCCACGACGCAGGCAGGCAAGCCCGCCGCTGCAACTCAGCCGGAGGCCAAATAATGACATCCAGCCGTTTGCCAGCCATTCTTATCGCGCTCGCGGTAGTGCTGCTGCTTATTTATTCGTCGGTGTTCGTGGTCAATGCCCGTGAACAGGCGATCGTTCTGCGCTTCGGCCAGATTCGCGACGTGAAGACGGAGCCGGGCATCTACTTCAAGCTGCCTTTCGCCTTCATGGATGCCGATCGTGTCCAGTATGTGCAGCAGCAGGAACTCCGCTTCGATCTGGACAACATCCGTGTCCAGGTCTCTGGCGGCAAGTTCTATGAAGTCGATGCCTTCGTGGTCTACAAGATCATGGATGCGCGCAAGTTCCGCGAGACCGTCTCGGGTGATCGCGATGCGGCTGAATCGCGGCTCAGGACCCGCCTCGACGCTGCTCTGCGCCGTGTCTATGGTCTGCGTGGTTTCGAAGCGGCGCTTTCCAACGAACGTGCTGCAATGATGACGGAAGTGCGCAACGATCTGCATCGCGATGCGGAAACACTCGGCCTCAACATTGAGGACGTCCGTATACGCCGCACAGACCTGTCTCAGGAAGTGTCGCAGAACACTTACGACCGCATGAAGGCTGAGCGTCTGGCGGAAGCCGAGCTGATCCGCGCGCGCGGTAACGAAGAGGGCCAGCGCCGCCGGGCGGTCGCTGACCGTCAAGTCGTCGAGATCGTTGCCGATGCGCAGAAGGATTCGGAAGTGCTGCGTGGTGAAGGCGAAGCTGAACGCAACGGCATCTTCGCGGATGCCTCGAAGCGCGATCCGAACTTCTACGAGTTCTATCGCTCAATGGCCGCCTATAACAAGGCGCTTGCCTCGGGTGGCAAGACGCTTGTCCTGCCGCCGAACCAGTCGGACTTCTTCAAGTATTTTGACAGTCCTCAGGGGTCTGCGCCCAATTCGGGCGCGCCGGCACTCGCGAATCCGACGCCGCCTGAGAACTGAGGCGTCATTACACTGAAACGAAAGGGCTGCTTCAGGGCGGCCCTTTTCTTTATGACGGATTGCATCGCCTTTCGCCTGCAAGCATCGGCGGCGGGGAGCTTCGGGGATTTCTCAAAAAGGTGATTTCACGCTTCATCATTCCGCCTTATGTTGATGCTTATACAAGTTTTCCCTTTCTTTATGAGGATGCCTGATGGCTTCGACCAATCGCCTGCCTTTCAGCCGTTCGTTTGCCTTGCTCGCAAGCATTGCACTGATTGCCGGCCCCGTTGCGGGCGTCACCGAACAGGCTTATGCGCAGACGCAGAACAGCGGTGCAGCCGCAGGTGCCCAGCCGCCGGCCGCGACCAACAATCAGACACCGCCGGCAGCATCTCCCACGATCACGGCGAATCCGGCCATGAATGCCGGCCCGGCATCGGTTGCCGATCTCGCTTCCGGCTTGCTCGATGCGGTCGTCAATATTTCCACATCCCAGAAGGTCAAGGATGAGGGAAATGGGCCGGCGACGCCGAAGGTGCCGGACAATTCGCCCTATCAGGATGAATTCAACGATTTCTTCAATAACAAGAAAGACGACGACAGCAATCGCAAGGTGAGCTCACTCGGCTCCGGCTTCGTCATCGATCCCTCAGGCTATATTGTCACCAACAATCACGTCATCGAAGGGGCCGACGATATCGAGGCGATCTTCCCGAACGGCACGAAGCTGAAGGCCAAGCTGATCGGAACGGATACGAAGACCGACCTTTCGGTCCTCAAGGTCGAGCCGAAGCATCCCCTCACGGCTGTCAAATTCGGCGATTCCTCCAAAATGCGGATCGGCGACTGGGTGATGGCGATCGGCAACCCCTTCGGCCTCGGCGGCTCGGTGACCATCGGCATCGTTTCGGCGCGCGGCCGCAACATCAACGCCGGCCCCTACGACAATTTCATCCAGACCGATGCGGCGATCAACAAGGGCAACTCCGGCGGTCCGCTCTTCAACATGAAGGGTGAGGTGATCGGCATCAACACGGCCATCATCTCCCCAAGCGGCGGCTCGATCGGTATCGGTTTTGCCGTCCCGTCGGAGCTGGCGGAGGGCGTTGTCAATCAGCTCCGTGACTTCGGCGAGACGCGCCGCGGCTGGCTTGGCGTGCGCATTCAGCCTGTCACGGACGACGTCGCCAATAGCCTCGGTCTTTCAGAAGCCAAGGGCGCCCTCGTGGCAGGTGTCATCAAGGGCGGCCCTGTCGATAACGGCTCGATCAAAGCGGGCGATGTTATCTTGAAGTTCGACGGCAAGGATGTGGACGAGATGCGCGATCTGCCGCGTGTCGTCGCCGAAAGCCCCGTCGGCAAGGAAGTCGATGTCGTCATCTATCGCGACGGCAAGCAGCAAACCGTCAAAGTGACGCTCGGCCGGCTGGAGGACAGCGATCAGGCGGCTGCCGCAAGCACCGACAAGAACAAGAAGCCGCAGCTTGCGCCTGACGACAAGGGCAACAGCGACGGCGTCATCAATCCTGACCAGGGAGACGATGGTGACGATGACGGCATGGATGGACAGGATCAGGGCGGCGACCCGCAGCAATCGCCGCAGGCTCAGCCGCCAGTTCAGGCGACCTCGAATATTCTTGGAATGAAGCTCTCGACGCTGACTGCCGAAAACCGCAAGAGCTTCGGCATCGCCGACAGTGTCGATGGCGTCGTCATCACCGAAGTGGCACCAGGCTCGGCCGCCGCGGAGAAGGGGCTGAAGCCTGGCGACGTCGTCGTTGAGGTTGCACAGGAATTCGTTCAGACTCCTAGTGCTGCTTCGGACAAGGTGGCATCACTGAAGCGGGAAGGCCGCCGCAATGCGCAGATGATGATTGCGTCTCCGAACGGTGACTTGCGTTTCATCGCCGTCGCGCTGGAGTAGAATTCAGCTCCCGGCTTGCTCCGTCTGTTGCGCCCGCCACTCGGCGGCGCTCAGGCGACAGACCGCGTGATGCTTCAGGTGCGGATGCGTCTCCGGAATTTGCGGATGGTCGAAATCCAAGGCCAGATAAGGATGCATGCCGATCTTGCGCATCACTGCGAGGGCGCGGCCGTTGTCATGGACGGCAACCGAGAGGATCTCGCGGAGATTCAGGACGGTGAAAGCGTGACGCACAAGAGCTATGCCGGCCTCGGTTGCGTAGCCCTTGCCCCAATGGCGCGCTGATATCCGCCAGCCGATTTCCACTGCATCGCGGGGCAAATGCGGCTCGAGCTGCACTCTCGACAGGCTGCAGAATCCGACTGCCGTGCCATCACCTTTCAAGACCATGGTGAGAAGTTCGAAGCCGGGTTCCGGCGTTACGTTCCGGATCATGGAAAAGATGGTGTCGGCATCTTCGCGGCTGCGGGCAAAGGGGAAGAATTCGAGAACGGCTGGGTCGGAGCTGAGTTCATAAAACAACCCGCGATCCTCTTCCGCGCAGGGGTGCAGGATCAGCCGAGCCGTTTCGATCGGGGTCATTGCCGGGAGCGCCACTGAGCTGCCGTCAGGCGATAGAGGACGTGGTGCTGCAGATGAGGATGGGTATCGGGCACATGGGGATGGTTGAAATCGCCGCCCTCGACGCGATGCATGCCGATCCGCTCCATGACAGCGGTCGACCTGACATTGTCATGCACGGCGAAGGAAACGATCTCGTCAAGGCCGTGCCTTTCGAAGCCGTGAGCAAGAAGCGCCCGCGCCGCCTCGGTGACCAATCCCTTGCCCCAGTGCCGCGCCACCAGCCGCCAGCCGATCTCGACGGTTCCGACTGCGACGAACGGCTCCAGATGATCAGTGCGCACCAGTCCGCAATAGCCGATTGCCTCGCCGCTGGTCTTGAGCTCCAGCACATAGAGACCGAGCCCGGTTTCCGTGATCATCGACTGGACGCGATCGAAGAAGGCGTCCGCTTCCGCGCGATTGCGGCGGAACGGGAAGAACTCCATGACCGCCTCGTCGGAATTGATCTCCAAGGCCAGGTCGCGATCCCCTTCGCGCCAATTGCGGATGATGAGGCGTTCGGTTTCGGTAATGATCATCTGCGGTCCCCGAGCTCGGCGATTTGCGCTGCTCTATGGTTTGACGAAGTCCGTCTTGCGGTAGCCCTGGATATAGAGCAGGGCGGTCAAGTCACCGTGGTCGATGCGCATCCTGGCCTGTGCTGAAACCGTCGGCTTGGCGTGAAGTGCCACGCCGGAGCCGGCAAGCTGCAGCATGCCGAGGTCATTGGCGCCGTCGCCGACGGCTATGGCGTCATCGGCGGAGATACCGAGCTTTTCGGCGATGTCATTCAGCGCGTCCACCTTGGCCTGCTTACCGAGGATGGGTTCTTCGACGAGGCCGGTCAGGAGACCCTTTTCTTCCAGCAGGACATTTGCCCGATTCTCGTCGAAGCCGAGGGTGGCGCCGATCTTGCTGGTGAAGACGGTGAAGCCGCCGGAAACAAGGGCAGCGTAATAGCCTTTCGCCTTCATGGTGGCGATCAGCTCGGGGCCGCCTGGCGTCAGCGTGATGCGCTTGGCGATGACCTCATCGACAACTGAAAGCGGCAGTCCCTTCAAGAGCGCGACACGCTCGCGCAGCGCCGGCTCGAAGGCGATTTCCCCATTCATGGCGCGGGCGGTGATATCGGCAACCTTCTCCTTGAGGCCGACTTCGGCGGCGAGTTCGTCGATGCATTCCTGGCCGATCATGGTGGAATCCATGTCGGCAATCAGCAATTTCTTGCGGCGGGTTTCGGCTTGCTGGATGACGAGATCGATAGGTTCGCTGCCAATCACCGCCAGTATATTGGCCTCTGCGGCCTCAATATCGGTGCCGTCGCGCAGCGCGATATCGCAGGCAATGCCGTCGGCAAGCCAGTAGAGCCCGGACGCTTTGACAGCATCAGCCGCCTCTTCGGCAATGGCCGGAACGAGAACGGGGTTTGACGGATTGGCAATAAGCGTGGCAACGAAGGCCATGAGCAGAAACCCTATGAGCAATATCGACGCGATCCTGATAACCGGGCCGACCGCCAGCGGCAAGTCCGCACTGGCGGTAGAATTGGCCCGTTCGCATGATGGCGTCGTCATCAATGCCGACAGCATGCAGGTCTATGATACCCTGCGCGTCCTGACCGCGCGGCCCTCCGAGGCCGATATGGAGGGCATTCCACACCATCTCTACGGCCATGTCCCGGCGGGACAGGCTTATTCGACTGGCGTCTGGCTGCGCGAGGCAGGCACCTTGGTCGAGCGCTTGCGCGGCAAGGGCAGAATGCCTGTCTTCGTCGGTGGCACCGGCCTCTATTTCAAGGCGCTGACGGGCGGACTGTCCGACATGCCGGAGATTCCGCTTGGTATACGCAATCGCCTCCGCGGTCGGCTGCTGGCGGAAGGGGCGGAAGTGCTGCATCGTGAGCTTGCGGAGCGCGACGCCGCCGTTGCCGAAACGCTGAACCCGCAGGACGGGCAGCGCATCGTTCGCGCCCTGGAAGTGATTGAAGCGACAGGCCGGTCCATAGCCGATTTTCAAGGCAAGAACGGGCCGATGATCATCAATCCCGACCGTGCGCGAAAGATCGTGGTTCTGCCTGAGCGCGCTATCCTGCACGAACGCATCAACAGCCGTTTCGAGAAAATGCTGGCGATGGGAGCGGAAGACGAGGTGCAGGCCCTGCTGGCACTGGGTCTTCCGCCGGAAATGCCCGTCATGAAGGCAATCGGGGTCGCGCAGATCGCCGCGCTGCTGAAGGGGGAGGTGACACGTGCCGAGGTCATCGAAACCGGATCTGCCGCGACGCGGCAATATGCCAAGCGGCAGATGACCTGGTTCCGCAATCAGATGGACGAGAGCTGGGAGCGTTTGAGCCCGTAGCTCGAGGGTCAGTCCTTGTCGTAAAGGCTGCTGAGTGGCTTTTTCAGAATGCTGTCCCGTAGGAACAAGCCGGATTCTCGCCGCAGCGAGGGAGCGGCCTCTCTTGGCGGCACCGTGCGCGTGCCTCCTTCATCGCTGCGGAATTCGCGGCGCAATTCCGCAAGCTTGCTGTCGATCGACGTTTGTGAAGCCGCTGCAGGTTGCGGTGCGGCGGTGCGCGGCAGCATGTCCGGACGATAAGGTTCGATCGGTTGTTGGCTCGATTCCGCTTGGGGCCGCGTTGGCTGCTCGACTGGCACTTCGTCGAAATCATCCTTGATATCCGTCACAGGCATAGCATTGTAGCTCTGCTGCAGAGGGCTGACATCGGGGCCTGAAATCGAGCGCATGCGACCGATGATCGTGCGCAAATCGACCGTATCCGGAGAATCCTCGCTGGTTTTCGCGACGCTGCCGCTGGCTTTCGGCAGCAAATGCCGTTCGACCTGGGAAAAGCGCATGCGCATCGGCACTGCGATGGCCTCGCCAAAGGCGATCGCTTCGCCGTTGCCGATCGATGAGAGAAAGCTTGTCGTCGAGATCGAGGAGTTCGGAATGGCCGAACGGATGATTTCCTGATCGCGATCATTGGCGAGACGCATGGCGAAGAGCGTCGAACACTGCGACAGGATCGTTTGATCGAGTTCGCCCGGGCGCTGGGTGATGATGCCGAGCGATACGCCGTATTTGCGGCCTTCCTTGGCGATGCGGGCGATTGCCTGTCGTGTCGGGAGGAAGCCGAGTGTCGGATCGGCGGGGATGTAGCGGTGCGCCTCCTCGCAGACGACGAGCATGTGGATCGCGCCGTCGCTCCAAAGCGCCAGTTCGAAGGCCATGCGGCAAAGGACGGAGGCGACGGAATTGATGACTTCCGAGGGAATGCCGGCGAGCTGGAAGGTACAGATCGGCTTGCCGTCGCCTGGAATTCGGAAGATCTTGGCGATGGTCTCCATGATCGTATCGGTGATCGTATTGTTGGAGAACATGAAGTGATAACGGGGATCGTTGATCGCCGACATGATGCGCATCTTCAGTGAGCGCAGATGCGGCTTTTCTTGACGGCCTTCCAGCCGACCGATGCGTTCGTCTATCAGCGCCAATAGATCGGCCATGCGATAGGGGACCGGTGTGTCTGCAGTCACCGAAGACTTTTCCGTTTGGCGGCGCATCAGGGTGGAATCGCTGCCCCGGAAGGCGCGGCGTGCTTCGGGAATGAGATCGCGCAGAGCGTCGAGCTCCTCGGGGATCGCCGGTCGGCCACGGAAGACGACTTCGCTGAACTCCTCAAGCCGCATCAGCCAGAAGGGCAGGTCGAGCGTATCGGTATCGATGACGACGGCGTGCCGAGGAAAGGCGGCGGCGAATTCATTATGCGGATCGAGGATCAGCACGCGCAGTTTCGGATCGGCGCTGATTGCTTTGTGCAGCAGCAGCGAGACGGCCGTGGATTTGCCGACGCCGGTCGAGCCGACGACCGCAAAATGCTTCGACAGCATTGAGGGAATGTGGATGGCGGCATCGATGCTTTCGTCCTGCGTCAGCTTGCCGATGACACAGCTGCTGCCCTTGCCGGCATCGAAAATGCGCATGAGGTCGGCGGCGCGAATACGGTGCGCGATGGCGCCGAGATAGGGGTAGGCTGATATCCCGCTCGAAAACTCCTCGCGGCCATCGGGGCCGAGGCGAACCTCGCCCAACAGCTCGACCTCGATTCGAAAGAGATTGTCCTGCCCTTCGCCCCAGCCGACGCTTTGCGTATTCATCGAATAGACGAGGGCTGCGACGCGGTTCTTTCCGACACTGATGGAAATCAGCCGACCGACCGACCAGAGTTCGGTCAGGTCCGTGCCGCCGGCCTCGGCCACGGCGGCGATCGTCGCTCTGGAACCGTTGCACGCGACGACGCGACCGAGGAAGCGATTTCCCGGTTTCAGTTTGTCGCGGCGATCGAGATCTCCAGCGTTGCCTGATGTCTGCAGGTCGTTATTCAGCAAACAGTTACCCCAATCATTAGTCGCTGGAGCATAGAGACGGTGGCTTAATAAAACCCTGTCGTCCACCCACGCTTTTTACAGGGTTTCCGCGGGGCCGCGATTTTTTATTGCTTCACGCGTTGACGCTTCGAAATTTTCTGTCTATCACTTCGCCCCATGAAAAACTCGATCGTTCTTATCGTGGTGGGAAGGCGCATGGGCAGGATGGTGTAACCATCCGGCGACAGCCACCCATGCGCTAGATGACAGGCTCCCGAAGGGGCCTTTTTTTATGCCCGAAATCGAGATTTCATCTTTCCAAACCTCCAGCAGACAGCGGAACAAACGTATGACCGGCACAGATAATCAGGCGAGCGGCAATCGAATGACAGGCGCGGAGATCGTGTTGCAGGCGCTCAGAGACAACGGCGTCGAGCACATCTTCGGTTATCCGGGCGGCGCTGTGCTTCCGATCTACGACGAGATCTTCCAGCAGGACGACATCAAGCACATTCTCGTCCGCCACGAGCAGGGCGCTGGTCATGCGGCCGAAGGCTATGCTCGCTCCACCGGTAAGGTCGGCGTCATGCTGGTCACCTCCGGCCCTGGCGCAACCAATGCGGTTACGCCGCTGCAGGATGCATTGATGGATTCCATACCGCTCGTTTGTCTCAGCGGTCAGGTCCCGACCACGCTGATCGGCTCCGACGCCTTCCAGGAGTGCGATACGGTAGGCATCACGCGTCCCTGCACCAAGCACAACTGGCTGGTCAAGGACGTCAATGAGCTGGCAGCCGTCATCCACGAAGCCTTCCGTATTGCGCAATCCGGCCGTCCGGGTCCTGTCGTCGTCGATATCCCGAAGGACATTCAGTTCGCAACCGGCACCTATACGCCGCCGGAAGCGCATCATGTCCAGAAGAGCTATCAGCCGAAGATGCAGGGCGATCTCAACAAGATCACGCAGGCGATCGAGCTGATGAAGAATGCCCGTCGTCCGGTCATCTATTCCGGCGGCGGCGTCGTCAACTCCGGTCCGGAAGCCTCCAAGCTGCTGCGCGAGCTGGTCGAGCTGACCGACTTCCCGATCACGTCGACGCTGATGGGCCTCGGCGCCTATCCGGCTTCCGGCAAGAACTGGCTCGGCATGCTCGGCATGCATGGTTCCTACGAGGCCAACATGGCGATGCATGATTGCGACGTCATGGTCTGCATCGGTGCACGTTTCGACGACCGCATTACCGGCCGCCTGAATGCTTTCTCGCCGAATTCGAAGAAGATCCACATCGATATCGATCCGTCCTCGATCAACAAGAACGTCCGGGTCGATGTCGGCATCCTCGGCGATGTCGGCAATGTTTTGGAAGATATGGTTCGCCTGTGGCGTGCGCTGCCGCAGAAGCCGGCCGCGGAGCGTTTGGGCGATTGGTGGGCTGACGTTGCCCGCTGGCGCGCGCGCAACTCGTTCGCTTACAAGCCGAGCGACGATGTCATCATGCCGCAATATGCGATCCAGCGCCTCTATGAGCTGACCAAGCATCGCGATACCTACATCACCACCGAAGTCGGTCAGCATCAGATGTGGGCGGCGCAGTTCTACGGTTTTGAACAGCCGAACCGCTGGATGACCTCGGGCGGTCTCGGAACCATGGGCTATGGCCTGCCGGCGGCACTCGGCGTTCAGATCGCCCATCCGGAGAGCCTGGTCATCGATATTGCCGGCGATGCCTCGATCCAGATGTGCATTCAGGAAATGTCGGCTGCCATTCAGCACAATGCACCGATCAAGATCTTCATCCTGAACAATCAATATATGGGCATGGTTCGCCAGTGGCAGCAGCTGCTGCACGGCAATCGTCTCTCCAATTCCTACACGGAAGCGATGCCTGATTTCGTCAAGCTCGCGGAAGCCTATGGCGCTGTTGGCCTGCGTTGCGAAAAACCGGGCGATCTCGATGCCGCCATTCAGGAGATGATCGACGTCAACAAGCCGGTCATCTTCGATTGCCGCGTCGCCAATCTTGCCAACTGCTTCCCGATGATCCCCTCGGGCAAGGCACATAATGAAATGCTGCTGCCTGATGAGGCGACCGACGAAGCGGTTGCCAACGCCATCGACGCCAAGGGTCGCCAGCTGGTCTGATCGACAGATGGGGTGCGGCAAGAGCTGCGCCCCGAACGATCTCGCTGCCATGCCGAACAAGAACCGAGGAAACGGAACAAGGATAATGAACGCACACCTTCAACCCACGGGCTCCGCCTATTTCATTTCGCCGGAAACCGCGGCGGTCGAGAGCCACACGCTTTCGGTGCTCGTCGACAACGAGCCCGGCGTTCTCGCCCGCGTCATCGGCCTCTTCTCCGGCCGTGGCTACAACATCGAAAGCCTGACGGTTTCGGAGACGGAGCATCAGGCGCATCTCTCGCGCATTACCATCGTGACCCGCGGCACGCCGCAGGTGCTGGAGCAGATCAAGGCGCAGCTCGAGCGCATCGTCCCCGTTCACCGCGTCGTCGATCTGACGGTGCGCGCCCGCGAACTCGGCCAGGAGCGGCCGATCGAGCGCGAAGTGGCGCTGCTGAAGGTGACCGGAAGCGGTGAGACCCGTGCCGAAACGCTGCGACTGGCGGACGCCTTCCACGCCAAGGTGGTGGATGCGACCGTCGAGCACTTCATTTTCGAGATTACCGGCAAGTCCTCGAAAATCGATCAGTTCATCGCCATCGTCAAGCCGCTCGGCCTCATCGAAGTCTGCCGCACCGGCATCGCTGCGATGAACCGCGGCTCGCAGGGAATGTAGGAGCCTGCGGAATTAAGGGGGCATCGCATATGAGGCAAATCGGAGCTGCAAATTCCTTCTCCCCTTGGGGAGAAGGTGGCCCGAAGGGTCGGATGAGGGGGCTTTCCGATTTGAATTTGCGAATTTTCGTGCTCCTGGCAGACACCCCCTCATCCGCCTGACGGCACCTTCTCCCCGTAGGGAGAAGGGGAAACGCGGCAACAATGGCTAATATCGGCGAAAAGCCGTGGCATCCGCCAGCTGGCATGCGCCTCGGCGCCGCGCCTTTCGTACGAAGTGATTTTCCCTGGCTTGGACATTATTTCGACTCGCAGAAACTGGCTTCGATCCTTTCTCCTGGAATAGGCGGTATCGTATCCTGGGGTGGCCGTGCGCCGGCCGAGATGGCCGCCAGGATTGCGCGGTTTCGCGGATTGCGTCACTGGCATCTGGAAGACGGGTTCCTGCGGTCGATGGCGCTCGGCAAGTCCGGCGCCATTCCGCTGTCCATCGTTATCGACGATCTTGGCCTGCCCGTCGATGCAGGCAGGCCGTCGCGGCTTGAGCGGCTGATAGACGGCGCGGGAGAGGCAGGAGAGTTCGGCCGCGCCATCCGCGAGCAGATCGTTCTCAACAAGCTCTCGAAATATAATCATCTTCCACATCGGCCGCCCAGCATCGAGCCGACGAAGAAGCGGCGCATTCTGCTGGTCGATCAGGTCATTGGCGACGTTTCCGTCGGTCGGGCGCTCGGCTCAAAAGCCTCCTTTGAGAAGATGCTTGCTGATGCGCTGGCAAGTGATGCGCAATGCCTGATCCGCACCCATCCGGATGTCATGGCCGGACTTCGTAAGGGGTATCTTACGAATGGCGCTTCCAAAGGTGATGCAATTTTAGTCGACGACGAGGTGTCCGTGGCGTCGATCCTCGAAGTCGTCGATGAAGTCTGGACGGTTTCCAGCCAATTCGGCTTCGATGCGCTCATGCGCGGCATTCCCGTTCGCTGCTATGCTGCACCCTTTTATGCAGGCTGGGGAGTGACCGAGGATCATTTCGGCGTTTACACCAAGGCTGCGCTTGCCGGGCGTCGAACGAAGCGGAGGACGGTCGATCAGATCGCCGCTGCCGCGTTTTCACTTTATCCGACCTACCGCGATCCGGCCGACTGGCGAGAGATCGACGTCTTCCGGGCGATCGAGCTGATCGTCGCGCAGCAGAAGGCGGCTGCCTGAACTACAGCATGTCCAATGACTTCTTTCGCGATGGCGGCGGGAAGGCGGCGTCGAGCACGGCCCAATCCTCGTCGGTGATATCGATATCGACAGAATCACGGTTTTCCTCGATACGCTGAGGGTTCGAGGACTTCGGGATTGATATGACGCCGTCGCGTTCCAGCAGAAAGGCAAGCGCGACCTGCGCCGGTGTCGCCTGATAGGTCTTGGCGACGCGGATCAGCTCGGGATGGTGGAGCAGGCGGCCTTGCTCGATCGGGGAATAGGCCATGATCGGAATGCTGCGCTCCTGGCACCAGGGCAAAAGGTCGTATTCGATGCCGCGCCGGGAGAGATTGTAGAGCACCTGGTTGGCGGCGACATTGCCGCCGTTCGGCACGGAAAGCAGCTCGTCCATATCCGCGACATCGAAATTCGACACGCCCCAAGCCTCGATCTTGCCCGCGGCCTTGAGGCCTTCGAAGGCTTCCACCGTCTCTTCCAGCGGATAGTTACCGCGCCAATGCAGCAGATAGAGATCGATGCGATCGGTATTCAGGCGCTTCAGGCTGCGTTCGCAGGCTGCAACTGCGCCCTTGCGGCTCGCATTTGCGGGATAGACCTTGCTTACGAGGAAAACCTCGTCGCGGCGGCCTTCGATCGTCTTGCCGACAATCTCCTCCGAGCCGCCGTCTGCATACATCTCAGCCGTGTCGATCAGCGTCATGCCGAGATCGAGGCCGGTTTTCAGGCTGGCGATCTCATCCCTGGCGCTTGCTGCATTCTCGCCCATATTCCAGGTGCCTTGGCCAAGGGCCGGAACCTGGATGCCAGAAGGAAGAGTGACGGTTGGGATGGGCTCGCGCATGGTCATTCCTCATTGCAGAAAACCGAAGGATAGGGGCATTCGACCGGATTTCAATCGGCATCCGTCATGTCACGGTGACAATCATCCTATGGCTTTCGTATGGCCGGCGAACTAATGTCGCACCGTCATGCGTCGTCGCATTTTTTGCGCGCGTGAAGAAGAATTTTGGATGCCGCCTTGTCACGATACGGTGTCCTGGGAGGCATCATGGCGCTGGATACATTTCTGGCTCTCTTACTTTTTGCATTCACGACCTCGATCACGCCCGGGCCGAACAACATGATGTTGTTTACCTCAGGAGTGAACTTCGGTTTCCGGCGCACTATTCCACACATGTTCGGCATCGGTGTCGGCTTTTTTGTGCTGCTGATTGCAGTGGGATTGGGATTGGGCGCGCTTCTGCACACGGTGCCCCTGCTTTATACCGCGCTTAAATTCGCCGGCGGGGCCTATCTCGTCTGGATTGCCTGGAAGATCGGTACCTCGCGCAGCCTGAGCGAGGCGGAAAGCGATGCAAAGCCGATGAGTTTCATCAGCGCTGCTGCATTCCAATGGGTCAATCCCAAGGCGTGGGTGATGGCTGTCACCGCCATGGCCACTTATACCAACGAGGAGCTCTATCTCTTCACGGTCCTCCTTGTTGGGTTCGCGTTTGCCGCTGTGAATGTGCCGAGCGTATCGACGTGGGCCGGCTTCGGCTCCGTCCTGCGCGATTGGCTCTCCGATCCTGTCCGGCTGAAATGGTTCAACATAACCATGGCCGTTCTGCTGGTGCTTAGTCTCTGGCCGATGTTAAAGTAGGCGCAAAGAGACAGGAGATGGCCATGTCCCACGACCACTCGCATGATGACGACGATCACCATCATCACGACAACCACTATTCGGACATGCAGGCCCGGGTAAAGGCGCTGGAGACGCTGCTGACGGAAAAGGGGTTGATCGATCCGGCGGCGATCGACCGCATCGTCGAGACATATGAGACGAAAGTCGGGCCGCGTAACGGGGCGCAGGTGGTGGCGAAAGCCTGGAGCGATCCAGATTTCGCCGACTGGCTACGGCGCGATGCTACAGCGGCGATCGCAAGCCTCGGCTTTACCGGCAGACAGGGCGAGCACATGCGCGCGGTGTTCAATACGCCGGAAACGCATAATCTGATCGTCTGCACGCTCTGCTCCTGCTATCCTTGGGCCGTGCTCGGGCTGCCGCCGGTCTGGTATAAGGCGCCCGCCTACCGCTCGCGTGCGGTGATCGACCCACGCGGCGTGCTCGCCGAATTCGGTCTGACACTGCCACAGGAGACGAAGATCCGCGTATGGGATTCGACGGCGGAACTTCGCTATCTGGTGATCCCCGAGCGGCCGGCTGGTTCCGAAGGCATGGACGAGGCGGCGCTGGCGGATCTCGTCAGCCGTGACGCGATGATCGGCACGGCGGTCGCCAAGACACCTGAGGCTGCGCTATGAACGGCCCCCATGATCTTGGTGGCCAGATGGGCTTCGGCCCGGTCGCGCCGGAGCCGAACGAGCCCTATTTCCATGAGGAATGGGAAAAGCGCGCGCTCGGCATCACGCTCTCCTGCGGTGCCTTTGGCGCCTGGAGCATTGATGAAAGCCGGCATGCGCGCGAAAACATTCCGCCGGCCGATTATCTCGCTGCCAGTTATTATGAGGTTTGGACCCGCGCCGTCGACGTGCTGCTGGAGCGACACGGCTTTGCCACCGCCGAGGAACTGCGAAGCGGCCACTCGATCGAACAGGGCAAGGTGCCGAAGCGGATTTTGAAGGCTGACATGGTCGATGGCGTCTTGGCCAAGGGCGGCCCCTGCGATCGGCCGCTCGATACTGCGCCGCTCTTTGCCGTCGGCGATCATGTGCGGACTAGGAACTTCAATCCGACCGGTCATACCAGATTGCCACGCTATGCCCGCGCAAAGACGGGTGTCATCGAAGCGGTGCAGGGCTCTTTCGTCTTCCCCGACGACAATGCCCACGGCCGCGGCGAAAATCCGCAATGGGTCTATACGGTGGTTTTCGACGGTGCAGAGATCTGGGGCGAGGGAGCCGATCCCTCGTTGGCTGTCTCCATCGACGCTTGGGAGAGCTATCTTGAGCGTGTGTGAGGTCCCATCGCCTCTGGCGCAATCGCCCGGATTGCCGAAGTCAGCCGATGGTGAGCCAGTCTTTCCAGAACCCTGGGCGGCAGAGGCTTTTGCGATGACCATTCACCTGTATGAGAAGGGCCTGTTTGCCTGGAGCGAATGGGCGGAGCGCCTGTCCGGCGAGCTGCACAAGCCGGCCCGCGCGCCTGAGGGCAGCGATTATTTCGACTGCTGGGTGGCTGCTTTGTCAGGGCTGCTGGTCGCGAAGGGCATTGCCGATGCCGATGCGATCCTGGCCCTGCAGCAAAGCTGGCAGCGTGCGGCGGAGGCCACGCCGCACGGAAAGCCGATCGCGCTTGAAAACGATCCTCAATACACGACATAAGCGCGTGGCGGTGGCGACGGCTTTTTACCGCTTGCTTCCATCAACCGAATCCTGCCAAGTCGAACCATGCAATTCGCGCCGCAACAAGATGAAGCGCTCAAGGCCGTTGCAAACTGGCTGAAAGAGGGGCGCTCGCCATTGTTCCGTCTGTTCGGCTATGCCGGCACGGGCAAGACGACGCTTGCGCGGCACTTCGCCGAGCATGTGGATGGCGAAGTGCTGTTTGCGGCCTTTACCGGCAAGGCGGCGCAGGTGTTGCGCTCGCGCGGCGCCTCGAACGCCAAGACCATTCATTCGCTGATCTACCGGCCGCGCGGCGAAGAGGCTGTTGAGGACGAAGAGACGGGCAAGACGTCGATCGCGCCAATGTTCACTATTAACCGTCAGAGCCCGGTCGCAAAGGCCGCGCTGATCATCGTCGACGAATGCTCGATGGTGGACGAGGCGCTCGGCAAGGATCTGATGAGTTTTGGCACGCCTATTCTGGTGCTCGGCGATCCCGGCCAGCTCCCGCCGGTTTCGGGCGGCGGTTTTTTCACGAACGAGGAGCCGGATTATCTGCTGACGGATATTCATCGTCAGGCGCGCGACAATCCGATCATTCAGCTCGCCATGCAGGTGCGCGAGGGCAAGGAAATCATGCATGGCGACTATGGCACCGCGCAGGTGATCTCGAAGAACGAGGTTACGCAGCCGTTGGTGCTGGAGGCCGATCAGGTGCTCGTCGGTACCAACAGGACGCGGCGCCGCTACAATCAGCGTCTGCGTGAGCTCAAGGGTTTTACGGCCGATTATCCGCAATCCGGCGACAAGCTCGTCTGTCTGCGCAATGATCCCGCCAAAGGGTTGCTCAACGGCTCGCTCTGGCAGGTGATGACCTCTTCCCGGGAAACGACGAAGCCGGGCATCAATCTTCTGGTGCGGCCGGAAGATGACGACATGGATCGTGGGGCGGCGAAGATCAAGCTGCTGAAGCAAGCCTTCGAGGATGTCGAGGGCGAGATTCCGTGGTCGACCCGCAAGCGCTATGACGAATTCGATTACGGCTATGCTCTGACGGTGCATAAGGCCCAGGGCTCGCAGTGGAACAATGTGGTGCTATTCGATGAGAGCTGGGCGTTTCGCGATACGCGGGAGCGTTGGCTCTATACGGCGATCACCCGCGCCGCCGAGACGTTGACGATCGTCCGATAGGGCGCCGCTTGCGGTAACAAATATCTGCAAAAGGACGTTGCTGCCGATGCCTCACCGCATGATGATGTCGCTTTGCCGTGCCCATCAAAGTTTTGCATGGGTCGATGTCGGAATCTCGTTGGTTTTGCTGGCCATAATGGCATAGAACGGCGCTATCATCCGCTTTGAAAATCAGGGATTTCGATCATGCCCGCCAAGCTTTCCGTGAATCTCAACGCCATCGCGATGCTGCGCAACCGGCGTGATCTTCCCTGGCCGAGCGTCACGGGTTTGGGCCGTATCGCGCTGGCGGCCGGTGCAAGCGGTCTGACCGTTCATCCGCGTCCCGATCAGCGGCATGTCCGCTTTTCCGACCTGCCCGATATCCGTGCGCTGATCGACGATGAGTTTCCGGAGGCGGAGTTCAATATCGAGGGCTATCCGAGCGATGAGTTCTTCGATCTCTGTGCTTCTGCCGAGCCCGAGCAGGTGACGCTCGTGCCCGATGATCCCGCACAGGCGACGTCTGATCACGGCTGGGATTTTCGCAAGAACCGCGAGCTGCTGGTCGATGTCGTCGCCAAATACAAAACGATCGGCTGCCGCGTGTCCCTGTTTGCCGACGGCGACGGCGATGCCGAGGCGGTGAAGATCGCCAGGGAAGTGGGCGCCGACCGCATCGAACTTTACACCGGCCCCTATGGCGGCTGCTATGCTGATCCGCAGAAGGCTGCCATCATCCTCGAAGCGCTCGGGAAGACCGCCGACGCCGCCTTCGCCAATGGCCTCGATGTCAATGCCGGTCATGACTTGACGGTGGCAAACCTGCCGGCGTTGCTCAAGCGCATTCCGAAGCTCGCGGAGACCTCGATCGGCCATGGGCTGACGGCGGATGCGCTGGAATATGGAATGGCTGAAACGGTGCGCCGATTCCGCCGGGCGTGTGGGCAGGTGGTTTGAGGGAAACGGTTCCAGGGCTAGTCAGGCATGCTTGTTCTTGCCGTGCCTTCTGGCCTAGCCCCTCATCCTAACTTTCTCCCCGCAAGCGGAGAGAAGGGACGACAGAGCAAAACGGCGACTGTGTCACTCAGTCAAAGTTGGTGAGCTACGCGTGAAACTCCCTCTCCCCGCTTGCGGGGAGAGGGCTGGGGTGAGAGGCCAGGCACAAGGGTGCGGTAAACGAAGCCTCACCTGACCTCTTCCGAAGCTCAGCCGGCCAACGCAGCCTTGTGTTCCTCGAAGAAGCTGCGGAGCGTTTGCGGCTCCTTGCCGGTCAGCTTGTTGAAGTCGTTGGTCAGGATATCGAATTTGCCGGCGCGGGTATTGGCTTCGGAGGAGACGAGCATGTCCACCACGAACTTCGGTAGCCCGGCGCCAGTAAGGCCGGCGGCAAGCTGTTCGTCATTGACCTGAACGACTTCGAGCGGACGGCCGGTGATCCTGCTGACGACGCTTGCGACATCTTCAATGGTGACCGCAGTCGAGCCCGTCAGCGTGTAGGTGGCGCTGTCCGTTGTGTCGGATGCCAGTGCTGCGGCGATGGCGAGCGCGCAATCTTCGCGACTGATGTTGCTGACCCGGCCGCCGCCGGTTGCCGTGTACCATTTACCGGTTTCGAGGTTGTGCGGCAGGCCCATCAGGTAGTTGTCGAAATACCAGGCGTCGCGCAGGATCGTATAGCCGATGCCGCTTGCCTTGATGGCGTTTTCCGTGCCGAGGTGATCGGGCGCGAAGCTGACGAGCGAGCCTTCCGGCGCCGGCATGGAGGTGTAGAGAATGTGCTTCACACCGGCCTTCTTGGCAGCTTCGACAGCAGCCGTGTGCTGTTTCAGGCGCAGGCCGGGTACGGCGAGCGCATCGGTGCTGATGATCAGCAGGCGATCGACACCCGCGAAGGCGGCGGGCAGGCCGGCGGCATCATCGAAATCGGCCTTTCGGGTGACGACGCCCTTGGCGGCGAGGTCGGCAAGCTTTTCTGGACTGCGCGTGGCGGCGATGATGCGGCCGGGAGCGATCTTGTGTGTCTCCAATAGGTGATGAATGACGCGCTGGCCAAGCTGACCGGCGGCACCGGTGACGAGAAGAGTGCTGCTCATGTTTTTTCCCTTGTTGGACCGCCGCAAATTCGCGGCGGTTTGTCGCTCTCAAAAAGAGACTAGCACTAGAATAGGAATTGACTTCGCGGTGTAAAGGAGGCAGTTTTTGGGCTCCAAGTTACCAAAAGGGAACCGGCATGGCAGCCAGCGCCGTCGTCAATCTGCGCAGCGAGGATCCGCCGTTGCGCGACTTCGATCTCAGCAAACTCGATTTCAGCAATTGTCCGGTGCGGGACCTGATATCGCAGATCGGCGGAAAATGGTCGGTGCTGCTGCTGGAAACATTGGCTAAACGGCCGTATCGTTTCGGTGAGTTGCGCCGCTTAGTGCCCGATATCTCCCAACGCATGCTGACACAAACGCTGCGCGACCTCCAGCGCGACGGCTATGTCGATCGTGAGGTCTTTCCCACCAAGCCGCCGAGCGTCGAATACCGCATGACCGATCTCGGCTACTCGCTTTACGAGCCGCTGGCGCTGCTTCTGAACTGGGCCGAGGCCAATCATGGGGCCGTCAAGGCTGCGAGAGCCCGTTTCGATCAATCGCCGGACTGAGCCCTATCGTGAAGCCCTTGAAGATCGCCATCGTCGGCGCCGGACCTGCCGGTCTTACCGCCTCTCTCTTTCTCACTCGCGCTGGCCACACGACCGATATCATCGAGCGGTTCGACAGCCCGGCTCCCGTCGGCTCGGCGCTGATGCTGCAGCCGACCGGACTGACCGTGCTGGAGTCGCTCGGGCTCGGTCCCGCAATCCATGCCGCCGGCAATCGCATCGATCGCCTGTTCGGCACGGAGACCACTCGCGGCCGCATCGTCCTCGATGTGCGCTACAATGCATTGCCGGGCGGGCGCTATGGACTTGGCGTTCATCGTGCGGCGCTGTTTGATACGCTTTACGATGAAGTCTCTGCACGGCGACATCCGATCCATACCGGTCAGTGCGTTATCGGTGTGATGGAGGAGGGCAGTGAAAGCTATCTCTCTGTCGAAGGTGGCGAGCGCCTTGGGCCTTACGATCTTGTCATCGACGCCAGTGGTGCGCGTTCGGAACTGGTCGCAGCCTCGCCCGTCGCGCCGCATGCCCGCAACCTCGTCTACGGCGCCTTCTGGGCGACGCTCGACTGTCCGGATGGATTGGTGGATCAGGCGGCGCTGACGCAGCGTTATGACAAGGCCAGCGTGATGATCGGCGTCTTGCCGATCGGCAGCAGAAGGCCTGATTTGCCGAAGCAGGCGGCTCTGTTCTGGAGCCTGAAAGTCGCGGACGCCGATGAGGTACGCAGGCGTGGACTTGAGCGCTGGAAGCAGACGATCCGCAGCTACTGGCCGGAATGCGAGCCCTTGCTCGAGCAGATCACTGACTGGGATCAGTTGACGCTGGCACGCTATGCCCATCGTACGGTGATGACGCCCTATAGCGGGCGGACTGTTTTCGTCGGCGATGCGGCCCATTCCACCAGCCCGCAGCTCGGGCAGGGCGCCAACATGGCGTTGCTCGATGTTGCTGCGTTAGCGCATGCTCTGGCAGGACATGAAACCATCGAGGCTGCTCTTGCTGCCTATGCCAAGGCACGGCGGATGCATGTGCGGCTGTTCCAGCTGCTCTCTGCCGCCTTCACGCCCTTTTACCAATCGGATTCGGCAGCATTGGCCTGGATCAGGGATCGGTTGGTCGCCACCATCGCCAAAGTGCCGCCCGCACCGCAGATCCTAGCCGGTATTGTCTCCGGCACGCTGATCGACCCGTTCCGCGGCGCAGGCTTGCGGGAATGTGACTGGCTGCGGCGGGCGGTACCGCAGCCGTCGTGATCATTTCTCCCGCTCGGTCAGATAGGCAAGCAGCGCAATGACCGGGAAGGCGACGCCGATCCAGGAGGCCATGCTCCAGCCGCCGGTGGCATAGGCCCAGCCGCCAAGCGCCGAGCCAAGGGCGCCGCCGGCGAAGAAAGTCGCCATATAAAGGCCGTTGAGGCGGCTGCGATGTTCGGCGCTAAGCGCGAAGATGGCGCGTTGACCAAGCACGAGATTCGTCTGAACGCCGAAGTCGAGCATGATGCCTGACAGCGTCAGTGTGATGAGTGCGAGAAGCGAACCGCTGCCGGAAAAATGGCCAATCAGGAAAGCGATAATGGCGAGCACCAGGGCGAAGGCTGTGGCAAGCTTTGTCCAGCCACGATCGGCAACGCGTCCGGCAATCGGGGAGGCGACGGCGCCGGCAGCGCCGGCAAGCGCGAAAAGGGCGATGCCGTTCTGTGTCAGACTGAAGGCAGGGCTTGCCAGCAGCAGCGGCGTCGTCGTCCAGAAGAGGCTGAAGGCGCCGAACATGCAGGCCTGGTATAGCGCGCGCCGCTGCAGGACCGGCGTGCGAAGCGCGAGGTGACCCATAGAGGATAGCAGCTGCCCATAATGCAGCTTAGTATGAGGCACGCGAGTCGGCAGAACGAGGCGCAGGATGACCATCAGCCCGATCATGACGCCGGCTGAAATGATGTAGACCGCGTGCCAGGACAAAAGCTCGGACAGGAAGCTCGCAGCCGGGCGGGCAAGCATGATGCCGACGAGCAGGCCGCTCATGACATTGCCGACGACAGCGCCGCGGCTGGCGTCCGGCGCCATATGGGCGGCGAAGGGGACAAGAACCTGTACCGCGACGGATGCAAGGCCGATGCAGAGCGAGGCGAGCAGGAACAGTGATGGGGACCACGCGAAGGCAGCGCCTACAAGGGCGACGGCGGCGAGCGCCACCAGCGTCAGGACCAGTTTCCGGTTCTCAAGAAGATCGCCGAGCGGCACGATCAGCAGCAGACCGAGGCCGTAGCCGATCTGTGTCAGCGTGACGATGAGGCCGGTCGCCGCCGGACTGAAACCGAGCGACTGGCTGATCGGTCCGGCGAGCGGCTGACCATAATAAAGATTGGCAGCCACCAACCCGCAGGCGGCAGCGAACATGAATGTGAGAAGTGGCGAAATGGTCTTTTCGGGGAGCGGCGTGCTCTCCCGTCGGGCAGCGGCAGTTGCGGGCATGTCTCGTCCTCGATGCGGGCGGGGAAGCGTTTTCCCCGAATTTCGATGGAAATCAGTTCAGCAGTTTCATGGCCGTTTCGGCGACGGCGAGCATATGTTCGGTCTTGCGGCCGGTCTTGCCGATCACGCGCATGCCCTTCGTCAGGGCCAGCAGAGCGCAGGCGGTACTTTCCGGATCGACATGCTTCGGCACGGAGCCATCCTCTTGCCCGAGACAGATCAGGTTGAGGATGCGCCTTTCGTCGAAATCGAAGGCGACGCCGACGCGACCTGCGACCTCTTCGTCGAAAAGTGCAAGCTCCGTCGCGCTTCCGACGACAAGGCAGCCGCGGCGGCCGATCTCCCCGCACGAGGCCTCCGCGAAGAAAGTCACCAAGGCACGAAGTTTTTCACGAGCATTCGGAGCTTCCGCAAGCGTCTCGTCGATGAGCTGCTGACGGACTTGGCGATACCGGCTGAACGCGGCGAGGAAGACGCCGCGCTTGTCGCCGAAAGCCTTGTAGACGCTACCGGCTGTCAGGCCCATGGCCTCAGTCAATTCGCTGATCGAGGCGGCATAATAGCCGCGCTCCGAAAAAACGCGGAGTGCTTCATCGAGCGCGGAATCCATGTCGAATTCACGCGGGCGTCCACGAAACTTCGGTGCGATGTCGAGTGTGTCTGTCGTCATGTCATGTTTTTAGGAAATGATCGTTTCCAAATCAAGCGAATTTTTGCGCCGCAGCAAGAATCTGAAGAATAATGGCTGCGACTGGTCTCGCTATTCGTGGAAAAACGCCATGTGGATCGCGTCCTTATAGCGGCCGTCGATGCGAACGGATTTGCGGGCGAGGCCCTCCCGCACAAAACCGACTTTTTCGTAGAGCGCGATGGCCCTGTCATTGTCGGAATGCACGCTGAGTTCGATGCGTTCCATTCCTGCATCACGCGCGGCGCGCAGCGTCTTTTCAATCAATCGACGTCCCACACCCTGGCCGCGATAGGCGGGGATGATGCCCATGCCGAGTTTGCCGGCGTGGGCGTGAGAGGGAAACATATGGCGGCTGATATCGCACCAGCCGACCACTTTCCCATCGGCCAAGGCAACGAACTGCGGATTGCGGTTCTTGATCATGCCAAGCACGAAGGCGCGCGTCTCTTCCAATGGAAAAGCTTCGAGCAGCGACAGATATTCCCGCTCGCGCGCGACCGTATCCAGCGCCTTATGAAAACCTTCGATGTGCGCGGCTGATATGGGCTGTATCCGGATTTCGCTACTTGTGGTCATCACTGGTATCTCAATGCAAATCAGGGAAGCATCGAAGATAAGGGCGAAGCCACAGTGTGTCTATCCGCGCAAGCGGTCAGCGATGTCTTACAGATCGAGCACCCAGGTCTGCCCATTCAGTTCCGGGCCGAACATCCGGTGCCGTTCTTCCGCCACAAGCCTGAAGCCTGCCTTGACATAGATCGCCCGGGCCGTATCAAGAATATCATTGGTCCAGAGCGAGAGTGTTCTGTAGCCGGCGTCGCGTGAGAAACGGATGCATTCATCGACCAGCAGCTTGCCGAGGCCGAGACCGCGTGCGGTCTTGTCGACATAGAGCAGTCTCAGCTTCGCGATGTCATCACCGCCGTCGGTAATCATGACGGAGCCCACGTTTAGGCCGCTTCGCTCGGCAATCCAGCATCGGTCCTTCTGCGGATTGAAATTCGACAGGAATTTACCGGCGACTTCGGCCACCAATCCCTCGAAGCGGTCGTCCCAGCCGAATTCTTCGGTGTAAAAACGTGCCTGGCTTTGTACGATCCAACCGATATCGCCGGGCTGATGATTGCGAATGACGGCGGGCGCTACGGTTCGATCAGGGCCAAGTGTTTCCTGTATCGCCTGCATCGCCGCGACGACGCGTTCCGGTTCGCCGATCGCGAGCTTTTCGAAATAGCCGGCGATCTGCGCGCGTGAGCGGCGGACGAATTCCTCGAACTGCGCCTGTCCCTTCTCGGTGACTTTTATGACCTGGCTGCGCGCATCATTCGCGTCCGGTGTCGTTTCGACCAGCCCATCCTCGCGGAAGCGCTTGACGATACGGCTGAGATAGGCGGGGTCGAGATGGAGGTCACGCGTCAGCGCCGAGGCGGCAACACCACCGCGGAAGCCGACTTCGAACAGCACGCGCACATCCGTCAGCGTGTAGGGGCTGTCGAGATAGGCCTTATTCAGAACGCCAAGAAAATTCGTGTAGAAGCGATTGAAGTCGCGGACGGCATCGATGGTGGTGAACTCGGCAGCGGGGGGCATGGCATCGTCTCCTCATTATAGAAGACGATGTCCATTATTTATTGGACTCAGTCAAGTAAATTGATTGCGATCAGGCAGCGCAGCTTTTGCCGACCTTTTCATTCACAAGCGCGAAGTCCACAGCCGCTTCGGCGTGGATCGTCGTGGTATCGAAACCCGGCAGGATCAGCGCCTTCGGATCGAGGATGAGGCAGATCTCGGTGCAGCCAAGAATGACGCTGTCGGCGCCTTCCGCCTTGGCGCGCTCTATGATCGCGTTCAGCTTCCGGCGCGACTCGTCGTTGATGACGCCGGCACAGAGTTCGTTGAAGATGATATCGTGCGTGACGGTACGATCCTCGGAACCCGGGACCATGATGGAGACGCCGTTTTCTGCCATGCGCTCGGCATAGAAGCCGTGTTCCATCGTGTAGCGCGTGGCGAGCAGCAGCGGCTTGACGCGGCCCGCAGCCTTCAGTGCAGCGGCGGTTTCGTCGATGATGTGGATGAGAGGCGCGGAAATGCGCTCGGCAACCTGAGGCGCGATCAGGTGCATGGTGTTGGTGCAGATGAGCACGCATTCGGCGCCGGCCGACTGCAGGCGCTGCGCGGCATCGCCGAGACGGTCGGCGGCATCGTTCCAGCGGCCGGCCTTCTGCAGCGCGACGATTTCTTCGAAATTGACGGAGTACATCACCAGTTCGGCGGAGGAGAGGCCGCCGAGGCGCTCGCGGACCATTTCGTTGATCAGGCGGTAATAGACTGCCGAACTCTCGAAACTCATACCGCCGATCAGGCCAATGGTGCGCATAGTGCTGTTCTCCGCTCGTGGATTTTGAATGGAGGAATAGTGCGGTGATTCAGCCGCCGCGTGTTTGCATTTTTTGAAGCCTATCAGAGTTTTGATGCAATAGTTTGTGTATTTTTAGATTTATGTGCAAAATAACGGCGCGTGAAGATGGATTGCTGCATATGCTGGATGAACGTGATCGAAAGATTCTCGAATTTTTGCAGGCGGATGCAGGCATATCCGTGACCGAGCTCGCCGATCGTGTCGCCCTGTCGGTTTCGGCCTGTTCGCGCCGCATCCAGCGGCTTGAGGAAAGCGGGCACATTGCCCGGCGCATCGTTGTACTCGACCGCGAGAAGATGGGAGTGCCGACCACCGTCTATGCCCTCATCAAAACGGCGCATCATGCCGACGAGTGGATCGAATCCTTCCGCAAGGTTATCGGCGACATCCCCGAGATCGTAGAAGCGCATCGGCTTACCGGGAATTACGACTATATACTCAAGATCGTGCTGCCGCGTGTCGAGCACTATGATGTCATCTATAAAATGCTCGTGCGCAAGGTCGAACTGTTTGACGTTTCCGCATCGATCTCGATGGAGGAACTGAAAAGCGGCTCGTCCGTTCCGGTGGGATACGCAAGGTAGGCACAATGGCGCGTGACAGTCGCAGGGGTGCCATGCAGAAAAGATAGTTGCTGCTTATCCTTCTCAACCCTACGTTTTTCGCGAAACGTAGCCATGAGGTGTTGCCATGAAGGATCATCACATTGTCGTCGTCGGAGGCGGCTTTGGCGGATTGCAGCTCGTCAACGATCTGAAAGGTGCTCCCGTCCGCATCACGCTGATCGATCGGCGCAATCACCATCTGTTCCAGCCGCTTCTCTATCAGGTCGCGACCACTCTGCTTGCAACCTCCGAGATTGCCTGGCCGATCCGCAGCTTCTTCCGGGATCGGCCAGAAGTGACAACCTTGCTGGCGGAAGTCGTCGGCGTCGATAGTGATGCGTGTGAGGTCCTTTTGAAGGACGGGCAGAAAATCGGTTACGATACGCTGGTGCTGGCGACGGGTGCGACCCATGCTTACTTCGGTCATGATGAATGGGAGCCCGTGGCGCCCGGTCTGAAGACACTGGAGGATGCGACGACCATCCGTCGCCGCGTGCTGCTGGCCTTCGAGCAGGCGGAGCTTGAAACCGATCCAGCTGCCCGCGAAGCGTTGCTGACCTTCGTGATCGTCGGCGCGGGTCCTACAGGCGTCGAGCTCGCCGGTATCATCTCCGAGCTGGCAAGGACGACGCTGCCGAAGGAGTTCCGCAATATCGACACCCGCAAGGCAAAGATCATCCTCGTCGAGGCCGGGCCGCGGGTATTGGCAGCCTTTGCCGAAGACCTTTCCGACTATGCTCGCAGGGAGCTGGAGACGCTGGGCGTCGAACTCCGCTTCGGCAAGCCGGTGACTTCCTGCAGCGCTGAGGGGGTGACGATCGGCGACAGCTTCGTGCCGTGCCGCACCATCGTCTGGGCGGCCGGCGTCGAGGCGTCGCCGGCTGCGAAATGGCTTGGCATTCCAGCCGACCGCGCCGGCCGCGCCATAGTCGACAAGGAGCTAAGGGCGCCTGGCAAAGACGATATCTTCATCATCGGCGATACGGCGTTGGTCTTGCGCGAGGATGACAGTCCGGTGCCGGGAATCGCTCCAGCAGCCAAGCAGCAGGGAGATTATGTTGCCAAGGTGATCAGGGCGAAACTTGCAGGTAAGCCGATGCCGGGGCCGTTCCGCTATAGGCATCAGGGCAGCCTCGCGACCATCGGCAAGAGTGCCGCTATCATCGATTTCGGCTGGCTGAAACTCAAGGGGTGGATCGCCTGGTGGGTATGGGGCCTTGCCCATATCTATTTCCTGATCGGCGTTCGCTGGCGCATCGCGGTCGCCTGGAGTTGGCTGTGGATCTATGTCAGCCGGCAGCACAGTGCCCGGCTGATCACGCAGCGGGAAAGCATGCGCGAAGAATAAGAAAGGGCGGCGTCCGGACCGGACGCCGCCCTTTTCGGTTTATGCCAGTGAGGCGATGTCGATGACGAAGCGGTAGCGGACGTCGCTCTTCAGCACGCGCTCATACGCTTCGTTGATGTCCTGGATGCTGATCTTCTCGATCTCGGCCACGATGTTGTGCTCGCCGCAGAAGTCGAGCATTTCTTGGGTTTCCTTGATCGAGCCGATCATGGAGCCGGAAAGGCTGCGGCGGCCGGGGATCAGCGAGAAGGCATGGACCGGAACCGCGTGCTCGGGAACGCCGACCAGCACCATGCTGCCATCATATTTCAGAAGATTCAGATAGGCGTTCCAATCGATCGCTGTACCAACCGTGTTGATGATCAGGTCGAAGGTGCCGGCGAGCTTGGTGAAGGTCTCGGCGTCGCTGGTGGCGTAGTAGTCCTTCGCGCCGAGCTTGAAGCCGTCTTCCTTCTTCGACAGCGTCTGGCTGAGAACTGTCACGTCGGCGCCCATGGCGTGGGCCAGCTTCACGCCCATGTGGCCGAGGCCGCCCATGCCGACAATCGCGACCTTCTTGCCCGGTCCAGCTTTCCAGTGGCGCAGCGGTGAATAGAGCGTGATGCCGGCGCACAGCAGCGGTGCGCCCGAATCGAGCGGGATGTTTTCGGGGAAGGAGAGGACATAGCCTTCCTTGACGACGATCGAGTCGGAGTAGCCGCCATAGGTTGGCGTCTCGCCATCGGCTTCCACGTCGTTGTAGGTCTGGACCAAGCCCGGCATGTAGTGCTCGTAATCCAGGTCGCGCGTGGCGCAGGTCGTGCAGGAATTGACGAAGCAGCCGACGCCAACGCGGTCGCCGACCTTGAACTTCGTAACCTCGGAACCGACGGCGGTCACGATGCCTGCGACTTCGTGGCCGGGCACCATCGGATACTTCGAGCCGCCCCATTCGTTGCGAGCCTGGTGAATGTCGGAATGGCAGACGCCGCAATATTTGACGGAGATGACAACATCGTCCGCGTTCGGGTCGCGCCGCTCGAAAGTGAAAGGCGTGAGCGGCTTGGACGCGTCGGTAGCGGCATAACCCTTTGCGATAGGCATGGGAGATTTCCTTATCTTTTCAGATGGGTTGGGAGTGGAATTTGGAGTGGCCCACCATGCATCAGGACCGGGCCGGAGCGTTAGAGCGATCCTGCAAGCTTTATGTACGATCCTGCGAATCTAAATGTTCGGCAGGTCTTTCGCGATCGAACGGTGTTACCTAGATAGACATCGATATCTGCTCGAAAACAGTTGGTTGCGCATGACACTGCCTTTCAATCCCAATCAGGAACTCGCATCGATCGTTGCACGTTTCGCTCCGAGCGACGGCGAACACCGCACGCCGATAGACAATCTTAATCTCTATCGGCAGTCGGCCGCGACCGTGTGGCAGCATGGAGCTTATCGGCCCTGTTTTGCAATCGTGGTCCAGGGACGCAAGAACCTGACAATCGGCGCCGAGACCTACAATTACGGGGTCGGCGAGTATATTTTGACTGCGCTCGACCTGCCGGTCTCGACGCAGGTTACCAATGTCGGCAGCGATACGCCTTATCTTTGCTTCGGCATGGCGCTCGACAGCGAACGCTTGAAGGAGCTGCTGTCGCGCGTCAGCATTCCGCGTCAGGCACTGACCGCCGAGCCTGTGCGCGGAATTGCGGTCAATGCCGCCTCGCCGGAACTGCTCGATGCCTCGCTGCGCCTGCTTCGATTGCTTGATCGGCCCGAAGATATTCCGGCCATGGCACCTTTGATCGAGCAGGAAATCCTCTATCGCCTGCTGACCGGCCCGAACGGACCTCGTTTGCTGCAGATAGCTATGGCAGAGAGCCAGACCAACCGAGTGGCGCGTGCCGTCGCGTGGCTCCGCAACAACTATACGCAGCCGTTGCGCATCGAAGAGCTGGCCGAGCGTGTCGGCATGAGCGTTTCCTCGCTGCATCACCATTTCAAGACTGTTACGGCCCTGTCGCCGATGCAGTATCAAAAGCAGCTTCGGCTCCATGAGGCGCGGCGGCTGATGATCGTCGAGCGGCTCGACGTGGGATCGGCAGGTCATCGTGTCGGCTATCAAAGTCCGTCGCAGTTCAGCCGGGAATATAGCCGCCTTTACGGCTTGCCCCCGCTGAAGGATGTCGAGGCGATGCGCAATAGCGTGGTCGCGGCCGAGTAGGTGATGTTTCCGACCAATCATTTGCGTCAAGCTCTCTTGATCGGCTGACCGGCTCGTGGCAGCTGCCACCGTTTAGCAGCCTGACACGCACTCTCTTTTTAACGCACTGCAGCAACGAATTCCGCTTGACGACTGCATTGGTGTCCTGCATAAAGCGCCACGAACCGTACCGTACGGTACGCATTTGGGAGTGGCCATCGTGCTGAGCGAAGTAGGACAGTCGAGCGAGTTTTCGCCGCGCCAGAACGCGGTTCTGGAACAGGCGCTGCGTCTGCTCGTCGACGGCGGCGAGAAGGCGCTGACGACCTCTGGCGTCGCGCGCGCCGCCAATTGCTCCAAGGAAAGTCTTTACAAGTGGTTCGGTGACCGCGACGGCCTGCTGTCTGCGATGATCACCTATCAGGCCAGCAAGGTGCGTACGTTCGAACGCAATGGCGAACGGCTGAATCCGGCGAGCCTGCATGATCATCTCGTCATATTCGCGCGTGATCTGCTCGAGGTTCTGGCTGGCGACGTTTCTCTCGCTTTGAACCGCCTGGCGATCGGCCAGTCGAACCGCGACGGCTCGAAGCTCGGCAAGCTACTTCTGGAGCGCGGGCGCCGGCAGATCGACCGCCGTGCCATCGGTCTCATCGATGCCGGCAAGCGCGCGGGGTTGCTGCGCTTTGCCGATGCGGACGAGGCATATCACACGCTTTATGGGCTCATCGTCTCCGATCTGCATGTGCGCATGCTGCTCGGTGAGCCCGGTTTGAAGGATACGAGCCGTCAGGCTGAGAAAGCGGTCACCGCTTTCCTCCGGCTTTACGGCACGGAAAAAGTATTGGCGGAAGCAGCAGCGGCCGTCTGACAATTTAAAATCTGCACCCAGACAAGCAAAGGGAAGGACAAACAATGCGCGTCTATTACGATCGTGATGCCGATCTCAACCTCATCAAGTCGAAGAAGGTCGCCGTCATCGGCTACGGTTCCCAGGGCCGCGCGCACGCGCTGAACCTGAAGGACAGCGGCGCACAGAACGTTGTGATCGCGCTCAAGGCCGGTTCTCCGACTGTCAAGAAGGCCGAAGCCGACGGCTTCAAGGTCATGACCGTTGCCGAAGCTGCCGCCTGGGCCGACCTGATGATGATGGCGACCCCGGACGAGCTGCAGGCCGACATCTACAAGTCCGAAATCGCTCCGAACATCCGTGACGGCGCAGCGATTGCTTTCGCCCACGGCCTCAACGTTCACTTCGGCCTCATCGAGCCGAAGGCTTCGGTCGATGTCGTCATGATCGCTCCGAAGGGTCCGGGCCACACGGTTCGTGGCGAATACCAGAAGGGCGGCGGCGTTCCCTGCCTCGTTGCCGTTCATCAGAACGCTTCCGGCAACGCGCTTGAACTCGCGCTCTCCTACGCTTGCGGCGTCGGCGGCGGCCGTTCGGGCATCATCGAAACCAACTTCCGCGAAGAGTGCGAAACCGACCTCTTCGGCGAACAGGTCGTTCTCTGCGGCGGTCTCGTCGAGCTCATCCGCGCCGGCTTCGAAACGTTGGTCGAGGCTGGCTACGCTCCGGAAATGGCATACTTCGAGTGCCTGCACGAAGTGAAGCTGATCGTCGACCTGATCTATGAAGGCGGCATCGCCAACATGAATTACTCGATCTCGAACACGGCCGAGTGGGGCGAATACGTCACCGGTCCGCGCATCATCACCGAAGAAACCAAGGCTGAGATGAAGCGTGTCCTCAAGGACATCCAGACCGGCAAGTTCACCTCCGAGTGGATGCAGGAATACCGTTCGGGCGCAGCCCGCTTCAAGGGCATCCGCCGCAACAACGACAGCCATCAGATCGAAGAAGTCGGCGCCAAGCTGCGCGGCATGATGCCGTGGATCGGCAAGAACAAGCTGGTCGACAAGTCGGTCAACTAAGCTTTCGGCGAGAGCCGGATTGGAGGGCCGGGGTGAAAGCTCCGGCCTTTCTATTTGCGAGCCTTGACGTAGAGCCATCTTGTCGGCTCGCCATCGAAGCCGCTACCATCGGCTTCGGTCATGGTGATGTTCTTCCATCCGCCAGCGCTCAACATATCCCGAAGCCATGAGGTCGACGGATAGTTATAATAGCGTCCGAACTTGTCGTGCCCCTCTGCTTCACCCGCCTTGAAGCTGGCGTGAAAGATGCCGCCCGTTTTCAGGGCGCGCAGAATGCGATCGAAGACATTCGGCAGGACGGATCTTGGAACATGCAGGAGGCTGGCCTCCGCCCATATGCCGTCGAAGATTTCGGTCTCATCCAGGGCTTCGAAGCGCATGACTCGAACGGGCTTGCCAAGAAGCTTTTCCGCCTCTCTCGCAAGTTCGGCGGAGCCATCCGTGGGCGTAACGGCGAAGCCGCGCGAGAGCATGTAGCCAGCATCCTGGCCACCGCCGCAACCCAGTTCGAGGATGGTTGCGCCTGCGGGCAGGGCGGCCAGAAAGGCATCCAGCCTCTGGCGCGGCAGCCGGCGTTCGCGCGCTGCGTAGATGGCGGCGTTGTCGGTATAGAAGGACGAAGTCGGGTCGGTGCTCATGCTGACTGTCACTCGTTTTTTCATTCGAGACACCACTGCTAGCAGGAAAGACTGACAATATCTGTCACCATGACAAACAAAATAGGTCAGCATTATTGACTTATCTTTTGTTGCGTGATCTTGTGGCATAAAGACCAAAAATTACGAGGAAGCCCCATGTTGAATTGGGAAAATATCTTTGCGACGCGCTCGAGCCGCATGCGCGCCTCCGAAATCCGCGAGCTGCTGAAACTCTTGGAGCGGCCGGATATCATCTCTTTCGCCGGCGGCATTCCCGATCCCGCATTGTTTCCGGATGCCGAATTCAAGCAGGCCTATGCCGATATCTTTTCCGGCCCGACGGTGAATGCAGCGCTGCAATATTCGGTCAGCGAAGGCTACAAGCCACTGCGCGAATGGCTTGTTGGCCAGATGGGCGCGCTCGGCATTCCCTGTGAGCTGGAAAATGTCTTCATCGTTTCCGGTTCGCAGCAGGGGCTCGATTATCTCGGCAAGCTCTTCCTGTCGCCGAAGGATACGGCGCTTGTGACAGCGCCGACCTATCTTGGCGCGTTGCAGGCTTTCAACGCCTATGAGCCGACTTATGATCAACTGACGCCGAACGGCAATCGCACGCCGGATTCCTATCGCGCTGCGGCTTCGCAGGCGGGTGGCCGGGTGAAGTTCGCCTATCTCTCGGCCGACTTCGCCAACCCGACGGGCGAGACGGTCGATCTGGCCGGCCGCAAGAAGCTGCTCGATCTTGCCGAAGAGCTGGATATCGCTGTCATCGAAGACGCCGCCTATCAGTCTCTGCGCTATGATGGCGAGCCGGTCGCGCCGATCCTGGCTCTGGAAATCGGGCGCAAGGGCAGCATCAACGACACGCGCACGATCTATTGCGGCAGCTTTTCCAAGACGCTAGCGCCCGGCCTTCGCGTCGGCTTCATCGTCGCTAATGCGCCAGTCATCCGCAAGCTCGTCTTGATGAAGCAGGCGGCCGACCTGCATTCCTCGACCATCAACCAGATCGCGATCCATCAGGTCGCCGAGCGCGGTTTTGATGCGCAGGTTGCCAAGGTCCGCAAGACCTATAGCCACCGCCGCGACTGCATGCTGGCGGCGCTTGCGAAATACATGCCTGACGGCACGAGCTGGACGAAGCCACAAGGCGGCATGTTCGTCTGGATCACCCTGCCGAAGGGCATGGATGGCGCCAAGCTGCTTGCACGGTCTCTCGAAACGGCGAAGGTCGCCTTCGTGCCCGGTCAGGCGTTCTTCGCCGACGGTTCTGGCGCGAACACCTTCCGTGTCAGCTTCTCCTGTGCCAATGACGAGATGATCGAAGAAGGCATCTCGCGCCTCGGTAAGCTGATTGCAGGCGAGATCGGAGCGATGGCGGCTTAAACCGCCACTCCCGTTTTTTACTTCGCCAGATGTGGGCCGATCAGCGCCAGATCGGCCTCGCTCAGCCGATCGCTGGCCGTATTGCGCTGGTGCCAATAGGGATACATCAAGGGCTGCAGGCTGACGTCGTCGAGCCGCTTGCGCTCCTCGTCCGTCAGCTTCAGTTCGGCACTTGCGAGGTTATCCTTGAACTGGGCTTCGGTGCGGCCGCCGATGATGATGGAGGTCACGCCCTTGCGGCCGATGAGCCAGGCAAGCGCCACCTGAGCGGCCGAAACGCCGCGACCGTCGGCGATTTCCACCAACGTATCGACGATATTCCACAGGCGGTTTTCATCGCGGATCGGCGGTTCCGTCCAGCCGGCGAATTGGCGCGTACCTTCCGGCGTCGCTTGATTGCGGCGATGCTTGCCGGAGAGCAGGCCACCGGCAATCGGGCTCCAGACGAGAATACCAAGGCCTTGGTCGATACTAACAGGTATCAGCTCGTTTTCCGCGTCGCGTGCTTCGAGCGTGTAATGGATCTGCTGGCTGACGAAACGTTCGCGCTTGTCGCGCTCGCTGACGCCAAGCGCCTTCATGATGTGCCAGCCGGAAAAGTTCGAGCAGCCGATGTAGCGAACCTTGCCCTGGCGAACCAGAGTGTCGAGCGCTTCCATCGTCTCTTCCAGCGGCGTCTGTCCGTCCCACTCATGCAGCTGGTAGAGATCGATCACATCGGTCTTCATGCGCTTGAGGCTCGCCTCGCAAGCTTGAATGAGGTGCTGGCGGGATGAGCCGGTATCGTTGACGCCGAGTCCCATCGGGAAGCGCGCCTTGGTGGCGATGAGCACGCCGTTCTTGCGCGGGCCACCGATGATCTCGCCGAGAATCTCCTCTGACGCGCCTTGCGAATAGACATCGGCGGTATCGAGCAGATTGACGCCGGCATCCACACACATGTCGACAAGCTTCTTTGCTTCCTTGACGCCGAGATCACCAACGGTTTTCGCCCAGCCGACGCCGCCGAAAGTCATGGTGCCCATGGTGATGGTGGAAACTTTGAGGCCGGAGCGGCCAAGCAGGCGATATTCCATAGATCTGTCCTCCTCAATCCCGTCTGAAATACGTACGTCAAGAAATAGCGCCGGATGCCGATGGTCAAGATTCAATCATCATACGAACGGCAATCTATTCAAATTCAACTGTCACAATCATGTTAAGCCCTGCGTCTAGACAACCTCCTACAACCTAGTCGAGGACGTTTTCATGAAGACCTTTGTTTCCGCCTTTGCCGGCCTGTTGGCCATTGCCCTTTTCTCCGGCAGCGCCAATGCCGCCGATCTCGTCCTCTATACCAGCCAGCCCAATGCCGATGCGCAGGCGACTGTCGATGGCTTCATGGCCGCCAATCCTGGCATCAAGGTCGATTGGGTTCGTGACGGCACGCCCCAGATCATAGCCAAGCTGCAGGCCGAAATGCAGGCCGGCGCTCCGGTTGCCGATGTCCTGCTGATCGCCGATACGGTGACGCTGGAGCGCCTGAAGGAAGCCGGCAAGCTGCTTGCCTACAAGTCGCCGGAAGCCGCGAACTACGACCCGTCGCTTTATGATGCCGACGGTTATTACTATTCGACCAAGCTGATCACGACCGGCATCGTCTACAACACCGCGGCCGCGATGAAGCCGGCAAGCTGGCAGGATCTGGTGAAGCCGGAAGCCAAGGGTCTCGTCGCCATGCCAAGCCCGCTTGCCTCGGGCGCCGCTCTCATTCACGCGCAGACGCTCGCTGGCGTCGGCAGCCTCGGCTGGGATTACTACAAGAACCTTGCCGACAACGGTGCGATCGCCTCGGGCGGCAACGGTGCCGTGCTGAAGTCGGTCGCTTCCGGCGAGAAAGCCTATGGCATGATCGTCGACTACATGCCGATCCGTGAAAAGGCCAAGGGCGCCCCGCTTGAGTTCGTCTTCCCGAAGGAAGGCGTTTCCGCCGTAACGGAACCGGTGGGCATCCTCGCCAGCACGCAGCACGCCGATGCTGCCAAGAAGTTCGTCGATTATGTATTGTCTGAAAAGGGTCAGGAAGGGTTCCTGAAGCTCGGCTATATCCCGGCCCGCAACGGCACGCCGCTGCCGGAAGGTTTTCCGGCACGTGACAGCATCAAGGTTTTGCCGTTGAATGCCGCCGATGCTCTCAAGAACACGGATCAGGACCTGAAGACCTTCTCCACCTATTTCAAGTCGAAGTAATCCGACCCGGATCTGGAATGTACTCATATGTGCGTAGAGGAAACAGCCAGCCGGCCTGGCTGTTTCCTTTTGTTGTTGCCGTCGTGCTTTTGCTCAGCGTCTTGCCGCTGGCGCGGCTGGCGCTTGCCGGCATGGAGGCGCTGCTGAGAGGCGGCACCTATGAGCTCATTACCGATCCGGCTCTTTGGCGCTCGGCCTGGTACACGATCGAAACGGCCGTGCTCGGCACCATCGTTTCCGTCTTGCTCGGTTGCCTTTTCGCATTCCTGCTGACTTTGACGGATCTGCCGGGCAGGCGGATGCTCGGCTTCCTCTTCGTGCTGCCGATGATGATCCCGCCGCAGGTGACGGCGCTCGCCTGGGTGCAGATGTCCGGGCCATCGAGCCCCTTGCTGAAAGCGCTGCATATCGCGCCGCCGCTCGGCTCGCCGCAGCCACTCTACTCGGTCGGCGGCATCGCGCTGCTTTATGGCGTTCAGCATGCACCGCTGGTTTATCTGGCGCTGCGTACCGGTCTGATGGCGCTGCCGCGCGATGGGGTCGAGGCTGCAAGGCTTTCCGGCGCGTCCGGTCTGCGTGTCTTCCGCGATATCATCCTGCCCTTATCACTGCCCGGTGTCATTGCAGGCGCTGCGATTGCCTTCGTCTCGTCCATCGGCAATTTCGGCATTCCGGCGATCCTCGGCATTCCCGCCTCGATCTATACCTTGTCGACCCTGATCTTCACGAAGTTCTCCAGTTTCGGACCGAGGACATTCGGCGATATCGCCGTGCTCTCGTCGATGATCGCCGTCATTGCCGTTGCCGGTCTTGCCGTGCAGGGCAGGGCCTTGAAAGGGCGTGACTACCGCGTTATCGGCATTTCGGGCGCGACGGCCGCCTTTTCGCTTGGCCGCTGGTGCCTTCTGGTGTTGCCGGTGCTCTATGCCATCCTGTTCGTCATGCTCGTCGCTCCCTTTCTGGCTCTGCTCGCAGGCGCGCTAGTACCGGCATACGGGGTGCCGCTCGCCTTCAAGACGGCGTCGCTCAACGCGTTTACGGAAATTCTGTTTCGGCAGAGCATAACGCGCACCGCCTTTTCCAATTCGCTGTTTCTGGCGGGTACGACGGCACTTGGTCTCCTACTGGTGACAGTGCTTTCAGCCTATGCACTGACGCGGCGCAAGGACGCGCTCAGCCGCATCGTCAGCGGCATGATCGAGATCCCCTATGCGCTTCCAGGCATCATCATCGCCGTCTGCTTCATTCTGGTATTCGCAGCACCCTTGCCGATCCTCAACGTCACGCTTTACGGAACGATCTGGATCATCCTGCTTGCCTATTTCTCCGCCTATTTCGCCGTCAGCCTGAAGCCGGTCATGAGTGCCTTCCTGCAGCTCGATCCGGCGCTGGAGGAGGCGGCGCGGCTTTCCGGAGCCGGCTTCTTTCGCCGCTTGACCGATATCATCGTGCCGCTGATCGCGCCGGCGGCGGGTGCGTCGGTGATTCTGGTCTTTCTCATCGCCTGCAACGAGCTGACCGTTTCGGCGCTCTTGTGGTCCGCGGGCACCCAGACGCTCGGCGTCGTCATTTACAATCTCGACGATGGCGGCAGCGCCGATCTGGCTTCGGCCATGTCGGTCATCGTCATCGCCATGGTCGTCATCATGATGGTGCTTCTGGAAATCATGGCCAAGCGCCTGCCGAAGGGAGTTGTGCCTTGGCGAAGCTGATCCTCAATCATGTCAGCAAGGATTTCGGCACCGGCGGGCGTGCTGCCGTCCATGCCTTGTCGCTCGATGTACGGGAGGGCGGTTTCCTTGCGTTGCTCGGCCCCTCCGGCTGCGGCAAGACGACTGTACTCAGAATGATCGCCGGTTTCGAGCAGCCGACGGATGGCTCCATTCATCTCGGGGAGCGGCTGTTGGCGGATGCGGCGAGCATGTTGCCGCCGGAGCGGCGCAACATGGCGATGGTGTTCCAATCCTACGCGCTCTGGCCGCATATGAACGTATTAGACAATGTCGGCTATCCGCTGAAGGTGCGCGGCATTTCCGGCGAGCGTTACCGAGAGAAGGTGCGCGAGGCATTGACGACGGTGCGGCTTAACGATTATGCCGAGCGCCGTCCCGCCGATCTCTCCGGCGGTCAGCGCCAGCGCGTGGCGCTCGCTCGCTGCCTGGTGACATCGCCCGATGTCGTGCTGCTCGATGAGCCGCTTGCCAATCTCGATCGTCACCTGAAGAAGGAGATGGAGGAGACCTTTCGCGAGTTTCACCAGCGCTCGGGCGCAACCATGGTCTATGTCACGCACGACCAGAGCGAAGCGATGGCGCTTGCGACCGATGTCGCCGTCATGTCCGAAGGGCGGCTGCTGCAGGTGGCACCGCCGGCGGAGATTTATGCACGCCCTGAAGGGAAAATGGTCGGCAGTCTGGTCGGGCAGGGCGCCATCCTGTCGCTCGCTTTTCCCAACGGCGGTCCGCGCCGTATCGATTGGCCGTTCTTCCGGGGCTTGTGGGAAAATCGGGTAGGCGGCTCGGCCAGCGCGGATATTCTCGTGCGGCCTGAAGACGTGGTTGTCGACGGGGAGGGCATTTCATGCCGCGTCGATTCCGTCCTTTATGAGGGTGAGCGCTATGCGCTAAGGCTGTCGATGCCAGATGGACAGGTGCTGCGTGCCTATAGCCGCGATGCTGTCGCGGTTGGTGACGACTACCGGGTCGCCATCCGCGCCGCCTGGCGGCTTTGATCGGTACGGGACAAGATGGTTGTTCCCTCCCGCCTCCTATGCTTGATTTGCTCGATGTCACGAAGGGGAATCGCGCATGTCCGATCATAGCTTTCCGATTTTCGATCTCGGCGCTTTTGAGGTGGCTGATCATGAGGAGAAAAAACGGCTCGGCGCGGAGGTGGATCGGATATGCCGCTCGACCGGCTTTCTAGCCATTGCCAACCACGGCATTGCGGACGCCGTGATCGCTGAAGTCTGGAAGAAGACGCAGGCCTTCTTCGATCTGCCGCCAGAGGTGAAGCAGCGCGCCAAAACGCTCTACCCCGGCTATCCCTACGGCTATCTCGGACCGGGCACAGAGGCACTGGCAAAATCGCGCAACGTGGACACGCCGCCGGATCTGAAGGAGAGCTTCAATGGCGGCCCGCTTTCCATTCCTGCGGGTATGAGCGATCCGGACGCGCTCGGCTTCTGCTATGCCGCCACCATCTGGCCGGAACGGCCTGATGGATTCGTGGAGGCGTGGAAGGCTTATTATCGGGCGATGGAGGATCTGGCGGCGCGCATCATGCGCGTATTTGCCATCGCTCTCGGCCTCGATGAACATTTCTTCGATCCTCACGTCGATGCGCCGATCAGTGCGCTGAGGGCGCTGAATTATCCCGAGCAGCATGTACCGCCGCAGCCGGACCAGCTTCGCGCCGGTGCGCATACCGATTACGGCAGCCTGACGATCCTTCTGCCGCAACCCGGTTCGAAAGGGCTCGAGATCATCGCTCCTGATGGCAACTGGACGCCGGTGCCCCCGGTGGAGGGGGCTTTCGTTATCAACATCGGCGACCTGATGGCGCTCTGGACCAACGATCGCTGGGTCTCGACCGTGCATCGCGTCGTCAATCCGCCGCCGGAGGAGGGCGGCATGCAGCGGCGGCAATCCCTGGCCTTCTTCCATCAGCCGAACTGGTTTGCCGAGATCGCCTGCCTGCCGTCGTGCTTGAAGGAAGGCGAGGAGCCGAAATATGCGCCTGTTCTGTCCGGACCGTATCTGATGGGCAAGTTCAAATCGACTGTAACAGCCAAAGTCGGGTGATGCGAGTATAATAAGCCGGCTCACATTCTTCTTAAATTGGAATGCTTCATGTCCCTGCGTCTTGCGACCTTCAATGTCGAAAACCTTCTGACCCGTTTCGATTACACTGGTTTTCGCAACCAGTTGCGCCAGGATCGCGTTCTGCAGCTCTTCGATGTCCGTAATGAAGAGATCTATCAGCAGCTGGAAGCGGCGCGCGTGATTGCGGCGACCGACGACACTAGGCAGATGACGGCGCTTGCGATCGCAGATGCCGATGCTGACATCATCTGTTTGCAGGAGGTCGACAACATGGCGGCGCTGCAGGCCTTCGAATACGGATACCTCTATCGCATGGTCGGCAACGGCTATCGCCAGAAATTCCTGATCGAAGGCAATGACAGCCGCGGCATCGATGTCGCGGTGATGATGCGCGAGGAGACGCACGACGGCCAGCCGATCGTCCTGAACGATATCAAGAGTCACGCCATGGTGACCTATGGCAATTTCGGCCTTTTCAATGACGAGCTTGCGGAGCAAGGCCTTCATTTGGAGGACAAGATCTTCAAGCGCGATTGCCTGGAGCTGCATCTCCATATCGGTGGCGTGCCGTTCTCGCTCTATGTCATCCATCTGAAATCGATGGGACCGGCACGTGAAGGCGTGGATGGACGTCATGCGACCATGGCGATCCGCCAGGCTGAGACCATGGCGGTTCGGCGCATCATCGAAGATCGTTTCGGCGCCGGCCACACGGCGACGAAGAACTTCGCCATCTGTGGCGATATGAACGACTATCAGGAATGGATCGATGTCATCGGCACACGCCGCACCGGCTATCGCTTCGAACCGCGCAGCGAGGAGAAGGGGAGCGCACTCGATGTCTTCAGCCATGATGGTTTTGCGGAGAACGTCGTGCGGCGGCGCGACGAGCTTGACCGCTGGACGCTTTACCACGCCCGCGGACCGCAGGAGCAGCGGCTTTGCCAGCTCGATTATATCTGGCTTTCTCCGGCGCTGGCACGCGCCAATGCAACGCGTATGCCCGATATCATCCGCTCGGGCCAGCCTTTCCGCACTGTTTTCCCACCGGGGCAGGAGGTGGAGCGCTATCCGCGCGTCGGCTGGGACAGGCCGAAGGCCTCCGACCATTGCCCCGTCGTCATGACATTGGATTTGATATGACCCTCTCAGAACAGAACGACATGGCCGGCTGGCCGCCGCAAAGTACCGTGTTCCCCATCTCCAGCATCGACCTTACGGTGTTTCCCGGCGAACATCCGTTTCACATGCGCGAGCAGGAGGCGGCGCGGGAAAATTGGGCAAGGGAAATTGCCGCCAATCCATCACTCTATGACGGTCGCATGATCTTTCAGCACAGGCTGTCGCTTACGGGCGGTGCGGTGAAGGGGGAGGCCTATGTAACACCCTTCTCGACATTTCTCTTGTGGCGAAAGCAGCGGCAGCCGGGAGCGTTTCACCTTTTTGCCTTTCCCGTCATCGTATCGTCGGACGGAGCGATCATCGCGATACGCATGGCCGCCCATACCGCAAATCCTGGTCAGGTCTATTGCGCCTCCGGATCGATGGATGAGAACGATATCGTCGACGGGCATGCCGACGTCGAAGGCAATATGCGGCGTGAGGTGTTGGAGGAGACTGGTCTCGATCTACGTGATGCCACTCCGGTATCCGGATATCACGCAATGCATATAAGGCGCTCGATCACGCTTCTTCGTGTCTTCCGTTTTCCATGGACGGCCGAGGAGATGCTTCGGCGGATCGAGGCGCATATGCTCGTTTCCGAAGAGGACGAGGTCGATGGCGTGGTCGCTATTCGATCGGCCGACCCAACGGCGCATCCCTATAATATTGCGATGCTTCCGATTCTCGCCTGGTTCTTCGACAGCGACAAATAGCTTGGGCTTGCGCTGGAGTCGCTTGCCGTTATGAATATTCAAGTCTGGAAGCATGGATGGAGGCCGGATTGGCACGCAGCTACAGTGTCTATGATGTGTTCACCGACAGCAAACTGGCGGGCAATCCGCTCGCGATCATCTTCGATGCCGAGGGGTTGAGCGACGAGGCGATGCAGGCGATCGCCCGGGAGATGAACCTTTCCGAGACCGTATTTGTGCTGCCACCGCAAAATCCTGCCCATACGGCGAACCTGCGGATATTCACGCCTGGTCGCGAACTGCCTTTTGCCGGGCATCCGACCGTCGGCACAGCAATCGCCTTGGCGGAGAAGGCTCATGCCAATCATGGCGGTGATCTCGATCTCGTTTCCGTTCTCGACGAGCGCGTCGGGCCGGTGCGTTGTGCCATCAAGCTGCGACAGAACAAGGCGAGTTTTGCGGAGTTCGATTTGCCGAAGAAGTCGCAGGAGATTCTTCTGCCGCTCGACAGGGCCGATATCGCCAATGCGCTCAGCCTGAAGATCACCGAAATCGGCTTCGAAAACCATGTTCCCTCCATCTGGAGTGCCGGTGTGCCGTTCCTTCTGGTGCCGGTGCATGATGTCGGCGCGGCGGAAAGGCTGGAATTCGATTTGCAGCTCTGGGAAAAGACGGTGCCTTTCGTCGACGGCGCGCTTGCCTCAGCCTTCATTTATTGTCGTGGCGGCGTCAATCACGTTGCCAAATTCCACGCGCGCATGTTCCCGGTGGGAATGGGTATCGTCGAGGATCCGGCGACGGGAGCCGCAGTAGCGGCGCTGTCCGGTGCGATCAATCAGTTCGACGCCCTGCCGGATGGACATCATCCGGTCATCATAGAGCAGGGCATCGAGATGGGGCGGCCGTCGCTGATTCATCTTCACCTGGACATCGATGGCGGCCTGATCGCCAATGCCCGCATCGGCGGCCAAGCGGTGCGTGTTGCGTCAGGAATTCTTGAGCTTTGATTTTATTGCGTTTTTGGCCACCTCTGAAATTTTTTTGACAAAAAAACAAAGAAAATTCGTCTGGCCGCTGGACAATCAAACCGATCCTATTTATATGCCCGATCACGCCGCCAGCAAGCGGTACGGGTGATTAGCTCAGTTGGTAGAGCAGCTGACTCTTAATCAGCGGGTCGTAGGTTCGAGCCCTACATCACCCACCAAAAACTCCTTGAAATCGTTAGGCAATTTGCAACGTGCTGAGGGTTTTCGGCTGTCAAGGCTGTCGGTCAATCGGAGAGCCTGCCCAGCAGAAGGCCGGTAAATAGACCGAGTAGCGCCGTCACGATCAGGACCGAACTCGTGGCTGTCGGATTTTCCCTTGCGGCCTGCACCACGTTCCGGCCCTCGGAGCGGGCATTGTCCGCGATGCTTGCAACTTTTCCTCTTGCCGAAGAAAGAGCCTCGTCGGCACGATCCGAGGCGCTGTCGATGCGCCTTGCCAATTCGGTGGAGAGCTTATCGATCTGGCTGCGGAGCTCGTTGATCTGAGCGTTGATATCCTTGTCCAGCGAGACGTCGGCCATGGTGTTCTCCTTGATAGGGGGAGTGCCTTTAGAAACGAACAGAGGCTTGCTTTGGTTCCCGCCCATCGTGGATTGGTGTCTGGATGCCGGAGTCTGCTAAACGGGAATGGAATTGATGATCCGCTGCCGGAAGAGAAGGCCCGGTTCAGTGCAGATGCAACAGAAATGCCGTTGGCGCGGTTACCGACATCGTGAAGAGAAATAGGGATAGCCCATATTTCAACCTTCTCATGCGACGTGTCTTTACGCCCTCCCAGTCGTAACTCATAAGTATATCCTCTTTGCTTCATGTCTTATCGATGTCGAGAAATATCCCAGGAATTGTTTGCGCGAAGCTTGTGAAACATTTTTCCTAAATCGATGAATAGACGTGTCGGATTACACAATCCAACGCTGCAATCTTAGCCTAGATTTTTGCAAGTATAATCATGAAACCTCACTCTCAAAGCAAAAGGACTTTGATCCGGCTCCTTTGGGATGTCTTGTTAGATCGCTGCTTTTTGGTTTGACGATTACGAAGATGAAGAGCTTGAGTTGGGGCTGCAAAAGCGGCTCTTCGATCGTTATATCGGGATGATCGCGATCGGAGATTGCATGCGAACTGCAACATCGGAAATTCCGGCGGAAGCCCGAGCGGCTTTGGCAATTGCCAAGGAAGTTTTCAGCGACCACCTGCGGGCCGTCTATCTGCACGGATCGGCGGTCGCGGGCGGATTGCGTCCGCAAAGCGATGTGGATGTTTTGGCAATCATCGATCTCCCGATGACCGATTTCATGCGCAAACGCCTGCTTGCTCGTCTGCTGGCGGCTTCGGGTCGTCACCCAGTCCGGGCTGGTGCATCACGCTGCATCGAGCTCATGGTGTTTCTAAAGGATCATCTTTCAGCACCACCTTTTCCGAGATGTAGCGAGTTTGTCTATGGTGAATGGTTGCGCGACGGCTTCGAGGCCGGCGCAATCCCTGAGCCTCTCTGTGATCCGGACATCACGCTCGTCCTAGCTCAGGCGCGGCAGCAGGCTCTAACGTTATTTGGTCCGCCTCTTGATGATCTTCTTGTTGAAATTCCGCGTGGAGACGTACGGCGCGCTATACGGGAGGCGCTGCCGGCCTTGCTTACCAATCTGCATGGAGATGAGCGGAATGTCCTGCTGACACTCGCGCGTATGTGGAGAACGGCGGCGACTGGGGAATTCGTCAGCAAGGATCTCGCCGCCGAATGGGTCATGCCGCGCTTGTCCGAACACGTAGCCCGAACGACCATGCAACTCGCTCGCGATGCCTATTTGGGGGAAATACAGGGTGATTGGAGGGTTCGACAGGAGGAGGCTCGCCACGCGGCGACCTGTCTGCATCGGCAGATCCTGTCGTTGCTATAGGCGACTGCCCATATGAGCCGACCACGTCGGACTGATGGCTTTGCCAGCTGGTTCAGCTGCGCGCTTCAAGTCACGTCAGAGATGTGCGCCTGACGGCAATGGCCATCGCTTTCGACCGTATGCGGTCAGTGCTTCTTATGAACGCCTTCCATGACACTAAATACAAAGATCGCAGCCAGAATGAGCATCAACGTATAGTCGAACGCGGTGAGCAGACGAAGTAGTTCCATGATGTTTCTCCTCCCACAGAGAACACGAACCAGAACAACCGCTAGTATGTTCCTCGAACGGATGTATGCCAAGTTTTTTACATCTTGCGGCGCAAAAACAATATTGTGCGCGGCACAAATAACCACTTGTTTGCAAAGGCATATCAGCACTGTATTGACTGCCGTTGGTTGCAGAGAAGAGGGGCACGCGCTGCAATCGTGTTGTCAATAAATTTTATAGAGTATATTTCTATCTCAATGATAATTGCTGTTGCCGACGGATGTAGAATTCGCGTGGCGATCGATCTGGAGGAAGTTGGCTATTGACCATCGGCTCGGACCACCAGGCGCTTGATCTGCCTGTTATCGTCATAGTTGGCGGCGGCGTTTCCGGGACGGCGGTTGCCTTCCATTTGCTACAGAATCAGCCGGCGCGGGGCTCTCAGCTCTTTATATTCGAGCCAAGGGAGCGTTTGGGAGCAGGGCTTGCCTACGACACGCAAGATCCTGCCCACCGCATCAATGTACCGGCGGCGAAAATGAGTCTGCTGCCCGACGACATCGAACATTTTCAGCGCTGGCTGATGGAGAATGACGCGCTTGCCGATGATGATGCGGCGGTCGCCGTGAATGGCGGTTTTTTTCCACGACGCTCCGTTTTTGGCAAATATATCAATTGCATGATCCGTCCTTTCGTCGAGAACGGGCGGCTCCTCCATATCAGGCAAAGTGTCGAGCGTATTCAGAGAACGGGCGACCGCTGGACAGTCACCGGTACTGATGGACAGCGTGTGGATGCCGATATTCTGGTTATCGCCACCAGCCATCCGTCTCCCTTGCCGCCACAAGTTCTGCAGGATGCGCTTGCCGATTACCCGCGCTTCATTTCCGATCCGACGCGACCGGATGCGCTTGCCGCCATTCGCGCCGACGATCGCGTTCTGATCGTCGGCAACGGTTTGACCTCGGCCGACGTCATTGCTTCGCTTGAGCTCAGGGGGCACAAGGGGCCGGTTACCGCCATATCCCGACGCGGTCTGCGCTCGCGCGGCCATGCGGCGGTCAAGCAGGAACCTTTCGGCGATTTCGCCACGCAGCCGTCGAAGACGGCAGTCGAGTTGTTGCGCAGTGTTCGAACCGCCATCCGCAAGGCGCAGGGCGAGGGCCGCAGCTGGCATGCCGTCATCGATCAGGTGAGGGCGCAAGGCGGGCATGTCTGGCATGCGTTGCCGATCGCGGAGCGGCGGCGTCTCGTCCGGCATTTGAGGCCGTTCTGGGATGTGCATCGGTTTCGCGTCGCGCCGCAGGTGGAGGCTGTCAGCGAAGGGGCGCTTGCAAGCGGCCGGCTGGAAATACTGGCGGCTTCGGTCGCGGCGGTCGGCGTTGCCGATGGCGTCATCGACTGCACCCTACGACTCAGCCGTTCAGAGCGATCCCTTGAAAGGCAATTCGATGCGGTCGTGGTTACCACCGGACCAGGGCACCGCGGGATCCTGCAGTCGCAGGGCTGGATCGATGAGCTATCGAAGGCCGGATATCTCGCAATGGATCCAGCACGACTGGGGTTTTCCTGCGATACGCGATCACGGGCGCTTGCCGGCGATGGTACGCTGGTTCCTTCCTTGTTTATCTCTGGACCGCTTGCGCGCGGAACCTTCGGCGAATTGATGGGATTGCCCGAGGTGGTCGAGCATGCCGTTCTGGTGGCCGACCAGGTGGCCGGCGCGATCGACGATTACAGGCGTGGGCACGGGAAGGCATATTTGGACAGCAGTGCCGCCTAAAATCCAAGAAAAGCCGCAAAATCGTTGCTTAGACGATACATTTGCCTAAATTTACTCATATAAACTATACAATTTGTGAGTTACTATCTTGTTCCCAAGAGATTGCGGGGTTACTTCCGCAGTCCCATGCTGACAGGATCGGCCCGTTGAGTCTCTTTCGAGCCATGCCGGGTTTTCAACAATTGACTTTGCAGTAAAGCGGACGGCGATGCTTACGAAAAAAGGAAAATACGGACTGAAGGCGCTGGTGGATCTCGCACGCCTTGGTCCGGGTGAAACCGCGTTCATCAACGATATCGCGTTACGCAACAATATTCCGAAGAAGTTTCTCGATACCATTCTCCTCGAATTGCGAAACGCTGGCGTGTTGCGTTCGAAAAAAGGCCCAGGCGGCGGTTATTCGCTGTCGCGTCCCGCATCGGAAATCCGCATCGGCCATGTCATCCGTACCCTGGACGGCCCGTTGGCGCCTATCCGTTGCGCCAGCCGTACGGCTTATGAAGCCTGCGACGACTGTTCCGATCCGGAACGCTGTCAGGTTCGGCGCTCGATGACCGAGGTGCGTGACGCGATTGCCGAGATTCTCGACAACATGTCGCTGGAGGAATTCGTTGCCGGTGGCGCTGACGCCGATATCCCGGAACGGGAAGACCACCGGGCCTCATATATCGGCTGACCTTGTCGATTCTCCTGCGCCCATCAACGCAATGAGGTCTTCGATGGCTTTACGCCGTTGAGATGGTAGTTGCCGACGATGTGGTATTTCCGCCGGGTCGGTTCATGCAGGGTGTGAATGCGGGCGTTACGCCAATGGCGGTCGAGGTTCAGTCCGATGCGCGCAGACTCCGTGCCCGCAAGCTCGAACAGCGCGTCGGCTGCTTCCATCGCGATATCGGCAGTAATCGTCTGGGCCGCCGCAACGGAAAGTGCGGCGTCGATAACATGATCTTCGGTGAGATTGATCTGTGCGGCATCGATCTTGCCGCCGGCGCGCTCCACCATCGCCGTTGCCGCCTCGATGCGGATGGCAATCTCGCCGATCCTTGTCACGATCAGCGGATCGTTGGCGGCTCGCTCATCCCCGTTGCCTTCCCCTGAGTGAGAGCGGGTCCGCACGAATTCCATCGTCGCCGCCAGCGTGGAGCGGGCAATGCCGAGATTTATGCCGGCGCCGGTGAGTTGGTTCACACTATCGATCACTGTGGGCTCAGCCAGCTTTTCTCGGTGCAGAAGAAGGGCGTCAGCATTGAGATAGACATTATGCAATATGATCGTGCCGTTTCCGGAGGTGCGCTGACCAAAGCCATCCCAGTCGTCGATGATCTGGATACCCTCAGTATTTCTGGACACGACAGCGGCGATTAGCCCCTTGCGTTTGTCGGTCGTGAATAGCGCAATCCAGTCCGAAAACAGAATGCTGGCGGAAGGCTGGCTCCGTCCGCTGAGGCGGAAGCCGAGCCCGTCCGCTGTCAGATGCCAGGGATGCTGGTCGGTGCCGCTTGCACCGGATTGGGAAAAGATGCCGCCGAAACGATCGCCGATAATGGCGCGGTCGAAAAGGGATGCCCGTTGGTCCTCGCCGCCCCCAATTCTCACCGCTTCCAGCACATGAAAATGCGTTTGCAATATCTGTGCTATGGAAGGGTCGGCCTCGGCAAGGATCGCAACGACCTCGGCGAGAACGCAGTTCGAAATGTCGATACCGCCATGTTCCGAAGGAACGGAAATCCCTAGCAGGCCTGACTGCGACAGGGCGTCGATCTCGTCATAGGGCAGGATGCGATTGATATCACGATCGCTTGCATGTTGAGCGAAGCCGGCGGCGAGCGAACGTGAGATGTCGAGCGCTTCCTCTTCGCTCTGGACGCGATGGGCGGGCGGCCTGACACGTTCGTGCAACTGCGAAACAGTCCCCATTTACCACTCCTCGGCCAGCGCCAAGTCGGTTTCTCAGGCGCAGCAAATCCCTGCGATCTTAATTTCGATAGATGGAGTGCACAACGGATTTTCCTGGCGCATTCATGTTGCGCCCTCGGGCACGATAGGCGCCGACCACGAAAATTTTAAGCGAACGGCCTGATATAATGCGTTGAGGATGGCGGGTTGCGAGCCCTCTTCTCTGCGGCCAACGAATAGCGAAAGCTGCTTCATAAGCTGATCCTAGAGCTTGGAATTGCTTTCCCTTTTTGCCGGTCAACGCAGGTGCCGGATGCAAAGGGGGTGTCCGGTCGTCCGCCGTTTCTGTACCGCAGCTTGGTCGACCCTATTCCGTCCGGACAAGAAAGCACTTGCTAGCGGAGCGTTTTCGCGCTTTCATATACGACTAAATAAGTAGACAATGGCAATAATTCTGCTGCCTGATGGCTTTTGACGAAGTAATCATGTGGCGGCTGATTGCAGGCATCTGGTGTTGGATCAGAGTTGGACCTGCCTGTCGCATCTTTCATTTTGGAAGGGTCCTGATTGAAGAAGCGCGACGCGTATTGAGAACGGAAGCGGCTTTCGTGCGTTCTGTCGGCCGCAGTTCCAAGGTTGCCGAGGCCCGGATATCGGCTCTGTGTTTCCGGACCTGTGAAGTCAGCAAGCCCAAGAAAGGCATGATCGACCACCTCTCGCCCCAGGAGTTGATATGACGGTTCAGGGATTCTTTTCCGCCAGGACGAACGCGACGGCGCGGCCTTATGCGATGCCCCGCATTGCCGTGATCGGGCGCGGTTTTTCCGGCATGATGATGGCGATCGCCCTGATGAAGACGGTTCGCTTTCCCTTCCATCTGCAGCTTTTCGATCCTAATTCCACCGTCAGCGGCGGACAGGCGCTCGCCTCCGGACATAGCAGTGAAATTCTCAACAGCCGTGTTCGCGATCTTTCCGTTTCCGCGGGAGATCCTGACGACTTCAATCAATGGCTTTGCGGCAATGCGCCTTTCCGCAGCGCCGTCCCCGCCGCCATACCCGGTTTTTTACAGATCTTCGTGCCGAAGAGCATTTTCAGCGACTACGTCTATCAGCGCTTTTCGGAAGCCTTCTCGTCACGGCGGGATGTGGCGGTGCAGGTCAGCAGCGAGACGGTCTTCGCGCTTCGGCGTGTTCGTGGCGGCCGGTTCGTAGTGGAAAGCGATGGCGCCGCCAATGCGCCTTTCGACATGGTGGTGCTGGCGACAGGCTATGGCATTACCGATCACGAATTCCAGGCCAGCGATCTCGCGACCGTGCCGACGACGGTGCGGGCGCGTCGTCTCGTGTCGCGACCGCATACGATCCTGCTCGGAAGCGGCCTGCGCGTCGTCGATCGGCTGCTGCAGATGCGCGAGAACGGCTATACGGGACAGATCACCATCGTTTCGCGGCGAGGCTTTCTGCCGCAGAGCCACACGCGCAACAATGCTGACCCGGTTTTCCCTGCCGACGAGATGCCCGGCAAGCTCAGCGAGATCGTTCGCTTCGTCCGCAAGGCTTGCGGCGAGGCGGAGGCGAACGGCCAGAGCTGGCAATCCGTCATGAACGGCTTGCGCAAGCATGCGCGCTCGCTTTGGCGATCCCTGCCGGCGGGGCAGAAGCAGCAGTTCAACCGCCATTTGCGGGCGCTTTACGATAGCCATCGCAATCGGTTGCCCGAGGCGCTGCATGTGCGTCTCAATCAGGAGCTTGCCGAGGGCAATACACTGCTGCGGCGTGGTCATTTTATTCGCCGCACGCCGACCGGGCTGGTTTTGAAGCCGGCTGGTCGGCAGGAGACCGAGCAGCTCTACGCCGACGATGTAATCGACTGTCGGTGCCAGGCGCCGGATCTGAATGCACCCTTGCTGCGTAGCCTCATCGATGCCGGTCTCGCGGTGCCGGACGAGCTTGGCCTCGGTCTCGCCGTGGAGGCGACAGGCTCGCTCGAGGTCAACGGGCGCACGACAGAGGGGCTTTTTGCGATTGGTCCCCTGGGACTTGGAAGTCTCCCCGACATCGATCTGGTGCCTGAGATCGTGACGCAAGCCTATGCGGCGGCAGAGAGCGTCGCGGAGCGTTTTCATCCTCAGTGCAAGGCGGTCTGACAGCCCTGCGGTTTCTTTCATTCTTGATCGCGATTGAGCGCCTCCGAACATGCATATCGCAGTTGCGGCTTCGAGCGGAGATTATGGCTTGTCATTTGTTATGTAATAACGTAACAAATGACTATTCAAGCCAAGGCTCCAGGACAAATGAAAGCGCATATGACATCGCCGTTGCCCGCATCCGCTTTCTATGACATGAATACCGCCGATGGTGCTGCTTTCGGATCGATCCGGATGGCGGCTGAAAAGGGAACACGGTGCGGATTACCCATCAGGGGCCAAAACCGTGGCTGCCCCCGCAACTGTAAGCGGAGAGCGCGTTCGCAATATGCCACTGGCGTCAAGCCGGGAAGGCGCGAACGAGTTGTGACCCGCGAGCCAGGAGACCTGCCATCAACGATATCAACCGCAACGGACGGGGTGTTCCGATGGAAAATCAGTGGTTGGGCGAGGGCGCCGCTGCGTCCGCTGGCCCTATCTTGACTGTGCCTCCGGCGAAATCTCCGGGAGGCATCTCATGGATAATACAAAAGAGGCGACGCACCGGATCACCGTGTGCACCAACTGCCGTCATGTCGGCAAACCCTGCCGGCCGGGCCTCGAGCTCTTGAAACATTTGCAGATGGCGATCTCCCAGGCTGGCGCCGCACTCGCGGATGATTTCAGCCTGGAAGGCAGTGTCTGCATGGCGGGCTGCGAACGGCCGTGCACGGTCGCTTTCCAGGCCACGGCGAAGGCGACGTACCTCTTCGGTGACATCGAGGATGCGGGCGATATCGGCGCGCTTGTCTCCTTCGCGAAGCTTTATCGGGATCGCCCCGATGGGCTGACCCGCGAAAACGAACGCCCGAGAGCACTGGCAGGCAAGACCCTCGCACGCATTCCCGCCGCCATCGTTTCAGCCGAACGACAGCTGGTCGTATTGCAATAGGAGCCGGGTCATGTCCGAACGAAGCGCGCGACTGCAAGCAGACGGCATCAGCTGGGGTCCCCAGAAGGCAATGCCGATCATCAGTGGCATCACGCTATCAGTCGAGGCCGGCGCCCGGCTTGCGATCATCGGTCCGAACGGAGCCGGCAAGTCGACCTTGCTGCGCTGCCTCTATCGCGGCCTCAAGCCGCAACGAGGTTCGGTGCGTCTCGACGGCATCGATCTTTGGTCTATCGGTCCGCGGGAGGCGGCGCAGCGCATCGCCGTCGTGCCACAGGAGACGCCAGGTGATTTTCCCTTCAGCGTGCGCGACGTGGTGTTGATGGGCCGTATTCCGCACCGCAAGGGCATGGCACGCTGGAGCGATCGCGACCATGACGTCACGACCAAGGCGCTCGCCCGCCTGGAACTGGAGTCTTTGGCACTGCGGCAATTCGCGTCGCTGTCGGGTGGCGAGAAGCAACGGACGCTGATCGCCCGCGCTTTGGCACAGGAACCGGAGCTCATCATCCTCGACGAGCCGACCAATCACCTCGACATCCGCCACCAGCTCGAGATTCTTGAGCTACTCAAGGGACTCGGCCCGACGATCATTACGACACTACACGATATCAATCTCGCTGCTGATTTTGCGACGCAGATCGCCGTCATGGATTGCGGGCGGCTCATGGGCCACGGCGAACCTGCCGAAGTCCTGACTGTGGAGCATGTCTCGAGCGCTTTCAGGGTTGGTACGCGGCTGCATCGCACTGACGGCGGCCCGCAGCGATTTTCCTTTTCCCTTCGATAATAAGATCATTGGAGTTATTCATGTTTTCTCGCATATCCCTCTCTGCCGCGGCCTTGCTTATCGGAAGCCTGTTTGCGGGCACGACATTCGCCGAGCCCGTCACCGTGCGCAGCTGCAATCGCGATGTAACCTTCGACAAAGCGCCGGAGCGGGCCGTTTCCAACGATGTCAACCTGACCGAGATGATGCTGGCGCTGAAGCTGCAGGACCGCATGGTCGGCTATACCGGCATTTCCGGCTGGAAGACGCTGGATGAGAAGCTGCGTGACGGCGTGAAGGAACTGCCGGAGCTGTCGCCGAAATATCCGAGCAAGGAGGTGCTGCTCGGCGCCAATGCGGATTTCTTCTTTGCCGGCTGGAACTACGGCATGAAGGTCGGCGGCGAGGTAACTCCGGAAACGCTCGCAGCCTTCGGCATCAAGGTTTATGAGCTGACCGAATCCTGCATCTTCGTCATGCAGAAGAACAAGCCGACCATGGAAGACGTGTTCGTGGATCTCCTCAATCTCGGCAGGATCTTCCGCGTCGAGGACAGGGCGGAAGTGCTCGTCGCCGGCTATCGCAAGCAGCTTGCCGAGATCCAGGCGAGGATCGGTCATGTCGACAAGCCGACCAGCGTTTTCGTCTATGACTCCGGTGAGGAAAAGCCGTTCACATCGGGGCGTTTCGGCATTCCGACTGCCTTGATCGAGGCTGCCGGCGGCGTCAATGTGATGGACGACGTCGAGAAGAGCTGGACTGAAGTGTCCTGGGAGCCGGTCATCGAGAAGAACCCGGAAGTGATCGTCATCGTCGATTACGGCCAGGTGACCGCCGCCCAGAAGATCGCCTTTCTCAAGGGCAATCCGGCCTTCAAGAATATCGATGCCGTGAGGAATGACCGCTTCGTCGTGCTGCCTTATGTGGAGGCGACACCGGGGCCGCGCAACATCGAGGCCATCGCCACGCTGGCCAAAGCCTTTCATCCGAGCGCCATGTAATCGTCTACAATGCCGATCCGTCCAGTCGATCATGGGGCGGATCTCTTCCTCAAGATTCAAGCATGCGCCTCAATCTCTCCATTCTCATCTCCATGCTCGCCATAGGCTTCATTCTGTCGATCACCGCCGGTGTGTCGCTCGGTTCGGCATCCATTCCGTTCTCCACCGTCTGGTCGATCATCGGCAACAGACTGCACGTTGGTGCCTTTCCGGTCACCTGGTCCAGCGGGCAGGAAAGCATTGTCTGGGACGTCCGTTTCCCGCGTGTCGTTCTGGCGGCGCTCGTCGGGGCGGGGCTTGCCATCACCGGCGCCGTCCTGCAGGCGCTGACGCGAAATCCATTGGCGGACCCGCATCTCCTCGGCGTCTCCTCCGGGGCAGCATTCGGCGCCATTCTGGCGCTGTTGCACACCGGGCTGATCCTCGGCCTGTTGACGGTGCCGTTGTTCGCTTTTGCCGGCGCCTTGCTCGCAACCGCAGCCGTCGGGCTGACGACGCGGCTGACGCGCTCGCAATCGGCCGATCGGCTCGTTCTGTCGGGCGTGGCGGTTGCCTTCGTGTTCACGGCGCTTGGCAACCTCCTGATTTTTCTGGGCGATCCCAGAGCTGCCAACACGGTTGTCTTCTGGATGCTGGGCGGGTTAGGACTGGCACAATGGCAGCATCTTATCTATCCCGCCGGCATCCTGCTGCTCTGCCTCGCCTTGCTTCTCCCGAAGACGAGGGAGCTCAATGCACTTGCGATGGGCGATGAAACGGCCGTCACGCTTGGCATTGCCGTTGCACAGTTTCGCTTGCTATTCTTCGTTATCACGGCGCTGCTGACCGGCGTGATGGTCGCCTTTTCAGGCGCAATCGGTTTCGTCGGGTTGATGGTGCCGCATTTCGTGCGGCTAATCGTGGGCGGCGACAATGTGCGCGTGGTGCCGCTGAGCGCCGCTTTCGGCGCACTGACGTTGATCTGGGCTGATGTCGTCGCGCGCCTGGTGATGGCTCCGGAGGACATGCCGATCGGCGTGGTCACCGGACTTGCCGGAGGCATCGCCTTCATCCTGATATTACGGAGCGGGCGCGCATAGATCGACCCATTGCCAAGGTGTTTTCGTGGCCTATTTCCGGGCGGGCGATGATCGCGCGACAGGTCGTCGTCAAGATGAGAGCGGGCGATATCCGGTTTTGAGCGAGAGTCCGGACAGGATAAGGGCATGAAATGCCTTCGTGTCGCCTTTCTTTGTCTTACAAGGCGTACGCGTAAAGACTATGGAATTCGCAATCCTACTATAGGATGACTCGGGCCTCCATTTTTGCGGCGATTTCGGTCATCCACTGCCTGCGACTTCATGTGCAACGAGGAGCTCTGCTTGCGCCCGCTGAAATCTCGTCTTTTTCTATTGTCCCTTTTGTTGCTGGGATTGGGCGTTTTTACCGCCATCATCCCGCTGGCGGGGGCTGCCCTTGCGCAAGATCAGCAGCCGGTCCAAGCGTCGCAGCAAACGGACCAACAGCCCGGGCAGCTCGCCAATGGGCTGCTGGACGCAGCTGTCACCGACCTTGGCAAAGCGAAGAAGACTTATGCGTCGCTTCAGGACGCGGCGAAACAGGCAACATCGGATGACGAGGCGCTCGTGGCGCTGTCCGGCCAAGTCGACGAGCTCAACCGCACCACAGCTGCTATTTCCGCACGCCTGAAACCCCGTACCACCGAAATCGATGCACGCCTGACTCAACTCGGTGCTGCACCCAAGGAAGGCCAACCGCCTGAGGCTCCGATCGTCACGCAGGAGCGCGACCGGCTCAATGCCGAACGCTCCCAGATCAGCGCGGTCATCCTCGATGCCGATAATCTGACCACGGAGACCAATCGGCTTGCGATGCAGTTCATGGAGATGCGCCGAAGGCTGTTTGCCGAGACGCTATTCAAGCGGACGGAGGTTTCCACGGCGACATTCGACGATGCAGGGGCGGCTCTGGTCGATGAGGGCGTCAAGTTCAGTACCGCCGTGACGAGCTGGATCGGCTTCGTGCTCAAGGCGAAGCTTGCCTCCTTTCTGGCCGCCGTCTGCCTGTCGATCGGCGCTGCGCTGCTATTTCTTTTCGGTGGTTATCGGCTATTCCGCCGCTACTACGTGCAGGATGAGGCCATCGAGAATCCGCCCTATATCAGCCGGCTCTCCGTTGCCTTCTGGTCGACCCTGATCCGCACCCTGTCTCTGGCCGCCTTTCTCGTCACGTCCTTCTTCTTTCTCTCGAATTTCAATGTGCTGCGGCCCGACATCGCGCCGATACTGGCTGCGGTCTTCGGTTTCATTGGCCTCGTCTATTTTGTCGGTCGCCTGAGTAATGCCGTCTTTGCGCCATTCCGGCCGCATTGGCGCTTGGTCAAGCTGTCGAACAAGGGGGCGCATTCGCTGACCTGGTGCCTGCAGGCCATGGCTGTGGTCAACGGACTGGATTACGTTTTCGACCGCATCAGCGAGTCCATGGGATCGCCGGTCGTCGTTACCGTGGCCAAGAGCTTTCTGGCGGCACTGCTGATCGGCCTCATTCTGATTGCGGCATCCTTCGGCTCGCCGATGCTTGCCAAAAACGGCGATCCGGATGCGCCAGGCCGCCATTGGCCGCATGGCATGGCCATCATTCTCCGTGTTCTCGGCATATTGGTGATCTTCATCTCGTTCATCGGCTATGTCGGGCTGGCCCGCTTCATGGCAACGCAGATGATCGTGACGAGCGCCGTCATCGCGACCATGTATCTCGGCTTCCAGCTCGGCAAGGCGGTATCCAAGCAGGGCGTCTTTGCCGAAACGATCATCGGACGCTTTCTGGAAAATCGCCTGAAGCTGCGTGAAGTGGCGCTTGATCAGGCCGGTCTTGCAGCTGGGCTTGCGACCTACGCCGTCGCGCTGCTGACCGGCATTCCGCTGATACTGCTCTCCTGGGGCTTTCACATTCAGGATCTCGAAGTCTTTGCCTACAGGCTCTTTACCGAGATCAAGATCGGCAACATGTCGATCTCGCTGCTCGGCATCTTCGTCGGCATCCTGCTGTTTGCGGGCGGCTATCTGGTCACGCGCTGGTTCCAGCGCTGGCTCGACAGCAATGTCATGGCGCGCGGGCAGGTGGATCTGGGTGTCCGCAACTCGGTGAGAACCGGCATAGGCTATCTGGGTATAGCATTGGCGGCGATCTTTGCCATTTCCGCTGCCGGCATCGATTTGTCCAGCCTGGCACTCGTCGCCAGCGCCCTCTCGGTCGGTATCGGTTTCGGCCTGCAGAATATCGTGTCGAACTTCGTGTCCGGCCTGATCCTTCTGGTCGAGCGGCCTTTCAAGGTCGGCGACTGGATCGTCTCGGGAACATCGGAAGGCATCGTCAAGCGCATCTCGGTGCGCGCGACCGAGATCGAGACCTTCCGCAAGCAGTCGATCATTGTGCCGAATTCCGAGCTTATCAATGCGTCCGTCGGCAACTGGACGCATCGCAACCGGCTCGGCCGCTCGGAAATTCCGGTATCCGTCAGCTATGATGCTGATCCGCGCAAGGTCATGGATATTCTGCTGGAACTGGTGCGCGCGATCCCGAAGGTTCTCAGAAATCCCGAACCGCACGTGGAGTTCCTGCGCTTCGGCCCCTCATCGCTCGATTTCGAGATGCGCTTCTACCTCTCGGATCTTTCCGATGGCATGGAGATCCGCAACAATCTGCGCATCGAAATCCTGAGGCGCTTCAAGGAAGAGGGGATTTCAATTCCCTATCCACATCAGGAGTTGCATATCGTTCGCGACGGCAGACGAGGCAAGCAGTCGGATATCGCAGCCGATGCCTTGGCGGATTTCGCAGACGGGCCAGATGCTGAGGATGACGTAAAAGAAGATTCCACTTTGTCGGCCGAAGGCAAGGGATCGGAAGCGAAGAGCACAGGCCGGCGCCGCGGCAGGACCGCGGCGGAGTGATCCGATTACCGGCAGAGCCCGGTGAAACAGAGCCATGTTGTCGCGGGTGGGAATGATGCCAGTCATCGTTTCCGCCGGTTCCGCTCGGAAGTTCCCGGTTTGCGTTCCTCGAGGGGAGCGTGTCGCGCTTTTTCGGATTGTTTCTCTCGGTCTGGTTTGGGATATCGCGCACGTCGTTGCCGCGAGAACCCTGGCGATAGCGCGTCTGGAAAGCCGCGAATGGGGTAATTTTCTTCACCTCCGGGAAACCAGTCGGCTTAACAAATCCGCAAAGGCTTTGTTCTAAAAAAATACAGAGGGGATCATTTTCAAAAACAGGTTTTCATTATGCCATTTCTGGGTGTTTCGGGGATGCAATACTCCGGCGCGTCTCTTGCCGGCTCGCGCATTCTTCTTGTCGAGGATTCCAATCTCTTTACATCGATGGTGAGGGCCAAGCTGAAGGAGCTCCTGGACATCGACGTCGAGATTTGCCGCAATTTCGAAGAACTGCAGCTCGCCTACGACAAGTCGTCGGAGCCGATCAAGCTGGCGATCTCGAACATGAACCTGCCAGGCGCCGAGAAGGGCGAAGCCCTGGCCTATCTTCTCGATCTCAGCATTCCAACGATCGCCTTCACGGGTACTTTTCTTGAAGGCACGCGCGACGAGCTGATCGCCAAGGATGTGGTGGATTACATTCTCAAGGACAATGTCTTTGCGGTGGATATGCTGGCGGAATCGATCTGCCGTTTTCTGACCAACCATCGTCACCATGTCCTCATCGTCGACGACAGCGCGACGGCGCGCGCTTTGCTGTCCAGCCGACTGAAACGCTATAATTTTCGCGTCAGCGTCGCGGAGAATGGCGCAAAAGCGCTCGAGATCCTGAAGGCCAGCCCGGATATCGGCCTTATGGTCACGGACTATAATATGCCCGACATGGACGGCTTCGAGCTGACGCGACGTATTCGCGCGACCACCGGCTCCCACGAGTTGCGCATCATCGGCGTCTCGTCATCCAACAACCGGCTGCTTTCCGCCCGCTTTCTCAAGGCGGGGGGCAATGATTTCATTCTGCGGCCATTCATCGATGAGGAATTCTACTGCCGCGTGAACCAAAATCTCGACACTCTGTTACAGATTCAGTCAGCTCAACCGACCGGAAAGAGCTCCTAGGCGCGGCAAGTCAAGCAAAACAAGCTCGACAAAAGTGAGGAAAAATCACTTTTATGTAAATCTCCGCAATCAGCGGTTCCAATTTTTTCACGAATCCTGTTCAGGATACGTGCAAGGCGGTTTGGCAGACCTGCAATTGACTGAATATTCATGCACCTGATGGTGTGGGAGGAATTGACGGGAAATGGTACTGCATGTGGGATCCCTCGGCGGCGGCATCAGCCACCGCAACGGCAGCCAGAAAATACTTCTGGTCGAGGATTCGCGCATGTTTTCCGCGGTGCTGTCGCATCGGTTCGAAACCGAACTCGGTCTGGCCGTAACGCATTGCTCTTCCCTGAAAATGCTGAACGAGGTGCTGGCGGGGCCAGATAGCAGCTTCACGATGGCGGTGATCGATCTCAACCTTCCGGATGCTGCTCATGGGGAAGCCCTGGATATTGCTGTTGCCCATGACATTCCCACCATCGTATTTACCGCGTCTTTCGACATGGCGACGCGCAATCGCATCATGGAGCGCAATGTCGTCGACTATGTGCTCAAGGATGGTGAGTTTGCCCTCGACAATCTCGTCTCCTCGGTAAGGCGGGCCATTGCCAATCGGTCGATGCGCGTTCTGGTTGTGGATGATGTGCCATCGGCCCGGAAAATGCTGACGGACTTGCTGCATGCTCAGCAATTCAAGGTCGCCGAGGCCGGCACGGGTATCGAAGCCCTGGCGATGCTCGAGACATTCGACGACATCGAAATCGTCGTCACCGACTACAATATGCCCGACATGAACGGCCATGAACTGACCCGCCGCATCCGCCACCGATATGGCTCGGATCGGATGCGGATTATCGGCATTTCGTCTTCCAACGATCGTTTGCTGTCTGCGACATTCCTGAAGGCGGGCGCCAGCGATTTCATCTATCGGCCCTTCGTTCAGGAAGAGCTGCAATGCCGCATCGCATTGAATGTCGAGACGCTGTCGCAGCTGAAACAACTGCGGGCGGCGGCGGCAAGCGATTATCTGACCGGGCTCTACAACAGGCGCTATTTTTATGATCATGGCCCACGGCTGGTCAATGAGTGTCTGCGTCGCCAGCGTCCAAGCTCGGTTGCCATTCTCGACATCGATCACTTCAAGCATCTAAACGATACCTATGGTCACGAAATTGGTGATCAAGTGCTAAAGGCGGTTGCCGGCAGGCTTCACGGGCTCTTGGAAGGCACCGACAATCTGCTCTCCCGCCTCGGCGGGGAAGAGTTTGCCATTCTGTTTGCGGAAATGAACTCGCGCGCGGCGACCGCGCTATGCGATGAGGTCCGCCTCAGTCTTTCCAGCCTGAAGGTTCATGCCGACGACGAAGAGCTTTCGGTGACTGTTTCCATCGGGGTGGCGGAGATTGCCGGCTACGAGTCCTTCGACAATTACCTCAACGCCGCGGACCAGTTTCTCTATATGGCGAAGCACAATGGCCGAAATCAGGTCTATTCCGATTTCAAGATGGCCCAAGAGGCGGCCCAGTAAGCCGCCTGCCGAATCCGCTCGCTTTGAATTCCATCGCCCTCAGACGACAATACCGGTCCGGTTGGTCGACATGGTCAGCTTGCGCTCGGCGCGCTCCTGCTGTGGCGAGCGATTATAGAGTTCGCGATAACACTTGGAGAAGTGCGAAGCGGAGACGAAGCCGCATGCGACCGCTACTTCAACAACAGGCATGGAGGACTGCACCAGCAGATGCCGGGCACGATCCAGACGAATCTCGAGATAATAACGGGCCGGCGAACGGCCCATTTCCTGGCGGAACAAGCGCTCGATCTGCCGGCGCGAGAGACCGGCATCGTCGGCGATTTCCAGCAGCGACAGCGGCTCGGCGAGGTTGCTTTCCATTAGCTCGATAATCGACAGCACCTTGGAGTTCTGAACGCCGAGGCGCGCGCGTAGAGGCAGGCGCTGGCGGTCATGCGGGCTGCGGACGCGATCGGTCAGCTGCTGCTCGCAGACGCGATTGACGAGGTTTTCGCCGAAATCCTGGCCGATGAGATTCAGCATCATGTCGAGTGAGGCTGTGCCGCCCGCGCATGTATAGAGATTGCTGTCGACCTCATAGAGATCGGCATAGACTTCCGCCTGCGGGAAGGTTTCCGAGAAGCCCGGCAGGTTCTCCCAGTGGATCGCGCAGCGCTTGCCGTTCAACAGACCCGCCTGGGCAAGCACATGCGCGCCCGTACAGAGGCTACCGACGGCGACGCCGCGATTGTAGGTTTCACGCAGCCAGGCATTGACCGACTTGTTGTGGAATTCTTCGACATAGATGCCGGAACAGACCAGCACCATGTTTGGGCGGTTCTCGCCGCCGAGATAGCGGCGCTCGTCCGTGAGGGAGGAATTGACCTCCAATCCGATGCCGCTGGAGGAATAGACTTTCTGACCGTCCGTCGAGGCAAGCCGCCATGTGTAAGCGGGATAGCCCAGCATACGATTGGCGATCCGCAGCGTCTCGATCGCGGCGGAAAACGGCAGCATGGTGAAATGCGGAACAAGGAAGAAAACCAGGGAACGCGTCTTGATCGGGGTCTTGCTCATGTTGTGAAAATCCATGCTCCAGGGCCGTTACGTATTCCTTGCGTCAAATACGTCGGCCCGATGGTCTATAAGCGACATTGGCATGGATAATCGCGGCCGCAAAGGGATATTTGCGTCTACTCTGAAAAATACGGGTCTAGAGACGGGAAGCGAAGGGGAGGCGAGCGATATGCTCAAGCGGCAAAATATATTTGCGTGTGATTCTCAAGATTAAAGTGCAGTTCGCATCTGGATGCAGAAATGTTCAAAAGGCGACGCTCGCTTGGGTTGAGCGTCGCCTTCAGTCGTTATGCTCTTTCATTATCATCGGGTAGCTTTCGGATTCTTGATTTCGTTTGCGGCCGGCCAGCCCAAGTCCTTGCGCATGTCGTCGGACAGAGATTCGATCTCGCGAAGGGAGCGCCACTGCTGCCAACGATTAGCGAGGCGAGAAAAGAAGGGCATATAGCTGGTGCCGGACGGAAACGGGTTCCGTGCGCCGGTCTGTCTGTAACTGATGGTCGTCATTTTCAGGGTCCTTTCAGTGTCAACCGCTCAAAATGTCACGGGTTTAATATGGGCTCGGTAGATCCATCAATCAAACGAATAGATCTTATAGCTGCCATTAGTATTCTTGAACGAACGCAGCTTGCTGGGCTTTCGCTCAAGCGCCGCCAAGGTGCGATCCGGCGGGAGACCGCGCGCATTGACGTCATCGATCAGATGAGCGGGAAAGCGGGTGGCAATCTCGTCGAGCGTGTGCTGTGCCATGCGCTGAATTTTGCGGAGGCGTAGAAGAGAGAAAAGCCTTGAGGCTTCGTCTGATACCATGCCAGCCATGATCTTACTCCTTCGAGGCTGTCTGCGATGAATTTCCATTAGGTCTAATATGGTGCTTCGTTGACATTCAGACAAATGAAATGATATGGTGCTTAGGATCAGAAAAATTGAAAGGTAATCGATATGACCGTACCGTTCCGCCGGCCCATACCGTTGCTTGACAATGAAGTTCTGCGTACCTTTGTCGCGATTGCTGAAACGGGGAATTTTTCGACCGCGGCTGACGCGGTCTTTCGTACGCCATCAGCTGTTTCCATGCAGATCAAGAAGCTGGAAGAGCAGCTCGGCGTCACGCTGTTCCTGCGCGATGCGCGGTCTGTGAGCCTGACGCAGCATGGAGAGATGCTCCTTTCCTATGCGCGCAATATTCTGGCGCTCTCCAACGAGGCGGTGTCACGGTTCATCATGCCCGAGCTCAGCGGCGTGGTGCGGCTTGGCGCCCCCGACGATATCGGCGAGCGCCTGCTGCCGACCATCCTGAAAAGCTTTTCGGAAACCTATCCCGGCATCATGGTCGATGTCGTCGTCGATATGAGCATCCAGCTGAAGAAGCGCATCGAGGAGCAACGGCTTGACCTCGCGCTGATCAACTGTGCGACGCGTCCTTTCCCGACGGAAGGCGAGGTGATCTATACGGAGCGTCTCGTCTGGGCCGGCGCCAAGTGCGGCACTGCCTATCGCCGCGATCCGCTGCCGATTTCCATCTGGGAAGAGGGCTGCATTTGGCGGTCAGAGGCCATGGCGCAGCTGGAGCGGCAGAAACGCGCCTATCGCGTTTCCTATCTCAGCGCCCATACGATGGCGCAGCGTGCCGCGATCGTCTCCGATCTCGCTGTCGCACCATTCCCGCGCTCTTACATCACCGATGATATGGAAATCCTCGGGCCGAATGAGGGACTGCCGGAACTGACGTCCTTCGACATCCGTCTGCTGACGGCATCGCAGATGACCGGACCGATGAAGGCGGTGGCAGACAGCATTCGCCAGGCCTTCGTCGAAATCGGGCGAAAAATGGCCGCGTGAATGCGGCCATTCGCCTTTTATTCGCGGCTGCGGCGACGCTTGCGACCGCCGCCTTCTGCGCCATCGTCGGAGGTTAGCTTGCGTTCCGGCAATGTCACGACCTTCGAGAGTTCCGGGAAGGCATCGACCTTGTTCGGCAAGGCCATGGCGTAGACGAAATGTTCCTGAAACTTTGATTCAAGCGCCGTCTCTATCTTCTCGATTTTCCTGACCGTTTCCTCGATCTCGCGGCGATGGCCGCGGTTGAGCAGTGCCATGCGCGCGCCCGTGCCGGCGGCGTTGCCAACGGCCTTGACCTTGTCGAGTTCGCAGTCGGGAATGAGCCCAAGCACCATCGCATATTTGGGATCAATGAAAGTGCCGAAGGCGCCGGCAAGGCCGATGCGGTCGACATGATCGATGCCTTGCTTATCCATCAGCAGCTTGACGCCGGCATAAAGCGCGGCTTTGGCGAGCTGGATGGCGCGGATATCGTTCTGTGTCACCGTGATGCGCAGTTCGCCGTCGCGCAGCAGATAGGAGTATGTGCGGCCATTCTGCAGGATGCGCGGCGAACGCGCCGCATTCGAGCCATCGACGACGCCATCTTCCGAGATGATGCCGGTCAGGAACATTTCGGCGACGACCTCGATGATAGCCGAGCCGCAGATGCCGGTCACGCCGACCTTGGCGGCCGCTCCCTCGAAGCCTGGCTCGTCCGACCACGGTTCGATACCGATCACGCGATAGCGCGGCTCCAACGTAATGGGATCGATGCGCACGCGTTCGATCGCTCCTGGGGCAGCGCGCTGACCGCTGGAAATCTCCGCGCCTTCGAAGGCGGGTCCGGTCGGCGAAGAGGCCGCGACGACACGATGGCGGTTGCCGAGGACGATCTCGGCATTCGTACCGATGTCGACCAGCAGCATCATCTCATCCTGGCGGTGCGGCCCTTCGGCGAGTGTCGCGGCAGCAGCATCGGCACCGACATGGCCGGCGATGCAGGGCAGCATGTAGATGCGCGTGCCAGCATTCATCGGCAGGCCTATTTCGGCCGATTTCAGATGCACCGCCCCTGATACGGCAAGCGCAAAGGGTGCGCCACCGAGCTCGGTCGGGTCGATGCCGAGGAACAGGTGGTGCATGATCGGGTTGCCGACGAAGACGGCGTTCAGAATATCCTGGCGCGACACGCCGCCATCGGCGCAGACCTTGTCGATCAAGCCGTTCAAGGCTTCGCGGACGGCGTTGGTCATGGCCTCGCGGCCATCCGGGTTCATCATCACATAGGAGACGCGGCTCATCAGATCCTCGCCGAAGCGGATCTGCGGATTGGAAGCGCCGGCCGAAGCGACAGTCCTGCCTGACAGCAGTGAGGACAGATGCATGGCGATCGTCGTCGAGCCGATATCGCAGGCGATGCCATAGGCTTCGTTCTTCAGGCCGGGATAAAGCGCGATAAGGCGAGGGCGCTCGCTATCCTGATCACGATGAATGGCAGCTGTCACCTTCCATTCGCCCTTGCGCAGGATCGACTGCACCTGCGGAATGAGGTGGAAATCCACTTCGAGATTGTCGTATTTCCAGTCGGCCGCGATTGCTGCCTTGAGGCGATCCAGATCGCCAAGCGGCTTGTGCATGTCGGGTTCCTCGACCTCGACGTAGCACATATGCACGGCCGCATCGCGGGCAATCACGCGCTCGTCGGCCGCTTTTCGCACCACCTGCGCGTTGATAACGGTATCCTGCGGCACGTCGATGACGAGATCGCCCTGGATGAGGGCAGAACAGGAGAGGCGGCGGCCTTCAGGCAGTTCGCGCACCTCGGCATAGCGCCGTTCCTTCGGCCCGATCGGCGAAAGATGGTCATTGGACGAGACGATCTTGTGCTTGGCGAAATTGCCTTCCTGCACCGACACCTGGCAACGCCCGCAGGTGGCACGGCCGCCACAGACGCTTTCGACATAGACGCCGAGCTGACGGGCTGCCTCCAGCACGGTCGTTCCCACGGGGAAGTGGCCGCGCTTGCCGGAGGGCATGAAAAGAACAAGAGGTTTGGCGCTGTCGCTGGCTTCGGCCACGGATCAGCCTTTCTATTTGCTAAGGCGGCGCACGTTCGTGCGAACACGCCTGCTATAGGGTTTTATCGCGGCGTGGGCGACAGCATCGGCGATGCTGCGCTGGCTTGTCGCGCCTGCGGCCGTCAGAGCCGCGAAACCCTGTTGCACCATTGCTGCGTTGACCGCAACGGCGCTTTCCGCCGCCGCCATCATCTTCTCCGAGATCATCCGGTTCATTTCGACCGCGTTCACGCTGCCGGTCAGTGCGTCCATCCACATTTGCTGCAGCCGTATCGCGATCACGACGGGCGCCTGCAGCCAGAGTGTGGCAAGATCGTTGGAGAGGCCGCGACCGGATGACATCTTATTCCCTCGCTGCTCCTGCACCTGCGCGCGCTGCACGACCGCCGCGACGTCCGCCGCCGGCGGCAGGGGCTGCCGTTGCTGCAGCGGCGGTACCGCCTTCTGCCGGCTTGTAGTCGCGATAGGTCATGATCCAGTTGGTGCAATTGGCATCCGTGCCGTTCAGCACGTTGGCGGCGCGCACGGCTTCCATTTCCTGCGGGCGGCAGGGGTTCATAATCGCCGAGGTCATGCCGGCACCAATGACCATCGGGATGAAGCCGGCATTGATGCCGTGGCGATGCGGCAGGCCGAAGGAGATGTTGGAGAGGCCGCAGGTGGTGTTGACCTTGAGTTCATTGCGCAGGCGATGCAGCAGCGCGAAAACCTGACGGCCGGCATCGCCCAACGCCCCGATCGGCATGACGAGCGGATCGACGACGATGTCCTCAGGCTTGATGCCATGATCCATGGCGCGCTCGACGATCTTCTTGGCGACGGCGAAGCGTACGTCCGGGTCCATGGAAATCCCGGTCTCATCGTTCGAGATGGCGACGACGGGCACGTCGTATTTCTTGACCAGCGGCAGGATGGCTTCGAGCTTTTCCTCTTCGCCCGTCACCGAATTGACCAGCGGGCGGCCCTTGGCAACCTTGAGGGCAGCCTCGATCGCCGCCGTGACCGAGCTGTCGATGGAGAGCGGCACGTCGACGAGGCCTTGCACGATCTCCAGCGTCTGCACGAGGAGACCCGGTTCGGTCTCGTTCGGGTTGACCGAAGTGACGCCCGCATTGACGTCGAGCATGGTGGCGCCGGCGGCAACCTGTTCCAGAGCATCCTTGATAACGGTGTCGAAATTGCCTTCGATCATCTCGGCGGCGAGCTTCTTGCGCCCCGTCGGGTTGATGCGCTCGCCGATCACGCAGAAGGGCTGGTCGAAGCCGATGACGATCTCGCGGGTGGCGGAGGCAACGATGGTACGCGTCATATCTGATCCTCTGGTCAGTTGGCCCGATAGCTGGTCTATCGTGCGGTGATCTGGGTTACAAGCCGGCCGGTTCCTCTCCTGGCCTGCTGCTGTCGTCTCGAATTCAATGCGTCTGTGGCGGCGTGTGATGGGCAGCGATTTCCGCCATCGCCTGCTGGTTTTCTTCTCTGCCTTCGCTGATCTGGTGCAGCCGCTCGGCGACGAGCGCATCCGTGCGGCTTGCCTCGCGCTTCCAAGGCTGACGGCCCTTCAGAACGCCGGAATCATGCACCATTTCGGCGACATATTCCTCCTGGCGGTAGGCCATGACGTGAATGCCGGAAATGCCCTCGATCTCCTTCACCTCGTTGATGATGTCGATGCAGAGCTGCTTGCCTTCCTTCTTCTGATCCTGCGCACCTTCGATACGCTTGATGACTTCATCGGGAATATGGACGCCCGGCACGTTGGAGCGCATCCAGCGGGCGGTCTTTGCCGAGGCGAGTGGGCCGACGCCGACGAGGATGAAGCATTTTTCGTGCAGGCCGAGGTCGCGCACCTTCTTCATGTATTCGCGGAACATCGGTACATCGTAGCAATACTGGCTCTGGACGAACTGCGCGCCGGCCTCGATCTTCTTTGCCAGCCGGTAGGGCCGGAAGTCGTAAGGCGGCGCGAAGGGATTGATGGCTGCGCCGAGAAAGACCCTCGGCGGCGACGTCAGCTTGCGGCCGGAGAGAAATTTCGCGTTGTCGCGCATGATGCGCACGGTTTCAAGCAGCGACATGCAGTCGAGATCGAAGACCGGCTTGGCGCCGGGCTGATCGCCGGCCTGCACGCCGTCACCGGTCAGGCACATGATGTTGCACACACCCATCGCGGCAGCGCCCAGCACGTCGCCCTGGATCGCGATGCGGTTCTTGTCGCGGCAGGCGATCTGCATGATTGGGGCGTAGCCCATCCGGGTCAGCAATGCGCAGATACCGACTGAGGACATATGGCAATTGGCGCCGGAGGCATCGACGGCGTTGATGCCATCGACCCAGCCTTCGAAGATGGCGGCGCGCTCGTAGACGTCTTCGGCATTGGCGCTGTCGGGCGGGTTGAGCTCGGCTGTGACGGCGAATTCGCCGCGGCGAAGCACGCGTTCCAGCCGCCCGAGCGAATAATGGCCGGGCAGGGGATCGAGCGGCAGATGGACGCCAAGCGGGTTTTCATCGATATGCGACATCGCTCAGGCTTCCTTTTTCGCCGCTTCACGGGTTGCGGCGGCCTCCGCCGTGACGCGAAGCCACGACGATGTTTCGCGCAACGACTGGTTCACGGGCTTCTGCACATTGAGGATCGCGTCCCCGTGAACCATATTCCTCGAACCGTTCCAGGCCTGTACCCAGACGCAGGGCATGTCGGGCTCCACTTCGCAATTGCCGTTGGCGCGCACGCCGCCGCAGGGGCCATTGCGCAGCTGCTTGGGACAGTTCATCGGGCAGGACATTCCTGTCGATGACAGCGCGCACTGGCCGCACATGCGGCAATCGAACAGGAAGCCCTTCACATTGCGTTCGATGAAGGTGATCGGGCGCTCCACGCGGTCATAGCCGAACGCCTTCCACAGTGGATGAAGCAGCAGGAAAGCGTCGGCGAAGCGACGGTAGAACCATTCGAAGAAGCGCGAATGACGGACTGCCCAGAGGCGGACCGTATATTTGCGGCGGGCGCGGCGATTGGGCGAGACGCCGGCCGGCGTGTAGGCGCCGCTGGCTGCCTTTGCGCCTGCTGCGGCATTGCCGGGCTTCTGAACGGCATCAGCCATTATCGCGACCTCCGGATTTCACCAGCGCCACCAGCCGTTCGCGATCATAAGCAGCCTCAAGCTCGCTTGCGGCCTTGTCTGCCTCGGCTTCGAGATCGTCGGATACGGGCACCGGGTCCGCCTTGCGCCATTCGGCAAGATAGTCGTCGGTTTCGGCGGCGCCGGTGCGCATGGCGCACATGTCGATCGCTTCGGTAAAGCGCAGCGAAAGCTCGCGTTTTGCCGTCTGCCTGCCCTTCTTGATGATCACCTGGGCCGGAATGTCCCGCCAGTAGACGACAATGCGATCCGCCATGCACAAAATCTCCTCTTCACGCAAGAATGCACGTCGGCCGATCATCGGACTGCGCTCGCCACGACGCGCCACATGCCGAAAAGCGACGCGACATGAAAAGCTTGTCCGCAAGCGTTCCCAACGGGCATTTTCCTTTGGAATTGTCGGTTGGAACTGTGATTGAATGTTCTTCTGTCGTCCAGCATGTCGGCCCGGGGAAAGAGGAGCTAGACAGAAAAGCGGCGTAGATCTCGTAATCAGACGGTCAGCAATTCACGGGCAAGATCGCCGTACCCGGTGTAGCGATATTCATAGTCCAGCCCGAGATAGGCTGCGGCTTCCTTCGCCTTCGCCTGTAAGGCGGGATCCTCTTCCTGCGAAAGGTAGACCACCTTGCGATAATTGCCGAAGTACATGTCGCGCAGCTCGGGATGACGATCGAGGCCGAGCGGGACGATGACGAAGGCTTCGAACTGGCGGGCGAGGAAGTCCGTCAGGAAAAACGATGTGATGTCATCTTCACGCGCGGCGAAAGCCTCGTTGCCCGTAAAGAAGGAATAACAATGCGGTCCGGAAAGGCGCTCTATTCCCTCGCGCTCGCAAATTCTGTCGATATCGCCGCCGGTGCCGCAATCGGCATAGCCGATGAAGATCTTCTCGAAGCCGCGCGTACGTGCATCGACAATTGCCTCTTCCAGGGCTGGTGCGATCTTTTGCGGATAGGAATGATAGATTGCGGGAAGACAGTGAAGATCGATATGATCGAGCCCGTTTATTCTGGTGACCGCCAGTATTTCGCGCGCGATTGCGCCGCACGCGATCACATGAACCTTTTGTGTTGCTGTGCGTTTATCGGGTGGAGGGTCTTTCTCCATATTTTTTTGATCGATATCCACTCAGAGGGGGTTCCCAATCATGACTGCACCGACACTCACGAAAATTGCCGCGGCCTGCGCCGTTCTTATGGTACTTGCTTCCTGCGCCAATACCATACGCGGTGTGGGCAGAGATACTGCAAACGCGGTCCACGCGACGGAGGACGCCGGTCATACCGTCAAGAAGGCGGCTCAATAATTAATTTGGGATGCCGATGCGCCGGCGACAAGGTTTCGATTGTCGCCGGCTTTCAATGCGCGGCAATCAGGCGCCGGCAGCCAGGCTGTTGTGCTTGCGCTTCATGAATTCCTTGGCGGTTTCGACCGCCACGGCGGCGTCGCGGCAATAGGCGTCAGCACCCACGGCCTTGCCGAACTCCTCGTTCAGCGGCGCGCCGCCGACCAGTACGACGTAATCGTCGCGCAGGCCCTTTTCCTTCAACGTATCGATGACGACCTTCATGTAGGGCATCGTCGTGGTCAGCAGCGCCGACATGCCGAGAATATCGGGCTGTTCGCGCTCGATGGCGTCGAGGTAGTTTTCGACTGGGTTATTGATCCCGAGGTCGATGACGTCGAAGCCTGCACCTTCCATCATCATGCCGACAAGGTTCTTACCGATGTCGTGAATGTCGCCCTTTACGGTGCCGATCACCATCTTGCCGAGCTTCGGCGCGCCGGTCTGTGCCAGCAGCGGCCGCAGGATCGCCATGCCTGCCTTCATCGCATTGGCCGAAAGCAGCACTTCCGGAACGAAGAGAATGCCGTCGCGGAAGTCAATGCCGACGATGCGCATGCCTTCGACCAGCGCCTGCGTCAGGACATCGTAAGGCGCCCAGCCGCGTTCGAGAAGGATATTGGTCGCTTCCTCGATTTCTTCCTTCAAGCCGTCATACAGGTCGTCATGCATCTGCTGCACGAGTTCTTCGTCAGAAAGTTCCGAGAGAATGATTTCGTCGTCAGACATGCGCTCCATCCCATTTTCGTGCAGCATCAGAGACTTGTATAAAACACTGCCGTCATTACGGATAGACCGGAAGGCCGCCAAAACTCTTTTTGAATGCGACGTCGCACGGAACAATCGCGACGAACGAAGAACAGTTGATATTGTCAGCCGATGTCTGTCCTATGCTAATTGCTGGCGCATTAAGGAACGTCCGCTTGGCGGAATCGGGTAGCATGGAGCCTGATGGACGCATCTATGCGCAGGAGTGAGGAAACATCATGGACGATATGATTGAGCAACCGGCTGCAGGCAATGATGGCGGCGGACGGCGTTCGCGCAGCGAGGGCAGGGGTGCGGCAGCACGGCGCGCTTCGCGCAGCGGCGGCGGGCCGGGACCTTCGCTCCCCTATATCACCCGTAAGATCGGCGTCTACGAAGTGCTTGACGAAGAGGGCCTGCAGCTCATCGAGCGCAATGCCGACACGGTTCTGGAGGAAATCGGCATCGAATTTCGCGATGACGCGGAAGCTCTGGCGCTCTGGAAGGAAGCCGGTGCCGACGTACGCGGCCAGCGCGTGCATTTTCCGAAGGGACTTTGCCGCGAGCTTCTGAAGACGGCGCCGAAGGAGTTTACCTGGCACGCGCGCAACAGCGCCCGCAACGCTCATGTCGGCGGCAAGGCGACGATCTTCGCTCCGGTCTATGGCCCGCCCTTCGTGCGCGATCTTGAGGGCAACCGCCGCTATGCGACGATCGAGGATTTCCGCAATTTCGTGAAGCTCGCCTATATGGCGCCGTCGATGCATTCGTCGGGTGGCACGGTCTGCGAGCCGGTGGATATCCCGGTCAACAAGCGCCATCTCGATATGGTCTATAGCCATATCAAATATTCCGACAAGCCGTTCATGGGCTCGGTCACGGCACCGGAGCGTGCCGAAGATACGATCGCCATGGCGAAGATCGTGTTCGGCGACGATTTCGTCGAGAATAATTGTGTGACGCTGAACCTCATCAATGCCAACTCGCCGATGGTGTTCGACGAGACCATGCTCGGCGCCTTGAAGGTCTATGCGCGTCACAATCAGGCTTCGGTCGTTTCCCCCTTCATCCTTTCGGGCGCGATGAGCCCGGTGACGGTGGCGGGCACGCTAACGCAGATTCTGGCCGAAGTGTTGGCTGGAGCTTCCTTCACGCAGCTGATCCGCAAGGGCTCGCCGGTGCTGTACGGCACCTTTGCCGCCTCGATCTCGATGCAGTCGGGCGCGCCGACCTTCGGCACGCCGGAGCCATCGCTGGTTTCCTATGGCGCGGCACAGCTTGCCCGCCGTCTCGGCCTGCCGTTCCGTACTGGCGGCTCGCTTTGCGGCTCTAAGATTCCGGATGCGCAGGCGGCGCATGAATCGGCCAATACCTTGAACATGACGCTGCTGGCCGGCACGAATTTCGTGCTGCATGCGGCCGGCTGGCTGGAAGGCGGTCTCGTCTCCTCCTACGAGAAGTTCATGATCGACCAGGATCAGCTCGGCATGATGCAGAAGATGGCCGAAGGCGTTGATCTCTCCGAGAATGGCCAGGCGCTCGATGCCATCCGCGAAGTCGGTCCGGGCAGCCACTATCTCGGCTGCGGTCACACGCAGGCGAATTTCCAGTCGGCCTTCTATCGTTCGCCTCTCGCAGACAACAATTCCTTCGAGCAGTGGGAGATCGAAGGCCAGAAGCGCATCGAGCAGCGCGCCAATGCGCTTTGCCGTTCCTGGCTCGATCATTACGAAGCGCCGCCGCTCGATCCGGCCATCGACGAGGCTCTGCTTGCCTATATCCAGAAGCGCAAGGATTCCATGCCGGACGCTTTCACCTGAAGAGAGCCCGAGGCCGCCAGGGAGCAAGGCGGTGCGACGCGCGTTGCCGACCTCATCCAGAAGGAAGTCTGGCGGCCGCACTATGAATATAAGGGGCCACGGTGAGCCGCGGCCCTGTCATACTCGAACAGCTCCGTGCGGCGCTCGGCGTCCACGGAGTTTTTGTTCGAGGCGTGGTGTCCTTTGGGGAAAGCGAAGGGCCGCTGCTGGCCGATGGCGCGGCGGCGCGAAGCGTAGTCCTGCTCGGCAATATCGGCGGCTCGATCTGGGCACCGTTCTCGCATTGGCGGCAATTGCCCGAGAATGCCGGCCGATCCGACCCGCTCGACGACTGGTCGAAGACAGTCATCGGACCAGTCGCAAGCAGCATGGGGGCCACGGCCTATTTTCCTTCGGACCCTCCTTGGCAGCCCTTCCAGCGATGGGCCATGCAGGCCGAGGGCTTGAAAGCGTCGCCGCTCGGCATCTTGATCCATCCGGACTATGGTCTGTGGCACGGATATCGCGGCGCATTGGGATTTGCCGAAGACTTGAGGGCGGCTCAGACGGCAGCGTCTTCTCCGCATCCATGCGATTCATGTATGGAGAAACCTTGTCTTGCCGCCTGTCCCGTTGGGGCGATAACGGCAGTCGGCTTCGATGTTCCAGGCTGCCGGTCGCATTTGCGCATGCCACAAGGGCAGGCTGGCTGCATGGCCGACGGCTGTCTTGCACGCAATGCCTGCCCGAGCGGGGCGGGCTATCGTTATCCCGCCGAACAGCTTGCATTCCATATGGCTGCACTCCAGCTTTAGTTCTCACGCCTTCCTCGTTTCGCCGCATTGCGATGCGTTCTGAAGCCTGTGCTATTCATGTGGGGCTATGCGCTTGATTCGATTGATGGTCATCCTTGCCGCTCTTGCCTTTGCCGCCACCGCATCGGCCGGCGAAGCCTGTCGGAAGGTCCAACATCTCGGGGACGGCTATACGGTCTGCACTTTCGATGCGGTCAGCGACGACATTCAGATTTTCCAGAACGATCGCAGCGGCAAGCCTTATGGCTCTTTCCGTGCCCTGGAAAATGATCTGCGTCAGGATCGCATCTATGTGCGCTTTGCCATGAATGGCGGCATGTATCTCGACGACCAGTCTCCCGTGGGTCTCTTCGTCGAGAACGGACGTGAGGTGAAGGCGATCAACACCAACAAGGGATGGGGCAACTTTCATCTCCTGCCGAACGGGGTCTTCTATCTCGGGTCGGGCAAGGCCGGGATCATGGAGAGCAAAGCCTTCGCCGCTTCCGGCATCAAACCTTTTTACGCAACGCAGTCCGGTCCGATGCTGGTCATCAGCGGCAGGCTCCATCCATCATTTCTAGCCGACAGTCCGAGCTTGAAGACACGAAACGGCGTTGGCGTTACCTCTGACGGCAAGGTCGTCTTCGCCATTTCCGATGGCGCAGTGCGTTTCCACGACTTTGCGACGCTGTTTCGCGACGAGTTGAAATGTCCGAATGCGCTGTTCCTCGATGGCAGCATCTCCAGCCTCGATATCCCGGAATGGCAAAGGCGCGACAGTCTGTTTCCGCTCGGGCCGATCATTGCAGTGACGGAAATGCTGCCGGGCTAAGGCGCGTCGGAAACGCGAAGAGCTCCGCAGTGCGTCGCGGAGCCCTCGGCTATAGCAACCCAATCTCAGACGAACTGATCGATATAGGTCATGATGCTGAACAGGCCGTCCTTCGGACCCGGATTGGCCGGGAAGTCCTCGGTGAAGCGGAGATAGGCCCTTGGCTTGCCGCCATAGCTGCCGGTCTGCGGCGCTTCCCTCGAGAGATGCTGCCGGATCGACTGCGGGAGAAGATTGATCGTGGCATCGTCGATGATCGGTTCGATGATGACGGGTTCGCCGTTGAAAGCGATCGCCTCCGTTGCTGCGGTGGAGATGCCCGCCAGCTTGCGGATCTGATCATAGGATTCCGGCGGCAACGGCGTTGGCAGGTAGGCCGCCATGCGGTGATACATGATATAGGCTTCGACCCAGTTCTGCGCGTTGACATGCAGGCGCATGGCGACCGCCTGACGCTGCAGCATGAATTCGGTGATGCGAGGCATCAGCGAGCCGCGATAGTCAGGCGGATAGCGGTTATCGCGCAGCGCCTGCGAGGCGAGGTATTCGAGGCCGCCTCTATAGGTATCCCACTGGAACATGCATTCCTTGTTGCCCTGCTGCAGGCGCGGATCGTCGGAAACGGCGGTCACGCGCGCGAAAGGCTCCGGCATGAACAGCACGTCGGCCTTGTCCAATGCACGGGTCGTATAGAGGAATGCCCAGAAGATGAACGGCGTCGGGCTGGAAATCGACTTCAGAAGAACGTCGCGCCGGATGATCATGAATTCGGGGAAGATGTGACGGTCGAGAATGAATTCCAGCATCGAGCGGAAATCACCCTTGGCGTGACGCGTCGGATAGGAGAGGTGATAGAAGGGTTCCATATCGCCGCCGCCAGGTCGGCCATCGACGAGGAGCCACGGCGCCTGGATCATGCCGATATTCTTGTCGTCCACCATGATGCGAAGATATTCGACGACTTTTTCCGGGATCAGCAAATCGTCGTCGCCGAGGAAAACCGCATAATGGCCGCGGGCTCTCTGCATCGCAAAAGCGTAGTTGCTGATGAAACCGGAATTGCGCGCCCGGCGATAGGCGCTGATTTCCGGATGATGTGAGATCGACTGAATGTAGGCTGCGGTCTCATCCGTCGAACAATCGTCGACAATGACGATTTCGAAAGGGAGGCCCAGCCGGCGAAATTCTTCCAGGTGGAAATTGACGTTCCGCTCGAGCATGAACTGACGGTTATAGGTCGGAACGCAGATCGAAAGAACGGGGACTTGAGCAGAAGACATCGATATTCTCCACGAGGCATCAGCGCGATTCTATGCACGGACTTTGATCCATGAATAAGCCGGATTGCTTTCGCGGGGCTGGAGAGTTTTGAGCGATCCGACTGCGGGGAGCGCTCATGCTCCAGTTCAGTGCAAGTTCCGCTCTCTATGCTCTGGCCAGCGCATCCTGCAATTCCGGCAGGAGACGATGGCCGTTTTCGAGGTCGCCTCTTCCTCGAAAATGGCCGGATAGCCCGAGGCACGTGGATCGATCGATACCTCCAGGGTTTGGCATCCATGTCAGTATCAGGAGACCCTGTGAGCAAAGTCAGTGTCATCATTCCCGCCTATAAGGCGCAGGAATCCATCGGTGAAACGATTGCCGCGGTTCTGGAAAATCGTGACGTTCTGGAGGTGATCGTTGTCGACGACATGTCTCCCGATGCCACCGCGATGATTGTCGAGCGACATGCTCAGCGCGATCAGCGGGTGCGCTTGCTGCGCAATCCGCAAAATGGCGGGGCAGGATACAGCCGGAATGCCGGCATGGCCGTCGCCCGCGGCGACTATTATTACTTTCTCGACGCCGACGACATGGTAGCGCATCGCTCGATCGATGAAGTCGTGTATCACATGGAAGCCAATGGCTGCGATGTGATGGTGTTTCGTTATCGCTATGTCACCGACAGGAGCGGTCGTCTCGATCCGATGCTGCCGATCGACAATGATGCCTGGCGGGAGCTGGTGGGCGATACCGACATAGGTGTTTTTACGCTCGACCAGTGCGGGCGATTGCTGTTCACGGTGAATTTCCCCTGGAACAAGATCGTGAGCGCCAAGCTATGCCGGGAAACGGGTCTCCGCTTCTCGGAGACGCGCGTCCATAACGATATCTATGCTCACTGGCATATCTATCTGCACGCCCGGAAGATCGGCATGATGAATCGCTATCTCATCGGCCACCGCGTCTATCAGGACAGAGTGCAGCTGACCAATGTTTTCACCGAAAAGCGGTTCGAAGTCTTCAAGGCCTTTGCAGAGGTGGAAGCGCTGTTTACGCGCCTGCCGCGGATGAAAGAGGCCTATTACCAGTGGTTCCTTCGCAGCAAGTTCGATTTGCTCGATTGGATCTACCCGCAATTGCCGTTCGATCTCCGGGAGCGTTTCTTCGCGCTGGTTCGGCAATGCTATGAAGATTATGGCCAGGCTGACTATGAGAACGTGCGCAGGCAGTCGTTCGAGACTGCGGATATTGCGCTCAGGCTGAAACAGGCTCCTCATTTGATACTCGGCAAGACGCCAAGATAGCCGGCTAAGATAGTATTCGGCGCCCAATGTGCTCGCAATAAAAAGAGAGGCGCCGCGGTCATGCCGCGGCGCCTCTCTTCCGTTTCAGGCTGGTTCATCTGATGGCGTCGAGTTCGTTCAGATCCAGCGCGTTTTCGAATTCGTCGCGGCTGTAGATCGCAAAATCCGCCTCGGTCGATTCCTTGAACTTATACGGGTTCTCCACCAGCTTCAGCAGGCTCCATTGCGGGAACCGGTTTGCGATGTCCGTCGTGAACTTGCGGTGCCGGACATGCGACGCGCCACGAATATCCGGGCCGTCGAAATTGGAAGCGTAGATAATCACATAGCGCTGTGGCAAGGAAAAGAGCTGGTCGAGGTAATTGACGTAAATATTGTCGTCAACCAAATGGTAGAGCACGTCGAGCGACAAGGCGCAGTCGTACGCGTCCTCGTGCATTTCCCAGTCAAGCGACTGATCGCCCAGCCAGACGAAATTGTAGTTCGGCTTGTCCCTGTACATCATCATCGTGCGTTCGATGACCGTCTTGGAGACATCGAAGCCGGTGTAGCGGTCGAACGAGAAGTATTTCAGCTGATTGCCGTCGCCGGAGCCCATCTCCGCAAAGGATTTCAGCCCTTTCTTCCGGGCGAGACTATTCAGAAACTGGCCCTTGTACTTGGCGAGCACATCATAAGAGCCGGCACCCGAATTGCCGCCGCTGCGGTATCGGCCTTCCCAATAGCCGGTGGAGTCAAAGGAAGGCGCAGCTTCCGATCGACGAATCGGCTGTTCCAGCGGCGTAACGGGAGCAAGCCGCTCCACGGATGGTGCCGGGATGGGTTGCGGCTGTGTCGGATAGGGCTGCTGCATGGGCTGCATCGCTACCTCGGCAACCGGCATGGCTTCGCGAACCTGCTGCACCGATATGGCCTGCGGAATAGGCGCGGGCTGTGGGGCCTGCTGTGCGGGGGCTGGCCGCTGCGCCAGCCAAAGCGGGACGGGCCGCTTCATATTTGAACCCGCCTGCTGTTCCAGGGATGCCCAATTCAAGGTTTTGGGTGCTTCGGCTACCCGGTCGCCCATGACGATATCGAGTTCGCGCAGCTGCTTGGCGAGCGGGAATTTCTCGTGGACATATTGCGTCCATTGTTGGGTCTGACCGGCAATGATCTTTTCGACGGCCTCATCCACCGACGAGAAACGGATTTCGTCGGGCCAGAATTCTTCCGCACCGGGATAATCATGGATCACCGGCAGGGCGCCGACAGCCATGGCTTCGGCGATGTTATAACCAAAGCTCTCGTGCACCGAGGTCGACAGTATCACGCCCTTGTCGGCGAGGAACGCCGGCATGTTGCGCTGCCAGCCATGGAAGAAGACGTTGCGGGTGAGGCCGAGCTTTTCCGTCGTGCGCTTCAGGTACGGCATCATGACGTACTCTTCCTGTTCGCCGGCCACATGCAGCGTGTAGGAAGGATCGCGCTTCACCAGCGAGTGCATGATTTGCAGGAACAGCGGCTGGTTTTTGCGCATGAAGGGCTTGGCGGCCCAGGCGATCTTTTTCTTGTCGAGCGAAGGGATCGGCTTGAACTTGTCGAGATTGAGGCCGTTCCACACGACGTGAGTACGGGTTTTCTGGGTGACCTGAGGCGCCCTGAGTTTCAGGACACGCAGCATGTCATGCGACACCAGAATCAGATCGTCGATGGCGCCGAAATCGATGCGATCGGGAAAATTTGATTCCACGATCTCGAAACGATGCCAGCGCGCGATGACACGCTTGCCGCGCCGCTTGATGTTCTGGTTGATCGCGTGGACGAAGAGCTCGTTGCAGAATTCGAACCAGACGATGTCGGCCCATTCAACAGCCGTCTCGATTTCCTTGAAAGTCTTCGGCTGTATGGCCATGACTTCGTAGGTTTTTGACAGATGTTGGAATATGTCGCCGATGAAGCTATCGACTTCGATGATTATGGCCAGCTTTTTCTTCTGATGCATCTTCTGCTACCGTAAAAGAGACGAGTGGTTCTTAGTCTCGACCTGACGGACGACACGACCGACCTTCGTGTCCGCCGAGCACCGACGTTCTTGGCAATATTCTGAACGCGCGATTGCCCCCGCACAGAAATCCCAGTGCTGAGATTATGCCGGCCAACTTTCGCGAGGCTGGATTGCTCGAAATGCGTCGCGGAGGGCAAGCGGCCTTTGATTTCCTGCACAAGCTTCGCAAAAGGAAGGATGGCCACAGTGCCGATCAAACGAGCTCGATCGCGAGCGAATCTCCGGGAGCCACGTCGTCTGACTGCTTTCCTCGGATCGGGCCGTTACCTGGGGTTCGGAATTAGGGGACAGTCCACATGTCATTGGCAGCGAACAGCTTGCATAAGCCCGCCTACGAAGTGCATCCGGCGAGCCAGATACAATGGTCCGATGCGCCGCCGCTGACCCAGGACATGTTGAACGGCACATTCTGGAGCCTCGGCGACGTCAATCGCGGAATGTTTTCTCGCTTCATGGTTTTGGCGCCTGAAGGCATGATCGGCAATTATTTCGATCCCGCCGTCGATTTCTGGCATGTGATGGCCGGCCGGCTTTGCCTGATCGATAGAGATGGGTTGCCGTCGGTCATTTTCGATTCTGCCCATATAGAGGACGGCAATCTCATGGCATTGGCGGGCCGGGGCGTCATTGGAGGTATCGATAGCACCTATCTGCTGGTGCCGGCCGATCACCCGCCGCATCCGCTGTTTTCAACGCCCGTAGGTGTCGAGCGCAAGGCCAAATTCCTCGTGCAGCCGCAGGAAGGGCTAAGGCGTCCCAATCTCGTTGTCGTGCCCGCCGGTTCGAAGTCCCTCCATCCGCGCTGGTTCGAGAAGATCGATGATGCCTCGCGCAACTGGGATCTCTGCATCGGCTATTATGGTGCCGAGACGCCGGAAGTTTCCAATAGCCCCTACGAATATCTGGCGCATCTGCCGAAGACCAAGAAGTTCAGGATCATCTACGACCTCTTCCATCAAGGCAGCCCGCTTTGGAATTATGAGCGAATCTGGCTGCCGGACGACGATCTGCTGTGCGACGGCGAGGACATCAACAGGATGTTCCACCTGTCGCACAAGCATGGTCTGGACCTGGCACAGCCGTCCCTCAAGAAAGGGCCAGGCTCTTACCCCAATCATCCTTTGACGGTTCAGCGACCCAACAGCGTCGTGCGTTTCGAAGGTTTCGTCGAAATCATGTGCCCGGTCTTCTCGCGGCGTGCGCTGCAAATCTGCATCGAGTCCATGAAGGATGTCGAATCCGGATACGGCCTCGACCATCTTTGGCCGTCATTCCTCGGCCGACCAGTGGCGCGCATGGCGATTATCGACGCTATTTCCGTCGCTCATACGCGGCCGCTGGGCGCGACCTACAACGTCAACGCGGCGGTGGAAGAACAGGCTGCACTCTTCAGGACGTATCAATATACGCCGCTGAAATATGCCGGCGTCTGGTAAGCGTGCCTGGATTTTTCCAGGTGCCGCCGACAGATTCGCGCCACCGTCACCCTCATATCCAATTCCGTTTGGCACCTTCGATTGCAGCCGCGACCGAGATTTGGTGGTAGCGAGAGTTTTAGAGCATGATTGATTTTTCCAAGATAGATTTATTGATCGTCGGTGCCGGCTTTTATGGCGCGACGATCGCGGAGCGGGTGGCGAACGAGCTGCGGAAGAACGTGCTTCTGATCGACCGGCGCAGCCATATCGGTGGCAATGCCTATAGCGAGTTTGACGGCGCGACCGGGATCGAGGTTCACCGTTATGGTGCGCATCTCTTTCATACACCGAACGAATTGGTCTGGACCTATCTCAACAGATTTACCGCTTTCACCGACTATAAGCATCGCGTCTATTCGACCTACCGCGATCAGGTCTATTCGATGCCGATCAATCTCGGGACGATCTCGCAGTTCTTCAACCGGCGCCTTTCGCCCGACCAGGCGAAGGCGCTGATTGCGGACCAGGCGGCAGAAATGGCCGGCCGCCATCCGGCCAATCTGGAAGAAAAGGCGATTTCGCTGATCGGCCGGCCCTTGTACGAGGCCTTCATTCGTGGCTATACGGCCAAGCAGTGGCAGACGGATCCGCGGGATCTGCCGGAGCATATCATCACGCGCCTGCCGGTCCGATACACGTTCGACAACCGCTACTTCAACGACAAATATGAAGGCCTGCCGGTCGACGGTTATACGGCGATCTTCGAGAGGATGCTGAAGCATCCGAAAATCCAGATCGCCCTCGATGTCGATTTCTTCTCGCTGAAATCCTCGCTGCCGGCCGGGCTTCCGATCGTCTACACCGGCCCGATCGATCGCTATTTCGATTACTCCGAGGGCGAGCTTGGATGGCGGACCATCGACTTCGAGAAGGAGACGCTGAATATCGGCGATTTCCAGGGCATGGCGGTCATGAATTATGCCGACGAGACGATCCCCTATACCCGTATCCTGGAGTTTCGCCACTTCAATCCGGAGCGCCCCTATCAGAATGAGAAGACGGTGGTGGTGCGGGAATATTCGCGCTCGGCAAAGCGCTCCGACGAACCCTACTATCCGATCGATACGCGTCAGGACAAGGAGGTCTTCCTGCGCTATCGCGAGCGCGCCGAGGCAGAGACCAATGTCCATTTCGGCGGGCGGCTCGGCACCTACCGCTATCTAGACATGCACCAGGCGATCGGCGCGGCCTTGAAGGCGTTCGACAGCCGGATTGTTCCGCATTTCACCGAGGGACGCACGATTGGTGGTGAGAAATAGCGGGCGGCGGGCTCGGGCTCACTTTCGGGACGCTTTGAAGGCGCGGCCGAGTGAAAGTCTCTGCGGAAGCAAGTGAATGATGAAAAGAAAGCCCGGCAACCGGGCTTTCTTCTTCCTTAGGATCGTCTGCGGCGTTCGCGAACCGGAGCCGCGCCGCCTTCGTTGGCGGTCTTGTTGCGAAGGGGGCCGATCCGTTCGATGATCGTTTCCAGCGTCGGGCGAGGGCCGGGTACGTAGCTGTCCAGCGCCTCCCGCATGGCGGCGAGATGGCCGCAGGAGGTGCCGCAGCAGCCGCCGATGATCTTGGCGCCGGCATCGCGTGCGAGGCGGGCATAATCGGCCATCAGCGGCGGCGTGCCGGAATAGTGGATTTCGGCACCGCGATATTCCGGAATGCCGCAATTGCCCTTGACGATGACGATTGCGGAAGCGTCCGCCTCGGTCATGTCGAGGAGGCTGGAGAGGATGTCGGAAGCGCCGACGCCGCAATTGGCGCCAACGGCCGCCGGGCCAGCGCCGATATCGGTGGCGACGGCATGAATGTCCTTCGGATGCAGGCCCATCATGGTCTTGCCTGCGGTATCGAACGAGCCGGTATAGGTGTAGGGCAGGCCGACCTTGGCGGCGGCTTCTGCTGCAGCCCGGATTTCTTCCGGCGATGACATGGTTTCGATCCAGGCGACATCGGCACCACCGGCCTGCAGGCCTTCCATCTGCTCGACGAACGCGGCGACGGCATCTTCATAGGTCAGGGCGCCGAGCGGCATGAGCAACTCGCCGGTCGGTCCGACGGAGCCGCCGACGATGACCTTGCGGTCAGCCTTGTCGGCAACGGCGCGGGCGATCTCGGCAGCCGTCTTGTTGAGGCTATGCACGCGATCCTGCGCATGATGGAGCTTCAGGCGATGACGGGTGCCGCCGAAGGTGTTGGTGAGGATGATATCGGCGCCGGCATCGACGAAATCCTGATGCAGCTTCGTGATCCGCTCTGGATGCTGTTCGTTCCAGAGCTCGGGAGCTTCACCGGCCTCAAGGCCCATGGCGAAGAGGTTGGTGCCGGTTGCGCCGTCGGCAAGCAGCACGCCCTTTTCGGCGAGAAGATCGGTCAGGGGATTGGTGGCGACGGTCATGGTGCGTCCTCGGATACGTCAGATGTTCGGATATCAAATGCAGATATAAACATTTCTTTATGTGAACACAACGACAAGATGGCTACCCATATGTCGACACGGCAATGGTGGCAGAAAAAAGCGCCACGGTGAGGGCGCTCTATCGTTTGGGATGAAGATCAGGCGTTAGGCTGCCGCCATCTGTGCCGTCTCGTGCGACGTCGGCGTGACCATGGCGGCGATGATGCTTTGCAGATCGATCGTGCCGATAGGCTTGCCACCCGCATCCATGACGACGGCTCCCGTCTGGCCCGCCTCGGTGATCTGCTTGGCGGCGACTTCCAGCGTCATGTCGCCGGGTACGCGTGCGCCGCCCGGCTCGCCGGCAAGCGGCTTCATGATCGTCTGGGCTTGGATGACGCGACCGCGGTTCACCTCCTTCACGAAGGCCGTGATATAGTCGTCGGCCGGCTGCAGCACGATCTCCTGACCAGTGCCCTGCTGCACGACCTTGCCGTCGCGCAGGATCGCGATCTTGTCGCCAAGGCGCAGCGCCTCGTCGAGATCGTGGGTAATGAAGACGACGGTTTTCTTCAGCTCCTTCTGCAGATCGAGCAGAACGGTTTGCATATCCACGCGGATCAACGGATCGAGCGCCGAATAAGCTTCGTCCATCAGAAGGATATCGGCATCGTTCGTCAGTGCGCGGGCAAGTCCGACGCGCTGCTGCATGCCGCCGGAAAGCTGGTTCGGAAAGTGCCTTTCGAAGCCCTTGAGCCCGACGCGCTCGATCCAGTACTGGCCCTTCTTTTCGCTCTCGGAGCGTGGCACGCCCTGGATATCCAGGCCGTAGATCGTGTTCTCGATGACGGTGCGGTGCGGCAGCAGCGCGAATTTCTGGAACACCATCGCCGTTTTGTGGCGGCGGAATTCGCGCAGGTCGTTTTCGCTCATCTTGCAGACATCGACGCCGTCATAGAGCACTTCGCCGACCGTCGGCTCGATCAGCCGGTTGATATGGCGGATCAGCGTCGACTTGCCCGAGCCGGAGAGGCCCATGACGACGGTGATGGCGCCGGCCGGCATGTCGATGTTGATATCCTGCAGGCCGAGCACATGGCCATGTGTTTCATTGAGCTCGGCTTTGCCCAAACCGTTCTTGACTTGATCGATATAATCGCGTCCGCGAGGACCGAAAATCTTATACAGGCTTTTGATCTGGATCGCGTGACTAGCCATGGATGACCTCCGAGTGCTTCTGGAGCCGTCTGCCATAGGCTTGGCTCGTACGGTCGAAAATGATGGCAATGGCGACCAGCGCGAAACCGTTGAGGAAGCCGACGGTGAAGAACTGGTTGTTGATCGCCTGCAGCGTGTTCTTGCCGAGACCGCCGACGCCGACCATGGAGGCGACGACGACCATGGCCAGCGACATCATGATGGTCTGATTGATGCCGGCCATGATGGTGGGCAGCGCGAGCGGGATCTGTACGTTGAAGAGTTTCTGGCGGTGCGATGAGCCGAAGGCGTCGGCGGCTTCGAGCACCTCCTTGTCCACGAGGCGGATGCCGAGATTGGTCAGGCGGATCATCGGCGGAACGGCGTAGATGACGACGGCGATGAGGCCCGGCACCTTGCCGATACCGAAGATGACGACGACCGGAATGAGATAGACGAAGCTCGGCATGGTCTGCATGACGTCGAGGATCGGATTGACGATCGACTGCAGGCGGTCCGAACGCGCCATCAGGATGCCGATCGGCAGGCCGATGACGATGGCAATGAGCGTACAGACGGTGACCATGGCGAGCGTGACCATCGTGTCGGTCCAGAGGCCGAAGACGCCGATGAGAATCATGGAGATTGCAGTGCCGGCAACAATTTTGAGGTTGCGGCTGGCGGCATAGACGACGAGCATCATAGCGACGAGTATGATGAACCAGGGCGTGTTGGTGAAAACCCATTCGAGATAGTTCAGAAACCATTGCAGCGGCTGCACGATAGCGTCGATGAGATTGCCGTAGGCGCGTACGGACGCCCTGAAACCGTCATCGATGTTCTTGCGTGCGAGACGTATGATCGACTCGTCTATTGCCGGAAAGTTGCAAAGCAAATTCGGCAGGATCGTACACTGGATAGCCATGTATTTCCCCTTCTTAGTCCGGTTCTGTCCCGCTGCGCTCGTGTGGCATTCACATGCGAACAGCACTGCAGCGCTGCGACCGGTTCTTCAGGCTGCCCCTGAATTCTTACAGCATTCGCCGCCGTCAATCTGCACTCGTTGCGACCTTGCGCCATGTCGCTCTGTCGGTATGAGCGTCATACCGATTGCGGCGCGCGAATGTGAAATCGGCGGCAGGCACGCGCCTGCCGCCGACTCTGCAGCATGGATCAGAGCGAAGCCTTGACCTTCGTGGCGACGTCCGGAGCAACCCACTTGGTCCACATGTCGGGGTAAGTCTTGAGGAAGTACTTGGCGCCGTCCTCGTTCGTACCCTGATTGTCGGTCATCCAGGCAAGAACCTTGCCGACGGTGGCGTTATCCCACTTGCGGGTCTTCATGTAGTCCATGGCGATGCCGGCCTTTGCGGCAAAGTCCTTGGTAACGACGGTATAGACATCCGAAACCGGATAGGAGTTCACCTTCGGATTGGCGCAGTCCTGCTGCGACGTGCAGGCATCCCATTCCTTCTTGTCGTGCGGCACGTTGAAGCTCAGACGAACCATGTCGTACTTGCCGAGAATGGCGGTCGGTGCCCAGTAATAGCCGAGCCAGCCGGTCTTCTTTTCGAAGGCATTGGCGATCGAGCCGTCGAGGCCTGCCGCCGAACCGGTATCGACCAGCGTGAATCCGAGCTTTTCAGCGCCGAGGGCCTTATAGAGATTAGCGGTCGAGATCTGGCAGTTCCAGCCGGCCGGGCAATTATATACTGCGCCCTTGGAGGAATCTTCGGGGCGGGGAAGAGTTCCGGATGCTTCAGCGCGTCCTGAACGGTCTTGATATCGGGATGGGCGTCGGCGAGGAATTTCGGAATCCACCAGCCTTCCACGCCGCCATCGCTCAAGAGCGGTGCGGCTTCGATCAAGCGGCCTTCGGAAACGGCCTTGTCGAGCGCGGTGCGCACCGCGTTGACCCAAAGCTCGGGCGCAACGTCAGGCTGGCCTTTTTCGTCCATGGAGGTAAAGGTCGGCTGCGTGTCGCCGGTCACCAGAGTGACGTTACAGCCATAACCGTTTTGCAGGATGATCTTGTCGACCTGGGCGGCAACGCCTGCCGATGCCCAGTTCATTTCAGCGATGGATACGCTGCCGCAATCTGCGGCCTGCGCCGAGCCAGCCAAAGCATAGGCGCCGAATGCGAAAATGGCTGAAGCGAGAAGCTTCTTCATTGATATCGTCTCCCAATTTTTCGTTACGTTGCGGAAATCGACTCCAAACGCGTTCGATTTCTGTCGATCCCCTGTCAGCGCGGTCTAATTGCAACCGTTCATACGCCGCTGACGACGCCGGTACGGTCCCCTTTGCTGCCGTCGTGCATTTGGTCTTTTTGCGACCGCGGAACTCTGTCGCGGCCGGGCATTCTTTGCATCGACGTTGGGCAGCCTAAGGATTTGAATGAATAAATCAACAGCCCGTCGGCCAATTGCAGTTATCGTGCCTCTTGGAGAAGCTCAAATAAGCGCCTGAATTAGCCTGTTTTCTGCTATTCGTGGCTGCAAAACGATCATTGTGTGGCTTCCACGAAGCTCGCCGTCGAGGCGGAGTTAAATACCGCCCAAATATCGCGTCCCTGAAAGACGTTTTGTATTCCATTTGCGTCGTTTGCGATTTCTCAACACAAAGAGGAAAATTTTCAAAAAATTCTCAGATTCACTCTAATTTAAGCACTTAATAACCCTCCAGTAACGATGTCCGTTTATCAATCGATGCGTGGCGGGGGACATACCGCTGCTTCCCTGGATCAGGTATTGCGTACCGGGGAAAGCGAACCTTGCGGTGTTTGTGCAGGGAAGCCGGCGTTCTTGGCAAACCGCGTCGATCTCCGGATCGCGCGGTTTTCGCGCTTTAGAGGGTGCCTTTATGAGGCAGCTTGATCTGCCACGAAGCGGCAGCCGTTCCGATCCCGATAACGGTCAAAAATAAAGCCGCCGATGCGGTCGCATGGCGGCTTGGCATGTGTCGGGTTGGCGGATTGACGCGCTCTCAGCCGACATTATAGGTGCGGATGAAGCCGATCGTGCCGAAGCGCGTATCGAGCTGCTGCAGGCGGCTCTCCGGGCGGCGAACCGGAAGCTTGCCATTCCAGGCGATCTGAATGGAATTCTGTCTGTTGAAGATGAAGAGCATTGGGGTATCCTCCGACCCGGACCGGCCGGTTTCGTTGTGTGTTTTCGCGATGGAGATAATCCTCTTCCGCCTAACTCACAATGGATGAAATCGTCATCCAATGTCGCAAACAGAGCATGTTTGAGGGTGATGCATTTTTGTATCGTGGTCACTCTTTCCGGAAGCCGGAGATCGCGGCAGAACCAAGGCGGAATCTAGCGTTTTCAGTGGCTGTAGCGCATCGAGGTGGTGGGGAATGACAAGAGCGATCATGCTGCAGGGAACCGGCTCCGATGTCGGAAAAACGGTATTGGTCGCAGGACTATGCCGGCTGTTCGCAAACAGGGGCGTGAGAGTGCGCCCGTTCAAGCCGCAGAATATGTCGAACAATGCCGCCGTTGCGGAGGATGGCGGCGAGATCGGGCGCGCCCAATGGCTACAGTCGCTGGCGGCGCGGGTGCCGTCATCGGTTCACATGAATCCGGTGCTGTTGAAGCCACAATCGGAAACCGGCAGCCAGATCATCGTGCAGGGCAAGGTTTGGGGACAGGCCAAGGGCAGGGACTATCAGGCGCTGAAGCCGCAGCTGCTTGGTGCCGTACTCGAAAGCTTCGCCACGATGCGGGCAGGAACCGATCTCGTTATCGTCGAGGGAGCGGGTTCGCCTGCCGAGATCAATCTCCGACGCGGCGATATCGCCAATATGGGCTTTGCGACACGCGCCAATGTCCCCGTCGTGCTGGTCGGCGACATAGACCGCGGCGGCGTGATCGCGTCATTGGTCGGCACGTATCATATCTTGCCGGAGGAAGACCGGCGGATGATCCGCGGTTATCTGATCAACAAGTTTCGCGGAGATGTCTCGCTGTTCGGGGAAGGCATAGAGGCGATTGGCGGCTTCACGGGCTGGCAATGCCATGGCGTCGTGCCGTGGCTGAAGGCGGCGGCGCGCCTGCCGGCGGAGGATTCCGTTGTGCTGGAGCGGCTTGCTCGTGGCTCGTCCGGCGCGCTCAAGGTCGCCGTGCCGGTGCTGTCGCGGATCGCCAATTTCGACGATCTCGATCCGCTCCGAGCCGAACCGGATGTCGATCTGGTCTTCGTCCGCGCCGGGGAGCGCTTGCCTCCGGATGCAGCGCTCGTGGTGCTGCCAGGCTCCAAGTCGACGATCGGCGACCTGCTTGATCTGCGCGAACAGGGATGGGATCGCGATATAGCCGCGCATGTGCGCCGCGGCGGGCGCGTCATCGGCATTTGCGGCGGCTATCAGATGCTCGGCCATACCGTCTACGATCCGCTTGGTATCGAGGGATCGGTGACCGAGACGCCCGGATTGGATCTTTTGGATATCGAGACGGAAATGGCGCCGGAAAAGACGGTGCGCAACAGTCTTGCGATCTCGAAAGAATATGACGTGCCGCTGTCCGGCTATGAAATCCATCTCGGTGTGACGCGGGGCCCGGACTGCGAACGGCCATCGGCCATGATCGACGGGCGGCCCGATGGAGCGGTATCGCCGGATGGCCGCATCATGGGCACATATCTTCATGGGCTCTTCGGCAGCGACGCTTACCGGGCAAAGCTGCTGGCAAGCTTCGGCCTTTCCGGCGAGCGCGTGAACTATCGCGCCAGCGTCGATATGGCTCTGGACGAAGTTGCGGCAGAGCTGGAAAGCGTACTCGATCCGGCCTGGCTAGACGGTCTGGTCGCCTAGAGTTCGCCGGAAACTTCCCGCCGACGGCGGTCGAGTTCTTCGCTGTAGCGGCGCAGCGTATAGCTCTCCGTCAGCAGACCGATGACCTTGCGTTCGATCAGGTCGTTGACGACGACGAGCGCTTCGCTCTTGGTCTGCTCAAACATGGCGGCTGCCTGCTTGGCGTTCATCTGCGGCTGCAGGAATTCGTTGCGGAGCCGGATGAAATCGGAAAGACCGTGTTCCTCGTCGTCTTTTTCGATCGGGCTCGCATAGACGTCGGGCACGAGAACCATTCCGGAATATTTCTCGTTCTTGTCGATCAGGATGACGCGCTGCGCCGAGCCGATCGGAAAATTCTTGCGGAATTCCTCGATGCTCATGTCGATACTGCCCGTATGCACGTCGGGGCGCATCATGCGAGCGACCGTGAGATTGCGGATCCAGCCGACGTCATGGGCGCTGCGGATGCTTTCGCCGCGTAGGTGGAAGCGCCATGTGGCGAAGGAGTAGCCGAAGGTCGTGCGCACCACGAGCGAGGAGGTGATGACGGCGGCCAGCACCAGGGCAGTGATCGGAAAGTCCCCGGTGATTTCAAGCGCCAGGAAGGTCATGGTCAGCGGGCCGCCGATGATGGCAACAGCAAGCGAGCTCATGCCGACGACGGCATAGACGGCCGGCGTCAGCGTGGCATGATCGAAATAGGGTGCGCAATAGGCGAAGATCTTGCCGAGCAGCGCGCCCATGAACAGCGAGGCGAAGAAGAGGCCGCCTCTGAAGCCGGAGCCGATCGATATTGCGGAAGCGAGCGATTTCAGCAGGAATAGACCCGCCAAGGCGCCCAGCGTCACGTCCGTAGACAGATTGAGATGCAGCGCGCCATGGCCGGCAGACAGGACCTGCGGCGAAATCAACGCCAGTGTTCCGACGACCAGGCCGCCGAGCGCGGGCCGGAACGGCGGCGCGATGGAACTCTTGCGTGCCAATTCTTCGACCCAGGCGACGCCCTGCATGATCAGGATGCCGATACCGGCGCAGAAGGCACCAAGGAGGATGGCTGGAAGATAATCCGCCGGAACGATCGCCCCGAAATGATCGATATCGATGGCAAAGTCGTCGCCGGCGAGCAGTCTTGCTATCATCGTTGAAATCAGCGCCGAGACGACGACGGGGGTCAGGGTCACGATCGAATAGCTACCGATAATGAGCTCGAAGGCATAGAAGGCGCCGGTGAGCGGCGCATTGAATGCTGCGGCAATAGCGCCGGCCGCGCCGCATCCGACGAGCATGCGCAGGTCCGCGCGGCGCATCTGCATCTTATAGCCGAATTTGGAGGCAATGCCGGCCGCGAGCTGTGTGTAACCTGCTTCAAGCCCGACAGACGCGCCGAATCCATTGGAGATCAGGTTCTGCACGGCGACGATGATGCTGTCGGTCAGCGACATGCGACCGCCATGCAGCGCATTGGCCTCGATCGGGTCGACCATCGGTTTCTTGCGCGTGCGCGATAATATGTAGAGCAATATGCCGAGAATGATGCCCCCTGCGATCGGTGCAATGAACAATACGGATTTGTCCTGAATTGCCATCGCCGCCGAACTCAAGCGTTCGTAGTCGGTTATGCCGTAGATGACGCTGTGAAGTTTGCGCGAGATATAGCTCATCGCGGTAACGGCACAGCCGGACGCTATTCCCACCAGGGCGCCGGCAAAAACAAGTCCCAGCTCGCCACGACGCAGCAATGCCCTGAAGCGACCGAGATCGAATAGGACCGAGAAGACGCCGAGACGTCGCGGTTGGAATTTCTGTAGCATTGGAAGCGGACGATACGTTTTTGCTCGAATGTGAGGGCTTACCCTCTATAAACTCCTAACATCAAAGAAATACGGCAAAAAAGCCGCTGATTTCATGCGAATTTTCAACCGATTTCGCAATCAGGATGGCGCAGGTCGCATCCATGCCCTTGATTGACTTGAACTAAGTGAAAGCCTAATCATTGCGGCATAACGAATGGTTCCTGAGCGGCGATCTGCCGCATGGGATGAAAAGGGAATGTGAAGGGGCGGACCCAATCCGGGCGTTCTCATCACAGCCGACCCCGCGACTGTAGAGCGGTCAGGGTCTTTCGTTCGGTTTGAAGCCGATTCTGTCGATAGTTCGCATGGGGCGAACGGGGCGGGGGAGGCTCAAATCGAAAAAGCCACTGGTGTGGCATCATGATCAACCGGGGCTGGACGCCTCTTATTCTACGAATCGTCCGCCTTTTCATGATGCATTGCCGGGAAGGCGAGAAGGATCCGCTGGCGCACGATCGGGGGCGACCGTTTCGGTCCGCCCCCGTCGCGGCGTCTTATCCGCGAGCCAGGAGACCTGCCATGCGTGCCGGGCGCAGAGCCTGTTTTGGGACGCGAGTTCCGCTGCCAGCACGGAGGTTGTCATGGCGCAAGACGAGTTTTCGGCGTATGGGCGCCTGTTTCCCGGTTCCAGCGACGTGCTGCCGACCCTCGCTTTTGCTTGGGAGTGGGCATAACGCATGTCGGCTTCTATTTCCCAAGCGGTTTTCGTCCTTGGCGGCGCGCGTTCCGGCAAATCCAGGTTTGCTGAATCTCTGGTTTCGGACACCGGTCTCGAACGTCACTATGTGGCGACGGGGCAGGCGTGGGACGATGAGATGCGCGAGCGCATCGCCCAACATCGTGCCGATCGCGGCGATCTCTGGCAGACGCATGAGGAGCCGATCGATCTCGTCGGGCAGCTTGCCGCTGTCGACGCGGAGGGGCGGGCGGTGCTTATCGACTGCCTGACGCTCTGGGTGACCAATCTGATGATGGCCGAGCGTGACATGGTGGCGGAATTTGCCGCTCTCACTGCATTTCTACCAACTGCGCGATCAAGGCTCGTTCTCGTCTCCAACGAGGTTGGCCTGGGAATCGTGCCGGAAAATCGCATGGCGCGCGAATTTCGCGACCATGCCGGCCGCCTGCACCAGATGGTCGCTGCGGCAAGTGCCGAAGTTTATTTTATCGCAGCGGGCTTGCCGCTGAAAATGAAGGGCTGATCCATATGAACCAGGAAAAGATTCCCGCCACCGTCATCACCGGCTTCCTGGGAGCCGGCAAGACGACGATGATCCGCAACCTCCTGCAGAATGCCGGTGGCAAGAAGATCGCTCTGATCATCAACGAGTTCGGCGACCTCGGCGTCGACGGCGACGTGCTGAAGGGCTGCGGCGCGGAGAACTGCACCGAGGACGATATCATCGAGCTGACCAATGGCTGCATCTGCTGCACCGTCGCCGACGATTTCATTCCCACCATGACGAAGCTTTTGGAGCGTGATGCGCGCCCGGATCATATCGTCATCGAGACCTCGGGCCTTGCTCTGCCGCAGCCGCTGGTCGCTGCCTTCAACTGGCCCGATATCCGCACCCACGTGACCGTGGACGGCGTCATCACCGTCGTCGACAGCGCCGCCGTTGCCGCCGGCCGCTTTGCCGACGATCACGATGCTGTCGAGGCTGCCCGCGTCGAGGACGACTCGCTGGACCACGAAAGCCCGATCGAGGAACTGTTCGAAGATCAGCTGACCTGTGCCGATCTGATCGTGCTCAACAAGACCGACCTTATCGACGTCGAGGGACTCGGCCGTGTGCGCGCCGAGGTCGCCTCGCGCACCGCCCGCAAGCCGACAATCATCGAGGCGAAGAATGGTGACGTGCCCGCTGCCGTCCTGCTCGGCCTCGGCATCGGCACGGAAGACGATATCGTCAACCGCAAATCCCATCATGAACTGGAGCATGAGGACGGCACGCCGCATGACCATGACGAATTCGACAGCTTCGTCGTCGAACTCGGCCCGATTGCCGATCCGGCCGCCTTCGCCGATGCGCTGAAGCGCGTGATTGCGGAGCATGATGTGCTGCGCCTCAAGGGCTTCGTCGATGTCCCCGGCAAGCCCATGCGCCTGCAGCTTCAGGCCGTCGGCAGCCGCATCGATACCTATTTCGATCGCGCCTGGACGCCGGGTGAAGCCCGCGCAACCCGGCTTGTGGTGATCGGCCTGCACGAGATGGACGAGACGATCGTGCGCAAAGCGATCGAAGCGCTGGTCTGATCGATGCTGCGTCTTTGCCGTGCGATACCCCCCTCTGTCCCTTGCGGGACATCTCCCCCACAAGGGGGGAGATTAGAAGCTCGTGGCTGCTACATCGTAAAACAACCGATGTCGGGAGTAGCTGGGGCTTGGGGAGGTAAGTCCAGCGAAGCATGGCACCAAACAATCTCCCCCCTTGTGGGGGAGATGTCACGAAGTGACAGAGGGGGGTGTGCCGCCGCATACTCTGACGCCTGATGCATCTCCTCCTGGCTCAAAAGGGAACGATAAGCGACGGCGAGGAGGCGATCGATCTCGGGCAGTCGCCCGGCGATATCCTCTTTCTGTCGGCTGCCGATACCGAGCTTGCGGCGATTGCCGCAGCGTATGGTGAGGGCGATCGTTCCCTTCGGCTTGCAAGCCTGATGAGCCTCAAGCATCCGATGTCCGTCGATACCTATATCGACAGGACGGCGCGGCATGCGAAGCTCATCATCGTGCGGGCGCTGGGAGGGGCGAGTTACTTCCATTATGCGCTGGAGGCGCTGCATGCCTGTGCGGTGCGTCAGGAGGCCCTTATCGCGGTGTTGCCGGGCGATTCGAAGCCCGATCCCGGGCTGACACCATTCTCCAACGTCGCGCTCGACGATCTCAATGCCCTCTGGTCCTATCTGATCGAGGGCGGAGAGACGAATTCGCGGGCGTTTCTTGCCTACGCCGAGGCGATGCTCTCGGGCGCAGAGAAGCCGATGCCAGCAGTGCCCCTGATGAAGGCCGGCATATGGTGGCCGAGCCGCGGCGTGATCGGTGTCGAGGAGTGGCGGAGAGTTTCCAATTTGGGGGTGGTGGTCCCGGAGGGGCTCGAACCTCCGACGGTCGCCATTTCTTTCTACCGCGCGCTGGTTCAGAGTGGTGAAACAAAGCCGGTCGAAGCCATGATAGAGGCGCTTATCGCCGAGGGCATGCGGCCGTTGCCGGTCTTTGCCTATAGCCTCAAGGATGCCGTATCCGTCGGCATTCTCGAAAGCGTCTTTATGGAGCTGAAACCAAGCGTGGTCATCAATACCACTGGCTTTGCCGTTTCGGCGCCGGGCGCGGATCGTCAGGCGACGGTGCTGGAAACGGGTGATGCCGTCGTTCTGCAAGCCATCTTCTCTGCTTCATCGAAGGAGGCATGGGAGGTATCCTCGCAGGGGCTTTCGGCCCGCGATCTCGGCATGAATGTGGCTTTGCCCGAGGTCGATGGGCGTGTTCTTGCGCGCGCCGTGTCCTTCAAGGCTGCTGCTCGCTACGACGAGCGGGTCGAGGCCAATATCGTCGCCAGCGAACCGCTCGAGGATCGCATGCGCTATACGGCGCGGCTCGCCGCCAACTGGGCGCGGCTGCGCAAAACGCCGCCCGGAGATCGCCGCGTTGCGCTCGTGATGGCAAACTATCCCAATCGCGATGGGCGCCTGGGTAATGGCGTCGGGTTGGATACGCCGGCCGGCACGATCGAGGTGCTGAGGGCGATGCGGGCGGCGGGTTACGGCGTTGCCGATCTGCCTGCCGACGGCGATGCGCTGATGCGGCATTTGGCGGAAGGGCCGACAAATTCGGGGCATGATGGCCGCGTCGTTCGCGAGAGGCTTTCTTTTAGCGACTACAAGGATTTCTTCTCGTCGCTTCCCAAACAGATTCAGGATGAGATCACGGTACGCTGGGGCGAGCCTGCGGCGGACCCTTACGCGCTCGACAGCGGATTCGCCCTGCCGTTCGCCCGCTTTGGCGATGTACTTGTCAGCATCCAGCCGGCTCGCGGTTACAATATCGATCCGAAGGAGAGCTACCACTCTCCCGATCTCGTGCCGCCGCACGGCTATCTCGCTTTCTATGCCTTCCTGCGTCGTTCTTTCGACGCGCATGCGGTCATCCACATGGGGAAGCACGGCAATCTCGAATGGCTGCCGGGCAAGGCGCTGGCGCTGTCGGAAAGCTGCTATCCGGAAGCCATTCTCGGGCCGCTGCCGAACCTCTATCCCTTCATCGTCAACGATCCCGGCGAGGGCACGCAGGCCAAGCGCCGCACAAGCGCCGTCATCATCGACCACCTGACGCCACCGCTGACACGCGCCGAAAGCTATGGTCCGCTGAAAGATCTGGAGGCGCTGGTCGACGAATATTACGAGGCCTCGGGCGGCGATCCCCGCCGCATCCGTCTGCTCCGCAAGCAAATCCTCGATCTCGTCGCAGATATCGGGCTGGATCAGGATGCCGGCATTTCCAAGGGCGAGGGCGAAGATGAGGCCTTGCGCAAGCTTGATGCCTATCTCTGCGATCTCAAGGAAATGCAGATCCGCGATGGCCTGCATATCTTCGGCGTTTCGCCGTCCGGGAGGCTGCTGACGGATTTGACCGTGGCGCTGGCAAGAGTGCCGCGCGGGCTGGGCGAGGGTGGCGACCAGAGCCTGCAGCGGGCGATTGCTCGGGATGCTTTTGAGGGTGCGGAGCGTGGGGAAGGTACGGTACCCCCCTCTGTCGCGTTCGCGACATCTCCCCCACAAGGGGGGAGATCGGTAAGGCGTGGCACGCTCTCGCATCAAACCGAGATCGGATTCGCCGATGCTGTTAATAAAGATTTGGGACGGCCGAGCGACGTACTCCCTCCAATCTCCCCCCTTGTGGGGGAGATGTCAGCAAAGCTGACAGAGGGGGGTAACTCTCCCAGCAAACCATTCGATCCCTTGCACTGCGACATGGCCTCCGAATGGACAGGCCCGCGACCCTCCATCCTGCAGGATGCTTCCGATGCCCCCTGGCGCACCCAGGGCGACACCGTCGAGCGCATCGAACTCCTGGCCGCAAAACTCGTGAATGGCGAAACTACCTGCCCCGAGAACTGGCCGAACACCCGCATGGTTCTCGACGAAATCGCCTCAAAGCTCCAGCCCTCCATCCTCGCTTGCGGCGATGCGGAGATCTCAGCTCTGCTCAAAGGCCTCGACGGCCGTTTCGTACCTCCCGGACCATCCGGCGCACCGACACGCGGTCGACCGGATGTACTGCCGACGGGACGGAATTTCTATTCGGTCGACAGCGGTGCCGTGCCAACGCCGGCAGCCTATGAACTTGGCAAGAAATCGGCTGAGCTGCTCATCCGCCGCTATGTTCAGGACCATGGCGAATGGCCCGTTTCCTTCGGACTGACGGCCTGGGGCACGTCGAACATGCGCACGGGTGGCGACGATATCGCGCAGGCGCTGGCGCTGATCGGCGTCAAGCCCGTCTGGGACATGACCTCGCGCCGCGTCACCGGCTACGAGATCATCGCGCCGGCAATGCTCAACCGGCCGCGTGTCGATGTTACGTTGCGTATCTCAGGCTTTTTCCGCGATGCCTTTCCCGAGCAGATCGCCTTGTTCGACAAGGCAATCCGTGCCGTCGGCATGCTTGATGAAGATGCTGCGGATAATCCCATTGCGGCGCGCATGCGGGGCGAGATCGCGCGGCTCGAAGCCGCCGGCCTCGATACGGTCTCCGCTAGCCGCAGGGCCGGCTATCGCATCTTCGGCTCCAAGCCCGGAGCCTACGGTGCCGGTCTGCAGGCGCTCATCGACGAGAAGGGATGGGAGCGGCGTGCCGATTTGGCCGAGGCCTATCTCGTCTGGGGCAGTTATGCCTATGGTGCCGGCGAAGAAGGAAGAGCCGAACGGGGCGTCTTCGAGGAGCGGTTGCGTTCGATCCAGGCGGTCGTGCAGAACCAGGACAATCGCGAGCACGATTTGCTCGACAGCGACGATTATTATCAGTTCGAGGGCGGCATGGCGGCGGCGGCCGAGCAGCTCGGCGGTGCGCGTCCCTCGATCTACCACAACGATCATTCGAGGCCGGAGAAGCCTGTGATCCGCTCGCTCGAAGAGGAGATCGGCCGTGTGGTGCGCGGGCGCGTCGTCAATCCCAAGTGGATCGAGGGTATCATGCGCCACGGCTACAAGGGCGCCTTCGAGATCGCGGCAACCGTCGACTATCTCTTTGCCTTTGCCGCGACGACGGGTGCTGTGCGCAATCATCATTTCGAGGCCGTCTATCAGGCCTTCGTCGCCGATCAGGGCGTGCGCGATTTCATGGCGGAGAAGAATCCGGCAGCACTTCGGGACATGCGCGAACGTCTGCTTGAGGCGATCGATCGCCAGCTCTGGACGCCGAGAAGCAATTCGGCGCGGTTCGATCTGGAAAGCCTGGATAAGGGCAAGGACGCGGCGGAATGAGTGCGATCGACGAGCTTCTGGTTGGTTTTCGGGATTACGTGCTGTCGCGCAGCGATCTGACGCTGCAGCATTTCGTGGAGGGCTTTGACTGGCCGGCGCAACCGCGCTCGCTTGCGACGCACGGCTTGCCCGTCGTCGATTATCTTCGGAAGCATGATCGGTTGGGGGAGGGTGCAGAAGGCGTGCTGTTCGACAGGCTCTTTCAAGCCGCGAACGAGCTGCATTGGGCCCAGACCTACAGCATCACAGATTTCGGCGCAGACTTTCTGCAGCGATATGGCTGGGTCGAGCTGTTCGGCACGCGCGGCCATTTTGCGAGCGAGGAGATGGCCGGCGGCTTTCTGCTGCTTGGTCCCAATGTGCATTATCCGGACCATCATCACGAGGCGGAGGAGATTTATATCCCTCTGACCGACGGCTCGCTATGGAGCAAGGACGCTCAGCCGTTCCTGCCACACTGGTCAGGCGAGATTATCCATCACCCCTCGAATATCCGCCACGCGATGCGCACGGAAGATCAGCCGCTTGTCGCGCTCTACCTTTGGCGCGGCGGGCCGCTGGCACAGAAATCGATCATATCAGGGAGAATGCAATGAGCGACGAATTGGCCGAAACCGGTGCGGGCGCGCCGAAGAACGACGATACCCGTCACGCCGACAAGATGGCGAAGAAGAAGGCCGCGCGCGACAAGATCATGGCGACCAAGACCGACGAGAAAGGTTTGATCATCGTCCATACCGGCAAGGGCAAGGGAAAATCCTCCTCCGCCTTCGGCATGATCTTCCGCCACATCGCCCATGGGAAACCGAGTGCGGTGGTGCAGTTCATCAAGGGTGCCATGTGGACCGGCGAGCGCGACCTCATCGAGAAGCATTTCTCCGATCTTTGCCAGTTTCATACGATGGGTGAGGGTTTCACCTGGGAAACGCAGGACCGTGCCCGCGACGTGGCAGCGGCCTCTGCCGCCTGGGAAAAGGCCAAGGAGCTGATCCGAGACGAGCGCAACTCCATGGTGCTGCTTGATGAAATCAACATCGCGCTTCGTTACGACTATCTCGACATCAACGAAGTGCTTGAGTTCCTCAGGAACGAGAAGCCCTACATGACCCATGTCGTCCTGACGGGCCGCAACGCCAAGGAAGAATTGATCGAGATTGCCGATCTCGTGACTGAGATGGAATTGATCAAGCATCCTTTCCGCTCCGGCATCAAAGGGCAGCCCGGCGTCGAGTTCTGATCGCTTGCGGGCGTTTAGCTGCCCGGCAGCATCGCCTTCAGCGCTTCCGCCGTCTGCGGGTTTGCAGGAAAGAAGGACTCGATCGCGAGTTCCGACAGCGTGACGTCGACGGGCGTTCCGAAGACGGTCGTAGTAGACAGAAACGATAGATGTCCCGCTTCAGTGACAAGCTCCAGAGGTACGGCGATGCCGGCGAAATCCCGTTCCGGAGCCCCAGACTTCGGTGCAGGCGGTGCGGGATAGGCGGACAGTTCCGCAAGTAGTTTTATGAGGATGGGATCGCCGGTCGCAGATATCTGCTGGCGTAGGCGTTCCAGCAGATGTGCCCGCCATTCATGGAGATTGGCGATCCGAGGCGCTAGGCCATGCGGATGCAGGCTGAGCCGTAGGACATTGATTGGTCCTTCGGTCAGCGAGGCATCGGTCACCCCAGCGAGAAGCGGAGCGACGGCGGCATTTGCGGCGATGAGCATCCAATGCCGGTCGACGGCCAGAGCCGGGAAGGGTTCGTGTCCCTTCAGAAGCATGTCGATGGCACGGCGTGCCGGAGCAAGCGCCGGATCATCCAGTTTGCGCTCTGGAAAGACCGGCGCAAATCCGGCTGCCAGGAGCATTGGATTGCGTTCGCGCAACGGCACCTCTAGCCTTTCGGCGAGATGCATCAGCATCTCGCGGCTTGGAAGCGCCCGCCCGCTCTCGATGAAGCTCAGATGTCGCTGCGATATATCGGCTTCAAGGGCGAATTCGAGCTGGCTCAGGCGGCGGCGTTGCCGCCATTCGCGCAGATGATCGCCGAGAGAGCGGGCCGGGTTCATCATGCGGCAGCCGGCAGCTGATCGATGAAGCCGTGAACGGATTTCAGTCGCTCGCCTTCGAGGATGGCGAAATCCGTGCCCTTGATCAGCGGTTCGGCATCGGCCGGACCGAAGCCCCAGGAGAAGCGAAGATTGTCGCCGTGGCGATCGCCGTTCGTGATGAGCGTGAAGCGGAAGCCGGGGAAGCGCTCGTGCGCCGCCGTGACCAGCGCGTGGATTTCTTCACGATTGTCCGCGCGCATCATCGGGTCGACATAGCTGCAGTCTTCCGTCCATGCCTCGGCGATGAGCGCGCGCCGGCGGTCGGCATCTGCCTCGTTCCAGATTGCGATGTAGCGGTCTGCAATGGTGTTCGCGTCAGTCATCGGTCAACTCCTTTGGATCGCCTGAACCGTTCAGGCAGGGCGATCATCGGCGCGTACCGAAGCACTATCAATTACGTCGGAGGTAATCAAAGGCGCGTTTCTTACAGTCCAAGCCAGATCCTGACGGGATGGGTGGGATCCGCCAGCAGCTTGATCGCAAAGGCGATGCAGACGATGACGAGCAGCGGCTTGATCAATTTCGCACCAATGCGCATGGCAAGCCGCGAGCCGAGCTGCGCGCCGAGAAATTGGCCGAACCCCATCGTCAGTCCGACTTTCCAGAGGATGGCACCGGAGAAGATGAAGACGATCAGGCCGCCGAGATTCGAGCCGAAATTGAGCAGCTTCGTATGCGCAGTCGCCTTCAGCAGGCCGAAGCCAGCGAGTGTGACGAAGGCGAGCATCAAGAACGAACCGGTTCCGGGGCCGAAGGCGCCGTCATAGAAGCCGATCAGCGGCACGAGCGTCACTCCGAAAAGCCCGGCACTCATGCGCCGATGCTTTTCAATATCGCCGAGATTGGGTTTCAGGGCGAAATAGAGTGCAATTGCGATCAGCAGGAAGGGCAGGATGATGCGCAGGACCTGGCTCGGCATTATGGTCGCCAGCAATGCACCGAGCATGCCTCCGATCACAGCCATCGCCGCCATGGGAAGCTGTTCGCGAAGCTGCACGTGTCCTTGCCGGGCATAGGCGATTGTAGCGGAAGCCGCGCCGCAGATCGACTGCACCTTGTTCGTGCCGAGTGTCTGTAGCGGCGGAATACCGGCCAGCAGCATGGCCGGCACGGTAATCAGCCCACCGCCGCCGGCGATCGAATCGACGAAGCCGGCGAAGAACGCGGCGGCAAATAGCAAAAGCAGCAGTTGAAGTGTGATATCTGGCAAGGCGGGGAACTCTGAGGCGGGAATTAGACGGCCTTCTGGCACTTCGATCGCCGCAAGGCAATTGCTATCAGGGCACATCAGGCGAAATTGACGTGTCGAAAGGTGCCCGCTACAGCTGTCATATCGGTCGACGCTGTTGGGAGAGACTATGACGACATATGCCAATTCCACCCACCGTTATCTTCTGGGTCTTGGTTGCGAGCGCGGCACGGACTGGAATGAGGTGCGGATGCTTGCGGAAAGGGCATTCCAGGAGGTCGGGATCGGGAGGGATCAGGTTCTGGCCGTTGTATCAATCGACACGCGCATGGATGAACCAGCCATCCTCGAGACAGCCATGCATTTTCGCCTCCCGGCACGCTTCTTCAAGGCAGCGGAGCTGGAGAGGGAGACACCGAGGCTGAAGAACCCATCCGACATTGTCTTCGCCCATGCCGGTTGCCACGGTGTTGCCGAGGCTGCTGCGCTTGCGGCCGCCGGCCCGGATTCGGAGCTGGTGCTGCCGAAGATCAAGTCCAGCTTCGCCACGGCAGCGATCGCTAGGATCGCTTGAAGAGCGAATTCGCCACGCGAATCTCACAAATGCTCCATAGGGACATCGTCATGGCATTCCGCCACCGGCGGTTCTCGTGTATGCCGATGGGTCAAGCATGATCCGCGACGGGAAGAAATTTCCGGAAGATCAAGCTTATTCAGTATGTTGATAAGGAAAAATCATGCAAAAGGTCATTTATGATACGGATCCGGGCGTCGATGACGCCATGGCGCTTCTCTTCCTGCATCGTCACCCGAATATCGACCTTCTTGGCGTGACGACGGTTTTCGGCAATGCCTCGGTTGATACGACAACCCGCAACGCACTGTTCCTGAAGCGCGAGTGGAATATTCTGTGCCCGGTTGCGCGCGGCGCCAGCGTTACCTTCGATCCCTCGCGGCCGGAACGGCCGTGGCCGGCTGTTGTTCATGGCCACAATGGCCTCGGCGACATCGACGTGCCCGAGACGATCGACCTGCCGACCGATCCGCGGCCGGCCTATCAATTCATCATCGATACGGTCCGCGCCAATCCGGGCGAGGTGACGCTGGTTGCCGTTGGCCGCATGACCAATCTCGCCCTAGCGTTGAAGCACGATCCTGAGATCGCCTCGCTCGTAAAGGGCGTCGTCATCATGGGTGGCAATTTCTACGTACCGGGCAATGTCTCTCCGGTCGCGGAAGCCAATATTCACGGTGATCCAGAAGCTGCCGATTTCATCATGAAAGCGGCCTGGAAAGTCGTCGTGGTCGGTCTCGACGTCACGTCGGTAACGACCATGAGCCGCGGCTATCTGGCAGACATGGCCAAGGCAGGCGGCCCTTCGGTACAGCTCCTGGCCGACTTGTCGCAGTCCTATATCGATTTCTACAAGCATGCGGTCGAAGACGGCATGATGGTTCATGACAGTTGCGCCTGTGTCTATGTCGTGGCGCCCGAGCTGTTCGACACGATCGAGGGATCGATCCGCGTGGTATGCGGCGGTATCGCCGATGGCCAGACGATCATCAAACAGGATGGCCGCCGCTTTCCGCCGGGCGATTGGGACAATCTGCCGAGCCAGATCGCCTGCACTGGCATTCGCTCGCAGCAGGTTCTCGACCTGATCCGCGACGTCATTCTGGGCAAGGTGAAGCACTGAGCCCCGTGAAGGGGCGGTTGCGCGCCCCTTCACAATTCGCTGAAGGCCATTCTCCAAAACTTATCAAGAGCCTATTTGGGTGTCCGGATATATCGAGTCCGGGACGCTGTGTGATCGATCGACGTGTTTTTCGTGTCCTGTCGCCGTTGGAAAAGCTCATAGCGTACTGTCGCTCATGTCGGGGAGATGCGTGACGTAATGTCCGCAATGGGAGCGATGTCGAACGGAGATCGCCTTATCCCGTTCTCAACATTGCAATTTCGCCCATCCGGGCATAGGACACATGGGATGAACGATACCGCCTTTTCCAATCTGCCGGCCCTGGAGCCGGGGTCCGTCTGGCTCGTCGGTGCCGGGCCGGGCGATCCGGGGCTTTTGACCCTGCTGGCTGCCAAGGGATTGGCCGAGGCTGACATCATCGTGCATGATGCGCTCGTCAACGAAGATTGCCTCAAACTCGCCCGATCGGGCGCGGTGCTGGAATATGCCGGCAAGCGTGGAGGCAAGCCTTCCGCCAAGCAACGGGACATCTCGCTGCGCCTCGTGGAACTGGCGCGGGCCGGCAAGCGCGTCCTGCGTTTGAAAGGGGGCGATCCCTTTGTTTTCGGGCGCGGCGGCGAGGAAGCGCTGACGCTTGTCCAGCACGGCATTCCCTTCCGTATCGTGCCCGGCATTACGGCTGGGATCGGCGGTTTGGCCTATGCCGGCATTCCCGTCACCCATCGCGACGTCAATCACGCCGTCACCTTCCTCACCGGCCATGATTCGTCCGGTGTTGTGCCAGATGCCATCAATTGGGAGGCCGTCGGCAGGGGATCGCCCGTCATCGTCATGTATATGGCGATGAAGCACATCGCCCAGATCAGCGCCAATCTCATTGCCGCCGGCCGTTCGGCGGACGAACCCGTTGCCTTCGTCTGCAATGCGGCGACATCCTCTCAACAAGTTCTGGAGACGACGCTCGGGCGCGCGCCTGTTGATGTCGAAGCTTCCGGTCTCGAGCCGCCGGCTATCGTCGTCGTCGGCGAGGTGGTGAAATTGCGGCCGTCGCTCGATTGGCTGGGCGCGCTTTCCGGCCGCATATTGCTGCCGGCGACTGAAAGCCCGGGGGAAAGCGGACGCAAGGTGTCGGCATGAGCGGCCTTATGATCGCGGCACCTTCATCAGGCTCCGGCAAGACCACATTTACACTCGGTCTGCTGCGGGCACTGCGAAACAGGAACGTTGCGGTCGCATCCGGCAAGGCCGGGCCGGATTATATCGATCCCGCATTTCACGCCGCGGCGGTCGGATCACCCTGCCTCAATTTCGATCCCTGGGCCATGCGCGCCGAACTCATTTCCGCGAATGCTGCACTTCATCGCGCCGGCGGCCGGATGCTCGTGATCGAAGGGATGATGGGGCTCTTCGACGGTGCTGTCGATGGCACGGGCACGCCCGCCGATCTCGCCGCCTTGCTCGGCCTTTCCGTCGTGCTCGTCGTCGATTGCTCGCGCATGTCACAGTCGGTTGCAGCCGTCGTCAGCGGCTTTGCCAATTTTCGAGCCGATATCCGGATCGCCGGTGTCGTTCTCAATCGTGTTGCCAGCGACAGGCATGAGAGAATGCTGCGCCAGGCGTTGGACGCCGTGCGCATGCCTGTTGTCGCGGTTATCCGCAGTGATGCCAGCTTGGCATTGCCGGAGAGGCATCTCGGTCTTGTGCAGGCGGGGGAGCACGGTGCACTGGAGCAGTTTATCGAGGCGGCTGCCGAGGTCGTATCGAAAGCCTGCGATTTCGATCTGCTCTTGCGCGCAGCACACCAGCATCTCGTTCGCACGTCAGCGGCCAATATCGCGCGGCTTATGCCGTTCGGCCAGCGCATTGCCGTGGCGCGGGATGTCGCCTTCGCCTTCTGCTACGAACACATGCTGCTTGGCTGGAAGCGTCGTGGCGCTGAAATATCCTTCTTTTCTCCGCTCGCGGACGAAGCCCCTTCGGCCGATGCCGATGCCGTCTATCTGCCGGGCGGCTATCCGGAATTGCACGCCCATAAACTTGCCGCCGCGTCGCAATTCAGGGCTGGCGCGAAGGCGGCTGCGGCGCGCGGGGTGCGCATCTATGGCGAGTGCGGCGGCTATATGGTGCTCGGCGAGGGGCTTTTCGATGCGGCAGGTGCGCGCCATGAAATGCTGGGCCTCTTGCCCGTCGTTACCAGTTACGAGAAACGACAGCGCCATCTTGGCTATCGGCATGTGGTGCCGCTTGCCGGCTCGTTCTTCGACAAGCCGATGACGGCGCATGAGTTTCATTATTCGACCATCGTATCGGAGGGTGAGGCGGACCGTCTGTTTGCGGTGAAGGATGCGCTCAACAACGATCTCGGTGCTGCCGGCTTACAGCGTGGCAATGTTGCCGGCTCCTACATGCATTTGATCGATCTCGCCGGTGACGCCGCATGACCAGCAGGATCATCCATGGAGGCGGCATCACGGCTGCGGCACGCCAATATGGCGGGCGTCCGGAGGAATGGCTGGATCTGTCGACCGGCATCAATCCCAATCCGGTAACATTGCCGGAAATCCCCGTTGCGGCATGGCACCGGTTGCCTGACCAGCATTTGCAGGAGCGGGCGCGGGAAGCGGCAAGGGTCTATTATCGCAGCGGCAATATTCTGCCGTTGCCGGTTCCGGGCACCCAGTCCGTCATTCAACTGCTTCCAAGGCTTGTGACCGGCGGCAGCGTCGCGATCCTCTCACCGACCTATGGCGAATATGCAAGGGCTTTTGCGCTGGCGGGTCTGCAGGTCCGCCAGGTTTCGACGATTGCCGAACTCACCGCCGACGACAGGCTGGTCGTTGCCGTCAATCCCAACAATCCCGACGGCCGGAAGTTGCCCATCGAGCAGTTGCGGGATTTGCACGACAGGCTACGGAGCCAAGGCGGGATCCTTCTTGTCGACGAGGCCTTCGGCGATATGGAGCCGGCGGCGAGCGTGGCGCCTTTTGCCGCCTCGATACCGAATCTTATCATCTTCCGTTCTTTCGGAAAGTTTTTCGGCCTAGCCGGCCTTCGGCTCGGGTTCGTGATTGCCGAGACCGCGATCCTAACCCGTTTCGAGGATTGGCTAGGCCCCTGGGCGGTTTCCGGACCGGCCCTTTCGATTGCAGCCTCCCTGATGGAAAGCGATACGAGCGTCATCCGAAACCGCATTCTTCAGCGGCATTCGGCGCTGGAAGCGGTTCTGCGACGTTCGAAGCTGCATGTAGCGGGAAGCACGGCCTTGTTTGCACTGGTTGCAGACGACCGCGCCGAGGGCATATATACGCATCTCTGCCGTCATCATATTCTCGTCCGCAAGTTCGATTATGCACGCAATTGGCTGCGCTTCGGGCTTGCTCCGGATGAGGAAGCCGATCAAAGACTCGCCGGGGCACTAGAGGACTATTCGACATGACCGCCGACGAACATTTGCTCATTCTGGTCCTTGCCTTACTGCTTGACCGCTTTGTCGGTGATCCCGATTGGCTTTGGCAGCGCTTTCCGCATCCGGTCGTACTGTTCGGCAAGGCGATTTCATCCTTTGATCGCCGTTTCAACGCAAAACACTTGCCGGGTGTTCTTCGCCGCCGCAACGGACTGATGTCGATCGTCGCGCTGCTCATGGGAGCCGTGATCGCCGGCTGGGCCATTCACGGATTTCTCGCCTTCTTCGGCTGGCTCGGCATCTTGGTCGAGGCGGGGCTTGTGGCGGTTTTCATGGCGCAGAAGAGCCTGGCCGATCATGTCGAGCAAGTTTCCCGGGCATTGCGTGCCGATGGTCTGGAAGGTGGGCGTCTCGCCGTGTCGCGCATCGTCGGCCGGGATCCCGAGACGCTGGATGAGCCGGGTATCTGCCGTGCGGCCATCGAAAGCCTTGCCGAGAATTTTTCCGACGGTGTCGTCGCACCGGCGCTGTGGTACGGCGTTTTCGGCTTGCCGGGCCTCTTCTTCTACAAGATGCTCAACACTGCCGATTCGATGATCGGCCACAAATCCGAGGCCTATGTCGATTTCGGCCGCGCTGCGGCGCGCCTCGACGATATCGCCAACTGGCCGGCCGCGCGCCTGTCCATCCTGTTGATTGCTGCCGGTGCTCTGGTGAAGCGCGGAATCTCCGCGCTTGGAAATGCGATCCGCATCGCCGTCCGCGATGGCGGGCTGCACCGTTCGCCCAACTCCGGCCGGCCCGAGGCGGCTATGGCCGGCGCGCTCGACATCCAGCTCGCAGGTCCACGAATCTATGGCGGTGAGCTCGTGCGCGAGCCGATGATCAACGGCTCCGGCCGCGACACTGCTACGGTCAACGACATCGAAGCCGGCATTTCCATATTCTATTCCGCCTGCACGATGCTGACGCTTCTCGCTTTCCTGGGTTTCCTGCTGCTCTTGTGAGCGCCCCTAAATTAAGCAATCGCTCACTATATGTATTAATTTGGTATAATCAGCATAGCGATAGACTCTCCCATCGTCTGAATTGCTTCATAAGGAAGCAAACAGTCGGAGGGGCAAGATGAGGCGTATCGCGTTCGCAGTAACGGCATGCCTGTGCATGCAATTCCACACCGTTTCGGCCCATGCCGGGACTGTTCTTGCAGTCGTCGATCTTCGATCGCAAACAATGACCGTTTCGGAGGATGGAGCTCTGAAGTATCGCTGGCGAGTGTCGACGGCGCGCAGGGGGTATGTGACGCCGACCGGCTCCTACACGGCCAAATGGCTGTCCAGGGATCACCGCTCGAAGAAATATGACGATGCGCCGATGCCTTACGCCGTATTCTTCAACGGCGGCTATGCCATTCACGGCACCTATGAAGTACGGCGGCTCGGCCGGCCGGCATCGCATGGCTGCGTGCGGCTCGATACCCGCAATGCCGCCACCTTCTTTGCGATGGCGGCCGACGCCGGGCTTCACAATACGCGCATCGTGATCAGCGAGTGATCTTTCGCCGACAAGCGCTTTGTCATCGCGGTTTGGCCGCAATGCTGCCGCATCTCGCGTTCATGTCGCGCGTGATTTCACAGGTATGACGCGGCAGCCATTTTGCTGTTTGCGCAACAGTGTCTTGCCAAATTGCCGGGGTTTCTGGTGGAAACCATTGGCTTTTGGAATGGATTTCCCTATGAGGGGGATGAATTATTATTTCAAGAGGTATGGGCAGTGACTGCTACATTTGACAAAGTTGCCGACATCATCGCTGAAACCAGCGAAATCGACCGTGACACCATCACCCCGGATAGCCACACGATCGACGACCTCGGCATCGACAGCCTGGACTTCCTGGATATCGTTTTCGCGATCGACAAGGAATTCGGCATCAAGATCCCGCTCGAGCAGTGGACGCAGGAAGTCAACGAAGGCAAGGTCTCGACCGAAGAGTACTTCGTGCTGAAGAATCTCTGTGCAAAGATCGATGAATTGCGCGCCGCCAAGGGCTGAGCGACATCCTTGCATTTTTTGACGCCCAGCCGCCTTTGAGTATGGCGGCCGGGCGGTTTCATTCTTAAATAGCGTATCCCGCCCGGCGCGTCCTGCATTGCCGGGTTGGATCGGAGGCGTTGATGCTGCTGGAATATTTCCAGATGATCGACAGGGTCGAGTCTGTCGATCTGTCCAAGGGCCAGTTGAAGGCTCATTCCGTCGTTCCGGCGAAAAGCCCTGTTTTCGAAGGTCATTTCCCGGGCATGCCGCTGGTGCCCGGCGTTCTTCTTATCGAAACGATGGCGCAGGCCTCGGGCATGCTGGTGCTTGCTGCGACGAATTTTGCCTATATGCCGTTCCTGATGTCGGTCGATGGCGCGAAGATGCGAACCTTCGTTGAGCCGGAAGCCGAACTCGATATCGAAGCGGATCTGGAACACGAGGGTTCGGGCTTCGCCGTCACCAAGGCGCGCATTACCATTGCCGGAAAGAAGGTTTGCGATGCGCAGTTGAAGCTGCGCACCATGCCGTTTAATGAGGTGCCGCTCGGCGATATCGTGCGCAAGCGGGCAGGCGAGGTCGGGCTTCTCGACGCCATCGCCGCCAACGGTTGATGCTGCCGGCTTGTTCGGCGCCGCATTCGAAGAGGATTGATGAATGAGCAAGGCTCAGAATGATGTGGTGATCACGGGTATCGGCATCGTTACCTGCCAGGGTGTGGGCAAGGATGCGCATGTGGCCTTGCTGACCGCGGACAAGGCGCCGCCGGTCATCGTCGAAACCGAGAAGTTCAAGCCCTATCCCGTGCATCCGCTGCCTGACATCGACTGGTCGCAGCAAATCCCGAAACGCGGTGATCAGCGCCAGATGGAAAACTGGCAGCGCATCGGCGTGTTCACCGCCGGCCTGGCGCTCGACGATGCCGGCTTCAAGGACGATCTCGAAGCCTGCGGCACCATGGACATGATCGTCGCTGCGGGCGGCGGCGAACGCGATACCAATGTTGATACGCTGATCGTCAACGAAGGACTGAAGCGCAACGATCGTGAACTGCTGCTGAATGAGAAGCTGACGACCGAATTGCGGCCGACGCTGTTCCTCGCGCAGCTTTCGAACCTGCTCGCCGGCAATATCTCGATCGTGCACAAGGTTACGGGTTCGTCGCGTACATTCATGGGTGAGGAGGCTTCCGGCATTTCGGCAGTGGAGACCGCTTTTCATCGCATCAAATCGGGCGAATCGAGCCATGCTCTGGTGGGCGGCGCATTTTCAGCGGAACGGCTCGACATGATCCTGCTGATCGAATCGATCAACGCGCATGCCACGGGTGACTGGCATCCCATCTGGTCGCGCAAGCCGGAAGATGGCGGCGGTATGATCATGGGATCGCTCAGTGCCTTCCTTGTTCTTGAATCGCGTGCGCATGCCGAGGGTCGCGGCGCCCATATCTATGCGACCATCGATGCCGTCGAGGGTGATCGCGGCCGGCGCGACGAGGGCAAATTCGAGACACGGCTGGAGCGCATGCTCGCGCCAGCCAAGCAGACACCCGGCGATGCGACCGTCGTCTTTTCCGGCACGACGGCGATCCCCGATCTCGCCCAGCGCGAAAAAGCGGTACTCGATGCGCAGCTGCCGGGCTCGGCCATTCGCGCCTATTCCGGCGTTTCTGGCCACGGGCTCGAAAGCCAATTCCCGCTCGGACTCGCCTTTGCGGCATTGGCCGTCGCCAACCAGGCCAAGGTGCCGCCATTCGATGCTGCGCATGAAAAGCCGATGACGGCGGGTGCCCGCAAGGCCGTGGTCACGACCGTCGGCCATGTGCGAGGCGAAGGCATTGCCGTATTGTCAGCTGAAGCGTGAGGAACAGGATATGACCGCTTACAAGGATCATCTCGGACGCCCGATCGTTGCCGTTACCGGCATGGGGATCATCACGTCGCTGGGGCAGGGCCTGCAGGACAATTGGAATGCATTGTCGTCTGGCATTTCCGGCATTCACGGCATTACCCGCTTCCCGACGGACGGCCTTTCGACGCGCATCGCCGGCACCGTGGATTTCATCGATATTCCCGCTCCGAACGCCGTCGAGCGCTCCTATGCTTTCGCCCGCGAAACAACCATTGAAGCTCTGGCTCAAGCCGGGATTTCTGGCGATTTCGACGCGCCACTGTTCCTGGCTGCGCCGCCGATCGAACCCGAATGGAGCGCCCGCTTCGAACTGGCCGACCGCTCTCCTCCGGCAGATCACGAGGGCGATGCCTATGAACGCTTCCTCGCCGCCATGCGCCAGCGCCCGGATCCGGCCTTCCATGAAGCGGCTCTTTTCGGCGCCATTTCCGAGCGCCTTGCCGACCGTTTTGGCACGCGCGGGTTGCCGGTAACGCTCTCGACCGCCTGTGCATCAGGTGTGACGGCCATTCAACTCGGCATCGAGGCGATCCGACAGGGACGCACCACGCGAGCACTGACTGTTGCGACTGACGGTTCGCTCAGCGCCGAAGCGCTGATCCGCTTCTCGCTGTTGTCGGCGCTGTCGACACAGAACGATCCGCCGACGAAAGCGTCCAAGCCGTTCAGCAAAGATCGTGACGGCTTCGTCATCGCCGAAGGAGCGGCGACGCTGGTGCTGGAATCGCTTGAGGCGGCGGTTGCGCGTGGCGCCAAGATCCTCGGCATCATGAAGGGTGCCGGCGACAAGGCCGATTCCTTCCATCGCACGCGGTCCTCGCCGGATGGCGGCCCGGCGATCGCGACGATTCGCGCAGCGCTTGCCGATGCCGGCATGGCAGAGACCGATATCGGCTATATCAACGCTCACGGCACCTCGACGCCGGAGAACGACAAGATGGAATATGGAGCCATGTCGGCCGTCTTCGGCGAGCGGCTTCCGACCATTCCGGTTTCCTCGAACAAGTCGATGATCGGCCATACGCTGACGGCTGCGGGTGCGGTCGAGGCGGTGTTCTCGCTGCAGACCATGCTGACTGGCACGCTACCGCCGACCATCAACTACAACAATCCCGATCCGTCGATCATCCTCGACGTGGTGCCGAACAAGAAGCGTGAAAAGCAGGTGAGTGCCGTTCTTTCGAACTCTTTCGGGTTCGGCGGTCAGAATGCCAGCCTTGTCATGGCGCTTGAACCGGCTTAATCGGACTTCTGAAAAACAGGATACAACTGCGCCCGAGAGGCGAGGGACTTTGCCATGCGTGCTTTGCAACTGATCGACGACCGCAAACTTGAGATCACCGATCTGCCGGAGCCGGAGGCGCCGGGCGCGGGTGAGGTGACCTTGCGCGTCAAGGCCGTCGCCCTCAATCATATCGATGTGTGGGGCTGGCGCGGTATGGCCTTTGCCAAGCGCAAGATGCCGCTGGTCATCGGTGCGGAGGCTGCCGGCGTGGTTGAGGCGATCGGGCCGGGCGTTGCCAATGTATTGCCGGGTCAGCTCGTATCGATCTATGGCGCGCGTACCTGCGGTCTTTGCCGCCATTGCCGCGAAGGACGCGACAATCTGTGCGAACATGTCGGCGGCGTGCATGGTTTCCATCTCGATGGTTTCGCGCAGGAGAAGGTCAATCTTCCGGCTCGTCTGCTCGTTCCGGCGCCTCCTGGCGTTGATGCGGTGGGCGCAGCGCTTGCTCCGGTGACTTTCGGTACTGTCGAGCACATGCTGTTCGACAATGCCAAGCTGGAACCGGGCGAAACGATCTTGGTGCATGCCGGCGGCTCGGGCATCGGCACGGCGGCCATACAGCTTGCCAAGAAGATCGGCTGCACGGTCATCACGACGGTCGGTTCCGATGACAAGATCGAGAAGGCCAAAGCGCTCGGCGCCGATCACGTCATCAATTATCGCACCGACCGCTTCGAGGGCGTTGTACGCAAACTGACGAAGAAAAAAGGTGTCGACGTGGTCTTCGAACATGTCGGCAAGGACACCTGGGCCGGCTCCATGCTCTGCATGAAGCGCGGCGGACGTCTCGTCACCTGCGGCTCAACCTCGGGCGTTTCGACCGAAATGAACCTGATGATGCTGTTCCAGCAGCAGCTGAAGCTGCTTGGCTCCTTCGGCTGCCGCATGGAGAACATGGCCAATGCGATGCAGAAGATGGCACGCGGTCTCGTTCATCCCGTGATCGATACCGAAGTCGGCTTCAATGACATCGACAGAGCGTTGGAGCGGATGGAATCGCGCCAGATCTTCGGCAAGATCATCCTGAAGATGGACTGAGCGGCGTGAAGCTCTTCATCACCCGGATCGTCCTTACGCTCAGAAATTTCCGGCAGTGGCTGGTGGCGCAGGTCATTTTCGGATTCCTCAATTTCCTGAAGCTGTTTCCCGCGGATGCAGGCATCAATTTCGCCGACCGGCTGACGCGCAAGATCGGTCCACGCATGCGCCGGCATCAGCTGATGCTGACCAATCTACGCAATGCCTTTCCGGAAAAGAGCGAGACCGAAATCGAGGAGATCGCGCGCGCAAGCTGGGGGAATATGGGCCGCCTGGCAGCCGAATACGTCTTCCTCGACCGGCTTTTCGACTTCGATCCCCATAGCGATACGCCCGGCCGCATCGAAGTTTCAGGTATTCCGATCTTTCTCGACCTCCGAGACAACCCGCGGCCGTTTGTCGTCTTTACCGGCCATACCGGCAATTTTGAGTTGCTGCCGGTCGCGGGGGCGGCCTTTGGCCTGACCGTGACCGTACTCTTCCGGCCGCCGAACAATCCCTATGTCGCTCGGAAGGTTTTCGACTTCCGGGCTAAACGTATGGGCAACCTCGTACCTTCCCATGCCGGCTCCTCGTTCAGCCTTGCTCGGGAGCTGGAAGCGGGTCGCGGCGTCGGCGTGCTGGTCGACCAGAAGTTCCGCAAGGGTTTGAAAACGTTGTTCTTCGGCAGGGAGGTAAAGACGAATCCACTGCTGCCGAAGCTGGTGCGCCAGTTCAATTGTGAAGTCTATCCGGCCCGCTGCATCCGCCTGCCCGATAATCGCTACCGGCTGGAGATCGAGCCGAAGCTCGAGATGCCGCGCAACGAAGCCGGCGGTCTCGATCTGACCGCAACAGCGCAGATGCTGAACGACAAGGTTGAGAGCTGGGTGCGGGAAAACCCTGAGCAATGGCTCTGGTATCATGATCGCTGGAATATCAAGAAGAGCGTTTTCTAGGCATCCATTCCGGCCCGCTAGCGACAGTTTTGCATTGTATATTTGCGTCCGGTCTTCATGCAGTCATTACGCCCGGTAAGCCTTGCATTTCAGAAAGTTCTCCTTTCCCGAGAACTTCCGCTCATCCGGATTGAAAGTAGGGATAAGTCATGTTAATTCACAATGTAGAAAGTTTGGTGAGAATGCGGACACCAAGCTGAATATCCTTGGGCATGGTAACGCCGGGAAACGAGGCCCCTGCGTCCTGCTGTGTGCGGGGACAGGAGGGCAATTTTGCTGGCACTCTTTCATGCCTTCTCCACGAAATGTAACCAGATTCAGCGTGCGATAAAACTTGGCGATGATGAGCTTGTAGCGTCACTCGATCGCGAATTGGAGCCACTTATCGCGGCTATCCTGGCCTATAAGGCCACGAGTCTGCTTGAAATTTACATGCAGCTCCAGTTCATGAACAATCTCATCCGAGAAGAATCGGACGATCGCTCGCGCGTCATGCGCAATTCCGCATCGCTGTCGGTGTTGATCGATCGCTATTTCGGTGGTGCAAGCGAAGCAGCAAGCGAAGTTCTTCGGGCGTTTTCAAGCGAGAAAATCGACCGGGACGATGCGTTCGGCTTCGAAGAAAGCAGCGTTCTCAACGATGTCATTCTGGACAGTCTGCCGGATCGTGTTGCCGTCGTGACGCGGGACTATCGCTACCTCTACAGCAACGCCGCCAATTCGGAGTTTCTGAAGTCGAAGCCGATGGAACTCATGGGACGCCATATCTCGGAATTCATCGGCACGGAAGATTTCGAAAGCAGCCTCAAGGCGAAGCTTGATGCCTGCTTTACCGGGGAGAAGGTGGAGTGCCTTTATCCCTCCTATCGCCAGATCGAACCCGGCAAGGTATTTCACTGCACCATGACGCCGTTGCGCGCCAAGGCGGAAGTGATCGGCGCATTGCTCGTCATGCACGAGATCATCGCCGTTCCTGCAGGCATGCTGGTGGCCTGAACTCGCGTTCAGGCCCCAAACAACAGTTTTCCAATCACGTCCGGTATCAGGCGAAGATTGTCTTTGCTTGATTTAGTGCTGTCTCGATCCGCTTCGACCGTATCGGACCTCGATTGATCGCTCGCCTTTTCGTTATCGCCGCTGCATTCGAAGCAGTGGCAGCGGAACCGGATCACTTTCGGCTGTTTCATGCCGGTAACCTGTTCCAGCTTGCAAAGGGATCGGGCAGATTGCGCCAACGCTCGGGCGTGAAGCGGTCCGCCTTGACGAGGCAGGCATCCAGTTCGGCGGTGATCTGTTTTTCGCTCATAGGGTCGGCGCCGATGAACACCAGCTCCTGGCGGCGGTCCCCCCAGATCGGATCGAGATAGGGCGCCAGCGCCCGCTGGAAGCCGGGATCGCGCGGCCATTGATCCTGCGGCACGGCGGCCCACCAGAGGCCCATCTTGCTCGTGCGGACGAGCGCACCCGCCTGGCTCATCTCGCCGACATAGTAGGGCCGCGTCGCCAGCCAGAAGAAGCCCTTGGCTCTGACAACGCCCGGCCACGTACGATTGAGAAAGGCTTGGAATTTCGTGGGATCGAATGGTTTCTTCGCCCGGTAGACGAAGGAGCGGATGCCATATTCTTCCGTTTCGGGAACATGATCCTTGAAACCGTGCAATTCCTTGTACCAGAGCGGATGCGTTTCGGCGCGATCGATATCGAAGCGTCCGGTGCCGAGAACCTCCGCCGGTTCGACTGCACCGAAATCCGCCTCGATGAGACGTGCATCGGGGTTGAGACCGACGATGATCTTGCGGGCGGCGTCGCGTTGTTCAGTCGTTGCCGAACCGACCTTGTTGAGAATGACGACATCGGCAAATTCGATCTGCTCGACCAAGAGATCGACGATGGTCCGGTTGTCGCCGTCACCGGCGGTTTCGCCGCGATCGGCCAGGAAATCCGTCGATCCATAGTCGGCAAGAAGATTGGCCGCATCGACGACCGTCACCATCGTATCGAGCTGGGCAACGTCGGAAAGACTGCTGCCATCCTCGTCGCGGAACTCAAAGGTAGTGGCAACGGGGAGGGGCTCGGCAATGCCTGTGGATTCGATCAGCAGATAATCGAAGCAGTCCTGCTCTGCGAGCTGGCGGACTTCTTTGAGCAAGTCGTCGCGCAGCGTGCAACAGATGCAGCCATTGGTCATCTCGACGAGCTGTTCCTCCGTGCGGGAGAGATTGGCGCCGCCATCGCGCACCAGCGTCGCATCGATATTCACCTCGCTCATGTCGTTGACGATGACGGCAACGCGCAGGCCCGCGCGGTTGTTGAGAATATGGTTGAGCAGCGTCGTCTTGCCGGCGCCGAGAAAACCGGAGAGGACGGTAACCGGGAGCTTCTTGTTCATGACAGTCTCTTCTGTAATGTAATATCATTACATTTACTGTGATGAAAAAAGCGAGCGTGTGCTCGCTTCTTTCGGCGATGTTCAGCCTTGTGCTGAAAGGCAGGTTTTCAGGGAGCTTGTGATGCCGCGCATCAGGTCGAAATAGAGATCCGGGCCTTGCGGCAGCGTTGCGGCTTCCGGATCCAGTACACCAGATTTTGCCGCTGTGCCTTCCAGCACCACATTGACCAGCTTCGGTTCGAATTGCGGCTCGGCGAAGACGCAGGTCGCGCCGAGATCGGTGACCTTGCTGTGAATTTCGGCGACGCGCTGCGCACCCGGGATGGTTTCCGGGCTGACGGTGATGGAGCCGGAGACACGCACGCCATAGCGATGCTCGAAATATTGGTAGGCGTCATGGAAGACGATGAAGGGCTTGTCTTTTACCGGACCGAGCGTGGAAGCAATTTCCGCATCAAGCGCATCGAGCTTGTCGTCCAAGGTCTTCTGATTTGCCTCATAGGTGAGGGCGTTGGCGGGATCGGCCGCGACCAGCGACGTCGTGATTTCAGCGACCATCGCCTTGGCATTGTGCGGATCGAGCCAAAGGTGAGTGTCGAACTCGCCATGATCGTGGTCGTGATCATGTGCATGATCATCGCTGGCTTCGTGTTCATCGCCATCGTCATGCGGTTCGAAAGCGCCGCCTTCGCGGAACTTGAGTTTGGTTATACCGGGCGCATCGTCGAGCTCAACGACGGTGGCGTTGGTACCGAGTGCGGCAAGTGGCTTTTGCAGAAAGGCTTCCATGCCCGGCCCAACCCAGAAGACCAATTTCGCCTCCTGAAGGCTGCGCGCATTCGAAGGCTTGAACGCGTAGGTATGCGGCGAAGCAGCACCATCGACGATCAGATCCGGCGTGCCGACGCCTTGCATGATGGCTGCGACCAGCGAGTGGATCGGCTTTATGGAAACGACGACTTTCGGCGCATCGGCTGCAGTTGCGGTCGTGCTGACGAGCAGGCCGGAAAGGAGAAGGGAGGCCGCGACGGGAAGAAGAGTTTTTGCTGCGTTCATGCCAGAAATGCCCTTGAATGGGTCTGTTATGTTATTACATCAATTGCGTTATGCTATAACGTGTGCGATAGCATGGCGCAATAGCGCAATTGGAAATTTCATGCTTTCTTCCCTCGACAGCAAGAGCCGGCCGCTGGTGTCGCTCCATGATGTCGGCGTCCGCCGCGGCGGCCGCTGGCTGGTGCGCGGCGTCGATTTTTCCGTGAGCCGGGGCGAGATCGTTACCCTGATCGGCCCCAACGGTTCCGGCAAATCGACCAGCGCCAAGACGGCGATCGGCGTGCTGAAGCCGGACGAAGGGCGTGTGGAGCGCATTGCCAATCTGAAGGTCGGCTATGTCCCGCAGAAGCTTGCCATCGATTGGACCTTGCCGCTCAGCGTGCAGCGGTTGATGACGCTGACGGGATCTTTGCCGGAGCGTGAGCTGATCGCGGCGCTGGAAGCTGTCGGCATCGCGCATCTTGCCAAGGCCGAGGTGCAGCATCTTTCCGGCGGCGAATTCCAGCGGGCGCTGTTGGCGCGCGCCATCGCCCGCAAGCCCGATCTGCTTGTGCTGGACGAGCCCGTGCAGGGCGTGGATTTCAACGGTGAGATCGCGCTTTACGATCTCATCAAATCGATCCGCAATTCGCAAGGCTGCGGTATTCTGCTGATTTCGCATGATCTGCATGTCGTGATGGCGGCGACGGATACGGTGGTTTGCCTGAACGGCCATGTCTGCTGCCGCGGTACGCCGCAGACCGTCAGCCAGAGCCCGGAATATGTGAAGCTGTTCGGTACGCGGGCGGCACAATCCCTAGCGATCTACAGCCACCATCACGACCATACGCATCTGCCGGATGGTCGTGTGCAGCATGCGGACGGTTCGATTACGGACCATTGCCATGCCGATGATGGCCATCACCGTCATGAGCATAGCGATCACGATGATCATCATCATGACCATGCCGAGGGAGAGCGTCATGTTTGACGATTTCTTCCTGCGCGCCGTCGTTGCCGGCGTCGGGCTGGCGCTGACGACCGGACCGCTCGGCTGCTTCATCGTCTGGCGACGTATGGCCTATTTCGGCGATACAATCTCGCATTCCGCCCTGCTCGGCGTCGCCCTCTCGCTACTTTTTCAGCTCAATCTGACGCTCTCCGTCTTCGCGGTTGCAGCTCTCGTCTCGATCCTACTGCTGTTCCTGCAGCGGCGGCAGGCGCTCTCGGCGGATGCGCTGCTCGGCATTCTCTCGCATGCGACACTGGCCATCGGCCTTGTCATCGTCGCCTTCATGAGTTGGGTGCGGATCGATCTCATCGCCTTCCTCTTCGGCGACATTCTGGCCGTCAGCCGGTCCGATATCGCGGTGATCTGGGGCGGCGGCATCCTCGTTCTTGCGGCGATTGCCTGGCTCTGGCGGCCGTTGCTGGCTTCGACCGTCAATCCCGAACTCGCCGAGGCTGAAGGTCTGCGGCCAGAGCGTGCAAGGCTGTTCTTCATGCTGCTGATGGCCGTGGTGATCGCGATCGCCATGAAGATCGTCGGCATTTTGCTTATCACCGCGCTGCTGATTATTCCCGCGGCCACGGCGCGCCGCTTTGCCGCCACTCCGGAAACGATGGCGTTTTTCGCCTCATTGCTCGGCGCCATCGCCGTTGTCGGCGGGCTTTTCGGGTCGCTGCGCTATGACACGCCGTCCGGCCCGTCGATCGTGGTTGCGGCGCTCGTTCTATTTATCGTCAGTCTGCTGCCCCTCGTTCGCAGGAGCGGCACGCCAGCGGCGCAACAGAGAGGACAGTCGTCATGACCACTCCGATGCTCACCAAGAACCAGTCCCTCGTTTTCGATATTCTGACCAAGGCGGAAGCGCCGCTCAGCGCCTATACCATTCTCGACAAGCTGCGCGACCAGGGTTTTCGCGCGCCGCTGCAGGTTTATCGGGCGCTCGATAAGCTGCTGGAATATGGCGTCGTGCATCGGCTCGAGAGCATCAACTCCTTCGTCGCCTGCGCCCATCCGCATGAGGATTGCCATAGCCACGGCCTCGTCGCCTTCGCGATCTGCGAAAGCTGCGGCCAGGTGATTGAGTTCCACGATCACGAGGTGGACCATCGGCTGATGAACTGGCTGAAATCGCAGAAATTCAAGGCGGAAAAGTCGACCATCGAAATTCGCGGTCATTGCGCCAATTGCGCGGCTTGAGCCACGGGCCGCACCGCATTCCGTGCCCTGTCAATTATTTATAAGAATATCCTAATCTAATCTTTTAAGATCACGCGCGAAGCGCTGCCAGTTGGCGACGTAATGCTGGGCTGAACGGCGCAGGCCTTCGATAGCGGTTTCGTCCAGGGTGCGGATGGCTCTTGCCGGTGCGCCGACGATCAGCGAGCCATCCGGAAATTCCTTGCCTTCGGTGACGAGCGCATTGGCGCCGACGAGGCAATTATTGCCGATCTTCGCGCCGTTCAGGATCGTTGCGCCCATGCCGATCAAGGAGTTGTTGCCGATGGTGCAGCCGTGAATGATGGCATGATGGCCGATAGTGCAGCCTTCGCCAATCGAAACAGGAAAGGCAGGATCGGTGTGGATCATGGTGCCTTCCTGAATATTCGTCGCCTTGCCTATGGCGATCAGTTCATTGTCGCCGCGCAGGACCGAGCCGAACCAGATGCCGACATCCTCGCCGATCTCGACCTTGCCGATCACGCTTGCATCCGGCGCGATCCAGTATCGATCCGGACCGGGCGTTTTCGGTGTCAGGCCGGCGAGGGCATAGAGCGGCATGGTCGATCCTCCTCGATCAGACGACGTTCAGGACAAGATTGGCGACGCCATCGACGGCGCAGCTGATCCGGTCACCGCGCGCGACAGGGCCGACGCCGGCCGGCGTACCGGTCATGATGATATCGCCTGGTGCCAGCGTGAAGAGCTTGGAAAGCTCGGCGATGATCTCAGGCACTTTCCAAATCATCTGCGAAAGGTCGCCTCTTTGTGCGGCCTCGCCATTGCGCATCAGCCAGATGCCGCCCTTGTCGGGATGGCCGACGCGGGTGGCCGGAGCCAATGCGGAAACGGGAGCCGAGTGGTCGAAGGCCTTGCCGATTTCCCAGGGGCGGCCGAGTTTCTTGGCCTCACCCTGCAGGTCACGGCGGGTGAAATCGATGCCGACGCCATAGCCATAGACGCAATCCAGGGCCTGTTCGACCGGGATGTTCGCGCCACCGCCGCGCAACGCCACGACAAGTTCCACTTCGTGGTGCACGTCCGCTGACAGCGAAGGATAGGGGAAATCGCTCGAGACAAGCAGATTGTCCGGGTTCTTCTGGAAGAAGAAAGGCGGTTCGCGGGTAGGGTCATGACCCATCTCGATGGCGTGGTCGGCATAGTTGCGGCCAACACAATAGACGCGACGCACGGGGAAAAACTCGGTCTCACCTTCGATCGGCAGAAGGACAGGGGCGGGTGGCGGAATGACTGTCGTTAGTGGGGCGTTCATATGCGCTTTCGAAACTTTCATCTTTTTCAGAGGGCTGCTGCCGTCCGACTCCGTCGAGCAAGCTAGCATTATTGTTACAGCCGCGAAAACTGGCGTTTTTGAGGGATTTGGTGTAGATCGCCGATCAGAAAGGTTTCCTATGTATAGCGACGCACTGAAAACTGGCCGCAAGATCTTTGCGGTCGCCCCCATGATCGACTGGACGGATCGGCATTGCAGATATCTGCACCGGCAGATCAGCCGGCATGCGCTTCTCTATACCGAGATGGTGGTGGCCGATGCGATCATTCACGGGCCGCGAGACCGGTTGCTCGGGCATGATGCCGCCGAACATCCTGTCGCGCTGCAGCTCGGCGGTTCCGATCCGGCCAAGCTTGCCGAGGCTTTGCGGATTGCCGAGGCGTATCATTATGACGAGATCAATCTCAATGTCGGCTGTCCGTCCGATCGCGTGCAGTCCGGCACCTTCGGCGCCTGCCTGATGCTGACGCCGGAGACGGTCGCATCCTGCATTGCGGCGATGAAGGCGGTCTCGAAGGCACCCGTCACGGTGAAGTGCCGCATCGGCGTCGATGAGCAGGAGCCGGAAGAGGCGCTGCCCGAACTGATGACGCGCGTGCTCGATGCCGGAGCCGATGCGATCTGGATTCATGCGCGCAAGGCTTGGCTAAAGGGCCTGTCGCCAAAGGAAAATCGCGAAATACCGCCGCTGGACTACGATATCGTCTACCGCATGAAGAGCCGTTGGCCCGACGTGTTCATCGGCATCAATGGCGGCATCCAGACGCTGGATCAGGCCGAGGCGCATTTGGCCCATGTCGACGGCGTCATGCTCGGCCGCGCCGCCTATCAGAATGCCGCCATTCTCGCTGACGTCGACCATCGCTTCTTTGGCGAACCGGCCGTCGAGGCCGACTGGAACGGGCTGCGCGACCGGATGATGGTTTATGTGGAGCGCCACATTGCCAGCGGTGGCCGCCTCCAGCATGTCGCGCGGCACATGGTCGGCCTCTTCACCGGCCTGCCGGGCTCGCGCCGCTATCGGCAGATACTCTCCACTGATGCCAATAAGCCGGGGGCTGGGTCGGAGGTGATTGCGGCCGCTTTCGCAGCGGTGGATTTTGCCGGAGAGCGCGAACGGGTCAGCGCTTGAGGGTTAGTATTTCAAGCCCCCACGTTCTTCGAGGGTAGCTTTCGCTCCCACCTCAGCGGGTGATCGGCTGGGAGTTAAGGAGCGATTTGGTGTTGAAAAGATCACCTCGTACCCATCATCCTCGGGCTTGACCCGAGGATCCACGCTCAGGCACGTTGACGCGTCTAAATCCACGAGAGTGCTGGTTTCGCTTTGCGAGCATATACCTTTTCACCAGAGGAGGCAGTGAGGCTTGTGCCTGGATCCTCGGGTCAAGCCCGAGGATGACGGAATGTTTGGATGTTTCCGGGGCAGACAACGGGCTTGCGGTAAAGGGCATTGCCAGGCTTGCGTCAGGGCGAGGGTGCTATCCTCAGAAACTAAAAACGGCGCGGTTTGCGCCGCGCCGTCCGAAACCTTATTCAGGCAGTCACCAGAGGCTTAGTTAGCCTGGATGTTGACAGCCTTCGGGCCTTTGCCCATGCGATCCGGCTCGGTGTCGAAGGTGACCTGCTGGCCTTCGCGCAGCGACTGGATGCCGGAAGCCTGAAGAGCGGAGATATGAACGAAAACGTCCTTCGCGCCGCCGTCAGGAGTGATGAAACCAAAACCCTTGTCCTGGTTGAAGAATTTTACGGTGCCCTTGGTGGCCATGGGGGATAGTCCTTTACCCATCAGTCTTTAGTTTATCCGGATGAACCCGGACGGCTTTGCTTCCGCAACATGCGAAAGCCAGTCGAGTAGTTCACGTACGGGGAAAGAACGTCTGCGCGGGTCAGAAGACCCAACCGCTGCCTGCCGCAAGCGGATCACCAAATCAGTCCAGTCACCGGCATGCAAATGCCCGAGCATGTATATGGGTGACAGGGTTTGTGGAAAAAGGCAAGGGGCAATATCAGGGCAGGGTGGGAAACGGGTGGGATTGGGTGGGAATTTCAAGGAGTTGGATTAGAGTAATACCAGCTGGCAACGACCAAGTTGCGACTTTCTGATTGCCTTTGGCGCGCGAGGCGGTTGGGTACGTCCGTTCGATATTACAGTTGATATACCAATCCTTAAATGCTCTTGCAGATTGTATTAGCGAACAATTTTACTTTCGAGGTTATATATGCAATTGAGAGACATAGTTACTGAGAGGAATACAAGGGCGATTTGGAAAAAACTTAAATCCAGTATTGTTCCGATCGTTAGTGACGATGACTTGAAAAACGTCAAGGTAAATACAAGGTAAATACAGAAAATATAGTAATATCTCTCGGGAATAATAGCTATATACCAGGTATTGGGCATGGATATCTAGGTTATCTGAAGTCTGCGGGATGCACTAGATTTGTTCCAATACTGACGAAGGAAGATATGGCTGTGTACTATCTTCTGGTGCTGTCGTTACAAGATTATCTAGTTACATCTCTGCCGGGTGTGTATGGTGCATGGCGAACTGTGCCAGCAAACGCGATAAAAGAGAATAAATTAGAGGATCTCGTAAACGAGGGGGAGGCCGAAGTAGAGCACGAACTTGTCGATCCGTATTTTAGTGATACTTTCGCGAAGAAGGCATGGTTTCGTGATTGGCAACAACTTACTGATCTACTTATTGAAACCTGTAGTGACAAATCGGTTGGCACCTATGTCCTGGTTTCCGACATTGCCAATTTCTATGATACCATCGATGTAAATACATTGATTGATAAGATTCGCAGCTCTGTTCCAGATCACAGTGAAATTGTTTCGCTGCTCGGTTATTTTTTAAAATTTTGGGACAGGCGAATTAAAGGTTACACCGCCTCATCCAAAGGAATTCCGCAAGAAATCATCTCAGATGCTTCTCGCATACTTGCGAATTTTTATCTTACCGAGTTCGATAGGAAATTTATCGAAGTTTGTAAGGCGAGTAACGTGGTCTACATCAGGTGGGCTGACGACATTGTTTTGTTCGGGTCGTCAAAATCAAAGCTCGAAGAAATAATGCACAGAGCTTCCAGACTTCTTCTGAACATAGGTCTTAATTTAAGTGCGGCTAAGACAAAGCACTTCACGAGAAACTCTTTCCGACGCTATCGGGCGTTGGATCTCATTTCTGCGGTAAATAGAAAGGATTCCAAGAACTTTCTTAAAGAGCTGAAAGCTTTTTCTGTTAGATTTCCTTACGAAGGTGGACGAATTGATACCGTTATTAAAGCGTCTTTGAATATGCTTCATAACACTCCGGCCTCACTAACAAATTTTTCTAGGTATTTTGTTGAGAATGAGCTCGAGAAATTTGAGATATTATCCACTTTAAATGAGGGGCAATTGCTGAAGAAGTACATTATATTTGGAAATGTGAAGACTAACCTCCAAAAGGACATCAATTCAATCACAAAATATCCATACGCGGCACCTAGAGCAACTATGTTGATTTTTCTATCAAAAAACAAAAAATTCTTGAATGCGAATGGAGTCGCCGATCTGGTTATAAGAAAACATATAAAACATATAAGCTGTAATAATGGTGGAAGCGAGATAATAGAGTCGATTTGTGCGCCTGCGGCGATTTCTAGAATTTAGCAAACATAACCGTTCAAGACATTGAAATTACTATTTCAATTTTACCGGACAATTAAATATAATAATTATTTCTCGTCCTTTGATTTCTTTTTCGAGGAGTGGATTGTCAAATATTGTTATTCTGCCAACGTAAACACCGCACAAGGCTCCATAATCCCCCGCAGCTCATAATCTCCCAATGACATCAGCGGCATTTTGGTCTCCGCCGCAACCGACCCCGAGACGAGGATATTATGTCCGAGCGACTTACAAAGGCCTTCCAGCCGGCTGACGAGGTTGACGGCGGGGCCGATCGCGGTGAAGTCCAGCCGGTCGGCAGCTCCGATGTTGCCCCAGAGCATGTCGCCGAAATGCAGCGCGACGCCGAAGGGGAGCGGCGGCAGGCCTTGATTTGCCCGCGTCGCGTCAAGATGTGCCATGCCGGCGCGAATGGCGGTGGCGGCGCGCAAGGCCGCTTCGCAAGCTTCCTTCGGCGTTCCGCTCACGGGGAAGATCGCCAGTACGCCGTCGCCCATGAACTTCAGCACTTCGCCGCCGAAGGCATGCACGGCGCCGGCGACGCGGTCGAACCAGGCATCCAGTGCCGCGATCACGACGCTTGGTTCCGTCGCTTCGGAAAGGGCGGTGAAATCCCGCAGATCGGCGCAAAGCAGGGCTGCGCGGATGGTTTCGCCGCTATTGCGGCTGAGTGCACCGGCCTGTACGCGTGCCGCACTTCTGCGGCCAAGATAGGCTTCGAGCAGGGTCGATAGAGTGGCGCGGGCGGCCAGTCCCGCCAAGGGGGCTGCGGCAAAGCGAACGATCCCGCGCAGACTGGTCACTTCGGAAGGCGTGAAGGGCCGGGTGCCTGCCCAGGCCAGAACGGAATTGCCGGGCGCAATTCCGATCGTTTCCTCGCATATCGGGCCGAGATCGCCGAGCCAATCGCGGCCGGCCTGTCCAAGCGCGGTGCCGGCGAAGCCGAGAGCTTCGGTCACCGCGCCTGTTTCGGCACGCCAGAGCCATGTATGCTGCGTGATGATCGGATGGGGTGCTGCAAGCGTCAGGGCGCTGCCGGCAAGCGGAAGGCCGGCAGCCAGCAAGTGTCCGCCCAGATCGGCCAGGAAGCGTTCGGGGCTGGGCGAGGTGCTGGCTTCATCAACCAGCCAGGCAAGGGGGGCGGGCAAATCCATGCCGCGATCATGCCATGGCGCTTGCCGGCTGTCATCCGTGCCAGTGTGGCCACGCCAACGGCAATTGAAAGCAAAATAACATAGGAAACTGCTGTCACCGGTCGGCGATATCGCGGATATCTGAGCACCGAGCCCGATGACGCCGCCCTTAAAACGTCATCAGCTTCTGCCGTCGTGGCCGCGCATGGGGTCCGGACCGGGATCGCGTCCGGCGGCCACTGCGGCCATGCGGTCGAGATAATGCGCCCAACCTTTTGCGTGCGCTTCGCATTGCTCCACGGTCGGCAGGCCGGTATGGGTGAGGCGCACCAGCGTCCCGTCCGGCTGCTCTATCAGGTCGATCTCCACAAGGCTCGATCCGGGAGGCACCTCCTCGCTGCCTTCCCAGCCGAAGCTATAGGCGAGGCGATGAACCGGCACGACTTCGCGGAAAGTGCCGCGCGCGGCACGGGCGCCAGTGACGTTGACGAGATAGATGCCGCCAGGCTCCGGCTCCGTCCGCGCTTCCGTGCCCATCCAGCGCAGGATCTTTTCGGGATCGGTCAGCAAGGCAAATATGGCTGCAGGCGGCGCCGAGACATGGGCCTCGCGACGGACGATCAAAGGCTCGGACATCAGACTTTCTCCCCAGGTTGCTATCGCTTCCCACCGGCCCGGCATGCGCTCAAGCGCCTTCCATCTCCCCCGTGGGCCTCCTCATATGATGGCATGTAGCAGCCACGGCCTCGTCAGCAAGGCAGTGCTCCATGCTCGAAGGCCTCAGCCTTCATAAAATCGGCAGCACCGGGCGACAGATATCCGACAATTGCGCTCCCCTTATCGCCCGGGCCGTCCCGTCTTGCCCTTCGTCCGCCCCTTGCGCTGCTTCTCGTCCACCGGATCCTCATAGGAGCCGACGCCCGGCTTTGCTCGCGTGATCGGCTTGTCCGGCACCTTGCCCATGAGAGGCTTTTCAGTGCGGCCGACGGTCATCTCGTCTAATGTGTTCTTGCGGAAGAGCGGCGTGCCGGCATCGCTGCCCGGACCCATTTCGTCGAGGCTCGGCTTGGCAAAATAGGAGCGAGAATCCGGTGCGGGTGGAGCGCGTTTGCCCGCTGCAGAACCGCGGCTTTCGAGGCTCTTTGCTTCCTCGCGGGCGAGCGGATCGTCCATGGCGGCGAGTTCGACGGCCTTGAGGCGCTTGATCTCGTCGCGCAGCCGTGCCGCCTTTTCGAAGTCCAGGTCGGCTGCAGCGTCGCGCATGGATTTTTCCAGTGCGTTGAGATGCGCCTGCAGATTGTTGCCGACGAGATGACCGCCATCGGCAAAGCCCTTGCCCGAGGCGCCGCCGATATCGGCGCGGACGTGGTCCTTCTCGTAAACGCTGTCGAGAATGTCGGAAATCTTCGCCTTGACCGATTCCGGCGTGATGCCGTGTTCCTTGTTGTAGGCCATCTGCTTTTCGCGGCGGCGATTGGTCTCGTCCATCGCCCGCTGCATCGAGCCGGTGATATTATCGGCGTAAAGGATGACCTTGCCGTCGACGTTACGCGCGGCGCGGCCGATCGTCTGGATCAGCGACGTTTCCGAGCGGAGGAAGCCTTCCTTGTCGGCATCGAGGATGGCGACGAAGCCGCATTCCGGAATATCGAGACCTTCGCGCAGCAGGTTGATGCCGACGAGCACGTCGAAAGCGCCGAGGCGAAGATCGCGGATGATCTCGATGCGTTCCAGCGTATCGATGTCCGAGTGCATGTAGCGCACGCGCACGCCTTGTTCGTGCAGATATTCCGTCAGGTCCTCGGCCATGCGCTTAGTCAGCACGGTGCAGAGGGTACGATAACCCTTGGCGGCGGTTTCGCGGATTTCGCCGAGCACGTCGTCGACCTGCGTGCGGGCCGAGCGTACTTCGACCGGCGGATCGATGAGGCCGGTCGGGCGGATGACCTGTTCGGCGAAGACACCGCCGGATTGCTCCATCTCCCAGCCGCCAGGTGTTGCCGACACCGCGATCGTGTCCGGGCGCATGGCGTCCCATTCCTCGAAACGCAGCGGTCGGTTATCCATGCAGGAGGGCAGGCGGAACCCGTATTCGGCAAGCGTCGCCTTGCGCCGAAAGTCGCCTCGGTACATGCCGCCGATCTGCGGCACGGTGACGTGGCTCTCATCGATGAAGATGATGGCGTTATCGGGAATGTATTCGAAGAGTGTCGGCGGCGGCTCGCCGGGATTGCGGCCGGTCAGATAGCGCGAATAGTTCTCGATGCCCTGGCAGGAGCCGGTGGCTTCGAGCATTTCGACGTCGTAGCGGGTGCGCTGCTCCAGGCGCTGCGCTTCCAGCAGGCGGCCGGCCTTTTCCAGCTCGGCAAGGCGCAGTTTCAGCTCTTCCTTGATCGCCTTGATGGCGCCGTTCAGCGTCGGGCGCGGTGTGACATAGTGCGAATTGGCGTAGATCTTCACCGATTTCAGGTCGCCGGTCTTCTGGCCGGTGAGGGGGTCAAATTCGGTGATGGCGTCGATCTCGTCGCCGAACATGGAAATGCGCCAGGCGGCATCCTCCAAGTGAGCCGGGAAGATTTCGATCGTGTCGCCGCGAACGCGGAAGGAGCCGCGCGTGAAGTCGATATCGCGGCGCTTGTATTGCTGCGCCACCAGATCGGCCAGCAGCTGTCGCTGATCGAGCCGGTCCCCGACATTCATCTGGAAGGTCATGGCGGTGTAGGTCTCGACCGAGCCGATACCGTAGATGCAGGAAACAGAGGCGACGATGATACAGTCGTCACGTTCCAACAGCGAACGCGTCGCCGAGTGGCGCATGCGGTCGATCTGCTCGTTGATCGAGGATTCCTTCTCGATATAGGTATCCGAGCGCGGCACATAGGCTTCCGGCTGGTAGTAGTCGTAGTAGGAGACGAAATACTCGACCGCGTTGTCTGGGAAGAAGTTCTTGAATTCGGAATAGAGCTGGGCCGCCAGCGTCTTGTTCGGCGCGAGGATGACGGCCGGGCGCTGCGTCGCCTCGATCACCTTCGCCATGGTGAAGGTCTTGCCGGAGCCGGTGACGCCGAGCAGCACCTGGTTACGGTCGCCGTTTTGCAGCCCTTCGACGAGGTCGCGGATCGCCGTCGGCTGGTCGCCAGCCGGCTGGTATTCCGAGGCCATGCGGATCTCGATGCCGCCTTCGGATTTTTCCGGGCGGGCAGGGCGGTGCGGAGTCCAGATCTTGCCGTTCTTATGCAGTGGGTTGCCGCTCTCGATCAGCTTCGACAGGGCTTCCACCGTCGCCGTTACGCCGCCGGTCGAAATCTTGTCGGCATCCTCAAGCGCGATATCGAGGCCGGAAACTGGATTGAGGCCGGCGGCGGCGCGCGTCTTCGGATCGGTCGACCCTCCCATGGAGACCCCACGCGCGGTCTTGCCGGCGGTGATTTCCACCTTCTTGCGGTGCTTGCCGGCCTTCGAGGCAATCTCACGCTGGGTTTCGACGCTCGAGGCTTCCGCATCGGCTTCGAGCTGCTTCACCCAATCGGCGACGCTGCCGCTGAGCGGCGCACCTTCAAACGATGCCTGCGGCGCCTCTTCGAAACCGGTCGGGGCGGGGGATTTTTTTGATGATTTGGCCATGGGGCGAATATGGCGACAGATCGCGCAGATGTGAAGGGGTAAAGGGTACAAAAGGGAAACAAAGTGGCGGATTTTTCCATTCGCCGGAGATGTCAAATATGTTACAACCCAAGGGCGGCTAATGCGTTATCGCTGATCCGAAGTCCGCATAGCGCGATCCTCGCAGGCGCCAAGGGAGGAACCAGCCGCAACGTCGACATGCCCGGCCAATGCCGGGTTCCCCCAGCTTCGACGGCATCCGGTATTGCCCGCCTCGCCGCCGCCATCCGGTCGGAGGATCATGATGACCGCATTGGATAGCTTACGTTCCCTGTCCCCCCAGCAACGAAACACCGTGATCGCAGCCTATCTGGGCTGGACATTGGACGCTTTCGATTTCTTCATCTTGGTTTTCGTTCTCAAGCATATAGCCGAAGAATTTCACACGGACGTTCCGGCGGTTGCCGTGGCGATCTTTCTTACTCTCGCCATGCGGCCGCTCGGCGCGCTGATCTTCGGGCTCGCGGCGGATCGCTTCGGGCGACGCACGACCCTGATGGTCGACGTGCTGCTTTACTCCGTATTCGAATTTCTGACCGGCTTTTCGACCGGTTTGACGATGTTCCTCGTGCTGCGCGCGCTCTTCGGCGTCGCCATGGGCGGCGAATGGGGTGTGGGTGCGTCACTCGTGATGGAAACCATACCCGAGGATTCGCGGGGCCTTGTGTCCGGCATCCTGCAGGCGGGCTATCCCTCGGGCTATCTGATCGCCTCGATCGTTTTCTTCCTGCTGTTTCCGGTCATCGGCTGGCGCGGCATGTTCTTCGTCGGCGCCGTGCCGGCGCTGCTGGTGCTCTATATCAGGCGCAATGTGGAGGAGTCTCCGGCCTTCCTGCAGCGGCAGGCCAAGCCGCAACGGCCGTTCCTCACCGTGCTGCGTGAGAATATTCCACTGTTCCTCTGGGCCGTGCTTTTGATGACCGCGTTCAATTTCTTCAGCCACGGCACCCAGGACCTCTATCCGACCTTCCTGGAAACCCAGCGGCAATATGATTCCTATACGGTCGGCGCCATTGCCATCGTCTACAATATCGGCGCGATCGTCGGCGGTCTGACCTTCGGCTCTTTGTCGCAGCGTTGGGGCAGGCGGCGGACCATCGTCATCGCGGCACTGCTGGCCATACCCGTCGCCCCACTCTGGGTGTGGGGTCAGGGGCCGGTCATGCTCGCAATCGGCGCCTTCCTGATGCAGCTGTTCGTGCAGGGCGCCTGGGGCATCATTCCGGTGCATCTCAACGAATTGTCGCCGGATGAGGTGCGCGGCACCTTCCCCGGATTTGCCTATCAGCTCGGCAATCTGCTGGCTTCGGGCAATGCCTCGATCCAGGCGGGATTGGCAAAACAGTGGAACGGCGACTATGCGCTGGCATTGTTGATCGTTGCCTGCATCGTCGCCGTGGTCGTTGCTGCCTTTGCCGGCTTTGGCTTCGAGAAGAAGGGTATTCGGTTCGGCGGGAAGGATGAAGGCCAAGCGGATAGCGCCGTGCGGGCTTGAACAGACTCGCCATCAAGGTCACGAGGGCCGGCTGATATCGCCGGCCTTTCGTTTATTTTCCGCAAATTTCCGAGATCTTGGCTTGGGCAAAGCCGCGGGCAAGCTCCTGCAGTCCACCGACCGAGGATATCAGTTCGCCGATCGGGCCATTGATGCCGAGGTGCAGGTCGGTGATGTGGCATGCGCCGACGTCGACGGTCATGGAGGCATCGAGCTGGCCCTTGATCGTCGTCTTCAATACGCCATGCGATTTGCAGGCCATCTCGGCATGGGCATTGATCTGGACGCCACCGTTCGGGCCGTCGCAGACATCGAGCGACTTCACCTCGAACTTGTCCTTGTGATCGACGCCGGGCAGTTTCTTGCAGGGATCGGCCTCGTTCACCGACTTCTCGATCTGCGGACCAAATTTGCTCTGCAGCAGCGACCAGCATGAGCCGGGCGCAGCTTGCGCCGGCATTGCCACCATCGGAAGCGGAGAGAGCGGCAACACGACCGCCGCGGCCAGCAAAGCCATGCGAAGCGGCGGCAGAAGCGAGAAGGGGGGCATGAGATATTTCAGGTTCACGGCGGTCTATCCTCTGAAAAGAAGAAGCAGCAAATCAAGGCTGGCGCGGTGACAGTCTTCTCTCTCTTCCTTCGTCAAGGCAATCCCCCGACTTGACGATTACCATCTGACGGGTACCAGCATGCTTTGGCGCGTTTCGCCGACGGCGGGGCAAATTCCGGCAAGGCATGAGAGATTCCGGTCGGCCAGTGCCGCGCGTCATATCGGAATAGTCTGTACGCCCGATGGATCCTCCGGCGGTTCGTCTGTGTCCCCGTCGTAACCCAGATGCTTCGCCTTGCGGAACCACTCTGCCGCCTTCGCCGCATCCACAGCGACACCATCGCCGTCACGGTACATCATCGCGAGATTGTAGGCGGCATCGGCATAGCGATGTTCGGCTGCCCGCTCGAACCAGTAGATCGCCTTCGGACCGTTCTTGGTGACGCCCTCACCATCGCGAAACATGACGCCAAGATTGTATTCGGCCTCGACATCATTCTGCGCCGCTGCCTTCAGGAACCATGCGATTGCCTGGGCATCATCCTGCCTGATCCCGTCGCCATCGGCATACATGGCACCGAGATTGAACTGTGCGCTCGCATCGCCCTGTTCGGCCGCCTTCTTGAACCAGGAGAAGGCCGCAACGCCGTCCTTGGCGACGCCTTCGCCGTCGCGATACATGATGCCCAGATTGTATTGCGCCTCGACTTTTCCCTGCTCTGCCGCCTTGCGGTACCAGATGACGGCCTTGCCCTTATCCTTGTCCGCGCCGTCGCCCTGATCGTACATGGTGCCGACATTGAACTGAGCATCGGCATCGCCCTGTTCGGCGGCTTTGCTATACCAGGCAAACGCCTGCGCCTTGTCCTGTGCTACGCCTTGGCCGGTGTCGTAGACGACACCGAGATTATATTGCGCATTGAGGTATCCCTGTGCTGCGGCCTTCTTGTACCAGACAATGGCCTGGCTCTTGTCGGCAGTGACGCCTTCGCCCTGGTCGTACATGGTGCCGACATTGAACTGCGCTTCGGCATTGCCTTGATCGGCGGCCTTCCTGTACCAGCTGAGGGCGAGCGTCAGGTTCTTCTCGACGCCGTTGCCGTCCTCGTACATTTGTCCGAGCTTCAGCTGTGCGGCGGCATTGCCCTTGTTTGCCAGGGGACGCCAGTAATCCAAGCCCGATTTGATATCGCCGCGATCGTAGCTGTTTCGTCCGACATCGGCTTGCGCCGTTCCCATGGACGCCAGCGCGAAGAGCAAACCTGCTGCCCCCTTCTTCCAATTCACGATCTACCCCTCAGTCGAAATTCGTTGAATTAAGATGCCGAGCTCTAGGGCACGAGCACCATCAGCAAATGAAACAAGAGCCACCCCGTGCTGACGCCCGAGCCTTTTCTGCCGGCGGCCCCTTGTCCAAGCGGTCCAAGATCCTTGATCGGACCGTCGCCATTGGCTTCCATGTAGCTGAGTCCATGCTGCGCTTCCGGCAATCCCTTAGCCGCTGCCTTGTTGAACCAGTCCGCACCAATCTTGGAGTCCTTAGGCACGCCATAGCCGTTATAATACAGATATCCAAGACCGTATTCCGCCCGGGCGTCGCCCTGATCGGCTGCTTTGCGAAAGAGAGCGGCCGTTTGGCCATAGTCCTTAGGAACGCCGGCGCCCTGATAATAAAGGTAGGCGAGGGCATATTCGCCCTGTGAATTGTTCTGGTCGGCCGCCTTGCGGTACCAGCTTGCAGCGGTCGATTTGTCGGCCGTTGTCCCCTGACCGTTTTCGCACATGTAGCCGAGAGCATATTGGGCGTCAGCATGACCCTGGCTGGCGGCTTTCTGGAACCAGTCAAAGGCCTTGCCATAGTCCCTGCCAACGCCGCGGCCGCCTGCATACATGTAGGCGAGGGCATATTGACCCTGTGCGTCGCCTTGTTCGGCGGCCTTGCGATACCATCTTACCGCGCCGTCATCGTCAGTCTTCACGCTCTGGCCGTTGGCGTAGAGGTAGCCGATGGCATATTGCGCATCGGGGCGACCCTGATCGGCAGCTTTGCGATACCATTGCAGCGCCTGCCTGTAGTCCCGGGCGATGCCTATTCCGTTGGCAAGACTGTAGCCGACGGCGTATTGCGCGTCGGCGCGGCCTTTTATCGCTGCCTTCATATACCAGGAATAGGCTTCGGCATCGTTCCGTGCGACACCCTTGCCATTGGCATAGGCATAGCCGACTGCATACAGACCCTGCGCATTTCCTTGATTGCCGGCCTTTTTGTACCAGCCGACGGCCTGCTCCTGGTCTTCTTCCGTGCCTTGACCGTTGTCGTACATGTAGCCGATGGCGTATTGCGCGTCGGGTCGACCCTGGTCGGCCGCCTTGCGGTACCAGCCGAGTGCGATCGCCTCGTCCTGATGCACGCCGAGGCCATTGGCATACATATAGCCGAGCGCATATTGCGCCTGCGCCTGTCCCTGGGCGGCGGATTTCTGGTACCAGGTGACGGCGTCTTCATTATTGACAGCCATGCCGCGGCCATTGGCATAGGAATAGCCGATGGCATATTGGGCATCGGCATTGCCGGCTTGTGCCGCCCTCAAATACCAGTCGTTTGCCTGTTTCGGATCCGTATCGACGCCTCGGCCGCTGGCATACATGTAGGCTAGTGCATATTGCGCCTGTGCATTGCCTTGCTCAGCCGATTTCCGATACCAGTCTACGGCTTGCGCATCGTCCTGCTCCACACCCTGGCCGTTGGCGTAGCGATAGCCGAGACCGTATTGGGCCGCCGCGTTGCCCTGTTTTGCGAACTCCACCCAATATTTCAGATCGATCGCGGTGTTGGCGGGGCCTGGGGCAGGATCCTCGGCGTGAGCAAGCCAGGGCAGCGAAAGAACAAGCGCCAGTCCCAATGCGTAGCTCTTTGTCTTCAAGGCTTAAGTCTCCCACCTGCGTCCCAGGTCGTAATCGATCTGAACAATATGGCGATGTCTTGGTCAAGGATCGTCGGAACCGAGATAGCAGTGGATTTAGTGCCCCATGACGGATGCGACCGCTATACCGGAAGCACGTCGTAGAGGCGGAATATCCATGTGATCTGGTAGATCAGCCCGACCGTCACGAACGCGGCCTGGAAGCGCCGGTTGGCCGTGATCGCTGCAATGACACACAGGATGACATAGACGACATTGCGTATTGGATATTCCCAGCCGAGCGACTGGAAATAGGCTTCACCCTTCAGCAATGTGTCGATGAGGTCGACGGCGTAGGTCACGGCAAGCAGGCCGAAAAACCAACGCCTGCGGGAGATGAAATATTCCTCGAAGCCGCCGTAATCCTCGACCGAGGGTGGATTGAGCAATACGCAGAGGAAATAGAAGAGGCAGCAGAAACAGATGAGAAAGAGATAGACGCCGAAATTGATCTGCGCGACGGATTGCAGCCGATATTCCCACCACCAGAAATGGATGATGAAGAGGAACATGGACAATACCCAGCCGATATGGACGAGGTAGATCTTGTTCTTGCCCGGCGCCTGCACGAAACCGGCAAGCCGGGTCAGAAGTTGGGCGAGCGAAAGGCCAATCACCATGCTCATGACCGTCCTGATATAGACGTAGACTTCCGGTGCGTGTGCGGAACCCATCGCGTCAGATCTCCTCTGGTACAGCCTTCGGCAAGCCGTTTTCATCGAGCGCGACCATGATGAAGGTCGCAGCCGTAACCTTCTCCAGGCTGTTGTAACGGGCGCGGTGCGCCCATGCTTCGACGCTCAGCGTGATCGAGGTACGGCCGACGCGTTCGACATCGGTGAAGACGCTCAGTGTGTCGCCGATCTTGACCGGCAGTTCGAAGGCCATCTCCTTGACCGCCGCCGTGACCACGCGGCCGCGCGCGCGTTCGGCGGCGCGGATGCCGCTTGCCAAGTCCATCTGCGCCATGACCCAGCCGCCGAAAATATCGCCGGCAGGATTGGCGTCGGCGGGCATAGCAAGCGTGCGCAATGTCAGCTCGCCTCTCGGTTTGACGCTGTCATTCATTCTTCTGCTCCTGTTCACGGTCGATTCCGACAATCAGCCTATGCAATCCTGCCGCGATGGAAAAGCCATGCTGGCATTTCCATGGAGGACTCCTGTGGGTCGCGTGCGTTGCATCAAGCCATTCCGGGGCGACATGGTGCCGGTGTGAAGCAACGAGATTCCCTGCGGTAAGCTTTCGTTCACCCTTCCCTTTTAGGATTTGTAGTCGTTACCGACCGTGGCTGGGGCAGCGGATCAGGAGTATGACCATTTTACCCATTCTACGGCGGGTCGCGCTGCCATTGCTGTTGTCGTCTGCGCTGGTCGCCTGTACGGCAGATAGCCTCGTGCCGCCTTCTGGCATCGACAGTTCCTCGCGCGTCGGTTCCATCAAGCCCCATCGCAGCGTGCCGCAGCGCCAATTTGCCTATCAGGGGGTGCAGGATCCCGTCGTTTCCGCATCGAGCAATTACAAAAGCGGCGGTCCCGTTCGTTCCAGCGGAACCGGCGAAGCCGTGACCACGACGGACGTCGAAGCCGGCTTAGCGCAGCAGTCGGATATCCCCTCTCAGGGCGTCAACATGGATGCCGAGCTTGGCGTCGGGCCGAGCGAAGAGGCGCAATCCGCTTCGGTTGTAGGGTTGGCGCAGGAGGAACAGCAGAACATCGCCGAAGGTCAGTCCGACCAGCCAGTGGTCGACGGCATCGGCACCGATGCGCCCGTACAGACCAACCGCTCGACCCTTCAGCGGTCGGCCGCCCAATCGGAAATCAGGCAGTCGCAGATACCGAGGCAGCAGCTAGGAACGCAGGTCGCGATGTTGCCGCGGGTCGAAAATCCGATACCGCGTCTCAATCAGCAGTTCGAAGCGCCGCAATCGACACCGGGCATGATGCCGCCTTCGGAAATTGCCTGCCGCCAGGAATTGCAGCGCATGGGTGTCGTCTATACCGACAAGCCGGCGATCTCGAACGGCCCTTCCTGCCAGGTTCCCTATCCGATTTCGCTGAGCGGCCTTTCCGGCAATATCGCGGTCCGACCGGCTGTGACCTTGAATTGCCAGGTGACGCTCGCCTTCGCCAAATGGGTGAAGAACGAACTCGCTCCAGCCGCACGTACGCGCTACTGGACCGGCATCGGCACGATCGTGCCGCTCGGCGGCTATTCCTGCCGGCGGATGAACAATAGCCGGCAACGCTATAATCCGATGTCGGAACATGCGCATGGCAACGCGATCGATGTCGGCACCTTCATCCTGAAGAACGGCCATGTGATCGACGTGCGGAAGAAGGGCTTGTTTTCCTTTCGGGAAGGGCGGTTGCTCAAGGCGGTACGCAGCGACAGCTGCCGCTATTTCGATACCGTGCTTGGCCCGGGCAGCAATCCGGAGCACTGGAACCACTTTCATTTCGACCTCAGGGACCGAAAGGGCGGCCGGCGCTATTGCAGCCTTTGATTGGCCCTTTGCCGGAATAGCATCTACACTTGTCAAACGGGAAAGCTGATTTACCTTTCGACGGAATCGCGCTCAATTGCGCGCTCTGGTTGCTAGAGAGGGGTTCATGGAAGACGTACGAAGACGAAAGAAAAGCCTGGGAAGGGCGCTCCTTGCTGCACTGATTGCCATCATCATCGTCATCGGCGGCCGCTGGTACGCTTATGTCGCCTATGCCGACGATCCGTTCGATGAAGTGGGCATCGGTCTCAACTCCATGATGCCCGGACCCATTCGCGATAGGGGTTGCGCGATGCTGAAGGCACGCTTCGAGCACAAGACGCTGCCGCCCGCCGGTTGCGGCGTCAACGGCAACTGGTAGCGGTCGTTTTCCAGATCGTAAGCTGGCAAAAAGAAAAAAGCCGGCTGAGCCGGCTTGAGCGGAGCATGGCAACGACGGGGAATCCTTGCCAGCCCCAGAAAAGAACTTCATGTTGCAATGATGATGCACGCAATATGAATGCGAAGGCAATAAATCGGCCAATACAACAGGCGCTGACGGTGTCGCCAAGAGGCGTTGGGCGGAGTTGCGACAAACGTTGCTCACCTAAGGAGCTATATGCCCGACGAAGGTCACGATTTGATGACAGCTTATTCCGCTTAGACGAACGCTGTGTTTCACTACCGTGGGGTGGTAAAAGCCCAAGACCGGCTATATAGCGGGCAAACGCCGCGAAATTCATCACAAAAGCCGGACTTTGCCTGACTATGGCTGCGATCATTTCCATACGCAATCTTACGAAAACCTATGCCAACGGATTCCAGGCGCTGAAGGGCATTGATCTCGATATCGAGCGGGGCGAAATCCTGGCGCTGCTGGGGCCGAATGGTGCGGGCAAGACGACGCTGATTTCCATCGTCTGCGGGATTGCCAATCCGAGCGGTGGGTCTGTGACCGTCGGCGGTTATGATGTCGTGCACGATTTCCGTGCTACGCGCAGCCTGATCGGCCTCGTGCCGCAGGAGCTGACCACCGATCAGTTCGAAACCGTCTGGAATACGGTGAGTTTCTCGCGCGGGCTGCACGGCAAGAAGCCGAACCCCGAATATATCGAGAAGATATTGCGCGATCTCTCGCTGTGGGAGAAGAAAGACAATATGCTTCGCCAGCTTTCCGGTGGCATGAAGCGGCGCGTGCTGATCGCCAAGGCACTCTCGCATGAACCGGAGATCCTCTTTCTCGACGAACCGACGGCCGGTGTCGATGTGACCTTGCGCAAGGATATGTGGCATGTAGTCGAGCGCCTGCGCGCTTCCGGAGTCACGATCATTCTGACGACCCACTATATCGAAGAGGCCGAGGAGGCCGCCGACCGCGTCGGCGTCATCAATGGTGGCGAGCTACTGCTGGTGGAGGAGAAGAAGGCGCTGATGGCCAAACTGGGCCGCAAGCAGCTCATTCTCGATCTGAACGAGCCGCTCGACGCCGTTCCGCCGTCCCTCGACGGCAACGGGCTTTCGCTAGGGCCGAACGGCCTGACGCTGATCTACGATTTCGATGCCCAGCACGAACAATCCAGTATCGCGGCTCTGTTGTCGAAACTCGCTGCCGAGGGAATTCATTTCAAGGATCTTTCGACGCGCCAGAGTTCGCTCGAGGATATTTTCGTGTCGCTGGTGGAGGCAGGCAAATGAACTTCGAAGCGATCAAGTCTATCTATTCGTTCGAAATGGCCCGCACGCGCCGCACTCTGCTGCAGAGCGTCGTTTCGCCGGTCATTTCCACGTCGCTGTATTTCATTGTCTTCGGTGCCGCGATCGGTTCGCGCATCAATCTGGTCGAGGGTGTTTCCTACGGGGCGTTCATTACGCCCGGCCTGATCATGCTGACCTTGCTTGGGCAGTGCATCAGCAACGGTTCCTTCGGCATCTACTTCCCCAAATTCACCGGTACCATCTACGAGGTGCTGTCGGCGCCTGTCGCCATGACCGAAATCGTGCTCGGTTATGTGGGCGCGGCGGCGACCAAGGGGATGCTGATCGGTCTGATCATCCTCGCAACGGCGAGCTTTTTTGTCGATATCAGGATCGAGCATCCCCTCATGATGATCCTGTTCTTCGTGCTGACGGCGGTCACCTTCAGCCTGTTCGGCTTCATGATCGGCATCTGGGCCGGAAATTTCGAGCAGCTGAACCTTATCCCGATGCTGGTCGTGCCGCCGCTGACCTTCCTTGGCGGCAGCTTCTATTCGATCAACATGCTGCCGCCCTTCTGGCAGGCGGTCAGCCATCTCAACCCGGTCCTCTATCTGGTCAGCGGCTTTCGCTGGAGCTTCTACGGCATCGCAGATGTCAATCCGGGCTTGAGCCTTGCCATGATCACGCTCTTTCTCGTCATCTGTCTGATCATCCTGGGATGGATTTTCCGAACCGGCTATCGCTTGAGAAATTGATGGCGATGCCTGACTTGTAGGCTTAAGAAAGCCTGCGGCTTTTGCAGCCGCAACAAAATGGTCCAGGAAAGCATTCAATGTCGCAGGCTCATCTCAATCCTTCGCTGCCCCAGGCACTTTCCCGGCTCGATCAACTGACCAACTGGGAGCGCAAGCCGCGCGGGGAGATGCGGGTCGGTCTTGAGCCGATGCTCGACCTCATGCAGCGCCTGGGCAATCCGCATCGCAGCTTTCGCGCCATCCACGTTGCCGGCACCAAGGGCAAGGGATCGGTCTCGGCGCTCCTCGAAGCGGGATTACTGCGGGCCGGCTGGCGCGTCGGTCGCTACGCATCACCGCATGTCGACCGGGTAAACGAGCGCGTCAGCATTCTTGGCCAGGAAGTCGAAGATGATGTCCTGGCGTCAGCGATCATGCAGGTTCTGGATGGCTACGAGAGTGCCAAGCAGGCAGCCACCGCCGGTGAAGATGCTACCTGGTTCGATGTGATCACGGCTGCTGCTTTCGTCGCCTTCAGGGATGCCGGTTTGGATTGGGTCGTGGTCGAGGTCGGGCTGGGCGGCAGACTGGATTCAACGAATGTGGTCTTCGGCGAAGTCGCGATCGTGACCAATATCGGCCTTGAGCATACGGAAATTCTTGGAAGCACGCGCGAGGTGATCGCGCGGGAGAAGGTTGGTATATTGAAGCCGGGGGCGATGCTTGCCACCACACTTGCCGTTGACGATGCCGCGGGAAAGGTGTTGCAGCAGCGTGCCGATGAGCTTGGCTGCCCGGTCCTGCGAACCGATCTTCCCGAAGATGCGACGATTGCCGAGACGAATATCTCGCTGGTCGGACTTGTGTTCGATCATCTGGGACGACAAGGCGAGAGCATGCAGACGGCGAGCGAAAAGGGGCAGCCGGTTGGCGCATGGCTGCTCGAACCGGCCGTTATCGACAAGGCGCGGCTGCCGGGGAGGATGGAGCGCTTCGAGCTTGCCCTACCACCCACGCTGCGAGGCGGGCGACAGAGTTTGCCCGTCATCATGGATGGTGCGCATGTGCCGTTCAACATCGAGGCTGTCCTGCGCGATATCACACGCTCGTCCAATATCAGCGGCGATTGCATCGCCGTCGTCGCACTTGCATCCGACAAGGATGCACCTGGCTTCTTGAACGTGCTCTCGCGATATGCGGCGCATACGGTCTTTACGGAGGCGTCAGGATCGGGTCGAGCCCATGCGGCGACGGAGCTGGAGGCATTAGCGATCTCGATGGGTATGGCCTGCGAAGCCGAGCCCAATCCGCAGAAAGCGCTTCATCATGCCGTCGCGAAAGCTGAGGAGGTGGGCGGCTGGATCCTTGTGACGGGCTCGCTCTATCTTGTCGGCGCTCTGCGCGGCACTGTCCAGGGGCGTGTAGGGTGACGATGGAAATTACGATCAGGCCTGCTCTTGCCAACGATGTGGCCGAGATGGCGAGGCTTCATCGCGCGATCTGGTGCGACACCTATCGCGACCTGGTGTCTGCTGAAATTTATCAGGCTCTCGACGAGGATTTCCGCCGTCGGCGGTGGGCGGATATACTCGAAAATCCCCGTAGGGATCAGCGCGTGCTTTTGGCCGAGCAGGGCGGGCTGCTTGTCGGTATCGGCGCGATCAACGCGCCGTCCGATGCCATATTCGAGGGGCGAGGCGAGATTAAGTCGCTCTATATCGATGCTTCCATCAAACGCCAGGGACTTGGCCGTCGTCTGATGCGAGAATTGGCGCGGGAACTTTTATCCATGGGCTATTCGGGTGCGGCGCTTGGTGTGGTCGTCGGCAATGAATCGGCGATTGCCTTTTATCGTGCACTCGGAGGGCAATTGATCGGTCGGTACACGGATCCGGGTCCGGTCTGGCGCTCCGACAATTTCATTTTTGCATGGGACGACTTGTCCGTTCTGATCTGATTATCCTATGCAGGCCAATGAACGGCGATTTCATCCGGCTGCGATCCGCTTGCGTAGGGCGATGGTCATGGCCATGACGCCTGCTACGACACAGACAAGACCTATGGCTGCGGTCGGAGACAGAGGTTCGCCAAGGAAGATGACGCCGATGGTGACGCCGATCGGGACGCGCAGATAGGCTTGTGCCGTCGTGCCGACCGAGCCGAGGGTCTGGATAAGCCGGAAATAGATGCTGAAGGCAAGCGCGGTGGAGACGACCGACAGGCCGAGCAGAGCCAGGATCGAAGCCGTCGATGGTGCGATCTGCCAGGGATGTTCGACGATCAGGCTCGCCGGGATCAGGAGAGCGGCACCGCAAAGCAGCGAGCCGGCTGCCGGCATCATCGGATCCAGCCCCTTGAAATTTCGGCCGAAGAGGGCCGCTGAGGCATAGCAGATCGATGCCGCGACGACGGCGATCTGCGGCAGCAGCTGGCGGCCCATTCCATGCAGCGCATCCAGGCCGATGATCAGGCAGATACCGGCCATGCCGGCAATCACGCCGAAAAGCTTGCGGCCCGTCAGCGGTTCGCTGCGCAACAGGAAGGCGGCAATCAGAAAGGCGAAAATCGGTGTCGTGGAATTCAATATGGTCGCAAGGCCGGCATCGACGGTCTGTTCCGCCCAGGCGATCAGCGTGAAGGGTATGACGCTGTTAAGGCAGCACTGAATGAGGAAGCGCTTCCAGGTCGCGGTGTCGCGCGGCAGGTTCAGACCACGCCAGCGAATGATCGCAAGCAGAACAAGGCCGGCGATCAACGTGCGGGCGGCGATCAGCGTGATCGGCGGGATGGTTGCTACGCCGATGCGGATGAAGGTGTAGGAGGCACCCCAGCAGGTGGCGAGGGCGAGGAGGAGAAGCAGTTCGGTCGTCAGGTTAGGTCTTGCCGGCGTCATAGGGGCACTCTTATAGGATTTGAACATGCCGTCTTATAGAGTGAAGAGATTGGCGAATACTTCGCTCCCAACCGAACTATCGCGTTCGGTTCATCAGTCGCGCAGCCTAAGCTCGTCGGTTTGCATCTGCATCGACCCCAGGGTTTCGAGAAAGCTCATGCCGAGCAGGCTCTGATCGAGCTTGCCCGCTTCGGCCACGCTCGCCTCGACATCCCTGCGCTTGATCGGGCCGATCGCCACAGAGCCAAGTTCCACCGGAGCCGCCCTGGCGCGGCCGTTGGCGGTCAACACCGTCTGTGAATAGGTAAGGTTTTCCGGAATGATGCCGACGCGCTCGGCGTCCTCCTGCGATAAGGCGATGATGCTGGCGCCGGTGTCGATCAGCATGTCGATCGGCTGGCCATTGATCATGACCTGTGCTTCGAAATGCCCGTTCGAGCGTTTGTGAAGGATGACTTCCTGACCTCCTTCGCTCGTCGTGACGACAACGGCGTGGCCGGGCATAAGGCCGGCGAAGACGCGGTTGCCAACCTGTTCGGCATCGTAGCGATAGATATAGGCGGTCGCGAGCGCCATGATGATGACGAACCAGATCAGCAGATTGCGGATCGACTGGCTGACCGTATGCCGGCTCGCCCACACCGCGGCACTCATCATCAGAGCGATCGGCAGGAGATAGACGACACGCGCGAAGTCGTCGTTGCGCATGCCGAAGGTGGAGCCGGTGTTGTTGTTGAAGATGAGCAGTGCGAGGCCGATGCCGAGAATGGCGAGAACGATGTTCAGGCGGTTCATACGGCACTGCGCTCCCGTGCCATCCTTTGGCGGCGAGTCTCCCGGCGCGGCTTGCGCTCGACCTTGGTCAGCCGCTCTGGAAGCATTTCCATGATCTGACGGCGTTCGTCGTCGCTATAGTTCATCCACGCGCCGATTTCGGTCGATGTGCGGCCGCAGCCGAAGCAATAGCCGGTATTCTGGTCGATGGAGCAGACGAGGATGCAAGGTGTCAGCATGAGATTATATATCGATGCTTCAAATGCACATGGCAAGGGTACAGAGGGAAGCGATCTCGCAAATCTGCTGGGTCGCGCCGATCGTATCGCCTGTATGGCCGGTCAATTTCTGGCGGACATATCTTGTGGCAAGAAATGTCGCGATGCTCGTGGTGAGAAGGCAGCCAACCAACGCCGGAACGCCCATGGCGGGACCGACAAGCAGTATCGCGAGGCCCAATGTCGCAATCAACGCCAGCTGCATGGCGTCGCCATCCGGCTTGCCTGCCGATGCCGCGGTCCCATCCGGCTTTGCTGGTGGGAGAGCGTACCAATGCCAGACCATGGCACCGCGGCTCAAGATGGCCGCGGCAAGGATTGCGACAGCAGCGTCCTCAGGCGGAAGATGCCGGGCGATGGCGGCGAGTGCCGCCGCCCGCAATCCGAACGACAGTATCAGCGCTGCGGCCCCATACGTGCCGATACGGCTGTCTTTCATGATTTCGAGCGCGCGCTCGCGGTTCTTGCCGCCGCCCAATCCGTCCGCCGTGTCGCTGAGCCCGTCCTCATGGAGGGCGCCGGTCAGGATCGTCTGCACGGCAAGCGCCAGCAATGCGGCCATCAACGGATCGGCATTGAGGGCGAGTAGCACGCTGAACGTCAGCGCCGAGGGCAGGGCGATCAGCAGGCCAGCAAAGGGAAAAGCGCGTGAAACGCGTGAGAGCTTGCCGTCATGGCCTTCGAAGAAAGACGACGGTACGGGAACGCGGCTCAAGAAAGCGACGGCGCGCGCGATGTCACGCATATATTCCCGCATTTCTTCCTCTCCCCGCCATATGCGCGACAGCATCGGGCGCTTTTGGAGTTGTTCGCACCGATTCCCAGGACTAATAGAGTCGCACGCAAAGAACCCGATTTGAGACCAAAAGACAAGGAACGCATTCATGAGCGTCAGCGGCCTCCCATTCGACGATTTCCGCGCATTGCTGCGCGACCTTCCAGGCCCGGACGCCCGGGCGCTCGTGGCCGCGCGCGAACGTGATGCGCAGCTCACCAAGCCGCCGGGTGCGCTTGGAAGACTGGAGGAAATCGCTTTCTGGCTGGCCGCCTGGACCGGTCGTGCGCCGGCCGTGACCCGGCCGCTGGTGGCGATCTTTGCTGGAAATCACGGTGTCACCAAGCAGGGAATTACGCCGTTTCCGCCTTCCGTGACCCAGCAGATGGTGGAAAACTTCGCTGCTGGCGGAGCCGCGATCAACCAGATCTGCGTTGCCTACGATCTCGGCCTCAAGGTCTTCGACCTCGCCCTCGATTTCCCGACGGGCGACATCACCGAGGAGCCGGCGCTGAGCGAGCGCGACTGTGCCGCGACGATGGCCTTTGGCATGGAGGCGATTGCCGGCGGTACGGATTTGCTCTGCATCGGCGAAATGGGCATCGGCAATACCACGATCGCCGCGGCCATTCATTACGCGCTCTATGGCGGCAAGGCCGAAGACTGGGTTGGCCCAGGCACCGGCTCGGAAGGTGAGATGCTGAAGCGCAAAATCGCTGCCGTCGAGAAGGCGGTGGCGCTCCATCGCGATCATCTCAACGATCCGCTGGAAATCCTGCGCCGCCTTGGTGGCCGCGAGATCGCCGCCATGGCCGGCGCCATCCTTGCCGCGCGCATGGAGCGTATCCCTGTTATCATCGACGGCTATGTCGCGACGGCTGCCGCTTCCATTCTCAAGGCCGCCAATCCCTCTGCGCTCGACCATTGCCTGATCGGGCACGTCTCGGCCGAGCCGGGCCATCTCCGTTCGATCGAAAAACTCGGCAAGACGCCGCTTCTGGCGCTCGGCATGCGGCTTGGCGAAGGCACGGGGGCTGCGTTGGCGGCCGGCATCGTCAAGGCTGCGGCCGCCTGCCATTCGGGCATGGCGACGTTCGAAAGCGCCGGCGTTACGAACAAGCACTGAAAAAATGGGGCGGTGAGACGTTGAAATAAGCGTTTCGCCGCTCAATTTCCTGTAGATGATCGGTTTTTCGTCATAAATCTGCAATGAATTTTGAAGGCGGCGGGAGGTGTTGCCTTGCTTCGCCCAGGGTGAGGCGGTATTCGCAAAGCATCCAGATGCAACCGAGACAACACGGGCGGAGCGCGAATGGCTGAATTTTCAAAATCAGCGGTCAACAAGGAGACCGGGATTCGGCACTTTTTTGCCGCCGCCGGATATTCCTGGGGCGGATTTCAGCGGCTGCTGCAGGAATCGGCCTTTCGACAGGAGCTTCTTTTTGCCGGGGTGGGACTGATTCTGTTGATTGCCGTCGGCGCGAGCATGGGTGAGATCGTCATCGCGATGGTGTTGTTCCTCGCCGTCTTCGCGGTCGAAGCCATGAATACGGCGGTGGAAGAGGTGATCGACCGGATCTCGCCGGAGATTTCCAATGTCGGCAAGCATGCCAAGGATCTCGGCTCGTTTGCCGTGCTCTGCATGCTGGTCGCCTCCGGTATCTACCTTCTTTATGTCATCGGCAGCCATCTGCTGTTTCGCTAAAGCAATTCCAGGAAAAGTCGTAGCGGTCTTCCGTCCAGAATTGCGAGACAACAAAGAGATAGCGCGATGCAGAGATTCCGTGAAAAGCTAAAGCGCTCTAGCGATCAGCACCCGAGCTGCGTTTAAGCGAAGCTCTTCTTGCGGCGCTCGACGAGAGGAGCGTCTTCGACCGCCGGCAGGCTTTGAAGGACGCGCTTTGCCGGCAATATGGCAATGACTTCCGTGCCTTCCCGCAGTTTTGATTTCAGCATGAATTGACCGTCATGCTTGGCAAGAATGGCCTGTACGATCGGCAGGCCGAGGCCCGTACCTTGTTCGGCGCTCTTGATGGCGATGGAGCCCTGGCCAAAGGCGGACAGGACAATTGGGATTTCCTCTTCGGGAATGCCTGGGCCATTGTCCTTGATCGCGACATATTCGCCGCCGCCGGCGGTCCAGCCGACTTTGACGCTGATCTCGCCGCCCTGTGGCGTGAATTTGACCGCGTTCGATAGAAGATTGAGGATCACCTGGCGCATCGATTTCTCATCGGCCCAGACAGAAGGCAGCTGCGCTTCGAATTGCGATGAGATCGAAATGTTCTTGGCGCGGGCGCGCAGCTGCACCATGCCGATGCAATCCTCGGCGATATCGAGCAGGGAAATCGCTTCCTCGTTCAGCTCGTATTTGCCAGCTTCGATACGAGAGAGGTCGAGGATTTCGTTGATCAGGTTGAGCAGGTGCTGGCCGGATCGATGAATATCGCTGGTGTATTCGCGATAGGTCGGATTGTTGAGCGGCCCCATGACCTCCGCCGACATGACCTCGGAAAAGCCGAGGATCGCATTCAGCGGCGTCCTGAGCTCGTGCGACATGGAAGCAAGAAAGCGCGATTTGGCGAGGTTTGCTTCTTCGGCACGCCGACGGGCCTCGTCAGACATTGATTTCGCGACTTCGAGCTCCGCGATCAGATCGTCCTTTTCCGATTGGAAAGAGAGGATCTTCAGGTTCGACTGATACATGCGGTTGGTGATGAAGCTGAAGAATATCACGGCAACCGAAATAGCTGCGGTGAGGGCGATATCGGAAGGCCTTCGCGTGAGGATCGCGGCCACGGCCAAGGCGACGGTCGCCGGTGCGAAGGAGAACGGAACAGCCCGTGGCAGCATGAAGCTGGACATCGCCGTAATGCAGATTGCTGCTAGCAGCGTCGTCCCTTTGTAGAAGGCAAAACTGTCGCCGCCGCAGGCTGCACAATTTTGCATCGCAAAGAGCGCCCAACAGAAGCCGACGAGCAATTGCCCTAGCAAGAGCAGCTGTCGCCACTTTCTGGCGCTCTCGGCTGACATTTCCTGTTTCTTGGCGCGCCGCCCGATCAGCATGTTGATGGCATGTGCCGTCAGGATCGGAATAGTCCAGAAGAGAATACCCGCATCATGCGTCAGATAGACGCCGAGAACGGCAACGACGATGATGAAGATCGGCACGACGGCGGCACTCTGCCGCAGGGTGTCGATGTGCATCATCATCAGTTCGCGGTCGAAATTGCGGCTATGGCCGCTCTGCAGGCGCTCGCGCGTTTGCCGCACGGCCTTCGACACAGCCCGGTTACGGTGACTGCGCGATCGGTCGACAATGTTTTTATCTGTCGATGTGCTGACGCCGGTGCTCATGGTTACATTGAAACTTGGCCTGCCTGAGGCTACACACTAGCCTTCAAATCTTAAGAAGATGCTGCGCCGAAATGATTTGTTTGCCATCTTCGCCAAGGATTTGTTCTTAAAGGAGGCAACAACGTGATGCGGTCGCGCCGCCTGTTTCGTGACGGCGTGGTCACTTTCGCGCTGCTTGCCATTCTTGCATTATTCGCGTTGAAGATGAACAATCGACCGGAAATCGTTCAAAATGGCAGCTTTTATGTCATCGATGGCGACACGCTTTCCGCCAATGGCGAGCGCTTGAGGCTGAAAGGTATCGATGCTCCCGAATATCGGCAGCGCTGCCAACGTAATGGCGCAGATTGGGCCTGCGGCGAAGAAGCACGCAAGGCGCTTGCCACAATGATTAAAACCGGAGCGCTCGAATGCCGGGGGCGGGAAAGGGATCGCTATGGTCGCCTGTTGGTGACATGTGTCGCCGGCGATGTCGATATCAATGCCGCGATGGTGCGCAATGGCATGGCGATTTCCTATGGTGCTTATGCCAGCGAGGAGCGGAGCGCACGGCAGGCGAAAGCCGGGCTTTGGGCCAGTGATTTCGAGAAGCCTAGTGACTATCGGCGCGAGGAGCGCATGGCTGATGGCAATGACAATGATCCGCTTGCCGGATTGTTCGACTATTTGCGCCGGCTGGTCGGATGGAGCGTTCTATGAAGCAGGAGAGCGAATTGCAGATCCTGCGTTCGGCGATTGCAGCTTGCCGTCTCTGTCGGGATGCGCCGGTCAAGGGCGAGACGGATCGCCTGCCGCATGAGCCGCGTCCGGTTGCGACACTGTCGTCCACTGCGCGAATACTCATCGCAGGGCAGGCGCCGGGATTGCGCGTTCATGAGAGCGGCCTGCCGTTCAACGATGCCTCCGGTGACCGCTTGCGTCAATGGCTCGCGGTGGATCGCGAGAGTTTCTACAATCCAGACCTTTTCGCCATAATGGGCATGGGCTTCTGCTTTCCGGGCTATGACAAGGCAGGGAGCGATCTGCCGCCACGCAAGGAATGCGCGCCATTGTGGCGGCAACGGGCGATGGATGCGATGCCGCAGATCGAATTGATCCTGACGATCGGTCAATATGCGCAGGCTTGGCATCTTGGGGCGGGGCGCATGGGTTCGATGACCGAGACGGTCGCACAGTGGCGGCGCTACCTTCTAACCAACAGGTCGCCGTCGGTCCTGCCATTGCCGCATCCGAGTTGGCGCAACAGCGGCTGGCTGAAACGCAACCCATGGTTCGAGGCCGAGTTGCTTCCCGTTTTGCAACAACGTGTGAAAAGCCTGCTTCCTTGAGAAAAAGTTTCTTTTCTATCGCTAAAAATACGCTATAGAGAGAATATAATTCGAAGGGATGCTTTAAATGGACCGTCTTGACCGCAAAATCCTGCGCCTGCTGCAGGAGGATTCCACTCTGGCCGTAGCCGATCTTGCCAAGAAGGTCGGCCTCTCGACGACGCCTTGCTGGCGCCGTATCCAGAAGATGGAAGAGGATGGCGTCATTCGCCGTCGCGTGGCTTTGCTCGATCCCGAGAAGGTCAACACGAAGGTCACGGTTTTCGTGTCGATCCGCACCAACAGCCACTCCATCGAATGGCTGAAGCGCTTTTCGGAAGTGATCGCCGATTTCCCGGAAGTGGTCGAATTCTATCGCATGAGCGGCGATGTCGACTATCTGCTGCGTGTCGTCGTCCCGGATATCGCCGCTTACGACGCCTTCTACAAGCGCATGATCGCCAAGATCGAAATCCGCGACGTCTCTTCGGCTTTCGCGATGGAGCAGATCAAGTATTCGACGGAACTGCCGCTCGATTACATGCTGCTGGAAAATGCCAAGTCCAATGAGGACTGACACGAACTGAGCGCCGCTTTGAAGAGGCGCTCAGCGGATGCCGCTGATTTGGTGGCGGCTCTTATTTCTTATCCAGGCGCGCGAGCAGCGAGGAGGTATCCCAGCGATTGCCTCCCATCGCCTGGACGTCGCCGTAGAACTGGTCGACGAGGGCCGTGAGCGGCAGCTTGGCCTGATTGCGGCGCGCTTCCTCCAGCACGATGCCCAGATCCTTGCGCATCCAGTCCACCGCGAAACCGAAATCATATTTGCCAGCATTCATGGTCTTGTGGCGGTTTTCCATCTGCCAGGAGCCGGCGGCGCCCTTGGAAATGACCTCTACGACCTTTTCGATATCGAGGCCGGCCTGCTTGCCGAAGTGGATGCCTTCTGCCAGGCCCTGAACGATGCCTGCGATGCAGATCTGGTTGATCATCTTGGTCAGCTGTCCCGCGCCGACAGGCCCCATCAGGCCGACCATGCGCGCATAGGCGTCGATAATGGGGCGGGCCTTTTCGAACACCGCTTCATCGCCGCCGCACATGACGGTCAGTACGCCGTTCTCCGCGCCTGCCTGTCCACCGGAAACCGGGGCGTCTATGAAACCGATACCTTTTTCCTTGGCGGCTGCGTAGAGTTCGCGGGCGACTTCGGCGCTTGCGGTGGTGTTGTCGATGAGGATGGAGCCGGCCTTCATGCTTGAAAGGACGCCGTTTTCGCCTGTCGACACCGAACGCAGATCGTCGTCATTGCCGACGCAGGTGAAGACGAAGTCGGCGCCAGCGGCAGCCTCGGCCGGAGTAGGGGCAAATTTGCCATCATATTGCTTAGCCCATGCCTCAGCTTTGGCGACGGTACGGTTATAGACGGTAACGTCATGCCCGCCCTTGACCTTTAAATGCCCGGCCATGGGATAACCCATAACGCCCATGCCGATGAACGAGACCTTTGCCATTTCATGACTCCCTGACTGAATTGTCTCGAAGGCTTAGCCGAAAGGCCTCGGAGACGAAAGACCGATTTGTTGGGCAACTTGTCACCGTGGCATGTGATTTGAAATCTGATTTCCAGTTTCTGTATCTATTAGAATGGAATTTCGCCATGGTCGAGAATCTTCATAAATTCTTTTGTCGATATAATCTATGGATTTGCGATCTTAGGCCATCGACAACGAGCCGATGGCCGCGGAAGCGCCGAGGCCTCATGAAAAGGGATCTTCGATGATTTCGCGCAGACAGACACTCGGCCTTCTCGGTGCGACGGCGGCGGCTATCGCTTTGCCCTCCGTTCGACAGTCACGTGCGGCCGCGGCGACGACGTTTCGGATCGGCTGGCAGAAGAACAGCGTATTGGCGTTGGCAAAGCGTCAAGGGGCATTGGAAAAGCGGCTTTCCGATCGCGGCATATCCGTCGAATGGTCGGAATTCACATCCGGGCCGCCGCTGCTGGAGGCTCTCGGCGCCGGCGCTCTCGATTTCGGTGCCACGGGCGACGTGCCGCCGCTGTTTGCGCAGGCTGCCAATGGCAATCTGCTGTATGTCGGCATTTACACCGGCAGCCCCGAAAGCTCCGCCATCCTCGTGCGCAAGGATTCGCCGATCCAGACGCTTGCCGATCTCAAGGGAAAGAAGGTTGCCTTCAAGCGCGGCTCCAGCGCCCATAACGTCGCCGTCAAGGCGCTTCGCAAAGGTGGGCTTGGTATCAACGATGTCCAGCCGCTCGATCTCGCACCGCCGGATGCATCCGCTGCGTTCAAGACCGGCGCGATCGACGCCTGGTCGATCTGGGATCCCTACCTCGCCATTGCAGAGGCCGATCCGGATACCCGCATCCTTGCGACTGCGCGGGGCATCGTCGATTCCTTCAGCTATTTCCTGGCCAACGGTGATTTCACCAAGGATAATCCACAGGTAATTATCGACGTCATCGACGAATTGGCCAAGGTGGGAGCGGCGGCGCAATCGGATTTGGACGGCACCGTTAAGGCCATGTCGGAAATCACCGGCGTGCCGGCCGAGGTGACGCGGGTGGTGCTGACGCGTCCCGGTGCGAATCTTGGCGGCGTCTCTACCATTACAGATGCGGCGATCACCTATCAGCAGGGGCTGGCTGACGAGTTCTATAATCTTGGCATCGTTCCGAAGAAGCTGAACATCACGGACATCGTCTGGCGGCCAAAGGCGAGCTGAGGCTGACAAGACCCACGGATATCGTCTGCGCCCGTAACACTACGGGCGTGGACTTTATGGGCAAAATATTTCGTCAAACGCCGACAATTAGAAAATCCATATTGTCGATGTAATCGATAGTCTATGCCATTATCCGGATTGAACATCGGGAGGTGGCTCCCGACTACGCGCATCCAGAAAGCAGGAAAGCTTCATGACCGCGACCGCAAAACCCATCGATTTCCTCTGGTTCATTCCGACCTCCGGCGACGGCACCTATCTGGGTACGACCGATCTCAATCGCGGACCGGAGATCGGCTATCTCCAGCAGATCGCACAGGCTGTCGATAGGCTTGGCTATACCGGTGTATTGCTGCCGACAGGCGTTTCCTGCGAAGAGTCTTTCGTCACGGCCGCGGCGCTCTCGGCGCATACGCAGAAGCTGAAGTTCCTGGTCGCGATCCGCCCGGGTACGGCCTCGCCTGCCTACTATGCACGCCTTGCTTCGACGCTGGATCGCGTCTCGAATGGTCGTGTGCTGCTCAACATCGTTGTTGGCGGCAGCCCGGCAGAGCTCGCCGGTGACGGCATTCATCTCGAGCATGACGAACGCTACGCTCATGCCGATGAATTCTTCCATGTCTGGGAGGAGCTGCTGGAGACGGGATCGTCCACCTTCGAGGGCAAGTATATCAAGGCGACGAATGCGCGGCTCGGATTGCCGCCAGTGCAGGCACCGCGCCCGCCGCTCTATTTCGGTGGATCTTCGGATGCGGGCATCGAGTTCTCGGTCGGTCGCGTCGATAAGTATCTGACCTGGGGTGAGCCGCCAGCACTGGTGGCGGAGAAAATCGCAAAGGTTCGCGCCGCAGCTGCCAAGCGTGGGCGCGAGGTCAGCTTCGGCATTCGCCTTCACTTCATCGTTCGCGAGACGGACGAAGAGGCATGGGCTGCGGCCGACAAGCTGATTTCCAAGCTTGACGACGAGACGATCCGCGAAGCGCAGGAGCAGTTCGTCAACCAGTCCGATTCCGTCGGGCAGAAGCGCATGGCGGCGCTGCATGGCGGCCGGCGCGACAAGCTCGAAGTGTCGCCGAACCTTTGGGCCGGTGTCGGTCTGGTGCGCGCCGGTGCGGGTACGGCGCTCGTCGGCTCGCCGAAGACGGTTGCCGCGAGGCTGCGGGAATATCAGGAGCTCGGCATCGAAACCGTGATCGGCTCGGGTTATCCGCATTTGGAAGAAGCCTATCGTGTGGCCGAACTTCTCTTCCCCGAGCTGGGATTGAAGCGCGACGAGCAGCGTGCCGGGTTCCGCAACGAATTCGGCGCCAAGCAGATTTTCGCCGGCGGCAGCCATGGCGGCAATCTGAAGGTCGTTTCCGGCTCGTAACGCCAGCTCAAAGGGAGATCCCCATGTCGGCATTCGACACGTCCTTCGTCCGCGTGGCCTCGGAACGGCGTACGCGCCAGGCCAAGGTGGCGCGGCAAGGTATCTCGTTCCAGAGATTTCTGCCGTTCCTGCTGCCCGTTGTCGTCATCGCGGCATGGCAGCTGGGCTCGTCGCTTGGATGGATCTCCACCCGTATCATGCCGTCGCCGGCGGCCGTCGTGGTCGCCTTCTGGCAGACCACGATCTCCGGCCAACTCCCGAACAATATCCTCGTCAGCGCCGGCCGCGCCTTTGCCGGCCTGCTGGTCGGCGGCTCGATCGGCTTCTTGCTCGGTATCGCCAACGGCGTGTCGCGGCTGTCGGAGCAATTGACCGATACGACGCTGCAGATGCTGCGAACCATTCCGCATCTCGCCATGGTGCCGCTTGTCATTCTCTGGTTCGGGATCGGCGAGGAATCCAAGCTGTTCCTGACGGCGCTCGGTGTGCTTTTCCCGATCTATCTCAACACCTATCACGGCGTGCGCAATGTCGACCGCGGGCTGATCGAGATGGGACGGGTCTATGGGATGAGTAGCTGGACGCTGTTCCGGAAAGTCATCTTTCCCGGCGCGCTTCCGTCCATCCTCGTCGGCTTGCGGTTTGCCCTCGGCATCATGTGGCTGACGTTGATCGTCGCTGAATCGATCGCCGCATCATCGGGCATCGGCTACATGGCCAACAATGCCCGCGAGTTCGGCATGACGGATGTCGTGGTGTTGACGCTGGTCATCTATGCCATCCTCGGCAAGCTTGCCGACGTCGTTGCTCGGGCAATCGAGCGCAGGGCCTTGCGCTGGAACCCGGCCTATCGGAATTGAGGAGCTTCCAATGAGCGTCAACACACTCGATCGCCCACGGGTGGAAACCAAAAATGTCGCTGCGCAAGCTGCGGGCGCTGCGGCCATCCACATCAAGGGTCTGGAGAAGAATTTCGGCAACAACCGCGTCCTGCGAGGCATCGATCTCGATATTCCCGCCGGCCAGTTCGTTGCCGTCATTGGCAAAAGCGGTTGCGGCAAGAGCACGCTGCTGCGCATCCTGATGGGGCTGGAAGAGCCGAGTGCGGGCCATTTGCGATTCGAAGCGGCCGGTGGTGAAGAAGCACAAGCCAATACACGCATCGTCTTTCAGGAGCCGCGGCTGCTGCCGTGGCTTTCGGTCGCGGACAATGTTGCGGTGGGCCTGGGCGAGGGCGTGTCGCAGGATATCTCGCGTAACGAAACTGCCTCCGTTCTTTCCGAAGTGCAATTGACCGAGAAGGCTGGCGAATGGCCTTCCAGTCTTTCCGGTGGGCAGAAGCAGCGCGTGGCGCTTGCCCGTGCGCTTGTTAGCAAGCCCGGTATCCTCGCGCTCGATGAACCGCTCGGTGCACTTGATGCGCTGACCCGCATCAGCATGCAGGAATTGCTGAATCGCGTCTGGCGCGAGCTCGGCTTTACCGCCGTGCTCGTGACTCACGATGTCAGCGAAGCCGTGCATCTGGCCGATCGCGTCGTGGTGCTGGATGAGGGCCGGCTCGTGCTCGATCTCGACATTCCCTATCCGCATCCGCGCCGCCATGGCAATCCGGCGCTCGCAGAGCTCGAAGGGCAGCTGCTGGCGGCAATCCTCGGTGATGCGCGGGGTTAGAGCTTTCGGCTTTTCTTCGAATCACGAAAACGCTCTATCTTTTTTACACAATTCCGGATGGAAAACCTCTGGGCACTTTCCTGAAGTTGCTCTAATTCGGCCTACTATCGTTTCCCTCGACGTAGAGCCTGAGATTGTCGAAGCCGATTTCCGTGCCCATGAGGCGTGAGCCGTTGTCGGTATAGCCGTCGAGGAAAACGACCTGCTCGACGAAGGTCATTTTCGTGCCGCCGGGTTCTGGGGCAAAGTTGACGGTTGCGAGCGACACGGAGATCCTGACGTCGTCGAGCATCATGTCAAAGGCATAGATGAAGCGCTCGTTCTGGACGACGTCGATATAGCGTGCCTGATAGGCATGCACGACGCCATCCGTGGAAACAGTACGGTTGCTTTCGCTGCCGCCGGTGCGGAAATCGAGCTGGAAATCCAGCTGCTTCCATTCGCCGTGACAGGCAAACCATTGCTGCTTTTGCTCCGGTATTGCCCAGGCGTTGAAGACCTTCGAAAGAGGGGCTTTGAAATGACGTTCTATGGTGATCGTCGTATGGTTTGTCGATCTTATGCTCATTCGTCCGTCGTCTCCGTCGATGTATCAGCCGGAAAGAGGTCGAGCCGGTCGAAGGCTCGGTTCCAGGATGCCTTGCGCTCGGCGATCCAGCGCTCGACGGCTGCCAGCGCCTCCTCGCGCAGGTGATAGGTGCGCACTCGCCCGGCCTTTTCCGACAGCACCAGCCCGCTCGTCTCAAGCACTTGCAGATGTTTCATCACAGTCGGCAGCGCCATGTCGAGCGGTTGCGCCAGTTCCGTGACTGAGGCCGGTCCACGTCCGAGCCGGTCGATCATGCCGCGCCGGCTCTGGTCGGAGAGGGCCTGGAACATGCGGTCGAGCGCCTGTGTTTCCTCAAGCATTCGGTTTTCTCGGCCGGAACGGCGCCGGCAGTTTGCCGCTATATGGGTACATATGGAAATAAGGCATTGCTTCCTGCAGGACGCGGGCGAAGGAGGGGCGCTCAAGGAGGCGCCGATAATAGGCCTTCAGCCGGCCATGCTCCTCGCCGAAGGGAACGAGCGTTTCGGCGTAAAATAGGGCCGGTGCGGCGGCGCAATCCGCCATGGTCACATTGTCTCCGGTGATCCAAGTTTTTCCGTCCAGCTGTTTTTCGATCATGCCATAAGCAGTGCGCAGCAAGGTCTCGGCTTCGGCGACGCTTTGCGGGCGTTGGTCCTGTTCCGCCCGGCGCACGTCGGCGACAATCGCTTGCATCGGCTCCTGCATATACAGGTCGAAAAAGCGATCCCAGAGCCTGACGCACAGGGCATCCGAAAGTTCGGCTGCGTTGCGCCGGGATAATGCCGGTCGAGATATTCGATGATGATACTGGTCTCGGGAACGGTGCTGTCGAGTGCTTCATCGCGCAGGACTGGAAACTTGGCGAGAGGCCAGAGGCGCACAAGCGAGGCGCGCGATTCCGCATTGCCGAGATCGATGATACGGCTTTTGAATGGCGTCCCGTTTTCATAGAGCGCCATCAACACCTTGTGGCAGAACGAGGCGAGGGGATGCTGGTAGAGAATAAGGGACATGCGGCGACCTTTCCGATATCAAGGTTCGAGCTGATACTTACCAGAATGGCTAAGTATCAGCTCGCCGGTTGCCGCGCAAGGAAATAGTTATCCAAATGGATAACTATTTTCGATGTGATGTATTTCGCCTCAATCGGCGAGACGACGGGCGATGACCAGATGACCCGGCGTCGGCTGGCCATCTTCCATGCGGACGTTGATGTCGGTGATTTCGACGAGTTCGAAGCCGGTCGCAGTCAGCCTTTCGCGCACATAAGCTTCTGAATGGGCGAAGCGCTGATGCGGACCGACCATATAGGGGCGTCCGGCCATGGTCGCCTCAGGCAAGGTCTCCGAAGAGAAGATGAAGAGGCCGCCCGGCGTCATATTTTCGGCTGTGCCGAAGAAGAGGGGTTCCAGCGCGCCGAGATAGGGCAAGACATCAGTCGCGGTGATCAAGTCGAAGGGTTCCTCGTCATTGTCGTCAAGGAAATCCTCGACTTCTGCAACGAAGAGCGTTTCGTAAATGTCCTTCTCATGGGCGACTTCGACCATGTTCTCCGAAATGTCGATGCCGGTGATATCCTCGACGATATCGCGCAGAGTGCCGCCCGTCAGGCCCGTGCCGCAGCCGAGGTCGAGCATGCGCTTGAAGGGGCCGAGGCCGAGCGCCTGCAGGCGCTGGCGGACGAGGACCGGCACATGGTACCCGAGCTGTTCCACCAGCACATCCTCGAAAACTTCGGCATGCTGATCGAAGAGCGTCTCGACGTAGGCATCAGGCGCCTTCACCGGCGTCTCGCCGCGGCCCATGGAGGCAATGCGGACGGCCGCGCCGCCATGGTCTTCAGGGTCGAGGGCCAGCACCTTCTCATAGGCCTGAACGGCGGCGTCGATATCGCCCGCCTTCTCCAGTTCCAGTGCCCGGTTATAGGCTTCCGCAAGCGCGTCTTCGTCGATCTTCTTCTTTGCCATGAGTGACAGCCCTTCCATTCGTCACGCAGGCATTAAGGCGCTTGATCGGCTTTTGCAATGCTTGCCATCTCGCCCAATCGGCGCACCGGTGTGCCAAAGGCTCAACGCGGCTAGTGCAGGATGAATTCGCCCTTCACAGCTCGCCATTCGGTCGCTGAAATCAGCTTGCGATGGACATAGCGCACGGAATGCAGCGGGCCATCCAGCGTTTCCTGCCAGAATTTCAAGAAGCCGCGCATTTCCGGGAAGTTCGGGGCGAGATCATAATCCTGCCAGATATAGGTCTGGAGGATTTGCGGATGATCGGGCAGGCGGTAGAAGATCTGCGCCGTCGTCAACCCATAACCGTGCAACTGCTTTTGCATGTCGTTATGCATGAGCTTTCTCTTTCCGTTCCCATTCTTGTCGTGACTCATGATCACTCAAATATGGAAACAGCAGATGGTAAACTCAAGCTTTACAAAAATGCCATGAAGGAGTTTTATTCACAGAAATCAAAGCGTTAGCAGCGGTGATGTGAGAGTGCTGCCAAGGCGGCGCTTCGAACGTCGCCTTTTATGAGATCAGCGCTTGAGATGCCGGGTCAGCCGGCCTTCCATCCGTGCCCAGCCGTTACGCATGAGTTCGACGATCACGAGGTAGAAAATCGCCGCCCAGAGATAAATCTGGTAATCGTAGGTACGTGAGAAGGCATAGCGGGTCTCGCCCATCAGGTCGTAGACCGTGATGATGGAGACGGTTGCCGAGCTCTTGATCAGCAGAATGATCTCATTGCCGTAAGGACGCAGTGCCACGATGAGCGCCTGGGGAATGATGATCTTGCGGAAGGCGATCCAGGTATGGATGCCAAGCGCGCTGGCCGCTTCGCGCTGACCTTTCGGCACGCTCTGAATGGCGCCCCGGACAATTTCCGTCTGATAGGCGGCCGTGTTCAGCGTCATGGCGAAGACGCCGCAATAGAAGGGGTCCTTGAAGAACCACCAGAGACCCATATCCTCGAGCAACCAGCGGAAGCTAGGGAAGCCGTAATAGACCATGAAAATCTGGGCCAGCAGCGGCGTGCCGCGAAACAGATAGACATAGCAATAGGTCAGCGTGCTCAGGATCTTGTTTTTCGACATTCTGGCAAAGGCCAGCGGTATAGAGAGGATCGCGCCGAGGATAAAGGATGTGACGACAAGTTTGACGGTGATCCAGAGACCGTGAAGCAGCCGTGGCCCATAGGTTTCGAGTTTCTCGACGTCCCAGCCGAAGACGATCATTGCCAGCAGCGAAATACCGAGAATGGCCCAGAGGGTTAAAAAGAAATAACCGGCGATGCGCGCCTTGGACAGTTTCCTGACCGTCTCCGGCGGTGCGGGTCGCGCTGCGATCAGAACTTCGGCATGGCTCATCGATGGACCTCCGCACGTTTAGCCCATCGATCGAGATAGAAGAGGCCGACGGAAGAGATAACGGCCAGTGTCAGATAAAACAGGCAGGCGATGGAATAGAAGGTGAAGGGCGCCTTGGTGGCGCGGACGGCGATCCCCGTCTGCCTGATGATGTCGGCAAGGCCGATGATGGACACGTAAGACGTATCCTTCAGCAGATTCATCCAGAGGTTCCCCAGGTTTGGCAATGAAATACGCACGAGCTGCGGCACGATGATAAGCCGCATGGTTCGCGCCCGATGGAACCCAAGGGCGTCGCCTGCCTCATACTGGCCTTTGGGAATGGCCTTGAAGGCAGAGAGGAGGACTTCCGAGCAATAGGCGGAAAAGACGATTGCCAGCGCCACCATGCCGGCTGCGAAGGCATTGATCTCAACGGGTCCGTCGTAACCGAATTTGGCGAGCACGGACTGCAAGAGGATCTGCATGCCATAGTAGATGATGAAGAGCGTCAGCAGCTCCGGCAGACCACGGAAAATCGTCGTGAAGACACCGGCGGCGAGCCGCAGTGATTTCTCTTCAGATTGCTGCGCGAGCGCCACGAAGAAGCCGATGACGATGCCAAGCGGCAGCGTTAGAACCGAAACGGTGATGGTAATCTTCAACCCGCCGGCAAGCTCATCGCCCCATCCTGTGTCACCGCAGGCGAGCATCGTATTCTGACCGAACAGAGTGAACAGTCCGGCCGGACCACATAACGGGTCAAAAATCGTACTCAACCAGGTCCACAAGGAACCAAGGGCGGAAAACAATCCGCTCATGCTGTATTTCCCCTAGCGGCTTTTGCCGCGTTTCTGCTTATATTCTTCTCGTTGTCAAACAAAAACGGCGGAAGGGCAAGCTTCCGCCGTCGTCTTTTCCCAGGGAATCGACGGGCGATCAATCGCCGTAGACGTCGAAATCGAAATACTTGTCCTGGATCTTCTTATAGGTGCCGTCGGCGCGGATCGCGGCGATCGCGGCGTTCAGCTTATCCTTGAGGGCTGTATCGCCCTTGCGGATGGCGATGCCCGCACCGACGCCGTTGATGACCGGGTCGCTTTTCAGCGTGCCGAGCATCTTGCAGCAATTGCCTGCATCGGACTTCACCCATTCGGACAGCACGACGACGTCGTCGATGGCTGCATCGATGCGGCCATTGCTGAGGTCGAGCTTGTATTCGTCAGCCGACGGATAGAGCTTGAGTTCGGCATCCTTCAGGTGGGTGGAAGCGTAGTTGGCATGGGTCGTGGAGGACTGTGCGCCGATCGTCTTGCCCTTCAGGGCTTCGTCGGTCGCTTCCTTGAGAGCGGAATCCTTCGGAACGGCGATTGCCGGTGGCGTGTTGTAGATCTTGTTGGTGAAGTCGACGATCTTCTCGCGCTCGGGCGTGATCGACATGGACGAGATGATCGCGTCGAACTTCTTGGCCTGCAGAGCCGGAATGATGCCGTCGAAATCCTGGTTCACGAAGGTGCACTTGACCTTCATCTGATCGCAAAGCGCATTGGTTATATCGATGTCGAAGCCGATGAACTTGCCGCCGGCGTCAAGCGATTCGAAAGGCGGGTAGGTCGCGTCCGTGCCGAAGACGATCGTGTCGCCGTCGGCAAGCGCCGCACCGGCGACGAGCGACATTGCGGCGAAGGACGCGGCGGCAAGAAGACGAGTGGAGATGCGCATATTGACCCTCTCTGTTGGTGGCCGGCAGCCCATTATTGTTTTTGGCAGACGGCTCGAGTGGAGCGGACCGGTGGCCCGCCTTGCGGCGATATTCGTACTTTTTTTCTGGAAAATGCAACTGGAATTACGAAGGCAATCTGCCTTTGCGCAATGCCGCTGCAATGCAAGCTCGCCACAGGGAAATCTGAACGAAACCCATCCGTTGCGTTCAGCCACGGTTAATTGCGGCAACCTAATAGTGCGGGAACATATAGCGGCTTGCCGCGATTCAGCCTCACGAGAACCGAAAATTGGCCGGGTTCGTGAGGCAATCGCCTTGCCGCTGAGATTCGCAATTCGGCGGACAAAGATCATAAGAGGAGACCCCTATGGGAAAGCGATCCAGACTATTTGCCAGCGCCGCGTTTCCGCTGCTTTCGCTATCGCTCGCCTTCGAGCCGGCAGCAGCCGCGGCCCTTCGTGAACAGCCCATCGCACCGCTTAGCAATGGCGTAGCCGCGACTGCTGCAGACGCAGGTTTCGAGGTAGCGCAGCAGGAGGCGCCGGCAGCTCAGCCCGATGAAGAGCAGCTCAAGCACAAGAAGCCTGGCGAAGGCGGAGAGGGCCAGAAGCATCAAGGTGGCGGCGAGCAGCAGCACCAGATGAAGCAGGCAGAGCCTGAAGGCGAGCCGCAGCAGAAGGCGCCGAAGCAGCAGCAGCCGGAAGCCCAGCCGCCGAAGGCCGAGCATCAGCAGCCTGCGGAGCAGGAGCAGCCGAAGCCGCAAAAGCAGCAGCCGGCCGCAGAGGCTCCGCCCGAGCCGAAAAAGCAGCGCCAGCAACCGGCTGAAGAGCAGCCTCAGGCTCAGCCCGAAGTCAAACCGCAGCCCAAGGCTGTTGCTCCCGAGGCAGAGCCAGAAGCCCCGCAGCCGAAGCAGAAGGCCAAGCAGCCGGAAGCAAAGCAGCCGGCCGAAGCGCCGCAGCCGAAGGTAGAGCAGCCGCCTGCTACGGAAGCACAGCCGGAAGCTCAGCCGCCGAAGACCAAGCCTGGTGCGAAGGCACAGCAGCCTGCTCCGGCCGAGAAGCAAGCTCCCGCCGCCAGCGAACAGCCGAATCAGGAGGCCCAGCCTGGAAAGCAGGCACAGCCCGAACAGAACGCCCATCCCAAGCCGCAAGGTCAGACCGAGGCTCCGGCAAAGCAGCCCGCCGAGCAGCAGCCGGCACCGGCCGGTGAGCCCGCCCAGGGACATAAGGCACAGCCGGGAACGCAGGCACAGCCTGAAGCCCAGCCCGGGACGCCGGCGGCTCCTGGCTCCCAGCAGGGGCAGAAGCAGGGTGGCGATAAAACTCACGGCAAACAGCCGCTAAATCAGCAGCAGGGCGAGCAGCCCACCACCAATCCGCAGCAGCCAGCCCAACAGGGCACGCCGCAGGGACAACCCGCACAGGCTGGTAACCCGGCAACGCCGCAGCCCGGCAAGCAGCAGCCGGCCAATGGCGCCGCGACGCCGGCACAGGGCGACGCAACGCCTCCTGCCGCCAATGGCAATGCTCAGCAGGCCGGCGAAATCCAGGTACCTCCGGCCGAGCAGGTTTCGCCGCAGGAACTGGAACGCCGCAAGAAGATCGCCGAGAACCCGGCTTCCGCCAACGGCCCGGTCATCCTACCGGTCGAAAACGGCAGCGCGGTTCTCGACAGCCAGAAGGGGGCGGTTCGTCGGGGCGATCACCTGAACAATGGTCAAAATCCCGGTGCTCCGGGTGCGCAGGGTGGTCGCGGACAGGCGGGACAGGTCCAACCGAACGGGCAGGCTCAGAATGCCCCGGCTCAACAGCCGCCAGCCGCTTACACCAAGCCGCCGACTTCTGACGCCGAGGCGCAGCGCGCGGCAGCCGGTGGTCAGCCGCAACCTCCAGTCAAAATGGAAGCCGTGACCAGCGAGCAGGGTCGCCGCATCGATCGCCGGCCGGATTTCGTTCCGCCGCAGGGAACGACGGTCCAGACCATCATCAATCAGGACAACCGGACCATCGTGAATGTCGACAACACCTATGTCGTTCGCCACGATGATAGCGAGCGCTTCATCCGAGGCGGCGAGCGGCCGGTCTACGAACAACTGCCGCGTGACCGCTATCGCGAGACGATCGATCAGCCCGACGGCGATCGCGTCGTGACGATCCGCAACCGCTACGGCGACATCATCCAGCGCTCGCGCATTGACTCCAGCGGCCGCGAATATGTGCTGTTCTACTCGCCGGAACTGGAAGATCGTCCAGACAATGACGACTACTTCCGCGATCCGGGTGAATATCTGCCGCCGATGCGACTGCTCATTCCGTTGAGCCAGTACATCATCGACACGGCATCGAACCGCAATGCCGACTATTACGACTTCCTGCGTGAGCCACCGGTCGAGCCGGTCGAGCGTATCTATTCGGTCAACGAAGTCCGCTATTCGGCTCGTATCCGAGACAAGATCCGCCGTATCGACCTCGACACGATCACCTTCGCAACGGGCAGCGCCGAGATTCCGATGTCGCAGGCGAGCACCCTTCGCGGTGTCGCCGATGGCATGTCGAAGATCATCAAGCGCGATCCGACAGAAACCTTCCTGATCGAGGGTCATACGGATGCGGTGGGTTCGGCCCAGAGCAATCTGATCCTGTCGGACCAGCGCGCGGAATCGGTCGCCAACGTGCTGACGGATGTCTACGGCATTCCGGCCGAAAACCTGGTCACCCAGGGCTATGGCGAGCAGTATCTCAAGGTGAATACGCTCGGTCCGTCGCAGGAAAACCGCCGCGTCACCATTCGCCGCATCACGCCGCTGGTGCGCCCGGTCGCGTCGAACCGGTAAGGATCAGCTTGATAGCAGGGGCCGCCGGGAACCCGGCGGCCTTTCTATTTCGGCTGGTCGCCGAGACCTACTTTTGCAGCGATGAAATCGGCGATGGCGACTGTGTCGTCGAGGTTGAAAACGGCGAGCGAACCGGCATCTTCAACCGGATGGTCCGTGGCGATGGCCACGATGTGAGGATCCTGTGGGGCGAGCGGTTCGCGCTTGGCAGCTTCCAGCCGGCGCGCCTCGATCTTCGGAATGGGTTCTCGTTTGTAACCTTCGATCAAAACGAGGTCGCAGGGGGCAAGGCGCGCCAGTATTTCTTCGAAGCTCGGTTCGGGCGCGCCGCGCAATTCGTGCATGATGGCGTAACGCGTGCCGGAGACGATGGTGACTTCATGCGCGCCGGCCTCCCGATGGCGAAAACTGTCGGCGCCCACCTTATCGATATCGAAATCATGATGCGCGTGCTTGATGGTCGAGATGCGATAGCCGCGCCGGGTGAACTCCGTGACCAGCCGCACGGCAAGCCCTGTCTTGCCGGAATTCTTCCAGCCGGCGATGCCGAAGATTTTGGGCCGAGATTTCGTCATGACGTGCGTTCCAAAGCTGCCAGCCATGTCTCCGCTTCGGCGAGATCGGCTGGCGTATTGATGTTGAAGAAGGGATCGAGAGCCCCGATTGCCGTTTCGATCGCGGGAAACTCAACCCGCCGCACTTTATATCGGGCGAGGAAATCTCTCACGCGCCGCTTTTCGTCGGACGGGATCCATTGTTCCAGGTCGACGGCGGCGGAGACGGGCCAGAGACCGAAAACAGGATGATCCTGCCCAAGGGATGCGGCAATGGCAATCTCGTCGGGGCCGTGAATGACATGGGCAAGGCGCTGGACTAGATCGGAGGGAAAGAAGGGGCTGTCTATGGGGATGGTGGCGATATGCGAGACCTCAGGGTAACGCAACCGCGCGTCCTGCAGCGCGGCGAGCACACCTGCAAGCGGCCCTACTTTACCGGGAATTCTATCCGGAATGAGCCGCATCCCCATGATGTCAGGCCAATCGGCATCCGCATTCAGTGCGATCGGTTTGCGTTGCTGGCGCCCGATCTTCGACGCGATACGAGCCAGCAGGCTTTTGCCGGCGAGTAGTGCAAAGGCCTTATTCGCGCCCATGCGGCTGGAACGGCCGCCCGCGAGCAGAACGACGGGAATATCTTCCGGGTTGGGGATGAAGTCGGACATGATTTCGACCTCAGGCGGGAACGCGGGGTTCTGATTCCTGCGCGACGGGCTCGGCCGCCCGCCGTTTGCTTTCGCGATAGAAAGTATAGATGCCCGAGGCGATGACAACCGCAGCGCCGAAAACAGACCATCCGTCCGGCACTTCGCCAAAGGCGATCAGGCCGAGCAGGGCCGACCAGATGAGACTGAGATAGCGGAACGGCGCGACGAAAGAGATTTCGCCGGTGCGCATGGCCAGGATAACGCTCTGGTAGCCGATCAGCACCAGGATAGAAGCCAGCAGGATCTGCAGGAGCGATGTCGTGCTCACCGGCTGCCAGCCGCCGAAGGGGACGATGCACAATGCGCCGAATATGGAAATGGAAATCGCGGTGCAGAGCGTGACCATCAGTGACGGCACATTCTTGTCGATACAGCGTGTCGCCAGATCGCGGGCGGCGGTCGCAAACATGCAGGCGATTGCAAGGAGGGCAGCCGTCGTGAATCCGTCCCGGCCGGGCCTGATGATGATCAGCACACCGATGAAACCGACGGCAATGGCCGTCCATCGCCTCCATCCTACAGGCTCCTTCAAAAAAATCATCGCGCCAAGCGTCACGGCAAGCGGCACTGCCTGCTGGATAGCGGAGGCATTGGCGATCGGCATCATTCCAAGGGCAGTGATGTAGGTTGCCGCTGCCAGAGCTTCGCAGGCGATACGCAGCGCAATCATTGGCTGCAGGATGACGCGCCAATTGCGCAGGGCACCCATTCGTCGAGCGAGCAGGTAGACGAAAAAACTCGTGAACAAGCCGCGGATGAAGATGATCTCGCCTGCGTTCATCGTGGCGATGACCGTCTTGGACAGCGCATCGCTGCAGGAGAAGCCGGCCATGGAGGCCGCCATGAAGAGCGCGCCCTGCGTATTCTTGGTCAGTCGCATGAGAAAGATGAGTCCCCCGATATACTCGTCTGGATTAGCGCCGTTTTCGACAAATTGGAATCGGCTGTGTTTCGGCCGAGGTCGAAATCGGTTGAGTGGCAGTCAAATTCCATTGTGCATTGCGGGAGATTTGTCAGTCATCGATGTAACTTTTTCGCGCTATGGTCGCGGAATGATACAATGGTTGCATATTTTTGCCGTTGCAAAGGCTTTTAGGTCGGGAATTAATGCTTATTCAATCTTATTTCCCGAGGCTCTCAGCGGTTTTGCATGAGGCAGAAGCACCTACCGCAGCGCAGCAGGAATGACGATCCCGCCTTCGCCGGAGATTTTTATAATCCAGTTGAGGCGCCGTATGTTTTTCATTGATCGTCTTTTGCAAGGCCGCAGGATTGTCACCAAAGTCCTTATTTTCGTGGTGCCTCTGGTGGTTCTCATCGCTGGCGTCGGCCTGGTGGGCTATCACACGGCCAATATTCTGAACGGTCATATGACCGTGACGCGCGCCACGATCGAAAATATCAGCGACTTCGAGAACCTGCAGGCCGCTCTGCAGGAATTCACCGGGTCGCCTTCGGAAGAGACACGCCAGGCGCTGGCCGACAAGATCGACGCGCAGGAACAGGGCGTGCGCCGCTTAAGCGGGTTGCTCAGTGACGATCAACGCGCCAAGATCACTCCGGTCACCGAGCTTGCCGCCAAGATGCGCACGCAGGAAGCGACGCTCTGGTCCATCAGGCAGAAGCAGGATGGCGATATCCAAACCATCCAGAAGGCGGTGCAGAATATCGAGGCGACCGCAAAGGCGGCCGGCAAGCAGATCGACATCATCCGCAAGGATTTCAGCGACAAGGAAACCTTCGCCAAGGAGCTGCTCTACGATGCTGCCGCCTATAAGGGCCTGTCGGAGAAGATGAGCAATCTGCGCATCCAGGTGCAGATGGCTGCCGACTCCACCGAGGAGATTTCAGACGCGCGCACCTACGCGGACGCTATCCTGAAGCAGGTGACGGTTTCCAAGGCACTCGTTTCCAAGCGCGGCGCCAGCCTCGTCGCCAATGCCTCCGATGCTGCCGACAAGCTCGATGCCGTATTGAAGGGCTCCGGCACGCCCGACCAGAAGGTCGAGGCGATGGGGCCGATCCTGCAGAGCTTCGTGAAGATCGAAGGCGAGATGACCCTGCAGTCGGCCAAGAACAGCGATACCGCCGCCGATCGTTTCGTCAGCCTCGATAAGATCATCGATGGCCAAAAGGAGCTTCTGGATCATGTCGATCAGGCGCTTAGTCTCGTCGATCGCCTGATATTGCATGCCTCGCGCATGGAAAACGTTCGCGATGCAGCCTCACGCGAACCGGTACTTGCGGATCTCAAGGATCTGCAGAGCATAGCTGCAAGGATTTCGGAGCTCGGCCCGACCAACGCCACCATGCGCGATTTTGCGGCTCACATGAAGCCGCTGATCGAGGGCTTGACCAATGGATCGGCCGATCTGCTGCAGACGGCAGCCGATTGGAAGACGACGCGTGTTCAGTCCAACACCTTGCTGGCCGATGCGATGACCTCGCTGCGCGGCTTCGTCGCCCAGGCACAGGAACTTGGCAAGGAAGATAGCGAGCGTTCGGCCAACGTCTCGGTCATCGCCATGATCGTCGGAACGCTGCTTGCCATCATCGGCGGCCTCATGCTCGTGGAAACCCTGCGCGGTCCGCTGAAGCGCGTCGCCGACGTGATGACGCGCCTTGCAAGCGGCGACCTGGAAGTCGCGATCGACGGCCGCAATCGTGGCGATGAGATCGGCGACATGGTACGCTCCGTCAGCGTCTTCCGCGATGCCGCGCTTGAAAATGTCCGGCTGGAGCGGGAAGCCGAAAGCGCCCGTGCGCTCTCTGCGGAAGAGGCTGCCCGTCGCGCCGCCGAGCGTGCCCGCATCGAGGCCGAGCAGAAGCAGGCGCTCAATGCGCTTGCCGACGTTCTCGCCAAGCTTGCCGACGGCAATCTGGAAGAGGGCATGCGCGAGGACCTTTCGGCTGATTTCGTGGAAATGGCCTTTACGTACAATCACGCCGTCGAGGCGCTGCGTGAGACCCTGACGGACGTGCGCTACACGGCCGAGGAGATCAAGGGCGGCACCGGCAATCTTGCCATGTCGGCCGACGACCTCGCTCGGCGCACCGAGCAGCAGGCGGCCGCCCTCGAGGAAAGCTCGCGGGCACTGCATCGCCTCAGCGACGTTGTACGCTCGACCGCCGATCGTGCACGGCAAACGGCGACTTCCGTCAACGAGACGCAGGCCTATGCGACCCAATCGGGCGAAGTCGTCGCCAAGGCTGTGGGCGCCATGAGCGAGATCAACCGTTCGTCGGAGAAGATCGCCACTATCATCGGGGTCATCGACGAGATCGCCTTCCAGACTAACCTCCTCGCTCTGAATGCCGGCGTCGAGGCTGCACGTGCCGGCGAGGCGGGCCGCGGCTTTGCTGTTGTCGCCCAGGAAGTGCGCGAACTGGCGCAGCGTTGCGCCAATGCGGCGAAGGAGATCAAGGGCTTGATTTCCGCAAGCTCCACCCAGGTGCGGAACGGCGTTCATCTGGTCGAGCAGACCGGCGCAGCCCTGACCGAGATCATCAACCACGTCACCGGCGTTCAGAGGCTCGTTGCCGACATTTCGTCGGCGACCACCGAGCAATCGACCGGTATCGAGGAAGTCACTCGCGCCGTTTCCGAAGTCGAGCTGATCACGCAGCGCAACGCGGCGATGGTCGAGGAGAACAATGCGGAGATCCACGGCCTGCGCCAGCGCGTCGACATGCTGTCGGAAAAGATCGATCGCTTCCGCACCGGCGATGGCGAGGCGGAGCATGCGAGCTATGGCAATGCGGATGCACGTTACCGCGCTGCGTAAGGCTGCATCGATAGAAAGACCATCATGAATCGAAAAGCGCCGGGCCAATGGTCCGGCGCTTTTCGATTGAAGCTTGCTATCGCGACTGATGAATGCGAACAAATTACCGACCGAGATGGAGCGTCTCACCGTCAGCGGGAATCAGCAGTCGCGAGGGATCGAGACCGCCTGCCTCTGCGGTTTGGCGAAGATCCTGGCGCGTGACGCTCGCATGATCGAGCGCTTCCATGTGAGTTGCGACAATGGTCGCTTGCGGGGCTAGGCGGCTGACTTCAAGTGTCTGTTTGTCGTCCATGACGATCAGGTCGCCATCCCAACGGGCGCCGCAGGAATGGGTGACGATGATATCGGGGGAGAATTCACGGATCGTTTCGGTGACCGGAGGGTAAAGTACGGTGTCGCCAGCCCAATAGACGGCGGGTTCGCCATCGGCCTCCAGCGTGAGGCCGATGACCGGCCCCATTTTTTCCACTACGGGGCCGACGCCGTGGCTGCCTTGCCGCGGCGTGATTGTCACGCCTTGCCAACTGATCGATTGGGTAAGCGGAGTGACGTTTGTGAATCCCTCGTCGCGGATACGTCCCTCGTCACCTGGTTGGCAAAAGATCGGCAAGGCTTTCGGCACGCGTTCCTTCGCCACGGCATCGAAATGATCGGTATGGAGATGCGATACGATCACCAGCTCGACGCTCTGAAGAATGTCGTCGATCGAACGCGGCAGTTCCGTCATCGGATTGGCAGAGCGGCCGGTGAAGGACGGGAGACTGTGGCGCGGTGCAAAGTAAGGGTCGATCAGCAACACCCGGCCGCCATAGGTGATCTTCAGCGTCGCGTTGCGAATAAGCTCAAGCTGCATGTAGATTGTCTCGATTTAGTTTAGCCGCCGGTGACGCTCATATGGCGCGCGACCGCCGGGCGGTTGTGCGCGCGGTCGATGATGAAGTCATGGCCCTTAGGCTTGCGCGTAATGGCTTCGTCTATCGCGGCATGGAGCAAGGCGTCATCGCCGCTCGCGCGCAGTGCCGTGCGCAGATCGGCTGCATCGTTTTGCCCGAGGCACATGTAGAGCGTGCCCGTGCAGGTGAGCCGCACGCGATTGCAGCTCTCGCAGAAATTATGGGTCATCGGTGTGATGAAGCCGAGGCGACCGCCGGTCTCTGTGACTTCGACGTAACGGGCAGGGCCGCCCGTCTGGTAGGGAATGTCCGTCAACGTGAACTGACGCTCGAGATCGGTGCGCAGCTGGGAGAGCGGCAGATATTGATCGGTGCGATCCTCGTCGATCTCGCCCATGGGCATGGTCTCGATGACAGTCAGGTCCATGCCGCGACCATGTGCAAACCGCAGCAGGTGGGGAATTTCGGTGTCGTTGAAGCCTTTGAGTGCGACGGCATTGAGCTTGATCTTCAGCCCGACCTTCTGCGCTGCGTCGATGCCTTCCATCACCTTGGAGAAATCTCCCCAGCGAGTAATGGCGCGGAACTTGTCTGGATCGAGCGTATCCAGCGACACGTTGATGCGTCGCACGCCGCTATCGTAAAGTTCTTCGGCATGGCGGGCGAGCTGAGAACCGTTCGTCGTCAGGGTCAATTCGTCGAGCGCGCCATTCTGTACGCTCTCGCCGAGTTTCCGGACCAGAAACATGATGTTCTTGCGCACCAGAGGTTCGCCGCCGGTGAGCCTGATCTTGCGCACACCCTTGGCGATGAAGGCGGAACAGAGCCGGTCGAGTTCTTCGAGCGTCAGCAGATCCTTCTTCGGCAGGAAGGTCATGTGCTCGGCCATGCAGTAGGTGCAGCGGAAATCGCAGCGGTCGGTGACGGAAACGCGCAAATAAGTGACCGCGCGCCCGAAAGGGTCAATCATCGGGCTTCTATCCGCTGCCAGCGGCGAAGCGCCGCCTATGGTACCGACAATGCTATTCACTCAAATCTCCATCACACTGCTAATGTGTGCATAGGCGATTGTTGCGTCAAGGAAAATGCCTTTCAATTATACTTGCGTGTGGACCTGTGGCGGCATAATTCTCGGAAAGACGCTGAAAGACATGGGAAAATCGATGAGTGACGTTTGGCCGACCGAATTGCGGGTCTCGAAGGATCGCCATCACCTGCTGGTGACGTTCGACAACGGTGCGAGCTTCGACTTGCCGGCCGAGATGCTGCGCGTGCTGTCCCCCTCCGCGGAGGTCCAGGGACACGGACCGGGCCAGAAGGTTACCGTACCGGGCAAGCGCAATGTCGGCATCATGTCGATGACACCGACCGGCAACTATGCCGTTCGCATCGGCTTCGACGACATGCACGACACAGGCATTTTCACATGGTCCTATCTGCTCGAGCTTGGAGAAAAGGGTCAGGAGCTTTTTGCGGCCTATGAGGCTGAGTTGAAGGAAAAGGGTCTCAGCCGCGACCCGGTTGGAAAGCCGCACTAGCAAATTCCGGTAACAACAGGGGACGCAAGCATGATCCTTGGGGGTAGGGAAAACTGGCTTCGCGCCAAGGGCAGCAAGAACGAGAGCAAGGTTTCCTTCGTCGAGCTGTTTTTCGATCTGGTCTTCGTTTTCTCGATCTCGCAGCTTGCGCATGCGCTGGCCGAGCATTTCACCCCACTGGGGGCGCTCGAAGCCATCATGCTGATCTTCGCCGTGTGGTGGGTCTGGGTTTTCACCGCCTGGGTGACGAACTGGCTCGATCCGGATCGCATGCCGGTGCGTATCATGCTGTTTACGCTGATGTTTGCGGGACTTATCCTTTCTGCCGCCATTCCCGAGGCTTTTGGCGAGAAGGCAATCTTCTTTGCCGGCGCCTACGTCTTCATGCAGGTGGGCCGCTCGCTGTTCACCGTCTACGCCCTCAAGAATGCCAGCGCAGCCAACCATCGCAATTTCCTGCGCATCACCAGCTGGCTGATCCTGTCCGGCATTTTCTGGATTTCAGGCGCGCTGATGGAAGGTGAGGCTCGTATTATGCTTTGGCTGATCGCTCTCGTCATAGAATATTCGGCCCCTGCACTCGGCTTCCAGGTACCCGGGCTTGGCAAATCGACGACGGCGGACTGGAATGTGTCGGGCGCGCATCTGGCCGAACGTTGCGCACTCTTCATCATCATCTGCCTCGGCGAAGCGGTGCTGCAGGCCGGCAAGACCTTTGCCGAGCAGCCGGTGACGCCCTTGATCGTCGCGGTGTTCGTCATTGCTTTCGTCGGTACGGTCGCCCTTTGGTGGATCTATTTTCAATTCGGTCATGAAAGGGCGGCTCATCGCATCGAACATGACGACACGCCCGGCAGCCTCGCGCGGCAGGCATTCACCTACGCGCATATTCCGATCCTCGCCGGCATTATCCTGAGCGTCGTCGGCGACGAATTCCTGTTCGCGCATCCCCGCGATGCGGCCGACATGCACGCCGCGGCTGCCATTCTGGGCGGACCGGCGGTCTTCCTGCTCGGAAATCTGTGGTTCAAAGGGGTGACCACCGGCCGGCCGCCTCTATCGCATATGGCGGGCCTTGTCGGGCTAGCGCTATTGTTGCTTACCTTGCCAATGGTCGTGGTCTATCAGCTCGGCATTCTGGCGACGGCCGTGCTCGTCGTCGTTGCGATCTGGGAATTTGCCTCGTTGAACCGGGTCGTTCCGTCCGCACGTTCGACTGGCGATCATTGATCGCCAATGGGCTCCAGCGGTTCACGCTCTTCCTGCATCAGGAGGCTGACGACGCGCTCCATATGCACAGTGATCGCTTCGCACTCTTCGATCGGCGCATCCGAGAGCATCCGGTCGATGAGCGCGGTCTGGATGGCCATGGCTTCCTCAGTCACGCGCCGCCCTTCTTCCGTCAGGTAGAGGCGGAGTACGCGCTTGTCGAGACGGTCGCCCCGCCGTTCGATCAGTCCCCGCTTTTCCATCTGCGGCAACAGCATGCTCATGTTGGAGCGGCCGACCAGTAGCTTGCGAGCGAGTTCCTGCTGGGAAATGCCTTCAAAGCGAAACAGGTTGACGAGAATGTCGAGGTGCGGCGGCTTGATGTCGAGATGCACTAATGCCCGTCCAAGTGATTGTTGCATAAGCTGGCACGCGCGCGCCACGGCGATCCAGCTTCGAAAACGCGGGTGGTCCCAAGGAAGGGATTGATTTTTGTTCATCGTTGTACTTTATTGTTCATAGTTGAACATTATTGGATTCCCACTATGCCATCCTTTGCGCTCAAGGTCACCCGGTCGGGTCTCGCCGGTCTCGAAAGGCTGTCTCCGCGGCTCGCCGGCAAGGCGGCTTTCCGGATTTTCTGTCTGACGCCATCGCGTCGCCCACGCGGCTCGAAGGCCAAGGCGGCGCATATGGAGGGCAGGCAGCGTCTTCTCGCGGCAGAGCAGGTGATTCTGCCGTTTCCGGGCGGCCGTGCGATGGCTTACCGTTTCAACGGTGGAGCCAAGGGATCGCGCAAGCGCTATCTCGTGGTCCATGGCTGGGGCTCCAGCAGTGAATACATGTCCGAACTTGCTGCTTTCCTTGCGGATAGTGGGGCAGAAGTGATCTCCCTCGATCTTCCCGGGCATGGTCGCTCGGGCGGGCGGTTCTTGAATGTCCGTTTGGCCGTATCCGCGATTGCCGCGGTGTCGGCGCGCTTCGGAGCCTTCGATGCCGCGATCGGACATTCCTTTGGCGGTGCATCCCTGACACTGGCATCTGCAGGCTTTCTGCCTGACATCGAGCCGCTTCGGCCGGGCAAACTGGTGTTGATCGGCGCGCCAAGCGCCATGGGCTGGCTCTTTAAAGATTTCGGCCGCCTGATGCGGCTTGGGCCGGCTGCACAAGCGAGCCTAGAGGATGAGGTTCGCCTGATAACGGGCAGGACGCTTGCTTCCTATGACCAGAAGCACGGCCGGCTCGATCCGAGCCGGCCGGTTCTCGTCATCCATGCCGAGGATGACAAGGAAGTGAGCCCCGAGCATGCGCGCAGCTATGCCGCCGAGGGCGCGCATGTCCGTCTCTTCTGGGCCAATGGCTTCGGGCACCGGCGAATCGTCGGCGCCGCACCCGTGTTTGACGCCATCCAGAGCTTCCTTGCCGAAGACCTCGATGAGGAAAATCCGCTCGAAAATCGTGACGGTACGGTGCTATCGTTTTACCAAACTCCGCTGCGTCGCTCGTCATAACTATATCTGCGCCGTCTCGGATCTGAGTGGATTGCCATAGAGAAGCGTGAGGCCGCATGCACATCGTCACATCCGTCGAGCAACTGAAGCAGCTCTATGGCGACGCCGGTGAAGCGTCGATCACAAAGGTCACGAGCCTCCTGACACCGCTTTATCGCCGGATGATCGAAGCGTCGCCCTTCATGGCATTGGCAACGGTCGGGCCTGAGGGGCTCGATTGCTCGCCGCGTGGTGACTTGGGTGGTGTCGTTCGCGTGGAAGGCGAGAAGACCCTGCATTTACCGGATTGGCGCGGCAACAACCGCGTCGACTCGCTTGCGAATATCGTGCGCGATCCGCGCATAGCGCTGATGTTTCTCATCCCGGGATCCAACACCACGATGCGGCTCAATGGCCGCGCAGTCGTCTCGATCGAGCCGGCCTTGCTTGATAGTTTCGAGATGGATGGCAAGCATCCGCGCTGCGTTGTCGTGATCACGATCGAGGAAGTCTATTTCCAGTGTGCGCGAGCGGTGATGCGAGCCGAACTTTGGAACGCGGAACGGTTTGTCGATCCGGCAAGCCTGCCGTCGCCAGGTATGATGCTCAAGGCGACGAAGGCCGATTTCGATCAGGAGACCTATGATCGCGAGGCGCCCGTACGGGCAGCCAAGACACTCTGGTAAGCAAGCCGCCGGCATGCCTGGGAAGGCGGCGCCGGCGGTTGGTTGGCTTTGATTCTAATTTTTATAGATGAGCCAACTTTTGGTGAAATCCTTCTGCATGCCGTCCTGATAGACGCTGCTGCAGTTGCGGCCGGCATTCTTGGCGCAGTAAAGCGCCAGATCGGTCTTGTTATACAGTTCTCCTGAATCGGCTGCTTCCGAAGCCATGCAGATGCCGAGGGAGAGGGTGATCGGACCATAGTCGACCTTGGTGCGGGAGTTCTTGAATGGCGTCGCCTCAAGAGTGCGACGTATGCGTTCGCAGACTGTTGTGACATCTTCGACGCTGGTTGCTTCCAGAATCAGGGCGAATTCTTCCCCGCCGATACGCGCAACGAACACATCGCGGCGCACATTGGCGCGGATGACAGAGGCGACGGTGGCGAGAATCTTGTCGCCCACCGGGTGGCCGAACGTATCGTTGACCCGCTTGAAGTGATCGATATCGGCAAGGACCAGCGCCGTAGTCGGCCGGGTGAGCCGGTTATCGAAGATGGAGATCAGCCGGTCCTCGAAGGCGCGGCGGTTGGAAAGCCGGGTTAGCGAATCTGTATTGGCGATGCGCTTATATTCGTCCAGCTCCTTGCGGACCAGATCCATCTCCTGGCTGCGCTCGACGACATGCTCGACGGTCTTTTCACCGTGAGCCATCGTATCGCCGGTCGCTGCGGCGAGCATATCGATGGCGCTGCGCAGCAGTTCGGCGCTGTTGTGGCTTCTGGAGCTTATGCTTTGGCTGGTTTCGCCGAGCAGGCGGTTATAGCTTTCGAGTGTTGTCTGTTCCTGACGCAGGGCGCGCAGGACGGCATCGAGTTCGCAGGCGAGGCGGGTATGCGCTTCATCGAAGACGCGACCCGCATGATGCGGAAAATATTTGGCGCCGATTGCGTCCAGCTCCTCCTGGGTGGCGTTTTTGCCCAGAGCCGCCAGTTCACGCGTGAGAGTGAGGTTGGAGCCGATATAAGCTTCATAGAAAAGTTCGTAATTGCGCGGAATAGGTGCGATCCCCATGGATCGCATGGCGTATGTAATCTGCCCTGCCACGTCGGGAATTTGCGCCTTTGGCGCAATCGCCGTACTCATCGTGAGCTCCGTAACATGTATTGGTTAAATCCCTTCTTTATCTACGCAAAGATTCTTTGAGAAAATATTAAGGACGTGATTGTGAAAAATCCTCTGTGATTACGGTTTTATTCGGAAATAATTGCAATTGAAGGATGGTTTTACAGAAGGGGTGCTGACGCACCCCTTTCGATATGTTCGATCGCAGGTGGTTTTTCTATCCCAGATTGAGTTCCTGGAAGAAATCGTTGCCCTTGTCGTCAATGACGATGAAGGCGGGAAAATCCTCTACTTCGATCTTCCAGACGGCTTCCATGCCGAGTTCCGGATATTCGAGAACCTCTACCTTCTTGATGCAATCCTGGGCAAGGCGTGCTGCCGGACCGCCGATGGACCCCAAGTAGAAGCCGCCGTATTTCTTGCAGGCTTCGCGCACGGCGCGCGAACGATTGCCCTTGGCAAGCATGACCATGGAGCCGCCGAAGGACTGGAACTGATCGACGTAGCTGTCCATGCGGCCCGCGGTCGTCGGACCGAAGGAGCCGGAAGCATAACCGGTTGGCGTCTTTGCCGGGCCGGCGTAATAGACTGGATGGTTCTTCAGGTATTCCGGCATGCCTTCGCCCTTTTCCAGGCGCTCGCGGATCTTGGCGTGGGCAAGATCGCGCGCCACGATGATGGTGCCGGTGAGGGACAGGCGCGTTTTGACGGGATGTGCCGATAGTTCCGCCAGGATATCCGCCATCGGTCGGTTGAGATCGATGCGGACCATGGATTCCGAGAGCTTGGCTTCATCGATCTCGGGCATGTACTTGGACGGATCGGTTTCGAGCTGCTCGATGAAGATGCCGTCGCGCGTGATCTTGCCCTTAGCCTGGCGATCGGCAGAACAGGAGACGCCGAGGCCGATCGGCAGCGAGGCGCCATGGCGGGGCAGGCGGATGACGCGGACATCATGGCAGAAATACTTGCCGCCGAACTGGGCACCGACGCCGAGGCTCTGCGTGAGCTTGTGGATTTCCTTTTCCATTTCGATATCCCGGAAGGCGTGCCCGCTTTCGGAGCCTTCCGTGGGAAGACAGTCGAGATATCGCGTCGAGGCGAGCTTGACCGTCTTCAGGTTCATCTCGGCCGAAGTACCGCCGATGACGATGGCGAGATGGTAGGGCGGACAGGCTGCTGTGCCGAGCGTCAGGATCTTCTCTTTCAGGAAGTCCAGCATGCGGTCGTGGGTCAGCAGCGACGGCGTGCCCTGATAGAGGAACGTCTTGTTGGCCGAACCGCCGCCCTTTGCGACGAAGAGGAATTCGTAGGCGTCGGTGCCTTCCTCATAGATATCGATCTGTGCGGGCAGATTGTTCTTGGTGTTCTTTTCCTCGAACATCTTGATCGGTGCGAGCTGCGAATAGCGCAGGTTCTTCTTCTCGTAGGCATCGAGCACGCCCTTGGCGAGCGCTCCGCTGTCGCCGCCCTCGGTCCAGACGCGGCGGCCTTTCTTGCCCATGATGATGGCGGTGCCCGTGTCCTGGCACATCGGAAGCACGCCGCCGGCGGCAATATTGGCATTCTTCAGCAGATCATAAGCGACGAAGCGGTCGTTATCGGTAGCCTCGGGATCTTCGAGGATCGAGGCGAGCTGCTTCAGGTGGCCGGGGCGCAGCAGGTGGTTGATGTCGGCAAAAGCCGTCTCGGCGAGCAGGCGGATGCCCTCGGGCTCGACGGTCAGGATTTCCTGGCCCTTGAACGTGTCGACGGAAACATAATCGCCGGAAATCTTGCGATAGGGGGTTGTGTCGTCGCCGAGGGGAAACAGATCGTCAGCCATATGGGAAACCTTTCAAGCCGGATGGCGGGATGTTTGGAAACGATCTAAATCCGGCTTGCGGCAAAAGCAATTGCTTGGCTCAGGTCGGCATTTCAAAATGGGAGATTGTCGACGGGGGATGCGCAGAACGGGTGAGTCTTTTGATGCTGAAGCTCTGTGCCCGGCCCCTCACCCTAGCCCTCTTTCCGCTTGCAGAGAGGGGACTTGTTCCGCATTTGCAGCACCGACTGAAGCTACTGATCTTGCGCGATAAACTCCCTCTCCCCGCAGGAGCGGGAGAGGGTTGGGGTCAAGGGGCCATGCACATGGTTGCGGCATTGGAGGTCTATACCTGGCAATCGCTGAAGGAGGAACTTACTTCGGCCCGATCATCGTCTCCGGCCGGACGATGGCATCATATTCTTCCGAGGACACCAATCCGCTCGCCAGGGCTTCTTCCTTCAGGGTCGTGCCGTTCTTATGGGCCGTCTTGGCGATCTTGGCGGCGTTGTCGTAGCCGATCTTCGGGGCGAGCGCCGTTACCAGCATCAGCGAACGTTCGAGACCGGCCTTGATATTGTCCTCGCGCGCCTCGATGCCGACGACGCAATTATCCGTGAAGGAGACGGCGGCGTCGCCGAGCAACTGCACAGACTGCAGGAAATTATAGGCCATCATCGGATTGTAGACGTTGAGCTCGAAATGGCCCTGGCTGCCGGCAAAGGTGATGGCTGCATTGTTGCCAAAGATGTGGATGCAAACCTGCGTCAGCGCCTCGCACTGGGTCGGATTGACCTTGCCCGGCATGATCGACGAGCCCGGTTCGTTTTCCGGCAGCGCCAGTTCGCCGAGACCGGAGCGCGGGCCAGAGCCGAGCAGGCGGATGTCGTTGGCGATCTTGAACAGTGCAGCGGCGGCGGCATTGATGGCGCCATGGCTGAAGACCATGGAATCATGGGCGGCCAGCGCCTCGAACTTGTTCGGAGCAGTAACGAAGGGTAGGCCAGTGATTTTGGCGATTTCGTCGGCGACCTTCTCGGCAAAGCCGATCGGCGCATTGAGCCCGGTTCCGACCGCAGTGCCGCCCTGGGCGAGTTCGCAAAGACCCGGCAGGGTCAGCTCGATGCGCTTGATCGACGAGGCGACCTGGGCGGCATAGCCTGAGAATTCCTGGCCGAGCGTCAGTGGCGTTGCATCCTGCGTGTGAGTGCGGCCGATCTTGATGATATGGGCGAAGTCGGCGACCTTCTTTTCCAGGGCCGCATGCAGGTGCCTGAGCGCGGGCAACAGGTGATGGACGATCTGCTCGGCGCAGGCAATGTGCATGGCCGTCGGATATGTATCGTTTGACGACTGGCTCATGTTGACATGGTCGTTCGGATGCACGGGCTTCTTCGAGCCCATGACGCCGCCGAGCATCTCGATCGCGCGGTTGGAGATCACTTCGTTGGCATTCATGTTCGACTGCGTGCCCGAACCGGTCTGCCAGACGACAAGCGGGAAATGATCGTTGAGCTTTCCGTCGATGACTTCCTGCGCCGCATCGACAATCGCCTTGCCGAGACCCGGATCCAGTTGGCCGAGCTCCATATTGGCGCGTGCGGCCGCCTGCTTGACGATGCCGAGGGCACGCACGACCGAGAGTGGCTGCTTCTCCCAGCCGATCTTGAAATTGCCGAGCGAGCGCTGCGCCTGCGCGCCCCAATAGCGGTCGCTGGCGACTTCGATCGGGCCGAAGGTATCGGTTTCGGTGCGGTTGGACGTCATCTTCGTGGTCCTGCTTTCCATTGAGACAGATAGCAGCCATATAGGTGCGAACCGTGCTCATGAAAACATCAAAGCGTCATTCATGACTATCGTCATCATGTTTTCAGCGCGATCGTCGGGCGTGCCCTTTTTAACACGCTCGGCATATATTCGCGGAGGCACATTTTACGCCCCTCAAAAAGCCAGGGAAATTTCAATAAAAGATTAACCAATAATTTCATAATTCGGTGTGGACTAAGCGCGGAAGACGCCACTGCTTCGTCACGTGAAGTTGAGGCATTGAACGAAAGGCGGGGTCTCGTCGTTTTCAGTGTAGTGGGTGTATGATGTCTAAGACATCGCGGCCGAGTTGAAAACAGCACCGTCGAGCTCGAAGTTACCGTACGATACAGGGACTTATTAGAGAATGAAACTTGCCATCAAAGCCACAGCATCCGTCCTGGCTCTTTCCTGCTGCCTTTCCTCAATTGGCGCAACCTCCGCAAGTGCTATGACCCTCATGGATTTCATCCGTGGCGGTCAGGGCCGTCAGCAGAGCACGCAGGTTTCGGCTCCGGTTCCCGTCAACCCGGCGCAGACGCTGAACTCCGTTGAGCCTCCGCGGGCAAAGCAGCCGCTGCCGACCGTCGATGCACCGAAATACTATACTTACAAGGCCGACCAGATGCGTCTGGTGTCGACGGTGCATTTCGCCGATCCGGTTGTGACCGGCGCCGTTGCCGATGCCTCCCCGACGCCGGTCGCGGTCGACACCGAAGTCTCGCAGCGCCGCTATCTGGCGGATGCGCGGGTCACGGCGACCAACGATATCGCCAAGGCGATTGAGTCCTATTACGCCGATCCGAGCAAGCCGCTTCTCTGGGTTGCTGACCATACCGTCAGCGACAAGGCGAAGGCCGCGATGGCGGTCCTTGCCGATGCCGGTTCCGTCGGCCTCGATCCTGCCGACTATGCCGTAACACTGCCCGGCGACAATGCCGCGAATGCCGATCCGGTGCTGCGTGACCGGGCTCTCATGCAGTTCGAGCTCACGCTCTCCAGCAAGGTGCTGATGTTCATCCAGGATACGGTTCGCGGTCGCCTCGACCCGAACAAGATCTCCGGCTATCACGACTTCAAGCGCAAGGACGTCAATCTGACGGCTATGCTCGATGTATTGCGCGCCAGCCCCGATGCTGCCGCCTATCTCAACAGCCGCAGCCCGTCCAACCCGCAATTCATGGAATTGAAGGCGGAGCTTGCGAAGCTGCGTTCCGAGGCCGGAACGGACGGCAGTCACATTTCCATTTCGCTCGCCGGTACGCTGAAGCCGGGTGATAGCTCGCCGGAAATGGCCAATATCGTCAAGGCGATCGAGCATCGCGGCTCGGATGCACTGAAGACGGCTCACGCCGATCTTTTCTCCGCTTATCTGGGCACGCCGAGCTATACGCCCGAGCTCGTGTCACTGGTCGAGGACTTCCAGCGCGAAAAGGGTCTGACTGCCGACGGCGTGATCGGCCCGTCCTCCGTTCGCGCCATGGTCGGCGAGAACAACGATGTGAAGATCCAGAAGCTGGTCATTGCCATGGAGCAGCTGCGCTGGCTGCCGGACGAGCTTGGGCCGCGCTACGTCTTCATCAATCAGCCGGCCTTCATGGTCTATTACTACAATAACAATCAGGAGCAGCTGTCGATGCGCGTCGTCGTCGGCAGCAAGCAGCATCAGACCTTCTTCTTTGAAAATCAGGTGCAGACGGTCGAATTCAATCCGTTCTGGGGCGTTCCGCAGTCGATCATCATCAACGAGATGCTGCCGAAGCTGCGTTCCGATCCGAACTATCTCGATCGGATGGGCTATCAGGTCGAAGTCGGCGGCCGCGCCGTCGCATCGTCCAGCGTCGATTGGTACGGCTCGACGAAGAGCATTTCGGTTCGCCAGCCGCCGAGCAGCGATAATGCGCTTGGTGAATTAAAGATCCTCTTCCCGAACTCGCATGCGATCTACATGCACGACACGCCGCAGAAGAGCTTCTTCAAGAAGGACATGCGCGCGCTCAGTCACGGCTGCGTCCGTCTTGCCGATCCGCGCGCGATGGCCGCCGCCGTGTTGAACACCACGGTCGACGATGTCGCCAAGCAGATCGCCACCGGCCAGAACAAGGCTGTAGCTGTGCCGCAGAAGTTCCCGATCTACATCGCCTATTTCACCGCATGGCCGAACAAGGACGGCGTGATCCAGTATTTCAACGATGTCTATGATCGCGATGCTGCCACGCAGAAGGCGCTGGATGCGACCTCAAAGGCGCGGACTGCCCAGATTTAAGTCTGTTCCGTGCAGAAAACGAAAAATGGCGGCCATGTGCCGCCGTTTTTTGTTGAAGAACTGATGCGTCTCAGGCCGCCAGCAATCCCTCGACCAGTTCCGGCGTCAGCTCGTCATAGTGATAGATGATGCGGTTTGGGCCGAGTGTTTCGACGCCCACGTCGGAATAGCCGAAGGGGACGGCGACCGAAGGCACGCCGGCATTGCGGGCAACGAGGATATCATTGATGCTATCGCCGATCATGACCGTGCGGGCGATATCGCCGCCGGCGCGCTCGACGGTGCCGATCAGATGTTCGGCATGCGGCTTGCGCACAGTGAAGGTGTCCCCGCCGGTAATGGCCTCGAAATATTGGGTCAATTCGAGCCGATCGAGAAGCGTGCGCGCCAGCGATTCCATCTTGTTGGTGCAGACGGCTAGCTTGTAGCCTTTGTTCCGCAGTGTTGTAAGCGCGGCCAGGAGCCCGGGGTAGGGCTGTGTGACGCCGGGCATCGTCTCGGAATAATGGGTTATGAAGCGCTGTAGCAGAGCCGGCAATTCTTCCGATGTCAGCGTATAGCCATGCAGCTTGCAGGCTCGCTCGATCATCACCTGCGCGCCGTTGCCGACGAGATGCGTCACGTCGTCATAGCTGACCGGCGGAAGCTTGAGTGCGGCGATCGTATGGTTCAGGCTGACGATCAGGTCCGCATGCGTGTCCAGCAGCGTGCCGTCGAGATCGAATACGACAAGGGGAGATTTCACGAAGAATCGGCCTTTGCATAGAAAAGAGTGCGTCTTCCGGAGTTAAAAGATAGCGCGGGCAATTGCAACTGAAGTGCCGGAAAGCCTTGGCGGGAAGGGGCCGGGGATTTCTATATCATGCCGTTATTTTGGCTTTCGTTTGGCTGGAGAGCCGTGTAAACAGCAGACCAACGTAACAATGGGAGCAGGTGGCGCATGGACGCCCGCCAGATGAAAATCGAGGCTGCGAGAGCTGCGCTCGCCTATGTCGAAAGCGGCATGCGGCTCGGGATCGGCACGGGCAGCACGGCAGAGGAGTTTGTTCGCTTGCTCGCCGAAAAGGTCGCAACCGGCCTCTCGATTGAGGGTGTTCCGACGTCTGAAAGAACGGCCAGGCTCTGCAACGAACTCGGCGTGCCGTTGAAGTCGCTCGACGAGCTTCCGGAACTCGATCTCACCATCGATGGCGCCGATGAGCTGGATGGCGCGCTGACGCTGATCAAGGGTGGCGGCGGTGCGCTGCTGCGCGAGAAGATCGTTGCGGCCTCGTCAGCTCGCATGATCGTCATTGCAGACCAGAGCAAGGTCGTCGAGACGCTCGGAGCTTTTCCGCTGCCGATCGAGGTCAATCCCTTCGGCCTCGTTTCCACTCGCATCCTCATTGAGAAGGCGGCATCGCGTCTTGGGCTTTCGGGCGCGCTCGACATGCGCCGCTCTGGCGACAGCCTCTTCGTCACTGATGGGGGGCATTACATCGTCGATGCATCTTTCGGCCGTATTCCTGATGCAGAGGCGCTGTCGAGCGAGCTCTATTCGATTCCCGGCGTTGTCGAACACGGGCTCTTTATCCATATGGCGACACAAGCGATCATTGCCGGCCCCGCCGGTGCGCGCACGTTGCAGGCGAACAATACATAGGAGCACTCATCTCATGATCAAATTTGCGGGTCTTGGCCGTCTTGCCGCTGCAACCATCCTTCTTTCGGGCATTGCCTTCGGTTCCGTGAACGCTCAGGAAGTTTCCGAGGATCAGATCAAGGCTGCGCGCGCTGCGATCAACGCTCTCGGCATCACCAACCAGTTCGACAATATTCTGCCTAATCTCGCCGAGCAGCTGAAGAGCACGATGATCCAGGCAAACCCGAATTTCGGCGATGCGATCAACTCGACCGTCGATGCGACCGCCCTGGCGCTTGCTCCGCGTCGTGCCGATCTCGAGCGCGAAGCGGCCGTCACCTATGCCAAGGCCTTCTCTGCCGATGAGCTCAAGGCGATTGCCGATTTCTACAATTCACCGGCAGGCAAGAAGCTTCTCAAGGATGGTCCGCTCGCCACCCGCGAGCTTTACAAGGCGGCCGACATCTGGAGCCAGGGCATTTCGCGCGATCTCGCAAAGCAGAGCAACGATGCCCTGCAGAAGGTCGTCAAGCAGCCGGTCGTTACGCCGGATGCCGGTGCGGCCGCTCAGCCGGCGCCGAAGCAGTAGTCAATGGCTAGCTGCCGCAGCGGTTTTGAAAGCTAGGTTTGTTGTTTTCGGTATATGCGGCAAGCAGTTACAAATTCGAAGCCCGGATCGATTCCGGGCTTTTCTTTTTGGGTCTCGGCTCCCTATATGAGTGCCGACCCCCAATGGCGCTTCGCGCGCAACTTGATGTCTACAGGAGCGATCCATGCCTTCGTTTGATTTCGACCTCTTCGTGATTGGCGGCGGCTCCGGCGGTGTGCGCAGCGCGCGCGTGGCCGCATCGCTCGGTAAGAAGGTCGGCATCGCCGAGGAGTATCGCTATGGCGGCACCTGCGTCATTCGCGGCTGCGTGCCGAAGAAGCTCTTCGTCTATGCCTCGCAGTATAGCGAGCACTTCGATGACGCGGCCGGCTTCGGCTGGACGGTCGGCGAGAGCAGCTTCGACTGGAATAAGCTGATCGAGGCGAAGGACAAGGAAATCGCCCGGCTGGAAGGCCTCTACCGCAAAGGGCTCGACAATGCCAAGGCGGAGATATTCGATACACGCGCGGAGCTGTTGGATGCCCACACGATCAAGCTGCTGAAGACCGGCCAGGCCGTGACCGCTGAGACCATCGTCATCGCAACCGGCGGCCGGCCGAACCTGCATGCGGCGCTGCCCGGCCACGAGCTCTGCATCTCCTCGAACGAAGCGTTCCACTTGAAGGAATTGCCGAAGTCGATCCTGATCGCCGGCGGCGGCTACATTGCCGTCGAGTTCGCCAACATCTTCCATGGTCTCGGCGTCGAGACGACGCTGATCTATCGCGGCGCCGAGATATTGTCGCGCTTCGATCAGGACCTGCGCAAAGGCCTTCATGAGGCCATGGAGGAGAAGGGCATCCGTATTCTCTGCCATGACATCATCGAGAACGTCGAGAAGGCAGAGGGCAGGCTCAGTGTTCGGACGAAGAACGATAAGCTCCTGGCGGTCGATACCGTCATGCTGGCGCTCGGCCGTACGCCGAATACCGAAAATCTCGGGCTTGAGGCTGCCGGCGTTGCGATCAACGAGCAGGGCGCCATTATCGTCGACGAATATTCGCGCACTTCTGTTCCGAATATCTTCGCTCTCGGCGACGTCACCGATCGGGTACAGCTGACGCCCGTGGCGATCCACGAGGCCATGTGCTTCATCGAGACCGTCTACAAGGACAATCCGACCCGGCCGGATCACGAACTCATCCCGACGGCCGTCTTCTCGCAGCCGGAGATCGGCACGGTCGGCTTAACCGAGGAAGACGCCGCAAAGCGTTATCCGGAATTGGAAGTCTACCGCGCGCAGTTCCGGCCGATGAAGGCGACGCTTTCGGGCCGAGCCGAGAAGATGATCATGAAGCTGATCGTCAATGCCGCGAACCGCAAGGTAATCGGCGCCCATATTCTCGGCCACGATGCCGGCGAAATGGCGCAGCTTCTCGGTATCACGCTGAAGGCCGGCTGCACCAAGGACGATTTCGACCGCACCATGGCGGTGCATCCGACGGCGGCGGAAGAATTGGTAACGATGTATTCGCCGAGCTATCGCATCCGCAACGGCGAGCGCGTGTAACGCGCCCGTTTAGCGCAGATATCAGCTGCACCATAAAAGATTCGCACAGTAGTTTGCCCGCCTTTGCAAGCGGGCGGCAAAGGTTTATAAGCGCGCGTTATTTACGACGATGGGCCGCCCGAAAAAGATCGGGCGCACAAGCAGGTGAGTGAGATGGCACAGAATTGGACCCCGAGCAGTTGGCGGCAGAAACCGATCCAGCAGGTGCCGGATTTTCCGGACAAAGCAGCGCTGGCAGAGACCGAAGCGCAGCTTGCAAGCTATCCGCCGCTCGTTTTTGCCGGTGAAGCCCGTCGCCTGAAGGCCCATCTCGCCAATGTCGCCGAAGGCAACGGTTTCCTGCTTCAGGGCGGCGATTGTGCCGAAAGCTTCGCGGAACACGGCGCCGATACGATCCGCGACTTCTTCCGCGCCTTCCTGCAGATGGCGGTCGTGCTAACCTTCGGTGCGCAGCTGCCGGTCGTCAAGGTCGGCCGCATTGCCGGTCAGTTCGCCAAGCCGCGCTCGTCGAACATCGAAACGCAGAACGGCATCTCGCTGCCGAGCTATCGCGGTGACATCATCAACGGCATCGATTTCACCGAAGAAGCGCGCATTCCCAATCCGGAGCGTCAGATGATGGCTTACCGCCAGTCTGCCGCGACGCTGAACCTGCTGCGCGCCTTCGCGATGGGCGGCTATGCCAACCTGGAAAACGTGCAGAAGTGGATGCTCGGCTTCGTCAAGGACAGTCCGCAGGGCGAGCGCTACCGCAAGCTTGCCGACCGCATCGGCGAGACCATGGATTTCATGCGCGCGATCGGTATCACCGCCGAGAGCAATGCGAGCTTGCGTGAAACCGATTTCTTCACCAGCCACGAAGCGCTGCTGCTTGGCTATGAAGAAGCCTTCACCCGCGTCGATTCCACGACCGGCGACTGGTACGCCACCTCGGGCCACATGCTCTGGATCGGCGACCGCACGCGCCAGGCCGATCACGCCCATGTCGAATATTTCCGCGGCATCAAGAACCCGATCGGTCTGAAGTGCGGTCCTTCGCTGCAGGCGGACGATCTGCTTAATCTGATCGATATTCTGAACCCGCAGAACGAAGCCGGCCGCCTGACGCTGATCTGCCGTTTCGGTCACGACAAGGTTGCCGACAACCTGCCGCGCCTCATTCGCGCTGTCGAGAAGGAAGGCCGCAAGGTCGTCTGGTCCTGCGACCCGATGCATGGCAACACGATCACGCTCAACAACTACAAGACGCGTCCGTTCGAGCGCATCCTGTCGGAAGTCGAGAGCTTCTTCCAGATCCACCGTGCCGAAGGCACGCATCCAGGCGGCATCCACATCGAGATGACCGGCAAGGACGTGACCGAATGCACGGGCGGTGCTCGCGCCGTCGGTGCCGAGGACCTGCAGGATCGCTATCACACCCATTGCGATCCCCGCCTCAATGCCGACCAGGCGCTCGAGCTTGCCTTCCTGCTCGCCGAGCGGATGAAGGGTGGCCGGGACGAGAAGCGTATGCGCGCGCATGGCTGAGTGAAGCTGCATCCATGACCTATCGAACGGGCCGGCGAAAAACCGGCCCGTTTGCTTTTGGCCGGACCGATCAGCGCGGTTGAAAGATGCTTCATTTCTTTGAAATTGACCCGAATGCGGTTCTCGGGAAGGCTGCCTTGAAATAAAGGGAGCAATGATGAGCGACGAACACACGGGAGCCTGCCTTTGCGGCAGCGTACGTTTCAGGACACACGGCAAGCTGCGCGAGGTTGTTGCCTGCCATTGTTCGCAATGCCGCAAGCAGACCGGTCTCTATTACGCCGCAACCAACGTCGCGCGCGAAAATCTCGTCATCGAGGGAGAAGAGGCGATTACCTGGTATCGTGCCAGCACATTCGCGCGCCGCGGTTTTTGCAAGACTTGCGGCTCGGCCCTGTTCTGGGTCGCCGATAGCGCCGATGAAATATCGATCATGGCCGGTCTGTTTGATCAACCGAGCGGCCTCAAGATAGCCTATCATATCTATTGTGCCGACAAGGGCGACTATTACGAGATCGACGACGGACTGCCGCGATATCGGCAGGGGCGACCGGGATTGCTGACGGCCGGCCCCTCCGACTGATCTTCACATAGTGCCTTTTTCCGCAACAAGCTTGCTCAGTTTGGCGAGCTCTTCCCGCACCACGGCGAGCTCGGTCAATACCTGCATATCGATCTTCTGGTGCAGCGATAGCACTTCCAGCTCGGACTTGAGATTGACCTCATAGTCCTTGGCGGCTTCGAAACGGTCCCTTTCTGCCTGTCGATTCTGGGACATCATTATGATCGGCGCCTGGATCGCGGCGAGCATGGAGAGGACGAGGTTCAGGAAGATGAAGGGGTAGGGGTCGAAAGCGTTCGTGGTGAGAAGGATCGTGTTGACGACGCACCAGAAGACCAGAAACAGCAGGAAGGCGATGATGAAGGACCATGAGCCGCCGATGCGAGCGATGCTGTCCGCGAGACGCTGTCCCCTGGACGATTCCGCCGAGATGGCTGCATTGATATCGGTGGAAATGATTTTTCGCTCGTGCGCCTTTTTGAGAACGCGCTTTTCGATATCGCCGAGCTGATCGGCCGTCTTATCGAAATGCAGATGAACGAAGTTGGGAAGATTATGCATTGGGAGGGCTCCGAGGTCCAAGTGGCATTGAATGCAACTATTCGACCAACGGGCAAAAATGCAACGAGGGAAGGGTTTCAAACTCGATTACGCATGGAGCGTATGTGGCCACCGCAAACCGCAGTGTGAACCGTAGCCCACGGACGCCCTAGCTATTCTCATGGCCCATCAACTCCGCATGCGACGGAAAGAAGCGTTCCAGCCCATATTGGTGACCGAACATCATGTCGTGCTGCAGATAGCGATAGTCGCGCACGGTCGGGTCCAGCTCCTGCTCCTTGCGCGCCCAATCGGGGAAGGTCTGGTTGTCGCGGGTTGCCAGCTGATAGCGGTCGACGATGTTGTATTTCTTCTGCACGCGGCCGAGAAAGCCCGTGTAGAAAGGATGTTCGTAGCCGGCGGTTTTAAGCAAGTGATACGGTAGTTGTGAGGGGCTGATGGTACCGATGTCCTTGCGAACGCCCTTCTTGCTCGACCAGACGACGAGCGGCGTTTCGTGCTCCTTCTTCATGACGTCGAGCGGCGCCTTGCGGGTCGCCACCTGCTGCGGCATGTAGCCGGTGTTCGGATAGACGTTGGCGAGCGGCGGCAGATGATCGCCCCAGAGGACGATGATGGTTTCGCGGTCGCGCTTTTCGGCCCAATCCATCAGCATCTTCAGGCTGTCATCGGCTTCGCGGACGCCCTGTGCATAGGTAGCGAGCGCTGCACGGTCATCGTCGTTCAAATTGCCGGCAATATCGACGGTATTCTCAGCATAGCGGGCGGCTTCGTAAGGTCCATGTCCCTGAAGAGTGACCGCGAAGAAGAAGAAGGGACGCTCGGCGGCGTCTCCTTCGCTCATGATTTCCTTCATAAGGGAGTCGTCGGCGGCGAACATACCGCGCTTGTCCATGGGCGGCAAAGTCTCCTGGGTATGAAATTCTTCGAAGCCGAAAGCTCGGTAGACTTCGTTACGGTTCCAGAACCAGCCGCTGAAGGGATGGAGCGCGCGCGTCATATAGCCTTCGCCGCGGAAGAAAGTGGCAAGCGACGGCAGCGGGCGGCGGACATATTGCTGATAGGGAATGCTGCCATAAGGCAGGAAGGCGTTGGAAAAGCCCGTCAGTGCCTCGAACTCGACATTGGCGGTCATGCCGCCGAATTCCGGCGAAAAGACATATCCGGATTGTCTGGCGCGGATCGTCGGCATCGGGTCCGGTGTGAAGGTGATGTTGGAAAGCCGCGTCGGATCCCAAAGGGATTCGCTCATCAGCATGATCACGTCGGGCTTTTGGCGCGGACCGGAAAGATAGCCGTAGTTTCTCGCGGGCATGGCGTCGATGGCGCCGGGGCCGTATCCGGCCGGTGACTTGACGTCCGCCATGGGCAGGTTCAGCGCGAAGGCGAGGGTGAAGCCGTTATGGTTGTAATTTTCCGTCTGATCCCAGACGATCGGAATGATGCCCAGTTTCTCGCGAAGGAGGGAATATTGAGTGGGGTCCATCTGCGAGGCGAAAAGTGCTGCCAGCGGCAGGCAGACCGAAAGCCGGCCGAAGCGCTCTTTTCGCGAAAGCGCGACCGTGTGGCTCCGGATATAGCGCCAGAACAGGATTATGGCACCGGTGCCGGCGATGATGCCGATTGCCAGTGCAATCGCCGTCCAAGGGCGATCACGCACCATGATCGGCATCAGCTCCATAATCTGCCGCCCGAACAAGAAGTCCGAAGGGTAGAGCGGATCGGAGAGAAAATTCTGCTTCTGGTTCGAAATGAAGGCCGGTATGAGCAGTAGCGGCGCGACGATCAAAGCGGATAGATGCGCGCGACCGATCAGGGCATCCAGCGCCAGCATGGCCAGCATGACAACGCCGATGGTGGCGAGGCCGGGGCGGGACGGGGAAAGGAGATAGGTCCAAGCCGAGGCGAATTCGCCCCGTGCGACCCATTCGATCGTCATGACGATGGACAGGGAGCAAAGCAGGGTCAGCGCGAGGCTCAGAAGCAGGCGCAGAGCGGCAGACTTTTGTCTTGCCGCGCCGATCTTCTGGAAAAGGGCAAGCTTGCCCGCCAAGGCGGACTCGATGACCAATGCGACCAATGCTGTCTCCAAAAGCTACAAAGTATTCATATAAGTGTCACGCTTCTGTCATGAATACTGCATGAACCGCAAGGCTGGCTTAGTATTTTTCCGGGCAAAAATACCTCCTATGCGCGTGGTGCGATCTTTGATGCGTGTGCGGGAAGGAAGGCGGTTGCGGAAGAAAGATGGCATCGCTAAATGTATGGCATGACAGAGCAAAGCCAGATTACCAACACCATCCGCATCGCCGTCGCGCAGCTCAATCCGACGGTCGGCGACGTCTCCGGCAATCTCGCCAAGGCGCGTGACGCCCGCGCCGAAGCCGCGCGCGAAGGCGCGCAGATCGTCCTGCTGACGGAATTGTTCATTTCCGGCTATCCGCCGGAAGATCTCGTGCTGAAGCCGGCCTTCATCCGCGCCTGCTGGAAAGCGGTGGAAGCTCTCGCCGCCGATACGACCGATGGCGGCCCCGGCGTGATCATCGGCTTTCCCCGGCAGGACGAGACGGGCCGCTACAATTCGATTGCCGTGCTCGATGGCGGCAAGGTGATTGCGGTTCGTGACAAGGTAGACCTACCGAACTACGGCGAGTTCGACGAGAAGCGCGTATTCGACCAGGGCGCCATGCCCGGTCCGGTCAATTTCCGCGGCGTGCGGCTGGGTATCCCCATCTGCGAGGACATCTGGGGCGAGCTCGGTGTCTGCGAGACGCTTGCTGAGAGCGGTGCGGAAATCCTTCTCTCGCCGAATGGTTCGCCTTACTATCGCGGCAAGGTCGACGTGCGCCATCAGGTCGTGCTGAAACAGGTCATCGAGACGGGCCTGCCGATGATCTATGCCGCGCAACTCGGCGGCCAGGATGAACTGGTTTTCGATGGCGCCAGCTTCGGTTTCAACGCCGACAAGACACTGGCCTTCCAGATGAGCCAGTTCGAGACCGCGCTTGCAGTGACGACCTGGAAGAAGAACGGCGATGGCTGGCACTGCGCCGAAGGCCCGATGGCCCATATCCCGGAGGGCGAAGAGGCGGATTATCGCGCCTGCCTGCTGGGCTTCCGCGACTATGTCAACAAGAACGGCTTCAAGTCGGTCGTGCTTGGCCTTTCCGGCGGTATCGACTCGGCGATCTGCGCAGCGATCGCGGTCGACGCGCTCGGCGAAGAGCGCGTGCGCACTGTCATGTTGCCCTATCGCTATACGTCGCAGGATTCGTTGAAGGATGCGGCCGATTGCGCCAAGGCGCTTGGCTGCCGTTACGATATCGTGCCGATCGAGGATCCTGTAACGGGCTTCACTTCGGCTCTATCCGATCTCTTCGAAGGCACCGAGAGCGGCATTACCGAGGAAAACCTTCAGAGTCGCGCCCGCGGCACTATCCTGATGGCGATCTCCAACAAGTTCGGCTCGATGGTGGTGACGACGGGCAACAAGTCGGAAATGTCGGTTGGCTATGCCACGCTCTATGGCGACATGAACGGCGGCTTCAACCCCATCAAGGATCTCTACAAGATGCAGGTCTATGCGCTGTCGCGTTGGCGCAACCTGCATGTGCCGCCGGGCGCGCTCGGTCCTTCAGGCGAGGTGATCCCCCATAACATCATCGACAAGGCGCCTTCGGCGGAATTGAGGCCGAACCAGACAGACCAGGATTCACTGCCGCCCTATCCGGTGCTCGACGATATCCTCGAATGCCTGGTGGAGAAGGAAATGTCGGTCGAGGAAATCGTGGCGCGCGGCCATGATGTTGCGACCGTACATCGCATCGAGCATCTGCTCTATCTCGCAGAATACAAGCGCCGCCAGTCGGCGCCGGGCGTGAAGATCACCAAGAAGAATTTCGGTCGCGACCGTCGCTATCCGATCACCAATCGGTTCCGCGATCGCTGATCGCGCCTCCGACAAAGGAAGAGGACGAATGCGCAGCTCGGTCGAGATCTATAACATTCGCACGGGTGAGAACCGGGTTGTTTGGCAGACGGATGAACTGGTCGAGGCGCCGAACTATTCGCCCGACGGACGCTATCTGCTGCTGAACGGCGACGGTCTGCTTTACCGTTTATCGCTGGATGGCGACGCCGGGATCGTACAGGTCGATACCGGTTTCGCCACCCGATGCAACAACGATCACGGCATCTCGCCCGACGGCTCGCAGATTGCCATTTCCGACAAGACGGAGCACGGCAAGGCTTGCATCTATGTTCTGCAGGCAGAGGGCGGCACTCCAAGGCAGGTGACGACCAATCTGCCGTCCTACTGGCATGGCTGGTCGCCGGACGGAAAGCGCTTCTCCTATTGCGGCATCCGCAATGATGTTTTCGACATCTATACGATCTCGATCGATGGCGGCGAGGAGACGCGCCTGACGCATGGGGAGGGCCGCAATGACGGGCCTGATTTCTCCGCTGATGGCCAATGGATCTACTTCAATTCGAGCCGCACCGGTCTGATGCAGATCTGGCGCATCCATCCCGATGGCACCGGCCTGGAGCAGGTGACCCACGACAATTATGGCAACTGGTTCGCCCATCCGTCGCCTAAGAACGACAAGGTGGTGCTGATCTCCTACGATCCCGAGGTCTTCGATCATCCGCGCGATCTGAATGTCCGCATGCGGCTGATGGATATGGATGGCGGCAATCTGACGACGCTGTTCGAGCTCTTTGGCGGGCAGGGATCGATCAACGTGCCGAACTGGTCACCGGATGGTGATGCGTTTGCCTATGTGCGTTACCAGCCGGCCTGACCTCTGGACAGATCGCAACCGCCGCGATAGATCTGGATGCGTTCTCAGGGCGCATCCGATCCGCGGGAAGGGCCAAGCCCACCTGATGCATATAAAGTGAGACTGCCACACCTCTTTTCAGTCTGTGGGCGCGGATACCGGACGTAAATGGAAGGAGGTCTATCGTGACCACGCGCTCTTTGGCTGTCGACGCCACTCTCGATTCCCTGAAAAAGCAGGCCAAGTCTTTCCTCAAGGCCGTACAAGCCGGTGATGCTTCGGCGTGCAGCCGCGTTGCGCCCTATTTTGCCAACGTCGCCGATGTGGGATTGCAGGACATTCAGCTCGTTCTTGCCCGCGAATTCGGCTTCTCCAGCTGGACGAAGCTCAAGGCGCATCTGGAGAGCGGCGACCGCAAGCATATTCCAGGGGACCAGCTCGCCAACCGTTTTCTGTCGCTGGCGACGGTCTCGTACTTTGCCAATATTCCCGCCGATCCCGCACGCTTCGATGAGGCGCTAAGACTGCTTGAAGCCCATCCGGAGATTGCCGACGAAAGCATTCACATCGCTGCTGCGCTCGGCGATGCCGACCGCTTAGGTCGCTGGCTCGATCGTCAGCCACAGCTTCTCGATCGAAAAGGCGGGCCGCATGATCTAACTCCGCTGATGTGCGCCGCATACGCTCGCGTGCCGGGTCGATCCAGTCTGCCGGCGGCCCGCGAGCTGGTCAGGCGCGGGGCCGATGTCAACGCCTTCTTCCTCGATGCCGGTCAGTATCGCTTCACGGTTTTGACCGGCGTCTTCGGCGAAGGCGAGGCGGGGAAGGAGCGCCAGCCGCCGCATCCGGAATGCGAGGCATTCGCGCGGCTGCTGCTCGACGCCGGCGCCGAAGCCAATGACAGCCAGGCGCTCTACAACCGCATGTTCGAACGGGACGATACTTGCCTGAAATTGCTGATCGAATATGGCTTGTCCGTTAGGGATAAGAACAATTGGCTCGTACGCGAAGACGGCAAATTCGTCGAGAACACGCAGACCGTTTTCGACTATCAACTTGCCTGGGCGCTGGAACATCGTATGGGTGAGCGGGTGCGCCTGCTCGTGGGAAATGGTGCTGATGTTCATAAGCCTGTCAATGGCAGAACGCCCTATGAGTGGGCGCGGCTAGGGAACGACAAGGATCTTGCGTTGTATCTCGTTCAGCAGGGAGCAGTGGCGGTTCGCCTTAAGCCCGAGGATTGGTTCTATATCCAGATTCAGCAAGGGGCCCGAAACGAGGCCGCTGATCCGGCAATAGTCGTCGAACATGTAAAGAGAATTGCGAGGGACTTCGATATTCCTGAGGCGATGCGCCAGGCTCATCCTGCCATGCTGCACGAGGCTGCTGGCGAAAATGATCTGCGCGCCGTTGGTCTTATGTTGGCGCTGGATTTTGACGTCAACGCGATGACGAGCCGCACGCCGCTGCATGAGGCGGCATTGCATGGCCATATGGAGATGGCGAAACTACTGATCGCGCATGGAGCCGATACCACTATTCGCGATCCGAATTTTTATGCGCCGCCAATCGGTTGGGCCGAATATAACGGTAAGGATGAGATGGTAGAGTTTTTGAAAGCCCATCCGCTCGATCTTTTCGCGGCAGCCGCTTTCGGCCAGATCGACCAGCTTGTGGCTATTCTCGATAAGCAACCGGAGCAGGTGAATATCCGCTTCGGAGACTTCCGCCCGCATGGGCAGTCCAGCGATCGCGATTGGATGACACCGCTCGGCTTTGCCATTGTCAATCGTTGCGGTGAGGCGGTGCGCCTCCTGCTAGCGCATGGGGTGGATCGTTCGGTCAGGGATGGCTCGGGACGATCTTACCGCGATCTTGCGCAGGAGACCGGTGATGAGTCCATCATCTCCCTGTTGCGTCAGTCGGGATCGGCATAAAACCATCGAAAGGATGGTGGCCAGGCGGAGATGAGAAACATCTGGCCGCGCATTATTGCGTCGGCTGCGGCCCGGCCTCTTTTGGATGCTTGAGGTCGATGCTGCCCTGGTCGGTCGCGAGGAATTGCGGGCCGACCTGGCGCACCTTATGGGCCGAGGGATCGTAGGGACGATCTGGCGGAAATTGCTGCGGCTGCGCCTGTGTTACCTTGGGAGCAGGCGCGGGCGCCTGCTTTTGTTCCAGGCTGGAATTCTTCTGGAGCCTTGGCGTCTCGATGACGGTGATGGAGCTTTCAGGCTTCGCCAGGGACTGCTCCTGCGGTGCATAGGCATCCATCTTCGTATGGGTATCGATGACGATATCCGGCGTTGCCGAAGCCGGCAGGCTGCAGCCGTTGCGCTGCATCGTATCCAGCAACTGCCGGCGCTGCATGGCAACGGCGTCGACGCGACCAACGCTCTGTTCGCGCTGATCCATCAGCAGGGAGAGATCCCGCCGCATCTGATCGATCGATTGCCTGATGTCATCGCAGACGCCCTGGCTGTCCTGGCCGCCAAATACGCCATCGTCGCCTTCGACGCAGCCCTGGTTGCGCAGATCGCTCATTGTCCGGCGGACCATCAGGTTCTGTTGCACGATGGCGCGCGAGAGCTGGCGTGTTTCCTGGCTGGCGCCGATCACTTCACTGATGTCGACATAGCGGCCGCGCAGTTCGTCGCAGAGATCGACCTGTGCAAGGACGGCCGATGTGGTCGTCAGCAGGGAAAAGAAGGCAATGGAAGCTTGTTTTATGCCGCGGTTCACGGTTCTGCTCTCGAAAGCGGTTTTAAGTCGCTGAAGATTACACGCTGCAGCTTAACAACGTATCCATGAAAAAGCACGGATTTCGAGAGGATTTTCGTGAAATTGCAGCTCGCAGCTGCCGATAACCGGGGGATAGGCGACACCGCGAATGCATGAAACGCGGTGCCGTTCAGGCTGTGGGCTGCGAGACGCGATATTAGGCGATCTGCGAGGCCTCGACGACTGCGAGCGCCGCCATGTTGACCACGCCGCGGGAGGTGACCGACGGCGAAAGAATGTGGGCCGGAAGCGCCGTCCCGAGCAGGATCGGTCCGACATGCAGCCCATCGGTCATGGTCTTGACCACGCCGAGCGTGATGTTGGCGGCATCGAGATTGGGGAAGACCAGTAGATTGGCTTCGCCGGAAAGCGCGCTGTCCGGCATCACGTGGCGGCGCAGGCTCTCGGAAATGGCGCTGTCGCCATGCATTTCGCCGTCCACTTCCAGATCCGGCGCTGCTTTGCGGATGAGAGCCAGCGCTTCGCGCATCTTGGTGGCGCTTTCCGACTCCCGTGAGCCGAAGTTGGAATGCGAGACGAGGGCGGCGCGGGGCTCGATGCCGAAGCGCTTGATTTCCTCGGCCGCCAGCCAGGTCGACTCAGCGATTTCCTCGGCGGTCGGATTAAACGTCACGTAAGTATCGGTGTAGAAGGTGGCGCCGCGCTGCGAAATGAGCAGGCTCAGTGCGGAGAAATCGCGAACATCAGGCCGCTTGCCGATGACCTGGCGGACGATGCGCAAATGACGCTCATAACGGCCTTCGAGGCCGCAGATGAGCGCATCGGCTTCCCCGCGCTTCAGGGCAAGGGCGCCGATGACGGTTGCGTTGGTACGAACGATCGTCCGTGCGGCTTCCGGGATAACGCCGGCGCGACCGACCAGCGAGAAATAGAGCTCGACGTATTCACGGAAGCGCGGATCGTCTTCGGGATTGATGACGGCGAAGTCCGTATGAGGGCGGATCTTCAGACCGTAGCGCTTCAGGCGCGTCTCGATGACAGAAGGACGACCGATGAGGATCGGGACGGCCGTACCTTCTTCAAGAAGAACCTGGGCGGCGCGCAGCACGCGCTCATCTTCGCCTTCGGAAAAGACGACGCGCTTGCGCTCAGCAATCTTCGCAGCCGCAAAGATCGGCTTCATCACGAAGCCCGAGCGGAAGACGAAGCGGTTGAGCTCGTCCATGTAGGCGTCGAAATCCTTGATTGGGCGCAGGGCGACGCCGCTGTCTGCGGCTGCCTTCGCCACAGCTGGCGCAATGCGCAGGATCAGGCGCGGGTCGAAGGGCGAGGGGATCAGGTAATTGGGCCCGAAGACCGGAGTTTCACCGGTATAGGCGCGAGCGGCGACATCGGAAGGTTCTTCGCGAGCAAGCGCGGCGATGGCCCGCACGGCGGCCATCTTCATCTCTTCGTTGATCGTCTTGGCGCCGCAATCGAGCGCGCCGCGGAAGATATAGGGGAAGCAGAGGACGTTGTTGACCTGGTTCGGGAAGTCCGAGCGGCCGGTGCAGATCATCGCATCGGGGCGGGCGGCACGGGCGAGATCCGGCATGATTTCCGGCGTCGGGTTGGCGAGCGCCATGATCAGCGGCTTTTCGGCCATCTGCGCCAGCAGTTCGGGCTTCAGCACGCCGGCGGCGGACAGGCCGAGGAAGACGTCGGCGCCCGGAATGGATTCGGCCAGCACGCGCTTGTCGCTGTCCTGGGCGTAGACGGATTTCCATTCGTCCATCAAGACGTTGCGGTCCTTGTAGACCAAGCCTTCGATATCATGAACCCAGATGTTTTCGCGCTTGGCGCCGAGAATGACGAGCAGGTTGAGGCAGGCCAGCGCCGCCGCGCCCGCGCCGGAGGCGACGATCTTGACCTCTTCGATCTTTTTGCCGGCCAGCTCCAATCCGTTGAGGATGGCGGCGGCGACGATGATGGCCGTGCCGTGCTGATCGTCGTGGAAAACCGGGATTTCCATCTTCTCGCGCAGGCGGCGCTCGACGTCAAAGCATTCCGGCGCCTTGATGTCTTCCAGATTGATGCCGCCGAAGGTCGGCTCGAGCGCCGAAATGGTATTGACCATCTCATCGACCGTCGGTGCTGCGATTTCGATGTCGAAGACGTCGATGCCGGCGAATTTCTTGAAGAGAACGGCCTTGCCTTCCATGACGGGCTTCGAAGCGAGCGGGCCGATATTGCCGAGCCCGAGCACTGCCGAACCGTTCGAAATGACTGCTACGAGATTGGCGCGGGACGTATAGTCGGCTGCCGTCTCGGGGTTGTCGCGGATGGCGATGCAGGGCGCAGCGACGCCAGGGGAATAGGCGAGTGCCAGATCACGCTGATTGCCCAGCGGTTTGGTCGCCTGAATTTCGAGCTTGCCGGGGCGTGGATAACGATGGAAATAAAGCGCTTGCTCGTCGAAGTTTCCGCTCGCCATGTTCTTGGCTGCTTTCGAAGTGTCGTTCGTATCCAACTTGCGTCTCCATTCCTGCCTGCGCTTTGAGTCTTCTGCATACATCAATCGCTTCGCCTTCACAGTATGGAATTGAGGTCACAAGGCGTTTTTGTCGTGGCAAAACTGAATTGCCGTTTTTGCAATGATCGCGCGATATCCCCTTCCGCAAAAAGGTTGCGATCGCGTCATCTTTGTAAGAATGGCGTGAAGGTGCACGGATGGACGGCTTATGCAAGTGGCGCGGCGCGGGCCATGTTTCGCCTTGGTATCGCCAGCTTTACAAGCGATCGTCCTGACCTCGCAGTCGCCCCGAGACTCGGTTGAACCTTGCCGCCGGGCCGCCAAGCACAGGGTTTGTCATCTTCCTGAAACACGAGTCTGGTTTTGGAATAGCCAAGGTAGGATAGGGCACGGACATAAAGTTCGTGAATGAAAACATGGACCCCCGGCATTTCCGAACGCTATTCATTTCTGACGTGCACCTCGGCTCGAAGGCCGCCAAGGCGGATTACCTGCTCGATTTTCTCCGTTATCACGAGGCTGATACCATCTTCCTGGTCGGCGACATCGTTGATGGCTGGCGGCTGAAGCGAAACTGGTACTGGCCCCAGGATTGCAACGACGTCGTACAGAAGCTCCTGCGTAAGGCGCGCAAGGGCACGCGCATCGTTTATATCCCCGGCAATCACGACGAATTCCTGCGTGACTTCCCCGGCATGCATTTCGGCGGTATCGAGGTGGCGCAGCGCGCCATGCATGAAACGGCCGACGGGAAGAAATATCTTGTGTTGCACGGCGATGAATTCGATGTCGTCGTCCGCAATGCCCGTCTGCTCGCCTATCTCGGCGACTGGGCTTACGACATGGCCATCCTGATCAATATCGGGCTTGCGGCGGTGCGCCGACGCCTGAACATGCCCTATTGGTCCTTTTCGGCCTGGGCGAAGCTGCAGGTGAAGCACGCCGTCAATTTCATCGGTGAGTTTCAGCGTGTCGTCGCCGAAGAGGCCAAGCGAAACGATGCCGATGGCGTCATCTGCGGTCATATCCACCATGCCGTGATCGAGGATCTCGATGGGATCCGTTACATCAACACGGGCGACTGGGTGGAAAGCTGCACGGCGATTGCCGAACACGAAGACGGCACGTTCGAGCTGATCACGTGGCAGAATATTCTCGAAACGCAGCCAGTCGGCTCGACGGTCGGAGAAATACCGCAGGCACTCGGCGCACAGGCGGCCTGATTTCTGGCTCTTCACAGGCTTGATAATGGCTTGTCATAATTATTGATCGCTGCAATACAGCCCTAGCTTCGGATTTTTCCGAAACGTTACGGTTTTGGCCATTTCTCGCCATAGTCGTATTCTCGATAGCATGATAGGAACAAGTAAGTTCCCCTTCAGGTCTGTCATGATTCCCGCGATCAAGTCCTTCCAGGGCGAGGGTGCGCCTCCATATTTCCGCTTGCGCACTGCCTTGTCCTACTGCGCTCCGTTGTTCGTCAACGGAATTGCCCTGCCGTTTTTCCCTGTCTGGCTGGCGGGGCTGAATTTCAACGATCACGAGATCGGCCTGGTGCTCGCCATTCCCATGGTGGTGCGCGTCCTCGTGACGCCCATTATCGCGGTGCTCGCCGATCATATGAGCGAGCGGGCCGATGTATTGTTATGGTCGGGTGCCTTGTCACTGCTGACCGCAATCGCGCTTTACTGGACCAGCGACTTCTGGCCGGTGCTTCTGGTCTACGGCATTCAGGGCGCCACCTACGCGCCTTATGTGCCCGTGGTTGAGTCGATTGCCATGTCGGGCGTGCGCCGCTGGGGTTTCGATTATGGTTCCATGCGGGTCTGGGGCTCGATCACCTTCATTCTGTCGACCCTTCTCGGTGGCCAGCTGATCGGCATATGGGGCGGCACGACAGTATTGCCCGTGATGGTGGCGGGGTTCATTCTGACGACGCTGATGGGCTTTTTCGCGCCGCGTATCGGGCCGACGCGCCGGCGCAACCAACCGATCAATCTGCAATCACCGACCGGAAATCTGCGCTCGCCACAATTGCTCATCACCATGATCGGCGTGTCGATACAGCAATCGAGCCATGCGATGCTCTATACCTTTGCATCGATCTACTGGCATAAGCTCGGCTTTTCCGGCGCCGAGATCGCCATATTGTGGAGCATCGGCGTTGCCGCCGAGGTGATGGTTTTCTTCCTGTCGAAGAAGCTCGGTCGGCGGTTCAGCGCCTGGACGTTGATCTTTTTCGGCGCGACTATGTGTATTCTGCGCTGGATCCTGTTTCCGATCAATTTCGGCTTCCTCGGCTATTTCATCCTGCAATGTTTTCATTCCTGCACCTATGCCTGCGTCCACACAGGCATTCAGCGTCGCATCGTGGCTTCAGTGCACGAAACTCAGGAATCGTCGGCCCAGGGGGCCTATTATTTTTACAATGGCATGTTCCTGGGGCTGATGACGCTTGCATCCGGCTATCTCTATGCCTGGCTTGACCTCACCAGCTATTATGTCATGGCCGGCATTGCAGCCTTGGGGCTCGCCATGGTCGTTTTTGCCTATGGGTTGCAGGCAAGGAAGCCGGCAATCGGCGGAGGCGCTCACGGCGTATCCTGACGCGGTGCAACAAATTCATTTGGATATCAAAAAGCCGTGACATATGTTGGCGCCGGCGCGAGATGGAAATTCCATGCATAGTCGGTGTATTAAGCACTGACCATGCGGGCTCACCGAGTCGGCGTATGTTGTGCCAGATTTGAAAGACGCATGAGTTTGAAAGCAGCCGAGCAAAGGTCCGATGCACCGAAGATCGATGATGCGCCCGAGGGCGCAGGCCATCGCTATCGGCTGGAGGGCAATTGGCGCAGCGCCAATGTGCACGGCGTGCTGCGCCAGATCGAGCAGCTGTCGAAGCGCAGTTCCGGCGGCGAAGTCGTGATCGATCTTTCCGGTCTTTCCGACGTCGATACGGCCGGCGCGCTGCTGATTCGCCGGCTGAAGGAAAGCCAGGAAGCGCATAAGGCCCATGTCACGATCGAGGGCTCCAATCCGCATATCGATGAATTGCTGACCGCGTTCGATGCGCATCCGGACGATGAGGCGGCGGCTGCAAAGCCGCGGACATCATTGGCGGAGCGCATATTGGCGCCCATCGGCAAAACCGTCTACGAGATCTGGGGCAATCTCGTTGCCGCCATGTATATTCTGGGCTCCGCCGTGCGCGGCGCGCAGCTCAAATTCGGCCGCGGCAGTGGTGTTTCGCCGGCCTCGATCATCAATCAGATCGACCACATGGCGGTGCGCGCCGTTCCGATCATCCTGCTGATGTCGTCGCTGATCGGTGCGATCATCGCTCAGCAGGGTGCTTTCCAGCTGCGCTATTTCGGCGCGGAAATCTTTGTGGTCGATCTTGTCGGGATCCTGCAATTGCGCGAAATCGGCGTGCTTCTGACCGCGATCATGATCGCCGGCCGTTCCGGCAGCGCAATTACCGCCGAAATCGGCTCCATGAAAATGCGCGAGGAAGTGGATGCGCTGAAGGTCATGGGTCTCAATCCCATTGGTGTTTTGATTTTCCCCCGATTGGTGGCGCTGACGGTTGCTCTGCCGCTGCTGACCGTCATTGCCAACTTCGCTGCCCTTTTTGGTGCCGCGCTGGTGTCCTGGGCATATTCCGGTATCACGTTTGCAACCTTTATCTCGCGACTGCATGAGGCCGTCAGTCTTTCGACTGTCATTTCGGGTATGATCAAGGCGCCTTTCATGGCGCTGGTTATCGGCATCGTTGCGGCGGTCGAGGGTTTGAAGGTGGGAGGCAGTGCCGAGTCTCTTGGTCAGCACGTGACGTCATCGGTGGTGAAGTCGATCTTCGTCGTTATCCTCATGGACGGGCTCTTCGCCATGTTCTACGCAGCAATCGATTTCTGAGGGACGATAAGGATGAGCGCGCTTCACTCGGAAATCCCGTTGGAAAAGGATGAGCAGGGCAGGGACATCGTGCTGTCGGCACGGGATGTTACCGTCGGCTTCGGATCGAAAATCGTCCTCGACAAACTGAACCTCAATATCTATCGCGGCGAAATTCTCGGTTTCGTCGGTGCTTCCGGGGCAGGTAAGTCCGTGCTGCTGCGCACGGTGCTGCGGCTATTGCCGCGCCGCTCGGGCAAGATCGAGATTCTCGGGGAAGATTACGACAAGCTCGACGAAGAGGACCGCAATCGCCTCGACATGCGGCTCGGCGTTCTCTTCCAGCAAGGCGCACTGTTTTCCTCACTGACGGTCAAGGAAAACATCCAGGTGCCGATGCGGGAATATCTGGACCTGCCCAAGGAGATGATGGACGAGCTGGCGCTGATGAAGATCCGCATGGTGGGTCTCGCTGCTGATGCCGCCGACAAATATCCTTCCGAACTTTCCGGCGGCATGATCAAGCGTGCGGCGCTTGCCAGAGCTCTGGCGCTCGACCCCGACCTCGTTTTCCTCGATGAGCCGACATCGGGTCTCGATCCGATCGGTGCGTCGGAATTCGATGAACTGATCGCCAAGCTGCGCGACACGCTCGGCCTGACCGTTTATATGGTGACTCACGACCTCGACAGCCTGTTTTCCGTCTGTGACCGTATTGCTGTCCTCGGACAGAAGCGGGTATTGGTGGAAGGTACGGTTGAGGACATGCTCGCCTGTGATGATCCCTGGGTGCAATCCTACTTCAGGGGCAAACGCGCACGTTCGATCGTGCCGCGCGAGGACATCAAGGGGCACAACGACGACAAAGGCGCAAGCGCCCACGGCCGCGAGAAGTGACTGGAGACAATGGAAACCAAAGCCAATTATACGATCGTTGGGTTCTTCACGCTGCTCGTCATCGCGGCTGCCTTCGGTTTCGTCTACTGGATGGCCGAGTATGGCCGCGGCGGCCCGATGGTCGAGCTTGTCGTGCGCATTCCGGGTTCCGCAAATGGTTTGAGCGTCGGCTCGCCGGTTCGCTTCAACGGTATTCAGGTCGGTTCTGTGCAGGGTCTGTCGATCGATGCCGATGATCCGAACTATTCGCTTGCCTTCACGCAGGTACGTGCCGATGCGCCGGTCTACACCTCGACCAAGGCCATTCTTGAGATCCAGGGTCTGACCGGAGCAGCCTATATCGAGCTTTCCGGCGGACGCAATGGTGACGAGAATATTTTGAAGCGTTCGATCGATACGGGTAAGCGGGCGGTGTTGCTTGCGGACCAATCGAGCGTGACCAATCTGTTGACGACCGCCGATAAGATCCTAAACCGCGCCAATGATACGATTGGCGACATTCAGGGTTTCGTCTCGGATTCGCGGGGGCCGTTGACGGATACCGTGCGCAATGCGCAGAAATTCTCGAAGGCCATCGCCGACAATTCCGACAATATCGACAAGTTCCTGGCAAGCGTCGGGCAGCTTTCCGATACCTTCAAGACAGTTTCGGTCCGTGTCGACTCGACGCTGGATGCGATTGAAAAGCTGGTGCGCGCGGTCGATGCGCAGAAGGTCAACGACGTGATTGCCAATGCTGACAAGATCACGGCCAATGTTGCCGACGCGACGACTGACCTGAAGGCAACGATCGCGAGCTTCAAGCAGACGGCCGACACCTATACGACGTTCGGTCAGAATGCACAAAAGACGCTGGACCGCGTCGATGCGATCGTCGCGCAGATCGATCCGGCCAAGATCAAGGGATCGGTTGACGATATTGCCGACGTGACGAAACAGGCGCGCACGGCGGTCGCATCGATCCGCGACGTCGCCAATTCCGTGGCCGCGCATCAGCAGGATATCGATCAGACGATCGCCAATGCGCGCGACATCTCCACCAAGCTCAATGCGGCTTCCGGGAAGGTCGACGGCATCCTGACCAAGGTCAATTCCCTGCTCGGCGACGACAGCACCAAATCGCTGTTCGCAGAAGCCAAGGACACGCTCGAATCGTTCAAGAAGATGGCGGACAATCTCAATTCCCGCATTGGGCCGATCGCCGACAACTTGCAGAAATTTTCCAGCAGCGGCTTGCGCGATGCCCAGACCCTCATCAACGACATGCGGGGCACGGTTGACAACCTAAACAGTACAATCACTAATTTCGACCGCAATCCGCAGCGATTGATCTTCGGCGGGGATACGGTCAAAACTTATGACGGCCGCGCGCGGCATTGATGAAGAGCGATATCTGGTCTCCAGGGGATAAGCGAAATATGGTCGGTTGCGTGTCGAGTGAGCGTCGTCAGGTGTGGAAAGCTGTGATCGCGTTGCCGTTGCTTGCAGCCTTGCTGGGGGGCTGTGGAACCTCCTCCAACAACGATACCTACGATCTTTCCGCGTCAGCGAAGGCGAATGGACCTTCGGTCAAAAGCCGCCAGATCCTCATCCCACCACCGACCGCGCTGCAGGCGCTGGACAGCAATCAGATTGTCATTCGCGTCTCGCCCTCGGAAATTCAATATCTCGGCAAATCGCAATGGAGCGACAAGCTGAGCAAGATGGTGCAATCGAAACTGGTCGAAGCCTTCGAAAACACCGGCAAGCTCGGCGGCGTCGGCGTGCCAGGGCAGGGGCTTGCGATCGACTATCAGATCGTCACCGATATCCGCTCTTTCGAGATCAATGCGTCCGGCGGCCACAAGACGGCAATCGTCGAAATCTCCGAAAAGATTCTGAACGATCGTACCGGCACGGTGAAGGCCCAGAACGTGTTTCGGAAGGTCGTGCCGGTCAGTGGTGGCAGCAATCCCGATTTCGTCCGTGCACTCGATGCTGCATTTGCCGGCGTGACGGGCGAACTCGTCGACTGGACATTGCGCTCGCTGTAAGGGCGATCAGCGCTCCATCAACTCTTTCAGTGTCTTCAGATCGCGCATGACATGCGCGGCATCGGCCGCGAATTGTGTTGCCTCCATACCCGCTAGCTGGAGCACATTGAACATGACCTCGCAGCCGTCGCCGTTCGGTACGACGCGCAAGGCATTATAGACCTGCAGATCGGATTTCAGCGTCACCCAATGATCGATGACGCCGAAGTCATTGCGAGGCGCGAAGCGCACGCGTGCAGTTCCGAGCATGCCTTCAGCGATCCAGTCGTCCCCATCCTGCGTCAGTCCCGATGCCAGGCCAGAGGCCCAGAAAGGCATGTTTTCCGGGCGGCTGGCGTAGTCGTAGACCTCCCTCCAGTCGCGAGCGATCGAGATATGTACGATCTTCGCGCTCATGGTCGACATGATGGTTTCCTCCTCTATATCACCCTCACGGGGCTGCAATCGGCAGAAAAAACGTTAGTTCGGAAACGGATGAATCGCGAATTCCGCAACATTGTTGCACAGTCCTGCAAAGAGAACGATTCACGGCTTTCGAAGACTTGCCGTTTTCTGTCCGGAGTGCAACAACAGCCCCCAACGCAGGGCTGTCGCCGGTCGCGTCGAGCGTCGGTGGCATTGCGTCATATCGGATGTTGCTGTGTCTTCCGGGTCTTCAGGGTGGGGCCGGGCGCAGCCAACGGCTCATTGGAGGATTGTCGTGGAAAAGGCAGAAATCGGGCTGATCGGTCTCGCGGTAATGGGATCGAATCTGGCGCTCAACATAGCCGAGAAAGGTAACAAGATCGCAGTGTTCAACCGTACACCTCAGGTAACGGATGAATTCTATGCGAATGCGGGCGCACTCAAGGACAAGATCATTCCCTGCAAGACAATCGAGGAATTCGTCGAGGCGATCCGCCCGCCGCGGCCGATCATCATCATGATCAAGGCCGGCGAGCCGGTCGACCAGCAGATGGCGGCGCTGCAGCCGTATCTGGACAAGGGCGACATCATGATCGACGCCGGCAATGCCAATTTCCGCGATACGATCGCTCGCTTCGATCGTCTGAAGGATACCGGCCTGACTTTCATTGGCATGGGCGTGTCCGGCGGCGAGGAAGGTGCGCGCCACGGCCCGTCGATCATGGTCGGCGGCACGGAAGACTCCTACAAGCGCGTCGAGAAGGTGCTGACCTCCATCGCTGCGAAATACAACAACGATCCATGTGTTGCCTGGCTCGGCAATGACGGCGCTGGACATTTCGTCAAGACCATCCATAACGGCATCGAATATGCCGACATGCAGATGATCGCCGAAATCTACGGTATTCTGCGCGACGGCCTCGGCAAGAGCGCCGCCGAGATCAGCTCGATCTTCGGCGAATGGAACAAGGGGCGCCTCAACTCTTACCTCATCGAGATCACCGAAAAGGTTCTGGCTGCGAAGGACCCGGCAACCGGCAGCGCCATGCCTGACGTCATCCTCGACAAGGCTGGCCAGAAAGGCACCGGCAAGTGGTCTGCCATTGAGGCGCAGAACATGGGTATTCCGGCGACGGCGATCGAGGCTGCCGTTGCAGCCCGCAGTCTCTCGGCCATCAAGAGCCAGCGCGAAGCAGCCGAGAAGATTTTCGGCACGCCGGACTATAAGTTCCCGATCGCATTCGGTCCCGATCTGCTCAAGGATCTCGAGCTTGCGCTCTTCGCCGCCAAGATCGGTGCCTATGCGCAAGGCTTTGCCGTCATGGCCGAGGCCTCGAAGGAGTTCAACTGGTCGCTGCCGATGCCCGTCATCGCCAAGATCTGGCGTGCCGGCTGCATCATCCGTTCGCAGTTCCTCGACGAAATCACCAGCGCCTTCACCAAGACCCCGGATGCGGCGAACCTGATCGTCACCCCGGCCTTTGCCGAGATGGTCAAGGAATCGATCCCGTCGCTGCGCCGCATTGTTTCGGCAGCAACGGCATCCGGTCTACCGGTTCCCGCGCTCGCTTCGGCGCTGACCTATTTCGATGCCTATCGTCAGGCGCGCGGCACCGCCAACCTGATCCAGGCCCAGCGCGACTTCTTCGGCGCGCACGGTTTCGATCGTGTCGACGGCAAGGACATCCATCACGGCCCATGGGGCAGCGGCGCTCAGGGCTGACGGGCTTACTTTCGATTCAATAAGGAAAGCTCGCCGGACCCGTTCGGTGAGCTTTTTCCGTTGCCAGCTCGTCCGGCCAGACGGGCGGGCTGATGCTTTGCAGCAGTTCCGGTTCCACACCGTCGATACGGGCGATGACCGCCTTGGCGAGTTCCCGGCCCGCGTGGCGGAAATCCTCCGATACCGTGATGATCTCGGGCCTGATCCAACTGAGGACGTCCGTCGATTGCTTGGCGACCATGTCGATATCGCGACCCAGGCGGAAGCCGGCTGCCTCGATGCCGGCATTGACGGCAATCGCGCCGCCGCTGCTGGAGCAAACGATCCCGTCAGGTGCATACGGTGAGCGCATCAGCGCCTCGACTGTATCCTTGATATCGGCCAGCGCGTTGTCAGTCGTAATCCTCAAGGGGATTTCTTCGGCGCCATATTGGTGCAAGCCGGTCTGGAAGCCGATGCGGGTGTGCGAATAATAGGTCAGCTTGCTGGAGGGCTGCAGCAGCGCCAGACGACGTCGACCTCTTGCGACCAGTGCCCGCACGGCCTCATGCGCGAAGGCCTCGTTGTCGAAGTCATGGAAGGGGTGGATGATGCCCATATCCGTTCGCCCATGCGTTGAGAAAGGCATGCCGCGCTCATGCATGAGCTCGACGCGCGGATCATCCGGCTCCGTACGCGATATGATGACGCCATCGGCCGAGCCGGTGTCGAGAATGTAGCGCACCGGCACCAGCGGGTCCTTGCTATGCGAATGCGGCGTGATGACCAGGTGATATTGCGTGCCGGCGAGAACTTCGGAAATGCCGAAAACGATGTGGCTGGTGAAGCCCATGATTTCTTCGTCGATGCTCAGCACCAGGGCGATCACATTGGTCTTGCCGGTTCTCAGGCGCACGCCCGCGCGGTTCGGTTGATAACCCAATTGTCGGGCGACCATGCGCACCCGTTCCTTGGTCTCGGCGCCGATATCGGGGGCATCCTTCAATGCGCGAGAAACGGTGGTGATCCCTAACCCCGTCATGAAGGCGATTGTTTTCAATGTCGGCCGTTCGGGAGTGGATGGCGCTCCGCTCCCGGACATTTTCTTATTATCCATTTCGCTCACGCTTGCCTCCCGGCCGCCTCCCGCAGCCAATCCGCTTATAATGCCCACTAGCCCGCCGCAAGCATAGACGCCATGCGGTTTCGCCAATGCAATGAGAAAAACTGTAACGATACAGTTGAAAAGTCGAGCCTTATTTTGGCGATGATTTTCATGTCCATTCCCTTGGTTGTATTCGTGATCCTTGTCTCGAAAATTGAGCTGGCCAAGATCATGCAGGAGGGCCGCATGAGTCCGTCCCTGAGATAAAGCGTTAAATATCAGACAGTTGTATGGAACCTGCAGACTTTTGCGCGACGGTCGTTGCGATGGAATGGAGTTATCTTCCACAGGCAAAATGTAATCAATGATTGTATATTCACGCAGTCATGAAAAATTTATGGTCAGGCGGTTGCGCGTTGAAAATGATTCGAATACGTTTTTCCGGCAACGTTTCAGTGAGGGAGGAGAACTCATGAATATTCGTTTGATGGCTGCCACTTTGCTTGCATCTGTCGCGATTCCCGCTTTCTCAGCAAATGCGACCGATCTCGAGGTAACGCATTGGTGGACATCGGGCGGCGAAGCAGCTGCCGTGAAGGTTCTGGCTGATCAGTACAACGCGCGTGGCAACAATCACTGGGTCGACGGCGCCATCGCCGGATCCGGTTCCACGGCAACGCCGCTGATCGTCAGCCGCATCCTGGGCGGCAATCCCATGGGTGCAACGCAGCTCAACACGGGCCGCGACGCCGAAGAGTTGGTCAAGGCTGGCCTGATGACCGATCTGACCGACCTTGCCGAGAAAGAACACTGGAAGGACATTATTCGTCCGGCCAGCCTCCTCAACTCCTGCACCTATGAGGGCCATGTCTATTGCGTGCCGCTCAATATCCATTCCTGGCAGTGGATGTGGGTCAACCGTCATGTCTTCGAAGACAACGGCATGAAGGTTCCGGCCAACTGGGATGAATTCGTGGCAGATGCGCCGAAGCTGCGCGAGAAGGGCATCACCCCGCTTGCGACCGGCGCTCCTTGGCAGGTCGACGGCATCCGCAACGTCATGCAGATCGGCATCGGCGGCAAGGAGACCTATCTGGCGATCTACCAGAAGAAAGACGCAGACGCTGTGAAGAGCCCCGAAAACCGCAAGGTCTGGGACGCTTTCGCGCAGGCGCGCGATCTGGTCGATGAGAGCTATTCCGGCCGCGACTGGAATGTCGCCACCAATATGGTCATCACAGGCAAGGCTGCGGCGCAGATCATGGGCGACTGGGCGCAGGGTGAGTTTGGCGTTGCCAAGCAGGTGGCCGGCAAGGATTATGATTGCCTTCCGGGCCTCGGCTTCCACGGCCTGCTCGATACCGGCGGCGATAGCTTCTACTTCCCGAAGAACAGCAATCCCGACATCACCAAGGCGCAGCTCGAGCTTGCCAGCATGCTGGTTTCCAAGGAAACCCAGGTCAAGTTCAACCTCGCCAAGGGCTCCCTGCCGGTGCGTGGCGATATCGATCTGAGCGCGGCCAGCAGCTGCATGAAGAAGGGTCTGGAAATCTTGAAGAATCCGGACAACGTGGTTCCGGGCGTCACCCAGCTGATCGACCCGGATACGCGCGGCCAGATGACCGATCTCGGACTGCAATTCTTCTCGTCGAAGATGACCGTGGATGAGGCGATCGAAAAGCAGGCCGCCATCTTCAAGCAGGCGCAGTAAGCAAGACGACCATCTATCAATCGCGATGGCCGGCATCGGGGCGGGTGAGGGAATTCGCCCGTCCTGAGGCAGGTCACCAACGGAGGTATCGATGGCTAACGCTGTCCGGCCACTGGGTCTGTTCCGTAACCTCAATGCGAAGATCGCCGCCATTCCGATGGTGCTAACGGTGATCGTCGTCTTCGTCGGTTGCACGCTCTGGACCGTCATCTATTCGTTCACAGATTCAAGGCTGCTGCCGAGCTCCAATTTTGTCGGTCTGGCGCAGTATCAGCGTCTGTGGGGTACCGATCGCTGGAACATCTCGATCGGCAATCTTGCGACATACGGCATTCTCAGCCTGGTTTTCGCTTTCGTCGTCGGCTTCTTTCTGGCCGTGCTGATGGATCAGAAAATCCGCTTCGAGAATACGTTCCGAACCATTTTCCTTTATCCTTTCGCTCTGTCATTCATCGTGACCGGCCTCGTATGGCAGTGGATCCTCGATCCTGCGCTCGGGCTGCCGAAGCTGATGCAGGATATGGGCTTTACGATTTTCAACTTCGCTCTGCTCGGCAATCAGAAGACCGTGCTTTATGCGCTCGTCATTGCCGGTCTCTGGCAGGGCACCGGCCTTGTCATGGTGCTGATGCTGGCAGGCCTGAGAGGGATTGATGGCGAGATCTGGAAGGCGTCGCGCGTTGACGGCATTCCAGCCTGGCGGACCTATATCTTCGTTGTCATTCCGATGATGCGCGGCGTCTTCGTCACCACGCTCGTCATCGTCGCTTCAGGCATCGTACGCGTCTACGATCTCGTCGTCGCAATGACATCAGGCGGGCCGGGCTTCGCGTCCGAAATGCCGGCCAAATATGTCTATGACTTCATGTTCCAGCGCTCCAATCTCGGTCAGGCGCTTTCCGCCTCCACCGTCATGCTGGTGACCGTGTTTATCTTCGTCGTGCCGTGGGCTCTCATCGAGTTCCGCCAGAAGCGCCGGTAAGGGAGGAAACCATGGCACTTGCCGCTACCATCGAACCTTCGGGCACCAAGCCCAGGCGCCGCTTTGCCCCGCGCACGATCATGCTCTATGGCATTCTCGGGCTGGCCGCGCTCTACTATCTCCTGCCGCTCTACGTGATGGTCGTCACTTCGCTCAAGGGCATGCCGGAAATCCGCATGGGCAATATCTTTGCTCCGCCCATGGAAATCACCTTCGAGCCTTGGGTGAAAGCCTGGTCCCAAGCCTGCACCGGCCTTTATTGCCATGGCATCCAGGTCGGCTTCTGGAATTCGGTGAAGATCCTCGTTCCAAGCGTCATCGTCTCGATCGCCATTGCGTCGGTCAACGGCTATGCGCTCGCCAACTGGCGGTTCAAGGGATCGGAAATCTTCTTCACGATCCTGCTGTTCGGCGCCTTCATTCCCTATCAGGTCATGCTCTATCCGCTCGTCATGGTGCTGCGCGAGCTTGGGCTGTTCTCGACGCTCGGCGGCATCGTCCTCGTGCACACGATCTTCGGCATGCCGATCAACACGCTGTTGTTCCGCAACTACTTCGCCTCGCTTCCGCCTGAACTCTTCAAGGCGGCGCGCGTCGATGGCGCGGGCTTCTGGCAGATCTTCCTGCGCATCATGCTGCCCATGTCACTGCCGATCTTCGTCGTCGGCATGATCATCCAGATCACCGGCATCTGGAACGACTTCCTGTTCGGCGTCATTTTCGCCGGCACGCAGAACTATCCGATGACCGTGCAGCTGAACAACGTCGTCAACGCCGTGCAGGGCGTCAAGGAATACAACGTCAACATGGCCGCAACGCTGCTGACCGGCGCGGTGCCGCTTATCGTCTATTTCGTGTCCGGGCGGCTCTTCGTCCGCGGCATCGCCGCCGGTGCAGTGAAGGGGTGATCCATGAACAGTAGCGTTTCCATCAAAGACCTTTCGCTGAATTTCGGTGCGGTCAACGTTCTGAAAAATCTTAATCTCGAGATCAACGACGGCGAGTTCCTGGTGCTTCTCGGCTCGTCGGGCTGCGGTAAGTCGACCTTGCTGAACTGCATTGCCGGCCTGCTCGATATCAGCGAGGGACAGATCTTCATCAAGGGCAAGAACGTCACCTGGGAAGAGCCAAAGGATCGCGGCATCGGCATGGTGTTCCAGTCCTATGCGCTCTATCCGCAGATGTCGGTCGAAAAGAACCTCTCCTTCGGCCTGCGCGTTGCCAAGGTGCCGCAGGACGAGATCAACAAGCGTATCGCGCGCGCTGCCGAAATCCTGCAGATCGAGCCGCTGCTGAAGCGCAAGCCGGCCGAGCTTTCGGGCGGTCAGCGCCAGCGCGTTGCGATCGGCCGTGCCCTGGTGCGTGATGTCGACGTCTTCCTTTTCGATGAACCGCTATCGAACCTCGACGCCAAGCTGCGCTCCGAGCTGCGCGTGGAAATCAAGCGGCTGCACCAGTCGCTGAAGAACACGATGATCTACGTCACCCACGACCAGATCGAGGCGCTGACGCTTGCCGACCGCATCGCGATCATGAAGAACGGCGTCATCATGCAGCTCGATGATCCCACGACGATCTATAACGCGCCGCGCAATCTCTTCGTCGCCGGTTTCATCGGTTCGCCATCGATGAACTTCCTCAAGGGCGAGCTGGTGAACCGTGAGGGCAAGGTCGTATTCGCGACCAATGACGTGTTGTTTTCGCTCGAGGGCTACAAGGCTGGCGAGGCCTTACAGGCCGGCCGCAAGGTCGTGCTCGGCGTTCGTCCCGAGCACATCAAGGTCAATGAAGCGACCGCCCCCGGCGCGGAGGTTCACGATGCCACGGTGGATATCGAGGAGCCGATGGGTGCCGATAATCTGCTGTGGCTGAAGCATGCCGGCCATACGATGTCGGTTCGCATCAACGGTGCCCGGCGCTTTGGCCCCGGTTCAGCCGTAAAGCTTAGCTTTGATATGTCGCTCGCATCGCTCTTTGATGCGCAGACAGAACTCAGAATATGATCCATGCCAGGAGGCGGTCTGACCGCCTCCTTCTTTGCAGCGGTCCGGGGAGGTCCGATGTCGTCTTCGATCAATGATAATCTTGCCATCGATCTCGTCGGTTCGTGGAGGCTAACCTCTCCCGACAGCGATCATTCTCTCTCCATGTCGCTGCCCGGTGATATTCATTCCGCGCTACATGCGGAAGGGCTTATTCCCGATCCCTATTTCGCGCGCAACGAAGAAGTCGTGCAGTGGGTTGCCCAGCAGGATTGGGAGCTGACACGCAGCTTCGCGCTCGATGATGCCGGCGGCGACTGGTATCTCGATATCGACTATCTCGATACCGTCGCTAGCGTCTATGTCAACGATACGCTCGTGTTGGAAGCCAACAACTGCTTCCAGCGCTATCGCCCTGATGTTTCGAAAGCGCTGAAGACGGGCGAAAATACCATTCGCATCGTCCTGCATTCGAGCATTTCGGCTGGCGCTGCCCTTCAGGCGAAACAGCCTTTCTACATTCCCTACAGCACCGGTAATTCCCCGATCCCGAACGGCAACATGCTGCGCAAGCCGCAATGCCATTTCGGCTGGGATTGGAACATTGCGATTGCGCCGCTCGGCCTCTATGGCACGATCGCGTTGAAGAAGCTCGAGATCGCCCGTATCGAGAATGTCATCACGCAACAGATTCACAATGACGACGGCTCGGTCGACCTCAAGGTGACGGTAGCGCTATTTGCCAAGGGAACGGGGATTACGCAGCTCTATTTCTCGCTTGACGACGAGCGTGTGCGCCTCGATGTCGGCGTCAATGCCGGCGAGACCTCAATCACCCACTTCTTCCACATCGACGAGCCCAGGCTCTGGTGGCCGGCCGGCAATGGCGAGCAGGCGCTCTATGCGCTTTCGGTGGAGACCAATTTCGAAACCGTCACCCGACAGATCGGCCTGCGCACGGTCGAGCTGATCACCACAGAGGATGAAGCTGGCAGCCGTTTTGCCTTGAAGGTCAATGGCCGCGAAATCTTTGCCCGTGGCGCGAACTGGATTCCCGCCGACGCACTGTTTTCGCGCTCCAACCCGGCGGCGACCGAGGATCTGCTGCAATCGGCCGTCGATGCCAATATGAATGCAATCCGCGTCTGGGGCGGCGGCTTCTACGAGCATGACTGGTTCTATGACACTTGCGACCGACTGGGGTTGATGGTGTGGCAGGACTTCATGTTCGCCTGCAATCTCTATCCGTCGACGGGTGATTTCCTCGAGAATGTCGAGGAGGAGGTTGGCTATCAGGTTCGCCGACTTGCGACGCATCCCTCCATCGTTCTCTGGTGCGGCGACAATGAGCTGGTGGGCGCTCTCACCTGGTTCGAGGAATCCCGCAAAGATCGGGATCGATATCTCGTCTCCTACGATCGCTTGAACAGGACGATCGAGACGGCGATGAAGAAGGCGCTGCCGGATGCGATCTGGTGGCCATCGAGCCCGGCTTCGGGCTATCTCAATTTCGGGGATGCCTGGCATGCCGATGGCTCCGGTGACATGCATTATTGGTCTGTCTGGCACGAGAACAAGTCCTTCGACAATTATCGTTCCGTGCGGCCGCGCTTCTGCTCGGAGTTTGGTTTCCAGTCCTATACCTCGCTACCCGTCATCAAGACCTATGCCGAGGCGAAGGATATGAATATCGCCTCTCCGGTCATGGAGCTGCACCAGAAGAATGCCGGCGGCAACGAGCGCATCGCCGGCACGATGTTCCGCTATTTTCGCTTCCCGAAGGATTTCCCGAATTTCGTCTATCTGAGCCAGGTCCAGCAGGGCCTCGCCATCAAGACGGCGGTGGAATATTGGCGGTCGCTGAAGCCGCATTGCATGGGTACGATCTACTGGCAGCTCAACGACACCTGGCCGGTAGCTTCGTGGTCGAGCCTGGATTACGGCGGCCGGTGGAAGGTGATGCACTATCTCGTGCGGCGCTTCTTCCAGCCCGTATCCGTCGCGGCAATTCCCTCGGAAGACAATAAGACAATCCGCTTCTCCCTGGTCAACGATACCAATGCCGATGTGATGGTCGATATTTCGGTATCGCTGCTGAAGCTCGATGGCGAGCGCGTGCCGCTGAGCACGGCGCATGCCGTGTGCACGCCGGATGCGGCCGTGACGGCATTATCGATCGACGCGGATCAGATACCGGCGGATTGCCTGCTGGCGTGGCGTTTCACCGCATCGAACGGCATGGGCGGCGAGGGGCATTATGTCCACGGTACCTACAAGGCGCTCGAGCTTCAGCCCGCCGGACTGACGGTTCTGCGGGAGGAGAAAGAGGAGAACGGGACGGTGGAACTCACCATCACCGCAAAGGGACTTGCACTGTTCGTGATGATCGAGAGCGAGGTCGAGGGGCGTTATTCCGACAACGCTTTCGATCTTGCCGCCGGCGAAAGCCGCCGCATCGTCTTCACGCCGGCCAAGCCCGTTGCGGGCGGCGTTCCTGCGTTCCGCATCTATGATTTGCAATCCAGCCAGTCGGGGGGACAGCTAGCCGGTGGCCAGCAACCGACGGATTGAGCTATCGCGCCGCAGTGGCGGCGCTTTCGGGGCCACAAGCCCAAGACAGACGGCCCGGAGGCCATTGGAGGACTATCGATGACGAAACTTGGATTTCAGCTTTATAGCGCCCGCAATTTCCAGCCCTATTCGGAGATCTTCGTCAAGCTCGGCAAGGCCGGCTATGCCGAAGTCGAAGGCTTTGGCGGCATATATGCCGATCTCGACGAGACCGGCCTCAAGAACCTGCGCGCCGAACTCGACAAGAACGGCCTGCGAATGGCAAGCGGCCATTTCAGCCCGGATTTCCTCGACGGCGAAGTGCAGAAGTCGCTGACCATCGCCAAGACCCTCGGCATGGATTCGATCTATGCGCCCCATATCGGCGCCGATCAGCGCCCGAACGATGCTGCCGGCTGGCGTGCATTCGGCAAGCGCCTGCATGAAATGAGCAAGCCCTACAAGGATGCGGGCTTCGAATTCGGCTGGCACAACCACGATTTCGAATTCGTCAAGCAGGCTGACGGCTCGCTGCCGATCGAACAGATCTTCGAAGGCGCTCCGGATATTTCCTGGGAAGCCGATATCGCCTGGGTCATTCGTGGCGGCGGCGATCCCTTCGCCTGGATCGAAAAGCTCGGTCCGCGCATCACCGCCGTTCATGTCAAGGACATTGCGCCGGCGGGCGAGAGCAAGAATGAAGATGGCTGGGCCGATGTCGGTCATGGCACGGTTCCGTGGGCAAAGCTGCTCAAGGCGCTCGCCGGCACAAAGGCCAAGCACTTCGTCGTCGAACATGACAATCCGAGCGATGTCGATCGCCTGATCACGCGCTCCATCGCATCCTTCAAGAGCTTTTGAGGCACTTCCACATGGCTAAGGAACTTGGCGTCGGCATCATCGGATGCGGTAACATTTCAACCACCTATTTCTCGCTCGCACCGCTCTTCAAGGGGCTGAAGGTGCTGGCCTGCGCGGACATCAACATGGAAGCGGCGCGTGCGCGCGCCGAGGAATACAAGGTCAAGGCCCAGACCATCGACGAACTGCTCGCCAATGACGAGCTCGACGTTATCGTCAACCTGACCATACCGGATGCGCATTTCCCGGTTTCCAAGCGCATCCTTGAGGCCGGCAAGCACGTCTACTCCGAAAAGCCGCTGGTGCTGATGCTGGAGCAGGGCGAAGAGCTGCGCCGCATCGCCAAGGAGAAGGGGCTGGCCGTCGGCTGCGCTCCGGACACCTTCCTCGGCGGCGCCCATCAGCTCGCCCGCAAATTCATCGATGACGGCGGCATCGGCCGCGTCACCTCGGGCGCATGCTATGTGATGAGCCCGGGTATGGAAATGTGGCATCCGAACCCGGACTTCTTCTTCCTGCCCGGCGGCGGCCCGATCCTCGACCTCGGCCCGTACTATGTCGCGAACCTCATCAACCTGATCGGTCCGGTGAAGCGCGTGGGAGCGATGACCTCCATGGCATCGCCGACCCGCACGATCACCAGCCAGCCGCGCAATGGCGAGATCATCCCGGTCAAGACACCGACGACGATCCAGGCACTGCTCGAATTCGTCAGTGGCGCCCGGATTACGCTGACGGCGAGCTGGGATGTGTGGTCGCACCGACATGCCAATATGGAGCTCTATGGCACAGAGGGCTCGCTCTACGTGCCCGATCCGAACTTCTTCGGCGGCACCGTCGAGGCAAGCGGCCGCGACAAGGACATCAAGCCGTTGGAAAACTGGGCGCATCCCTTTGGCATCGCCAACCAGGAAAGCCCGAGCGGCGCGCGCGCCAACTATCGCACGGCCGGGCTTGCCGATATGGCGGCATCGCTGATCGACGGCCGCGATGCGCGTTGCTCGCTCGACCGCACTTTGCACGGCGTCGACGTCATGACCTCGATCCTGAAGTCTGGCGAGGAGGGCCGCTTCGTCGATCTCAGCACGACCTGCACGCAGCCGGCGGCCCTCGGCATCGAAGAGGCACAAGCGCTCTTGAAGTAAACGGCGGAAGAGCTAGTTTGCGCGCGGGTGACCAACCCGCGCGCTTTTCATCTCGAAGGAATTCATCATGGCCTGGCAACCGGCATCCGATCGTTATTCAAAAATGAAATACAACAGGACCGGCCGTTCCGGTCTCAAGCTGCCGGCGGTCTCGCTGGGGCTCTGGCACAATTTCGGCGGCGATACGCCGCATGACCGCAAGGTCGACATGTGCCGCACAGCCTTCGACCTCGGCATCACCCATTTCGACCTTGCCAACAATTACGGACCGCCTGCCGGCAGCGCCGAGACCGCGTTCGGCGAGATTCTGCGTACCGATTTCGCCGGCTTGCGCGACGAGCTCATCATCTCCTCCAAGGCCGGCTACGACATGTGGCCCGGTCCCTATGGCGAGTGGGGTAGCCGCAAGTATCTGATCGCCTCCTGCGACCAGAGCCTGAAGCGCATGGGTCTCGACTATGTCGATATCTTCTATTCGCACCGCTTCGATCCGGATACGCCGCTGGAGGAGACCTGCGGCGCGCTCGACCATATCGTCCGCTCGGGCAGGGCGCTCTATGTCGGCATTTCCTCCTACAACTCGCAGCGCACGCGTGAGGCTGCCGCCATCCTGAAGGACCTCGGCACGCCATGCCTGATCCATCAGCCGAGCTACTCCATGCTCAACCGCTGGGTCGAGGAAGACGGTCTGGTGGATACGATCGAAGAACTCGGTATCGGCTCTATCGTCTTCTCGCCGTTGGCGCAGGGCATGCTCTCGACCAAGTATCTCGGCGGTATTCCGGACGACAGCCGCGCGGCGCAGAACCACTTCCTGAAGCGCGACTTCATCCGTCCATCTATCATCGACAATATAAGAAAGCTCAACGAGATCGCCGAGAAGCGCGGCCAGACGCTGGCGCAGATGGCGATCGCCTGGGTTCTGCGCGGCGGCCGCGTCACCTCTGCGCTGATCGGCGCGAGCCGTTCGTCGCAGATCGTCGATTGCGTCAAGGCGCTCGATAATCTCGACTTCACCGCCGAAGAGCTGAAGCAGATCGATGTCTATGCCAAGGAGGCCGACATCAATCTCTGGGCCAAGTCGGCCGAACGCGATTGATCATCCTAAAACGCCCGGAACTGGTTTCCGGGCGTTTTACCTTATTGCCGCTTGCCGTGGTCTCCGGAGGAGAGAGTTCATGATCCGCAATCCGATCCTGCCGGGTTTCAACCCCGACCCGTCCATCTGCCGTGTCGGCGAGGACTACTATATCGCCACTTCGACATTCGAGTGGTATCCGGGCGTGCAGATCCATCATTCGCGCGATCTGGTGAACTGGACCCTGGTTCGACGGCCGCTGGAGCGTGCATCGCAGCTCGACATGCGCGGCGAACCCGATAGTTGCGGCATCTGGGCGCCTTGCCTCTCCTACGCGGATGGTCTGTTCTGGCTCGTCTACACCGACGTCAAGCGCTATGACGGCAACTTTAAGGACGCGCATAATTACATCGTGACTTCGCCGACCATTGAAGGCGAATGGTCCGAGCCGGTTTATGTGAACTCCTCCGGTTTCGATCCATCCCTGTTCCACGACGACGACGGCCGCAAGTGGTTCGTCAACATGCAATGGAATCACCGCACCGAGAGCTACGGCGGCTCGCCGAAAACGCCGGCCTTCGACGGCATCCTGCTGCAGGAATGGGATCCGGCGTCCAAATCCTTGAAAGGGCCGATCAGGAACATCTTTGCCGGTACGGAGCTGGGACTGGTCGAAGGGCCGCATCTCTTCAAGCGCAACGGCTGGTATTATCTGACCACGGCGGAAGGCGGCACTGGTTACGATCATGCCGTGACCACGGCGCGCTCCCGCGACATTGCCGGGCCGTACGAACTGCATCCGAACAAATATCTGATTACGTCGAAGGACCATCCGGAAGCGGCATTGCAGCGCGCCGGCCACGGACAATATGTCGAGACGCATGACGGACAGTTCTATCATACGCATCTTTGCGGGCGGCCTCTGCCCCCGCATCGCCGCTGTACGCTCGGTCGGGAGACGGCCCTGCAGAAATGCGTCTGGAAAGGGGATGGCTGGCTCTATCTCGAGAACGGCACCAGCATTCCCGATGTCGAGGTCGCTGGTCTGAACGGTGCCCAGCGCATCGAAAAGCCACGCCGCAGCGGCTATAATTTCGATGAGCGCGAGTTGCCAAGGGATTTTCAGTGGCTGCGCACGCCGCAGCCGGAACGCATCTTCAGCGTAACGGAACGTCCTGGCCATTTGCGGCTTATCGCCCGCGAGAGCATCGGTTCCTGGTTCGAGCAAGCGCTTGTCGCCCGCCGGCAGGAGCATCACAGCTTCCGGGCCGAAACCGTCGTCGATTTCGAGCCCGACACCTACCAGCAGGTTGCCGGCCTTACCCATTACTACAATCGCTTCAAACTGCATGCCATCGCCGTGACCTTGCATGAGAAGCTCGGCCGCTGCGTCACTATCATGACCTGCCCGGGCGACTATCCGAACGGCCGTCTGAGTTTTCCGATCGAAGGCGGGGTTACCGTGCCCGATGGAAGGATCCAGCTTGCCATGGAGGTGCGGGACAACGACCTGCAATTCTACTGGCAGGCAGAGGGCATGGGCGCATGGCAGGCGATCGGGCCGGTCCTCGACGCCGGCGTCATCTCGGATGAGGGCGGGCGCGGCGAGCACGGTTCCTTCACCGGTGCTTTCGTCGGCATGTTTGCCTTCGATACCTCGGGGCGGGCGAAGACGGCGGATTTCGACTGGTTCAACTATGATGAGCTATAAGACTTCCGGCGGAGCAGGCGCCTGGGCGAACCAATCGCGCCCATTACGGAATTGTAATTCGACTGTCAGACTCGTTTCATGTCTGTCACGATAAGTTCGCGTGCAGAGTCTGAAATGAGGAAACAACCAATGAGAAAAATCTTCGCTGTTCTTCTTGCGGCGTGCATCATCGGAATGCCGCTGGCTGCGACTGCACAAGTCAAGCCAGCTCCCGCCGGCAAGCAGGCCGTCGTCCAGAAGGAAGTGGTGAAGAAGAAGGTCGTCGTCCGCAAGGGCGGTTGGGTCAAGGGACGCCGCCTGTCAGCCTCCGATCGGCGGCGTGCAACGGAAATCGACTATCGCGCCTACCAATTGTCTGCCCCCACGCGCGGCTATCACTGGGTTCGCCTGAAGAACAACTTCCTTCTCGTCGGCATTACCAGCGGTTTGATTTCGAAAGTGCACGAGGCCCGATAAGCCCGGATGGAGCTACTACCAAGCAAAGCAAGGGCGGCCGAGAACCGCCCTTTTTCGTGCCCTAAAACTATGGAGTAGCCTGAAACAGAAATCCCCGACATCTCTGCCGGGGATCGCTCATTCGTTCTTTGTCTATCTCAGCTCAGGCGGCCCGCTGCGTGCGCCAGCATGGTGTAGACCTTGCCGGTATCCGATGTGAGATAGGATTGTGTGGCCGTCTTGTCGCGATCGGTGCGGGCAACGTCGGTGAGCAGCTTTTCGAAATCGGCGATGTAGCGATCGACTGCGGTGCGGAATTCTGGTTCGCGGTCGTATTTGCGCTTGATCTCATCGAAGGTCTGCTGGCCCTTGAGCGTATAGAGGCGGCGTGTGAACACATCGCGTTCGCCACGCTGGTAACGACGCCATAGATCAACCGAGGCGTCATGATCGATCGCGCGGGCGATATCGACCGAAAGCGAGTTCAGCGACTCCACGACATGGCGCGGGTTGCGTGCGGCAGGAGCAGGTGCCTGTTCAGCCGGCGCTTTCGGTGCTGGTTGGCGGCCTGGCTGCAGACCGGCGTTTTCATCGCGCGACGCGCCACGCAGCAGATCGCTGATCCAGCCGCCGCCGGCTGCTTCCTGACGGACAGGAGCTGCTGTTTCCGCTGGACGTTGCGGCTGTGCCGCCGGGCGCTCGGCTGGGATCGACCCACGCAAGCCGAGGGACTCGATCGACGGCGGCTGCGGCTGCGGTGCCGGGCGCTGTGCGGGCTGCTGGGCGACCGGAGGCTGTTGCACCGGTTGCTGCGGAGCAGGTTGTTGCTGCCGCGGAGCTGCAGCTGCCGGGGCAGGTGCGGCGGGCTGCGGCCGTGGAGCGGGCTGCGCATCCGCCAGGGCACGGGCTGCAGGCTCGGAAATTTCCAGTTGCTGCGTCGAGCGACCGACGATCTGCGAGATATCCTGCAGGGCCTTGATCTGTTCGGCAACGGCGCGACGCATGGCTGCGGCGCTTTCCTTTGCCTCTTCCGGAAGGTCGAAGGCACCGCGCTTCAGTTCGCTGCGGGTAAGGTCGAGCTCGCGGCGAATATCGCCGGCCGAGCGGCGGATCTCATCCGTCGCACCGGCGAAGCGGCCGATCGCGTCATCCACCGCAACGCGCAGGGTTTCACGCAGCTGCTGGGCAGCCGTCTCGGACGTCTTGCCAGCGTCGGCGAGCATTTGCTCGACCTCTGACAGCGAGGCCGTGAGACCGCCGCGCAGGCGATTGGTGAGATCACTGGAGCGGCGCTCGGCATTGGCGAATGTGTTTTCGACAGCCTGGTTCGCTTCCTCGCCAGCTTTCTGCAATGCGGTGCGCATGTTTTCCGCCGCATCTTCGGCGCGCTTCTCCGCATCGGAGAGAACGCGACCGATATCGCCGAAGGAAGACTGCACACTCTGGCGGAGGTTGCCGGTCACCTGGTTCGACCGCTGCTCCGCCCGATCGAAAGCCGTTTCGACCATCGAGCCGAGGGCGCGCATGGTGTTTTCGATCTCCTCCGAGCGCTGAACGAGGCCGACGGCCAAGTTCTGCAGTGCCGTTTCGCGCTCTTCCAGCGTCGATACGAGGTTCGACTGAGCAGCGCCGAGGAGCTGGGATGCTTGCGTCAGCACCTTTGAGTGATCGTCGAAACGACCGACGATGCTGCCGACCTGCGACAGGGTCTGGCCGGTGATCTCCGACAGCTTGTCGACCTTGCCTTCGAGCAAACGGCTGGAGGCGGAAACCATCTCGCCGGCCTTCGCAGCAGATTCGGCGAAGCGCGACGAGGTTGCGGTGAGGCGATCGTCGACGTTTGCGAATTCGGTGGCCGCGTTGGACAGCAGGCCGGCAATCGCCGAGTTGTTGTCCGCCAGCCGGGCAATGATGCCGTTGACGCTTGCAAGCAGGTTGTTTTCGAGTGCGCTGACCGTGTTGACCGCGTGCTCGGTGCGCGATGAGATCGCGTTGATGAGGGCGGCGTTTTCAGCGCGCAAGCGTTCCGTGCTTTCCTGAGCTGCCGCAGAGATGAGGGCTGCCGCTTCTTGGCCCGTTGCCGCGTAGCGATCAACGATCGGGCGAGCCTGTTCGTCGATGAGGCGCGACAGCTCGGTGGAGCGTCCGGCAAGCATCGAATTCAGCTCGCGGGTGCGCTCGTCAAGCGAGGTGCGAATGGAGGAGCCACGGGCTTCCAACGCCTTGTCGACATCGGCAAGCGTGGAGCCGATTTCACGGGCGCGCTCTTCCAGAGAGCTGCGGATCGCTGTGCTGCGCTCGTCGAGCGCGCGCTCGACCTGGGCCATGGAGGCAGCAATCTGCTCGCTGCCGCCGGCAAGCGTGTTGCGAATAGCTGCGCCGCGGGCTTCCAGCGACTGTTCCGCGGAAGACAGGGCTTGCGAAATCGTATTGACCTGATTGCTGACGAGGCCCTCGGCTTCGGCGACCTTGTTGACGATCGCATTACCGGCTTCCGAGAAGGTCTGGGCGACGGCGGCAGCCTGGCTTGCCAACCGGTTCTGCGTTTCCGAGACGCGGTTGACGAGATCGTTGGAACGCTCGGTCATTGCGCGGGCAAAGGCATCGCTGTGGTTGCCGAGGTTTTCGGCGAATTGCTGGCCGGTGTTGGCGAGCAGCTCGGCCGTGCGCGTCGCCTCCGTGTCCATGCCTTGCGCGGCGTCGGCAACGGCCGTGCGCAGCGTGGTGGCCAGATTGGCGGCCTTGCCTTCGATCGTGCGATTGACGGCTTCGAGGCCGACATTGAGGGCACGGTCCATGGTTGAAAGGCGCTCTTCGATGCGGGCGGATGCCTGGCTGCCGCTGTCGTCGATCTTCGCGGCGCCGCTCGCCAGCGTATCGGAGAGGCGGTTGCCGGCAGCGTCGACCTGGGCGGCAACGCCTGTAACACCTTCATTGATGCGGTTTTCAAGAGCCGACAGGCTAGCTTCGACCCGCGAGCCGGTCTCGGCAAAGCGGTTCGTCATACCGTCGATCGACTGGTTGAGGTTCGACGAGAAGGTTTCGGCCGAGCGCGCGATGTCGCCTGCAGCCTGCTGGATACGGCCGGCAATATCGCCTGCACCGCTATTCAGCCGCTCTTCCAACATCCTTGCGCTCGTGTCGATGGTCTGGCGCAGGGAAGCCTCGCGATCTTCTAGCGACATTTCCAGCATGCTGGCGCTGGTGGCGATCGAGGTGCCGATAGCGGTCGTCTGCTCCATCAGCGTATTGTCGATCTGCGCATGGGCGTCGCGCAGGGCCAGATTGATCGCATTGCTGCGATCTTCCAGCGTGGAGCGCATACGCTCGTAGGCCGATGCGAGGTTCTGATCCATCTGCGACAGTCCGGCACCGAGAGTGTTTTCGAGCTGACGGGTGGTGGTGCCGAGAACGGTCTCGACGCGATCGCTGTTGCTGCCAAGCATTTCGGAGAGAGCGTTCGTATGGGCAGCGAGCGAGCGGTCCAGGCGATCCTGGTTTTCGCTATAGGCGGCACGAATGGCATCCGCCTTGTCGCCAAAGGCGCCGGCGACGCGGGACTCTGCGCCGGAGACGCTGTCCAGAAGTGCGTTGGCACGGTCTTCCAGGGCGCTTTCGAAACGGTTCTGGTTTTCGGCGAGCGAGATCGCGAAGGCCATGCTCTTGTCATCGAGCGTGTTGGTCAGTGCCTCATGACCGCTGGTGACGGTATGGGCAATGGCCTTGGCGCTGTTGGAAAGAGTGTCTTCGAGCTTCGCATGGCCTTCCGAAAGGGCGATAGCCAGGGCCATCGTCCGATCTTCGATGCTGTTGACGATCCTGTCGTGAGTGCCGGCAACGGTTTCGGAGAGAGCGTCGAGACGGCTCGATACCGCATCCTCGAGGCGTGACTGGGTGTCGGAGAGCGAGATGGCAAGAGCCATCGCCTTGTCGTCCAGTGCGTCGGCCAGCGCGTTGTGGTTGCTGCTAAATGCGTTGGTGATCGCCTCGGCGCGATTGGCAAGCGTTGCTTCAAGGCGCGACTGGCCGGAGGTCAGCGCATCGGACAGCGCCCGCGTCTTGCCTTCGAGCGTATCGGCAACGCGTTCGGCGTGGCCTGAGACGGTGTCTTCGAGACGGGCCTGGGCCTCCGACAGCGCGATGGCGAGTGCCATCGTCTTGTCGTCCAGTGTGGCGCCTACGCTTTCCGCATGACCGGAAACGGCGTTTTCAAGGCGGGCCTGGCTTTCGGAGAGGGCAACGGCCAAGGCCATCGTCTTGTCATCCAAAGTGCTTGCAACGCTTTCCGCGTGTCCGGCTATGGTGCTTTCCAGACGGGATTGGCTTTCACTCAGCGCGATGGCGAGTGCCATCGTTCTGTCGTCCAGCGCCTCGGCCAAAGCATTGTGGTTGCCTGCAAATGCCTTGATGATCGCCTCGGCGCGGTTGGCGAGGGTTTCTTCGAGACGAGATTGGCCGGAGGTCAGGGCGGCCGCGAGCGCACTGGTCTTGCCTTCGAACGTGTCGGCGACGCGATCGGCGTGACCGGCAACGGTTTCCTCCAGCCGGGCCTGGCTCTCGGAGAGCGCGATAGCGAGCGCCATCGTCCTGTCGTCGAGGGCATTGGTGACGCTTTCGGCGTGACCCGAGACCGTGCTTTCGAGACGAGCCTGACCCTCGGCGAGTGCACGCGCAAGGTCCTTGGTCTTCGTATCCAGCGTGCCGGCAACGTGTTCCGCATGACCGGAAACGGTGTCTTCCAGGCGGGATTGGCCCTCGGAAAGCGCAATAGCAAGCGCCATCGTCTTGTCGTCGAGCGTATCGGCGAGCTTGCTATGGGTGTCGGCCATGGCGCTGTTGATGGCATCGGCGCGGCTCGCCAGCGTGTTTTCGAGACGCAACTGGCTTTCGGCAAGCGAAATGGCCAGCATCGAGGTGCGTTCGTCGAGGGCGGCGGCCAGATGCTCATGGGAACCGCTAACGGCATTGGTGATCGCTTCCGAACGCTCGGCAAGCGTCTGCTCGAAACGGGACTGGTTGTCTGCCAATGCGCCGAAAAGCGCGTTGCTGCGAGCGGCCATCACGGCATCGACGCGCTCATGGGCGGAACTCAAAGCCTGCGTGATCTCACTGGTGCGGGCAGAGAGGGTATTGTTGATGTCATTGGCGCGGCCGGTGAAGGCCGAGGTCAGTTCTTCCGTGCCACTTTGCAGGGCGGCGGAGACGTCGCGCGTGACACCCTGCACGGCGGAAGTGAAGGCGCCGGCATGCGACGCGAGCGTCGTGTTGAGTTCGCTCGTGCCCGAGGTGAGGGCCGAGGAAATGCCCGTCGTGGCGTTCTGCAGTGCCGACGTGATCTCGTTCGCCTTGGAACCGATGGCGCTTTCCAGCACTTCCTGTCCGGTTGCTAGCGTCGTTGCCAGTGCGAGGGACTGATCGGTAAGATGCGAACCCAGGCGCTCGATGCTGGAGGTCAGGATGCCTTCCAGCGCATCGGAATTGCTGCCGAGCGATTGATTGATGCGGGCGAGGCTTTCCGTGAGCTTGGTGTCCAGGGTGCCGGCGCGCTTGTCGAAGGCCGAGGTGAATTCCGATACGCGCTCGTCGAACGCCGTCGAAAGCTGCGCGATGGTCGACTGGAAGCGCTCGTCGAAGAAGCCGGAGCGCAGATCGATGTCCATGATGGCATCATCTGCGGTCGACTGTAGGCTTTGACGGAAGCTCGCGCCCTTTTCGTCGAGGGCCGTGTTGAGGCGCGACAGAACATTGTCGAGCGTGCCGGTAATGGAGCGCTCGCCGCCAGTGAGGCTCTCGCTGATTTCACGGGTGCGGGCAACCAGCGTCTCGTTGAGCTGGCGCGCACGTTCATTCAGTGCAGAGTTCAGTTTTTCGGTGTTCGCATCGAGTGTCGACGCGCGCGTTTCGAATTGGCCCAGCAGCGCGTTGCCGCGTTCGGCGAGGGTCGACGACAGCGATTCCAGGCGGGTGTCGAATTCGTGGCTGAGAGCGAGGCCCGAGGCGTTGAGGTTCTGCAGCAGGCTGTCGGTCTTGGCGGAAAGCAGGGTGCCGAGGGCCTGGACGGCGGAATCCGACTTCTCCATGAGTGCCGCTGCACGCGTGTCGATCATCGATGCGAAGGCTTCCCCCGAAGTGGAGAGGCGCACGGCGATTTCTTCGGTCGCCAGCGAGAGGTCTTCCTTGATCTGATCGTGTACGCCTGAGATCGACGAGCGGATCCGTTCGGCGTGATTGACGATAGCGTCGCGCTCGGTACCCAGCTCGTGGACCAGGCTGCGCACGCGCAATTCGTTGTCGGCGTAGCTGCGCTCCAGCGCATTGACTTCGGTATGGACGAGGGTTTCGAGCTCGGTGGCGCGCGCAATGGTGCGTTCGATGCCTTCGTTCATGGCCGAGACTTCACGGCGTACGGCTTGGCCGACCGTCATAATGCGCTCGGATGCAACGGTTTCCGGCTCGACGAGACGCAGGGCAACTTCCGCCATGGAGCGGGCTGCATTGCGCATGTCGTGCGCACGCGAAATCATCATGCCGAAAGCATAGAAGAGCAGCACCGGAACGATGATGCCGACGATGCAGGCGATGACGCCTGGAAGGGCTGCGAGATCCGCGATCGAATGGATGTCTCGGATCTGCGTGCCGTAGAGCATGAAGGCGAGGCCGGCGCCGCCGATGATCCAGAACAGCGAGAAGATCGTGGCGTTTCGCACCGCGTGGCTCTGCGAGGCTCCGTCGAGCGCTCTCAATATGCTTGCGGAACTCGCCCGGCTGCCGTCATTGGCGGCGGCAAGGTTCGGGTTCTTCGGCGCCTCGGCGGGGCGGGGCGGGATAGCAGGGGCGGCAGTGCTGCGTGCGCCGCCATTCTTGCGGGCGGCATCATCCCTGGTCTGCTTTATCGGCTGTTTCGGCGGCTCAGACACATTTCGCTCCGGGACATCGGGCGTAGTGCCGCTGCGAGACTCCAAGCTCTCGTCACTGAAATCGATCTGCAGAGCTTCGTCCAATGCCTGAAAGGCCTTGTCCTCGACCGACTCGATGTACTTTTTGTTCGCCATGCGGTTACGCCTCGTTACAACTCACTCGGGCTTGCCGTGTCTTTTCCGGTAATTCCGCCGCGTCCGGAAAAGACGACCCCTGCCTCCCGCGGGTCTTCCGTCTTCGATCAACATCGAATTTGGATTTCCCATTACATTCAGAGTGGATAACTGGTTTTTCAAACGGATGTTATGAAAACATTACCATCATCCACTTCCGGGGCAAAGGCATGTGCCATCTACCCAATTTACTAGTATCGTAGTGACACATTCCCCCAGTCATGACAATTAATTCCACCTTAAAGCCAGTGGATCGTTAAGGTGGCATTAACCCTGTTTACCTGTTCAACGCCATGAAAACCTAAGATTTTGAGCATGTTTAACGCACGTTAACCATGTCTGGAGTTTTCGGCCCTCAATGTGCCAAAATTTAACTGGATGGCCATGCCCGGGCCGCAACTATGCGGCAGGTCCATAAAACAGTCATAGATAAATGACGGGAGCATTGGCACATGGCAGCTTTGAACATCGCATTTGAATCTCCTGATAATTCGCGGGGCGCGGCCCCGTCGCGGGAGCGGGCGATCGATCTCGTCCACCTCGGCAAGCAGACTATGGGCGACAAGGCGCTTGAGGTCGAGGTGCTGCAGATGTTCGCAAGGCAGGCCCGCTCCTGCCTGCAGGAGATCGGCAGCGGCGATCCCAAGCGGATGGAGGCCGCATCGCACAAGCTGAAGGGCGCTGCCAGCGCCATTGGCGCTTTCCGCGTGGCGGATGCGGCCGGAGCACTCGAAAGCAATGTCGGCGACGCCGCTCACGTGGCAGCGGTTACAACCAGCGTCATCGAGGCTGAAAACTTCATTTTGAAGCTTTCGCGCTGAGCTGATCCGCTCGACGATCAATGATGTGCACCCTTGCGCCGCCAGACGGGACAAACCGTTTCGGCGGCGCAAATGTTGACTGCCCCATCGATTTGTTGGAAGTAAAATTCCGATCACCCTTCATTCACGAAATATCGGAATTCACCCACATGACCAAATTGACCATCGTCGCCTTCGACGGCACGCGCTTTGACCTCAATGTCGACGAGGGCTCCACCGTGATGGAAAATGCCGTACGCAACTCCGTTCCAGGCATCGAAGCGGAGTGCGGCGGTGCGTGCGCCTGTGCCACCTGTCATGTCTATGTCGACGAGGAATGGACCGAAAAGGTCGGCGGCCCGGAAGCCATGGAAGAAGATATGCTCGACTTCGCCTTCGACGTTCGTCCGAACTCGCGGCTCTCCTGTCAGATCAAGATGAAGAGTACGCTGGACGGCCTTGTCGTCCATGTGCCGGAGCGCCAGGCCTGACACCGGACCTCGGGCACGTCCCGTCCTATCCGTCGCGATAATCCCGCTGAGAGTCGAATCTCCAAAAAAGATGCCCCGCTCAGCTGGTGCAGCGAGCGAGGCGAGGCGGGCGCATCACCGCAGGCAAGGGAGGAAACACCTGCGGCTTCAGGACGCGCCAGGAGAACACTTAGCGCATGCTTTGAAAATCAAACCCGACTGCGCCGAAGAGCGAAGAAACCCGCCAGCGCAGGTACTTAAAATCGATCCTTTTGCGACATCCACCCGGTCTTCTTCGAATCAACCAGTGCGTTTGTCTCTGTAATTGATAGGAAAAACCTATTTCAGATTCTCGTAAAGTTCAAAGAACGACGAGATCAGACGATTCACAGGATATAGTGACTGATTTCCCACAGTTGGCGCTGCTGATCGCCTTTTGCGCCGAAAGGTAGTTTTCGGAAGGCTACTACCGAGCGCCTTGGCGGCTGCGATAGTAGAGCAGCCTTTGCATCCGGCTCGTGAAATTGATCGCTTCGATGCGATCGAAGCGCGCCTGATCGGCATCGTGCCGGTCGGTTTCCCGCGACGTCACCTCATTCGCCTTTTCCTGAAGCGCATCACAATTGCTGGCTGACGGCAGAGACAGGATCTGCCTTTCCATCTGCCGCGCATGTTGACGGGCGATTTCGACATGCCGGTCCTCATGGCGCCGGATATCGGCGGCCAATGTATCCCAGATCATAGAAAGCTGCTTGCTGGCATGCCGCCGGTCACGCCAGCGCGGCAGAATGATTTCCGTATCGACCGTAACCTTGACGCCGGAAATATAGCAGCGGCCGTTTGCTTCGCTGTAGGTCGCATTGCCGCCGAAGCGGATCCTCGTCGCACCGGGATGGTGACTGCTGGAGCCGATCGCCAGCGGTCCGCGCTGGTTCAGGGCGGCATCGAGCTCGTCGGCAGTGCTGCCCTTTATGTCGAAATAAGAAATGGATTTGCGGGCGATGACTTCCGCGCCGGCTACATTGGGTATGCAGAACGCGAGCAGCAATGCACACGAAAGACTGAACTTATGGGATGCAAGCGGCATGCGTGTCGCTACCATGTTGAACTTCTGCGAACCTTGCGGCATAGCCACTGTGAGCGCAATATCAAGCGCGAGGTTTTTTCCTTTTCAATGGGATGGACGGTTCGTGACGGAGCTTCGCAGCCAAACCTGGCATGTCGCGCATGGCCGCAGTATCGATGTCGGCGGACAAAGCGTCATCATGGCTATCGTCAATGTGACGCCGGATTCCTTTTCCGACGGCGGGCATTATGAGGCCGTCGATGCGGCCGTTGCCCATGCGCTGGCCTGTGTCGAGGACGGGGCCGGCATCATCGATATCGGCGGCGAATCGACCAAACCGGGTGCCGCCGCCGTTAATGCCAGCGAGGAGCAGGGGCGGGTATTGCCCGTCATCGAAGCCTTGCGCGGCACGACCGATGCGCTGATTTCCGTCGATACGTATCGCGCCGATACGGCGCGGTTGGCGATCGGCGCCGGCGCGCATATCGTCAACGATGTGTTCGGTCTGCAGCGCGAGCCAGATATTGCCACCGTGGCGGCGCAAACGGGTGCCGGCCTCTGTATCATGCATACCGGGCGTGAGCGGCAGAAGCTGCCTGACGTGATCGATGACCAGCTTTTCTTTCTCAATCGCTCGCTGGAGATTGCCGCTGCGGCCGGTGTCGATCGGCAGACGATCGTGCTTGATCCGGGCTTTGGCTTCGCCAAGGAGAATGTCGAGGAAAATCTGGAGCTGATGGCGCGTTTCAATGCTCTGCTGCGCTTCGAGTTGCCCCTGTTGGTCGGCACCTCGCGCAAGCGGTTCGTCGGCACCATAACGGGCCGCGACGCAGCCGATCGGGATGTCGGCACTGCCGCAACCAGCGCGATCCTGCGGTTGCAGGGGGCTGCGATATTCCGCGTACACAATGTCGCAATCAACAGGGACGCGCTGGCGGTTGCGGATGCTATTCTCAGGACGCGCGCGAAACTTAAAGCATAATGCTCGAATCCAGGGAGCGGTTTTCGGACCCGATCGCGCCTGTTCGAAACGGAGAGACGCCATGAGCGCTGTGACATACACCATTACTTTGCAGAATTGCGCCTTCTTTGCCCGGCATGGCGTCCATGATGAGGAGGAATTCCTTGGCCAGCGCTTCTTCATCGATGCCGAACTCGATGTCGAAGCCGGCGATGCGCTGGAGCGTGATTCGATCGACGACACCGTTAATTACGGCATCGCATTCAGCGTCATCGAGGAAATCGTGACCGGACGCCGACGCTATCTGATCGAGGCGCTGGCGCTTGATGTGGCGAAGGAACTATGCCGTCGTTTTCCGGGTATTCGCCGCGCCAAAATCACGGTACGCAAGCCCAATGCCCCGGTTCCGGGCGTTCTCGATTATGTGCAGGTGAGCATTGAGCATTTTGCCTGAAGGTGTAGCCGTGCGGACGACGCTCGGTTTGGGTGGCAATCTGGACAACCCGGTCCGCGCCATGGCGCTCGCCTTGCGCACTCTGGATGCGCGTGCCGATTGTCAGGTGATTTCGGTGTCGCGGCTTTATCGCGCGCCGCCCTGGGGCAAGACGGATCAATCCTTCTTCTACAATTCCTGTGCTGCGGTCGATACGACCCTCACGCCGGAAGCCCTGCTGGATGTGTGCCTCGACATAGAGCGGCAGATGAAGCGGGTGCGGATCGAGCGCTGGGGGCCGCGAACGATCGATATCGATGTGCTGACCTATGGAGATCTGGAACAGGCCGAGCCGCTGCTCACCATTCCGCATCCGCGAATGGTCGAGCGTGGTTTCGTGCTGATGCCGCTTGCCGATTTCGCCGCGGATCTCGTGGTCAAGGGGAGGGCAATCTCGGATTGGTTGCAGGATGTTGATGTCGAAGGTATCGAGGTCGCGGACGAAAGCCGCGACTGGTGGCGGGCGGCCTGAACCGGACCATATGTCCATATAAAGAGAAAGCCGGCAAAATTGCCGGCTTTCTCTTTATGAATTGTTGCCCAATGCTTACTGGATCGATCCAACCGCCATCTGGTCGACGTCGGCGCGCTTCAGCGTGACGCCGATGACAGGGACCATCTGCTCGCCGACCTTCACCGAGATTGTGACATTCATCGACTTGTTGTCCGCAACGCGGGCGATCATGGCGCCGTTGAGCTTCTGGCGGATCAATCCGAGAACGACCGTGTTATCGTTGACCGTGCCGGATGTGACGTCGAGGCCCTTACCGGCTGCGCCATCCAGGAATTTTCCGCTGTAGGAACCGCCGTTCTGCGTGATCTCGGCCGACATCGGCTGTTGGAAGACGCCGACGCGGCAGGTGCCGTCGAGCTTGACGCCAGCGCTGCTGCCGTCGGATGGCTTGCCCGTGAGATTGCAGGTGAACTTCGTGCCCTTGTACTTGCCGGCAACGATCTCGCCGGGACCGCTCCATGTGCCCGAGATAGACTGGAAGAACGCCTTGTCGCGGGGAGCCGCTTCGGCTGATTGCGTCCAGGCGCCGGTGGAGATGGCTGCGGCGGCAAGGCTGCTTACAAGAAGAAATCGACGCGAAAACATGGACATTCCCTAGCGAGGCGAAACCGTGAAACTGGTTGCCACTTTTGCCCGAGAATGGTTAATGCTTGGTTTCCGAAGGTGCTGAAGCCCCTAATTTGCAGGTCGTCACGCCGGGTTGCGGCCGGTGACATTCGGCGTGAGGTCGCCGGCGAAATCGGTAATGCCCGGTCGCTTAAGTGCCTTGAAGGGGAGCGGTCGGCAGAGATCCATGGCAGCTATTCCGATCCTGGCGGTCATCATGCCGTTGACGACGCCCTCTCCAAGGCGCGCTGACAGTTTCGACGCCAGTCCGTGGCCGATCAGCTGCTGGACGATGCTGTCGCCGACAGCGATGGAGCCGGTGACGGCGAGATGGGCAATCACATCGCGCATCAGCCTGACCATGCCGAGCGTGCCGGGTCGGCCGCCATAGAGTTCGGCCATGGCGCGGACCAGTTTGGCCGCTTCATAGAGAACGTAGAGAATATCGACGAGAGCGCGGGGACTGACGGCTGTTACCACCGACACGCGTTTCGACGCGCCGAGGATTAGCGCCCGGGCGCGGCGGTCGAGGGGGCCGAGGAGCTCGCGCTCTGCAAGGTCGATCAGCTGCGGGGCATCGATGATATCGTCTTCTGCTGCCCTCAGGGTCGCGCGGCCTCTTGCCGTATCGGGATTGGCTTCCAGAATGGTGCAGAGGCGTTTGACCAGAGCTTTGGCACGGGCAGGCCGGGTCTCGACGATAGCGGCTTCCGCCTCGGCCTTGATAGTCTGTACCGCCGCGAGTCGCATCATTCCTGCGGTCTCGCGGATGACGATGGCAAGGACGGCAAGAATGCCGATGGCGACGACCGCAATGGCGGTGTAGCCGAGCCAGTGCGCCCGGCTGAACAGGTCGCGGATGAGCTGATCGGTCCAGAGGCCGAAGGCGAGTGACACCAGAATGCCAAGCGCACCGAGCGCCACCTTGGCGAAGGAGAATCCCTTGCGGCGGGGCTTGGCGATGGCAGTTGCATCCGAATCGGCACCGAGGGCGGGATTGATGAATGGATCTTCCGCGTCGGACGTCAGCACGATGTCGGTATCGAAGCTCTGCGGCTTGCGAACCGCTGGCGAAGTTACCTCTTTTCTGGAGGTTTCCGGTTCCACCGTGAAGGCGCTGGGACGACGATTACCGTTCGGCTCGTTTTCGGTCGATTTCGTCATGCGAGACGGTCTCCGAACAGGAACTGCATGGCGCGGTCGAGGCGGATATGCGGCACCGAAAGCTTGATGCCTTCCCCGGTTTTTTCCAGCTCCGGCGGGCGGAACCGGACAACGTTCACCTCGGGCAGATGGACCTTCGCCCCATCCGATTCAAGGGCTTCGAACAGCCAGCGCGGGTTTTCCGGCAGATCGCCGGGGAAGACCGCCGTCTTGCGATTGCCGTCGAAGGTCTCGCCGGCGATGGTTTCCCCGTCCATCGGCGTGCCTACGATGACGGGAAGCGTCTGGTCGTTACGGGTCACGGTTGCCTCGCGAGTGGCGCGTACCGAAGCGATGGCCATGACATCGATGCCGGCACCGGCCATGCCGATGCGCTCTATGGCGCGGTCGACGAGACGGCGAGTTAATGCCTCCAGCCGGTCATGGCTTTCATGATGGAGATGGTCGGCCTTGGTCGCGGCGACCAGCACGCGATCGATGCGGCGGCCGAGCAGCGAGGATAGGAGGGAGTTGGTGCCTGGGCGGAAACAGGCAAGCACATCCGTCAGCGCTCGTTCCAGATCCTGAACGGCTTCCGGGCCGCGATTGATGGCCTGCAGGGCATCGACCAGAACGATCTGCCGGTCGAGACGGGCGAAATGCTCGCGGAAGAAGGGTTTGACGACGACGGATTTATAGGCCTCATAGCGGCGCTCCATCATGGCCCAGAGCGAGCCCTTCGGCGCGCTGCCTTCGGGCGGCGGCTTCAACGGCGCGAAAGTGAGGGCAGGTGAGCCGTCGAGATCGCCAGGTAGCAGGAAACGGCCGGGCGGCAATGTCGAGAGCGAGCGCTCATCGGATTTGCAGGCTTTGAGATAATCGGCAAAGGCGGTAGCGAGGTCGCGTGCCTTCATTTCATCCGCGGATGCTGCGATGTCTATCGCCTCCGTCATGGCAAGCCAATGACGTGACAGTTCGGCGCGAATGCCGGTCTCCGCCAGAGCCAGCGTTTCCTCGCTGAAGGTACGGAAATCCTTGGCAAGCAGCGGCAGGTCGAGCAACCATTCGCCGGGATAATCGACGATATCGATGGAGAGGCGACCGGGCGAAAACAGGCGGTTCCAGCCGCTGGCGCTTTGATAATCCAGCGTGATGCGCAGCTCGGAAATGGCACGCGTGGAATCCGGCCAGATGCGGTCTTTGACCAGGGCACGGATGTGGTCCTCGTATTGAAAGCGCGGCACGGCATCATCCGGCTGCGGCTCGAGGCGAACGGCGGAGACGCGACCGGATTGCACCGGCTCGAACAGTGGCAGACGGCCGCCATTCAGCAGATTATGCACCAGCGAGGAGATGAAGACGGTCTTGCCCGAACGGGAGAGGCCTGTAACACCCAGACGGATCGTCGGATTGACGAGACCGGCGGCGCGATCGGCCAGATTGTCAAAGGCGATGAGGGCGTCGTCGGTAAAAGAGGTCAGGCTTGGGGGCAAGGCGGGATCCCTGGATGACAGCGTGGCCGTGAATATAGGGATCGAAACTCGCGCCGAAAAGGTGAGCGGATATGGCTCTGCAATCACTCGCGAGAGGAATTGCGGCTCATATCGGGAAGTCCCTACTCGGTGACAAAATCCGTCAGGGTCCAGCCTGCAGATGTCGCATCGATCACAGCAAGGCCGGCTGTCGGAAAACCACGTGGGAGCGCATCGGCGAAGGCCTCATGTCCGATCAGCGCGGCGAGCGTCAGTTCAATGATCGGATTGTGCGCGACAAGCATGACGGACTCCTGGTCGGTCTGCGTCGAGATGAGTGACAGATAGATATCCGGTGTGCCGTTATAGAGTGCATCGACAAAGCGGAATTCCGTCGAGGGCATGACGGCGCGGCGCATGGCCGCGGCCGTCTGACGACAGCGCAGGGCAGTGGAGGAAATGACGAGGTCCGGCTTATAGCCTTTGCCGATCGCTTTCTCCGCGACGATCTCGGCCGCCGCATAGCCATTATCGCTCAAAGGGCGATCGAAATCCTTCTGTCCGGGCGTAGCCTGCCGGGCCTCGGCATGGCGTAGAAGATAGATCCTGGACGGCGGCGGCGAAATTCTGGTCATGGCGAAATTCCGGGGCTCGATTTCCCCAATGAGGTAGCGTCTGTTCGCATACGTCGTCAACTGCGAGGCGATCCGCGAGAGGGCGAAATGCCCCACCTTCACGGGAAGGTTACGAACGCGGAGAATCGGGGTCGACGAGAAGAAATGATGAAAAAATAGACCCTTAGCCGAATTTTATGACAAATTTAAAAATCAGTTGACAGCATCTATTTGGCTTGAATCGGTACTATTGGTTGGGTATACACCCCAGCCATATGAGATGTTCTTCAGGAGAATCGCGTTGAGTGAGAAGATCGATCTTAGCAACTATGTGCCCTCGGAAGACGAGGAGTTCATGAATTTGAATCAGCGAGCTTATTTTCGAGCGAAGCTGATAGCATGGAAGAACGACATCCTTAGAGAAGCGCGCGAAACCCTGGATCATCTGGCAGAAGAAAGCGCAAATCATCCCGATCTGGCTGATCGGGCTTCCTCGGAAACCGACAGAGCCATCGAACTTCGGGCTCGTGATCGCCAGCGTAAACTCATTTCCAAGATCGATGCCGCCTTGCAGCGTATTGAAGATGGTACTTACGGCTATTGCGAAGAAACCGGCGAGCCGATCGGCTTGAAGCGTCTGGACGCTCGTCCCATCGCCACTTTGTCGATCGAAGCACAGGAACGCCACGAGCGCCGCGAGAAAGTTTATCGCGACGAGTGAATGGTGGTTCGGTTTCGACCGGGCTTATAGAATAAAGGCACGATGGAGATATCCGTCGTGCCTTTTTCGATTCCGACGATTGGGGCCGCGCCCTATTTGTCGCGGCTGACGCTCATTTCCCCGAAGATGCGAGCGACTTCTTTCTGAAGGGCGCTGTCGGCTCCGGTCAGTGGCGCAAGTTCGGGCTCGACGCGTTTTGCCGGGCCTGGGATTGGGGATGGCGTGGCATTTGGCTGCTGCTGCACCTGACGTTGTGCCGGCGCGTTCGGAATGATCCGTTCGGCGGTCAGGTTCTTCGACATTTCAGCTTCCAGTATGCGCTGGAAATCGTTGTCGGGTTCGGCAGCAGGCGTCGGCGCCGGTGCGACCGTGGGTTCGACTGCCGCCTGGCGCGCGGGAGCAGGCTGCTGCTGCGGCAGGACAACGTGGCGGGCAGCATCCAGTATGTCGGCTGCTTCAGCCTCGCTGATTGCCGGAGCGGGCTGAAGGGTCGGTTGCGGTGGTTTGACAGTGGCGGCTCGTGGGTGTTCGGCCGCCTGCGCCTGTGGAGCGGGTTCCACTGCTGGTGCAAGGCGGGGTTCGTTGCGCAAATAGGCTTCGATCTTGTCTTCGGCGGATTGCTGTCGCTGCGGAAGTGCTGCGGGAGGAGCTTCTACCCCAGTTGCCTTCTGCTGCTGCGGCTGTCTTTCTTCAAATGCCATGGGGATATCGACCGGCGTCGCGGCGGTTCCAGCCCGGGTGGCATCGGAAATGCCCGATTCGATGACGATGTCCGTCGGGCCGCCGATCATGATCAGATGCTCGATCCCATCGCGTCGCACGAGCACGAGACGGCGACGGGCGTCGACGGCGGCGGCATCCAGCACCTGCAAACGAGGCTGACGGTTCTTGCCGCCGCGCACGAAGGGGGAAGGCGCTCGGTTGCGCATGATCCACAGAATGCCGATGAGCACGAGCAGGGCAATGCCAACTCCACCGGCTGCGAGGAAGAAACGGCTGCCATAGGCTCCGGCGATATCGTCCAACATATCGAGATACTCCGTAATTGTCCCCGATGTCGCGGTTTACAGCGCCGCGCGTTACATGTGACGCGCAAAGGTCGCTGTAGTACTTTAAATCCACTGCATAATTTTACCCTTAAATCGAATCCTATTTAAGGAATTATGCAGCGGGCGCAACTGTTGCGGGTAATGCTTTGACCGTGACCCTTCTATACGGTGATCATATGAACAGGATTGCGCCGGAGACAAGATGCGATTGCAGGCCGTTGTATTCTATTGCTTGTGAATTCAAGCCTTTCTGGTCCGGCAAAGCTTTTTGCGGATGACGCAAATTGATAAAGAAGATTCGAAAGGTCCGACTCCGGCGACCCCCAACGTGTATGACATGTCGCGAGGAGAACGGCTGACACGAGGGGTTTATGACGAAGCAGCGTCCATCCGACGAGTATAGCGTGCCGCTGGTGGATCGCGGGGTTCGTTCGGGAACTGTGCTGCGCATCATCCTGTTGGCGCTCGTTCTCGTGGCCGCGGCAGCGGCCTTTGTCGTCTTCAAGAACCAGCTTGACAATGAAGCGGTTCTCGGCGGTCTCGGCATTCTTGCCATGGTCGGCATCTTCTTCCTGGTCTCGTCGATCATCGGTTTCGTCGAGGTCATGCCGCAGCCGCAGTCCGACAGCTTGGCACGCTCCTTCCTCAACAGCCATCCCGACGGGACGCTGATCACCGACGAGAAGGGCCGTATCGTCTACGCAAACGCCGCTTACGGCCGCCTGACCGGTGCGACGAAGGCGACGGAAGTGCAGTCGCTGGAAATGCTGCTGTCGCGAAATCGCGAGTCCAACGAGGCTCTCTATCGTCTTGCCAATGGCCTGCGCGATGGCAATGAAGGATCGGAAGAATTCCGCCTGCTGAAGCCGCTCGGCCCCGTTGACGGAAGTGGCAATGGTGCGCATTGGTACCGGCTGAAGGCACGAGTGCTGCCGCCGGAGCAGGGCAGCAGCAAGGTACTGCATATCTGGCAGGTCACCGACATCACCTCCGAGCGTGACGATCAGGAACGCTTTTTCAAGGAGCTGCAGAACGCGATCGACTATCTCGACCACGCGCCGGCCGGCTTTTTCTCCGCCGGACGAAAGGGCGAGATCTTCTATCTCAATGCGACGCTTGCCGAATGGCTGGGCCTCGATCTGACCAAGTTCGTGCCGGGCTCGATGACCATAGGCGATCTCGTCGCCGGTGAGGGGCTGGCGCTGATCCAATCGGTACAGGCGGAACCGGGTCTCAAGAAGACGGTGACGCTCGATCTCGATCTGCGCCGGTCCAATGGCCAGAGCCTGCCGGTTCAGATCGTCCACAGCGTCACGTCGATGCGCGACGGCGCTCCCGGCGAGAGCCGCACCATCGTCCTGACCCGACAGAACGGCGCGGATACCGAGCAATCAGCCTCGGCCGCTGCGATGCGCTTCAGCCGCTTCTTCAACAATACGCCGATGGCGATCGCATCAGTCGATGGCAATGGCCGTATTCTTAGGACGAATGCGCCCTTCCTCAAGCTCTTCTCGGATTTAGTCTCGCGTGATGATATCGAGCGCGGTGCTGCCCTGGAGAGTGTCGTCAACGAAAGTGATCGGCCGCAGCTGCAGCAGGCGCTGGCGGCCGCCAAGGATCGGCAGGGCGACATTCCGCCGATCGATTCCCGCAATCCGAAAGACGAAACGCGGCATTTCCGCTTCTACGTCAATGCCGTCATCGACCAAACCGACGAGGCGCCGGAAGAGGCTGCCATCGTCTATGCGGTCGAGGTGACCGAGCAGAAGGCGCTCGAGACCCAGATGGCGCAGACGCAGAAGCTCAATGCCGTCGGCACGCTTGCTGGCGGCATCGCGCATGACTTCAACAACGTTCTGACCGCAATCCTTCTGTCTTCCGACCATTTGTTGCTGCAGGCGAGGCCTTCCGATGCCAGCTTTGCGGATCTGATGGAAATCAAGCGCAATGCCAATCGTGCAGCCGTGCTGGTGCGGCAGCTGCTCGCCTTCTCGCGCAAGCAGACCATGCGGCCGACGATCCTGAACCTGACTGATGTGATCGGCGATCTGCGCATGCTGGTGGACCGGCTGCTATCTGGCACGCATGTCAAACTCGACGTCGATTACGGCCGCGACCTCTGGCCCGTGAAAACCGACCTGTCGCAGTTCGAGCAAGTGCTGATCAACCTCTGCGTCAATGCCCGCGACGCCATGCCGAGCGGCGGCACGCTGACGCTGCGCACCCGTAATCTGCGTGCGGCCGACGTCAGTGCCTTCAACTATCCCTACCTTCCGCATGAAGACATGGTGCTCGTCGAGGTTAGCGATACCGGAACCGGCATCGCGCCTGAGATCATGGACAAGATCTTCGAGCCCTTCTTCACGACCAAGGAAGTCGGCAAGGGCACCGGCCTCGGCCTTGCCATGGTCTACGGCATCATCAAGCAGTCCGGCGGCTATATCCAGCCGGAATCGGAAGTGGGCAAGGGAACGACCTTCCGCATCTTCCTGCCGCGGCACATCGTCGAAATGCCAGCGGTGACCGAGACGAAGGTGCCGGAAAGCCGCGATGTCGCGGCCATGGACCAGAGTGTCGGTATAACCACCTCTGCAGAAGAACCGGCCGATCTCACTGGCAAGTCCGCTGTCGTGCTACTTGTCGAGGACGAGGATGCGGTGCGTCGCGGCGGCAAGCGCATGCTCGAGACGCGCGGCTATACCGTCCACGAGGCCGGGTCCGGCGTCGAGGCGCTCGATATCATGGAGGAACTCGACGGTCAGGTCGATGTCGTCGTCTCCGACGTCGTCATGCCCGAGATGGACGGGCCGTCGCTCCTGCGCGAACTACGCAAGAAATATCCGGACCTGAAATTCATCTTCGTGTCGGGCTATGCCGAGGATGCCTTCGCCCGCAACCTGCCGGCGGACGCCCAATTCGGCTTCCTGCCAAAGCCGTTCTCGCTGAAGCAGCTTGCTGTCGTCGTGCGCGAGACGCTGGACAAGAATTAAGTGAGGGGCGTTTTGCGCCCCTCGATGTTGCCGATTACGGCGCAACGGTGTAATCAACCGCCCATGATCGACCTTGCCAGGCCCAATTGCCAAAAGTGGTGGCGCTTCTTCTAGGAGCGGCAGTCGTCATGTCTTGAAATCGACCCTGCCGCCGTGATCCGGCAGGCATGGTCCATTTCCGTTTTTCCTTCCCGATTGCGGCGGCTCCTTTTGCGGAGCAAAAAATGCATTCTCCTACCGACACTCGCCCCGTCATCCTGACGGGCGACCGGACCACCGGTCCACTCCATCTCGGCCATTATGTCGGGTCGCTGAAGAGCCGCGTCGCGCTTCAGCATAGCCATCGGCAATTCCTGCTGCTGGCGGATAGCCAGGCGCTGACCGACAATGCCCATGATCCCGAAAAGATCCGTCGCAACGTTCTCGAGGTCGCCACCGATTATCTTGCCGTCGGCATCGATCCGACGCTGACGACGATCTGCGTGCAATCCGCCTTACCGGCGCTCGCGGAGCTGACACTGCTCTATCTGAATTTCGTCACGGTCAGCCGTCTCGAGCGAAATCCGACGATCAAGACGGAGATCCAGCTGCGCGGTTTCGAACGCGATGTGCCGGCCGGCTTTCTCTGCTATCCGGTCGCGCAGGCGGCCGATATTACTGCTTTCAAGGCGACCGTCGTTCCTGTCGGCGAGGATCAGGCTCCTCTGATTGAGCAGACCAACGAAATCGTTCGCCGCCTCAATCGACAGATCGGGCGTGATGTGCTTGTCGAGGCAGCGGCCTTGGTGCCGACGGTCGGGCGTCTGCCCGGCGTTGACGGCAAGGCGAAGATGAGCAAATCGCAGGGCAATGCGATCCCGCTCTCGGCGTCGCCGGATGAAATAAGCGATGCGGTACGACGCATGTACACCGATCCGGATCACCTGCGCGTCAACGATCCCGGCAAAATCGAAGGAAATGTCGTCTTCACCTATCTCGATGCCTTCTGCGAGGATCGGCAACTGGTCGAAGAGCTGAAGGCACATTATCACCGCGGCGGGCTTGGCGACATCACCTTGAAGAGACATCTTGAGGGTGTCCTGCAAGCGCTGCTCGCACCGATCCGCGAGCGCCGTGTGCGTTATGCCGCGGAGCCCGACTATATTTTGGGGATCGTGCGTGAGGGTACGCGAAGGGCGAGGGAGCGGACGGAGGCGACACTTACCGAAATACGCAACGCCTTGGGCCTGTTCTCCCTGACCTAAAACAAAAAACGGCCGACGATCTTCTGACGCGCCCGACCGTTCTCGTAGCTGCTTGTCTGATTATTCCGCGAGCGCGACGGCGATCTCGGCGGCTAGGCGCGCATTGTTCTCGACAAGCGCGATGTTGGTCTTGAGGCTGCGGCCCTCGGTAATGTCGAAGATCGTGCTCAGCAGATAGGGCGTAACCGCCTTGCCGCTGATCTCGTCACGCTCGGCGCTGTCGAGTGCGCGCTCGATGTAGATTTCCATCTCCTCACGCGGGATCTCGTCGGCTTCCGGAACCGGATTGGCGATCAGCATGCCGCCATCGATGCCGAGCTGTTCGCGCGTTGTCTGGAAGTTGGCGATCGCAGCAGGGCTGTTCAGCGTCAGCGGGCTCGTCAGACCGGAGGAGCGCGACCAGAAGGCCGGGAATTCGGTACTGTCGTAGGTCACGACCGGAACGCCGCGAGTTTCGAGCACTTCCAGCGTCTTCGGAATATCGAGGATCGCCTTGGCGCCGGCGCAAACGACGATGACGCCTGTGCGGGAAAGCTCTTCAAGATCGGCCGAAATATCGAAGCTCTCTTCGGCACCACGATGCACGCCGCCGATGCCGCCGGTGGCAAATACTTTGATGCCGGCGCGGGCGGCCGCGATCATCGTGGCGGCAACGGTGGTCGCGCCCGTGCGGCGCTCGGCGATCGCAAAGGCGATGTCGGCGCGCGAGACCTTCATCGCACCTTCCGTCTTGGCCAGTGCTTCCAGCTCTTCCGGCTCAAGGCCGATATGCAGCGTGCCGTGAATGACGGCGATTGTTGCCGGCACCGCGCCTTCCTGCCGGATGATCGCTTCGACGCTGCGGGCCATCTCGATATTGCCCGGATAGGGCATGCCGTGGGTGATGATCGTCGATTCCAGGGCGACGATCGGCGCACCGCGAAGCTTGGCGGCGGCGACTTCCTTCGAATAGGAGATCGGAAGCAGGGGCGAGATAGGCTGGGTCATTGTCGTTTCCAATTCACTGAAACAATATATGCGTCTTGAGCAGGCTTCATGACAGAATTTCGGCCTCGGGAACAAGGGCCAAAGCCGCCTTTAGCAGCTCGGGAGAGAGATTTTCTGCCGTTGCATAGGGGGACTGGACGGTGATTGCCGCCGCCGCCGCGCCATGACGGACGGCTTCTGCGAGGTCATGACCGGCCATCAGTGCCGAAAGAACGCCGGAAGCAAGCGAATCTCCCGCACCGGTGACATCAGCGACATTTTCGACGATAGGCGGCCGCAGGCTGACGATGGCATCGCGCGAGAATGCGATCAGGGGGCGTTTCCCGCGGGTGATCACGCCATTGCGCAGGCCGAGCGCCCGCAAAGCGCTCACCCATTCGCGTGGATCCTCCGGGCGAATTTCGGTCAGCGCCGCGGCTTCGGCCTCATTGAGGAACAGGTGATCGATGCCGGCAAGGCTTGGCTTCAGCCGCACCACTTTTGCCGGCGAGATGGCAATGGCGGCGACCGGCTTGCCGCATAGGGCAGCTCTTGCCGCAATTGTGCCTAGGGTTTCGGCAGGCAGATTGGCGTCGCAGAGAATGAGGTCGGTCTCATCGAAGGCGTCGCGAACGGCGCGAATCGCCAGGCGTCGCGGAACGAAGAGTTTGTAGAGCTCCATATCCGCGAGCGCGATGACGAGATTGCCGTCATTCTCGAGGATCGCCGTATAGCTCGGCGTTTTGCGATCCAGAAAGACGAAGGGCTTGTCGTCGATGCCGGCGTGGCTTGCAGCCTCGGCCACCATCTCGCCGGAGGGATCGCCGCCGCGCGGCGAGATCAGCTTTACGTCGAAGCCCAGGCGGGAAAGATTTCGCGCGGCATTGAATCCGCCACCGCCGGGCTCTTCGAACCATGCGCCGGGATTGCTGGCGCCGGGCGCCGTCTCACCGAAGATGCGGCCGCGCCGGTCGATATGGGCGCCGCCGAGAACGAGAATCTTTTTCGCCATATGGTTATCCTCAGCAATCAAAAAGGCGAATCGAGCGGCGTCGCGACCGGCGCGAACTGATCGTCCCGGAGCCGTAAGTGTCTGGGAAGAAAGAAGAAAACAAAAGTAGAACGGAATTCATTTTACCTTTTTCTTTCAATTGCTTGTTGTGCTCTTGCGATAAGAGAACAAATAGAGTACAGAATTCTCATCGGCGGCGACATTGCTAGAGCGGCTTCAATAACCTAAAGGTGGATCGAATGTCTCAGAATTCTTTGCGGCTTGTAGAGGACAAATCGGTGGATAAAAGCAAGGCACTTGAAGCGGCACTCTCTCAAATTGAGCGGTCGTTCGGCAAGGGCTCGATCATGAAGCTCGGCTCTAACGAGAACGTGGTCGAAATCGAAACGGTTTCCACCGGCTCTCTGAGCCTCGATATCGCTCTCGGCATTGGCGGCCTGCCGAAGGGGCGCATCATCGAAATTTACGGGCCGGAAAGCTCGGGTAAGACGACCCTGGCCCTGCAGACCATTGCAGAAGCCCAGAAGAAGGGCGGCATCTGCGCTTTCGTGGATGCGGAACATGCGCTCGATCCGGTCTATGCACGCAAGCTCGGCGTTGACCTGCAGAACCTGCTGATCTCGCAGCCCGATACCGGCGAGCAGGCGCTCGAAATCACCGATACGCTGGTGCGCTCCGGCGCGATCGACGTCCTCGTCGTCGACTCCGTTGCGGCCCTGACGCCGCGCGCCGAAATCGAAGGCGAGATGGGCGACAGCCTGCCGGGTCTGCAGGCTCGTCTGATGAGCCAGGCGCTGCGCAAGCTTACGGCTTCGATCTCGAAGTCCAACTGCATGGTGATCTTCATCAACCAGATCCGCATGAAGATCGGCGTCATGTTCGGCTCGCCGGAAACGACGACGGGCGGTAACGCGCTGAAGTTCTACGCCTCGGTTCGCCTCGATATCCGCCGCATCGGCGCCGTCAAAGAGCGCGAAGAGGTGATCGGCAACCAGACGCGTGTCAAGGTCGTCAAGAACAAGATGGCGCCTCCCTTCAAGCAGGTCGAGTTCGATATCATGTATGGCGAAGGCGTTTCCAAGACCGGCGAACTGGTTGATCTCGGAGTCAAAGCCGGTATCGTCGAAAAGTCCGGTGCCTGGTTCTCTTATAACAGCCAACGCCTCGGCCAGGGCCGCGAAAACGCGAAGCTTTTCCTGCGCGACAATCCGGATCTCGCCCGCGAAATCGAGTTGTCGTTGCGCCAGAATGCCGGCCTGATCGCCGATCGCTTCCTGCAGAATGGCGGTCCCGATGCCGATGATGGCGACGCCTCCGGGGAATAAGGATTTTCGGGAGCAATTCTCCATTCAAGACCGAGACTGAAATTCGAAACCGGCCGCATTGTCCAAGGGATGTGCGGCCGGTTTTGTTCGTGCGGCTGGACAGCGCCGGGAGCGGACGATAAAAGCCACTGACTTTGATGCAAGTTGCTGAGCGCAGGACTGAAGGGCCCCATATGAGCGGTGTGAATGAAATCCGGTCGACCTTCCTCGACTATTTTAAGAAAAACGGTCACGAGATCGTGCCGTCGAGCCCGCTGGTGCCGCGCAACGATCCCACATTGATGTTCACCAATGCCGGCATGGTGCAGTTCAAGAACGTGTTTACCGGTCTGGAGCAACGTCCCTATACGACGGCGTCGACGGCGCAGAAATGCGTGCGCGCCGGCGGCAAGCATAACGACCTCGACAATGTCGGCTATACCGCCCGCCATCACACCTTCTTCGAGATGCTCGGCAATTTCTCCTTTGGCGACTATTTCAAGGAGCGCGCCATCGAGCTTGCCTGGAACCTGATCACCAAGGAATTCAGCCTCGATGCCAAGCGCCTGCTGGTCACGGTCTATCATACCGACGACGACGCCTTTAACCTGTGGAAGAAAATCGCCGGCCTTTCCGATGATCGGATTATCCGCATCGCCACCAGCGACAATTTCTGGGCGATGGGCGATACCGGTCCGTGCGGTCCCTGTTCCGAAATCTTCTATGACCACGGCGATCACATCTGGGGCGGCCCTCCCGGATCGCCGGAAGAGGACGGTGATCGTTTCATCGAGATCTGGAACCTCGTCTTCATGCAGTTCGAGCAGATCACCAAGGAGCAGCGCGTCGACCTGCCGCGTCCGTCGATCGATACCGGCATGGGCCTCGAGCGTGTTGCCGCCGTGCTGCAAGGCAAGCACGACAACTATGACATCGATCTGTTCCGCGCGCTGATCGAAGCTTCGGAAGAGGCAACGGGCGTTAAAGCCGAGGGTGAGCACCGCGCCAGCCATCGCGTCATCGCCGACCACCTGCGCTCCTCCGCCTTCCTGATCGCCGACGGCGTGCTGCCGTCGAACGAAGGTCGCGGCTACGTGCTTCGCCGCATCATGCGCCGCGCCATGCGCCACGCGCAGCTGTTGGGTGCCAAGGAGCCGCTCATGTGGAAGCTGCTGCCGGCGCTGATCCAGCAGATGGGCCGCGCCTATCCCGAGCTGGTTCGCGCCGAGGCGCTCACCTCCGAGACGCTGAAGCTCGAAGAAACCCGTTTCCGCAAGACATTGGAACGCGGCCTGTTGCTGCTGAACGATGCCACGTCGGACCTTCACAAGGGTGATAGCCTGGACGGCGAAACCGCCTTCAAGCTCTACGACACCTACGGTTTCCCGCTCGACCTGACGCAGGATGCGCTGCGTGCTCGCGGCATCGGTGTCGACATTTCCAGCTTTACCGATGCCATGGAGCGGCAGAAGGCCGAAGCACGCTCGCATTGGGCCGGTTCCGGCGACAAGGCGACCGAAACCATCTGGTTCGAGCTCAAGGAAAAGAACGGCGCCACTGAATTCCTGGGTTACGATACGGAATCTGCCGAAGGCGTGATCCAGGCGATCGTCAAAGACGGTGTTGCAGTCGATAGCGCCTCTACCGGCGACAAGGTGCAGATCGTCGTCAACCAGACGCCGTTCTACGGCGAATCCGGCGGCCAGATGGGCGATACCGGCGTGATATCAAGCGATCACGGCAAGCTCGTCGTCAGCGATACGCAGAAGAAGGGCGAGGGCCTCTTCGTTCACAGCTCCGAGGTGTCGGAAGGCAAGATCAAGGTCGGCGATGCCGTCGTCCTGACAGTCGATCACAACAGGCGTTCGCGCTTACGTGCCAACCATTCCGCCACGCATCTGCTGCACGAAGCTCTCCGTGAAGTGCTCGGCACCCACGTGGCGCAGAAGGGATCCCTGGTTGCGCCGGAGCGTCTGCGTTTCGACGTTTCGCATCCAAAGCCGATGTCGGCTGAGGAGCTGAAGGTCGTCGAAGAGATGGCCAACGAAATCATCCTGCAGAACTCGCCGGTCACGACGCGCCTCATGAGCGTCGACGATGCGATCGCGGAAGGCGCAATGGCGCTGTTCGGCGAGAAGTATGGCGACGAAGTCCGCGTCGTGTCGATGGGGCAGGGTGTTCGCGGTGCAAAGTCCGGTAAGCCTTATTCGGTCGAGCTTTGCGGTGGCACACATGTCTCCGCCACCGGCCAGATCGGTCTCGTGCGCATCCTCGGTGAAAGCGCCGTCGGTGCCGGCGTGCGCCGCATCGAAGCCGTCACCGGTGAATCCGCGCACGATTATCTCGCCGAACAGGACGACCGCGTAAAGAGCCTTGCCTCGACGCTGAAGGTCCAGCCGGCCGATGTCGTATCGCGCGTCGAAGCGTTGATGGATGAACGCCGCAAGCTCGAGCGCGAATTGGCCGATGCCAAGCGCAAGCTTGCCATGGGCGGCGGCCAGGGCGGTTCGGCGGATGCGGTACGAGACGTCAACGGTGTCAAGTTCCTGGGCAAGCCGGTTTCCGGCGTCGACCCCAAGGATCTCAAGGGCATGGCTGATGAAGCTAAGGCAGGTCTCGGCTCCGGCGTCGTGGCGCTGATCGGCGTTTCGGACGATGGCAAGGCCAGTGCCGTCGTCGCCGTCACGGAAGATTTGGTCGGCCGTTTCAGCGCCGTCGATCTCGTGCGCGTCGCCTCAGCCGCTCTCGGCGGCAAGGGCGGCGGTGGTCGGCCGGACATGGCCCAGGCCGGCGGCCCGGACGGCGCCAAGGCTGATGAAGCGATCGAGGCGATTGCTGCGGCACTTGCCGGCTAAAGCACTGATTTCCGATTGGTAATCAAAGATGGCGGATGCTTCGGTGTCCGCCATTTTTCTTTGTCCGGGCAACTCCGCAGGATTTGTCAAATCGGGTTATGCTCTTGTCGGGCCGATCGATTTGCAAGGGGTTAGACATGAGCGGCGGAACGGCGTGGACGCTTTACGAGACCCGGTTGCGGCGGGTTTCGGCCTATATCCACGAGCATTTGGATGACGAGCTCGATATGGAAAAGCTCGCCGAAATCGCCTGTATGTCCAGCTACCACTGGCACAGGATCTATCGGGCGATCTATGGCGAGACGACGGCGGCGACCGTCAAGCGGCTGCGGCTGCACCGTGCTGCCGGCGATCTCGTCAACACCCGTCCATCCGTCAGCGACATTGCAAAGCGGTCGGGCTATCCCAACCTCCAGTCGTTCAACCGCATCTTCAGATCCGTCTACGGCATGCCGCCGGCGCGATATCGGAATGAGGGAAGCCATACGATCTTCGAACCCAGCACCCAAGGAAGGATCACGGTCATGTTCGACGTTACGCTTCGCACGATTTCCCCGATGTCACTGATCGGTGTCGCCCATCGCGGCTCCTATATGCAGATCGGGCAGGCATTTGAAACACTCTTCGGCACCATCTTCGCCCGTGGCCTGGCAGGGCCGGATATGCGCATGATCGGCGTCTATCTCGACGATCCCGATGTCGTGGAAGCGGACAATCTGCGCTCCTATGCCTGTGTTACTGCCAGCGAGGCCGTCGTTGCCAATGCTCCGCTGGAGCGGCGTTCGCTTGATGGCGGCGACTATGCCGTGCTGCGTCACAAGGGGCCTTATGCGAACATGCATAGGGCTTATCAGTGGCTCTATGCGCAATGGCTCCCGGCTTCCGGGCGGCAGCTGCGCGATACCCTCATGTTCGAAGAATATATCAACAATCCGCGTGATGTACCGCCGACGGAATTGCTGACGGATATCTATATGCCGCTTCAGTAGCGGCATAAGATCCCGATAGAGTTTTTCCTTTCAATACCTTGTATTGTCAGGCATTAGTCGGTTTCGGCATGGCGGCATTGTCAATCTCGTTGCCGCGGCGGTAGGCGTCGCGGTCGCTGACGCGGCTCCAGTAGTCGACGAATGCCGGCCGCTTTTCGATGGTACCGAAATTAAGTCCCCAGCCGACATGCGAACCGACATAGACGTCGGCTGCCGTAAAGCGGTCGCCGGCGATGAACGGCGAGGTCGTGACGGCGTACTCCATCGCATCAAGCACGTTCGCAAAGCTGCCGCAGCCGGCCATGCGCAGGCGTTCCGGCGGGACTTCGAAGCCGAGGGCGCGATTGGTGATCGCCATCTCGAACGGCCCGGCCGCAAAGAACATCCAGCGGAAATAGCGGCCGCGCTCGGCAGCCGTCGGAGCAAGCCCCGCCTGCGGAAAAGTTTCGGCCAGATAGGCACAGATGGCGGCACCTTCGGTGACGACGGTATCGCCATGCTTGATGGCCGGTACCTTGCCCATCGGGTTGACCGCGAGATATTCCGGCGATTTCATCGTCGTGCCGTAGTCGAGATATTCGGTGCGGTAGGGCTGGCCGATTTCCTCGAGCATCCAGCGGGCGATGCGTCCGCGCGACATCGGATTGGTATAGAAAACGAGTTCTTCAGCCATCTGCCTCTCCCCTTTGTTGCGGGCATTTTTGCCACCGGTTCGCCCCGGCGGCAAGATTCAGCGCAAAAGAAAACCCGGCGTTGAGGCCGGGTTTTCGTGTCTGCTCATGTCGGCAAGGCTTAGGCAGCCATGGCCTTCTTGAGGTTTTCGTCGATCTTGTCGAGGAAGGCGGTGGTCGAGAGCCACGGTTGATCGGGGCCGATCAGCAGCGCCAGGTCCTTGGTCATGTAGCCGGCTTCAACCGTGTCGACGCAAACCTTTTCGAGCGTGGAAGCGAACTTCGCGAGTTCGGCATTGTCGTCGAGCTTGGCGCGGTGAGCGAGGCCGCGGGTCCAGGCGAAGATCGAAGCGATCGAGTTCGTCGAGGTTTCCTGGCCCTTCTGGTGCTGGCGGTAATGGCGGGTCACCGTGCCGTGTGCGGCTTCGGCTTCGACCGTCTTGCCGTCCGGCGTGAGCAGAACAGAGGTCATCAGGCCAAGCGAGCCGAAGCCCTGGGCAACCGTGTCGGACTGGACGTCGCCGTCATAGTTCTTGCAGGCCCAGACGTAGCCGCCGGACCACTTCAGGGCGGAGGCAACCATGTCGTCTATGAGGCGGTGTTCATAGGTGATGCCGGCTTCGTCGAACTGAGCCTTGAACTCGTTCTGGTAGACTTCTTCGAAGATGTCCTTGAAGCGGCCGTCATAGGCCTTGAGGATGGTATTCTTGGTCGAGAGGTAGACCGGCCACTTGCGCATCAGGCCGTACATCATAGAGGCGCGGGCGAATTCGCGGATCGACTCGTCGAGGTTGTACATGGCCATTGCAACGCCGGCGCCCGGAGCGTTGAAGACTTCCTTCTCGATGACCGTGCCATCTTCGCCGACAAACTTGATGGTGAGCTTGCCCTTGCCGGGGAACTTGAAGTCGGTGGCGCGGTACTGGTCGCCAAAAGCGTGACGGCCGACGACGATCGGCTGCGTCCAGCCCGGAACCAGGCGCGGAACGTTCTTGCAGATGATCGGCTCGCGGAAGATGACGCCGCCGAGGATGTTGCGGATCGTGCCGTTCGGGCTTTTCCACATTTCCTTTAGGTTGAATTCCTTGACGCGGGCTTCATCCGGGGTGATCGTCGCGCACTTGATGCCGACGCCATACTTCTTGATGGCATTGGCTGCATCGACGGTCACCTGGTCGTTGGTGGCGTCGCGGTTTTCGACCGAGAGGTCGTAATAATCGATATCGATGTCGAGGTAGGGGAAGATCAGTTTTTCTTTGATGAGCTGCCAGATGATGCGAGTCATTTCGTCGCCATCGAGATCGGCAACGGGATTTGCGACCTTGATCTTCTTCATGCTTCTGCCTCGTTTAAGCTGATGGGACCCGATGGTCCTGTGGGTAATATGAAGTCCCGAGGCTATAGCATCGCAAGTGCGGAACGCAAAGCCGATAGAGCCTCCCGGGTCGCGTTTTTGATCATTCGTAACATCACCCCGCTTTTTACGATCCGGCCATTGCCAAAGCGATTGATGGGTCTAATGTCGCCCAGGTTTTGCCCGTTGCCCCTGCGTCATGGAATCACGTCATGCATAAATTTGCCGCCTCCGCTTTCGCCCTTATGCTTTTTCAGTTCTCGCTTGGCGCGCATGCGGCGTTGGCGGCCGATGCGACGACGCCGGTCAAGGCCATCATGGACGCGACCGTCTCGAACTGGGCGGGCGGCGACAGCGACTGGCAGGATATTTTCGGCGAGGACAAGCTCAAGGATATTTACAGCAAGGATTTTGGAGCGAAATACCAGGCGGCGGCGCAATTTCCCGCCGCCGACGAGGATGGTATCTCGCCCTTCGACTACGATGTCATTGTCAATGCGCAGGATGCGTGTCCGCTGGAAGATGTGAAGATTGCCGCCCAGCCGCCAAAGGGTAATGTGACGGAGGTTCTGGCGACCTTCAAGAAATCGACCTGCATGGGTTCCGACGCCGATTATCAGAAAGTGACGACGGTTCGTTTCGAGGTCATCGAAGAGGGCAGCAGGCCCGTGGTGGACGATATCGTCACAAACGACGACAATGGCAATCCAAGCTCGCTCAAGAGCGTGATGGTGGATCTTGTCAAACAGCAGCAGCAACAGCCAACAGACCAGACGCAGCAACCGTCGGATCAGCAGAAGCCGGCCAATCCGCAATAGTCGGGCGGGATTCGTTCTGCCGTTCAAGCGCAAAAACCTTGCCGATCGGCTGGCGTCTCGCTATTGCGACCCATGATTTGCGCGAGAAGGTTCGCGCACGGAGAGCAAGACTCATGGCAGGCACGAATAGCGAGCGTCAACTTCTGGCCGAAGGGCCGGCCATCATTCTGGTCGAGCCGCAGATGGGCGAAAATATCGGTATGGTGGCGCGCGCCATGGCGAATTTCGGCCTTGCCGAATTGCGCCTCGTCAATCCTCGCGATGGCTGGCCGAACGAGAGGGCACAGGCGACTGCCTCCAAGGCGGATCATATTATTGAGGCGACCAAGGTCTACGACACGTTGGAGCAGGCGATCGCTGATCTCAATTTCGTCTATGCGACAACAGCGCGGGAGCGGGATGGCTACAAGCCGGTGCGTTCGCCTGTCGTTGCGGCCGAGACGCTCCGCACCAAATTCAAAGCGGGCGAGGGCACCGGCATTCTCTTCGGCCGTGAGCGCTGGGGCCTGACGAACGAGGAAGTGGCGCTGGCCGACGAGATCGTCACCTTTCCCGTCAATCCCGCTTTCGCTTCTTTGAACATCGCGCAGGCCGTGCTGTTGATGTCCTATGAATGGATGAAGTCGGGCATGGAGGATCTCGGCGATGTGCCCTTCCAGGCGATCGAGCAGCGGCCTTCGACGAAGGAGCAGCTTTTCGGCCTGTTCGACCAGCTCGAGGAGGCGCTGGATGCGCGCAATTATTTCCATCCCGCCGGGAAAAAGCCGAAAATGGTCGACAATCTCCGGGCCGTTCTCTCGCGCCGGGCGTTCACCGAACAGGAAATCAGCGTCTTGCGCGGGGTGATCTCGTCTCTCGACCGCTTCTCGCGGAAGTCCCCGCGCGGCAGCGGTTCGCATCCCCGATCCTCGAAAGCACCGAAGGAATCCCCAAGCGATGACAGCAGCGGCGAATGAGCTGAAACCAGTCCTTGTTTTCGATTCAGGGATCGGCGGTTTGACCGTGCTGCGCGAGGCGCGCGTGCTGATGCCGGAGCGGGGTTTCATCTATATTGCCGACGATGCCGGCTTTCCCTATGGCAGTTGGGAAGAAGCAGCGCTGAAGGAGCGCATCGTCGATCTCTTCGCAAAGCTGCTTGAGCAATATGATCCGGAAGTCTGCATCATCGCCTGCAACACGGCCTTCACGCTGGCCGGCGCCGCTCTTCGCGCCGCCTTTCCGCAGATGACGTTCGTGGGTACCGTGCCGGCGATCAAGCCAGCTGCGGAGCGCACGCGCTCCGGGTTGGTTTCCGTGTTGGCGACACCGGGCACCGTCAAGCGCGCCTATACGCGCGACCTGATCCAGTCCTTTGCCACACAATGCCATGTCCGGCTTGTCGGATCGGAAAATCTGGCGCGCCTAGCGGAGAGCTATATTCGCGGCGATGCAATTACAGACGAGGCCGTCATGACCGAGATCGATCAGTGCTTCGTCGAGATGGATGGCCACAAGACCGATATCGTCGTGCTTGCCTGCACGCATTACCCTTTCATGGCGAATATTTTCCGTCGCCTTGCGCCTTGGCCGGTCGATTGGCTCGATCCGGCTGAAGCCATCGCAAGGCGCGCCCGCAGCCTGGTGCCGCAGGTAGCCGATGCTGTGCATCCCGACAATTTCGACTTTGCGGTGTTTACCTCCGGGGCACCCGATTTCCCCACGCGCCGGCTGATGCAGGGTTTTGGACTCAAGGCTTGATGATGAAAGACAAGGTTTCGCTGCGAAAACTCGATCTCGCGGATATGCCGGCGGCTGCCGCTGTCCATCGCGCTTCCTTCAACGAGCGGCTGCCGACGCTTGCCGGGCTTCATACGCCGGAAGAAGATGTTGGCTTCTGGAGCGCCGTCGTTTTCAAAGATTGCCAGATTTGGGGTGCGGAAGAGGGCGGTCGTCTTGTTGGCGTCATCGCCTTTCTCGAGGATTGGATCGACCAACTCTACGTGTTGCCTGAGGCGCAGGGGCGCGGCATCGGCAGCCGCCTTCTCGATATCGCCAAGTCGACCTATCCGGCGCTGTCGCTCTGGACGTTCCAGAGAAACGAGCCTGCGCGCCGCTTTTACGAGAAGCATGGCTTCTTCGTGGTTGACGAGTCGGATGGGGCAGGCAATGAGGAAAAGGAACCGGATGTGCTTTACAAGTGGGAGGCACGCTTGCATCGGTTGTAATGCAGGATTGGGCTGGCGGAATATTGGGAGGGCGATATTTGATGTCTTTTGAGATTGATTGCAGTGTTGTCGAGGCAAGCCATGCGTCTGCGTGAATGCCACAATTTCCATGATTTTCGTCTTCTCGCGAAGAAGCGTCTTCCCGGCCCGATCTTCAACTATATCGATGGTGCTGCCGACGACGAAGTGACGCTCCGGCGGAACACAGCCAGCTTCGAAAGCTGCGATCTCGTTCCCAACGTCCTGCGTGGGGTCAGCGAGATTGATATGTCTGTCACCGTCATGGGACAAAAGCTCGCGACACCTTTTTATTGCTCGCCGACGGCGTTGCAGCGGCTCTTCCATCATCAGGGCGAGAATGCGGTTGCTGCCGCAGCTTCTTCGCTCGGCACCATGTTCGGCGTTTCCTCGCTCGGCACCGTCAGTCTTGAGGAAATCCGCAAGAAGCATGCGGGACCGCAGGTCTACCAGTTCTATTTCCATAGGGATCGTGGCCTGAACCGGGCGATGATGGAGCGGGCGAAGGAAGCCGGCGTCAATGTGATGATGCTGACTGTCGACAGCATTACCGGCGGCAATCGCGAGCGCGATCTTCGCACCGGGTTTTCCATTCCGTTCAAGCTCAATCTGGCCGGGATTACCCAGTTCGCCATCAAGCCTGCTTGGGCGCTGAACTACGTGACCCACGAGAAATTCCGCCTGCCGCAGCTCGACGAGCATGTCGATATGAGCGGCGGCGCCATGTCGATCGGCAAGTATTTCACCGAAATGCTCGATCCATCGATGAATTGGAACGACGTCGCCGAGATGGTGAAGCACTGGAACGGGCAGTTTTGCCTCAAGGGCATCATGTCGGTCGAAGACGCCAAGCGTGCTGTCGATATCGGATGTACTGGCATCGTGCTGTCGAACCATGGCGGCCGGCAGCTGGACGGTTCACGGTCCGCATTCGACCAGCTGGCGGAGATCGTCGATGCCGTCGGCCATCGCATCGATGTCATGATGGATGGCGGCATACAGCGCGGCACGCATGTGCTGAAGGCTCTGTCGCTCGGCGCCAAGGCCGTTGGCCTCGGTCGCTTCTATCTCTATCCGCTGGCCGCTGCCGGTCAGGCGGGTGTGGAACGGGCGCTGAGGCATTTGCGCACCGAAGTCGAGCGCGACATGAAACTGATGGGCTGCACTTCGGTCAGTGAGCTGTCGCGCGCCAATCTGCGGTTCAGATAGGTCTCACAATCGCCTGTGGGTTTTTTCAATCCACGGGCGCGAAGCTTGGAAATCTTTGCTAGACGAGGGCGCGCCCTTTCAGAAAGATGGGATGCATCCACATTTGATTCTTGCTCATAGGGGAAGTGCATTGCAGGTCGGCATCGACATGGGAACGGCGTCCGGCGGGACCAGCGCCCAGCTCGATATCGAGGAGCTGCTGGCGACGCGTCTCCTGGTGCAAGGTAATTCCGGCTCCGGAAAATCGCATCTCCTGCGGCGGCTGTTGGAGCAGTCGGCGCAATGGGTGCAGCAGGTCATCATCGATCCCGAAGGCGATTTCGTCACGCTGGCCGACAAGTTTGGGCATGTGGTCGTCGATGGCGAGCGTACGGAAGCCGAGCTTGCCGGCATCGCCAACCGCATCCGCCAGCACCGCGTGTCCTGCGTGCTGACACTGGAAGGGCTCGATATCGAGCAGCAGATGCGCGCTGCCGCAGCCTTCCTGAATGGCATGTTCGATGCCGATCGCGAATTCTGGTATCCGGTGCTCGTGGTGGTCGACGAGGCGCAGATGTTTGCGCCCTCGGTCGGCGGCGACGTTTCGGAAGATGCGCGCAAGATGTCGCTCGGGGCCATGACCAATCTGATGTGCCGTGGCCGAAAGCGCGGCCTTGCCGGCGTCATCGCCACGCAGCGCCTGGCGAAGCTCGCCAAGAACGTTGCCGCAGAAGCCTCCAACTTCCTGATGGGCCGTACCTTCCTCGATATCGACATGGCCCGCGCGGCCGATCTGCTGGGCATGGATCGCAGGCAGGCGGAAATGTTCCGCGATCTGAAGCGCGGTAATTTCGTCGCCCTCGGGCCGGCACTTTCGCGCCGTCCGCTGCCGATCACCATCGGCGCGGTGGAAACCTCGGCGCGCTCCTCCAGCCCGAAGCTGATGCCGCTGCCGGATGCGCCGCAGGATGTCGAAGATCTGATCTTCACGCCGGATCCGGAAGAGTTCGCGCGGCCCGTTGTCCGCCGCACGACGCCGGCTCCCCGCCCGACGACCGATATTCTGGCCGAGCTTTCCCGCTCCGTGCCGGCAGCAAGCCCGGCACCGTCCGAGCCGAAGGTCAGTCAGCCGGAACTATCGAGCGAGGATCGCGAGGCGAGAGTGAGCGCGGTGCTCTCCGAAATCCTCGATGATCCCGCCTCCGGCTTCCGTACGGATTCGGTGCTTTATCAGGAGTTTCTTGTACGCTTGCGCATGCGCCGCGTTCCCGGCGCGCCCATGAGCCTGTCGGAATTCCGCCGTCGCGTGGCGATCGTGCGATCCGGTGCGGACGAGGAGGTCATGGCGACGGATCAATGGGCAACGGCGCTTTCCCTGTCCGCTAGTGTCACCGACGATCTGCAGGGCGTATTCCTGATGCTCGCCAAGGCCGCGATCAGCGGCGAGCCGTGCCCGTCCGACGCCCGCATTGCCCGTGCCTATGGCACCCATTCGGCCAGACGCGCACGGCGACTATTGAGCTATTTCGAGGAACAGGGCAGCGTCGTCGTCCACACGGATTTCTCCGGCAAACGTATCGTCGCCTTCCCGGATATAGGTTCGCAGACCGCGCCCGGCGATGCCAATGCGCCGGATATCGAGGGTGGGGAGCAGGCGGCGGCGGAATAGCCGGAATTACGACACCCTTGATACGTATCCGGGATACGCCTATATTTGTCTCTGCAGGAGATGAATTCATGGCCGCGCGTGACAGGATCCAGCGATATAGGGAAAGTGGTGGAGCATCCGACCTAGTGAGGGTGGAGGTTCTAGTTCCCGCAGCGTGCCGCAATGATATCCTGTCGCAAGCGGCGGAGATGCGTGCAGAACATCGACAAAGGAAAGAGCGTCTTCGAGAGAATGTCGAAGAAGCGCTTGACCGCTACGGCACCCGCCTTCTTGACAATATCGATCTGGATCGGCTGCCCGATTTGGCACAGAAGGCAAGGGTGATAGCCAGCGCCTTGATGGAGCGCGGCGATGCACACGCCTTTGCAATAGGGCGTCGCATGCTTGACGAGGTCGGGCGATAGGCGATGGCGCTGACCAAGCTGCAAAAAGAGATTATGGCATCCATCGCGAAAAATCGCTCGGAAACCAGCTATGTTGCAGGTGGGCTTGTCCTTAATATGAATTGGCCTCGTCTGTCCGACGATATCGATATCTTCCAAGATACCGACGAGGAAATCGGTCCTGTCGCCGAACGGGACATGGAAACGCTCAGAACTGACGGTTTCCGTGTTCATGTCGAGGTCAATGTCTATGGCTGTGTCGAGGCGGAAGTTTCCAAGGCGCGGGAGAATACGCTCATTCAATGGATGAGCGAATCTCGAACCCGGTTTTTTCCGCTTGTTCGAGACAAGGAGTGGGGTGCAAGGCTTCATCCAGCAGACCTTGCCGTGAATAAGGTTCTCGCGGCATCAACCCGGACAAAGCCTCGGGATTTCGTCGATTTGTTAATGATCGACGAATCAGGATAATTGATGAAATTCGGCGCGAAGAGGGCTATCGGTTTCGACCGAGGATTATGATTCCGTGAGAGGTCTTCCAGTCGATCTTACCGCCAGCGTCATTCGCGACAGGCTTGTGGAGGTGCTGAATGGAGCGGAGCGCTATATTCGATCGGCGCCACCAGATATAGTCGGTCTGCTTGCAGTCAATCCCAGCGGCATCCCAATTCAGATATCGGCTTTGACCGACGATGGCGTGCAGTTTCGAAAGGCGACATCCGAGCCGGACCTAATGCCGTCGTTACCGGATGTGCCGGAGGATTGGCGCGGCCTCGGGAGTGCGGAATGAAACTGCGCTTCTCGCCGATCCTGCTGTTGACATTTTCATGACTACCCCTTACAGACCGCGCCAACGCCGGGCAGAAATGTCCGGTGTTTCATTTGACATGTCCCGTGGCTTCGTCCGTTCGCTAACGTGAGAGGCCTGTCAGAGCTCGAAAAAGGAGTTCAGAGGAGGGCGTGTTTCCTTCGCGGTTCGGCAGCGGGCCGCCATAACACTTGAAAGGAAATGCGATGAGCAAGCGCGAATCGTCCAAGTACAAAATTGACCGCCGTATGGGCGAAAACATCTGGGGCCGTCCGAAGTCCCCGGTTAACCGTCGCGAATACGGCCCGGGCCAGCACGGCCAGCGCCGCAAGGGCAAGCTTTCGGACTTCGGCGTGCAGCTGCGCGCCAAGCAGAAGCTGAAGGGCTATTACGGCGACCTGCGTGAAAAGCAGTTCCGCGCCATCTTCGACGAAGCCAACCGCCGCAAGGGCGACACCTCGGAAAACCTGATCGGCCTGCTCGAATCGCGCCTGGACGCGATCGTCTACCGCGCCAAGTTCGTTCCGACCGTCTTCGCAGCCCGTCAGTTCGTCAACCATGGTCACGTCACCGTTAACGGCGTGCGCGTCAACATCGGTTCCTACCGCTGCAAGGCTGGCGACGTTATCGAAGTTCGCGAAAAGTCCAAGCAGCTCGTAACCGTTCTCGAATCGGTTTCGCTCGCTGAGCGCGACGTTCCGGACTATATCGAAGTCGATCACAACAAGATGGTTGCGACCTTCGCTCGCGTTCCGGCTCTCGGCGACGTACCGTACGCCGTCGTCATGGAACCGCATCTGGTCGTTGAATTCTATTCGCGTTAATAAGCGGATAACTTTCTTGATGAATGAAAAGCCGCTCGGTTCGAGCGGCTTTTTTGTCTTTGGAGCGCCTCATGACGGATTTGCAGGCCATTCTCGACGGCATTCATGCGGAGCTTTCGCCGCGCATCGGCGAGGGCAAGGTCGCCGATTACATTCCGGAGCTGGCAAAGGTCGACCCGAAGCAGTTCGGGATGGCAATCGCCACTGTCGACGGCGATGTCTACAGCATCGGCGACGCCGGCGTTCCTTTCTCTATCCAGAGTATTTCCAAGGTCTTCATGCTGACCCTGGCGCTGGGCAAAGTCGGCGAGAGCTTGTGGAATCGTGTCGGGCGTGAGCCATCCGGCACGGCCTTCAACTCCATCGTCCAGCTGGAGCGCGAAGAGGGCATTCCTCGTAATCCCTTCATCAATGCGGGCGCGATCGCCATCAGCGACGTCGTGCTGGCGGGGCACGAGCCGCGCGAGGCGATCGGCGAGCTGCTGCGCTTCGTGCGCTACGTAGCCGACGACGAGACGATCAGCATCGATGACAAGGTGGCCCGTTCGGAGACGCAAACAGGTTATAGAAATTTCGCGCTTGCCAATTTTATGCGCGCCTACGGCAATCTCCACCATCCGGTCGAGCATGTGCTCGGCGTCTATTTCCATCAATGCGCGCTGTCCATGAGCTGCCGGCAGCTTGCCAAGGCGGGGCTCTATCTCGCTGCACGCGGCAGCAATCCGATCGCCGGCCACTCCGTCGTCTCGCCGAAGCGGGCGCGGCGCATCAATGCGCTGATGCTGACCTGCGGCCATTATGACGGTTCGGGAGACTTCGCCTATCATGTCGGCCTGCCGGGCAAGAGCGGCGTCGGCGGCGGCATTCTGGCCGTGGCGCCGGGCATCGGCTCCATTGCCGTCTGGTCGCCGGGGCTGAACAAGGTCGGCAATTCGCAGCTCGGCGCTGTTGCGCTGGAAATGCTGGCGGCGCGCACTGGCTGGTCCGTATTCGGGGATTGATCCCCATGTCTTCTCGAGCCGCTTTCTGCTATCAGCGTGGCGAGATGCAAGGAATGATCGAATGAATATCGCGACGACTGTAAAGGACGACATCGATATCGAGGTTGAGGATAGCGGTTCCGCCGCGCATCCGATGTTTTCCGATGCGCCGCGTTCGGTCTCCTTCAACAAGCTTCGCAAGCGCCTGTTGCGGCAGGTGCGCCAGGCCATGGAAGACTTCCAGATGCTGAAGGGCCAGAAGCGCTGGCTCGTCGGCCTTTCCGGCGGCAAGGATTCCTATGGGCTGCTTGCACTGCTGCTCGATCTGAAATGGCGCGGCCTGCTGCCGGTGGAGCTGGTCGCCTGCAATCTGGATCAGGGTCAGCCGAATTTCCCGAAGCATATTCTGCCCGAATATCTGACGAAGATCGGTGTCACGCATCGCATCGAATATCGCGACACCTATTCGATCGTGAAGGAAAAGGTGCCGGAGGGGGCAACCTATTGTTCGCTCTGTTCGCGCCTGCGTCGCGGCAATCTCTACCGCATCGCCCGCGAGGAGGGCTGCGATGCGCTTGTGCTCGGCCATCATCGCGAGGACATTCTCGAGACCTTTTTCATGAACTTCTTCCATGGCGGCCGGCTGGCTTCCATGCCGGCAAAGCTGCTCAACGACGAAGGCGACCTCATGCTGCTGCGCCCGCTCGCCTATGCCGCTGAGGACGACCTTGCCAAGTTTGCCGCCGCCATGCAGTTTCCGATCATCCCTTGCGATCTCTGCGGCTCGCAGGACGGATTGCAGCGTAATGCCATGAAGGACATGCTCGCCGATATCGAACGGCGCATGCCGGGCCGCAAGGACACGATGCTGCGCGCTCTGGCGCATGTGAACCCGTCGCACCTGCTCGATCCCAAGCTGTTCGATTTTGCGGGTTTGATGACGCAGGGCTCTTCGAGCGATCCGGCGTAAATTCAGGACTTTTGCCACACCGATGTCATCGAATCGGGCATAAGAGGAAGCCCTTTCAAAACAGAGGCTTCCTATGAATTTCTCCGATGTTGATTTCGACTATGTGATGACGATCGTTGCCGAAGCGGCGTCAAAGGAGATCATGCTGCGCTTCCGCAATCTGGATGCCAGCGATATATCGGAGAAAACCTCGGCTATCGATCTCGTGACCGAGGCCGATCTTCTGGCCGAGCGGCACATCACCGCGGCGCTGAAGGCACGGTTTCCAAGCGCTTTGATCGTCGGCGAAGAGGCCTATGAAGCCGACAAGTCCGTCGTGCCGGCGCTGGCGCATGCCGAATTGGCTTTTACCATCGATCCCGTGGACGGCACCTTCAATTTCGCGGCCGGACTGCCGGTCTTCGGAACGATTGTCGCCGTCATCGCCAATGGCGAGACGATCGGCAGCATTATCCACGATCCCGTACTGGGCGATACCGTGACTGCCATGAAGGGTGGCGGCACTTTCCTGCGCCGGCAAGCTGGGCAGGCGAGGCGGCTTTCCGTCGCCACACCTGCGCCCTTGAGTGCCATGACGGGCGCCATATCCTGGGGGCATATGGATGAGCCCGACCGGTCGCGGATCAACGCCAATCTATCGAAGACCCGCATGGCTTTCTCGCTCAATTGCTCGGCTTACGAATATTGGATGGTGGCGTCGGGTAAGTGGCATTTCATCGGCCATTCCAAATTGATGCCCTGGGATCATCTGGCCGGCGTGCTGGCGCATCAGGAGGCGGGCGGCTATACCGCCAAATTCGATGGCACGCCCTATAAGCCCGGCGAAACGACCGGCGGCATCATTTCTGCGCCTGACGAGGAAAGCTGGCGGATAATCCGCCGCGAGATCATCGGCGCCTGACGCGAAAGGAAAAAGCATGACATCGCTCGTTGACGTTACCACGCTTGCTCATGTGCTGCGCCGCGCGGCGCAGACGGAGATTCTGCCGCGCTTTCGCAGGCTCGGCAGCGATGATATCCGCGCCAAGAGCGAGGCGACGGATCTGGTGACGGAAGCCGATGAGCGGGCTGAGCGCATGATCAAGGCAGAGGTTTCGCGGCTCTGGCCCGAAGCGCTGTTCATCGGCGAGGAATCGGTTGCGGCCGACCCGTCGCTACTGAAGAAGTTGCAGGATGCCGATCTCGCCATCATCGTCGATCCCGTCGATGGTACGTTCAATTTTGCCGCCGGCATTCCGGCCTTCGGCGTCATGGCCTCGGTCGTGTCGAAGGGCGAGACCGTTGCCGGCATCATTTTCGATCCAATGGGTGATGACTGGGTGCTGGCGGAGCGCGGCAGCGGCGCATGGCTACGCCGTCCGGATGGCGAGACGCTGCGTCTCAACGTTGCTCCTTCCGTCCCGCTGGAAGAGCTGGTCGGCATGGCGGCCACCGGTTTTCTGCCCAAGGAAAAGCGCGCGGAGATCATGGGTAATCTCGCCAAGGTGCGCTACACGACCTGCTATCGCTGCGCGGCGCATGAATACCGCACGCTCGCGGGCGGCTATGTGCACTATCTCATGTACAACAAGCTGATGCCTTGGGATCATCTGGCGGGAGCGCTGATCTCGGCCGAATCCGGCGCCTATGTTCGCCGTTTCGACGGTTCGCCCTATTTGCCGCATCACCTCGATGGCGGGCTCCTTGTCGCGGTGGACAAGGATACATGGGAACGGCTGCGGCGCGAGGTGTTCACTCTCTAAGGCGAGCCACATGCGAGGATAGCCAGCAAGGCCCCTTGGAAAGTCACGGCCGCGGGGCTATCTTTGCTTCAACAGGCAAGAGCCTTGGTCGGTGCTTGCCGCGGGGATGAGACAGATGTCCGAGACGAGCCGCAAGCTGACCACCATCTTCTGCGCTGATGTGCAGGATTACACGCGCCTTATGGGGAAGGACGAGGAGGGGACGCTTTCCACTCTTCGCCGTTACCGCGATGCGATGAAACGACTGATCGAAGCCCATGGCGGCCGTGTCATCAACACCTGGGGCGATGGCGTCTTTGCCGAGTTTCCAAGCGTCGTCGAAGCCGTGCGCGCTGCAATCGACACGCAGAACGAGCTTGCAGGCTACAATGCGGTGACCGATCCCGACAAGCAGATGCTCTTTCGCATCGGCCTCAATCTCGGTGATGTGATCGCCGATGGCGACGATCTCTATGGTGACGGCGTCAATATTGCGGCCCGGCTGCAGTCGCGCGCTGCTCCGGGTGGCATCGTCATTTCCAACACGGTCTACGATCAGGTCCGCAATAAGGTGGCCGTCGGTTTCGATTTTCTCGGACAGCTCGAGGTCAAGAACATCGAAGGCGGCGTGCCAAGCTATGCAGTGCGGATCGGCGGCGTGCAGGTTGTCGACACCACATCCGATTGTCGATTGGCCCCTGAACCAGCTCCCGTGCGGGCGCCCGAAGCCGCGATGCGGGAATCCGTGCCGCAGGACTGGCGGCGGAGTTATGGTGTTGCCCTAGTCGTGTGCATCGGCCTTGCCGTTCTTAACGGGTTGACCTGGGGTGGCGAATTTTGGGCGAAATGGCCCATACTCGCGATTTTATGGGTTAACGCGTATCGTTACGTCCGTAGCAACCCGCAGATCGATATGGCGATCGCAAGCCTTGTCATCACAGGTATCGGGATCGTTACCATCAACCTTTTCACCTGGCACGGAACACCATGGGCGATGTGGCCGCTCTTCGGGCTTGCGATCGCTGCGGCGGTACGCTGGGTCAGTCGGCCGCGCAGCGGCGTCTAGAGCAATTCCAGGAAAAGTGCGCAGCGGTTTTCCGTCGGAAATCGCGTGAAAACAAAGAGATAGAGCGATTCAGAGATTCCGTGAAAAACTGAACCGCCCTCTAAGGAAGGGATGCGCGTCGTTCAGACGTGCCCCATGCCCGGCTCCAGCGCCGGCGTATCGCCGGGATGGGTGAAGAGCTTCCCGCGTTCCGCCCACAGCGTTGCGACGATCGACAGCGCGCCAAATACCGTGAAGCCGGCAAGCAGCGGCTGTGCCGTCCCGTCGAACATCTGGCCGACAATGCCGCCGAGCAGGACACCGACCGTCGTGGAGATCGAGCTGGTGATGGCCGCTGCCGTGCCCGCCAGATGTCCCATTGGCTCGAGGCTGATTGCCATGCAATTGGTGGTGATCACTGCAAACATCATCAGCATCACCGAGATCAGCACATAAATGAAGGTGAAGCTCGGTTGGCCGAACATGCCGACGATGTAGCCGATGGCGCCCAAAGCGGTGAAAACGATCATGGCGGCATGGGAAATGCGGCGCATGCCGAAGCTGCGCACGAAATAGCCATTGGCGAACTGTGCGACGGCGGTGCCGGCTGCCGTTGCCGCGAAGGCGATCGGGAAGGTTTCCCCGAGGCCGTAGACCTCGCCGAAGACTTGCTGCACAGAAACGATGTAGGCGCAGATGATGCCGGTGTAGAGCGTCAGACCGATCATGTAGCCGCAGGTGATGCGGTTGGTCAGCACGGTCTTGAAACCGGACAGCACGGAAGCGACCGAGAGTGGCAAGCGCTCTTCAACGGGCAGCGTCTCCTTCATGCGGAAGAAGGCGACCAGGAAAAGGCCGGCGCTGACGATACCGAGCAGAATGAAAATCCACTGCCAGTTCGAATAGGCGACGATCATCTGACCGACGAAGGGCGCAACCATCGGCATGATCATGAAGACGATCATGATATAGGACATCACGCGGGCCATTTCGCGACCGCCGAAGCAGTCGCGGACGATGGCGAGCGTGGTGATGCGCACGGCCGCGGCGCCGACGCCCTGCGCAAAACGCATCGCCAGCAGGGCAAACAGGCTGTCGCTCCAGGCTGCGGCAAACAAGGTCACCGTATAGAAGGCCAGACCGCCGAGCAGGATGTACCGCCGGCCATAGGTGTCCGACAGGCTGCCGAAGAAAAGCTGACAGATGCCGAAACCGAGGAAATAGACGCCGATAACGAGCTGGGTGTCGTTCGGATTGGCAACATGAAGCGACTGGCCGATATTCGGCAGCGCGGGCAGCATGCTGTCGATGCCCATCGAAATGCTGGCCGTCATCAGCGCAATCGTGAGGATGAATTCCACGATGCCCAGGCCGATGCGGCTGGAGCCGGACTGTGCAGGCTGCTGGGCAGGCTGCTGGGATTGAGGCGGGGTCGTCATTCGAATATGCCTGTCAATGTAAAGCGAGAGACTGGTCGGCCGGAGGCGGCGCGTTGTGTGGGCGGAACAGCTTTCCCTTTTCGGCAATCAGCACGAAGACGACGCCGATGAGGGAAACGGTGAAATAACCGATGACCATCGGTGTCGCCGTGCCGTTATAGAACTGCCCGATGCAAGCGCCGATCGATGCGCCGCCGACCGTGCTCATGAAGCCGAGTACGGAGGATGCCGTGCCGGCGACATGGCCGAGGGGTTCCATTGCGAGAGAGTTGAAGTTGGAACCGATCCAGCCGAATTGAAACATGGCCAGTGCGAAAAAGACCATGAACAGCGGGAATGGCATCGGCGCAGGCCCGTAGAGCTGCACCAGCAGCCAACAGAAGGTGATGGCGACAAAGCCGAGCAGGGCCGTGTGCGACAGCCGGCGCATGCCGAACCGGCCCACGAACTGGGAGTTGACGAAAGACGACAGAGCCATGAACGCCGCTACGCCGCCGAATGCCAGCGGCGTATAGACGCCAAGGCCGTAGATGTTGTTGTAGATCTGCTGGGCGGAATTGATGAAGCCGAACAGCGCCCCGAACAGGAAAGTGCTCGCCAAGGTGTAACAGAGTGCTACTCGGTCTGTCAGAACGATCTTGAAGCCGGCGGCAACCGATCTGACGGTTAGGGGGCGGATATTTTCAGGCTTAAGCGTCTCCGGAAGCCGGAAATACATCCAGAGGCCGACCAGTGTTGCCATGGCGCCGATGAAGACGAAGATCATGTGCCAGGTGCTGACCAGCAGGATGATCTGGCCGCTTCCCGGCGCGATGACCGGAACGATCATGAAAACCATCATGATGAGCGACATCACCTCGGCCATCAGGCGGCCGCCGAAGACGTCGCGGACGATGGAGACGGTGATGACGCGGGTTGCCGCCGAGCCGAGGCCCTGAATGAAGCGGAGCGCCAGCAGACCGGCGAAGGACGGGATGAGGGCAATGCCGAATGCCGAAATCACGTAGATGGTGATGCCGATCAAGAGTGGCATGCGGCGGCCGAAGCGATCCGACAGGGGCCCATAGATAAGCTGGGCCGAGCCGAAGCCGATCAGATATGCTGTTACGACATATTGCCGATGGTTTTCGTTCATCACGCCGAGGCTGGAACCGATCTGCTGGAGCGCGGGAAGCATGATGTCGATTGCGAGTGAGTTAATCGCCATCAGGAAGGCCGCGAGTGCGATGAACTCACGTTTGCCCATGGGCAGTTGCCCATGGGACATGGCCTGGGATGAAGTCGTCACGGTTTTATTCCCATAAACATATCAAGGGCGCTGCCCGGCGGCAGCGCCTTATCGATCAAATTGAACTATGGAAACCGGACGGGGAGCCCGGTGCCCGGTCAGGCGGCGCCGCGAACGCTGATGCCGTGTTCCTGAAGGTGTTGCTGCAATTCGCCCGCCTGGAACATTTCGCGCACGATGTCACAGCCGCCGATGAATTCGCCCTTTACGTAAAGCTGCGGAATGGTCGGCCAGTTGGAATAGTCCTTGATGCCCTGACGGATTTCAGCGTCGGCCAGGACATTGATGCCCTTATAATCGACGCCGATATAGTCGAGAATCTGGACCACCTGGCCGGAGAAACCACACTGTGGGAACTGGGGAGTGCCTTTCATGAAGAGAACGACGTCGTTGTTCTTAACTTCGTTGGCGATGAATTCCTGAATGCCGCTCATTGTCCAGTTCCTTTCACATGCGGGGTCAAGGCCCGCAGCGTTACATCTGTCCCTTAAATAGCAAGCGCCCGGCTTGATTTCCAGCGGCAAAACGTAGGTGCCGTCTTTTTCATCGCATGAATGGATTTCCGGCATCAGTCGTTAACAGGAACGTTCAAAAGGTGTCGATTGACTGCCTTTTCTGAACAGTGCGTTTTGAAATCGCCTCTTCAACTCCGGGTCTGAACAACACACATCAATTTGAAATAAAAGGGACGATGAATATTAGTATGCTACCTAATTTACAAACCAACGGTATGTTTGTTAGAGTTTGCCGATTGATGCGATTTGGCGCGTATCGGTCCCTGTCGGCATTGCATTCGCATATTTCTTGAGGGAGCGGACTCCATGAGCCACCATCACTATTCCGAAGGGCAAGTTGGTGAAGAGCGGGAATTTTATAGCTCTGAAGATACGAGCGAAGGCGAGCGGGAATATTACGAGCATGTGCGCACACCACGAGCATCGATTCTGAACAGTACCGTGACCGTCAGTGCTATCGTGCTCATTCTGAGCATCGCTTTCGGTTATCGGGCCTCCACCGCAACGACGCCGCAATCGACCACGCCGCCGGCCGCCGAGAAAATCATAACTGCGCCGTCGCCGGACTCCTGTGCCGATATCTCGCCATATCCGCGCCGGGAATGCTGATATGTCGGAATTCGGATTTTACCCTCGGCACAGCAAACGAGCCGGCGGGGGCTTGTGCGCCCGTCATGCGGTTGACGCGATTATAAACGTTTGACGCTATGTTTTTGTTTTTGGACGATTTGTTGCGGTCTGCCATGAAAAAGCCAGCAGGCCATGGTCTTGGCTGATTTTCAGATTTCATCAGTGCTACTGGCGCCCCGGGGACAGACTACAATATGAATTCTATCAAGAAGAGGGTGGTTCTCCACTTCCCTGGCTTCGAGCCGCTGGATGCTGCCGCACATCGGGCTCGTTATGAGCGCTCTGCCCGGCAGAGCGCCGCCACCTGGGATTTTTCCGCGTCGGTCGGAGAGTTGAAGAATTTTGGCAGGGCACCGTATTTCGATGTCACGGCAACGGCTGCGGATTGGCATACCCAAAGCCGCATTCATATCGTCGATCATAACGATCTGGTTGCCGTCCTGAGCGGCAGGCCGTTCTTCACGCGGCTCATCCAGGGCTATCTCGCTGCTGCAATGGTTGCCATTTCGGGCGGTATGGCCGGCTATTTCCGTCATGCGTGGCGCTTCGGCCTGTTCTTCATCTTTCCCTTTCTGCTGATGCTCGTGGGACTGATTCTCAGCCTGTCGATCGCGTTTACGCCGATCCTGTTCGGACTGCCGGCCTGGAGCCATATCGGCAGTATCGCGCTTGCGGTCGCCTTCTTCGTTTATGTCTTCCTGCCGCAGGCCGAGAAGCTGCATACTCTGCATCTCTTCTCCGACTGGGAAATGGCAGTCGCGATGGCGGGGTTGAACGGAATAGGCGCGGAACAATGGCTGGAAGCGAGCGCCGTCAGCGTCCGGCAAGCCTTGGATGAGCCAGACGTGGAAGAATTCGTCATCTCCTCGCATAGCATGGGCTCGTCCGTGGCCGCTCACGTGGTCGGTCTGTTGCTCGAGCGCGAGCCGGACCTGCTACAGGGCAAACGCGTGGTGTTTACGACCCTTGGCAGTGCCATCCTGCAATGTGCTCTCATGCGACCGGCAAAGGTGCTGCGCTCACGTGTGGGACTGATCGCTCGCTGCAAGAACATCTTCTGGCTCGACGTTCACTGTCTGACCGATGCAATCCATTTTTATAAGACCAAAGTCGCCGCTGTTTGCGGGCATGAGGATGCCCCACAGGCTTCGATCCTGTTCATCCGCTTCAAGCAGATGCTCTCGGAGAAGCATTATAAGAAGATCAAGCGCGATTTCCTTCGGGTTCACCGGCAATATGTGCTCGGTCCCGATCTCAGGGCCTTCTTCGATTTCACGCTGATGACTGCCGGTCCGTTGCCGGCTGCGGATTTCGCTGAATTCTCGGTGAAGAGATTGCCGGAGCTGAGCTTCAACTCCGGCGAAGCGGCGCAGGCGCTCTCAGTCGGGCGCTGACGTCTGCAGCGCAAGGGCGTGCAGCACGCCGCCCATATTGCCCTTCAGGGCATCATAGACCATCTGGTGCTGCTGCACGCGACTCTTGCCGCGGAAGGCTTCCGCGACAACTTCGGCGGCATAGTGATCGCCATCCCCGGCCAGGTCGCGAATCGTCACCTTGGCGCCGGGAATGCCGGCCTTGATCATGTCTTCGATATCGCCGGGGTTCATGGGCATGAGTGGTACCTCGATTTATTCCGCGGCAGCGAGCGCGCTGCCGTCCATGAAAGCAGGAAACCACGATTCATGCGCCTCGCGCAACTGTTCAACCGGAAGCGTTAACAGGCCATCGACGACGAGTGCGTCACCGCCAACCGTACCAAGGCGGCGGAAGGGTACGCCGGCGCTTTCCGCGTTGATGCAGACGAAATCGGCGACATCGGCCGGAACAGCGATGACGTAGCGGGCCTGATCTTCCCCGAAAAGTGCTGCATGCGGCGGCGTCCAGCCTTCGCTGAGATCGATACGCAAGCCCTTGCCGGATGCCATCGCCATTTCTGCCAGAGCGAGTGCGAGACCGCCTGAGGAAATGTCGTGGCAGGCCGTGACCTGGCCATTGCGGATGGCGGAGCGGACGAAATCGCCATTGCGGCGTTCGGCGAAGAGATCGACTTCCGGAGCAGGGCCATCCGTCGAGCCGATGATATCGCGAAGATAGATCGACGAGCCGAGATGACTGCCGTCGAGGCCGATCATCAGCACGCGGTCGCCTTCGGAGGCGGAGCCGATGCGCGCCATCGCCTTCCAGTCCGGAAGGAGACCGACGCCGGCAATGGTCGGGGTCGGCAGGATCGCGACGCCATTGGTTTCGTTGTAGAGCGAGACATTGCCGGAGACGATCGGGAAATCCAGCGCGCGGCAGGCTTCGCCGATGCCTTTGATGGCGCCGACGAACTGGCCCATGATTTCGGGCTTTTCCGGATTGCCGAAGTTCAGGTTGTCGGTCGCGGCCAGCGGCTCGGCGCCGGTTGCCGTAATGTTGCGCCAGCATTCGGCGACGGCCTGCTTGCCGCCTTCGAAGGGATCGGCTTCGACATAGCGCGGTGTAACGTCGGACGAGAAAGCAAGAGCCTTGGTTGGATGGCCTTCGACGCGGACGACGCCGGCGTCGCCGCCGGGAAGCTGCAAAGAATTACCCTGGATCAGCGTATCGTACTGCTCGTAGACCCAGCGACGGCTGGACTGGTTGGCAGAGCCAACGAGTTTCAGGAGAGCCTGACCGTAGTCTTCCGGCGCGGCAACGAGGTCGGCCGGCAGGGCGGCGCGCTTGTCTGACTCGCGCCACGGCCGATCATATTCCGGAGCCTGGTCGCCGAGATCCTTGATCGGCAGGTTGGCGACTTCCTCGCCCTGATGGATGACGCGGAAGCGCAGGTCGTCCGTCGTCTTGCCGACGATGGCGAAATCCAGACCCCATTTGACGAAGATCGCCTTGGCGACGGCTTCTTTCTCCGGCTGGAGCACCATGAGCATACGCTCCTGGCTTTCCGACAGCATCATTTCATAAGCCGTCATCCGCTCTTCGCGCACCGGCACCTTGTCGAGATCGAGCTCGATGCCAAGGTCGCCCTTGGCGCCCATTTCGACGGCGGAGCAGGTGAGACCGGCGGCACCCATGTCCTGAATGGCGATGACGGCACCCGTCTGCATCAGCTCCAGGCAGGCTTCCAGCAGGCACTTTTCGGTGAAAGGGTCGCCGACCTGAACGGTCGGACGCTTTTCCTCGATCGATTCGTCGAATTCAGCCGAGGCCATGGTCGCGCCGCCGACGCCATCGCGACCGGTCTTGGCGCCGAGATAGACGACCGGCAAGCCAACGCCCTTGGCTTCTGACAGGAAGATGGCATTTGACTTGGCAAGGCCCGCCGCGAAGGCATTGACCAGGATATTGCCGTTGTAGCGCGCATCGAATTCGACTTCGCCGCCCACTGTGGGAACGCCGAAGGAATTGCCGTAGCCGCCGACGCCGGCCACGACGCCGGACACCAGATGGCGGGTCTTCGGATGATCCGGCTCGCCGAAACGCAGGGCGTTCATGGCAGCGACCGGGCGGGCGCCCATGGTGAAGACGTCACGCAGAATGCCGCCGACGCCGGTCGCAGCACCCTGATAGGGTTCGATATAGGAGGGGTGGTTGTGGCTCTCCATCTTGAAGACGACGCAGTCGCCATCATCGATGTCGACCACGCCGGCATTCTCGCCCGGACCCTGGATGACGCGCGGTCCCTTGGTCGGCAGGGTGCGGAGCCACTTCTTGGAGGATTTGTACGAGCAGTGCTCGTTCCACATGGCGGAGAAAATGCCAAGCTCGGTGAAGGAAGGCTCGCGGCCGATCAGATCCAGAATGCGCTGATATTCATCCGGCTTCAGGCCGTGGGCAGCAATCAGTTCGGGGGTGATCTGGATCGAATTGGAAATGGTCATGGGCGCTCGAGTGTCCTTGCCTGTAAAGGATTGGAAGACCGGTCAGGGATCGGGGTCTCTTTAGCGCAAGTCTCCCTGTCGTGCGACAGGAAAATCACCGGCGTTCACAACACGCCGGCATTGATGCTGGAGAAATCACGCGTGCGGCCATCGCCGGCCGTTGTGCGAGATCAGAATTTGTAGCCGACCATGACGCCTGCACGCGTCATGCCGCCATTGGGGCCATCACAGAGATTGGCATGCGACGAATGCGCGATCTGCGCCATCACGTTCCAATGGCTGTCGAAATTATAGCCGAGGCCGGCATATTCGTGGAAGAGCAGACGGCAGCCGAGCATCGGGCCATGCTCTCGCCAGTCGTCCAGGTTGCCCGTATGCACCGTGCCGCCGAAGCCGAGTTCGGTGAAGATGCCGTTGCTATGCGTCAGCGTCCAGGAAAGGCCACCATAGACCTGCGTCGCGGAGCCTGACGTGCCGATCGATGTGCCTACGTGGATACGCGGATGCGTCAGCTGATCCTTCCAATCCGCTGTCGGATTATAGCCGAACGGATTGAAAAGTACCTGAACATCCGGGAAGACACCGCTTTCATGCTCGTTACCGCTCTGGATGGAGCCGCTCGCGCCGAAACGCAATTCGTCGAAAATCTTGACTGGAGCGGCGGGAGTAGCCGCCACCGTATCTGCAGCGGTTGCGGCCGATTGACCTGCAATAAATACCGAACTGATTACCAGAAAACTCGAAACCAAACGCTTGCTGAAAAAGCTTGCAATAGCCATGCACTCCCCCTGGTGTGGCGGGCGAATCCTCATTCTTCATTGATAGAATGGTAGCGTGCTAAGAGTCGAGACGGCGAAATCGCATTTGCGCAAGATGTACGTCGATAAATTGATAAGGCTTGCTTAAATGTGACTATCGTATCCCGATGAGCCGTTTTCCAACAACCTGCGTAATGTCATGAAGCCGGCTGCAACATCTTCCCGCTGTGGGGGCGACGAAAAGGCGACTCGGACCCTGTGGAAAACCCGTTCGATTCGCGCCGCCTTGAACTCGTCTTCGTCATCGATCAGCACTCCCTCGGTCAGGGCGGCGTTCTTGAAGGTGCCTGACAGCCAGGGTTCGGGCAGCTTCAGCCACAGGAAGGGCAGATGCGGGTGCGAATTGAACTCAAAACCCGCTAATGCCTCGCGCGCCAGCTGCTCGCGTGCCTTGATTTCCTCGACCGCCTTGCGACGCAACTCCAATGCGTGACCGCCAAGGACGAGCCGCGCGCAGGTTTCGGCAAGAATGAAGGGTAGGCCGCCAGTCGTCATCTTATGGGTGACTTTGATGCGTTGGGCGAAATGCGGCGGGCAGGCGACCCAGCCGCCGCGCACGCCAGCGGTCACCGATTTCGAAAGGCTGCTGACGACAAAAGTTCGCTCCGGCGCAATGGTGGCCATAAGCGGATTCTGGTCGCCGGTCATGCCGCCATAGAGATCGTCCTCGATAAGCCAGACGCTATGTCGGCGCGCAATGGCGGCAATCGCCCGGCGTCTGGATTCCGGCATTGTCACCAGAGTGGGATTATGGGCCGTCGGCATCAGGAAGGCGAGGCGCGGATGCTGCTGCTGGCACAGCCGCTCGAAATCCTCGGGGATCATGCCGTGCTCGTCCGAATCCACCAGGATCGTGCGGCGTCCAAGCAGGCGCGCAGCGCGGCTGATCTGCGTATAGGTCAGGTTCTCGAAGACGATCTTGTCGCCCGGCGAGGTGACGGCGGAAATCACGGCAATGGCGCCGGCATGGGCGCCGAGCGTCGGCACGATTGTCTCGATTGCCGGCTGCCAGCCGTTGCGGGCAAGCCAGATCTGCCCCGCCTCAAACCAGCTCGCCGGGAAGTTCCTTGAATAGGAGGAGATCTCCGTCTGGTGCTCACTGCTGATGTCGGCGAAGAGCTTACCGATGATCACACCCTGGCCGATATCGGGAGCGGCGGTCGTATCGAAGCGGATCTTGGCATCCGGCGTATTCAGGCCCCGGGTGCCGGCAAGCGCCTGGGTGATCGGATCCACGAGTTCGATCTGCTTGCCGTTCGAACGTTCCAGAACATAGGTACCGCGACCGACTTCGCCGGCGACCAGACCGCGTTCATGCACGAGGGCATAGGCCCGGCTGACCGTGCCGATGGTCACGCCGATATCATAGGCGAGATTGCGCTGCGGCGGCAGCTTGGTGCCAGGCGGCAGGACGCCATGAGTAATCGCGTGTTCGATGGCGTCGGCGACGCGGATATAGACCGGGCCGGTTCCGCTAGAAATGTCAGGAAGCCAATTTGTCATAATGACAATTTCCTAGATTGTCCCCGTCGTCGAGTCAAGAGTATGAGTCAATTTGCACCGTTTGGCTCGATGCATCAAAATTGTCACCATCATGTGGATGTGAGGATGAGTACAATGACTACAATCCGTTCGATCGAAGGGGGAGACCCCTGCGCGGCGGGCGTGGGAATTAGAGCGGCGCAGCCAAGGCCGCATATGTTGCGCCGGCTCTGGGCGTCCTATTGGGATTGGCTGGAGAAGCGCGAGGGACGGCGTGTTCTAAGAGATCTGACCGATGATCAGTTACACGACATCGGCCTGACGCGTCGCGAGGCGGCAAAGGAAGTCAGTAAGTCATTCTTCTGGGATTGAGTGGGCTGAGCCAATATGGGCATCAAGCTGTCTGGCGTCTAACTGAGGCCCAGAACGGAATGAACGAAATCGGCCCGCTCCTCGACGCCGATTTTCGGCAGGATATGGACTTCATAGCCGAGCGCGGGATAGGCGGCAGTCAGCCGGTCATACTCCGCAACCGCTGCCGTAAAATCGTGCCTTCTTTCGCGGTCGCCGACATAGATTTCCGGCCATGACGGCGTCAGGAAGACATGTCGGTTGTAGCGGTGCAATTGGCCGAGCGAAGCCAGGGCCGGTTCGCCCGTCAAATGTTCGAGCGCCGATGCGGCATCGATCAAACTTCTGTCGAAAAAGACCAAGCCGGATAATTGCGCCGCTTCCTCGCGGTCAGTCAGCGACATGGCAATCGCTCGACGGGCAAATGCCGGCGCATCGACCCATGGTAGGGCCGAACCGTCACCTTGCAGCTCCTCAATGACGATGCGGCGGCCCGGCTCCTCGACGACGTGGTGACCACGTCGTTTGAGCGCCTCCAGCAACGTCGATTTGCCGCCGCCGGAGCAGCCCGAAAGAATGATAAATCTGTCCATGACAATGATCTCTGATTGTAAGAGGGCACGTCATGCGTTGGTTGCCAGGTTTCCGCATGAAGCGGAAAGCCTCGGGTCCTCAGCCTAGCTGCAAGCCTTAGAGCCCGCAGCCCAACGATTGACGTCGCCCGTGATGCGGCCGCCGGAGGCGCCTGCCATCATCGGACCGAAGGCCTGCAATTGCGCGGGATTGCCTTCCGCCTGAACGACGAGCGAAGGCCGGCCGGTCGGATGTCTCTTGTCGACCACGAGGATGCGCGGACGGCCGGTGAAGGAGTTAAGCTCAGGAGCAAGCTGATAGCTAGCGAAAGCCGGATCCGAAGACTTGAACCAGCAGGCATTGGCATTGAGCATGATGCGCTCCATCGTCGACAGGGCGCTGTGATCGGTCGCGATGATGCTCGGTGGACGCGGGCCACAAGAGGTGACCAACAGACCAAGCATCGCGATGGCAGCGGCGGAATAAAGTCCTGTCAGGAGGCGAGGGCGCATCAATCTCTTTCCAATGAGGCGATTAGGCTGGTCTGCTAAAGTGTACCGGGTCGCTTTGCGGCGCCCTGCTTTTCTATGCAAAGACGCCGATTTTATGGTTCCGATAGTGGGATGGCCGTTATCAGGCTGCGACCACGCCAAGCGCGGAGGCGAAGAGGCCACGGCCATCGCTGCCGCCATGGGCAGCCTCGATCAGATTCTCCGGATGTGGCATCATGCCGAGCACGTTGCCCTTGGCGTTCATGACGCCGGCAATATCGTTGACGGAGCCGTTGGGGTTGGTGCCTTCGGCGTAGCGGAAGACCACCTGGCCATTATCCTCGATCGCCTTCAGCGTTTCGGCATCGGCGAAATAATTGCCGTCGTGATGAGCGACCGGGCTGCGGATGACCTGGCCCTTGGCATAGGCGGCCGTGAAATCCGTCTCGGCATTGACGACTTCCAGCTTCACTTCGCGGCAGACGAATTTCAGCGAAGCGTTGCGCATCAACGCGCCCGGGAGCATGCCGGCTTCAAGCAGAATCTGGAAACCGTTGCAGACGCCCAAAACCTTGACGCCCTTGTCGGCCTTATCCTTGATCGCCTGCATGATCGGCATGCGGGCCGCGATCGCGCCGCAGCGCAGATAATCGCCGTAGGAGAAGCCGCCGGGAATGACGATCAGGTCGACATCCGGGATCTCGGTCTCCGTCTGCCAGACGGTCACGGGCGCATGGCCGGAAATCTTGGTCAGCGCCGCGATCATGTCGCGATCGCGATTGAGGCCGGGGAGTTGGACGACTGCTGATTTCATGATGCTGTTCCCGCAATAGGCAAAGGGATAATCGCTGGAAGTGCTCGTGAGCCATACTCCATTGCCTCAGGCAAAGGAAGAATGGCTCGCGAAAGAGGACAATCAGTCGATCGAAATGCTGAAGTTCTCGATGACCGTATTGGCGAGAAGCTTTTCGCACATGGCCTTGAGATCGGCTTCCGCCTTGTTCTTGTCAGTGCCTTCAAGCTCGAGATCGAAGACTTTGCCCTGGCGGACCTGATGGACGCCGTCAAAGCCGAGTGCGCCGAGCGCGCCTTCGATTGCCTTGCCCTGCGGATCGAGAACGCCGTTCTTCAGCGTGACGGTTACACGAGCCTTGATCACGATTGTCCTTTCTGAACTTACTTGACGAGAACCGGGCCCGTGCCGCGCACGGGTTCGTTTTCATTGATGATGCCGAGGCGGCGAGCCACTTCGGAATAGGCTTCGAGCAGACCACCCATGTCGCGACGGAAGCGGTCCTTGTCCATCTTTTCCCGGGTTTCGATGTCCCAGAGACGGCAAGAGTCCGGCGAGATTTCGTCGGCGAGGATGATGCGCATCATGTCGCCTTCGAAAAGGCGGCCGCATTCGATCTTGAAATCGACGAGCTGGATGCCGACGCCGAGGAAGAGACCGGTCATGAAGTCGTTGACGCGGATGGCGAGCGCCATGATGTCATCCAGCTCGGCCGGATTGGCCCAGCCGAAAGCCGTGATGTGCTCTTCGGAAACCATCGGGTCTTCGAGCGCGTCGGATTTGTAATAGAACTCGATGATCGAGCGCGGCAGAACCACGCCTTCCTCGATGCCGAGACGCTTGGCGAGGGAGCCGGCGGCAACGTTGCGCACGACGATCTCGAGCGGAATCATCTCCACTTCCTTGATCAGCTGCTCGCGCATGTTGAGGCGGCGGATGAAATGGGTGGGAATGCCGATCTTGTTCAGATGGCTGAAGATATACTCGCAGATGCGATTGTTCAGAACGCCCTTGCCATCGATGACTTCGTGCTTCTTCTTGTTGAAGGCGGTGGCGTCGTCCTTGAAGAACTGGATCAGCGTGCCCGGCTCAGGCCCCTCGTAAAGGATCTTGGCCTTGCCCTCGTAAATACGGCGGCGACGGTTCATTGGTATTGTTCTCTGTCTTTGGCGCTCATGGGACAGCGCAAGTGGATCGTATGTGGGCGTCCCCATAACGGATAAGAAGCGAATTCACAATCCGCCTGCGCCTCCTTCCTCGGAATTCCGGCCTTGGCGGGGTGCCAACGCAAGATTCGGGGTCCAGTCATGGCCTGTTTTACAGGCTTTTATCTGACGATGGAATGAAGGTGCCAGGTACTTCACAGGCTAGTGAGGCGAGGCATGCCTCTATCCATCATCGTTTATGAATAATACTACGGCTTCAGCTGGCTGAGAAACTTCGAAAAGACCATGGTGCCCTCCGGCCAGGGCCCATGACCGGATTCGGTATTGATATGGCCGGATTCGCCGGCATCGATCAGCAGCGAGCCCCAGCTGTTGGCAATATCATCCGCATGTTCGTAACTGCCGAAGGGATCATTGCGGCTTGCGATCGTGATCGACGGAAATGGCAAGGGGTCGCGCGGATAGGGGCCGAACGTCATCAGATGTTTCGGCCGGATGGCCGGATTGGCGACATCGGGCGGTGCGACGAAGAAGGCGCCAGCGACCTTGTTGCGGAAATGCGGGATCGCATGGATCACCGAGGGAACGCCGAGCGAATGCGCGACCAAGATGACGGGCTTGTCCGAGGCATTCACTTCTTCCGCAATGCGGGCCACCCAATCGTCGCGCACGGGCTTCGACCATTCCGCCTGCTCCACGCGCCGTGCGGTCGAGAGCTTCTGTTCCCAGCGCGTCTGCCAGTGGTCGGGGCCGGAATTCGTGTAGCCGGGAATGATGAGGATGTTTGCGTCGGAGGCTTTCATGATTTCGCCGATGTGGAAAAGGTGAGCCCAACTGTCAAGGGAAAAGGCGACAATTGCGGCAAAATTTGCTAGGATTGCGGCTGCCGGTAGCGAATGACGATGTCGGCGCCCCGTTTGCCGCCATCTCAAACCGCCAGCCGAGCACCACGGTTGAGGAGGAGAGCATTATGACGGCCTTTCACGTCATGGCTGGAGCAGACCACACTTTTACGCGTCCCGCCATCCGTAAGATCGGTATCGCCGATCTCGTCGACGCCCTGAGGATGGGGCTGGACGATTTCAGCGAAAAACCATCGCATTATGTTTTTCTGTGCCTGATGTATCCGATTGCCGGCATAGCCCTGGCGATCTGGAGCACGGACCAGAATCTGCTGCCATTGCTGTTTCCGCTGATGTCCGGTTTTGCCCTGCTTGGACCCTTGGCCGCGATCGGCCTCTATGAGATCAGCAGGCGGCGGGAAAAGGGGCTGGATACGTCGTGGAGCCATGCGTTCGACGTGCGCTTCTCATCAGCCTTGCCGTCGATCATTGTTGCCGGCCTCATGCTGTTCGGCCTGTTCATCGTCTGGCTCTTCGTGGCGAGGAATATCTATTTCATCTATTTTGGCGATGGTGTTCCCCCGACGCTTCCATCCTTTGTGTCGAGCGTACTGACGACGCGGGAAGGCATGGCCATGATGCTTTGGGGCGATCTGATCGGCTTTGTCTTTGCGCTCGTGGCCCTGGCAACCACTGTCGTTACGTTTCAGCTGCTGTTGGACCGTGACATCGGTGTCGTCGCCGCGATCGATGCGAGTATCCGGGCGACGCTGACCAATCCGGTGCCCATCGCCGTCTGGGGCTTGATCGTGGCGGCGCTGCTCGTCATCGGCACCATCCCGATCTTTGCCGGACTGGCGGTCGTCATGCCGATCCTCGGCCATGCATCCTGGCATCTCTATCGCAAGCTGATTGTGACTGAAAGCTAGACCAAGCCGGCATAGGCGGAAGCCTGCATCATTGGAACCGCGGGGCGGTTTTCACGTTGATCCGCATCATAAGGAGATGCGGATCATGGCGCGGCTTACGCATATTTTCACTCGTTTCGCGGTTGTTGTGTCGGAATGGACCGGCAAACCGGCCATTTTCGTGCTTGCCCTGTTCTCCGTCGTTCTCTGGGGCGCGACCGGGCCAATCTTCGGCTACTCCGACACATGGCAGCTGGTCATCAACACTAGCACGACGATCGTCACCTTTCTGATGGTTTTCCTGCTCCAGAATGCACAGACGCGCGATACGCGGGCCATCCAGGCCAAGCTCAACGAACTCATCCTGACGAGCGCGGCCGAGAACCGCTTTATCGGGATCGAGAATCTCGACGAAGAGGATTTGAAGCACCTCGACCGGCTGGTCGAAAAGGCGGCAAAGCGCGAACCTGATCAACATCAGGGCAAGGCTGGCGAGAGTATCGAGCATGACCGCGCTATCGCGGCCAAATCCGCCGACAAAGGAAAGAAGCGGCGCGTCAACCGCACCGCCTCAAGCAAAGCGCAATCGAAAGCGGGAAATTCTAGCCGAAAACCCGCTTGAAGATCGTGTCGACATGCTTGGTATGATAGCCAAGGTCGAACTTTTCGCGGATATCTGCTTCCGAAAGGGCGGCGCGCACTTCCTGGTCTGCCAGAAGTTCCTCGAGGAAGTCCTTGCCTTCCTCCCAGACCTTCATGGCATTGCGCTGGACGAGGCGATAGGAATCCTCGCGGGACACGCCGGCCTGGGTCAACGCCAGAAGCACGCGCTGCGAATGAACAAGCCCGCGGAACTTGTTCAAATTCTTCATCATATTGTCCGGGTAGACGAGAAGCTTGTCGATGACGCTGGTGATGCGGGCCAGCGCGAAATCGAGAGTGACGGTCGCATCCGGGCCGATCATGCGTTCGACGGAGGAGTGCGAGATATCGCGCTCATGCCAGAGAGCGACATTCTCCATGGCCGGGATCGAATAGGAGCGGACCATGCGGGCGAGGCCCGTCAGGTTTTCCGTCAGGACCGGATTGCGCTTGTGCGGCATGGCCGACGAGCCCTTCTGGCCCGGCGAGAAATATTCTTCGGCTTCCAGAACTTCGGTGCGCTGCAGATGGCGGATTTCAGTGGCGAGACGCTCGATCGAGGAGGCGACGACGCCGAGCGTGGCGAAGAACATCGCGTGGCGGTCGCGCGGGATGACTTGTGTCGAGACCGGCTCCGGCTTCAGGCCGAGGGCGGCGGCGACATGTTCCTCAACGCGGGGGTCGATATTGGCGAAGGTGCCGACGGCACCGGAGATGGCGCAGGTGGCGACTTCCTCGCGGGCTGCGATCAGGCGCTGCTTGCAGCGCTCGAATTCGGCATAGGCGAGCGCCAGCTTGACGCCGAATGTGGTGGGTTCGGCATGGATGCCGTGCGAACGCCCGATCGTGACGGCATCCTTGTGCTCGAAGGCGCGGCGCTTCAGGGCTTCCAGCAGCTTGTCTATATCGGCGATGAGCAAGTCGCTGGCGCGCACGAGCTGGACGTTGAAGCAGGTATCGAGCACGTCCGAGGAGGTCATGCCCTGGTGGACGAAGCGGGCATCCGGACCGACGATTTCGGCCAGGTGCGTCAGGAAGGCGATGACGTCGTGCTTGGTGACGGCTTCGATCTCGTCGATGCGGGCAACGTCGAACGTCGCCTTGCCACCCTTTTCCCAGATCGTATCCGCCGCCGACTTCGGAATGACGCCGAGCGCGGCCAGTGCGTCACAGGCATGGGCCTCGATCTCGAACCAGATACGGAACTTGGTTTCGGGAGACCAGATGGCGACCATTTCCGGTCGGGAGTAGCGCGGGATCATAGGCTCAAAGCTTTCTTGGCTAACGGGACAAGGAGAACTTGGCGCCCCCATAACAAAGACGGGCGGTAATCACAATGTTTCATGGGCACAATGTTTAGCGGGACTTCAACGCGCTCGTCGCGCAAGATAGGCCGAAACGGCTGTCAGGCATAGCAGGCCGAATGGCAGAAACAAGGTCAGGCCGAGGACGGCGAACTGGTAGACGGCGCTGGCGCCGGTGAACAGCAACTGGAAGATCCAGGTAAGCGAACCGAATGGCGCGTGCCAGCGCGAATAGAACCAGCGGTAGTCCATGGCGAAGAGGAAGGCCGTCATCGCCACAGTGCCGATGGAGAGGGCCAGAAAGAAGGCGGCAAAACGCGCGCTGGTCGGCCGCTGGCGGGCAAAACGCTGAGTGAGCGGCATGAGGATGAGCCAGGAGAGGGCGCCGCCGAAGAAGTAGACGAGGGTAAGCGCGCCAAGATGGCTGGTCAGTAGCCCGTTGCGCAAATAGAGCGCCGCGATCGCCGAGGCCGCCATGGCCGCACCCCAGCAGATCGCGCTGCCGAAAACTTCAAGGCAATGCGAGGCGACGGTCCGTATCCGGCCCGTCGTCGCGATGAAGGCGTTGGTCGGGTTAGTTTGATCCAATGCGGCCTCGTTCGGCCGCCGCCCGGAGATCGCCGATCGTCTGCCTGTAGGCCTCGACCGATTCGCCCTTGAAGATCGCCGAACCGGCCACGAGAACGTTGGCACCGGAGGCCGTGATGAGAGGCGCCGTCTCAACGGAGACGCCCCCATCGACTTCCAGTTCGATCGAACGGTCACCGATCAGGGACTTGGCGTTGCGGATCTTGTCGGCCATGGCAGGGATGAATTTCTGGCCGCCAAAGCCCGGATTGACCGACATGATCAGGATCAAGTCGATATCGTCGAGGACGTTTTCCAGCACGGAAAGCGGCGTTGCCGGATTGAGGGTGACGCCGACCTTCTTGCCGAGATGGCGGATCGTCTGAAGCGAGCGATGCAGATGCACGCCGGCTTCGGCATGGACCGTGATGCGGTCGCAGCCGGCCTTGGCGAAGGCTTCCAGATAGGGGTCGGCCGGCGAGATCATCAGGTGGCAATCGAAGGTCGCGGTCGTGTAGGGACGCAGCGCTTTAATGACATCGGCGCCGAAGGAGATGTTCGGCACAAAATGGCCGTCCATGACATCGAGATGGATCCAGTCGGCGCCGGCTTTGGTCACATCCTTGACTTCCTGACCGAGCTTGGCGAAGTCGGCGGCGAGAATGGAAGGGGCAATACGGATCGGCAAGGTCATGGGTGGCTGAGCTCCAACTTATTATTTCGCGCCTGGATTACCACCGCTGCAACGGGCAAACAACCGCCAGAACGGCTTGCCTCAGTTCGATGGCGTCACCGGCACGAAGGCATTGCCCCGCCATTCCAGCAGACGATAGGGGTTTTCGGTCAATTCGTGGTTCTGTCCGAACGAGATAGCGCCGATCATTGTCTGGAAAACCATTCCCATGAGCTTTTCGGCAATGGGTTTATTGTCCGCCTTGGCGCTCTCGGCTGCCTGGCTGGCGATCTGAGTCGCTGCTGCGGCCGGCAGGGTATAGCCGTCGGGTTCGATACCGCCCGCGCGCATCGCCTGTACCGTGGGCTGGGCTGCCGGCAGGCTGGTATAATCGGGTAGCGCAATCGCCTGCACACCCTCCAGCAAGGGAAGGGGCTGATCTGCGGCGCGCATGGCATCCCCGCCCATCAAGACCAGCGGGATGTTCTCGTTCTTCGCGTCGCGGGCAATCACGGCGACATCGCTGCGGTCGCCGCCGACGAAGACGCGTGTCGCGCCAGCCTTCTTCAAGCGCCTCACGAGGGCGATCTGCTGATCCTGACCGGGGCGATAGGTATCGGTGAAGACCGGCTTTAGCCCCTTTTCCTCGAGCGCGTTGCGGATCGCGCCGACCAGTTCGCGACCGTGTATCGTACCGTCATCGATCAGCGCCATCGGTTCCGCGGCCCAATTTTTCAAAATGGTGTCGATCGCCACGGCCGCCTCGGCGCTGTCGACCGGCGCCAGGCGAAAGAGCGGCCAACCATTTTTCAACGCGTCTTCCATGAAAATACGCGAGCGCACGGAAACGGTGATGACGGGTATGCCGGCATCCTTCAGGCGCGGCAGAGCGCCCTCGAGGGTCTCCGTGCAGAGAAAGCCGATTGCGACTTGTGCCTTGGCGGCCACCAGCGCTTCGGCGGCGGCTCGACCGCCATCCTCCGTGCAAGGCTCGTTGACGACGGTCGCCGTATCCTTTTGGGCCTGGATCTGGAAATTGGCGCCGGCGATGATTTGCGCGCCGAGCGTCGCGAAATTACCGTCCTGCGGTGCCACGACGCCGATGTGAATTCCTGCGGCATAGCTGCTGCCGGCTGCCGAAAGCAGCGCAAGCAGGAGCGGAAGGCGACGCAGAACGTTCATCGATGGAGTATCCCGGACAATTTTCCTGCCCTATTTATCCGTCCGCAGGGCATCGTCAAAGAAAAAGCAGCAAAATCGCTCTGTTTTCAATAATGCTATTGTAGAAAAGCTAACATCTGGTCGTCATATTGAATGGCAGGCAAGCACGCCTCAACAAAGGAGACGGTGGTGCTAGACAGGCAACGTATGGACCCGGCGCTTTATCGCGATGCCATGAGCCGCTATGCGGGGCATGTGCAACTAGTGACGACGGCGCTCGGTGCGGAGCGGCGCGGCGTGACGATCACGGCCGCGTGCTCGGTCTCGGATAGCCCGGCGACGGTTCTGATCTGCCTCAACAACAGCAATACCAAGAACGAGATCTTTTTCAAAAGCGGCATCTTTGCCCTAAATTCGCTCGGGGCCGATCATCAAGCCCTGGCCGACGCCTTTTCCGGCAAGACGCAGCTGACCGTCGATGAACGTTTCGCTGCTGGCAAGTTCGAGACGCTGGCGACGGGTGCGCCCGTGCTTGCCGATGCTCTTGCCGCCTTCGATTGCCGCGTTCTTGAGATCAAGCAGGCCTCCACGCACAACATCATCTTCGGCGAGGTGATGGCCATACGCTATAGCGAGCCGAAGCCGGCACTCCTCTATATGAACCGCGGCTATCACGCGCTATAACCCCTACAAGGGAGTTATCATGGCGGATCAGATTTTACCTTCGTTGCCGGGTTCGATCGATGAGACGATGGCGTTGCTCGGCGTTCATGACTATCTGGCAGGTCGCGCGCTCGGCACCGTTTTGTTTCTCGCATTGAAGATGAAGCGGCCGCTCTTCCTGGAGGGCGAAGCCGGCGTCGGCAAAACGGAAATCGCCAAGGTCCTGGCGAAGGCGCTCGACCGGCCGCTCATCCGGCTGCAATGCTATGAAGGGCTGGATGTTTCCTCGGCCGTCTATGAATGGAACTATCCCGCGCAGATGCTGGAAATCCGCCTTGCGGAAGCCTCCGGTCTGACCGATCGTGACCGCATTGAGGCCGATATCTTTTCCGAGCGCTATCTGATCCGCCGGCCGGTGCTGCAGGCACTGTCCGGTGTCGGTGGACGCGCGCCGGTCTTCCTGATCGACGAGCTTGATCGCAGCGACGAGGCTTTCGAGGCATTCCTGCTGGAGGTGCTGTCTGATTTTCAGGTGACGGTGCCGGAGCTTGGCACAATCCGCGCGGCGGAGCCTCCGATCGTCATCATCACCACCAACCGCACGCGCGAAGTTCATGACGCTCTAAAGCGGCGCTGTCTCTATCATTGGGTCGATTATCCTGAGGCCGAACAGGAGCTTGAAATCATCCGGCGCAAGGTGCCAGGCTGCAGTGAAGCACTCTCGCGCCAAATCGCCGCCTATGTGCAGAAGCTGCGTACGCTCGACCTTTTCAAGAATCCGGGCGTTGCCGAGACGATTGACTGGGCGACCGCTTTAACGGAACTCGATCGGCTGGCGCTCGATCCGGAGACTGTTTCGGATACGCTCGGCACCTTGCTAAAATATCAGGACGATATCGCCCGTATTCAGGGCGCCGAAGGCAAGCGTGTGTTGGATGAAGTCAAATCCGAACTGCTGGCGGGATGAGCCATGGAGCCGGGCGCGCAGGATGGCATCATTGTTGCGCCGTCACCACTCGGTGACGGGCGTCTTGCCGATAATATCATGCTGTTCGGCCGGGCGTTGCGCAAGGCCGGGCTGAAGATCGGACCGGGGGCGATTGCCGACGCCATAGAAGCGGTCGAGGCCATCGGGATTGGTTCTCGCGAGGAGTTTCACGCCGCCCTCTGTTCCGTCTTCGTCAAGCGGCATGAAGATCTTGCCGTCTTCGACGAGGCGTTCCGGCTGTTCTGGCGCTCGCGCGATCTCGTCGCGAAGATGATCGCGATGATGTCGCCCGTCGCGCCCGATTATCGAGAGAAGGAAAAACCGAAACCGGGCGAAAGCCGCGCAAGTAATGCCTTGCTCAATGACCGCAACGACCAGCGGCCGCCGCGCGAGGCGCCGGATATCGAAATCGATGCGCGGTTTACCAGTTCTGGCAGCGAGGTATTGCGCCATCTGGATTTCGCGCAAATGTCGGCGGCGGAAATTGCCGTCGCCAAGAAGGAACTAGGGAAGCTGCAACTGCCGCTGGACCGCGTGCTCACGCGCCGTTTCACCCCATCCCGCACAGCGGCTAAGGTCGATCCGCGCGCGACGATGCGCTCGGCCTTGCGGACAGGCGGAGTGTTGATCCTGCCGCGCTTCCGGGAACCGAAGGAAATTCAGCCGCCGCTGGTCGTGCTCGCCGATATCTCAGGCTCGATGAGCCAGTACACGCGTATCTTCCTGCATTTTCTGCACGTCCTGACCGAACGCCGCCGGCGTGTGCATACGTTTCTGTTCGGAACGCGCCTGACCAACGTCACCAGGGCGATGCGCCACAAGGACCCGGATCAAGCGCTGGACGAATGCGCCGCTGCGGTGCGCGACTGGTCGGGCGGAACGCGGATCGGCGAGACGCTGAAAGAGTTCAACAGGCTATGGGCGCGCCGCGTGCTGGGGCAGGGCGCAATCGTCCTTTTGATCACCGATGGACTGGAGCGCGAGGGCGTGGAACTGCTCAGCGCGGAGATGGGTCGCCTGCACCGCTCCTGCCGGCGGCTGATCTGGCTCAATCCACTTTTGCGGTTCGAGGGTTTCGAGGCGCGCGCCCGCGGTGTGAAAGCAATGCTCCCGCATGTTGACGAATTCCGTCCCGTCCACAATCTATTATCTCTAGCCGATCTCGTATCGGCTCTCACCGCCGGCCGCGCGGATACCTATGATCCCAGGCGGTTTCTCGGCAAGCAATGAGGCTCCGATGTCAGATATATCCGAAAGTCTGGATCCGCTCGTGATTGCGGAGGAATGGGTGTCGGCAGGCCGCAACGTGGCCATGGCGACCGTTGTCGATACGTGGGGTTCCGCGCCGCGCCCGTCGGGCAGTCATCTCGTGATCGATGGTGAAGGCAATTTTCATGGGTCGGTTTCCGGCGGCTGCGTCGAAGGTGCCGTCATCACCGAGGCACTCGATGTCATCGAAACGGGCAAGTCGCGCATGCTGGAATTCGGTGTCGCCGATGAGACTGCGTGGCGGGTCGGCCTCTCCTGCGGCGGCCGTATCCGCGTCTATGTGGAAAGGCTCGGCTGATGGACCGGCAGATACTGGTGCGGCTGAACGAGATGCGGCGCAGGCGGCGGGCGGCGATCCTTGTTACCGATCTCTCCGGAGGGCCGGATCGGCTGATCGTCGAAGGTGATGCGCTGGAAGGCGTGCTCGCCAATGCCGCTTCAGCGGCATTCCGTTCGGGCAAGTCCGCAGCGCTCGAGATAGACGGACAGAGCTTGTTCTTCAACGTGCATCTGCCGCCGCCGCGCGTCGTCATCATCGGTGCCGTCCATATCAGTCAGATTCTAGCGCGCATGGCGGCGCTTGCGGGCTTCGACGTGACGATCATCGATCCGCGCACCGCCTTTGCAACGCCGGAGCGCTTCGAGGGCATCGACCTCGTCGCGGATTGGCCGGTCGATGCGCTGAAGGAGCGGCCGCTCGACAGCTATATGGCGCTCGTCGCCGTAACCCATGATCCCAAGATCGACGACGAGCCGATCATTCAGGCGCTGAAGACGAACTGTTTCTATGTCGGCGCGCTCGGCAGCCGCAAGACGCATGCCAGTCGCTTGGAACGCCTGAAGCGGGAAGGCGCGGGCGAAGCCGAGCTTGCCCGCATCCACGCGCCTATCGGGCTTCCCATCGGCGCCGCAAGTCCGGCCGAGATCGCGGTCGCCATTCTGGCAGAGATCATTGGTTCGCTTCGCGGCAGGGATGTCTCATCGCCAAAAGGCGCTGCGCTATGATCTTCGGTGAATTTTTGACAGCGGAGGCGGAGGGTGCTGTTCTCGCGCATTCCGTGCGGCTGGCCGATGGTGGCTTTTCCAAGGGACATCGACTTGCCGGCGTAGACATCGAACGGCTCGTCGCCGCCGGGATCGAGCACATTATTGCCGCGCGTATCGAACCGGGCGACCTCATGGAAGACGAGGCGGCTGAGCAGCTGGCGCGGGCCGTCGCTCCCGATCATCTGACTTTTTCTGAAGCCGCGACTGGACGGGTGAATGTCCATAGCACCGTCGACGGCCTGTTCGTTGCAAATCGTGAAGCGGTGGATCGGATCAACAGTCTCGACCCGGCGATCACCCTTGCCTGTCTTGCAGACCATGTACCTGTGCGAGCAGGCGACATGGTGGCGACCTTCAAGATCATTCCGCTTGCCGTTTCCGGAGCCAAAATCGCTGCAGGTGTCGAAATTTTGCGGCGGATGCCGGTCTTCGAGGTCAAGCCCTTCATGCCACATGCTGTTTCGCTTGTCGCTACGGAACTGCCGTCGCTGAAGGCTTCGGTGATGGACAAGACGGCGCGGATATTATCGCAGCGACTGCAGCCTTCGGGCAGCGTGCTGCAGCGGGAGGAGCGCGTCCCCCATAGAGCGGGCGCCGTTGCCGATGCGGTCCGTCGCACGCTGGCGGTGCCCGACCGGATGCCTAAGCTGGTGATCGTTTTCGGGGCTTCGGCGGTCATCGATGCCGGTGACGTCATTCCGGAGGCGATCCGGCTTGCCGGTGGCGAGGTCATTCAGGTCGGCATGCCAGTCGATCCGGGTAATCTGCTGGTACTTGGCAGGGTGGGCGACGTTTATGTCGTCGGGGCGCCGGGATGCGCGCGCAGCCCAAAGGAGAATGGCTTCGATTGGGTGCTGGATCGCATATTAGCCGGCGAACAACCGACGCGGCAGGATATCAGTGGCATGGGCGTTGGAGGGTTGCTCATGGAAATTCAGTCACGTCCACGGCCGCGCGACATTGTCAATAAACCGCCGTCGGCGATATCGATTGCTATCGTCCTGTTGGCTGCGGGAAAGGCGAGCCGCATGGGCGAGGGGGGCTCACACAAGCTTTTGGCGGAATTCGATGGCGTGGCGCTGGTACGCCGTTCGGCATCTATCGCCATTGCAAGCGGTGTATCGGATATTGTCGTCGTCACAGGGCATCGGCGCGATGAGATCGAAACCGCACTCAATGGTCTCGCCGTCGGAGCGGTATTCAATCCGGATTATGGCTCGGGCATGGCCAGTTCGCTGGTTGCAGGTGTCGGCACACGGGCAGCACGGAGTGCCGATGGCGTCCTCGTCATGCTGGCCGATATGCCCGGTGTCACCAGCGACGATCTGAAAGCTTTGATGGCGGCTTTCCGGGAGGCGAACGGCCAGGCGATCGTGCGGGCGGTATCGGGCGGCAAGCGTGGCAATCCCGTCATCCTGCCGCGGTCCGTGTTGAACGCCGTGATGCGGCTGGAGGGCGATGTGGGGGCACGGCATATCATCGAGACATCGGGACTTACGGTCGTTGACGTCGAGATCGGCGAGGCGGCACATCTCGATGTTGATACGCCTGAGGCCGTTGTCGCGGCGGGTGGCATTTTGAAGGGGTAGGGAATGGACAATATCGATATCGAGGAGATGTTTCAGTCGCTCGGGCCTGTCACCATCAAACGGATGTTCGGCGGCAAGGGGATCTACCATATGGGCCGCATCCTGGCGCTCGAAGTGGACGACGAGATTCTTCTGAAAGCGGACGATGCCAGTGCTTCCGAATTCGAGGCAGCCGGTGCGCGACGCTGGGCTTACGAGGGCAAGAAGGGCAAGGCCGTCAACATGCCCTATTGGTCGGTGCCAGACATTGCGTTAGATGATCCAGATGAAATGGCACGTTGGGTGCGGCTGGCCTACGAGGCTGCGCTTAGGTCGGATAAATAGGCGTCAGCGGAAATCTGCTTCGCTTAAATGGGCGATCGTCGCCTTGGCGAATTCCGAAAGCTGAGCCGGCAGCTCGCCGCGGCCGAACCAGCCAAAATCGGAGAGCTTGTCTGGCTCCATCAGGCGCGGTTCACCGGAAAAATCCTTGCAGATGTAGATCAGCGAGATCCAGTGCTGCCGCTCGGCTTCAATGATGACTTCTTCCGTGCAGAGATAGTCGATCCTGCCGATGGCGAGGCCGCTTTCCTCTTCAGCCTCACGAATGGCTGCCTTGACGGCAGGCTCCATATGATCGACCTTGCCGCCGACGATGCTCCAGCATCCGGCTTCCGGTGCCTTGAGGCGGCGATAGAGCAAAAGCTCGCCGTCCCGCAAGATTGCGAGACCGGTTCCTAGTCCTGGGAAATCGATGCCGGGCTTGCCCAATATTCAAATCCCGAGATTGGACGCAACATCCGGTAAGCCGATCTGCTGCGTGTCTGAGCGGGATCTATCAGGCCTTGGCGTTTGCCACGATGAGCATGAAAGCCGGGATATCGTCGCCGAAGCCGACCGGCGTCGGGCCGTCGTCCTGATCGCGATAGCGGTTGCGGCGTTCGCGGTGATCGTCATTGGCAGCAGGGAAGGGCCGGTGGTTGTTGCGAGAACCGTTATGGGATCTGTTATTGTTGTTCTCAGACTTGCGCTCGTTCTTCACGCTTTCGGCCTTTGCTGGTGCTGCTTCGATCGCTACGACGTCATTATCCTCGACGTCGATATCAGATTTGTGACTCGAGGCGTTGCGGCCTCCGCGGCTGCGATCCCGATCGCGGCCCTTGCCCTTCTGGTCGCGGCGGCGGGACGAACGATTGTCGTCGCTGCTCTCGTCTGCGGGCGGCAGAGCCGAAAGGTCGCCGTTCAGCCACTGGACGTCTTCCCCGATCAGCTTCTCAATGGCATCGACATGCTTCGTGTCGCGCTTCGTGACGATGGTGAAGGCGGCGCCGGAACGGCCGGCGCGACCGGTGCGGCCGATTCGGTGAACATAGTCTTCCGAATGGATCGGAACATCGAAATTGAAGACGTGGCTCACATCGGGGATATCGAGGCCGCGTGCTGCGACGTCGGAGGCAACGAGCAACTGCAGATTTCCATCCTTGAAGTTCTGCAGCATGGTCATGCGCGAGCGCTGGTCCATGTCACCATGCAGTGCACCGGCGGAAAAGCCGTGGCGGTCCAGCGAACGGAAAAGATCGGAAACATCCTTCTTGCGATTGCAGAAGATGATCGCGTTCTTCAAATCCGTCTGGGCACGGATGAGATCGCGCAGCGTGGCGCGCTTCTCATAATCCTTGCCATGCGAAGCGACGAAGCGCTGCGTCACGGTCTTGGCAGTCGATGCCGGCTTGGCGACTTCAACGCGTTCCGGGTTTTGCAGGAAGCGATCGGCCAGCTTCTGGATTTCCGGCGGCATCGTTGCCGAGAAGAACAGTGTCTGACGCGTAAAGGGGATGAGCTTGGCGATGCGCTCGATATCGGGGATGAAACCCATGTCGAGCATACGGTCGGCTTCGTCGATGACGAAGATCTCGACGGCGCTCATCAGCAGCTTGCCGCGTTCGAAATGGTCCAGCAGACGTCCGGGCGTGCAGATCAGCACATCGGCGCCACGTTCCAGCTTGCGATCCTGCTCTTCGAAGGAAACGCCACCGATCAGAAGAGCGATGTTCAGGCGATGGTTCTTGCCGTACTTCTCGAAGTTCTCGGCGACCTGCGCTGCGAGTTCGCGCGTGGGCTCCAGAATGAGCGTCCGCGGCATGCGGGCGCGTGCGCGGCCCTTTTCGAGCAGCGTCAGCATGGGCAGCACGAAGGAGGCCGTCTTACCGGTTCCGGTCTGGGCAATGCCGCAGATGTCGCGGCGCTGAAGCGCAAAGGGGATTGCACCGGCCTGGATCGGAGTCGGTGTCGTGTAGCCCGCGTCAGTCACCGCGGAAAGGACTTTTTGGCTCAGGCCAAGGTCAGCAAATGTTGTCAAAGGGAAAACTAATTCCGTCTTGGTTCAGTCGAACACCATGAGTCGACACACAGGAGCGTGCCGCAATGCAGCGCGACATAGAACCAAATATCCGGGAAGTCAAGGAAAGCAGGCGCTTCAACAGGCCTGAAGTTCATTCATAACGCAATTTTCGGATTAGTGCCATCTTTGTTGCGCGTTTGTCACAATTCCCGCAGCTAAATTGCGCCCAATCCGCTGATGTAACTTGCGAGTTTCGTGCCGGCACCGATGAAATACATCGGGTCTATGGGATGTCCGTTCTCGCGCACTTCATAATGCAGATGAGTTCCTGTCGAGCGCCCCGTACTGCCGGCCAGACCTATCGCATCGCCGGCACCGACCTTGTCGCCGACTTTGACGAGCACCTGTTCCATATGCCCATAGCGGGTGGAGATGCCGCCGCCGTGGTCGATCTCCACCATGTTGCCGTACCCGCCAGTCCAGCCCGCCGAAACCACTTTGCCGGGGGCGGTGGCCTTGATCCTCTCACCGGGGCTGAAATGAAAATCCGTGCCGGTGTGGAGGGCCAGCGTGCCAAAGAAGGGATCCTTGCGGTTACCGAAAGGGCTGGTAATGAGCTTGCCCGGCGCCGGGTTGCGGAAAGGCAAGCTTTCGGCGGCACCCCGCACGGTTTCCAGATGCGTCAAAGCGGTATCGAGCTCCGCCATGGATCGTTCGAACTGATCGACATTCTCAGGCGGAACATAGGGGCCCCCAACGCCGCCATCCGTGTCTTCACGAGCAGTATTGGCGACCTCGTTTGGAACCCTGATCCCGACGTTCTGCATGATCGATTGGATCTCGTTGGCGGTTTCTGACGCGCCAGCGGTGAGATTGCGGATCCGGGATAATTGATCCTGCTCTATGTGCTTCAGCGACAGCGTCACCTTCGAAAAGACGCGATCGGCGCGGTCGGCGACGGTTTCGGGGGCCGGGACATAGGCAAGCGTGGAGTTGTCGGATGGGGCGTCAGCCGGCGTGCCGCTCAGGAGAAGCTTTTCGATTGCCTTGGGTGACGTCAGCCGGGCATGTTCATTCTTAGGCGCAGCAGCATTGGCATCTGGATGCGCGCTCTTGTCGGTCAGGCCGGAGTTTTCTGCGCGGTCGAGAAGAGTGCTGAGCTTGCCGTTGCGTGAGGAGAGTTGCTGTTGCTGCTCGATCAACTTGTCAACCTTCTCCTCCACGACCTGCTGATCCAGGAGCTGGCGGGAGGTGACGCGGTCGACCTGGGCGCGCAGGGCGGCGATGCGATCTTCATAGTCATATTGCATGCGCGCCTGGCGGGCCATCGTGGCACCGATGAGATCGTCACGCAGGACCAGGTAGGAGGTCGCAAGGAGATAGCCGATCGAGAAGACTCCGACCATACAGACGGCGACCGCGGCCATCCATGGGCGCACCGTCATATGTCGCACCGTATCGCCGCTAGCGAGGATAATAGTGTGATGTCGCTTTTGCTTGCCGAAAACCCGGTTTTGAGGCTTTGCTGTCACCGAGACTCTCCCAATCGGTGCGTTCTGGCACCCAATGGAAGTACACGGCATTATGGTTAACGAATGCTTTCTATTGCAGTATTAGATGCCGGAAAAGGTGCTTGTTATTAGTATATCAAGCATTGCTTGTAGACGTCAGTGAACGGTAGAAGGAGGGCGTGAGCCCCGCTTCCGCCCGAGCTATATCGTTGAACGGGGCTTTCAATGAACCGCGGAAGTTGGCGCGCACCAGTTCCTGGAAAGTTCGGGCCGGATCGCGCTTCTCCCGGGCACAGAGGAAGCGGAACCATTTCGCACCGACGGCAACATGGCCTTTCTCGTCATTGTAGATGACATCCAGGATGGCGGCGCTTTCGAGATCGCCGGTTTCGCGCATTTTCGCCTGAAGGGCCGGCGTCACGTCGAGCCCCCTGGCCTCAAGAATCAGCGGCACGACGGCCAGGCGCGCGGTCAGATCGGTGCGAGTGGCATGGGCCGCCTGCCAGAGGCCATCATGCGCGGGCAAATCGCCATAGTCTGCGCCCAGTTCGCGCAGGCGCGCCCGCACCATTCGAAAATGCTTGGCTTCCTCAAAGGCGACCTGCATCCAGCCATCGAAGAAGGAATTGGGGACCGGTCCTGTCGCAAAACGCGCTACAATATCGAGCGCCAGATCGACTGCATTCAGCTCGATATGGGCAATAGCATGCAAGAGCGCGATGCGACCTTTCAGCGTATGCAGCGAGCGCTTCTCCATGTTTTTCGGCGGCACAAGCTCCGGCTTTTCGGGCCGGCCGGGCCGATCGGCGAGCGGCGGGTCGAGCGGCGAACGCAGCGACAGGGTGCGGGCAAACCAGCGTGTTGCCGATTCCTGGGCGAGCTCGGTCTTCATATCGAGATCGGCCGAACGGATGGCGGCGATGGCGCCCCCGCGCAGCGACGTGATGGTTTCGGGACTGCCGGACATACCGTCAAAGTTCCTTGGCCACCGCCAGAACGGCTTCGGCATGTCCGGCGACCTTGACCTTGTCCCATATTGCCGCGATGCGCCCATCGGCGCCGATCAGGAAGGTTGAGCGCACCACACCCATATAGGTGCGGCCATACATGCTTTTTTCGCGCCAGACGCCATAGGCCGTTGCCATGATCTTTTCTTCGTCTGAGGCGAGCGGCACAGAAAGCGCATGTTTGCTGACGAATTTGTCATGGCTTTTTACCGTGTCAGGCGAGACGCCGAGGAGAGAGACGCCGCACTTTGCGAAATCGGCTGACAGTGCCGTGAAGGTAATCGATTCTGTCGTGCAGGCGGTCGTATCATCCTTGGGGTAGAAATAGATCACCAGCGGCTTGCCGGCAAAATCGGCAAGGCGAACGCGATCGCCGCCATCGCGCGGGAGATCGAAATCCGGCGCCTTGTCACCGATGTTCAGTTGAATCGGAAAAACTTCCGCCACGGGAAAACCTTTCTTTTGCCGGTTTTTTAGATGACACTTGAGGTAAGGCATATATACTGCTCGCGTGTGCCGTCCAATGGGACGCAGCGTCACCAACAAAATTGTATAAGTGAAAGGCACGCGCAGGAGTGATCCGAGGCGAAAAGGTAACATTCCGCAAAAAGGATCTCGTGTCGCTCGACCATCTGCCGTCCGCTCAGGTCGAAGATCCGTTGATCGTGCATGTGCCGGAGCGCGTTCGCCGCAAGCGCTCGCATGTTTGGCACGTCTGCCGCATGACGTTGGTTTTCTTTGCCTTTCTCGCCATCATTCTCGGTGCCGTCATCGCGACCATCGAAGGCGGCATCTTCGATGCGCCGCTGTCGCAGAAGGCGCAAACCGCCCTCGATCAGGCGATCGGCCCGCGTTACAAGGCAGAGGTCGGCGCGACCGTGATCCGCTTTACCTCCGACCTGCGCCTGGCGCTGGAGGCCCGCGACGTCAATGTCGTCGATCAGGAGAGCGGCAAGCATCTGTCGACGATGTCAGCCGTCAACATGGAGCTGGACCCGTTGGCCCTCATCGAGGGCAGGGTGGAAGTGGCAAGTGTAGCGGCAGAGGGGATCGCGCTCGATACTTCGCTGCTGCCGCAAGGCGACCCGGTGGATTTGACCGCCTTGCGCGTCGATGCCTTGCCCAAGGCCCTGAATGCGGCCTTCGACAATCTCGATTTTCTCGAACATTTCGTCCAGCGCGGCGGCACGAATTCCGTGCGCATTTCCGGCTTCTCGATGAAGCTGGCGCGACAGGACGGTGATCCGATCTCCCTCGTCGTCGACAACCTCACATTCGAGCGGGCGGCGCCGAATTCTCTGCATCTTTATGGCCAGGTCGCGCTTAATGGGTCGGTAGCGCTCCTGGACGTGAGGGCGGATCAAAATGAGGCCGGTCATAGCTCGTCGCTAGCGGCGAGGATATCCAATCTCGATCTCAAGCCCCTCACAATGACCTATGATGCGAACGGGATGCCACGGCAGGGTCTGACGACCTTCGGAGAGGTCACGCTTTCGGCCGTCAAGGGCCAGGCAGGCGTCGATCCGAAGCTGAGCGCAACCATCCATGTCCAGCCCGGCATCCTCTATATGGACCATGATGCGCAGGAGTTGACGCAGGCCAATATCAACCTCGCCTACAACTTCGATCACCAGACCCTGGAGATTGCGCCATCAAAAGCCCAGTTTCTCGGAACGATCGCGCCCTTTTCCGGCGCGGTCATCGATCTCGATCGTGTCGACGCCAGTGCAGGCAAGGGTTTCGGCATCGATTTCGTGATCAAGAACGGTGTTGCCGCTTCGTCTCTCTCGGGGGAAAAGCCTGTCAGCTTCGATGGTCGCGCCACAGGGCGGTTCTTTTCCGCAACTAAGGAATTCCAGTTCGACAATCTCGGCATATCGACGCCGCAAGGCGCGCTTTTCGGCTCTCTGCATATGAAACTCGGCGACAGCTCGCCGGAGATCAGTTTTGGTGGCCGTGCGGACAAACTCGACACAACTGTTGTCAAGCAGCTTTGGCCTTTCTGGATGGCTTCGAAACCCAGGGTCTGGGTCGAAGGCAATCTTTTCGGTGGCTCGGTGACCAATGCCGCTATATCGGTCTTCATTCCGGCCGGACGACTGCGTGAGGCGGCGCAGACCGGCAAGCTGCAGCTTGGCAAAAACGAGTTGCATATCGCCTTTGACATAGATGGCGCACGGATGAACGTTCCCGGTGAAATTCCGCCGTTGCGCGATACCAAGGCTCATTTCGATCTGACCGGTCCGAATATGGTCGTCGATATCGCCACGGCCACCTCCTATTTTCCGACAGGTCGCACGATCACGCTGAGTGACAGCAGCTTCTCGATCCCGGCGACTTACGACAAGCCGCTGATGGCCGATCTTGATTTGACGATTTCAGGCTCCGGCGATGCGATCGCCGAACTTCTGACCTACAAACCTCTGGAGGTGCTGCAGCGGACCGAGTTCAAGCCGGAGGATTTCAACGGCAAGATCGTCGCCAAAGTCGATGCCAGGATAGGGCTCATCAAAGATCAGCAGCCGCCCCCGCCGGAGTGGCAGGCGAAGCTCAATCTCGACAATGTCGATCTGCTGAAGCCGATGAACAATCGGAAGATCGACAATCTGACCGGGGTGATTTCGGCCGATCCGCAATCCGTGCATCTGCAAGCCCAGGCCCAGATCGACAGTATTCCGGCCCAAATCGACATGGTGGAGCCGACCGACAGCAAATCGACAGTCAAGCGCGCCCGCGTGATCACGGCAACGCTGACCGATGCGCAACGCAATACCGTTCTGCCCGGACTTCGGGATATAGTTGATGGGCCTGTCAAAGTGGAGTTGACGCGCATCGACGACGATCGCCAGGGCGTCAAGGTCGATCTCGGCAAAGCGGCTCTGACCGTGCCTTGGGTCGGCTGGTCGAAGGGCAGCGGCATTGCGGCGACTGCGCAGTTCGAGGCCTCCGGTCCGGAGAACCAGACGGCGCTCAAGAATTTCACGCTCAAGGGCGATGGGTTCGGCGCCAGCGGCGATCTTCTGATCAGCAAGGGGAGCCTCACCTCGGCAAGCTTCGACAACGTGAAGCTCTCGGCGCTCGATGATTTTGCGCTTTCGCTGAAGCGAGGCAAGGGTGGCGGCTACGATGTGGCGATATCGGGCAATTCCGCCGACATACGTCCGATCCTTGCGCGCCTGAAGGCGTCCACATCGGGCGGCCAGCAGAGTTCGGACGGAGACGCTTCGGCGAGCGCGACCGTTCGCGCCAATCTCGACAAGGTCGTCGGCTTCAACGATGAGACCATCGGCAATGTCAAGGGCGTCTATTCGATCGCCGGCGGCAAGACGACGGCTGCGGACTTTTCCGGCGTGACCCGTAGCGGCGAAGCGCTCGTTACCCAGATGAGCAAAGGCGCCAACGGCGTCATCCGTATCACCAGCGGCGATGCCGGTGCCGTTGCGCGCTTCACCGATCTCTACAGGCATCTACAAGGTGGGTTGCTCAATCTGTCGCTGCGCTCGATCGGGCAGGATAACTGGGACGGCTCGCTCGATATCCGTAACTTCTCGATCATCGACGACAAGAAACTCTCGACCATCGTATCGACGCCGAGCGGAAAGAACGGCAAGAGCCTGAATTCGGCTGTGAAGCAGAATATCGATACGCGTTCGCAGAGTTTCGAGCGCGGCTTTGCGCGGCTGGTGATGCACGATGGGGTGCTCTCCGTCGAAAATGGCGTGGTTCGCGGCGTGCAGGTCGGGGCGACGTTCCAAGGCGTGCTGAAGGACGCCAATGGAAAGATGGACATGACGGGAACCTTCATGCCCGCCTATGGCCTGAACCGGCTGTTCGCGGAAGTTCCGATCGTCGGCTTCATCCTGGGCAATGGCAGCGATCGCGGCCTGATCGGTATTACCTTCAGATTGACCGGTACGATCGAGAAATCGAACCTGCAGATCAATCCTCTCTCGATCATCGCGCCGGGCGTTTTCAGGCAGATATTTGAGTATTAAGGAAGCGCGGAGCCGAGGCTGCTGTCTTTCGATAGTGGAGAGGTTGTAAGGCGAACTATCTTTCTTCCGCCAATCGCTCTCGTATGCGTTCCGGCCCGCCGTTCATGCGCTGTGCGAATGGTCGATCGGGGTCCACGATACGCCAAAACGGAGCCGTGCCGTTTTGACTGATCTGCACCAAATGTCGCTGAACGGTGACAGGGCAGCAGGCATCGGCGCCATATTGTCTGGCAAGTGCCTGTCTTATTCCCGCAATATCGGATAATTGGCCCGGAGGCGCTGCCCAGAGGGCGCGGGAGAGCATCTCCTCGCTGGGAATCAACATGCTTTGCGTGAGGCTTCGGCCTTTGCGCCTCGTCTTGATCACCGGCACTTCATCCATAATCCACCTCCGAGCGTGCGATCTGAACTGAGGACGAATAGGCAGGCCGTAATCCGACATGGGGATGAAAAAATCATCCGGCCAGCGTTGATAATACTATGCATCCGTGCTGGCCCAAATGATAAAACCGGCGCGAGGGCGCCGGCTCTCTTCGTCTCTTCCTATTCGGACGCTCAAGCGGCCGGACGGATCAGGATGTGCTTCTTCTTGCCGAGAGAGAGCTTAATAATACCATCGGCTGTGACTTCGCCGGTACCAATCACCTTGCGCTCGTCGCTGATGGCCTGATCGTTGATGCGCACTGCGCCGCCCTGCACATGACGGCGTGCCTCGCCGTTCGAACCGGCAAGGCCGGCGCGTACGATCAGAGCCAGCAGGCCGATGCCGGCGTCGAGTTCGGAGGAGGGAACATCGATCGACGGCAGGTTTTCGGAAAGGCCACCTTCCTCGAAGGTCTTGCGCGCAGTTTCGGCCGCTTGTTCTGCTGCCGCGCGGCCGTGAAGGATCGCCGTGACTTCGGTCGCAAGAATCTTTTTGACTTCGTTGAGTTCGGAGCCTGCGATGGCGGAAAGCCGTGCGATTTCGTCCATCGGCAACGTCGTGAACAGCTTGAGGAACCGCGGAACGTCGGCATCCTCGGTATTGCGCCAGTACTGCCAGAAATCATAGACCGGCAGCAGGTCGGCATTCAGCCAGACGGCGCCGGAAGCAGACTTGCCCATCTTGGCGCCCGAAGAGGTGGTCAGCAGCGGCGAGGTCAGAGCAAAGAGCTGCTTGGTCCCCATGCGGTGACCGAGATCGATGCCGTTGACGATATTGCCCCACTGATCCGAGCCACCCATCTGCAGGCGGCAATCGTAACGCTTGGCCAATTCGACGAAATCGTAGGCCTGAAGGATCATATAGTTGAATTCGAGGAACGATAGCGACTGTTCGCGGTCAAGTCTCGTCTTCACGCTGTCGAAGGACAGCATGCGGTTGACGGAAAAATGCCGGCCGACATCGCGCAGGAATTCGAGATAGTTCAGCGAGCGCAGCCATTCGGCATTGTTGATCATCAAGGCCGCGTTGCCGGACTTGTTGTAGTCCAGGTAGTTCGAGAAGCAGCGCTTGATCGAAGCGATATTGTCCTCGATCATATCGACGGTCATCAATTTGCGGGCTTCCTCCTTGAACGAGGGGTCGCCGACCATGCCGGTGCCGCCGCCCATCAAGGAGATCGGCCGATGGCCGGTCGCCTGCAACCAGTGCAGCATCATGATCTGGGTGAGGTGGCCGACATGCAGGCTCGATGCCGTCGGATCATAGCCGATATAGGCCGTCACGGTTTCCTTGGCGAAGAGGTCATCGAGGCCAGCTTCATCGGAAATCTGATGAATGAAGCCGCGCTCTTGCAGGGTTCGCAGGAAATCGGATTTGAACTCAGCCATGATCTTGGTCTCTCGAGGCCGCAACCTTGGAGGATGCGGTGAAGTCGCTATTGTTTGATGTCGCGGGGCGCGTTTATCACCGATTTACCGGCGCGTCACCATTTTGGTGGGGGAGACGACAAGTTTCGACGTCAGCGGGATATGTAAACAAGCGCTTCTGAACGTCAATAGATCGTAACATCGCCGCGAAGCCGCCGGGAATAAGCCGCGCATTCGCCCGAATCAAATCCTAGTGATTTCCCGTTGATCCCGTACGCACCTCATGTTTCGTGAAAGAAACCGGTATGTCGCCTCTGCTTTCGAAGATGGGATTGTCATCCAAAAAGACGATCTGGGCATTTTTTGCCATGATGTTGGTTTTGGCCGGTATCGCCGCTGCGAATCCGGCCGAAGCTCAAGGTTCCCCTGAAAAGAGAATAGCGCTTGTCGTCGGTAACGCCGCCTATACGGTGGGCTCGCTTCCGACGCCAGCCAACGATGCCGGCCTGATCGCGCAGACGCTGCAGGCTGCGGGCTTCGATGTGATAGGAGCACGCGACCTCGACCAGAACGGGTTGCGCGACGCGATGCGCGACTTTCTGACGAAGGCCAACGCGTCAGGCCCCAATACCGTCATCTTCGTCTATCTGGCGGGCTATGGTGTGCAATATCAGGGCGACAATTATTTCGCGCCTGTCGATGCACAGATCACCAATGCCACGGATGTCCCCGTCCAGGCGGTCCGCGTGAGCGACTTCACCAAGTCGCTGGCCGCGATCAACAATCGCGGCAGCATTGTCGTGCTGGACGCGGCGAGGGCCAATCCATTCGTGCATTCCAGTCAGCCACTGGCCGGCGGTCTGGCGCTGGTCGATCCCGACGTCAATCAGCTGATTGCCTTCAATGCGGCGCCCGGCACGGTCGCACCGCAGGAGGCAGGTCCGTATGGTTCCTACGCGCATGCGCTGGCGGAGATGATCCGGGTTGGCGGCCTTTCGCTTGATGACGTCTTCGATCGCACACGGTTGCGGGTCGGCGACTTGACCAAGGGTGCCGAGATTTCCTGGGATGCCTCCAAGTTCAAGAACGCCTTTACTTTCTTCGATCGCGGTCCGAATGCACCGGCTGCTGCGGTGTCGAGCACCGAGGACGTGGCAAACCGGACGAAGCCCATTCGCGATTTCGACGAGCGGGATGCCTATTTTGCCGCGCTCGATCGCGACACGTTGCAGGGCTATGAGGACTTTCTCGCCGCCTATCCAAACGACTCCATGGCAAGGCGTGTGCGCGCCATTGTCGCCGCCCGCCGCGAGGCTATCACCTGGCGCGAGACCTGGATTGCCGATACGCCCGAGGCCTATTGGTCTTATCTGAGGCGTTATCCGCGTGGTCCCCATGTCTGGGATGCCCGCCGCCGTCTCGAGCATTTCGAGGCAGCGCTCGAACCGCCGCCGTCCTTCACCGTCATCGAATATGACGTGCCGCCACCGCCGCCGCCGGAAATCGTTTATGTCGAGCGGCCGGTGCTTTACTTCGACGATGCCGACTTCGGCTATGCACCGCCGCCACCGCCCGTCTTTCTGGCACCACCGCCGCCGGATTTCGTCGTGCTGGCGCCTCCGCAGCCCGCGGTCGATCTCTATGTATTGCCGGAGCCTACCTATGTTCCGGTCCCTGCATGGGTCGAACCGCCACGCGATATCGCGCCGCCGGAAAACAACATCATCTTCAACAACATCCACAATACGGTCGTGAACAACACGACGGTCATCAACAATAATACGACCGTCAATAACAATAATACGAACGTCAATGAGAATGGTGCTGCGCCTGCCGCCCCTGGGTTGACGACGGGCCAGAAACTCGCCGGTGCGGCCGTTATTGCCGGGGCAGGTGCTGCGGCACTGCATGTTGCCTTGCCGCCATCGGTACAGAAGAAGGCGGCAGTTCTGCAGAAGCAGAATCCCGCCGCGGCCGCCAAGACGGTGCCTGGAGTTGCTCCGGCGGCGGCGCCGTCGGCGCAGCCGCAAGGCGGAAATGCCGCTGCCCATGCGCTTCCAGGCGCCAATGGTCAGCCGCTGCCGGCTGGTGGCAAGCAGCCCGTTAATCCGGGAACGGGCCAGACGAAGCAGGGGCAATCGCCGTCAGCTGCGCCGAATGCAATGCATAATCCGGCTGTAGCCACGCAACCTGCCCAGCAAGGCGCAAATGCCAATGCGCACGCGCTTCCCGGTGCGAATGGTCAGCCTTTGCCAGCCACGGGCAAGCCAGCCAACCCTGGCGCAACTCAGACGAAACAGGCTCAACAGCCTCAGGCCACGTCGAACGCCAATGCCCATGCGCTTCCCGGTGCCAAGGGGCAACCGCTGCCGGCGGGTGGCAATGTGCCTGCCATGAAGGGGCAAAACCAGATTGCCAAGACCCCGGCACCCCAAGCAGCGCCGAGCGGTAAACCTAATCCGGTTGCCGCTGCACCGAAGCCCAATGCGCATGCCCCAGCAGCTCCAGCCATCGCCCTCAGAACTCAGGCGAAGCCCAAGGCGGTCCCCAGCAACCAAGCTCGAGTCAACCCTCAGCCTCATGTCGCTGCCGCCCCGCCCCGGCAAGCCAATCCGGCTCCTGCACAGCCCAAACCCGTGCCGCATGTGGTGGTACAGGCGCCCAAGCCGCACGCTCAGCCGAAGCCGCAACCGCAGCCGAAGGTCGTGCAGCAACAGGTGAAGAGATCCCCTCCGCCTCCGCCGCAGAAGCCTCCGGAAAAGAAGAAGTGCGGCGCTCCCGGCCTGCCGGCATGTCACTGACCGATGATACCAAGCGATAATCTGGAGGCCCGCTTCGGCGGGCCTTCGCATGCAATATCGTCGCGTGATCGGCTTGTTGAAATCAGGTTGAGCGGTTAGCACTGAGCCACCGGTTGTCAATCGGCGCTGGCATGCACGTTACGGCAGGCTGCAGATCCATCACGAAACAGGCAGGCAGATGAGTGACACTATCATACTCGAAACCCCGCGCCTCGTGCTGACGATGTGGGACAAGAGTGATGCCGAAGTGATTCGGCAATTGCATTCGACCATCGAAACAACGCGCTATCTCTCGGGTGCAGCACCATGGACGCTGGAAAAAGCCGAGGAACGGCTGAAAAGCTGGTTCGATGAACATGCGCGCGACGGCGTGACCAAGTACAAGATGCTGCGGCGCGAGGATGGACGCTTTATCGGCCGTGCCGGCTTTTCGCGCTTCCAGGAGAGAGGGCGGGGCGAGTTCGAACTCGGCTATTCGCTTCGGCGTGATGCGTGGGGCAACGGCTATGCCACCGAAATCGCTGGCGCGCTCGCGCAGTGGTTTTTCCGCCGCGGCTTTGCCGATCGGTTCATCGCATTCACGCATCCGGAAAATACTGCTTCGCAGCGGGTACTTCAAAAAATCGGGATGCAGTACGAAGCACCGATCGTTGTCAGCGGTACTCCGGGCCTTTGCTTCAGGATGTCGCGCCAGGAGTTCCGGTAAAAGTTCGCAAACGATTTTGACCGGAATGCGTAAGCAGCAAAATTGAGCGTTTCCGTGTTTCAAAGAACGGCGGAAACGCTCTGAGAGAGGCGCCGCTTCTTATCGAATGCGCTTGGCGGCCGGCTCCGGCACGAGTTCGCCGTTCAGGCGGCGGTCGAGGTAGTCCTCGCATTCGCCGAGCAGCGTTTCGACCTGGCCGTTGAAGAAGTGGTTGGCGCCCGGCACGACCTTGTGCGTGATCAGGATGCCCTTCTGCGTCTTCAGCTTCTCGACGAGGCCGTTGACGTCCTTTTCTGGAGCAACCTTGTCCGCATCACCGTTGATGATCAGGCCGGATGACGGGCAGGGGGCAAGGAAGGAGAAGTCATAGATGTTCGGCTGCGGCGCGATCGACATGAAGCCTTCGATCTCGGGGCGACGCATCAGCAGCTGCATGCCGATCCAGGCGCCGAAGGAGTAGCCGGCAACCCAGCAGCTCTTCGAATCGGGATGGAGGCTCTGGACCCAGTCGAGTGCAGAGGCAGCATCGGAAAGCTCGCCGGCGCCATGATCGAATTCGCCCTGGCTGCGGCCGATGCCACGGAAATTGAAGCGGAGCGTGGTGAAGCCGCGCTTCTGGAACATATAGAAGAGCTGGTAGACCACCTGATTGTTCATCGTGCCGCCAAATTGCGGATGGGGATGAAGGATAATCGCGATCGGGGCGCTCTTTTCCTTGGAGGGCTGATAGCGGCCTTCAAGGCGACCCGCGGGGCCGTTGAAAATTACTTCGGGCATCGATACTCCGGCTCTTCTTTTTCTGCGTTCAAACCCTACGGCACGCAGCAAGTTGACTTGACGAATGCGCTCATCTTTTCTAGAACGCAGTTTAGAACAATTCGAAACTTGATGCGGTGTTCCGCCTGTTGTCTGTGCAACGGTTTGTGGAACGTGTCATAAGGCATGCCCGGCTGAAATTTCAAGGAAAATGAGCCGGCCGCAGCAAAGCAAAGTCGCGCAGGAAGAAGATTATGGCGGCAACACGCCTCTATCTCGACTGGAATGCTACCGCACCGCTCCATCCGGCGGCGCGCGAAGCCATGCTGCGTGCGATGGATATTCAAGGCAACCCCAATTCTGTTCACGGCGAAGGTAGGGCGGCGCGCGCAGCTGTCGAGGCCGCACGCCGGCAGGTTGCGGCTCTTACGGGCGCGGAAGCTGCCCATGTGGTTTTCACCAGCGGCGCCACCGAGGCGGCGAATATGGTGCTGACGCCGGAATTCCGGATGGGGCGTACGCCGCTTGTCGTCAGCCACCTTTATATATCGGCCGTCGAGCATCCAGCCGTGCGCGAAGGCGGGCGATTTGTCAGGGATAATGTCAGCGAAATACCGGTGACATCGGACGGTACGGTCGATCTTGCTGCGCTGGAGGCCATGCTTGCCGCCCACGACAAGGCGATCGGCCTGCCGATGGTCGCCATCATGCTCGCGAATAACGAGACCGGAATTCTCCAGCCTGTCGGCGAAGCGGCCAAGCTCGTTCAGGCCGCGGGCGGCCTCTTCGTGGTGGATGCCGTTCAGGTGGCCGGCCGCGTTCCGCTCGATATCAATGCGATCGGCGCGGATTTCCTGATTATCTCCTCGCACAAGATCGGCGGCCCTAAGGGTGCCGGCGCGCTCGTCTCTCGCGGCGAGGTGCTGATGCCGAAGCCGTTGATCCATGGCGGCGGCCAAGAAAAAGGCCATCGCTCTGGCACGGAAAACACGCTTGCCATCATCGGCTTCGGTGCCGCCGCCGAGGCTGCTGCCGCAGACTTCGAGGTTCGCAATGCCGCGATCGGTTCCTTGCGCGACCGGCTGGAAGCGGGCATGGAACTGGCGGCACCCGATGTCATCATTCATGGTAGAGGCGGCGCCCGTGTTCCGAACACCAGCTTTTTCACGCTGCCGGGACTGAAATCCGAAACCGGTCAGATCGCTTTCGACCTGGAAGGTGTGGCGATTTCTGCCGGGTCCGCTTGCTCGTCTGGCAAGGTCGGCGAGAGCCATGTGCTCGTGGCGATGGGATGCGATCCCAAGCTTGGAGCGTTGCGCATTTCGCTGGGTCCGACCACGACCGAGGCGGATATTGAGCGCGCAATCGCCACATTTTCCCGCATCGCAGCAAGGCGCAAGCTGGCAGGTGCGGCGGCCTGACGGTCACAATTTTGCGGAAACCGAAATTTCCGCTTGCCAAGCGGGGTGAAAAGTCCCTTTTGGCCGACTACATAGGGGGCAGACATAAGTCTGCCGCAACGTTGACAAGCTGCCGGACCTTGGATCCGGCGAGATTGGAGAACGAAATGCCTGCAGTCCAGGAAACGGTCGATCAGGTTCGCCAGATCGACGTGGACCAGTATAAGTATGGTTTCGAGACCACGATCGAAGTGGAAAAGGCTCCCAAGGGTCTTTCCGAAGACATCATCCGCTTCATCTCCGCCAAGAAGCAGGAGCCGGATTGGATGCTCGAATGGCGCCTTGAAGCCTATCGCCGTTGGCTGACGCTGGAAGAGCCCACATGGGCGCGCGTCGACTACCCGAAGATCGACTTCAACGACATTCACTATTATGCCGCGCCGAAGAAGTTCACCGGCCCGAAGTCGCTCGACGACGTCGATCCGGAACTGTTGAAGACCTACGAGAAACTCGGCATTCCGCTGCGCGAGCAGGAGATTCTTGCCGGCGTCGAAAAGTCGAAGATCGCCGTCGACGCGGTGTTCGATTCCGTTTCGGTCGTCACGACCTTCAAGGAAGAGCTGAAGAAGGCCGGCGTGATCTTCATGTCGATCTCGGAAGCCATTCGCGAGCATCCGGAGCTGGTGCGCAAATATCTCGGCTCCGTCGTGCCGACGTCGGATAATTTCTATGCGACGCTGAATTCGGCCGTCTTCACCGATGGCTCCTTCGTCTTCGTGCCGAAGGGCGTTCGTTGCCCGATGGAACTTTCGACCTACTTCCGCATCAACGAGAAGAACACCGGCCAGTTCGAGCGCACGCTGATCATTGCCGAAGAGGGAGCCTACGTCTCCTATCTCGAAGGCTGCACGGCGCCGCAGCGCGACGAAAACCAGCTGCATGCCGCGGTCGTCGAACTGGTTGCGCTCGATGATGCCGAGATCAAGTATTCGACCGTGCAGAACTGGTATCCGGGCGACAAGCACGGAAAGGGCGGCATCTACAACTTCGTCACCAAGCGTGGCGATTGCCGCGGCCACCGCTCCAAGATCTCCTGGACGCAGGTCGAGACCGGCTCTGCCATCACGTGGAAATATCCGTCCTGCATCCTGCGCGGCGACGACAGCCGTGGCGAGTTCTATTCCATCGCGGTTTCGAACGGTCATCAGCAGGTCGACAGTGGCACCAAGATGATCCATCTTGGCAAGAACACGTCGAGCCGCATCATCTCGAAGGGTATTGCCGCCGGCGTCTCGCAGAATACCTATCGCGGTCAGGTTTCGGCGCATCGCCGCGCGACCAATGCCCGCAACTTCACGCAGTGCGACTCACTGCTGATCGGCGACAAGTGCGGCGCTCATACGGTGCCCTACATCGAGGCGAAGAATTCGTCCGCGCAGTTCGAGCATGAAGCCACAACGTCGAAGATTTCCGAAGACCAGCTGTTCTACTGCCTGCAGCGTGGCATTCCCGAGGAAGCGGCGATCGCGCTGATCGTCAACGGCTTCGTCAAGGAAGTGCTGCAGGAGCTGCCGATGGAATTCGCCGTCGAAGCACAGAAGCTGATCGGCATCTCGCTCGAAGGCAGCGTCGGCTGACGCACGAACCAGAATTAGCTTTGGCGCGCGCTGCGCGCCGCACCTTCATTCCTGCGATAGGATACTAAAATGCTTGAAATCAAGAACCTGCACGCCCGTATCGCCGAAGACGGCACCGAGATCATCCGTGGCCTGAACCTGACCGTGAAGGCGGGTGAAGTCGCCGCCATCATGGGCCCGAACGGCTCCGGCAAATCGACACTTTCCTACATCCTCGCCGGTCGTGAGGATTATGAAGTCACCGAGGGTGACATCCTCTATAACGGCGAGAGCATTCTGGAGCTCGACGCTGCCGAGCGCGCCGCCAAGGGTATCTTCCTGGCCTTCCAGTATCCGGTCGAAATCCCCGGCGTTGCCACGATGCAGTTCCTGAAGGTGGCGTTGAACGAGCAGCGCAAGGCGCGTGGCGAAGACGAGTTGACGACGCCGGACTTCCTGCGTCGCGTCAAGGATGCTGCGGCCAAGCTGCAGATCAACATGGACATGCTGAAGCGTCCGCTCAACGTCGGCTTCTCCGGCGGTGAAAAGAAGCGCGCCGAAATCCTGCAAATGGCGCTCCTGGAGCCGCAGCTTTGCGTGCTCGACGAAACCGATTCCGGCCTCGACATCGACGCGCTGAAGATCGTCGCCGATGGCGTCAATGCACTGCGCTCTCCGGATCGCGCCGTGATCGTCATCACCCACTATCAGCGCCTGCTCGACTATATCGTTCCGGACACCGTTCACGTCCTCTACAAGGGCCAGGTGATCAAGTCCGGTGACAAGACGCTGGCGCATGAGCTGGAAGCCAACGGCTACGCCGACATCATCGGAGCTGCAGCCTGATCGAGGCGGAAAGGACACGTCGATGAACATTCAGACGACGAACCGCCTCACCGCCGCGGAGACGGCGCTGATCGAGGCGTATAACGACCAGATGGGCGATCTGCCCGGTGACGGCGAAGTCTTTGCCGTCCGCGATCGCCTGCTAGACGAGCTGAAGACCGCCGGTCTGCCGACGCGCCGGATCGAGGCATGGCACTATACCGATTTCAAGAACCTGCTGCGACTGGTTCCGAGCGACATCGGCAAGGGCCTTGCCGAAGCGTTGCCGCCGACGGTTGAGGGATCGCCGGTTATCGCCGTCCTTCAGGGCAAGGCAAGCGAGAAGGCATCGGTCAAAAACCTGACCATTGCGCGCTACGCCGATAGCCTGATCAATGGCGCGGCCGCTGTCGGCCTCGAAGCCCTTGGCAAGGATGACGCTATCGGTCGCATCAATGCGAGCTTCGTGCGCGACGGCTATGTCATCGATTTCCCGGATGGCACCGAACTCGATGAGCCGCTCGAAGTGCAGTTCATCCATGCCGGCGGTCAGATCCACAGCCGCCTGCCGGTTACTTTCGGTGCCGACGTCAAGGCAACCTTTATCGAGCGTCATCAGGCGGTCGAAGGCGCTGCCGCGCTGGTTTCCTCGGTCAGCGAAGTCAAGATCGGCAAAGGGTCCGAGATCACCTGGATTATCCTGCAGGAGCAGGGCAGCGAAGACACTCATCTCGGCCAGCTCCGCATCGATCTCGGAGAAGATGCCAAGCTGAAGCTGTTCGTCATCAACGCCGGCGGCAAGCTGGTGCGCCAGGAACTGTATATCAAGGTCGTGGGCGAGGGCGCGGATCTGACGCTGCGCGGCATCAATCTGCTCGGTGGCGATACGCATACCGATGTAACGATGGTGCTTGGTCATGATGTTCCGAACACAAGTTCCACGGAAGTTATCCGCAATGTGGTGTTCGACCGCGCTCGCGGCGTTTTCCAGGGCATGATCCGGGTCGCACCGGATGCGCAGAAGACCGACGCCAAGATGGCCTGCAACACGCTGCTGATGTCCGACGATGCCGAGTTTTCGGTGAAGCCTGAGCTTGAAATCTTCGCTGATGACGTACAGTGCGGCCATGGCGCCACTGTCGCGGATATCGACGGCAACCATCTCTACTATTTGATGGCGCGCGGCATTCCGGAGAAGAAGGCGCGGGCCATGCTCGTCAACGCCTTTGTGGCCGAGATCGTCGAGGAACTGGAAGACGAAGCCCTGGTCGAGGCACTGGAAGGCGTTATCTCGGCCTGGCTGGAAAAGCACGCCTGATTGGAGGCAAAGCCCGTGGACAAGATCGTGCCGGCAACGGCCTATGATGTCGAAGCCATCCGCCGGGATTTTCCGATCCTGACGAAGACGGTGCATGGCAAGCCGCTCGTCTATCTCGATAACGGCGCCTCCGCGCAGAAGCCGCGGGTCGTCATCGATGCCATCTCGCATGCCTATTCCAACGAATATGCGAATGTACATCGCGGGCTGCATTTCCTGTCCAATGCCGCCACGGAAGCCTATGAGGCGGCTCGCGAAAAGGTGCGCCGCTTCCTGAATGCGCCGTCGGTCGACGACATCGTCTTCACCAAGAACTCGACCGAAGCGATCAACACGGTCGCCTATGGCTGGGGCATGCCTGAGATCGGCGAGGGCGACGAGATTGTCGTCTCCATCATGGAGCACCACTCCAACATCGTTCCCTGGCATTTCATTCGCGAGCGTCAGGGCGCGAAGCTCGTCTGGGTGCCCGTCGATGACGAGGGCGCGTTCCATATCGAGGATTTCGAGAAGAGCCTGACGGAGCGCACGAAGCTCGTCGCCATCACCCATATGTCGAACGCGCTTGGAACGGTCGTTCCCGTGAAGGAAGTATGCCGCATCGCGCATGAGCGCGGCATTCCCGTCCTGATCGACGGCTCGCAGGGTGCCGTGCACATGCCTGTCGACGTGCAGGATATCGATTGCGACTGGTATGTCATGACCGGTCACAAGCTTTACGGTCCCTCGGGTATCGGCGTTCTCTACGGCAAGAAGGAGCGGCTTGCCGAGATGCGGCCATTCCAGGGCGGCGGCGAGATGATCTTCGATGTCACCGAGGAAAACGTCACGTACAACGAGCCGCCGCACCGCTTCGAAGCGGGAACGCCGCCGATCGTTCAGGCGATCGGTCTTGGCTATGCGCTTGATTATATGGACAGTATCGGCCGCGAGGCGATTGCCCGCCATGAGGCTGATCTGGCTGCCTATGCGGCGGAACGGCTGCGCGATATCAATTCGCTGCGCATGATCGGTACGGCGCCGGGCAAGGGTGGCATTTTCTCCTTCGAGCTTGCGGGAATTCACTCCCACGACGTCTCGATGGTGATCGATCGCCAGGGTGTAGCGGTTCGCGCGGGCACGCATTGCGCCCAGCCGCTCTTGAAACGCTTCGGCGTTACCTCCACATGCCGTGCATCGTTCGGCATGTACAATACGCGCGCCGAGGTGGATGCCTTGGCCGACGCACTGGAATATGCACGGAAATTCTTTGCCTGAGGAGGCAAGCGATGTCACTCGACGAAAGCGAACAGAAGATCGACGCACGCGAAGGGATCGTGCATTCCAGCATTCCCGCAGATGAACTGGCGCGCCTCAGCGACGACATCATCTCTGCGCTGAAAACGGTCTACGATCCGGAAATTCCGGCCGATATCTTCGAACTCGGCCTGGTCTACAAGATCGATATCGAAGACGACCGGATGGTGAAGATCGTCATGACCTTGACAGCACCGGGTTGCCCGGTTGCCGGCGAAATGCCGGGCTGGGTCGAAAATGCCGTCGGCGCCGTCGAAGGCGTTTCCGGCGTCGATGTCAGCATGACCTTCGATCCGCCGTGGACGCCGGATCGCATGTCGGAAGAAGCGCAGGTCGCCGTCGGCTGGTATTGAAGCTTTAGGCCGCCGGCTTTACATTGAGACTCGAAGCGCCGGATCTTGACCCCGGTTGCGGAAGGAGAATGAGCCCATGGGCTTCGCAATCATGAGCATGACGGATGCGGCAGCAACCCGCGTCAAGGCGATCGTCGAGAATTCCGGTCCCGATGCGAAGGGCGTTCGCGTCGGCATCAAGAAGGGTGGCTGCGCCGGGATGGAATATACCATCGACCTGGTGACCGAGCCGAATGCGAAGGACGATCTGATCGAGCGTGATGGCGCAAAGGTCTGGGTTGAGCCCTCGGCCGTCCTTTATTTGCTCGGCACGGAAATGGGCTTCGAGACGACGACGTTGCGCTCGGGCTTCATCTTCACCAATCCGAACCAGACATCGGCCTGCGGCTGCGGCGAGTCCGTCGAGCTGAAACCTGCCGATCTGGCTGCTCTGGCGGCTCAGCGACAGGCAGCGCAACCCGCTTAAAACACCTCCTATATTTCACCTTGCTGCATTTCGTGCTTTGATCGATGGATGCTGAGGGTCTTCTGTCGCCCTCGGCTGACCGGCGGCTTCGAGCCGGATGAGGTCGGGGCGCGCAAGGGGGGCTTATGGCGACTGCGGCGTGGGTTTACACATTGATCCCGGCGGCAGCAGCCATCGCGGGTGCCGCGGTTGCGGTGAATACGCGGCCGGGACCTAATCTAGTCAGCGCCATCCAGCATTTTGCAGCCGGCGTCGTGTTTGCGGCTGCCGCCGGAGAAATTTTGCCTGATGTTATGCATCGCGGCTACCCCCTGGCGACGGTGATCGGCGGCGCGATCGGCGTCGGCGTGATGTTGCTGGTCAAGCAACTGGAAAATTGGGCTAAAGGGCCGGTCGGCCTTCTCGCCGCTATCGGCATCGACATCCTGATCGATGGCCTCGTGCTCGGCATTGGCTTTGCAGCCGGCCCCAAAGTTGGTTTGCTGCTGACGATCGCGCTGACGCTAGAGGTGCTGTTTCTTGGCTTGACGGTAGCGAATGAGCTTGGCGAGAGCGTTCGCTCTCGAGCCAGGATTGTCGCAATCACGGCAGCGCTTGCGTTGTTGCTGCCGATCGGCGCCTTGTTCGGAGCGCCGGTCGCTTCATTGCCTGGCCCTGTTTTGACTGGCTTCTTTGCGTTCGGGGTGATTGCGCTTCTCTATCTCGTCACCGAGGAGCTGCTGGTCGAAGCCCATGAAACGCCGGATCGTCCATGGGTGACGCCGATGTTCTTTGCCGGTTTCCTAGTGCTGCTTCTGCTCGAAGAGGCGATCGGTTAGCGGCCCTCGGGATTGGGAAGCGAATTCCTAGTTTGCGGCCGGTACCGGCGTCAGCTTGAGGCCGAGTGCCTTGACGACCTTCAGGATCGTCGCAAATTCTGGATTCCCGTCACCGCTCAAAGCCCGATAGAGCGCCGAGCGGTTCATGCCGACATCCTTGGCGAGCTTGCTCATGTTGCGCGTGCGTGCCACTTCACCCAGCGCCTTGGCGATCGAGGCCGGATCGTCGGTTTCGAAGGCGGCGGCGATGTAGTTGTCGGGATTGTCCACGTCGAATCGTTCCGGCATAAATCTGAGTTCCAGGGCCTCATTGTGGCGTCATCAAAAACGCCGCGCATCCTTTCGGACACGCGGCGTTTCATAGACAAGTTTCACGATAGATTTATGTCTGTTTCCAGCGAAGCGACTGAACCGCTTCGCTTTTTTGCAAAAATCCTATTCCGCGGCCTCCGCGTAGGATTCCAGCGGCGGGCAGGTGCAGATCAGGTTGCGATCGCCATAGACGTTGTCGATGCGATTGACCGGAGACCAGTATTTGTCGACGCGGAAGGCACCGGGCGGGAAGCAGGCCTGTTCGCGGGAATAGGGACGATCCCACTCGCCGACCAGATCTTCCACCGTGTGCGGAGCGTTCTTCAGCGGATTGTTGGTCTTGTCCATTCGGCCGTCTTCGATGGCGCGAGCTTCCTCGCGGATGGCCAGCATCGCCTCGCAGAAGCGGTCGAGTTCGGCCTTCGTTTCCGATTCCGTGGGCTCGATCATCAGCGTGCCGGCAACAGGCCAGCTCATGGTCGGTGCGTGGAAGCCGCAATCGATCAGGCGCTTGGCGACATCGTCGACCGTCACGCCGGCGCTTGCGGCCAGCGGGCGGGTGTCGATGATGCATTCATGCGCCACGCGTCCGTCCTTGGACTTGTAGAGCACGTCATAGGCGCCCTTGAGACGGGCAGCGATATAGTTGGCGTTGAGGATCGCCACCTTCGTTGCCTGCGTCAGGCCTTCACCGCCCATCATCAGGCAATAGCTCCAGGGGATCGGCAGGATCGAGGCCGAACCGAAGGCTGCTGCTGAGACCGCACCGCTGCGGCCGTCCGTTTCCGGATGGCCGGGCAGGTGAGGCGCCAGATGCGCCTTGACGCCGATCGGACCCATGCCGGGCCCGCCGCCGCCATGCGGGATGCAGAAGGTCTTGTGCAGGTTCAGGTGGCTGACATCGGAGCCGATATCGCCGGGACGCGACAGGCCGACCATAGCGTTCATGTTGGCGCCGTCGAGATAGACCTGACCGCCATGCTTATGCACGAGATCGCAAATCTCCTTCACCGTCTCCTCGAACACGCCATGCGTCGAAGGGTAGGTGATCATGCAGCAGGAGAGGTTGTCGGCATATTGCTCGGTCTTGGCACGGAAATCGGCCATGTCAATATCGCCGTCATCGCTGACCTTGACGACCACGACCTTCATGCCAGCCATCTGTGCCGAGGCGGGGTTGGTGCCGTGGGCGGAGGTCGGAATGAGGCAAATGTCGCGGTGACCCTGACCATTGGCAATGTGGTAGTTGCGGATGGTCAGAAGGCCGGCATATTCGCCCTGCGCGCCGGAATTCGGCTGCATGGAGAAGGTGTCATAGCCTGTTACGGCGCAGAGCTTTTCCGTCAGGTCGTCGATCATTTCGCGATAGCCGAGCGCCTGATCGGCCGGGACGAACGGATGGATATCCGAGAATTCCGGCCAGGTGATCGGCAGCATTTCCGCCGTGGCGTTCAGCTTCATGGTGCAGGAGCCGAGCGGGATCATCGAGCGGTCGAGCGCCAGGTCGCGGTCGGAGAGACGACGGATATAACGCGTCATCTCGCTTTCGGCGCGGTTCATGTGGAAGATCGGATGCGAGAGGTATTCGCTGGTGCGCAGCAGGGTTCTCGGCAGGCGATAGGACGGCTCGAAATCTGCGATGCGGAAATCGCCGCCGAATGCGCGCCAGACGGCTTCGACCGTCGCCGGACGGGTGCGCTCGTCCAGGCTGATGCCGATCTTCGTTTCGCCGACCTTGCGCAGGTTCACGCCCTCAGCGACGGCTGCACGCAGGATGAGAGCCTGCATGTGACCGACTTCGACTGTGATCGTATCGAAAAAAGTCTCCGGCTCAACGGTATAGCCAAGCTTTTCCAGGCCCTTGGCCATCAGCACGGCCTTCTGGTGGACCTGTTGGGCGATGGCCTTCAAGCCCTGCGGACCGTGGAAGACCGCATACATGGAGGCCATGACGGCGAGCAGCACCTGGGCAGTGCAGATGTTCGACGTCGCCTTTTCGCGGCGAATATGCTGCTCGCGGGTCTGCAGCGAGAGGCGATAGGCGCGATTGCCGCGCGCATCGACCGAGACGCCGACAAGACGACCGGGCATGGAGCGCTTGTAGTCGTCCTTGACGGCCATAAACGCGGCATGCGGCCCGCCATAGCCAACCGGAACGCCGAAGCGCTGCGAGGAACCGATGGCGATATCCGCACCCATTTCACCCGGGGATTTCAGCAGGGTCAATGCCAGGAGATCGGTCGCCATGATGGCGATTGCGCCGGTCTGATGCAGGCGGGCGATCAGGCCGCTAAAATCGTTGATATGGCCGTGAGTGCCTGGATACTGGAAGATCGCGCCGAAGACGTCGACCGGATCGAGATCAGTGACGGGATTGCCGACGATGACGGTCCAGCCGAGCGGCTCGGCGCGGGTCCTGATCAGCGCTATGGTCTGTGGGTGGCATTCGGCATCGACGAAGAAGGCCCTTGCCTTCGATTTTGCGACACGTTCCGCCATCGCCATGCCTTCGGCCGCGGCGGTCGCTTCATCGAGCAGCGAGGCGTTCGCGACATCGAGACCCGTGAGGTCGCTGATCATAGTCTGGTAGTTCAGCAGTGCCTCGAGGCGGCCCTGGCTGATCTCAGGCTGGTATGGCGTATAGGCGGTGTACCAGGCCGGATTTTCCAAGATGTTGCGCTGGATGACGGGCGGCGTGATCGTGCCGTAATAGCCTTGGCCGATGAGCGAAACGAGAACCTTGTTCTTGTTGGCGGTCTCGCGCAGACGGTCGAGCGCCTCGCGCTCCGTCATTGGCGCTCCCCAGGCGAGCGGTGCCTTCTGACGAATGGCCGGTGGCAGCGTCGCGTCGATCAGGCCGTCGAGGCTCTTATAGCCGATCACCTTGAGCATATCGGCCATCTCCGACGGAGACGGGCCGATATGGCGGCGGTTGGCGAAGTCGTATGGTTGGTAATCGGTGAAGGTGAATTCCGTAGGCGTCGTCATTATCCGATCAGCTCCTTGTAACCGGATTCGTCAAGAAGACCATTGAGATCGCCGACATTCCTCAGTTTCAGCTTGAAGAACCAGCCGGCACCCATCGGGTCGGAATTGACGAGGGCCGGATCGGCAGTGATGGCTTCGTTGACTTCGGTGATCTCTCCGTCGAGCGGACAATAGACTTCGGAGGCTGCCTTGACGGATTCGACGGTTGCCGCGTCGGCTCCCTTGGAGAAGCTGGCACCGACCTCGGGCAACTCAACGAAAACGAGATCGCCGAGCTGTTCGGCGGCATGGGCCGTAATACCCACGATTGCGACATCGCCTTCGACCTTCAGCCACTCATGTTCTTCGGTGAATTTCAGCATGGATAATCCTCTCTGGAAAAGACGTTCAACGTTTGTAGGTTGGTTTGATGAAAGGCAGGCTGCTGACGACGACGGGCAGATATTTGCCGCGCACTTCAGCGTAGACGGTGGTGCCGGGAGCGGTGAATTCGGTCGGTACGTAACCCATGGCAACGGGGGATTCGACACTCGGACCAAAACCGCCCGAGGTGACTTCGCCGATCTCGCTCTCGCCTTCGGCATCGGCATAGAGTTTGGCATGACCGCGCACCGGCGCCTTACCCTCCGGCTTCAGGCCGACACGGCGGCGTGAGGTGCCGTGATCAAGTTCGCCGAGGATGCGGGTTGCGCCAGGAAAGCCGCCGGCGCGGACACCGCCGGCCTTGCGGACCTTCTGGATCGCCCATTCCAGCGCGCCTTCGATCGGCGTCGTCGTCTGGTCGATATCGTTGCCATAAAGGCAGAGGCCGGCCTCCAGGCGCAGGGAGTCACGGGCGCCGAGGCCGATCGGCTGGACGTCCGGATGCTCCAGCAGCCGCTTGGCGATATCCTCGGCCTTATCAGCCGGAACGGAGATTTCGAAACCGTCTTCGCCGCTATAGCCGGAGCGCGACACAAGGCAGGAGACATCGTGGAGGCGACAATGGCGCACATCCATGAATTTCATATAGGCGATATCGGCCCAGAGCTCGGCAAGCACGTCGACGGCGCGAGGTCCCTGAAGGGCAATGAGCGCGCGATTGAGTAATGTAACTTCGCAGCTATCGCCGATATGATCTTGAAGATGCTTGAAATCCTGATCTTTGCAGGCAGCGTTGACGACAACGAAAAGATAGTCGTCCATATGGGTGATCATCAGATCGTCTAGGATGCCGCCCTTTTCGTCGGTGAAGAAGCCATAGCGCTGGCGATTCTCGGCGAGGCCGAGAATATCGACTGGCACCAGGCTTTCCAATGCGAGTGCCGCATCCTCATATTTGCCGGAGCGGGCGCGGATCGTCACCTGACCCATATGCGACACGTCGAACAGGCCGGCAGAGGATCGAGTCCAGAGATGTTCCTTCAGCACGCCTGGCGCATACTGCACGGGCATGTCGTAGCCTGCGAACGGCACCATGCGGGCACCAAGCGACAGATGGAGGGCGTGAAGGGGTGTTGTTTTGAGGGCAGCGGTCTCGTCCAAATGACGCCTCCGGGTTTTGCGCTTATCCGAAGCGCAGAGCTCACACTTTCGGCGCGACTGCGCCTTGCGTTGAGCCCCCTCTGTCTGTTTGCCTGAGATTGTTATCCCTTCGGCGAACGCTTGCGCGCTTCTCTCCAGAGTTCCGTCTGCCCCTTGCTGGTCCTTTGGCCTGAGAGTTTCCGGGGCGGTTGCTCCTTCGGCACCGGCTTGCGCCGGATTCTCCCAACAAGGTTGACAGCCATTATCCGGTCCCGGACAGAGATGGCAAGGGGCAAATGTCGTCGCTGAACAAATTTTTGTCGTGCCAATCAATCCTGCGTTTCCTAATGAATACGGGCCTTTGCAACAGAGATGGGAGAGGCTATCCCTTTTCCTCAATTGAGGAGCCGGGCAGGAGATGACCATGAATCGCAACTATGCCGCCGCATTGCTGATTTCGATTGGCGCACTTTCGTTTCCCTCCGGTGGAGCGATGGCTGAGGACAGTGGCGCGATGAAATCCATGCCCGGGATGCACATGGATGCGGGTGCGGCGCCTCCCGGCTCCGCGACTGCCAAGCTTGGCGATCTCGATATCAGCGGCGGCTATGTCCGCGCCATGCTTCCCGGCCAACCGGTCGGCGGCGGTTATATCACCATCCATAACGGCGGCAAGATAGACGACAAGCTAACCTCCGTGACCTCCTCAGCAGCCGGCAAGGTGGAATTGCACGAGATGAAGATAGAGGGCGAAATCATGAAGATGCGCGAGGTCAAGGGCGGCATCGCCATTCCCGCCGGCGCGACCGTTACGCTTGCGCCCAGCACGATGCACATGATGTTCAAGCAGGTGAAGGCGCCCTTTAAGCAGGGCAGCGTGGTGCCCGTGATGCTGATGTTCGACAAGGCGGGCATGGTCGACATCAATCTGCCCGTCGTCTCGGCCAAGGGAAGCTGAGCCAGAAAATTATCCTGCCGTATAATTCCGGGTTTCCACTTTTCCTCGAAATGCTCTAAAGCCACGTCAAAAGGCTAGGAAATCTCTGGCCGCGGGGCTGATCGTCCCGTTGTTTGAATTTGCATGATCCGCCCAATGCGCCTGCCGCTTTTCCGGGACATGCCGAGGTACTTGAAAGAAGAAGAATGGCCGGGATTGAGCATATTAAGGTCGAGCCTGACGAGGCCGGCATGCGCTTGGACCGCTGGTTCAAGGTGCATTTTCCAGGGCTCGGCTTTGGTCAGCTGCAGAAGCTGCTGCGCTCGGGCCAGGTGCGTGTCAATGGTGGCCGCGTGAAGACGGATGCGCGTGTGCAGCCGGGCCAGATGGTGCGCGTGCCGCCGCTCGACGTCGATGCCAAGGGGCCGAAACATGGGCCTATTGCCAGCAATGACCTGAAACACTCCGGCGACGCCGAGCTTCTTGCGCGCATGCTGCTGCATGAAGACGACAAGGTCTATGTGCTGAACAAGCCGGCAGGCCTCGCGGTGCAGGGCGGCTCCGGCTTGACCCGTCATATCGACAAGATGCTCGAGGCATGGACGAGCAAGAAGGGCGAGAAGCCACGCCTGGTGCACCGTCTCGACCGCGACACCTCGGGCGTGCTCGTCGTTGCCCGCACCCGCGGTGCCGCGCAGAAGTTGACGGCAGCCTTTCGCGAGCGCGACACCAAGAAGACTTATTGGTCGCTGGTCAAGGGCGTGCCGCGCAAGCACGAGGACAAGATCTCCACCTGGCTGGTGAAGGAAGCGACGCCGGATGGCGACCGCATGCGCATCGCCAAACATGGAGAGGAGGGCGCCGATCACGCCATCTCCTACTATCGCGTGCTCGAGACCGCAGCGCAGAGCCTCGCCTGGCTGGAAATGGAGCCCTATACCGGCCGTACTCACCAGTTGCGTGTTCATGCACTGCATATGGGCCATCCGATCATCGGCGACCCCAAATATTTCGATGACGATCCGAACTGGGATTTTCCGGGTGGCGTCCAGAAGCGCCTGCATCTGCATGCGCGCCATATCGATATCCCGCATCCTAGCGGCGGGCGCCTGCGGGTCACTGCGCCTTTGCCGCCGCACATGGTGCAGACTTGGAACCTTCTCGGCTTCGATATGGAATCGGCAGGGGAGCCGGACGACGAATGAAGCTGGTATTATTCGATTGTGACGGCACGCTGGTCGACAGCGCGCGGCTGATCCATGAGGTCATGGCACGTACCTTCGTGGCCTTCGGTTACAAGCGTCCCGATGTTTCCGCGACGAAATCGATCATCGGCCTGACGCTTGATATCGCCATTGCCCGCCTCCAGGGCAAACCCCATGTCGACGACGAAGCAATTGCCATGACGGCGCATTACAAGTCGATCTTTCCGGAGGTACGGGACGAGGCGGACATGCAGACACCGCTTTTTGACGGCATCAAGCCGCTCATCGAGACGCTTGCCGCCCGCGACGAACTGCTGATCGGCGCGGTGACGGGTAAATCCCGCCGCGGTTTGACCCATATTCTTGAGGTCAACGAGTTCACGCCCTATTTTATCGTCTCGCGCACTGCCGATGATTGCCCGTCGAAGCCGCATCCGGCGATGGTGACGGAATGCTGTGACGAGACTGGCATGGACCCCCACGACACGATCGTGATCGGCGATGCCATCTACGACATGCAGATGGCGAAGGCGGCGGGCGCGACCGCCATCGGCGTTGCATGGGGCTACGCCTCCGTCGAGGAATTGCTGGCGGCTGGGGCAGATGCCATAGCCCACCATCCGAACGACTTGTTGAGCCATATTCTCTGAGGTGACGCCATGCGCGACCTGTTGAACGATCTTTCCGAAGGTCTCAGCCATCCCGATCCGATCCGCCGTGCGCAGATCCAGATGAAGAAGCCCTTGCCGAAACGTTTCTACAAGGATGTGACCATCAACAGGGACGAGGGCGGCCATGCCATCGCCCTCGACGGCAAGGTGGTGAAGACACCGGCGCGACACTCCCTGGCCTTGCCGACGGAAGCGCTTGCCAGACTGGTGGCTGCCGAATGGGCACGACAGGTCGATGTGATCGATCCCGCCACCATGCCGGTAACGCGTCTCGTCAACACGGCCATCGACGGCGTTGCGACGGAAAGCCAGGCTGTATTCGACGAAATTGTCCGTTTCTCGGGCAGCGATCTGCTCTGCTATCGCGCCGAGGGGCCGGAACGGCTCGTCGAGCGCCAGTCGGAACGCTGGAATCCGGTGATCGAATGGGCAGCGCACGATCTCGGCGCCCGCTTCATTTTGGCGGAAGGCGTCATGCATCAGGAGCAGCCTGTCGAAGCCATCGCAGCCTTCTCCGTCGCTTTGCGCAGGTTTGACACACCGATGGAGCTTGCGAGCCTGCACACGATCACGACGTTGACCGGTTCGGCAATTCTTGCACTGGCCTTCGCCAAAGGATTCCTGCCGCTGGCCGACGTCTGGTCGCTCGCACATCTCGACGAGGATTGGACGATCGAGCATTGGGGCAGCGACGAAGAGGCCGAACAGCGTCGTGCACAACGTTTTGAAGAGTTTCAGGCCGCAACTGACGTTTTTTCTGCGCTGCGCAGTTGAATATTGTTGATTTCCAGTCCTTTATATCGATCTGCATATCTTGCAAATTCGAAGGTCGAGGCAGGGATCATGTTGTTGTTGAGGACGAGAGCCGTACCGGCGCTCGTGGGATGTCTGGCACTGGCCGCGTGTTCGAGCTGGTCCGTCGATCCTCCGCCTCCAGCCTATGCCGTGCGCAGCGCAACCGTTATAGCCGATCAGGCTTTGCCACCGGTGTCGCTAGCGCTGGTTGCAGCCGTCAATGATCGCGTCAACGCCGCGATCGCGGCAACGAGCTTCAGTCCGCAATTGCCACAGGTTGCCATCACCGTCCGACTGAGCGACGTCCGCAAGGCGCGCGGCTTCAATCGCGACCGCAGCAGCGCCAAGATCAATATCGATGCCGCCGCCGCCGATGGTGGCTCGGTTGTCGCCATGGCATCGTTCGAGATCAGAACTGTCGCTCCTGATCCTGCCACCGCAGATGAGCTGATGGCGGAAGATATCGCCGCGCGGGTTCGTTCCATCTTTTCGCTGAACACGCCAAGGCTCGCAGACTGAGCCAACCAACTTCAAACAAGGCTCGCGCCATGCTAAGCCCGAGCGATGAGGGAGAGAGGGCCGCATGAAGGAAATCCTGCAGGAGCTGGAACGCCGTCGTGAGATCGCGAGGCTTGGCGGTGGGCAGGTGCGCATTGACGCGCAGCATGCCCGCGGCAAGCTGACGGCGCGTGAGCGCATCGATATCTTTCTTGACGAGGGCTCCTTCGAAGAGTTCGACATGTTCGTCGAACATCGCTCGACCGATTTCGGCATGGACAAGAGCAAGATTGCCGGCGATGGCGTGGTGACCGGCTGGGGCACGGTCAACGGCCGCACCGTCTTCATTTTTGCCAAGGATTTCACAGTCTTCGGTGGATCTCTTTCAGAAGCACATGCGGAAAAGATCACCAAGGTGCAGGATATGGCGCTGAAGAACCGGGCGCCGATCATCGGGATCTATGACGCCGGCGGCGCCCGCATTCAGGAAGGCGTGGCCGCGCTTGGCGGTTATGCCGAGGTATTCCAGCGCAATGTGCTGGCCTCCGGCGTCATCCCGCAGATCTCCATCATCATGGGACCTTGCGCGGGTGGCGACGTCTATTCTCCGGCCATGACCGATTTCATCTTCATGGTGCGGGACACCTCCTACATGTTCGTCACCGGGCCGGATGTGGTGAAGACCGTCACCAACGAGACGGTGACCTCGGAACAGCTCGGCGGCGCCTCTGTCCACACGACGAAATCCTCGATTGCGGACGCAGCCTATGACAATGATGTCGATACGCTCTTGCAGGTGCGCCGTCTCATCGATTTCCTGCCGCAGTCTAATACCGCTGATGTGCCCGAAATCGAGTGCTATCAGTCGGTGACCGAGCCGGATAACTCGCTCGATACGCTAATCCCGGCCAATGCCAACAAGCCTTACGACATCAAGGAACTGATCTTGAAGGTGGCGGATGAGGGCGATTTCTTCGAGATCCAGGAAAGCTTCGCCAAGAACATCGTCTGTGGCTTCGGCCGCATCGAGGGCGCCACCGTCGGTTTCGTCGCCAATCAGCCGATGGTGCTGGCTGGTGTTCTCGATAGCGATGCCTCGCGGAAAGCTGCGCGCTTCGTGCGCTTCTGCGATTGCTTCAATATCCCGATCGTCACCTTCGTCGACGTGCCGGGTTTCCTACCGGGGACGGCGCAAGAATATGGCGGGCTGATCAAGCATGGCGCCAAATTGCTCTTCGCCTATGCCGAAGCGACAGTGCCGAAGCTGACGGTCATCACTCGCAAGGCCTTCGGTGGCGCCTATGACGTCATGGCCTCCAAGCACTTGCGTGGCGATCTCAACTATGCCTGGCCGACGGCGCAGATCGCCGTCATGGGCGCCAAGGGCGCCGTCGAGATCATCTTCCGCAAGGATATTACCGATCCCGGGAAGATCGCGGCCCACACCAAGATGTATGAGGACCGATTCCTATCGCCTTTCGTTGCCGCGGAGCGCGGCTACATTGACGAAGTGATCATGCCGCGCTCGACGCGGCGACGGCTGGCACAGGGGCTCCGGATGTTGCGCAACAAGGATCTGAGCAATCCCTGGAAGAAGCACGACAACATCCCGTTGTGAGCATGTGACAACAAGTCACGGATATCACACGGAAAATTGATTGAGCGTCAGAATCCGTGTTTTCACGTTCCTGCCTGTGCGCTCTATTGCTTCCTCGTGGGGGAGTTAAAACTGGAGTTTAACATGGCGCTTTCCGATCGGCTGAATCAGTATCAGCCCTATGCTCTTACCGTGCTGCGTATCGTCACCGGTGTATTGTTCATCGAACATGGTCTGCAGAAGCTCGTTGGCTTTCCGGCCGGCGGCCAGTTCCCAAGCCCGTTGCCGACCCTGCTTCTGGTTCAGGGTATCATCGAAATCGTTGGCGGATTGGCAACGATCGTCGGTTTCTTCACCCGTCCGGTCGCGTTCATTCTCTGCGGCAACATGGCGGTCGCCTATTTCATGGCGCATTATCCGAAGAATTTCTTCCCGGCCAACAATGGCGGTGATGCGGCGATCCTCTACTGCTTCGTCTTCCTGTTCCTGATCTTCGCAGGCCCGGGCCTGCTGGCGATCGACAACAACAAGAAGTAACCAGCTTCTCCGTCGGGCTCGGTTGAATTGCCGGGTCCGGCGAATAAATTCGTCTCTCGCGTGTTTACTCCGTTAGCAGCGAAGCGAGAGCAATTTCGACAGGATCTCCTTCGCATCCCCTATCGAACGGAGATCCTCATATCCCTTTCCGAGCGCTTGTCGCCTTATCAGCCCGCTGCCCTCGCCATTTTACGAATCATAGCTGCGCTGCTGTTCATCGAACATGGCACGCAAAAGGTCTTCGGCTTTCCGCCGGCGCCTTACGAAATCACGACGCTGTTTTTCGTGGCCGGGATCATCGAGCTCGTGGGCAGTGTCCTGATCCTGCTTGGGCTTTTCACCCGGCCGATCGCCTTTCTGCTGAGCGGCGAGATGGCGATCGCCTATTTCATGGTACATATGCCGATCAATTTCTTCCCGGCCAACAATCAGGGAGACGGGGCGATCCTGTTCTGCTTCATCTTCCTGTTTCTGGTGTTCGCTGGACCGGGAAGCTGGGCGCTGGACAACCGCCAGCGCAGATGAGATCAGTCAGGCGGTGAGCTTGAGACCGGCGATGCCTGCGACAATCAAGCCGATGCAGAGCAGCCGCACAAGGGTCGCGGGATCACCGAGCAACCAGATGCCAAGCAGAACCGTACCGACTGTGCCGATGCCGGTCCAGACCGCGTAGGCCGTGCCCATCGGCAGGGTCTTTACGGCTAGGCCGAGCAGCACGACGCTGACGACCATGGAAATGACGGTGAGGACAGTCGGCATCAGCCGAGTAAAACCGTCGGTATATTTCAAGCCGACGGCCCAGCCGATTTCGAACAAGCCTGCGAGGAAAAGCAGGAACCAAGCCATTTTACGCTCCTTTGTTAAGAGCGAGGCCGTCCCCGCGATGTCTACGGCCGGTCTGGTTGCCGGCCGCCGCAGTCGTCTGCGTGTTTTCTATATGCCGTTGTCGACTGCCTATTTCAAGGCGATGGGACTACCTTTACTTTTCCAATCGTTCTGCATGCCACTTCAGGTGATCGTCCATGAAGGTGGAGATGAAGTAGTAGGAATGATCGTAGCGCTCGTGCATGCGCAGCGTCAGGCCGATGCCGGTTCCCTTGATCGCATCTTCGAACAGCCCGGGGCGCAGTCCGTTTTCGAGGAAGCTGTCGGCCTTGCCCTGATCGATCAGGAACTCGGGGAAGCGGGCGCCGTCTTCGACGAGCGCGCAGGCGTCATAGCGGCGCCATGCAGTCTTATCGCTTCCCAAATATTTCTCCAGCGCAGGTGCCGACCAATCGGCCGTCGACGGCTGCACGATCGGCGCGAAGGCGGAGCAGCTCTTGAAGCGCTCCGGATTCTTCAATGCGATCGTCATGGCGCCGTGGCCGCCCATGGAATGGCCGAAGATGCCCTGGCGGCTCAGATCGGCGCGGAATTGCTTGGCGATGAGGGCGGGCAGCTCCTCGGTAATGTAGCTGTACATCTGATAGTTTTCGGCCCAGGGTGTCTCGGTGGCGTCGAGATAGAAGCCCGCACCTTTGCCCATCTGCCAGTTGGTCAGCTCATCCGGCACGTCATTGCCGCGCGGGCTAGTGTCCGGGCAGACGATGATGAGGCCGAGCTCGGCCGCCATGCGGCGATATTCGCCCTTTTCCATGACATTGGCATGAGTGCAGGTGAGGCCGGAAAGATACCAGAGAACCGGGCGGGGCTCCTTGATCGCCTGCGGTGGCACGAAGACGGCGAAGGTCATCTCGCATTTGCAGGCTTCGGACTCATGCGAGAAGACACCCTGCATGCCGCCAAAGGCGGTGTTCTGGGAAATGATGTTCACGGCTGGCCTCCAGGCGTCTGATTGGTTTTTGAACGCCGGCAGAGCCGGTCGAAGGTTTCGAGAAAGGTGGAGCGGTCGCGCGGCGAGAAGGCGGCGTTATAGCCCTTGCTCTCACCGGTTTCGCGAAGATGTGCGCCGAGGTCGCGCATGGCCGTTGCCATGCCGATATTGGTCTTGTCGAAGATGCGGCCGGTCGGTCCAGTAACAAGCGCTCCGGTCGCAACACAACGGCCCGCGAGCGGCACATCGGCGGTGACGACGATGTCGCCAGCACCTGCGTGTTCGGCAATCCAGTTGTCGGCGGCATCGAAGGCGTTGGAGACGATGACATTATGCACCATGGGATCCCGCGACGGGCGCAATCCCGAATTGGCGACGAAAGTCACCTCGATGCTGTGGCGTTCGGCAACCTTCAGGATCTCCGGCTTGACCGGGCAGGCATCGGCATCAACATAAATCATGATATCAAATCTTTTCAGCTATATGCGGCGCATTTCTCACGCGCCGCATACGTCTCGCCGAGTGGCTTTCTGTGTCAGTAGAGCACGACGCTGCGGATGCTTTCGCCCGAATGCATGAGCTCGAAGCCCTTGTTGATATCCTCGAGCGGCATGGTGTGGGTGATCATCGGATCGATCTCGATCTTGCCCTCCATGTACCAGTCGACGATCTTGGGAACGTCTGTGCGGCCACGCGCGCCGCCGAAGGCCGTCCCCATCCACGAGCGGCCCGTCACCAGCTGGAACGGACGCGTCGAGATCTCCTGGCCGGCGCCGGCCACGCCGATGACGACCGACTTGCCCCAGCCGCGATGGCTGGCTTCCAGCGCCTGGCGCATCACCTTGGTGTTGCCGGTGCAGTCGAAGGTATAGTCGGCGCCGCCGATCTGGTCGGCCCCGCGCTTCGTCATGTTGACGAGGTAGGGAACGATGTCGTCACCGACCTCCTTCGGATTGACGAAATGCGTCATGCCGAAGCGTTCGCCCCAGGCCTTCTTGTCATTGTTGAGATCGACACCGATGATCATGTCGGCACCGGCAAGCTTCAGGCCCTGGATGACGTTCAAACCGATGCCGCCGAGGCCGAAGACGATTGCCGTTGCGCCCATCTCCACCTTGGCGGTGTTGATGACCGCACCGATGCCTGTCGTCACACCGCAGCCGATGTAGCAGATCTTGTCGAAGGGGGCGTCGGGATTGACCTTGGCGACGGCAATCTCCGGCAGCACGGTGTAATTGGCGAAGGTCGAGCAGCCCATATAGTGATGGATCTTGTCCTTGCCGATCGAGAAACGCGAGGTGCCATCCGGCATCAGGCCCTGGCCCTGGGTCGCACGGATCGCGGTGCACAGATTGGTCTTGCGGCTGAGACACGACGGGCATTCGCGGCATTCTGGCGTATAGAGCGGAATGACGTGATCGCCCTTCTTCACCGAAGTCACGCCCGGACCGACATCGACGACGATGCCGCCACCCTCATGGCCGAGGATGGCCGGAAACAGGCCTTCCGGATCGGCGCCCGAGAGCGTGAAATCATCGGTGTGGCAGATGCCGGTCGCCTTGACCTCGATCAGCACTTCGCCGGCTCTCGGCCCCTCCAGCTGAACCGTCGTCACCTCAAGCGGCTTGCCCGCAGCAACCGCGACCGCTGCTCTTACGTCCATGATCTCGTCCCTTCCTGCTATGATTTGGTCCGCGCGACATTGGCATGGGCGCACGGGGCGGCTCAAGCCAAAATCAGACACTTAGCGTCGCAATTATCATGTTTTGGCCGAGCAATCGCCACACAGCTTTTTCCATATGGACCCGATGGCGAAGCTTCTCGGTCAGGCGAATTCCATGATCACGGCGTCGACGGCGAGGCTTTCGCCCGGCTTGGCGTTGATCTTGCCGATGACCAGATCGCGTTCGGCGCGCAGGACATTTTCCATCTTCATCGCTTCGACAATGGCCAGTGTTTCGCCTGCCTTGACCTCCTGTCCCTCAGCAACAGCAATCGCTACGACCAGGCCCGGCATGGGGCAGAGCAGCAGCTTCGAGGTATCCGGCGGCAATTTGACCGGCATCAGCTTGTCGAGTTCAGCCTGACGCGGCGTGAACACCCTGGTCCGGACGGAAATACCCTGCCAATCGATGCGCAGACCATTGAGCACGGTGCGGATCTGGGCTGTCAGCTTGCGGCCGCCGACCGTGCCAGCCCATACCGGATCGCCGGGACGCCAGTCGGTTGCGACAGTTACGGTTTGGGCGCCGATCTGCATGTCCATCTCGAAGGGAATGATCACCACGCCTTCAAGCAATGTCACAGGCAGATAGGCGGCACCAAGCTTGACGACCCAGCTCTCCCGCAGTGGCGCGGCGGCTGGACGCAGCCGGTCGGCATAGCGTTCGCGGCGGTTGGATTCGATCAGGCTGCAGGAAAGGGCGATTGCCGACAGCAAAGCGGTTTGCTCCTCGTCCGGCGTCACCGGCGCGAAGCCATCGGGATATTCTTCGGCAATGAAGCCCGTGGAGAGGCGGCCTTCGCGCCAGCGCGGATGCTTCATCAGAGCCGAGAGGAACGGCATATTGTGCTCGATGCCATCGACGACAAAACCATCCAAAGCTTCGCCCATCGCTTCGATTGCCTCCAGCCTCGTCGGAGCCCAGGTGCAGAGCTTGGCGATCATCGGATCGTAATAAATAGAGATTTCCGCGCCCTCGAAGACGCCGGTGTCGTTGCGCACGACCGATGTCTCCGTCTTGCCTTCGCGCGGCGGACGATAGCGCGTCAGACGGCCGATCGAGGGCAGGAAGTTGCGATAGGGATCCTCCGCATACAAGCGGCTTTCGATCGCCCAACCGTTGAGCTTGATATCCGCCTGCTTGAACGGCAGTTTTTCGCCCGCTGCAACGCGGATCATCTGCTCGACGAGATCGACGCCGGTCACCAGCTCTGTCACCGGATGCTCGACCTGCAGGCGGGTATTCATTTCGAGGAAATAGAAGTTTTTGTCGCGATCGACGATGAATTCGACCGTGCCGGCGCTTTGATAATCGACGGCCTTGGCGAGCGCCACGGATTGCTCGCCCATGGCCTTGCGCGTTGCTTCATCAAGGAACGGCGAGGGTGCTTCTTCGACGACCTTCTGGTTCCGACGCTGGATTGAGCATTCGCGCTCGCCGAGATAGACGACATTTCCGTGAGCGTCGGCCAACACCTGGATCTCGATGTGCCTGGGATCGACGACGAATTTCTCGATGAAGACGCGGTCGTCGCCGAAAGAGCTTTTCGCCTCCGAACGGGCGCGCTCGAAACCATCGCGCACCTCATCCTTGCTCCAGGCGATGCGCATACCTTTGCCGCCGCCGCCGGCGGATGCCTTGATCATGACGGGATAGCCGATCTCGGCAGCGATCCTTTCGGCATGATCGGCATCATCGATGATGCCGAGATAGCCCGGAACCGTGGAGACCTTGGCGGCATTGGCGAATTTTTTCGATTCGATCTTGTCGCCCATGGCTTCGATCGCCTTTGGCTTCGGGCCGATGAAAACGATACCTTCCTTCTCCAGCGCCGCACAGAAGGAGGCGCGCTCGGACAGGAAGCCATAACCCGGATGAACTGCCTCGGCTCCGGTCTCCTTGCAGGCAGCGATGATCTTGTCAGCGACGAGATAGCTTTCGGCTGCGGGAGCTGGGCCGATATGCACGGATTCATCGGCCATTTCGACATGCAATGCGTCCCGATCCGCATCCGAGTAGACGGCGACCGTGAGGATGCCCATTCGTCGCGCGGTCTTGATGACGCGGCAGGCGATCTCGCCGCGATTGGCGATCAGGATTTTCTTGAACATGCAATCTCCGCCCAAATACTCTATTCAGTCAGTGTTTTATCCATAAATTGCGTGCCCGGTCCATGCGCAAGATGTCTGCGCTCACGCGGTTTTTTCCAATCTCGATTGAACGCGTTCCCGCCAGATGATGAAGAGGCCGGAGCCGACGATGATTGATATGCCGATCCATTTGGAAAGATTGGGGAAATCGCCGAAGATCGCGTAGCCGAGGACGGTGGCGGAAATGATCTCGAAATATTGGAATGGAGCGAGCAGGGACAAGGGCGCCAGCCGGAAGGCTCTGACGACGAGCATATGCGCGTAGCCCGATATCGAACCGAGAATGAGCAGAAGCGCCAGTCCCAGCATCGAGCCGGGCAGGGACGGCTCAAAATCCGCAATACCGGCAGAGGAGCCGGTAAACAGAGCTACGGCCATGAACATAGTGCCGCCAAGACCCGCCATGATCTGCATCGTCAGCGGCGAGTCCGCCTCGCCGACGGCGCGGTTCATGAAAAGATACAGCGCATAGAGAAATGCACAGGCGACCGGCAGCAGCGCCTTCAATCCGAATATCGCAAAACTCGGCTGAATGACGATCATCGCGCCGCTGAAGCCGATAACGATCGCCAGCCATCGCCGCCAGCCGACTTTATCGCCAAGAAACAAGGCGGAAAGCGCCGTCAGCATGAACGGTTCCACGAAATAGATGGCGAAGACATCGGCAAGCGGCATGTATTTGACCGCTGCGAAGAAGAGCAGACTGGCAGCGCCGTGCAGCGCGCCCCGCAGCAGGTTCATCCAGGGGCGCTTTGCCGAAAAGGCCGACCGTCCGGCCCCCGTCGCCAGCAGCGGCAGCATGCAGACAAGCTGGAAGAAGAAGCGATAGAAGGTCACCTGACCCGGCGACATGCCTTCGAAGCTCGCCATGTATTTGGCGATCGCATCCATCGTCGGCAACAGGATCATGGCGCTTGCCATGATCGTCATGCCTCTAAGCGGATTTTGCTGTGTGGAAACGGCGGAAGAAACGGACATGCACGAACATCAAACACAGGAAAAGCATGCAATCAAGGCGCGATTAGGCGTGAGCTGCAAGTCTGGCGGACAGCCAGCGGAAAGTGTCAGACTTTTCCAATTGGGACAGATCGCCATGGCGAGATGACGCCCTTAGACCTATCTGGAGCTTTGGAAACAGCTAAAACATGAATGCGCGGCACAAAATTGCCGGCGCAACCAGGAAAGGGATCGCACCGATGTTCAAACCAGAACAAGAGACGACCGTTTTTTCGGATGAAGGCGGAGATACGCTTGGAGGGCGCTTGTCCATGGCGCGCGATGCCGCGGGAATTAGTCTCGAAACGCTGGCCGGACAGCTTGGCGTCAGCGAGGAGACCATGCTCGCGTGGGAATCCGATCGCGCCGAACCCAATCCCTCCGCGCTGGCGAAGATGTCGGCTCTTTTCGATGTTTCTCCGGCATGGTTGATGACCGGATCGGGTGATGGACCCGGAGAGGACAGCGATGAGCGCGCCCTGGAAGCCGTCAGGAACGAGCTTTCGCGGCTGCGGACGGCCTATCAGGAGATCGGTCGGCTGATCGAGACGACGACAAACCAGCTCGAACGCCTCGACCATCAGATCAGGCTACGCAATCTCAGCAAGGATGTGGCGCATTGAGCGTGGCGCCCTTTAACGTTCATGGCGTTGCGCTTAATTTCTCTTGAGCGGTTCAGCTTTTAATGGAATCCCCGAACCGCTCTATCTCTTTGTTTTCTTGCAATTCCGGACGGAAAACCGCTACGCACTTTTCCTGGAATTGCCCTAGCTGAGACGGGCAATGGTATCGTCGAGATTATCGATTGCGAGCTGTTCGCGGGCGATCATGCCGTCGAGATCGATATCCTGGCCAGCCCCTTTTGTATCTGCGTCCTGCATCTTCATCGCCAGCAGTTCATTGCGATGGGCGATCTTTTCGCCTCTGATTTTGATAAGCTTCAAGCGAAAATCATCATTCATCTCCAATCCCTCCGTTGGAATGAGTTATCCGCTGTTTCGAGCTGCCATTCGTTTTCCCGGCTCGTATCCCTCAATCTCAGTCGTGTCCGCGGCCACGATAGGTGGTTGGAACGCCGGCTTTCTCATGGCATTGCGCCAGGGTTTCCAGCCATTCCGCCAATCCTTCCGGGACTTTGGCATTTCCAGCTTCCAGCGCCTCTACCCATGACAGGTCGCATTGCAGAGCGCTCGCGAGATTGATGGGCGTCCAGCGTATATGCAAAAGGCATTCTGAAAAGCGTTCCGGCGTCATCCATCTTCCCCACATGTCTGAAGAAGTTCACGGTGCCAGAGAGGGGCGCGAAGTCAAGTGACCATGGAAATACGACGCTGTTCCGGCCCATCAGGGTAGGTGAACTACCTCTTGGCATAATTTCGTGAGCAACTTGTTTGGGTAACGGGGCAGCATCGCATATTCCCGACGCTTTGATCGGTTCACATGTCGTCAGCGGGCGGACGTGGCATGTCAGATAATGTCATGCTGAAACAAGTGTTGGCTAGGTATTGTTTCAAAAACAAAAAACCCGGCCAAAGCCGGGTTTTTGGTGCGGTCGAGAAGACTCGAACTTCCACGGGTTGCCCCACAGCGACCTCAACGCTGCGCGTCTACCAATTCCGCCACGACCGCATCGTGGTAGGCCAGATTGCTCCGGCGCGGCTGCATGTAGCAAAAGCATTCGGGGGGCACAAGAGCGATATGTCAGTTTTTTTAAATTCCTTCACAGCTCGCCCGATCGAGCTGGTCCGGATGCGGCGGAAACGCCTTACCTGTTTGAATTCCCGCCCGAATAGCGCCATATGTGGACAACCCGTCGGCACGCAGGTTTTCCACATATGCGGCCGGCGCGGCGCGCAAAGGACTGCCATATGCTTCGCACCGAACTTTCTCATCAAATGTTTCCCGTTCAAGGCACTCCGCCCGTCCGCTGGCGGATCAGCGACGGCCTCGTGCCATATGAAGAGGCCGTAGGCACGATGGAGGCGGAAGTGGCCGCGATTGCCGAGGGGCGGGCGCCTGAACTCGTATGGCTGGTCGAGCATCCGCCACTCTATACCGCGGGCACCAGCGCCAATGCTGCCGATCTGATCGAGCCGGATCGATTCCCGGTCTTTGCGACCGGACGCGGCGGCGAATATACCTATCACGGGCCAGGTCAGCGCGTGGCCTATGTCATGCTGGACCTGAAGTGTCGGCAGCAGGATATCCGCGCCTTCGTCGGCGCGCTCGAGGAGGTCATCATTCGCACGCTTGATTCGATGAATGTGCGCGGCGAGAGACGCGAAGATCGAGTTGGCGTCTGGGTCAGGCGTCCGGAAAAGCCCACTCTGGCTGACGGCACCGTGGCGGAGGACAAAATTGCAGCCCTCGGCATCCGCGTGCGCAAATGGGTGACGTTTCATGGCCTTTCGCTGAACGTCGACCCCGATCTCGGGCACTTCACCGGCATCATTCCTTGCGGAATCTCGGCTTATGGCGTCACCAGCCTCGTCGATCTCGGCTTGCCGGTCATAATGGCGGATGTCGATATCCGCCTCCGTGAGGCGTTCGAACAAGTCTTCGGCGAAACGATCAATGACGCGTGAAGCCAATCGGTGATCGCCAGAAGGCGATCCAGGACGCTGCGCGGAATTCTGGCGCTAAGCAGGACAGGTCAAACGACCTGTCCGATCTACCGCGAAAAAGCCGCCATCGCTCACAAGGGAAGCTGTTCGGCATCCTCTGCCACGGGCACTTCCAATTCATCCAAAGGGCGCCGTGTCGATTTTTCCAAAAGATCTATTTTGTCTTCTGCCTTGAGAAGATCATGCAGTTTCTGATCGCTCAATATATTGTCGTGATTATCATGCGAGGTCATGCGGGTAACTCCTTGACCTCTGCAGGCGAGAGCGCGTCATCTCTCTCAGCCGATGGCGCCTACGGGTTCGGTAGCCAACGGTGAGGAGAGCTTACCCCCATTTGGGAGCCGTTGCGAATCATTTGGTGCGAAGATCCGTTTTCACCGCATACCCCGTCGACAGGAAAAGTGCCCTGAAAGAAAAATGCCCTGGAAGGGAGAGCATCCAGGGCACAGAGAGGGGAACTGCACTAATGAAAATAGGGCGATGCGTCTGCACTTCAAGGTCCCAGTTTCAGGACAGGTTGTATCTGTCCCGCAATCGCTCCATTCCTCGCGAAACCGTGATCGCCGTCAGTCTTTGATAGGGTCCTAACGACTTTTTCCCTCCGAGCGGTGGTGATATCGTCGGTCAGGAGTCGGATGCAAGCCACAAGGGTTTTCCCAACCCATTGTGCCGAGACGCTGCACCGGCGTCGTTCCGTTCATCTCATGGCTGGAAATTGCGGATGGGAGAGGTTTCGCAACACACGGAGAAACGGAAGAAACATTCCGAAATTAGAGTTCATTCCCAAATAAAACTGCAGAATGGAGTAAGGACATGAGAGCCGTTTTTGGCGTGACCCGTTATTGGAAGACAGGCTTAAAGGCGTTGCTCCTCCTTACCGTGTCCGTCCTGCCGGTCATGGCGCAGACCGCCGGCAGCAACCAGAATGCTCAGAATTCGGCTTCGAGCTTCAGCTATCGACGCGCGGATCTTGGCAGCGGCTATTCCACCTCGAGCATTCTGAAGATGCCGAACAATTCGTCCTATTTCGTAACGTGCAATTGCGACGACCGGACATTGCAGGACATGACGTGCCCGACCCAATCTTACGCATGCACCTGCGTTCCGCACGCCTATCTGATGTGCCAATAGGAAAGGTGAACGTGCGATATGGCCAAATCGTCTTCAAGGCTATCGCTTGCCATCTTCAGTGTGCTTTGCCTTCCATTCATGGCGTCGGCTCAGCAGGACAACTCGCCGTCGCAAAGCGCCGCTTCGACCTATTCCTTCAGCGTCGGTCTCGTCCGGCCGATATCGGCACCGGCTTTTCGATCTACAGCGCGACATCTGCAACGGCAGATCAACAGTTTCACGTCCAATGCAATTGCCAGGATTTCAGTCTCGCGACCGCAACCTGCCCGGCTCCCCATTATGAGTGCTATTGAAGCCCAAGCGCATCGCTAACCTGCGAATAGCAGAATCATGCCTGCCAATGTGCCAGATCGGGGCTGCGGTCTCTTTCTACCTCCGGCTGAGCTCAGCGCTCCGGCGAACCGCCATCAAGGATTGTCAATTCCGCCAAACCACTCTTTTTGATGGCTATTTTTGTACAGTTTGCGTTCATGTTCGTCCGCATATGGTGTCTTCCGTCGCCCCCAGATCGCGCGTCGATTGACAATCGATATGGACGATACGATTAATAGTTTCGACATTCGTCATAGAGCGGAGGATATGCCAATGACAAGTCGTGCCATCCTGTTGATGTCTCTTGCGTCTCTCACAGTTGTAGGCTCGATGGGCCTCGCTTCTTCAGCTTCTGCGCTAACCATGAAAGAGTGCAGCGCCAAATACCAGGCGGCCAAGACCGCTGGTACCTTGAACGGCCAGAAGTGGAATGACTTCCGCGCAACGCAGTGCAGTGCGGACGCCAGCGCCACTACGACCACCGCTCCCGCAACCACCGCACCAGCGGCTACGACGCCTGCCAAGCCAGCGAAGACCACCGCGGCAGCCAAGGTCGATGCCAGCGAGCCCGACGCGACGAAGCCGCCGGCAGCCGAACCGGCAAAGCCGACGACGGCTGCTCCGGCTGGCGTAACCTTCCCGGCAAAAGTTGATCCCAAATATGCTACCGAGACGCCCGGCAAGGGCCGCTTCCACACCTGCGTCGACGCATATAACGCCGCCAAGGCCAGCAATTCGCTCGGCGGCCTGAAGTGGATCCAGAAGGGCGGCGGCTATTACAGCCTCTGCAATTCCAAGCTCAAGGGCTGATTGCGAAGCCAAGCGATTACCGAGCGGGCGCCTTTGGGCGCCCGTTTCCTTTTATGACATCAAGCTCGCATCTTTTCCCATTTTTTTACAAGCCGGTCGCGCTTGAGCTTGGAAAGCCGCTGCAGCCAGAAAATGCCGTCCAGCTGGTCGATCTCGTGTTGGATGCAGATGGCCAGAAAGTCGTGCGCCTTCGCTTCATGGTACTCGCCGGCGATATCCCGATAGCGAAAGCGGATCGATTTCGGCCTGACGATCTCTTCCGTCACTCCGGGCATGGAAACGCTGCCCTCCGTATGCCGCATGGTTTCCGGCGACGACCATAGGATTTCCGGATTGATATAGGTACGCACGCCATCCTCGCGGCTGAGTTCGATTACGACGACGCGCTTGAGGACGCCGATATGCGGGCCGGTGATGCCAACGCCGGGCGCAGCCCGCATCGTATCCAGCAGGTCGTTGACGAGCGCTCGCAGATCGTCGTCGAAGGCGGTGACAGCAGCGCAGGCGGTTCGTAATAGCGGATCAGGAAAGCGGATGATGGGGCGGGCGGACACGGCACTCTTGTGGGACGGAGGACATGGGTAGGAGGCTGCTAGGATAAGGGGAAGATGATGGCAATGCTACCGCCTCGATGCAGCGCTTTCCCTATGAGCTTTTTCCATCATCCACTTGTTTTTATATCGATTTCAAGCGAACCTTATTAGGGGCGTCGAGCGAGCTCAACGCCTTCGAGCCGAATGACCTCTGCCATTGTTGAAGATACAATCGCCATATTCCACCATTTCGTACTTCCCGTCGCATTGATTCGCGCATCGCATCGCCGAGGCGTCTGCTGTCTTTATGACCATCGAATTTACGGGAATTTCGTCCTCTCAGGCCTAATGAGCCTGTGTTTTGTCCTGCACTGGCGGGTATGAAACGGCGGCAACCCGTAAAAATTGACTATTACGTAAAAGTCAATATTATCATGGGCAGCAGATAGGGGCGGATTCTTGGTCGACGGATACTATAGCATAACGGAGCTCACTCGGGAATTCGGGGTTTCGACGCGGACGTTGAGGTTCTATGAGGACGAGGGCCTCATTCACCCCGAGCGCAGGGGGCGCACTCGCCTGTTCCGTCCGGCCGACCGGCGTCTGATCATGGAAATCCTGCGCGGCCGCCGCATCGGCTTCACCATTGCCGAAATTCGCGAGATCATTCAAGTTTACAAGGAGCCCCCGGGCGAGATCGGCCAGCTGAAGCTGCTGATGAAGCGCGTAGACGAAAAGCGCGATGAGCTGCGTCAGAAGCGCAAGGATATCGATGATACGCTGAGCGAACTCGACAATGTCGAGGAAGCATGCCTGGGCCGTCTCGCCGAAATCGGCGTCGGGACTTGAGACGCTTTAAGCCTTTAGCTTGTCAAAGCCAGCGGCGCGTCCGCTTGCAATAGAACTCAAATTCGCAGCCGAATCGCGAGAGGAGATGCATCTCCTCGCAGCGGATGACGAGCAAGGTCGTCAAGGCAGCTGCCGCGGCCGCCATGGGCAGGAACCAGAGATTGCCGATCAGCAGGCCGAGACCCGCGGTCAGCAAGGTATAGCCGAAATAGGTTGGATTGCGGGTGAAGCGAAAGGGGCCTGACGTCACCAGATGCGCGCTGCAGCGTTGGGTCAGAATGGTCGTGCGGCGTTCCAGCAGCGTCTTGACGGCCCAGACGTTCAGTGTCACTGCGAAGGCGGTCAGGATCGCGCCAACCATCCAGGAAACCAGCGCCCAGATGAAGGGCAAAGGCAAGGGATACCACCGCTGCAGCGACAGCGCCGCTATGATGGCGAGGCTATAAAGCAGGGGCGGCCACGGAAAACTCAGCGACTTCGAACGATAGGCATTCATAGAATAACCCTGTCATTGCGCTTCATCCGTGCATTGTATCGCGATTCGGCTTACGCGTTCATCGCTATCTGCTTTGATCGCCCCAGATTCCAGTGGTTTGAAGAGATTCTGAGCCTGCAACTTGTCGAGTGTGCATTGGCAAAAGCTGCGGCACATGGCTTCGCTGCCCGATCGCGTGCAGGAGGCCACGCATTGCCTGATATAGCCGACCGTCGGGTCCTGCGGCGGAGCCGGTGCGACAAGGGACAACAGATAGACCAGGCCGAATAGCACCGGCTGGTGAACCAGATAGAAGATCAAGCTGTGCCGACCGGCACGAGCAACGAGATTGCGGCCGGAGCCGAACTTCGCCAAGGACTTAAGCCAGCCGAGGGAGGTCGCCAATTTCGCGATGCCGAGGCCGAACAGAAATGGCGTCAGCCAAGGGAAGAGCGGCACGTAGTCGTTCGAACGCTGGATGTTTTCCGAAAGCCCGACCCACCAGAGCCACGGCGCGTCGAAGAACGTCGAATGCAGCGACAGCGGAGCAACGACGTTGTCGATCACGATGCCGACGGTGAGCAATGCTGCGACCAGAAGCGTCACGAATGCCGGCAGACGCAAGAATAAGAGCCCGATGAGGCTCGCCGCCGCGATGCTGTGCAGGATGCCGAAGAATATCCATTCGTCGCGCATGCCGATGAAGGTGACGAGGGAGATGGCAGCGGCGGCCGCCACAATCATGCCCAGTCGTCGCCAGTAGGAGCGCCAGCGAATCTGCGGCGTATTGGCAAGCACAAGGCTGACTCCTGCCAGGAACAGGAAGGTGCTGGCGATCGCGCGGGCGTAAAGCTTCAGCCAGCCTGTTTCCGCCGTGCCGGAATCGAGATAGCCGAAAAACTCGAAATCCCAGGTGCAGTGATAGCTTGCCATGGCCAGGAGCGCGATGCCGCGCGCCGTGTCCAGAATGCCGATGCGTGGCGTCTTTTGCGGTGCATCGGCACTCTCGGCGATAGCGACCATTGGCGGGTCCTTCTAGGCATGAACTCAGATCACAGCGCCGCTTCAGACGACGCGGGCATGTCATGGCACATCGCTATCCATAATGGCCAGACGGGCATCGGAAAAAAACTGCCGGCGAACCAGCACAATGATGATGAACATGGTCGTGACCATGAAAACGTAAGGGCTCAGGAACCAACCGAGATAGCCGATGGACAGGAAAATCGCCCTGAGGCCGGCGTTGAAATTGCGCGCCGCGATAATGTTCATGCGTACCACGCGCTCGGCCGCTCTTTCCGCACCCGCGGGATCGAGAAGGACGTCCTCGCGCATCGGCAGCGAACCGAAGAGAATGGTGCAATAGTTGAACAGGCGGTAAGCCCAGCCGAACTTGAAAAAGGCATAGCCGAAGAGGCAGGCAAGCCCGGCCACCTTGATTTCGAAGGCTGTGCGACCACCATTGAGAATGAAGGGCATATCCGAGAAGAAGGCGTTGATCTTATCGGTGGCCCCAAGAAGCGCAAAGCAGCTGCCGATGGCGAAGATCGATGTGGAGGCAAAGAAGCCGGTGCCGTTCTGCAGGCCTGAGAGGATCTGCGTGTCGATCATTTTCAGGTCGCGGCGAAGCGAGTTGTAGATCCATTCGCGGCGACGATCATTCATTGCCCGAGTCAGGCTGATGCGATTGAAGAAGCTGGCGCTGCTGGTGATCCAGTTCAGCGCGACCCAGAGAAAGATGAAAAGGGCGAGGGCGACATAGTCGGCAGTCGTCATAAAGGGAGATTCTCCAGATCAATCCGATGTGGACTGTAGCGCAGCGTGTGGCGCGCGCAATGGCCTTCTGTTTGCTTCCCCGAATGCCTATATGTAATGTCGCTGCCATGAAATCCGATGTCGGCCAATCGCCGTGCAAGCTTGCCCCGATAGCGTAGCCTTGCCGGAAATCGATTTGCCTGGAGGCACCAAAGGTCCATGTTTCTCTCAGTTTTCGATGTGTTCAAGATCGGTGTGGGACCGTCCAGCTCGCACACGATGGGGCCGATGTCGGCCGCGAATCGCTTCCTCGACCTCGTTCTTTCGAACGAATGGCCGCGTCCGTCTTCGAATGTGCATGTCGAGTCGATCAAGGTCAGCCTGCATGGCTCGCTCGCCCACACAGGCATTGGCCACGGCACAGGCAGAGCGGTTATTCTCGGCCTGATGGGCGAGAAGCCTGATAGCGTCGATCCCGATCATATGGATGCCATTGTCGACGAGGTGGAGCGCAGCGGGCGCATCACGCCGCCAGGCCATCCGGCCTATCGATTCCAGCCTAAGACAGATCTCATCTTCGACAAGAAGGTGCCGCTACCCGGTCATGCCAACGGCATGAGTTTCTCCGCCTTCGACAAGGACGAGCGTCTGCTGGTCAAGCGCATCTATTATTCCGTCGGCGGTGGCTTCGTCGTCACCGATACAGAGCTGGAGCAGATGAAGGCCGACCGAAAAAAGCCTGCCCCGGCCGGCGAGCGTGTTCCGTTCCCCTTCGCCAGCGCCAAGCAGATGCTCGAAATGTCCGAGCGTTCCGGTCTTTCGATTGCGCAGATGAAACGCGCCAATGAAGAGACGCATATGAGCGCCGAAGAGCTGGATGCCGGCCTCGACCGCATCTGGGCGGCCATGAGCAGCTGCATCGATCGCGGCCTCAAGGTCGATGGCATCATGCCTGGCGGCCTGAAGGTACGTCGGCGTGCGCGCGCCATTCATGACAAGCTGCAGGAAGAATGGCGCAGTAACCGCATCAATCCGCTGCTCGCCAACGACTGGCTCAGCGTCTATGCCATGGCCGTCAATGAAGAGAATGCGGCCGGCGGTCGCGTGGTCACCGCGCCGACCAATGGAGCGGCCGGCGTCATCCCGGCAACGATCCGCTATTATCAGCATTTTCACGAGGATTGGGATCAGGATGGCATTCGCAACTATCTTCTAACGGCCGCCGCCGTCGGCGGCATCATCAAGCACAATGCCTCGATCTCGGGCGCCGAGGTCGGCTGTCAGGGCGAGGTGGGCTCGGCGGCCGCGATGGCGGCTGCGGGACTTGCCGCTGTCATGGGAGCGACGCCGGAGCAGATCGAGAATGCCGCGGAAATCGCGCTTGAACATCATCTCGGCATGACCTGCGACCCGATCGCCGGCCTAGTGCAGGTGCCGTGCATCGAGCGTAACGCGCTTGGTGCAGTCAAGGCGGTCACTGCCGCTTCGCTTGCGATCAAGGGCGACGGCCAGCATTTCGTACCACTCGACGCCTGCATCGAAACCATGCGCCAGACGGGTCATGACATGAGCGAGAAATACAAGGAAACCTCGACTGGCGGCCTGGCCGTCAATGTCGTGGAATGCTGATGCGGCCCAAGGTCGAAACGCGACCTTGGGAGCAGATCATTTGCTTATAGGCGTGGTGAGGGGGATGCCGGCCACGCGGCTTCCCAGAAGCATGGCTTGCAGTTGCTCGATTTGAGTGCTGCTCGGCCCATTATTGGTGTCGCTTACTCTGTGAACCAGGACCGTCGCTAAGTCCGGAAACACCATGAGATATTGATTTCCCACGCCGGATGCCCAGTAGAATGGCTTGTCTTTGACAATTTCGCCGTCGGATGCGGTTGGCGGCTGCAATGCGTATCGCCCGATCCACCAGCTATAGCCGAAACCTGTACCTCGCCCGAGATCCGTATAAGGCGCGATGCTTCTGCTGATCCATTCCGCCGGAATGATTTGCGCATCACGCCATCGGCCGCCATTCACCAGAAGCACGCCCAGGCGTGCCAGGTCACGCGCGGACATTCTGATCTTATAGGCAGGATGTACCGATTGAGGAATCATCTTGAAATAGAAGTGTTCCGGCCGGTAATCCTGCATCTGAAGCGGGATTGCAATACGACGGAAAAAATCCTCGGCAATCGGAACGCCGCTCAATTGCTGGAGGATGACGCTCAGGACATTGAAGCTCCAATTGTTGTAAAACCATTGCTCTCCGGCAGCGTGGATACCTCGGGGAGGCAAAAGGGCCGGGTCCTGATCGGCGGCGGCATGATAAACACCCGACCTCGACATCAGAAGATCAGCGACCGTCGCCTGCTTCTCTTTCGGTGTCAGCGCCGGTTCGCAATCATCGATATCCAGTTCGGCCAGAGTCATTGCCAAATCGATCGTGCCCTCGATCTCATGCGTGCCCATCAATGCGCTCAATAGGCTTTTGCGCATGGAGGCGATGCCGGTCACATCGGCAATCTTGCCCCATGAGCTCATAATCAAGCCATCTTGCACGATCATGATCGCGGACGATCCGATCGATTGTGCATAACGGTACGCGTTCGCGAGAGCATTGCTAGACCAGCCGAACTGGCCGGGATCATCCACTGTTGTCCACTCATTGGTCGGGTAATCCGATGCACTTGCCATGATCGCCTCCGAGAATCACCTCTTGCGCTCTCAGGTGATGGTAGAGCCACTCTGTGGATGTCCGCAGTGAAAAGCTTGACGCTGTCGGTCAAAAGGACTTCAACGGCATTATGGCTTTGCATCTCATTAAATTGTGCGTGGGAGCGGATTCGATCGAGGATCTGCGCGAATGGGTGTCCGAGCGGGCAATGAACGCCATTGCTGCTGGGCTCGAACCGCATTCAACCCACACGACACGCATGGTGCCGAAACGGGTGGACGAGCTGTTGGACGGTGGTTCACTTTATTGGGTGATCAAGGGGCAGGTGCAGGCGCGGCAGAAATTGCTTGGCATCGAGACCTTCACCGACGCGGACGGCATTCAGCGCTGCCGGCTTATTCTAGACCCGAGCGTTGTCGAGACGACAGGGCAGCCGAAGCGGCCATTTCAGGGCTGGCGGTACCTGCTGCAAGACGATGTGCCGCGCGATCTCGACAGTCTCGGCGCGGCAGCCGAATTGCCCGCCGATCTACGGCGGGAACTTTCCGAACTCGGATTGCTTTAACGCAGTCGCATCATGATCGGCGCACGGCCCGTCGGAGCGGTGATGTGCAGATGAATATGTGCTTCCGGCTGCGAGTAACGCCAGGCGCGCGCGCCATGGCAAAGCAGGATGCCGATCAAATCTTTCGTCTTGTTACGCGAACGCGAACGGCTAAGACCCAGGTCTGCCAGCCGCATCGCCGCCTCATGCAGCGGATGAAGAGCAAAGCCCTTCTGTTTCATCTTGCCCCCGCCGTCGAGCGAGAAACCGGGAAAGTTCTCGTTCATTGCCATTTCAAAACCCCGTACACGTTACAAACTCAGGGCCGGCCCGTTTGACATTCGGAACCGGAGGATCGGGCGCAACAGAAAGCCCGACCAATCTTCAGATCATGCGGCGCGAAAACACCGGCCACATTCCTATTCCATGCTCGCCCAGCACTTGACGCCGGCTCGCTTGAGCGCCTTGCACGCATTCACTGCTTCGCTCTGATCTTCGAAACCGCCAAAACGGGCGCGGTAACCGCCATCGAAGGCGACCGCATAGGGCTTGGCCGAGTGCAGCGCCTTGCCACCCTTCGTCTTAGCCGTATCAAGCAGGTCGGTTGCGCCATCCTTACTGGAGGAAACGCCGATCTGCACGACCCAGCCAGTCGGCCCGCGCTCGGCTTTGGCTGCTTTTGCAACCTTCTCTGTCTTTTCGGTCCGCTGCAGCTTTGCGAGCTTCGTATCGCTCTTGGAGGTTGATGCAGTCGTTACGGTATCGATCTCATCCTCATCGGCATTGTCCGACGATCCGGCAGAGGCCGTTTCGTCATAGGCTGGCCGCTTCACGGACTCCGGTTTCGCCGAAAGCAGTGGATTGGAGGAGGAAGATTGCCGCGTTACCGCTGCGAAGGCCGCTGCACTGGAAGGATTGGAATCGGCGACTTCGGTCGTCCCGTCATTCTTGATCTTTGCGCGGCTGATATCCGCCATGCGTGCGCTGGCTGCCTGCACATTGGGCGTTGCGGCCGGGACCTGTGCGATCACATTGGAATCAATATGCTTTGTCGATGCCTTAGGCAGATAGTCAGCGATCAGCTTGCGCATCTGGTTGTCACGAGCCGGCGTCGAAGCGCCGCCAAGGACGACACCGACGATGGAGCGACCATCGACTTTCACGGAGGTTGCGAGATTATAGCCGGCGGCACGCGTGTAACCGGTCTTGATGCCGTCGACGCCACGCACGGAGCCCACAAGGCGATTGTGACCGAGGATCGTGCGATTGCCCAGCCGGAAGCTCGTTTCGGAGAAGAAACCGTAATATTCCGGGAAATGCTCGCGCAAGGCGATGCCAAGGCGGGCCTGATCGCGCGCCGTCGTCATCTGCGCTGTGTTCGGCAGGCCGTTCGGGTTACGATAGGTCGTGCGCGTCATGCCGAGTGCCCGCGCCTTGTCGTTCATCATCCGGGCAAAGCCTTCCTCCGAACCGCCAAGCATTTCGCCAAGCGCCATTGCGGCGTCATTGGCAGACTTCGTGACGATGCCGAGAATCGCCTCGCGAACGGTCACGGAGCGGCCGGCGCCAATACCGAGCTTGGTGGGAGCCTGTGCTGCAGCGTTCTTCGAAAACACGACGGGGGTATCGAGGGCGATGCGGCCAGCTTCGAGTGCTTCGAAGGTCAGATAGACCGTCATCATCTTGGTCAGCGAGGCCGGATAGTGCAGCGTGTCGGCGTTTTCACTGTAGAGAACATTGCCGGTATTGGCATCGATGACGATGCCCGCATATTTCGGACCGGCCGCGCTCGCGTCAATGACAGTCACCGCGACCGTCGCCGTTGCGATCGAAAAACCAAGAAGCGCTCTCGCCAGAATCTTACCGGTTTGAGACGACGAAACGGAAAGAATGGATCTGGACACTAAATCACTCTCTGCTTGCATTTACATACTCGATTATCCGGCCGCCGCCTCCATGAACGGCCATTCCGTTCGAATGTAGAGGCTTAGCGTTACCAATCGGTTTATGATGAACAGTTGGTTTCAGGTTTCTGCGCCATTTTAGCGGCCGCCCACAGCTGTCGCCGCAGGTACGGCATTATCCACAAGACGCGTTTTGACGAAGTTCTGGACGGCGGCATCCATGGCGCGCCAGTCACCCAGCTGATTGCTGGAAAAGCGATAGAGAACGCTCAAGTCCTTACCGACCTTGATGTCTCTCTGACAATCGCCGCTGGTTGCCAGCGTGGGCGAGGAGGGCAGGAGACAGCGCACGACATAATCGGTCTCGTCAGGCCGCGGCGCCGTCAGAAGGATTTCGTCGTTGTAGCCGGCATCCGCACGAAGCCGATGCGCGGTCAGGCCGAAGGGGCCGGCATAGGCCACCCCATCCATCAGTTGCGAATAGATCGGACCGAGCCGGCCGGACATGTCGTGGGACATCGTGCTCTGGCTGATTTGCAGGAAGATCAGTGAGGACGATTGCGAGATATCGTCGAAACGCATGCGATCGGCTTCGCTATAGCCCTGCATCTGCGGCCAGGTCAGATAGAGATCGACGCGTTCGGCCGTACCGTCCGAACGCTCGCTCGGAAAGCGAATGGTGTTTGCAGCCAGACGCATTGTATCGTCGCCGATCGTGACAGAGATAGGCTTGGTTTCCGTCGTATGCCCTGCAAGCGAAATTTTCTCACCAAGCCAGTGTCCACCAACGGATATGGCGACGGTCAAGGCTGCCAGAACGGCAACACCGGTCGTGAGCCGATAGACAAAGCCGCTCGATATTAGCGGTCTTTCTTCGATCATTGCGGCGGATGACAGAGGAGGAGCCATACTCTTGCCTTCATTTCCTTCCGCTCAGGTCGCCATCATCGACGGCAAAGCCTCGCGGCGCCTGACTTTTTGAGTCTCGTTGGAAATGATGATTGGCGCCACGATGGTTAACCGACGGTTAAATATGTGTCGCAACCCATGCTAATGGCGCATTTAAATTCTCGGGGTATTTTCAGCCTTGGTTTTGGGGCCTAGTCACCAAAGGAAAAAGAGCCGTTCCCTGGGACAGTGGGAACGGCTCAGAGGCACCGGCCTGGACAGAAATCAGGGGACGAGACCGGGCCTCTGACTTTGACCATCGACGCTAGGTCGCCGATGATCCTGTGTGAAGAACGCTTATTTCAAGCTGCCGACCGCGACGGCGCGGCCATCCTGGATCTTGACCCAGCGAGCCGGGTGGTCGGCGGACTGGCGCTTGAGGAAGGTATATTCGGTCTCGGACCAGAGCTTCACCTTGTTGCGCATGTTATCGAGAATGAAATCGCCGCGATCCGTGCGTACCGTCAGCACGGCATGACCTTCGCCGTTCGGCTGCAGCACAACGGTCATGAGCAGATCGGAAGGCGAGAAGCCGGCATCGATGAGCTGCTTGCGCTTCAGAAGCGCAAAATCTTCGCAGTCGCCGGCGGTGGTCGGGATCGCCCACTTTTCCTCGACGCCGTAAAGCTCCATATCGGTCATGGGCTTGATGGTCGTATTGACCGTGTAATTGATCTTCAGGATCGTCTTCCAGCTATCCTGGTTCAGGATCATCGGGCCTGCGTCACCGCCGGCATAGGCGCATTCCCGCGGGTTCTCCTGGCAGAACTCATAGTGACCGATCGGAGGAGCGGCGTCGCCTGTTATCGTCATGTTGGCGGGTGCTGCCTGAGCAAGACCGAAGAAGCCAAGAGTGGAAAGCGCCAAAGCGGCAAGCCCGCGAAGTACGATTTGAAAGTTCATGTCCCTGTCCCTGTTCTTATTGGGATCAGAATGACACGCGTGATTTTATCTGACGCAAAATTGCACAGTTAAATTAATGGCTTAGTTGAATCAAATCTGGAGAAAACTCTCATAAAACACGCAGAAAACTTGATTCAAGTTCGCGGCAAATTCGATTAAAATTTGAGGAATTTTGGTATGAAGTGCAGCGAAGCGAGAGTTTGATATCCAGCTGTTTCGGAACGGTTTTCGACAATGAGGATCGTTAACGTCCGGGCGCAAATTTGGGCAGAAACCGTGTTGTATGGACACAGAGCCCACCTCGCGATAGGCCTACCGAGTACTGGAAATGACCGCAAGAACCTCGATCTGTCCCATTTTGGGAAAGCTGGCTAAAAAAATATTTTGATTTTTATTCTCGGCCGTCGCGGCGAAGCCCGTCGGTTGTGCGAATGATCGCGGCAGCCATCTCCACAACAGCCGGCGAGTGGGCCGCGTTCGCAACGACCACCAGTTCCGCCTCTGGCCATGCTTGCGACAATTCCCAGGCGGTTACCAGCGGCGCCTCGAGATCCATCCGGCCCTGAATCATCGTGCAGGGGATACCGGCGAGCCGATGGATGTCGCGCAGGATCTGCCTTTCCTCGAGCCAGCCGAGATGGTGGAAGTAGTGGGTGATGATCCGGGCACGGGCCGTCAGATAGCGAGGATCGGACCACCGAGACGGAAGGGTATTGCGCGGATCGATCAGGATCGAGGCGCCCTCCCATTCGTGCCAGTCTCTTGCAGCTCTCACGTGGATTTCGGGATCTGGGTCAAGTAGGAGGCGATAGTAGGCAGCGACGAGATCACCATCGCGATCCTCTTCGGGCACGGCAGCGCGAAAGCGTGCCCATTGCTCCGGAAAGAAGCGACCGAGACCTTGATAGAGCCAATCGATTTCCGATCGTCTCGTCATGGTAATGCCGACGAGGAGCAAGCCTTCCACTCGTTGCGCATGGGTTTCGGCATAGACGAGCGCAAGTGTGCAGCCCCAGGAATTGCCGAATACGATCCAGTTTTGAACGCCGAGGTGCAACCGCAATTGCTCGATATCGGCAATCGTATGCCATGTCGTGTTGGCCGAGAGATCGATCGCCGGTTCCGACGCATGCGGAAGGCTGCCACCGCAGCCGCGCTGATCGAACTGAATGATTCGATAATAATGCGGGTCAAAATAACGTCGCGTTCCAGCGGAACTTCCTGACCCGGGACCGCCGTGCAGGATAAGGACAGGCCTGCCTTGGCGGTTGCCTGATTGCGTCCAATGAATCCGCTGGCCATCACCGACCTCAAGCAGGCCTTCGTCAAAAGGAATTGTGTCCGGGTAAAGCATTTGCCGTCACGCGTTGAGAAGAAGACAGGCGCCGCTTTTCGCGACGCCGCGTGACAGGAGGATGACAATATCAGAGAAATTCGCGCAGGGTCTCGCGCGACTGCAGCGAAAGGAATTCGATCGCCACGCCCTCCATGAAATGGCGAACGACGCGGCCACGCATATTGCCGAGGCGCACCGGCGTCCCGATCGTGGGGCGTATTTCGACATCGACCGCGGCACCCGAGAGCGAGAGGTCCATGATGCGGCAGACATATTGCGTACCGTCGTCGAGCGTAAGCTCGCAGCGGGTGTTGCGCGGCGTCAGGCGATCGTGGCGGCGATCTTCCGGCAGGCCAAGTTCGTGCTTGTTGGCAAGCCAGGTCAGTTGGGCGGCAAGCTTTTCGCGTTTCCGCTCGGTCGCATTGATCGACATGGTGAAGCCGCGGCCATCGACGGCAACGACATTGCCTTCAACGCGGCCAAGGTGATCGATATAGGCGACGACGCGCTCGTCGGCGCGCGGACGTCCCAGGCAGGTGACATGAAGGTCGCCCGGCGACATCTCGGTGACTAGGCACTCGAACTCCTCGTAGTTAGCCAGCATCAGGCGACCTTGCATATTGATCGGAACCCGTTGAAAGGTCCGCTGATCATTGCGAACAGCATTGCCTGTCATTTGGTTGGGCCGCGTCGCATGGGCCGGCTGGAATGAGTGCATGAAGCGTCTTGAACCCTATTGCGTCTCCTCCAACTATTAGCCGCAACTCCTTAAAGTAAGGTTGTCTTTCCCAAGGCATGGCTTAGAGATGATCGTCGATTTTGTTCCGAGCTGGGTCAATTCCAGCTCTCTCGCGCCCATTTTTTGCTTGAATTAACTTTCGACGCATCCATTCGCCCAGGCTGGTGCTTCCCTGATGCGGCAGGAGATCTGTTGGATCGGGATGGGGCGGCGCATTCACGAGCCGGACGGGGCGGTCGCGAAGTAGGCGGCTGCGGTCCAGCGCCAGAAATTCCAGGCGCTCATTGCCGAGCCATGTCGCGTAAACGGTAGGCGTCAGACAGCCCAGCAGTCTGTCGCAAGTGTCGCTCGATGTGCGAACCGGCAGCAATATCAGCTCAAAGGTCATGCTGCGGCCGCTGATGCAATATCCCGTCGCATGGATCGATGCGGGAACGACGTGCCTCATCACCCCGGCGGCGATGTGCACCGGATCGTCTTGCTGACTGCCAGCCCAGAGCGCCGCGAAATTCTCACCGCGAATCTCGCGCCCCATAAGGTTGCAGATCGCCGTGCCGGCCAGGCGGAAGCGAGGATTGTCGTCGGCCGTATTTTCGAGGATGAACAGCTCGGGAAGAATATGGCCGATCGCCGATGGCTGTATCAAATTGCGCAAGGGGGCATCCGCGTTGCCGCGTATATGCTCCCAATAGGTAAATATATCGATGCTTGTCTTCTGGCGCATAATGCGTCCGTGTCCCATTTCATTTCAAATACAAAGGCATTCATTGCCTTCGACTCCGACGTTGCGAATTCCATGCCAGAACCGGGCCATTAGGGTTAACAAGGAGTTTCGGTTGCTCCGCCGGATGGTCGGTGTAAGGCTTTGTTCATCACTTCACCAAGTGACCTTCAGCACGAATTTCCCGGCCGCCGGACGGGCCATCGAGGCCCAATCCGGAAAGGAGCATCCCGGTACGCCGCCCCATACCGCGGGCGGCTTTTTTTTTGATTTTTGCTGCGGTATGTGTCGAAGACTTCCGGAGCCTTTCCGCTTTTCTTCAAATCGTGAAAACGCTCCATCCCTTTGTTTTACGCAATTCCGGACGGAAAAACGCTTCGCACTTTTCCTGGAATTGCTCTATCGACAAGCAGAGCAAGACATGGACGATGAACAGCTGCCGCGCCCAGAGCCGGAAAATCCGCGGCCGCAGCAGCATGTGCCGGCCTTCAACCTGCCTCCCGCGATTTTGGCGAGCCTTGCCGTTCTGATCGTCATCTTTGCGCTCATGAACCTTCCTTGGTGGTCGGACGATACGCTGAACTGGATTTATTTCGCTTTCAGCTTCATCCCGGCTCGCTATGTCTTTCCCTTGTCGCAGCAGGGGCTGGAATGGCTTTGGACGCCGGTCACCTATTCGCTACTGCATGGCGGGATCGAGCATATCGTCTTCAACAGCCTTTGGCTGATGGTCTTTGCCGCGCCCGTGGCGCGACGCATTGGTGCACTGCGCTACGTGATTTTCTGGATTTTCTCGTCAGCGGCCTCCGCTTTCCTGCATGCGGCACTCTATTGGGGAGACCAGACACTTTTGATCGGGGCATCGGGCGTCGTCTCGGCCCTGATGGGGGCGGCTTGCCGCTTTGCGTTTCCAGCCATGGACGGTCGCAGAGTTTCCATGCGGCAGGCGCATCTCAACCCGCGCCTCGGCATTTTGGAGTCGCTTCGAAGCCGTACCGTCGTTGCCTATATCGTCATGTGGGTCGCCGGTAACGCACTCGTAGCCTTCGGCATCAACCTTGCGGGGGACAGCTCGCAGCCGGTGGCCTGGGATGCTCATATCGGCGGATTTTTGTTCGGATTCCTGCTTTTTGCACCCTTCGACCGGCAGCCGCCCGTGGAAGCTCAGGAAGCTTTACCACTCGATGAATGAGCTGTTGCTTTCTGACTGACACAGGCGCACCATTGCTATCCGTCGATCGTTGGATGAGGAGATCGACCGACCGACGGGCAAGGCGCCGGTTTGAGCTCCGGGGGTAATTTCGGAACATATCGGACGCTTCAGGTGTTCATCATGCTTTCGAGATGGGAGGATCGAATGTCAGTTTCCGTAAAGGCCATACTTGAAGCCAAGGGCCGTGACGTCGTGACGACGGGCGGCAATACGACCGTTGCCGAGGCCGCGAAAATTCTCAACGAGAATCGCATCGGCGCCATCGTGGTCGTCGGACCGGGCGGCAAGATTTCCGGCATCTTCACAGAGCGGGATGTGGTCAATGCCGTTGCCAAGCAGGGGCAGGAATGCCTCGACAAACCGATTGCATCGATGATGACGGCCAAGGTGCACCGCTGCAAGGAAGATGCGACCACCGACGAGTTGATGGAACTGATGACGATGCGCCGCTTCCGCCACGTTCCCGTCGAGGAGAAGGGCAAGCTTTCCGGCATCATCTCCATCGGCGACGTTGTCAAATGGCGCATCCGCGAGATCGAACTCGAAGCCGAGCAGATCAAGGCCTATATCGCCGGGTAAGAAGCAGTTCGGTGTGATCGAAGCAATCGGCGCGGTGGATCGCCTACGGTAAGCAACGGCCTGAATTCCGAGCAAAGCGCCGATTGCGCAGCGTTAGCGGAGCGTCTCGCCGGCAGAGAGGTCTACTGAGCTACCGGTTTTTCAAGGCCTAACGCGCGTAGGCTTCCTGCATGCGCCGGATTTCTGTCAATCTCGCCGATGCTTCCTCGTAGCCGCGTTCTATTGCTTCGCCAGCACGATGAAATTCCGAAAGGCCGATATCGCTGAGGCGCGGATGCAGTGCCAGATCGGGCGGGTCGCCGGCAAGGCGTGCGCGCGCAATTCTATCCTGTATTATGTTGAAAGCCTGCACCATAACACCCGTCATGCCGAGTTTCATGGCGGGCGCATCCTCGCGGCGCAGCAGATCGCCGTTGGGTGAGCCGACATTGTGCTTGACCACCGCGGACCGGCCATAGAGATCGTAGTGCAGGTTTACCGCAACCACCAACGGCTGTTCATAAGTTCGGCAGACCGAAACCGGCACCGGATTGACCAGGGCGCCATCGACCAGCGTACGGCCATTGGAGCGCACCGGCTCGAAGATGCCGGGCAGGGCATATGATGCCCGCAGTGCAGTGATGAGAGAGCCGTTGGCAATCCAGACTTCATGGCCTGTGTTCAACTCCGACGCGACGGCGACGAAGGGACGGTCGAGATCTTCGATGGAAAATCCTTCCAGATGCTCCTGCATGCGCTTGGTGAGCCGCATGCCGCCGAACAATCCGCTTCCGCCGATGGTTAGGTCGAGCAGGCTGGCGATACGCCGCATGGTCAGCGAGCGCGCGAAAGCCTCGAGTTCGTCAAGCTTGCCGGCAAGATAGCAGCCACCGACGAGGGCGCCGATCGACGTACCGGCAATCATGCCGACTGCAATGCCGGCTTCGTCGAGTGCACGCAAAACACCGATATGCGCCCAACCACGCGCAGCACCACCGCCGAGCGCCAAAGCAATCTTCACTTTTTTAGGAGGAGCGGGAGGGAGAAGCGGGGTAGACGTATCCTGCGTAAGGCCTGAACCGGGCGAGCTCTGTCCGCCGATATGACGATTCAACCCCCAATTCAGCATTTTTACGCCTCCTCCGAGGCTCCGTGTGCCTCGGCTAAAATACTGTCCCTTTTTCGTTTCCAAATCGTATACTGGTTGTGGCTTGCTGAAACACCATCACCGATAGATCTACTGTTTGTAGACTTCTTCCGGATTGAAATGCAGGTGATCGTCGGCCACACTCAGCACCGGCTTCCCATCTTCGAGCTCGACTGTTCGATAGAAGCAGGAACGGCGGCCAGTATGGCACGTCGCATCATGTCCGGCGACCTCCACTTTCAGCCAGATTGCATCCTGATCGCAATCCGTTCGGATTTCCTTCACCGTCTGAAGGTTTCCGGAGGTTTCGCCTTTTTTCCAGATCTTACCGCGCGAGCGGCTGAAGTAGTGGGCCGTGCCGGTCTTGATCGTCAGCGCGAGCGCCTCGGCATTCATGTGCGCGACCATCAGCAACTCGCCATCATGTGCATCCGTCACGATCGCGGTGATCAGGCCGCGATCGTCAAAACGGGGCGTGAAATCGCCTGCATCCTCCAACTCGGATTTATCTTCGGAAGGAGCATTGAAAATCAGGTTCATTTCCGGCTCTTTCGTTGAAGCCCGGTCAGCGACCCCGGACCAAGGACATGAAACGAGCCTGCTCGGCCGGATCGGCCTTGAAGGCACCCGTGAAGGTCATCGTCAGCGTCGAGGAGCCCTGCTTCTTTATGCCGCGCATGGACATGCACATATGTTCGGCGTCGATCATCACGGCAACGCCGCGCGGACGCAGCGACTCGTCGATCGCATTGGCGATTTGGGCCGTCATGGCTTCCTGCGTCTGCAGCCGGCGCGCAAAAATATCGACGACACGCGCGATTTTCGACAGGCCGAGGACACGACCGCTTGGCAAATAGGCGACGTGCGCCTTGCCGATGATCGGCACCATATGATGTTCGCAATGCGAGTAGAAAGGGACGTCCCGCTCAAGAACGATATCGTCGTAGCCCGAGACTTCTTCAAAAGTGCGGCCGAGCACATCCTCGGGATTCAGCTCGTAGCCGCCGAACAGCTCCCGATAGGCCTTGGCAACGCGCGCAGGCGTATCGAGCAGGCCTTCGCGACGCGGATCATCGCCGGCCCAGCGAAGGAGAACGCGGATTGCGTCTTCAGCTTCCTGCTGCGACGGACGTTCGGAATCAGTGACTTGCGGAAAATTCTTTACAATGGCGTCCATTACCTGTGGTTCTCCTGATCCGCTGTGCGGATATCATTTTGTCGGACTCGCCACTGGCATTCCCCGAGGTACGGAGATTTTGTACCTTTGGCGGGCTCCGGGGCGTTCTGGCTGGCGGACAAGCCTGCCGTCCTGCACGGTTTCCCATCAAACTTACAGAAGACCATTGCATTTCGATGGTCTTCGAACGACATACATATAGTATGGCATTGTCCCTGTGAAAGTGTCCTAAACGGACACGCTGTGTTTTTTGTTACGAAACACGAACAGGTGCATCGGAGCAAAATCTGTGATGGACGACATCTACAACAGCAAAATCCTAGAGTTTGCCGGCAATATCGGCCGCATCGGCAGTCTTCCTGACGCGGATGCCAGTGCCCAGGCCCACTCCAGACTGTGCGGTTCTCGCGTAAAAATCTGGCTGAAAATGGACGGCGATGTGGTGACCGATTTTGCCCATGACGTCAAGGCCTGTGCGCTCGGCCAGGCGTCATCCTCGATCATGGCGCTTCATGTCGTCGGTGCTACCGCCGATGAGGTGCGCAAGGCTCGCGAGGATATGCTCGCCATGCTCAAGGCCGACGGCGAGGGCCCCGACGGCCGTTTCGAAGACATGCGCTATCTAGAGCCGGTCAGGGATTACAGGGCCCGTCACGCTTCGACCATGTTGACGTTCGATGCCGTTGTCGACGCAATCGGGCAGATCGAGGCGGCGCGTCAAGGCGGAAATGCCAAAACGGCTGAAGCCGTCTGAGCAGGCGCTGACGATGTGCCAATTCTGTCTCATGCAGGACGACGATGAAGACGAGGGCGGTGCTGCGCCCTCCAAGCGAACACGGCGCGATGCATCACCAGGCGGCGACATGGCGATGAAGTCACGCAATTATGCCGGACCTTTCCGCAAAACGCCGGACCGGCTCCTCGGCATGGGCCTCATTCGCCTTTATCAACTGACGCTTTCAGGATTCATCGGCAACTCCTGCCGGCACATCCCGACTTGCTCGGAATATGGCTATGAGGCGGTCGCCCGCCATGGGCTTTGGGCTGGCGGCTGGATGACATTATTTCGCGTGGCGCGCTGCGGCCCGGGGGGGACAAGTGGGCTCGATCCGGTGCCTGGCGAGCTGGAGCGCCGCTATCATTGGTGGACGCCCTGGCGCTATTTCCGCCTTGGGCAAAAGGCTGCCTGACCGTTGGCAGTCTATGTCGCGCTGCTTTACAGCATAGTCCTTGGCCCGGGCCGCAGAGTTATTATGTCCGATCTCAAGGCCATGGCGGAGAGTTTGGGCTTTCGCAATGCCCGAACGCTTGTTGCGACCGGCAATCTTGTTTTCGAAGCCGAGCCGCAGCCAATCGCATCGGTCGAGGCACAGCTTGAGACAGGTTTTGCTACGGCTTTCGGCAAGCATGTCGATATCATCGTTCGCGATGCCGATAGATGGCTGAGGCTCGCCGACGGCAATCCCTTTCTCGACGGAATCGGCAGTGAGGTCATCGTTCGGGTGATGCGGCAGCCCCTCGAACCCGAAATTCTCGATGTGCTTGCGAAATACCGGCAGGACGAGCGCATGGCCGTTGTCGATGGCGATTTATGGATCGATTTCGGCCTCAAGGCTAGCGAGACGAAAATGCTGCCGGCTTTGACGACAAAGCGGCTCGGCATCGGAACGATGCGAAACTGGAACACCGTGCGTGGTTTAGCCGAGATGATCGGCCGCTAACGCCGCTTTTCCTTTACTAGAATGCGAAATACAGCTATCAGGCGCGCGGACATAAGTAAGCATTTACTTAGTCCGTAACTTTCGAAACCACCCGCATTCGTTGGCGGGACTGGACAAGGAGAATATCGATGTCCCAATCCGTTTCCCTGACATTTCCCGATGATTCCGTGCGCAGCTTCGCTGCCGGCACGACCGGGCGCGATGTCGCCGAATCCATTTCCAAGTCGCTGGCCAAGAAGGCTGTCGCAATTGCTATCGACGGCACCGTGCGCGACCTTTCCGATCCGGTGACCGACGGCAGGATCGAGATCATTACCCGCTCGGACGACCGCGCGCTGGAACTGATCCGCCATGACACCGCACACGTTCTCGCCGAAGCCGTTCAGGAGCTCTGGCCGGGAACGCAGGTGACGATCGGCCCGGTCATCGAAAACGGCTTCTATTACGACTTCGCCAAGAACGAGCCCTTCACGCCCGATGACCTCCCGGTCATCGAGAAGCGGATGCGCGAGATCATTCAGCGTAACAAGCCGTTCACCAAGGAAATCTGGTCGCGCGAGAAGGCGAGGGAAGTCTTCGCCGCCAAGGGCGAGCGCTACAAGGTGGAGTTGGTGGACGCGATCCCAGAAGGTCAGGATCTGAAAATCTATTACCAGGGTGACTGGTTCGATCTCTGCCGCGGTCCGCACATGGCCTCGACTGGCCAGATCGGCAATGCTTTCAAGCTGATGAAGGTTGCCGGCGCCTATTGGCGTGGGGACAGCAACAACCCGATGCTGACCCGTATCTACGGCACGGCATTCGCCGAACAGGCGGATCTCGACAACTATCTGCACATTCTTGCTGAAGCCGAAAAACGCGATCACCGTCGTCTCGGCCGCGAAATGGACCTGTTCCATTTCCAGGAAGAAGGCCCTGGCGTCGTCTTCTGGCACGGCAAGGGCTGGCGCATGTTCCAGACGCTGGTGTCCTATATGCGCCGGCGGCTGCAGGGCGACTATCAAGAGGTCAACGCACCGCAGGTGCTCGACAAGTCGCTTTGGGAGACCTCGGGGCACTGGGGCTGGTATCGCGACAACATGTTCAAGGTCACCGTCGCCGGCGACGATACCGATGACGATCGCGTTTTCGCACTGAAGCCGATGAACTGCCCGGGCCATATCCAGATCTTCAAGCATGGCTTGAAGTCTTACCGCGAACTGCCAATCCGCCTTGCGGAATTCGGCGCGGTGCATCGCTACGAGCCCTCGGGCGCGCTGCATGGCCTGATGCGCGTGCGCGGCTTTACGCAGGACGATGCGCACATCTTCTGTACCGACGAGCAGATGGCGGCCGAGTGCCTGAAGATCAACGACCTCATCCTGTCGGTTTATGAGGACTTCGGTTTCAAGGAGATCGTCGTCAAGCTTTCGACCCGCCCCGACAAGCGCGTCGGTTCGGACGAGCTCTGGGATCGCGCCGAAAGCGTGATGATGGACGTGCTGAAGACGATAGAGGCGCAGTCCGAAGGGCGCATCAAGACCGGCATTCTGCCGGGCGAGGGCGCTTTCTACGGTCCGAAGTTCGAATATACGCTCAAGGACGCCATCGGCCGTGAATGGCAGTGCGGCACGACGCAGGTCGATTTCAACCTGCCGGAGCGCTTCGGTGCCTTCTACATCGACCAGCATTCGGAAAAGACGCAGCCAGTGATGATCCACCGCGCCATCTGCGGCTCGATGGAACGCTTCCTCGGCATCCTGATCGAGAACTTCGCCGGCCATATGCCGCTCTGGGTCTCGCCGCTGCAGGTCGTCGTCGCGACGATCACCTCGGAAGCCGATGCCTACGGCGAAGAAGTTGCCGAAGCACTGCGCGATGCCGGCCTCGATGTCGAGACCGACTTCCGTAACGAGAAGATCAACTACAAGATCCGCGAGCATTCGGTGACGAAGGTCCCGGTGATCATCGTCTGCGGCAAGAAGGAAGCCGAAGAGCGTTCGGTCAATATCCGCCGCCTCGGCAGCCAGTCGCAAACGTCGATGTCGCTCGACGAAGCGATCGCATCGCTTGCTCTCGAAGCGACGCCGCCGGACATTCTGCGCAAGCGCGAAGCACGGCGCGTTAAGGCCGCCTGACTGCCGATCGATATCTGGCGGCACCTTGAGGGTGCCGTCAGAGAACTGACATACGACTTTCATATAATTGATGAATCAACGCGTTGCTGTGGCTGCAGCATGTGACGCAACTGAGACCATAGGAGCGGGGCAGCCCCGTCGCGCACTTGGAATTCAAAGAATTATCCTACGCCAATGAACGGGACACGCGGATCAAGCGCTGGTTCATCCGCTCCATCGAAGGTCTTTCCGGCCGAGACCGTTATGCCCGGCTCTACGATATCTGGCGAACCGATATCGTCGGCAAGAGCGAGCGGGTTTTCGGCAAGATGCTTGATCTCATCGATGTGCGCCTGCTCATCAAGGGCGAGTGGCCCCCGAACCAAATCCCCGAGGCGCCGATCGTCATCGTCGCCAATCATCCCTACGGCATCGGCGACGGCATCGCGGTGCTGGCGCTTGCCGAGCAGTTGGGGCGTCCCTTCAAGGTCCTCATCAACAACGAATTGTTGAAAGTGCCTGAAATGAACGATTATTCGCTTCCAGTTTCCTTCGAGGAAACCAAGGAAGCGATGGCAATCAACATGAAGACCCGGCATGAGGCCGTTCGCCTGCTCAAGGAAGGCACGACGATCATCGTCTTTCCCGCCGGTGGCGTCGCAACCGCCAAGAAGGGCTTCGGCCGAGCAGAGGATCTTCCCTGGAAAATATTCCCGGCAAAACTCATTCAGGCGGCGCGCGCGAGCGTCATCCCCATTTATTTCGAGGGACAGAACGGCCGACTGTTCCATCTGGCGAGCCGCATCTCGATGACCCTGCGCATCTCGCTGCTGATCCGCGAATTCCGGCGTCTCTCGGGCAGCACGATAACAGCGCATATCGGCGCTCCTAGGAGCTGGGAAGCGCTCAGCGAGGGCAGCGATCGCAAGGATCTGCTGACGAAGCTCTATGGCGCGGTCTTCTCCATGGCCCCGCCGAGAAAGGTGCTGCGGCGCAGGGCGGGATAAGTAACGAAATTCTATCGCCGAGTGGTGATTGTCTGGATTGTTCGCGCCAGCGACCAAATCACGTCGTCTCGGGCATCAATCCATGCTATCGCCGTCATCTCCTCCGGCGGCCGGCGCCAATTGTTCGTAGGTGGGCAGCGGCTGCTGATTGGTGGTGGCCGGAGGCGTCTGGCTCTGGCGCATCGGCGGCATCTGGATCGGCAGCTGTCGGGCCGACTGTTCGGTATCGGCATCTTGCGGCTGCTGCTGTTTCATCAGCACTTCCACATCCGTATTCATGCCGGCGGCGACCGTGAAATCGCGCTGATAGATCTTGTCCTTGTTGCGGGCGACGGCCGTGTAGCGGCCTTCCGCAAGCACCATGGTCGGAAAGGCGCTGACGCTTTCCCCGACGATATCGCCCGCAGACGTCAGGATCGACCAGGCCGTATCGGCGATCGCCTCGCCGCCGGCATCAGAGACCAGCTTGAACGTGATCTTTGCCGCCCTGTGCTGGATGGTCGCCTCAGTCACCTTGCCGGCTTCCACCTGGATGTCGGCACGGATGACTGCATTGACCTCGCCATATTCGGAAACGACGTGATAGGTGCCGGCGCTAAGGCCGACCAGCGTGTTCGGCTTGACGTCGTCCATGACAAGACCGCGTTCGCCGTCCTCCTTGGCTTCGCTCGAATAGATCGAGAAGCTCAGCTCGTTCGGAGGAATGCGGACATCGGGGCCGGATACGGCGTTCAGGACCATCCCACCGGCGTCGAGAACCATCGTCTGCTTCTGGGTATCGCCGCTTTCAGGCACGCTCAGCCGCTTGGTGACACCGGCGCGGCCGAAAGAGACATTGACGAAATAGTCGCCCGGCAAAAGGTGGAAGGAGGCCGAGCCTCCGCGCGAGCTGGCAACCAGCGGCAGTTTGCCGTCAGCGCCCGCAATCGGGCTGAAGACGTACCAGGCAAGGCCCTGCTGCTGGGGGCCGCTCTGGGGCGTGAGTTTGGCTTCGAGGGAAACGTCGCGCAATGTGCGCGCAGGCGAATTTTCGCCATTCGGTGCCACGAAAGCATTGAGCTTCGGCATCTTGACGCTGCCATCGAGCTGCTTGAATTCCTTGAAGGCATTCTGTGCCGAGGCGGCGGTACTCACGCTCACAAGTATTGCGAAAGCCGCGCTCAATCGGCGAGCGGATGAAATGCCTGACATGGATACCAACCGATTGACTTCCGATAAAACACACGCCACTTCAAAACCAATGCGGTGGCAAATTCAAGACCTCATCATACCACAAGCCAAAATGAAGGCAGTTCCTCAATGAAAACCGATATCAAGCTGGTCGACTATCTCGCGGTGCGCCGATCCATCCCTGCGTTCCAGATGTCGGAACCGGGACCGGGCAAGGCCGAAATCGAGGAGATTCTCCGGCTGGCTTCTCGCGTACCGGACCATGGCAAGCTCGCGCCCTGGCGCTTTATCGTCTATCGCGGCGGGGAGCGTGCGCGTATCGGTGAAGAGCTGCTGAAACTCGCGCTGGAAGCCAAGCCGGACCTTTCCGATGAGATGATTCAGGTCGAACGGACCCGCTTCACCCGCGCGCCCGTCGTGATTGCAGTCGTCAGCAAGGCGGCGCCGCATTTCAAGATTCCGGAGTGGGAGCAGTTGATGTCGGCCGGTGCGCTTTGCATGAATCTGCTGATTGCGGCCAATGCTCATGGCTGGGTCTCCAATTGGCTGACCGAATGGTTCGCCTTCGACGAGCGCGCCTATCCGTTGCTCGGCGTCCAGCCGGGCGAGAAGGTCGCCGGCTTCATCCATATCGGTTCGACAAGCTTCCCGCCGGTCGAACGCCCACGCCCGGAGCTATCGGAAACGGTGACCTGGATCGGCGGCGAGGACGCGTGATGTTCTATACGACAGACACCAATCGTCATGGGCTGGCGCATGATCCGTTCAAGGCGATCGTCGCGCCGCGGCCGATCGGCTGGATCGGCAGCAAGGGCAGGGATGGTTCGCTGAACTTGTCCCCTTATTCCTTTTTCAACGCCATCAGCGATCGGCCGAAGCTGGTGATGTTTTCTTCCGCCGGTCGAAAGGATAGCGTGCGCAATGTCGAGGAAACCGGCGTCTTTACCGCCAACCTCGTCAGTCGCCATATCGTTGAGAAGATGAACCATTCATCGATTGCCGTCCCCTATGGCATTAACGAATTTGAGCTCGCCGGACTGACGGCGAAGCCGGGCAAGCTGGTCGACGCGCCCTATGTCGCCGAGGCATTTGCCGTGCTCGAATGCAGGGTGACTGAAATTCTGCAACCCAAAGGTCTCGATGGGGAGGTATCGGAAAACATCATGGTGATCGGCCAAGTCGTCGGCATCCATATCGACGAGACGATCATTCGTGACGGCAGACTGGACATGGCGCTGGCACGTCCCATCGCGCGCATGGGCTACATGGATTACAGCGAGGGCAGTGACGTCTTCGAGATGATCAGGCCAAAGGCGCCCTGATGGGCGCCACTTGTGCCGATAGGCGATAGGTTAATAAGCAAGGTAAACGTCCCGTAAACCTTTGCCCGATAACGTGAAGCATATGAATTTGCGGGGCAAGAATCGCCTCGTTGATATCGGGGCGTTACGTGATCATAGAAGCATTCCTTCGCTGGGCTGAGACCGCCAAGGCAGAAAGCAGGGCCCGGGCGGCCAATGCACTCGGCAGGGCCTATCTGCAGTCGGAGATGCCGAAGGACGAGCGCGCGGCCGCCGAGATGGCGATGACCTATCTACTCGACGATCCGTCTCCTCGCGTGCGGCTGGCGCTTGCTGAAGCCGTCGCGCATTCGGCCAGTGCCCCGCGGAACGTCATTTTGTCTCTAGCCGAGGATCAGCCTGAGATCGCGGGGCAGATCATCCTGTTTTCGCCGGTGTTCACCGATGCCGATCTCGTTGATCTCGCATTGAGGGGCAGCGACGTGACACGGGTTCTGGTCGCGTCACGCGGGCAGGTACCGCGTGCCGTCTGCGCCGCTCTTGCCGAGATCGGCGGAGAGACAGAAATTTTGTGTCTGTTGGAAAATGACGGTGCATTGCTTTCGCAGGCTTCGCTCAAACGCATCGCCGAGCGCATGGGTGGTTGCGCCGAGATACGCGGGCTGCTTCTTTCCCGCGATATGCTGTCTTCCGACATCAAGCATCTGCTGATGCGTCAGATCAGCGACGCGCTTTCGGAATCGGCGCTCGTCCAGAGCTTTGTCGGCAGCTCCAGGCTGCAGCAGGTGACACGTGAAGCGACTGAATCCGCAACCGTTACGATCGCAGGAACGGCGCAGCACGAGCAATTGCCCGATTTGGTCGAGCATCTCAGGCAGAGTGGCTGGCTGACGCCGGCATTCCTGATGCATGCGCTGTGCTCCGGCAAGGTCGATTTCTTCGCCTGCGCGATCACCATCCTTTCCGGCTGTGACGAGCGCCGCGTACGCTCCATCATCTCCAGGGGGCGCATCTACGCCATTCGGGCACTCTACGAAAGCGCCGGATTGCCTCGGGATATCAGCACCATCTTCGTCGAGGCGACGATGATATGGCGTGAATCCTCCCGCAAGAACGGCAGTGCGATGCTGGAAGATGTTTCTTTGCGCCTGCTGCGCAAGTTCCGCTTAGCGGAGCCAGCTCCCGCCGCCGCGACACAGCTCCTCGACATGGTGGAGAAGCTTGCGAATGCCGAACGGCGGCAGGCCGCACGGAGTTTCGCCGCACTGGCGACGCTCGCCGCTGCGTGATATTCAGCGGGCGTTCAACGCGCGTCGCGATCTTCAGATTCGCCTCTCACGCTTTAGGTCTTTGATTTTGCGCAAGTCGTTGTTGCAAAACCGCTGCACACTTTGCGCGACATGTTCTAGGTTCCGAGGTCCATCTTGTCACTGACGATTGCTGTCGAATCCCCGCGTCAGGAAGGCGTCATTCGCCTTCTCGACATGTCGAGCGCCTATGCGGAATCGCTCTATCCGGCGGAAAGCAACCATATGCTTGATCTGACTTCGCTGGAGAAGGCGGAGGTGACCTTCTGGGTGGCCAGGGCAGAGGGCGCGATCGTCGGATGTTGCGCCTTGGTGGAAGCCGGCGACGGTACAGCGGAGATCAAGCGCATGTTCGTCGATCCGATCGCCAGAGGCCGCAGTGTTGCGCGCAAACTCATGGAGACGCTCGAAGTGGCAGCGCTCGAAAAAGGCCTTTCCGCGGTGCGGCTTGAAACCGGCATATATCAGCCGGAAGCGATCGGCCTATACCGGAAATTCGGATATCTCGAAATTCCTGCATTCGGCAGCTATCAGCCAGATCCGCTCAGCCTGTTCATGGAAAAACGGCTGTAACAAACCAGCTGAGCAATCAGCCTTCGGCAGCGTCCCGAACATGCAGTTGCAGTTCGGGTTCCTGCGCGTGCTGTTCCTCGGTCAATTCGGCCTCGCGAATCCATTCGCGCCAGATGGCAACAATGATCGCCATCAGGACCGGGCCGATGAACAGCCCGAGGAAACCCATGGTCTTCACGCCGCCCACCAGACCGAAGAAGGTGGGGAGGAACGGCAGCTTGATCGGACCGCCGACAAGCTTGGGACGAAGCGTCTTATCGACAATGAAAAGCTCGATCGTACCCCAGAGAAAGAGGGCGATACCCGCCCAAAGCGAGCCGCTGGCGACGAGATAGATCGACACAAGCGACATCGACAGCGGTGCGCCGCCCGGCACGAGGGCCATGACGCCGGTCAGTACGCCGAGCGTGATTGCGGAGGGAGCGCCGGCGATCCAGTAGGCCACGCCGAGGACGATGCCTTCGCCGATGGCGATCAGCGTCATGCCCATGACGGTGGAACTGATCGTCGCCGGCACGACCCGCGAAATCCGTTCCCAGCGATTTGGGAGAATTTTCTCGCCGAGCAAGTCGACCTGGCGAACGAAGGTCGCGCCGTCGCGATAGATGAAGAACAGCGCAATCAGCATGAAGAGCAAGGTCAGCACGACGTGGAATGCGCCACCACCGGCTGCAAGAACTGCTCTGTAGATATTGCCGATATGGGCACCGCTCACCAACTGCGCCAACTCACCGAGCGAGCCTGGGCTTCCGACATATTGCGTCCACTGCTCGCCGAGCCAGGAGCCGACGACCGGCAAGGCGAGAATCCATTGCGGCGGCGGCGCACCCTCACGGTTCACATGGATCGCCCAGCTGAACCACTCGCGCACCTCACCAGCCATATAGATGGCGGATAGGACGATGGGCAGGACGAGGAAGGTGACGATGAATGCAATGGCGATGGTGGCGGCGAGTGTCGTATTGCCGCCGGTACGACGCACAATATCGCTATAAAGCGGCCAAGTGGCGAAGCCGATTACCGCTGCGGCAAGGACCGGTACGAGAAAGCCATAAAAGAAATAAATACCGGCAATGGCAATCAAAATCAGCAGCCAACGCGCTGCGGAAATGGATGGGATCAAAGGCATGCGCGCATGCGCGCTCGGCCCCAGCCACCGGTGTTCCTTTGGCTTATGACGTTCAAATACACCCACCGGTCTTACTTCGCCCCTATTTACTAGATCATCCGGTTATGGGGTATGATCTAGGCCGTTTCAAGAGCAACGGCTTTAAGCTTCTTATTCAGCCGTCATGACAATAGCACGACTGTCCTGCACGCCGTAATTAAGTTACCGAGAGAGGCGACCAAGCATCCTGAACGCAGAAGACTGAATTTTTGCGTCGACTTGAAACTTTTATCGGCGAGCAGGATCAACAAAGCCGTTCGGCGGTTGGTCTGCGGTCAGATATCGAGATCCTCGGCGAACGCGGCCCGCTCCTGAATGAAGCGGAAGCGAGCATCGGCCTTGGTGCCCATCAGATTGTCGACGGCATCGCGCGTTCCTTCGAAATCGATTTCGTCGATCTCGACGCGCAGCAGCGTGCGCTTGGCCGGATCCATCGTGGTCTCCTTGAGCTGGGCTGGCAACATTTCGCCCAGACCTTTGAAGCGGCTGATTTCGACCTTGCCTTTGCCCTTGAATTCCGTTGCCATCAACTCCTGTCGGTGGGCATCGTCACGGGCATAGATGGATTTCGAGCCCTGGGTGATCTTGTAGAGCGGCGGGACGGCCAGGAAGAGGTGGCCCTGACGGATCAGCTCCGGCATCTCCTGATAGAAGAAGGTGATAAGCAGCGAGGCAATGTGGGCCCCGTCGACGTCGGCATCGGTCATCACGACGATGCGCTGATAACGCAGGTCTTCTTCCCGATATTTCGTGCGGGTACCGCAACCGAGCGCCTGAACGAGATCGGTGATCTGCTGATTGGCAGACAGCTTTTCGCGGCCGGCGCTGGCGACGTTCAGGATCTTGCCGCGTAGCGGCAGGATCGCCTGGTTGGTGCGGTTGCGCGCCTGTTTGGCCGAGCCACCTGCCGAATCGCCCTCGACGAGGAAGAGTTCGGCACCTTCCGCCGCGCTCTGCGAGCAATCCGCCAGTTTGCCCGGAAGGCGCAGCTTGCGCACGGCCGTCTTGCGGTTGACTTCCTTTTCCTTGCGGCGACGCAAACGCTCCTCGGAGCGCTCGATCACCCATTCCAACAGCTTTTCGGCCTCGGCTGGATTGTCGGCGAGGTAATGGTCGAAGGGATCGCGCAACGCGTTTTCGACGATGCGCTGGGCTTCGACCGTCGCGAGCTTGTCCTTCGTCTGGCCGACGAATTCCGGCTCGCGGATGAAGATCGATAACATGCCGACGCCCGAAATCATCACGTCATCCGTCGTGATGTTGGCCGCACGCTTGTTTTGGGTGAGATCGGCGTAGCTCTTCAGACCCTTCGTCAACGCGATACGGAGGCCCGCCTCATGTGTGCCGCCTTCCGGGGTCGGAATCGTATTGCAATAGGAATGGATCTGCGGATCACCGCCATACCAGGTGATCGCCCATTCGAGCGAGCCGTGGCCGCTTTCCTTTTCCGACTTGCCGGCAAAGATCTCGCGGGTAACGGTGAACTCGTTGCCCATCGTCGCCTTGAGATAGTCCTTCAGGCCACCCGGGAAATGGAAGACTGCCTTTTCCGGAACATCGGCGCCTTCGGGCGCCAGCTCGGGATCACAGCCCCAGCGGATTTCGACGCCGCCGAACAGATAGGCCTTGGAACGAGCCATGCGGAAGACGCGCGCCGGATCGAAGCGCGCGTGATCGCCGAAGATCTGCGGATCGGGATGGAAGCGGACGCGGGTGCCGCGCCGGTTATGCACATCGCCCAGTTCTTCCAGGCCGCTGACCGGCAGGCCGCGCGAGAAGCGCTGGCGATAGAGCTTGCGGTTGCGGGCGACCTCGACTTCCAGATCATCCGACAGCGCGTTGACGACGGACACGCCAACGCCATGCAGACCGCCAGAGGTCTCATAGGCCTTGCCGTCGAACTTCCCGCCGGCATGCAGCTTGGTCATGATGACTTCGAGCGTCGACTTGCCGGGCACCTGCGGATGGTTTTCCACGGGAATGCCACGGCCGTTATCCGTGACGGTCAGATAACCTTCCCGATCGAGATAGACCTCAATGAAATTGGCGTGGCCGGCTACCGCCTCGTCCATGGAGTTGTCGATGACTTCGGCGAAAAGGTGGTGCAGCGCCTTCTCGTCCGTGCCGCCGATATACATGCCGGGACGCATGCGGACGGGCTCGAGCCCTTCAAGAACGCGTATGGAGCTTGCGCCATATTCCTCGGACGACTGAGTCGTCGGCGCTGCACGTTGTGCGGGCGCAGGAGCCGGCTTTTCTGCCTTTGCGGCCGGCTTTTCCGCTGCCTCCGGCTTCGGGGAGCGGGGGAGTCCGGAGAAGAGATCGTTGCTATTGTCCATAGAATTTCAAGCTACTCAGATTTGTTCTGGTGGGGCCAGACCCCTTTATTATCGCATTTGTCGCCGGTATTCGCGAATCACCGTGATTTTGCCAGAAACGGCACACAAGAGCGATGGCGCCTCGTAACGGAGCCGATTTATAAAGAGATTTGCGTTGCCGGGTGACGAATGGCAACCCCGATGGCTGATTTGAGGAAGTATCCGCATGCGAATGTCCACAGCTCATTTGCCTATCCTGTCCGCAATCTCGGCCATTTTGCTTCTGGGGACGGGGGAGACCGCCTCTGCAGATATGTTGAAGCCGTTCAAGGACGAGCTGTTTTCCAATCAAACGGTCATCGAAAGCCACGACAACGGCGCGTTCCAGGCGATCGATTACCAGGAGATGCGGGATATCAACGGCCGCGACCAGATTCCGGAAAGGCGCGTGAAGCCGGCCTATGTCGATACCGGCGTGCGCTGGAAAGCCCAGGAAGACGAAACCCTTGAGATCGGCGGCCGCAAGGTTGATGTCACCCGCATAGGTCCCGCATCGAAACAGGCATTTACCGTGATCTTCATCCATGGCCGCGGCGGCGACCGCCGGCTCGGCTCCAACGACTATACGTTCGGCGGCAATTTCAACCGGCTGAAGAACCTTGCCTATCGCAACGGCGGCACCTACTACGCACCGAGCGTCAGAGGTTTCGACAGCAACGGAGTTGCCGATATCGCCGCGCTCATCCGCTACTCTTACGAGCAATCGGGCGGCAAGCCCGTCATACTGAGTTGCGCCTCCATGGGCAGCTTCATCTGCTGGGGCATTACCCGCGATGCCGAGAGCGTCAAGCGCCTGAAGGGCATGGCGATCCTGAGCGGGGTCACCGACCCGGATTTCACCAAGAGCGCTTTCTACAAGGCAAAGCTGCCGCTCTGGTTCACGCATGGCAGCAAGGATCCGGTCTATGCGGCTGCGGACCAGCAAGCCCTGTTTGAGAAGCTTTTCAAAGCGCATTATCCGACACGCTTCACGCTTTTCGAGACCGGCAATCATGGGACGCCCGTCCGCATGACCGACTGGCGTAAAGTTCTCAACTGGATCGTTGATCCACAAGCGTCATAAACGCTCGCGCAATCCGACTTATTTTCCGGATAAGCATTTTTCAAACGATTTGAGCTGGTTTCGGCCGCATTCGATAACTTTCCTTTCCCTTTCCTTTTTGTTAGTCCGAAGCTGGATCAAGGGGGAGAATATCGGAATGACGAATACCATACGGCCGCTTCTGGCCGGAAACTGGAAGATGAACGGCACACGCGCGAGCCTGGATCAGATCAAGGCGATCGCGGACGGCGTCAAGGCGCCGCTGTCGGAGAAGATCGATACGCTGCTCTGCCCCCGGCTACCTTGCTCTACGTTGCGACCGCGCTTTGCGACGACAGCCCGCTCGCCATCGGCGCCCAGGATTGCCATCAGCAAGTCAGCGGCGCGCATACGGGTGATATTTCGGCCGAAATGATTGCCGACTGCTTCGGCACGCATGTCATCGTCGGCCATTCAGAGCGGCGCAGGAATCATGCCGAAAGCGACATGTTGGTGCGCGCCAAGGCGCAGGCGGCGCATGATGCCGGGCTGGTCGCCATCATCTGCATCGGCGAAACGGCTTACGAGCGCAATAGCGGCCAGACGCTCGAGGTGCTGAAGCGGGAGCTCGTGGGCTCCATTCCGGATGGTTCCACGGCGCAGACGACCGTGATCGCCTATGAGCCAGTCTGGGCGATCGGCACCGGCGTGGTTCCGACTCAGGAAAACGTCGAAGAGGCCCATGCCTTCATCCGCGCCGAGCTCATCGAGCGCTTTGGCAAGGAGGGCGCGAATATGCGAATCCTCTACGGCGGATCGGTCAGCGGCGCCAATGCACGCGACCTTCTGGATGTTCCACATGTCAACGGTGTGCTTGTCGGCGGCCAGAGCTTGAAAGCCACGGATTTCCTCGCCATTTACGCCGCATTCGAACGGCAGTTCGCCTGAAGCAATCACTTGCCCGGAGTTCCAGCCTTAAAAGGGCTTGGAATAGGCGAGAGCCTCATGTAAAGAGCCGCGAGCTTTTATTTTTGATGCCCGCACCGGGCAGGACTGGATCTATGCAAACCGTACTGCTTGTCATCTATCTCATGGTTGTCGTCGCCCTTATCGGCGTGGTGCTGATTCAGCGCTCCGAAGGTGGCGGCCTTGGCATCGGCGGCGGATCGGGCTTCATGTCTGCGCGCGGTACGGCCAACGCTTTGACGCGGACCACGGCCATTCTCGCCACGCTGTTCTTCGCACTTGCGCTCGGCATGAACGTGCTGTCCCGCTTCGAAGCTCGCCCGACCGATATTCTCAATCGTATCCCGAGCACGGCGGGTCAGGGCAACGGCATTCTCGATTCGCTCGGCGGCCAGAAGGGTGCTGCTCCAGCAACCACCCAGCCGAAGCCCGCCGACAATAGCGGCGTTCCGAACAGCGGTGCTGTCGCTCCGCAGTCGCAGGCAACCCCGCCTGCCACCACGAATCAGGCGGCTCCCGCCCAGCAGGCTCCGGCCGCGACCGGTCAGCAGACCGCGCCGGCAACGACCACTCCCGCGCCAGCCGATAACGGCGGCGTCCCGACCGGCAAGTAAATCCGGTCGCTGAAGATCATCCCCGGCAGGTCCTCGGATCTGCCGGTTTTGTTTTGTCTATATTCCGTCTTCTGTGCCCAATATTCCGGAAACGAATTTTAGGGCTAGCGGAATCATTTGTGAAAAGGTATCCGGTGACTCCCATGGCGCGATATGTATTCATCACTGGCGGCGTGGTTTCTTCCCTCGGAAAAGGAATTGCGGCTGCGGCTCTCGGAGCGTTGTTGCAGGCTCGTGGTTATCGAGTCCGCCTGCGCAAACTCGACCCCTATCTGAACGTGGACCCGGGCACGATGAGCCCGACCCAGCACGGCGAGGTCTTCGTCACCGACGACGGAGCGGAAACCGACCTCGATCTCGGCCACTACGAGCGCTTCACCGGCCGCTCGGCCACCAAGACCGATAACATCACCACCGGTCGCATCTACAAGAACATCATCGACAAGGAACGCCGCGGCGATTATCTCGGTGCGACCGTTCAGGTCATTCCGCATGTCACCAACGAGATCAAGGATTTCGTGACCGAAGGCAATGACGAGTATGATTTCGTCATCTGTGAAATCGGCGGCACGGTCGGTGATATCGAAGCCATGCCCTTCATGGAAGCGATCCGCCAGCTCGGCAACGATCTGCCGCGCGGTACGGCTGTTTACGTTCATCTGACGCTGATGCCCTATATTCCGGCTGCCGGCGAGCTGAAGACCAAGCCGACGCAGCATTCGGTGAAGGAACTGCAGGCGCTCGGCATTCATCCTGATATTCTGCTGGTGCGTGCGGATCGTGAAATTCCCGAAGCGGAGCGCCGCAAGCTTTCGCTGTTCTGCAACGTTCGGGAATCTGCCGTCATTCAGGCGCTCGACGTCGCCAACATCTATGACGTGCCGATGGCCTACCATAAGGAAGGCCTCGACAATGAAGTTCTGGCTGCTTTTGGCATCGAGCCGGCCCCGAAGCCGCGCCTGGAGCAGTGGGAAGAGGTCTGCAATCGCATCCGCACGCCGGAAGGCGAGGTGACGATTGCCATCGTCGGCAAATATACCGGCCTGAAGGATGCGTATAAGTCGCTGATCGAAGCACTGCATCACGGCGGCATCGCCAATCGGGTCAAGGTCAAGCTGGAATGGATCGAGTCCGAGGTCTTCGAAAAGGAAGATCCGGCACCGTATCTCGAGAAGGTGCACGGCATTCTCGTTCCCGGCGGCTTTGGCGAGCGCGGTTCCGAAGGCAAGATCCTGGCAGCCCGTTTCGCGCGTGAACGCAAGGTGCCGTATTTCGGCATCTGCTTCGGCATGCAGATGGCCGTCATCGAAGCGGCCCGCAATCTGGCGGGTGTCGAGCACGCCTCGTCGACCGAGTTCGGTCCAACGAAGGAGCCTGTTGTCGGCCTGATGACCGAATGGCTGAAGGGCAACGAGCTGCAGAAGCGCACGGCATCCGGCGATCTCGGCGGCACGATGCGTCTCGGTGCCTACAAGGCAGCCCTGAAAAAGGGCACGAAGATTTCCGAGATCTACGGCTCCACCGATATTTCGGAGCGCCATCGTCACCGCTACGAGGTCAATGTCGACTACAAGGACAGGCTGGAAGAGTGCGGCTTGACCTTCTCCGGAATGTCACCGGACGGCGTCCTGCCTGAGACGATCGAGTATGCGGATCATCCCTGGTTCATCGGCGTCCAGTATCATCCGGAACTGAAGTCCCGTCCGCTGGAGCCGCATCCGCTGTTTTCGAGCTTTATCGAAGCGGCGACGGAACAGAGCCGGTTGGTATAGAGCGCTTCACCGAAGCGCCCTATATCTTTGCTTTTACGCAGTTCCGGACGGAAAACCGCTACGCACTTTTCCTGGAACTGCATTGAGGACTGCAAATCGCTTGCGGTAGTCGCTCGGGCTCACCGCAAGCCTCTCTCGAAAATGATGACGCATGGTGGCGAGCGACCCAAATCCGCTTGCCACCGCCACATCGTCCAATGAAATGGCCGTTTGCTTTTCAAGCAGATCGCGGGCGCGCCGCAGCCGCTCGTTGAGCAACCATTCGCCGGGCGCCATGCCGGTGGTCGCCTCGAAACGGCGCTGGAAGGTCCGCACGCTCATGCCGGCCCGCGCTGCAAGCGCGGAGATGGGCTGATCTTCCTGCAAACGCTCGCGCATCCATTCAAGCAGCGGGCCTAAGCGGGCACCCTCACGCTGTCTCAAAACCGGAGTTTCGATATATTGGGCCTGGCCACCCTCGCGATGTGGCGGAACCACGAGACGACGAGCGACACTGTTGGCGATATCCGGTCCGAAATCCCGGCGCACGACATGCAGGCAGAGATCGATCGCAGCGGCACTGCCGGCGGCGGTCAGCACCTTATCCTCATCGACGTAGAGAACATCGGCATCCACTGATATATCCGGATAGCGCGCCGCGAAGGAATCGACATAGCGCCAATGCGTGGTTGCCTTGCGGCCGGCAAGCAGTCCTGCGGCCGCGAGGACCGCGACGCCAGAGCAGAGGGACATGATGCGGACGCCGCGATGGCTGGCCGCTTGGAGTTCGGCAACCAGCAGGGCAGGGACCGGCGTTCCGATACCGCGCCAACCGGGCACGATGATCAGGTCGGCATCGGCAAGGTCCTCAAGGCCGTGGTCGACCTGTACCGTCAGCCCGCCCGCGGCGCGCAGAGGGCCATCCTCGATCGCGCAGGCGGAAAAGCGATACCAGTCCTCGCCCATTTCCGGACGCGATAGGCCAAAGATCTCATAGGCGACCCCGAATTCGAAGGTGCACAGCCCGTCATAGACGAGGGTGACGACATGGGGGCCACGGAGATTGGGGCTATCTGAGTTTGGCATGATTTTGACGTTATATGGCATTTCGGCCAATTTCAACCATTGGATCGCTCAGGCATGAATGCACCGAAGCAAAGAAGGAGTGTTCCATGTCGCTAGTCAGTGAAATCCCCGCCGCAGATCCTAGTCTCGTCGCTGAGCACTATGCCAGGAGACTTGGCTTCGAAACCGATTGCTCCGACGTCCACCAGTCCATGAAGTCAGGCAATGTCGACTTCGTCCTGCTCGATGTCCGCGGCCCTGCCATGTTCCAAGAGAATCATATCCCCGGTGCGATCAACCTGCCGCACGGCAAGATGACAGCAAGGAAGATGGCGGAATGGCCAGACGAAACACTCTTCGTCGTCTATTGCGCCGGACCGCATTGCAACGGCACCGACAAGGCGGCATGGCGCCTGGGCACGCTCGGCAAGCGCGTGAAGGTCATGATCGGCGGCATGACCGGCTGGGCCGATGAGGGGTATCCGTTCGAGAAGAGCTGAGCGCGAGGGCAGAGCTGACATAGATCGGCCCTGCCCATTTTTACGACACTGCGAAAAACTTCGGCATCTACGTCATTTGACTGTCGCGCCGCTTTCGTTTCCGTGACATTGTGCGAGTAAGCATAACGGGAACAAAAGTATGACTCTCAATCCATTTGATGATCGCGCGGAAAAGCCGAGGGCGAAGATCGCCATTACCTTCGCGCTGCTGATCGCTTTCAATATTGCCGCTTGGGCTTGGGCCTGGGTCGCTTTTGCAGACCGCCCGTCTTTGCTCGGCATTGCGCTTCTTGCCTATATGTTCGGTCTACGCCACGCCTTCGATGCCGATCATATCGCCGCCATCGACAATGTCGTGCGCAAGCTCATTCAGGAAAAGAAGCAGCCCTATGCCGTCGGCTTTTTCTTCTCGCTCGGCCATTCGTCGATCGTCGTGATCGCCTCGATCCTGATTGCCGCGACGGCGGCTGCCATGCAAAGCCAGCTCGATTCGTTCCACGATATCGGCGGCGTCATCGGTACGACGGTTTCGGCTGTTTTTCTGCTGCTGATCGGCATTGCCAATCTCTTCGTTCTCAAAGGTGTCTGGTCTGCCTTCAGAAGGGCGCAGAGGGGGGAGCGGATCGCAGAAGAAGATCTCGATACGCTGCTCGCCGGCGGGGGCCTCCTGGCGCGCATCTTCCGTCCGATGTTCAAGGTCGTAAGCCGCTCTTGGCATATGTATCCGATCGGCTTCCTTTTCGGCCTCGGCTTTGATACCGCAACGGAGATCGGGCTTCTCGGCATTTCCGCCGCTCAAGCAGCGCAGGGCATGTCCTTCTGGACCATACTCGTCTTTCCGGCGCTATTTACCGCCGGCATGTCGCTGATGGACACTCTCGACAGTACGCTGATGACGGGCGCCTATGGCTGGGCCTTCGTCAAGCCGGTGCGCAAGCTTTGGTACAATCTGACCATCACCGCTGCGTCAGTCGTCGTTGCCGTCTTCATCGGCGGCATCGAGGCCCTGGGGTTAATCGCCGACAAACTCGGCCTCGAAGGTAGCTTCTGGAGCTTCGTCGGCGAACTCAACGACAATCTTGCCAATTTCGGCTTCGCCGTCGTGGGCATCTTCCTGCTGAGCTGGCTGATTTCGAGCGTGCTCTACAAGGCCGGAGGCTACGACAACTTGCAGATCAATCGCTCATGACGCATCATCGCCCCAGGGATCGGGCATACCGTGACTGGAAATCGCCGCCCGCGGCTCCAGTCACATGCGATGAGGGGCCACAATCATGATCCACGCAAACAATCGCAACCTGGCGCTGGTAGCAGGCTGCCTATGCATCGTCAGTGCCGGCACGGCTTCCGCACAAGCCGTCGCAAATTGCCCATTGCAGCCTGCCGTCGGCACGACGCGCCAGATCTTGAATTGCGAAGCTGGGCTTAGCGTCACTGTCGAGCGTGGCGCTCACTACCGGTTTGCAGACCGAAACCATGATGGCCGGGCGGATGCTCTCGTACTTGACAGCAAGGCAGCGCTGGTTGATGTCGATCGCAACCGTGTTAGGGGCGGCTTCGAAGTGGTGACGCCGCAGGCGATCGCCGCCGTGCGCGGCACGCGCTGGGCCGTCGACGTGAAACGGGGCAACACGTCCGTGCTTGTCCTGCGCGGCCGGGTCGCGGTCAATAAGGTATCGACCGGGCAGCGGGTTACGCTAGGCCAAGGACAAGGCGTCGACGCCGACCGCGGGCGCTCCGTATTACGTGTCACCCAATGGGGACAGCCGCGCATAGATGCTTTGATGGCGCGCCTCGGCCAGTGAGATCCCGACATCATGCGCAGACCGCCGCTGCAGACGCTGATTGCGCTTTTCTTGACTGCCGTCTGGGGGATGGGCCTGGGCGTCGCGCATCTGCGCGGTGACATCCCCTTTGTCGACGGCGCCGAAGCGACGCTCACGAACCTCCGCAATACGCTCGGCGGCAGCTTACAGCCACCCGATCTCGTCACGATCATAGCCATAGACGATGAGACGTCGCGTATGGCGGGACACTATCCTTTGCCTCGCGCCACGCTCGCCAAAATGATCGATGCTATCGCCGCATTGGGGCCGAAAGCCGTCGCGCTCGATCTGCTTCTGGTCGATGCCGGCGACGAGACCGACGATGCGGCATTGGAACAATCGCTCAAACGGACCAAGGTTGTACTGGCCGCGGCCGGCATCTTTCCCGAAAGCCGTCAGCGCGTCACAGAAGATAGCAAGGAACCTCTCGCTCGCGTGCCCAGTGCACTGCAATTCCTCGAACCGCAGCAGCGGTTCGCCGATGTCGCAAGCTACGGCATTGTCAATGTGCAGACCGACAAGGCGGGCACGCCGCGTTTCGTGCCGCTGCTGTTTCGTAGCGGCGAGCGGATCGAACCATCCTTTTCGCTGCGTGTCGTTTCCACCGCAACCAACGAGCAGACAACCGTCATCTCCGATCATATCAAGATCGGTGACAGGTCCATCCAGACCGATACCGGCTATCTCATGCCGCTCTCGTTCTACGGTCCGCGCGGAACGATTCGCACCGTCAGCGCCAGTGCTGCGCTCAATGGACAATTGCCGGAGGCTGCGATCAGGGACCATATCGTCGTTATCGGCGCGACCGTTACCGGCGGTGGCGATGTCTTTCCAACACCCTTCGATCCCGTTCTGCCGGGTGTCGAAGTTATCGCGACCTCGATCACGCATCTGATTGCCGGAGACGGCCTGGTACGCGACCGCAACGTCCGTTTTATCGACCTTTATTTCGCCGTCGGGCTGCCGATTGCCGTTGTCAGCCTTCTTTCATGGCGACGCAGTACCATAGGCCTGATCATGGTGCTGGGCGTGGTCCTCCTTTGGTTTGCCATCAACGTCAGCGCCTTCAAGCACGGAATTTGGCTAAGCGCCGCCCTCCCGATTGCGGCAACTGTCCCGCCGACGCTGCTGTTTGGCGCGATCCAGCTTTGGCTCGACCGCAGACGAGCTGCCCGCTTCGCCGAACAAAGCCAGCTCCTGCAGCGCATCCAGGCGCCTGGTCTGGCCGAGCATCTTGCGCGCGATCCCAGCCTTCTCGCAGAGCCGGTACACCAGGAGGCGGCCGTCGTCTTCATCGATATAAATGGCTTCACCGGCCTTAGCGAATCGATCGGCCCGACCGCCGTGCGTGAACTGCTGAACGGCTTCTACAATCTCGTCGACGAAGAAGTGACTGCATCCGGCGGTGCCATTACCAGTTTCATGGGCGACGGCGCCATGATCCTTTTCGGCCTGCCGCATCCCAAGCCTGCCGATCCTGCCAACGCAGCGCATTGTTGCATTCGCCTGGCTCACCGGATGAGAGATTGGCTCTCGGCATTGCCGCAGGGAATAACCTCGCGAATCGGTTTCAAAATCGGCGCTCATTTCGGCACCATCGTCGCCTCGCGACTCGGCGGCGGCGATCGCCAACAGATCACTGCGACGGGTGATACGGTCAACGTTGCCAGTCGCTTGATGGAGGTTGCCGCAGGTCACCATGTGGAGGCCGCCATCAGCGCCGACCTCTTGCTTGCGGCGGGTCGCGACAGCGCTCCCTTCAAAGAGGGGCATCTCAACGGCCCGATCGAAACAAGCCTGCGTGGCCGCGCCGGTTCTTTGAGCATATGGCTTTGGCGCGGCCGGCCGTGATCCGAGAGATCTCGGCGCGTCGGATCTTATTCGTACCACATGGCAGCGATTGAAATCACGAGGAGGCAAGCGAGTGAAATGTTGAGTGCTCGCCATTGCCAGGCCGTTTTCAAGAGGTGTCCGAGCATTTGCCCCAGAGCGCACCAAACCGCCAAAGAGAAAGCGGCGATAAGGCAGAAGGTTACGCCAAGTAGGAGTGCAAGTCTGGCCGGACTATCCGCCAGCGCGGCAAAGGAGGCGGCGGCGCCCATCGTCATCGCCCAGCCCTTGGGATTGTGCCAGAGCATCCAGACGCCGGCGAAAAAGCCCGTCGGCCTCGCCATCTGCCCGGCCTCGTGCGGCTGGCCGCTTCTGCCGATCCGAACGGCGAGCCAGAGCAGATAGAGGGATCCCAGCGTCTTCATGGCGATCTGCAGCATCGGCAGGGCCATCAACACGCTGCCGAGTCCGGCAGCCGCAGCGCAGGCCATGGAGCCCAGGCCGAAGGCAAAGCCGCCCATGACAGGTATCGAGCGGCGGAAACCGAAATGCGCGCCGGATGCAGTCGCGAGCGTGGTCGCACCGCCCGGCGTTATGGTGGAAACCAATGCGAAGAGTATCAGCGGTAGCAAGGATTCGATTGTCATACCCAGCCTTTCTCTAGTTGAAAAAGGCATAAGCGCCGTTCCAGCATCATGAAATCGAATATTGAAGGATCGCGGCATTAGCATTTATAATGCCTGCATGATCCGAAACTTTGATATTGCCCTCATCAGAACCTTCGCCACGGTTGCCGACCAGGGCAGCATGACGATATCAGCCAATATGCTGCATATGACCCAGGGCGCTGTCAGCCAGCAGATCAAGCGGCTGGAGGATATGCTCGGCTGCGCTCTGTTCGAACGGGACAGACGCGGATTGCGGCTGACGGAGGCCGGTGAACGCCTGCGCGGCAATGCTCGCCGCCTATTGGCGTTGAATGATGAGATCTGGGTCGACATGACGGAAAGCACTGTTCGCGGCGGCGTCCGGCTCGGCGTTCCCTATGATCTTGTGGGCGCGACGCTGGCGCCCGTGCTGAAATCCTATGCCGAACGCCATCCGCAGGTGGAGATTTCGCTGGTCTGCGCATCGTCGCCGGAACTGCTGGAAGAGTTGGGGAAGGGAACCGTCGACCTCTGTGTGGTGGAGGAACCATACGGCACGTCGCGGGGCGAATGCCTTGCTGTGGAGCGGCTCGTCTGGGTCGGAGCGAAGGCCGGCAATGCCCATCGCAAGGTACCGCTGCCGATTTCGATGGTCGCCGATACCTGTGCCTTCCGGTCGTCGGTCTTTGCGGCGCTCAGCGAGGGTGGTCTACGCTGGCGGACGGTCTTTGAGAACGGCAATATCGAGGCGACCACGGCGACGGTACGCACGGATCTGGCCGTCACCGCCTGGCTCGCTTCGACCGTTCCCACCGATCTCGATATTCTCACAGTCGAGCAGGGTCTGCCTGAACTGCCGGTCTTCTCAATCAACCTGCATTTGCCGAAGGGCGGCGCAACGCCGCAGGCGCTGGAGCTTGCCCGCCATATCCGCGAAGGCGTGATACGGCCGCGCCAATCCGCGGCCGCCTAAGTTCCGTCTCCTGACAGACCCGCCTATGCCGCCTTCGGCAGCGGACCGACATAGCGCGATTGTGGCCGGATCAGGCGACCTTCGAGCGTCTGCTCGCGGGCGTGGGCGATCCAGCCAACCGTGCGGCCGATCGCGAAGACGCCGGTAAACGAGCTGCGCGGGAAGCCAAGAGCGTCGAGCAGCAGGGCGGTGTAGTATTCGACGTTGACGTCCAAGGGCCGATCCGGCTTGCGCTCCTTCAGCAACGCCAGTGCCGCCGCCTCAATGGCTTCCGCCAACGCGATACGTCCAGCTTCTGCCTGTCCGCTGGCAAAGATCGGCTTCAATGCAGTCTTCAGCGCATCGGCGCGCGGATCGCGGACGCGATAGACGCGGTGACCGAAACCCATCAGCCGCTCGCCGCGATCGAGCGCGTCAGACAACCATGTGCGGGCATTCTCCGGTTTGCCGACACCGTCAAACATATCGAGGACAGGGCCGGGGGCGCCGCCGTGCAACGGGCCTTTAAGGGCGCTGATTGCAGCAAGCACAGAGGAGGTCAAGCCGGCATGCGTCGAGGCGATGACGCGAGAAGCGAAGGTCGATGCATTCAGGCCGTGATCGGAAATCGTCACCAGATAGGCATCGAGGCCTGCCGTCTGCTCTGCCGTCGGCAATCGGCCCGTCAACATGCGTAGGATATCGGCCGATTGGGGGAGCGAGGCATCTGGCGCGATTGGCACGTCGCCCTTCTGCAGCCGTAAGACCGCGGGCAGGAAGACGGCGGGCGCCGCCATCAGGCGGATCGCGGTGGCGAAATCCTCACCGTCAGCAACGCGCGCCAGCAAGGCTCGCACGGCATCCACCGGCGGCAGCGTGAGGACGGCAGCATCGGCAGCCTTCACATGCGTAAAAAGCGCGACGCGAGCCGCGCCGAGCTGGGTTCGGATAGAAGCTGCGTCGATATGTTCGTCAAACAGGCCATCCAGCAGCAGCGCCGCAACATCCTCGAAGCGGCTAGTCGCCACCAGATCATCGAGCGACACGCCGCGGATGATCAGGCGACCGGCAGCGCCGTCGACGTCGGACAGCTTGGTTTCTGCGGCAATGACATCTTCAAGACCACTTTTCATTACGGTTCTCCTTTGACTATCCGATTAGATCGGCTCTATTCCTATTGACGTCAATCTTGATGCAATTGATCAATATGAGGACCGATGAGCTGGCTAACGGCGGAGCAGGCGTTGAACCTGCTGGGAACGAAATCACAGACGCTCTACGCCAATGTCAGCCGCGGGCGCATTCGTGCGAAAGCCGATCCCGCGGATACGCGGCGCAGCCTCTATTTCGCCGATGACGTCAAACGATTGGCCGCCCGCCATGCCGGAAGGCGCAAGACAGAGGCGGTGGCCGCCGAGGCTATTCAATGGGGCGATCCGGTATTGCCATCGGCACTATCGACCGTTTCGAACGGCAGGCTTTTCTATCGCGGCAAGGACGTGGCGATGCTTGCCGAAAGCGCAAGCCTCGAAGATGTCGCGCGGCTGCTTTGGGACATGAAGCGGCCGTTGCGGTTCGAGCAAAGTACGGCCCCGCAAAAACTTCCGTCCCTGGATGCCGCGTTTTCAGCATTGGCAGAGCGCATAACAAGCGACCTGCCATCACTCGGACGCTCGCTTCCGGCCCTGCAGAACGAAGCCGAAAGCGTGCTCGGTACGGTGGCTGAAGCCCTGGCCCCGGGCGCGTGGGACCAACCGCTGCATCGGCGCCTCGCGGCTGCCTGGGACCGCCCCGATGCCGCCGATATGATCCGCCGCAGTTACGTCTTGCTAGCCGATCATGAGCTGAACGCTTCGACCTTCACCGCGCGGATCACTGCATCCGCCGGCGCGACATTATCTGCTGCCACTCTATCGGGTCTTTCGACGCTGACGGGTCCGCTGCATGGCGGCGCATGGCAGAGCGTGCGCACGCTGATCGCGCGGGCAGCCACGACAGGCGTGGATGAAGTGGTCCGCAGCTATCTGGCGGAAGGACGTCCGCTGCCAGCTTTCGGCCATCAGCTTTATCCTGATATCGATATCCGCGGAGAGGCTTTGCTTGGCTGCTTCACGCTGCCGCCGCTCTTCGCCAAGGTTCGCGATGTCGGCGAGCAGCTGGTCGGGGAACGCGTCAATGTTGACTTCGCTTTGACAGCGATGACCCACGCCTATCATCTCCCGGAGGACGCACCGCTGATCATCTTCGCGCTGGCACGGACGGTCGGCTGGCTTGCGCATGCCATGGAGCAGGCCACCAGCGGCAGGCTCATTCGACCGCGCGCACGCTATGTCGGTCCTCCGGTACCATGATCTCATTCTTACCGGACATCGGGCATCTTCTGCTCAGCTCACCGCTAGGTGACAAACGGCTTCGATATTGTGGCCATCGGGATCAAGAATGAAAGCGCCATAATAGTTTGGATGATAATGGGCGCGCAGGCCGGGAGCACCGTTATCGATTCCGCCGGCGATGATCCCGACCCGATGGAACTCATCGACGAGCTCCCTGTTTGGGGTGGCAAAGGCGATATGCGTGCCTGTTTGCAAAGCATCGCGCTGACCGATCCAGAAGAAAGCCTTCTGGCCAATACCGTAACCCGCAAATCTTTCGCCTTCGGCATAAAGGCGTTCTATGCCTATGGAGCGCAGCATTGTGTCGTAGAAGATCTTCGATCGCTCGATATCGCGAACCCCGATCGTCACATGATCCAGCACATCACCCTCCAAAAGTGAGATTGAACTCTATTAACGCTGACCAACAGTGCCAGCGTCGCGGTCGGCAAGCTCGACCCAACCAATGACAAGTTTGCGGTTGGCAATCAGCCAGATCGTTGCCAGCGCGACCAAACCGACGACGATATTGGCAGCGACGAAGAGAATGGGAGCAAGTTGCGTGACCGGTCCGGCATCGCCACGCTCAACAAGGCGCATCGGGGCGGTTGCCAGTGCGGTCGCGCCGAAGGTGAAGGCCCAATAAGCGGGGCTGAAGCCTTCTTTCATGATCCAGGGCAGGAGGCGCAACATGATCAGCGCCTGCAGCAAGCCGTAGCCGATCATTGCATGGACGAGCATGTCTGGAGGGCCTTGCGTGACGCTGATATAGGCCAGCGCACCAACGGCCGGCGGAGCCAGCTGAATTCCAAGGGTCGGCCTTAGTGGCGGTGCCAGCGCAGGCCCCGTCAGCAGGCGATGCAGCAGGGCGGATTCGATGGCAAGCCAGGCGAAGAAGCCGGCGCCGAAGAAAAGCTGCGCCCATTGCGGAAAGCCAAGCGCCGCGCCGACGATAGCAGTCACGAAGCTGCCGGCGACGCTTGGCAGATAGAGCACGGCGGTCGTCGTCGCAATATCGCGCTCGCCCTGCCAGAGCCCTCCCGTACGCCAGACGGAGAATGCCAGTGTGTAGACGGCGCCGATCAGAAATATGGTTTCGGCGCCGATACGCGAGTAGGGGAGGAGGCCACCGGCCACCAGCATAGCCGCGACACCGACAAGACCGATGAAGCAGCATTGGACAGGGTGCGCCACTTCCTTCAAGGCCTCCTCGCGCGCCACCATCCATTTCAAAGCATAGAGCACGATCAGCACCAGCCAGACGGCCAGTGCCATGAAGGTCAGCACTTCACCGACAAGTGCCGGCAGATGCCAGATGCGTGCACTCACGCGCCAAGCATTGGCGAGACCGGAAAGGCCAAGAACCATGCCGAAAAACGAAGCTGGAACCAGCGGCAGTTTCAAAGATGCAGCCATATGCCCCCTTTTTGTGCCTTGTGTGAGGCCCACCTTAAAGAGAATTGTGCAAGGAATTCGAGATCGATGCTAAATTTATCAATGCGAATGAAAGAGCAAAATACAGCTTTCCCCGAAGCCGGCAAAGCGCGATCATGGAGAAAAGCAAGAGGCTTCGGCATGCGAGATCACGGATGCGTGAGCACACGCATTTTTCTACGCTCCATGGCTCCTGCATAGCTCTCCCGTCATTTGTTCATTGGAAAACATTGCGAAATATCTCTATGCAGTATTCAAACGATTGAAACCGTCCTAGGAGACTGAAACATGCAAATCGGAATGATTGGCCTTGGCCGTATGGGCAACAACATGGTGCAGCGCCTGATGCGAGGCGGTCACAGCGCGGTTGTTTTCGATGCGCGCCCGGAAAGCATCGCGGGGTTGGAGCAGCTCGGCGCCACCGGCAGCAAGTCTCTCGCGGATTTCGTATCGAAACTTGCGAAGCCGCGCGTCGTCTGGTTGATGTTGCCGGCGGCAATCGTCGATCAGGAACTGGCTGCGATCGTTCCGCTTCTCGAAGAAGGTGACATCGTCATCGACGGCGGCAATTCCTATTATCACGATGATATTCGCCGTGCCGAAGAGCTGAAGCCGAAGGGCATCCATTATGTCGACGTCGGCACCAGCGGCGGCGTTTTCGGTCTCGAGCGCGGCTATTGCCTGATGATCGGTGGCGAGAAGGAAACTGTCCAGCATCTGTCGCCGATCTTCGCGACGCTCGCACCCGGCGTCGGTGACGTCGCTCCGTCGGCAATGCGCTCCGAAGAGGCTGCCAAGAACAGCACGGCGGAGCAGGGCTACCTGCATTGCGGCCCGTCCGGCGCCGGCCATTTCGTCAAGATGGTCCATAACGGCATCGAATATGGCCTGATGGCTGCCTATGCCGAGGGCTTCAACGTTCTGCGCCATGCCAATATCGGCAAGCAGGACGCCGAGAAGGACGCAGAAACCGCGCCGCTCTCGCACCCGCAGTATTATCAGTATGATCTCGATATCGCCGAAATCTCGGAAGTCTGGCGCCGCGGCAGCGTGATCACCTCCTGGCTGCTCGACCTCACGGCCGATGCGTTGCATGGCGACGCAGCGCTTTCGCAATATGCTGGCCGCGTTTCCGATTCCGGCGAAGGCCGCTGGACGATCTCGGCGGCGATCGACGAAGGCGTCCCGACGCCGGTGCTGAGCGCCGCGCTTTATGGCCGTTTCGCCTCGCGCGGGAACGACGATTACGCCAACAAGGTTCTCTCTGCCATGCGCGCCGGCTTCGGCGGCCACCATGAGAAGCCGGCAAAGTAATTGGTTGGCCTATCGATCCGATGATAGCGAGCCGGTGGGGCAAACCTCCCGGCTTTTTATTGTCTCGCTGCTTCCAGCAAAAAAACCGTGCTAAGCACTTTCCCCGGGGCTAACTTCAGCCCAGAAGATCGGGTCGCAGGACTATGACCGGAGTGGGCGAGCCCACATCAAGCTGCGGCGCATGTGGCGGGCGGATGACCAGGCAGTCAGCGCGCGAAAAGACTTTCATCATCGACGAATCCTGCTTCGAGAAGGGCTCGGCGAGCCAGCCGCCGTCGGCAGCTTTCGTCAGCGTTGCGCGCATATAATCCTGCCGCTGATCGTTCGCGGCAAAGGATACTGCAGCACGCGCAAAGCCTTCACGCTTTACCGGAGGCAAAGATGCAAGCTTTCTTATCAATGGCTCGAGAAAGAGCAATCCGCAGACCAGGCTGGAGACGGGATTGCCGGGGAGGCCCAGGACATACATGTCGCCGAGGCTGCCGACCATCAGCGGTTTGCCGGGGCGCATGGCAATGCGCCAGAAATCCAGCTTCATGCCTGCAGCGACCATTGTCGCCTGCACCAGATCGTGATCACCGACAGAGGCGCCGCCGAGTGTGACGATGATGTCGGCCTTGGCCACCTGCGCACGGCCGATGGCGGCGGTAATCTCGTTGCTGTCGTCGGCGACGATGCCGAGATCAAGCACATGCGCGCCGGCGTTGCGGGCCAGTGCGGCGATACCGAACGTGTTCGAGGCGATGATTTGCGATGGCCCCGGTTCACTGCCGGGTGCCACGAGTTCGTCGCCGGTCGCGAGAATCGCCACCAGCGGCCGCCGGTAGACATCCAATGCCGGATGGTTCATGGCCGCAGCGACGGTGAGCCGCGAAAAATCCATGACGGTGCCGGCAGGAAGCACCGATTCGCCTTCCAGGAAATCCTGTCCGCGCGGGCGTATGTGCTGCCCCTTGCGCAAGGGGTAGGTCGTGCGGATGCGATCACTCTCCAGGCGCTCCGCGTCCTCCTGCAGGAGTACCGAATCGGCGCCGGCCGGAACCGGTGCACCGGTGAAGATGCGAACCGCTTCTCCCTTGCCGACGGTTCCCTCAAAGGCATGACCCGCTGCGGAGGCACCGATGACCTGCAGCTCCGAGCCAGGCAGTGCCGCATCATCGAAGCGCAGCGCATAGCCATCCATCGCCGAGGCATCGAAAGGCGGTTGTGTCAGGCGCGCCGTCAAATCTTTGGCCAGAACCCGGCTCTCGGCCATGTCGAGCGGAACGCTTTCAACACGGTGGATCGGCGCGGCACTGTCCAATAAGCGCGCTTGCGCTTCGGCAACGGGTAACAGGCTCATAGATCAGGCCCCCGGATGGCGGAAATCCCCCGATTTGCCGCCGGATTTCTCCAATAGAGTGATGCCGCCGATTTCCATTCCGCGATCGGCGGCCTTGGCCATGTCGTAGATCGTCAGGCAGGCGACGGAAACCGCCGTCAGCGCTTCCATCTCGACGCCGGTGCGGCCGGTCAGCTTTGCCGTCGCGGTGACCCGAAGACCAGGCAGGGTGGTATCTTCTGCTATATCGACGGCAATCTTCGTCAACATGAGAGGATGGCAGAGCGGGATGAGATTGCTGGTCTGCTTGGCTGCCATGATGCCGGCAAGCCGCGCCGCGCCGATTACATCACCCTTTTTGGCGTTGCCGTCGCGAATCAGCGCCAAAGTCTCGGGTTTCATCTTGACGTAACCGGCCGCGGTGGCGCTGCGGGCCGTCTCAGCCTTATCGCCGACGTCGACCACATGAGCTTCGCCCGAAGCGTCGATATGCGTAAGACCGACCTTCTCGGTGCTCATCTCACTCGGCCGCCAGAATGCCGGTTTCGCCGTTCAGCAGCAGTTTGGTTGCCGCCGTCACATCGTCCTTGCGCATGAGGCTTTCGCCGACGAGGAAGGTGCTGATGCCGACGGCCTCGAGACGCTTGCAGTCGGCGTTTGTGAAGACGCCGCTTTCGCCGACCAGCAGCCGGTTCTTCGGTACCATAGGGGCCAGCTTTTCACTGACCGCGAGACTGACTTCGAACGTACGCAGATTGCGGTTGTTGATGCCGACCAGCGGCGAGGAGAGTTTTAGGGCACGATCCATCTCTTCGGCGTCGTGGACCTCCACCAGCACATCCATACCGAGGCTGAACGCTTCGTCCTGAAGACGCTCGGCATCGTCATCGGAGAGCGATGCCATGATCAACAGGATGCAGTCCGCACCCCAAGCACGGGCTTCCTGCACCTGATAGGTATCGAACATGAAGTCCTTGCGCAGCGCCGGCAGCGAGCAGGCGGCGCGGGCCGCCGTCAGGAACTCCGGAGCGCCCTGGAAACTTGGCGTATCGGTCAACACCGAAAGGCAGGCGGCACCGCCGGCTTCATAGGCCTTGGCGAGGGCAGGCGGGTCGAAATCAGGACGGATCAGGCCCTTGGACGGGCTTGCCTTCTTGATTTCGGCAATCAGGCCAAAAACACCGGATTCCTGCTTGGCGAGCAGCGCCTTGTGAAAGCCGCGCGGTGCGGACTGTTCAGCCTGCATGGCCTTGAGATCGGCAAGGGAAAGCTTGGCCTTGGCAGCGGCGATTTCCTCGCGCTTGTAGGCCTCGATCTTTTGAAGGATATCGCTCATGATGTCCTAGTCCTGTTCTTCTTCATTGGAAATGGCAATGAGCTTTTCCAGTGCAACAGCGGTGGCGCCGCTATCGAGCGAATGGGCCGCGAGCTTCATGCCATCATGAAGCGTTTCAGCCTTGCCGGCAATGACCATAGAGGCGGCCGCATTGGCAAGGGCGATATCGCGATAGGCATTCTTTTCGCCGGCGAGCACAGCACGAAGAGCTGCGGCGTTGGCTACGCCATCCCCACCCTTGATGTCTTCAAGCCGCGCATGCGGCAGGCCGAAATCTGAGGGCGTGAGCTCGAAGGTACGGATCTTACCGTTTTCCAGAGCCGCGACGGATGTCTTTCCGGTCGTGGTGATCTCATCCAGACCGTCGCCGTGCACGACCCAGACGCTCTCCGCGTTCAGATCTTTCAGCACCTCGGCCAGCGGCAATACCCATTGCGGCGCGAAGACGCCCAGCAGCTGGCGACGGGCGCCAGCAGGATTGGAGAGAGGCCCAAGCAGATTGAAGATCGTCCGCGTACCTAGTTCGACGCGCGAGGGACCGACATGGCGCATGGAAGAATGATGTAGCTGCGCGAACATGAAGCCGATGCCGGCCTCCCGAATGCAGCGGGCAATCGTCTCCGGTCCGATATCGAGCTTGATACCCAATACGGACTGCGTGTCGGCGGTACCGGCCTTGGAGCTTTGAGCGCGGTTGCCGTGCTTGGCGACCGGCACGCCCGCGCCGGCGACGATGAATGCCGCCAGCGTCGAGATATTATAGGTTCCGACTCCGTCGCCGCCGGTGCCGACGATATCGATTGCATCGGCAGGCGCCCCCACCGGCAGCATCTTGGCGCGCATGGTCGTCACGGCGCCGACGATTTCGTCGACAGTTTCGCCGCGCACGCGCAACGCCATGAGAAAGGCGCCGATCTGAGACGGCGTGGCCTCGCCCGACATCAGGATTTCGAATGCTTGTCGGGCTTCGTCCCGGGTCAATGCCTCTCGATTGGCGACCTTGGCAAGGAAAGGCTTCAATTCGCTCATCGGCTGTCCATCCTCCCGTATGGGTCTAGCGGGACATCGCCTGTTCGGCGAGGCTCTGGTTGACCGTTACGGCGTATTTGGACTGCAGCTGGCTGACCATCTGATCGAGAATGTCATCGCCGGCAGCATTGGCGATCTGGGCAACCTGCTGATCGTCGTTGCTCAGCGCATCGGTCGTCGGATTGTCGTTGACATCGGTGACCTTGAGCAGGATCTGTGTCGTATCATCGGCGCCGACGGCGTTTGCAGCCGTATCGACCGGACCGGAGAAGGCGGCAGCGATGCCGCCGCGACCCAGAACCGGATCATCCGTCGAGCGCGTGATGCCGGTCTTGCTTTCAACGGCAATGCCAAGCGGCGCGGCGATGTCGGCAAGAGACTTGCCCTTCTGCGCCTCCTGCTTCAGCTCGGCCGCCTTGGCGGCAAGCGCGACCTTCTGCTGCTCGGCGGTCCAATCGGCAACTGCCTTTTCACGGACGTCGGAAAGCGGGCGGTCATGATCGGGCGTGATGTTCATCACGTCGTACCAGATATAGCCATCATTGCCGACCGTCAGGGGAGCAGGGTTGCCACCCTGATCGGCCTTGAAGACCTCCGAGATCAGCTGCTGGCGGGCCGGCAGATCCTTGATCTCATTGCCGCTCTGATCGAGGCCCGTCTGATCGATCGCATCGATGGTGACGAGCTTCAGCTTGAGCTGCGAAGCCGCCTCCTGCAGCGAAGCGCCGGAGCCGCGAAGATCTTCGAACTTGTCGTGGACACTGGTGATTTCATTGGCAGCATTGCCGAGCGCAATCTGCTTGCGGATATCTTCCTTGACCTCGTCGAAATTCTTGGCTGTTTCGTTCTTCACATTCGTCACACGCAGGATGACCGGACCGAAGGAACCGTCCACGACGGGCGTGGTGCCGCCTTCCTTGGAGACGGCGAAGGCCGCTTCGGCAACCGTCTTGTCCGGTACCTGATCCTTGGTGAAGGTGCCGAGCAGCACGTCGGACGGCTTCTTGCCCTGGTCGGAGACGAGCTGATCGAAGGTGGTTCCCGTCTTCAGCGCATCGGCTGCGGCATTGGCGAGATCCTTGTTGGCGAAGGTCAGCTGCTCGATGGTGCGCGTTGCCGGCGTGGTGAAGCTGTCCTTGCGCTTGTCGAACTGCGCGTGCACCTCGTCATCCGTAACACTCGCGGTGTCGGCGATATCCTCGGCCTGCAACTTCACATAGGCGAACTTGCGATATTCGGGCGCACGGTATTTCGATTTCACGCCGTCGAACCACTTCTGCAGCACGTCGTCGGCCGGCGCCTTGACGGGATCGATATTGGCATTGGTCAGCAGCAGGTAATCGATGCTGCGAGTCTCGTCGTGATACTGCTTGACCGCATCGGCAAGAACCGCCGGGGCGACAAAGCCGTTCGAGACAGCCTCGACGATCTGGCTGCGGATCGCGACCTTGCTGCGCTCCTTGATATAGTCATCGGGTGATATGTTGCTGTTGCGCAGAAGCGTATCGAACTTTTGACGGTCAAAGGCGCCGTTCGCAGCCTTGAAGGCCGGATCGTCGCCGATGAGCTTGGCAAGGCGGTCTTGCGAGAGGCCGAGGTTCATGTCGGCGGCAAGCTGATCGAGCGAAGCGCCGGCGACAAGCTGCGCCACCGTCTGCTGTCCGATACCAAAGGCGCGAGCCTGCTCGGGCGTGATTTGCATGCGCAGTTGCTGACTGATCGCCTGGATCTGGCGGCGATAGGCGAGGCGGAACTCGTTTGTATCAATGTGCTGATCCCCGACCGTGACAACGGTATTGCTGCCGCCGCCCGTGATGAGGGACCGCTCGACGCCCCACACGCCGAAGGCTGCCGCAAGAAGAAGCAACAAACCCTTGGCAACCCAGGTCTGGGCGATTTTTCTCAGCACGTCGAACATCGGAAAGCAAACCTCGTCATCATCAAGTCTTCGCCCGCAGGCGAAACAATCGGAGTTCCTTAGAACAATCCGAACCGGAATTGAAGAGCCAGTGGGGAAATCGCCTGACGAGCTGCAGCCATGCCGGAACCTTTGAGAAGCGGCAGCGTTCTAGCAATGCGGAAACATAAGGAGCACACGATGGCAGAGACCAAATCAGCCTCTACTCAGTCGTCTTCGGCGCGAGCACAGACGGAAACGGCAATGGAGGATCTTGCCGCCCAGGTCGCGGCGTTGCGCGACGATCTGGCAAAGCTGTCACAAAGCGTGGCGGCTGTGGGGCAGGGAGCGAAATCTGTCGTCGCAGAAGAAGCCCAGGAGATCACAGAGCAGTTGCGCGAGAGGGTTCGTGAAGAGCCGATTTTCATGGTCGCTGCCGCAGCCGGCATCGGCTATCTGATCGGCCTTCTGAGCCGACGCTAGGCAGGACGAACTCTCGACTGGCGGGCGAGTCCCATGAGCCACTGCAGCTGCGAAACTGCCGAAAAGGCGCGGACGATTCGTTCGCGCCTTTTCGATTGGTAACGACTGCGAGCGCCTGCGCCCAGGAATTGCAGGATACATGCGCTGCACTACAACCGAATCCTGCTGCGACATCTTTGCGACACTCCCTGCGACATGTTGACTATCGCCATTTGTTGAACGTCCACCCCCTTGTATCACATGGGCGCTTACTATACGTAACAACAATTATAAGGTTGCTTATGAATAGCAGGCTCCCAATACAATGATTTCGACCCCCACCGTTGGTTTTCTCCTCCACGATGTTGCGCGACTGCTTCGGAAGAGATTCGAGCAGCGTGCGAAGGATTTGGGTCTGACGCGCTCGCAGTGGCAGACCCTTGCCTACCTTGCAAACAATGAAGGTATCCATCAGGCCGGACTGGCCGAAATTCTGGAAATCGAGCCGATCACGCTAGTGCGTATCCTGGACAAGCTCAGCGAACGCGGGCTGGTGGAGCGCCGGCAGCATCCGAACGATCGGCGCAGCTGGCTCCTCTACATGCGCGAAGAGGCCCGGCCGTTGATGGACGCCATGCGCAGCATCGGCGAACAGTCGCGCAGGGAAGCGCTCGAAGGCGCCTCTCAGGAAGATCAAGAGCGCCTCTATGAATTGCTTACCCTTATGAAATCGAACCTGGTCAGCGCCTGCCGTTCGAAGGCAGTCGACAAAGAGTTACAACATGGCTGAAGCATCCTCCCCACTTCGCGTACCCGCGAACGCAAACTCCTCCGAACAAAATCAAGCTTCCGTCGCCGAGGCCCCATCCTCCAATCCGGCGCCCCAGCCTTCGACGACTGCGCCGGCCGCACCGGCAGCGCCCCCGAAGACGCCGCGCAAGCGCCGCGGTATGACGCGACCAGTCCTGTTTGCGCTGCTTCCGGTCGCACTTGTCATCGGTGGCTACTACTACGTCACCGGCGGCCAGATCATGTCCACGGACAATGCCTACATTCAGGCCGATATGGTCGGTGTTTCAACCGACGTTTCCGGCACGGTAATCTCGGTCGACGTGCATGAAAACGAGGTGGTGAAGAAAGGACAGGTGCTTTTCCGCCTGAGGCCCGATTCGTTCCGGATCGCGCTTGAAGGTGCGAAAGCGCAGCTCGGCAATGCCAGGAACCAGATCCTGAACCTGCAGGCGAGCTACAAGCAATCCCTGTCGGAAATTGCGCAGGCGCAGGCCGACATCCCGTACTATCAGACGGAATTCGACCGCCAGCAGAACCTGATCACCAATTCGGTCGCTTCCAAGGCGGCTCTCGACCAGGCCAGACACAATCTCGAAGCCGCGCAGCAGAAGGTATTGGTTGCAAAGGCCACAGCCGCTGCGACTCTCGCTCAGTTGGGCGGCGAAGGCACGGCCGATCTGCCTCCGGAGCAGAACCCACTCTATTTGCAGGCGAAGGCTGCAGTTGACAATGCGCAGCGCGAACTTGACGACACCGTCGTCAAAGCCCCCTTCGACGGCGTGACCGCAAACGTACCCTCGCTGCAGGTCGGCGCCTATCTGACGGCCTCCCAGCCGGGATTCTCGCTGGTTTCCACCACACATCTATGGATCAACGCCAGCCCGAAGGAAACAGAACTCACCTATGTCCGACCCGGCCAGAAGGTCGATATCTCTGTCGACGCCTATCCGGGCGTGACCTGGAAGGGCACGGTCGCCAGCATCGCGCCGGCATCCGGCTCCAGCTTCTCGCTTCTGCCGGCACAGAACACGACCGGCAACTGGGTCAAGGTGGTCCAGCGCATACCGATGATCATCAATATCGACGACACGGCGGGCAAGCCTCCGCTGCGCGTCGGAATGAGCGTCGTCGCCGATGTCGACACCGGCCATGCCCGCGGCCTGCCTGATTTCATTACCAACCTGCTGGGTCATTCCCGCGGTCAGGATCATGAATAATACCGCCACCGCTTCTCCCGCAGCGCCAGTTGCCAATCGTGGCGCGATTACTGCCTGCGTCATCCTTTCCGTCATCATGCAGGCGCTGGATACCACCATCGCCAATGTCGCCCTGCCGCATATCCAGGGCGACGTTTCCGCCAGCGCCGACCAGATCAACTGGGTCCTGACGTCCTACATCGTCGCCGCGGCGATCATGACGCCGCCCTCCGGCTTCCTCTCGGCAAAATTCGGCCGCAAGCGGGTCTTGCTGGTGGCAATCGCCGGCTTTGTCGTTGCCTCCGTGCTGTGCGGCCTATCAGAATCGCTGATACAGATTGTCGGCTTCCGCCTGCTGCAGGGCCTGTTTGGCGCTTCGCTCGTACCGCTGTCACAGGGCATCCTGCTCGATATCTACAATGTCGAGGAGCGCGGCCGTGCCATGGCGCTGTTCGGCGTCTCGGTCATGGTCGGGCCGGTGCTGGGTCCCGTCATCGGCGGCTGGCTGACCGACAATATCAGCTGGCGCTGGGTGTTCTACATCAACGTGCCGATCGGCGCGCTCGCCTTCTTCGGCATCGTCGTCTACGTGACCGAAACCAAGCTCGACGCACTCGCCAAGCTCGACTGGTTCGGCTTCGGCATGCTTTCGATCACGATTGCGGCGCTACAGCTCTTTCTCGACCGCGGCGAGCAGCTCGACTGGTTCTATTCGAGCGAGATCATCATCGAGGCGCTCGTCTGCGTCAGCGCCTTCTATCTCTTCCTAGTGCACATGTTCACGGCCGAGCGAAGTTTCGTCAATCCGCGGCTCTTCATGGACCAGAACTTTGCCGTCAGCATCCTGTTCATCTTCATCGTCGGCGTCACCTACCTGGCTTCGCTGGCGCTGATGACGCCTTATCTGCAGACGCTGATGGGCTATCCGGTCGTCACAGCCGGTATCGTCATGGGGCCACGCGGCCTCGGCACCATGTTCTGCATGTTTCTGGTCGGACGCTTGATCGGCAAGGTGGACACGCGCTGGCTATTGTTCATCGGCCTCGCGCTGACGGCCTGGGCCATGTACGACATGACGGGCTGGACACCGGATGTTTCGCAATGGACGCTGATTTCGGTCGGCTTCGTGCAGGGAGCAGGCCTCGGCTTCCTATTCGTGCCGCTGACAACCATTGCCTTCGCGACGCTGCCGGCGCAGATGCGCGGCGAGGGGACGGGTCTCTACAACCTCTCGCGTAATATCGGCTCCAGCGTCGGCATTTCGGTCGTCTCAATGCTGATTACCGAGAATACGCAGGTCAACCATGCCAATATCGCCGCCTATGTCACGCCATTCAATCGGTATTTCGACCTCACGGCCGCGCAGGGTATGAGCCCGTTCACGGCAGCGGGCAGGGCTTCGCTCGACGGCATGATCACGACGCAGGCGACGATCATCGCCTATATGGACGACTTCAAGCTGCTGATGCTGATGTCGATCTTCGCCATGCCGCTGCTGGTGCTCCTGCGCAAGCCGAAGGCACCGCCGGCGGTCGATCACAGCGTCGCGATGGAATAGCTACGCAGCCTTTCCAGTTTCACTGCGTGGCTCAACGGCTGCCGGGCACCACCCCGGCGGCCGTTTTTGTCCGATTATTGAAAACGGCGGCTGACAAAGCGTGAGCCGGCAGCGCCGAAACGCCAAAGGGGATCGATGTTCTTCGTGATGCCGATGCGCTTGCCGGCCACGATCGGCACCGGTTCCGCAAGCGAAAGCGAAAACGGCGCCGCATCCAATGAACGGCCATTGAGATGGATATCGACGGCCAAGGCCTGCGAGAGCTTACCCGGCCCGTTACAAAGCGAGACGATGTCGGCCAGCCCCCGCCGCTGGATCATGTGCGCGATGCCGTTTTCCGGCTCGATCGCCCGGATGAGCACAGCGCTCCCCTTGGTGCAAACGAAATTCAGACACCAGTGAATGCCGTAGGAGCGGTAGACATAGACATGACCGGCCGGTCCGAACATGGCCGCATTGCGCTGCGTCGGCCCGTTATAGGCGTGAGATGCCACATCATCCGGTCGATAGGCCTCCGTTTCGACGATTCGACCGCCCACCTCCGCAACAGTGAAGTGCATCCCGATCAGATCAAAGGCGACCACGACGGCATCCCGACTGAAAAAAGCGGTGAGGGCAGGGCCGGCGAGGGGTTTGATACCAAGAGATAGGGAATGATCGTCAGAAGCCATGGAAGGAAACTATCCCGGATAGCCAAATCCATCAACACGGCGCCGACTATCAAGTGCTTGGTCCGGCGTACTGATAATTGACAAAAACTAAGTATCACTTATTAATAGCTTGCTTCAGTCAGATTTGACCCCTGACCTGGCGAAGGTGGCCCGGCCCTTTCCAGCGGCCGGGCCACCTTATTTTTAGCGCGCTGACGACATGAAGTTTCCGCAGCGCCACCCGGCTCGATCGATATTCCTCAATCGCCGTTCCAGCCGATATCGAGAATGCAAGGGAGTTCTGTGGAACAAGTTGACGCGGCGACCAAAGCTGCTAAAAAGCCAGCCGTCGAGTGATTGGGCAGAAAACCGGTAGCCACACCCGGTTTCGAAAAATCAGCACTATATGGATTTTTCAGGCCTTTTCAGTTGCTTGGGAAGAGTGTCCGAGTGGTTTAAGGAACCGGTCTTGAAAACCGGCGTGCGGGAAACCGTACCGTGGGTTCGAATCCCACCTCTTCCGCCATATCCCTATGAAATCATTAGATTTTATGGCGGAATGCGCCTTTCCATTCTATACAATTTTATATTAGATAAGTTTGATATTCTTGGTCGCGCGGATTGCCATCGAAAATGAAGCGCGACGTGTCACATTAAGAATTCCTGCCTTGTCATGTCCTTCGCAAAGCCAAATTCGAAGGAGATGACAAATGATCCGCCAGCGCATCGCAATCGTGTATCATAGCGGCTACGGACATACCGGTCGACAAGCCGAGGGCGTCAGGGCAGGGGTCGAAGAGGTCGACGGCGCGGAGGCGATACTGTTGACTGTGGATAGGGTGGAGCGCCACTGGGATGATCTCAATGCGGCGCAGGCCATCATCTTCGGCTCGCCGACCTATATGGGCTCGGTTTCCGCATCGTTCAAAGCATTTCAGGAGGCAACATCGCATGCCGTTCTCGCCAAGGGCTATCTATGGAAGGACAAGATTGCGGCGGGCTTCACCACCTCGGGGTCACGATCCGGCGACAAGCTTTCGACGCTGATGCAGATGGTGATTTTCGCAGCCCAGCACGGAATGCATTGGGTCGGTCTCGATCTGCCGCCAGCCAATTGCTCTTCGACAGGCTCGGATGAGGATATGAACCGCCTCGGCTTCTGGCTTGGTGCCGCGGCGCAGGCGAATACGGACGAAGGCCCGGAGACGGCGCCACCGGCATCCGATCTCGCGACCGCACGCCATCTTGGCCGTCGGGTAGCGCTGACAGCGCTGCAGTTCGCTCGTGGCCGCGAGTTCAATCCATTTGCGCGCGAGTTCGCAGCCAATGAATGAGGCGCCGTCAGATCCGATCTTCGCTGAGCTGCGTCCGCGCCTTGTCAGGCTCGCCTACAGAATGCTCGGATCGGTCACAGATGCCGAGGATATCGTGCAGGATAGCTGGCTGCGCTGGCTGGCGACCGATCGCGCTTCCGTTCGCGAACCGGCGGCATTCCTGCGAACAGTCGTCACCAGGCTTTGTCTGAACGAGCTGAAATCGGCCCGTCGTCGCCGGGAGTCCTATGTGGGCTCTTGGCTGCCCGAGCCGATTTTCGATCCGGAAGACGGCGATGCCGCTGACGATATAACCATGCCGTTGATGCTGGCCTTGGAGCGCCTTTCGCCGCTGGAGCGAGCCGCCTTTCTTCTGCATGACGTGTTCGGCATGAGTTTCGATGAGATCTCCTCGGCAATTGGTCGCGAGGCGGCCGCCTGCCGCAAGCTTGCCAGCCGAGCGAGGGCACATGTCACCGAGGCCCGGCCGCGCTTCGCCGTGGGCAAGGAAGAAGGGCTCAAGCTTGCCGCCGCCTTCTTCACGGCGTCGAGAACGGGAGACATGGCCTCCCTTCAGGCTCTGCTTTCAGAGGATGTCGTTGTCCATGCCGACGGCGGCGGCAAGGTGCCGACATCGCAGCGACCGCATATCGGGCTTTCTGACACCATGCGGCTTCATGAGCAGCTGGCGCGAATTTTCCGCGAACAGCCCTCCCAACTGATCCGCTATACGGTCATTGACGGCTTGCCAGGCTTCGTAACGATAGAGGGCGGCAACATCGTGCAGACCACCGCGCTGCAGATCGAACGGGAAAAAGTTGTCGCCATCTATTGCACCCGCAACCCGGACAAGCTGAAGCACATTATCGGGGCGGCAGAGTCGGCGACATCTATCAGGACGAACTCTACTGATGCGCCCTGATACAAGCACTTGAAAGAACTGCTCCAAATCTGTCCATCAAAATCCCAGCACAATCACAAACCGAGTGCATCTGTTGCAATCCGGAACGGTTGATGGCGACCGTAGAACAGGTCATTACCGGAGCGGGACGGTCGTGACCGACACTACTTGCAGCCGGCAGCGCTTTACTGGGCATTAACCATGATCTTCGGAAATTCTTCGGTGCGCTCAATTTGCATCGCAAAATGGACAAACTGCAATCATGATTAAAGCACCGTTAGGTGATTGGAGCGTAGCAGGATACCGGAACGAGGGACTATCGGTGGCAGACCTCCGTCAAAGTAATGAGTAGCGGCTTGGGACAGATGACATTCGAAAATCGTGCGGTGACATACACAACGGCCATGCGTTGGTTTGCTCTCTCACTGATGTGCGCAACCATCACGGCCTGCGGAACGACGCAGAAAGCGCCCAGCAAGCGCCAGCACGGCAAGGAATATTTCTCCGAGAAGGAATATGGCGTGAAGGCGAGTCCTCGCGTCGTCAATAACGGCCCGGTGCCGAAGGGCGGCGGCCGCTTCATGGTCGGCAATCCCTATCAGGTGAAGGGCAAGTGGTATTATCCCAAGGAAGATTTCGGCTACAACAAGGTCGGCGTCGCTTCTTGGTATGGCTCGGCCTTCCACGGCCGTCTGACCGCCAACGGCGAAGTTTACGACCAGCAGTCGCTGACCGCCGCCCATCCGACTTTCCCGCTGCCGAGCTATGCCCGCGTCACCAACGTCGAGACCGGCTCCTCCATCATCGTTCGCGTCAACGATCGCGGCCCATACCATCCCGGCCGCATCATCGACCTTTCGAACAAGACGGCACAGCTGCTCGACCTTCAGCATAGCGGCACGGGCAATGTGCGCGTGCAATATGTCGGCCGCGCCCGCATGGACGGTCATGACGAGCCCTATCTGATGGCCTCATACATCCCGAAGGGTTCGCGTCTGCCCAGCATCAACCCGGGTGGCCAGATCGCAACCGGCGTGATGGTGGCCTCTGCCGGCCGAATGACCGCCGATCAGCTGCCGGATTCGTATACCCCAACACCGACGCGCGCCAGCCGTCAGGTGCGCAGCTTTGACGCTGCGCCGGCGATCGCCCCCATCCCACGCCAGTCGCCTTATTCTTCGACGGCTTTCGCCGGCTCCACGCCGGATGGCGGTTACAACGCCACCAAGCGCAACGACCCGCCACCGATGATGTGGAATGGCGGCGCGATGCCTGCAGCGGAAGCGGCAGACCCGACCATGATCATGCTTCCGCGGATCGGCCCGATCCCCCGCGAGCGGCCGGATTTCTCTCCGCGTCTGGCAAGCCAGAAGGACCAGTCCCTCGGCTCCATGGTTGCCGGCTATCAGGAGACGCCGATCAAAACAGTTTACGTCGACCTCGCTTTCGACGCCGTCATGGTTCGCAACGACGGCCTCACGCAGGAATCGATTCTCTCGTCCTATCGCCGCCAGCATCAAGGTACGACGCGGGTCGATTGATCGGCGTCATTGCCTGAATCTTAACCGGTTACTAAAATAATCGTGCCGGTAGTCGGATGAAGGGGACGATATGCCAAAGCGCTTGATTCTTTTGCTCCTTTTTCTCCTAGGGTTCGCGAATGTCGCGGTCGTCGCGCAGCCGGCCGCGCCGGGCGCTTTCGACACGAAAGCCGCGCAGGCATTCATGATCGAGGCGTCGACCGGCACTATCCTGCTTGCCAAAAACGAGGATCAGCTGATTTCGCCGGCGTCGCTTGCGAAATTGATGACGCTAGATGTCGTTTTCGACGCGGTCGGGCGAGGAGAGATCAATCTCGACACCGAATATCCCGTCTCGGAAAATGCCTGGCGGACCGGCGGCGCTCCCTCGCGTGCATCGACGATGTTCGCAGCCCTGAAATCTCGTATCCGCGTCGGCGATCTGATCCAGGGTATAGCCGTACAGCAGGCGAACGACGCCTGCATCGTTTTGGCAGAAGGCATGTCGATCAGCGAACGCGAATTCGCGCGGCGCATGACGGCGCGTGCCCGCGAGATCGGCATGTCACGGTCGACCTTCACCAATTCGACCGGATTGCCCGATGCCAACGACCCCAATGGCGGCGGCAGGGTTTCCGCTCGGGAGATGGTCATGCTTGCGCAGGACCTGCAGGAGAATCATCCGGATCTCTACAAGTATTTCGGGCAGGCCGACTTCACCTGGAACAAGATCTATCAGCGCAACAAGAACCCGATGCTTCTTCTCAATATCGGCGTAGATGGCCTGGGGCTGGGTTTTGCCGAGGGTGAGGGCTTTTCGATCGTCGCCTCCATTCAGCGCGATGGACGCAGGCTGTTCCTGGCACTCGGCGGGCTGAAGAGCGACAAGGAACGCATTGAGGAGACGCGACGCGTCCTGGAATGGGGGCTCAGCAATTTCAAGAGCCAACGCATCTTCGCCGATGGCGAAGTGATCGGCAACGCCAGCGTCTATGGCGGCGCTGCCTCCACCGTCGGCCTGCAGGCGAAAATACCCGTCGACGTCTATGTACCGACCGAGACACCGGATCGGCTTTCGGCGCGTATCGTCTATCGCTGGCCTCTGACGGCGCCAGTGGCCGCGGGTTACGAAGCAGGCACCCTTCGCGTGTTCCTGGGCGCGCGTTTGGTGCGGGAGCTGCCACTCTATACGAAAGAATCGGTCGGAGAGGGCACATTGGGTCGCCGCGCCTTCGATGCCCTCATGGAACTGACGGAATCACTGCTGTTCTCCTGGCTGTGGGACAGGCCTTTGCCGACCTGAGTGGGCCGCAAGGCTCGCGAAATCTGTGTTCACACCCCATATAGATTGGCGGAGACCGGGACATGCACGGTTCCACCTGGACATGTCTTGGGTTAAACAGGATGCGTATCGCACGCCGCACGAATGGCACGCGAAAAGTGCAGGACATGATCATTGGCTGATGCAAACGGATTATTCGTAAGCTTCGAAGGCGGCGAGGGGGCCGGCAAGTCCACCCAGATTCGCCGCCTGGCTGAACGGTTGCGCGAACGTGGCCATGAGGTTCTGGTAACGCGCGAACCCGGAGGCTCGCCCGGAGCGGAAGCGGTGCGGCATGTCCTGCTTTCAGGTGCCGCGGAAATGTTCGGCACGCGCATGGAGGCCATCCTCTTTGCTGCTGCTCGCAACGATCATGTCGAGGACGTCATTCGTCCGGCACTTTCGCGCGGCACCATCGTCCTTTGCGATCGGTTCATGGATTCCTCGCGCGTCTATCAGGGCGTAACGGGCAATCTCGAGCCTGACTATATCGAGGCTCTGCAGAGGGTCGCCGTCAACGGCGTCATTCCACATTGCACGCTGATTCTCGACATTCCCGCCCAAGTCGGTCTGGAGCGCGCACGCAAGCGCGCCTCCGCCGTAACCGCACCCGATCGCTTCGAGAAGGAAGAGATGCAGACCCACGAGAAGCGCCGCGAAGCATTCCTCGATATCGCCGCGCGCGAGCCCGAGCGTTGTCACGTCATCGATGCTCAGAAGTCGGAAGATGAGATCGCCGCTGAAATCGCCGAGATTGTCGACAAACGGCTCGGGGCTGCCAATATCGTCGCCAGATCGGAAGCGGCGCAATGAGCGACGAACGGCCGGGTGTCCTCGACGGCGCCATTCCTCCGCAGGACAATACGAAGCTCTTCGGCCATGAAGAGGCGGAAATTTTCCTCGCGCAATCCTATCGCTCCGGCAAGGGCCACCACGCCATGCTGATCGAAGGGCCTGAGGGCATCGGCAAGGCGACGCTCGCCTTCCGTTTCGCCAATCACGTCCTCTCCCATCCCGATCCGGCATCCGCGCCGGAGAGGATCGGCGATCCCGATCCGGCATCGGTCGTCAGCCGGCAGATTTCCGGCGGAGCATCGCATAATCTGCTGCATTTGAGCCGGCCGGTCGACGACAAGACCGGCAAGGTGAAATCCGCGATCACCGTCGACGAAGTGCGTCGCGCCGGAAAATTCTTTTCGCAGACCTCGGGCACCGGCAACTGGCGCATCGTCATCATCGATCCCGCCGACGATCTCAACCGCAGTGCGGCCAATGCCATCCTGAAAATCCTCGAGGAACCGCCGAAGCGCGCTTTGTTCCTCGTATTGTCGCATGCGCCGGGCCGGCTTCTGCCAACGATCCGCTCACGTTGCCTGCCTTTGAAACTTGCGCCGCTCGGCAATGATGCCTTGCGCATGGCGCTCGAAAATCTTGGCGTGCCGACCGGGCAGGGAAGTGAATTGCTCTCCGCTGCCAAGGGAAGCGTCAGCGAGGCGCTCAAGCTCCTGAACTACGGCGGCGGCGAGATCATCGAGGCCTATCGGCAGGTGCTTTCGGCTGATGGGCCTGCTGCTCGCAAGGCGATGCACCGCCTCGCCGACGCACTTTCCGGCAAGGATAGCGACACGATCTTTGGCTTCTTCCTGTCGCATATCGGCGACGACATCATCGACCGGGCTCGCGCTGCCGCTCTTGGCGGCGCCATTGCCACGGCCGAGAGGCTGGCCCGGCTGCATTCGGAGACCACTGAGCGATTGAACGTGTCCCAGGCGTACAATCTTGACCGCAAGCAGACGCTCATCACCATTCTCGGCGAGCTCAAGCAGCAGCTTTCGGCATAGACAGATCAGAATACCTGACGGAGAGCCGGCACGGTGCTTCCCCTGAATCGCATCAGGGAAAAATCAGCTTCCAAGCAACGATGGCCAGCGTCACGGCAAGGATGATGCGCACGGAGCGCTCGTGCAGGCGAGGCGCGAGCAGGCTGCCGGTAACGATACCCGGAATTGACCCCACCAGCAGGGCGAACAGCATCGTCCAGTTGATCTCGCCGATGAACCAATAGCCCATGCCGCCGATCAGGGTCAGCGGCACAGCATGGACGATGTCGGAGCCGACGATTTCGCGGACATCCGTCTGTGGATAGAGCACCAGCAGGACGGTGACGCCGAGTGCACCTGCACCTACTGAAGTCATCGTAACAAGAATGCCGAGCATCAGGCCGAGGATGACCGTCAACAGAGCAATGTTGCGCGGCGATATCGTGCCGCGCTCGCCGCGCCACTTGCGGATGGCCTCGAGGATCTGGCCTCGGAAAATCAACATCAGCGCCGTCAAAAGTAGAAGACAGCCCAATGACAGGGTGATGGCATGAGCAACGGCGGGGCTCTCGCGATTGACGCCGGCCATGATCCAGAGCATGGCGAGTGCGGCCGGAACGCTGCCGGAAGCGAGAAGACTGACAACTCTCCAATTGACCCGTCCGTGCAAGCCGTGCACGGCCGTTCCTGCCGTCTTGGTGATTGCGGCATAGAGCAGATCCGTACCAACGGCCGTTGCCGGATGGACGCCGAAGAGAAGCACGAGCAGGGGGGTCATCAGTGAACCACCACCGACCCCTGTAATGCCCACCAACATGCCGACGAAAAAACCGGAAAAGGAATAAAGCGGCTGAAAGGAATTGATCAAACTCAAATTCACGGCCTCTTGAAGCCGTTGGGCAGACCAATACATAAAACGATGAAATCCACGGCCACGTCTGTCCTGCGTTCCACTCTTTGGAAGTGGGTAAAGGCGAGGCGGAGTCGAGTCAAGCAAAGCGCCATCCTGAAGTTCCGAATGCTGCGCGCGCGAAACTTGGTGTTTCGCTCATGGCAAACATGCGCTAAAGCGAGCGGAGCAAGAATAACAGCGACGTAACAGTAAAAGCGGGCCACTGCCTCACATGACCGAAAAAACTCCGTTCTACATCACCACCGCGATCGCCTATCCCAACGGCAAGCCGCATATCGGCCATGCCTATGAGCTGATCGCCACCGATGCGATGGCACGCTACCAGCGCCTCGATGGCCGCGATGTCTTCTTTCTGACGGGTACGGACGAGCATGGCCAGAAGATGCAGCAGACCGCACGGGCCGAAGGCATGGACCCGCAGCAGCTCGCCAACCGCAATTCCGATGAATTCCAGGCGATGGGTAAGCTGCTGAATGCGTCGAATGACGATTTCATCCGCACGACGCAGCAGCGCCACCACGAGACTTCGCAGAACATCTGGAACCTGATGGCCGATGCCGGCGATATCTACAAGGATTCCTATGCCGGCTGGTATTCGGTGCGCGACGAAGCCTATTACCAGGAAAACGAAACAGAGCTGCGCGCCGACGGCGTGCGCTACGGGCCTCAGGGCACGCCGGTCGAGTGGGTGGAGGAGGCAAGCTACTTCTTCAAGCTCTCTGAATACCAGGACCGGCTGCTGAAGCACTACGAGGAAAACCCCGATTTCATCGGTCCGGCCGAGCGCCGCAACGAGGTCATTTCCTTCGTCAAATCCGGCCTGAAGGATCTGTCGATTTCGCGTACGACCTTCGACTGGGGCATCAAGGTGCCAAACGACCCCTCGCACGTCATGTATGTCTGGGTCGACGCGCTGACGAACTACATCACGGCGACCGGCTACATCGAGGATCGAAACAATCCGCGGGCGAAATACTGGCCTGCCGACCTGCATGTCATCGGCAAGGACATCATCCGTTTCCACGCCGTCTATTGGCCGGCTTTCCTGATGTCGGCGAAGCTGCCACTGCCGAAGCGCGTTTATGCCCACGGCTTCCTGCTTAACAAGGGCGAGAAGATGTCGAAGTCGCTCGGCAACGTCGTCGATCCGGTCAACCTGGTGAACCATTTCGGCCTCGACCAGGTGCGTTACTTCTTCCTGCGCGAAGTTTCCTTCGGCCAGGACGGCAGCTACAGCGAAGAAGCGATCGGTACGCGCATCAATTCCGATCTCGCCAACGGCATCGGCAACCTTGCCAGCCGTTCTCTGTCGATGATCGTCAAGAACTGCGACGGCCAGATTCCGGAATGCGGGCCGCTGACGGATGAAGACAAGGCTCTGCTCGCACAGGCCGACGCCTTGCACGCTTCGACGCGCGAAGACATGAGCAAGCAGCTCATTCATCGCGCCCTTGCGTCCATCATCGCTGTCGTTTCCGAGACGGACCGCTATTTCGCGAGCCAAGAGCCCTGGGCACTGAAGAAGACCGATCCGGCCCGCATGGCGACCGTGCTCTACGTCACGGCCGACGTCGTGCGCCAGATCAGCATTCTGCTTCAGCCCTTCATGCCGGAATCCTCGGGCAAGCTCTTGGATCTTATTGCCATCCCATCCGACAAGCGTGATTTCGCGGCGCTCGGCGAGGCGGGTCGCCTCGTTACCGGAACGCCGCTGGAAGCCCCGAAGCCGGTTTTCCCGCGCTACGTCGCGCCGACTGCCGAATAAGGTTTTCCATGCTGATCGATACGCATTGCCATCTGGATTTTGCCGACTTCGAAGAGGAGCGCGACGCGATCGTCGCCCGCGCTCACGAAGTCGGCGTCAAGCAGATGGTCACCATCTCGACAAAGGTTCGGAAACTCGACGGATTGCTTGCGCTCACCGAGCGTTATCCGTCGGTTTTCTGTTCCGTCGGCACCCATCCGAACAGCGCCGACCAGGAGCTGGACATCCAGACCGAAGATCTCGTCAAGCTGGCAAACCAGCACGAGAAGATCGTGGCGATCGGCGAGGCTGGTCTCGATTACTTCTACGATACCGTCAAGCCGGAAGACCAGAAGACCGGTTTCCTGCGCCATATCGCTGCCGCGCGCGAAACGCAGCTGCCGCTCGTCATTCACAGCCGCAGCGCCGATGAGGACATGGCCGCGATTCTAACGGAGGAAACAGGGAAGGGGGCTTTCCCCTTTATCCTCCACTGCTTCTCCGCCGGCCCTGCCCTTGCCCAGACCGGCGTGGAGCTTGGCGGCTATATCTCCTTCTCCGGCATCCTCACCTTCCCGAAATCGGAAGAGCTGCGTGAGATTGCCAAGACGATCCCGCACGACCGGCTGCTGGTCGAGACCGACGCGCCTTATCTCGCGCCGAAGCGCTGGCGCGGCAAGCGTAATGAACCGTCCTATGTCGTCAACACGGCCGAGGTGCTGGCCGACACGATCGGCGTGAGCATGGCTGATATCGCCGAAATCACCACGGCGAACGCCTTCCGCTGCTTCTCCAAAATGACGAGGGTCTGACGTCGTGACATACCGGCGGCGCTTCACCATTTTGGGCTGTTCATCGTCGCCGGGCGTTCCCCGCATTACCGGCGACTGGGGCGCCTGCGATCCGAAAAACGTAAAAAATCGACGGACGCGGGCCGCCTTCCTGATAGAGCAGATCGCGCCAGACGGCGGCATTACCACCGTTGTCATCGATACCGGGCCGGATTTCCGCGAGCAGATGATCCAGGCCGGCGTCAGTTTCATCGACGCGGTGCTCTACACCCACGCACATGCCGACCATATTCACGGCATCGATGATCTGCGCGGCTACTTCCATATTTCAAACGAGCGCATCCCGATCTATGCCGATCCGCCGACGATGGATCGCATTCGCGAAGGCTTTCGCTACTGCCTGGAAACACCACCCGGCAGCAGCTATCCGCCGATCGTACGGCCGGTGCTGATAGAAAATCTCGAGAAAAGTTTCGTGATCGATGGGGCAGGCGGTCCGATCCGCTTCTGGCCGCACAAACAGATACATGGTGATATTCATTCGCTCGGATTCCGCGTCGGGAAACTTGCTTACTGCAGCGATATCAGCGACTTCCCGCCGGAATCGATAGAAAAAGTTCAAAACCTAGACATCCTGATCATCGACGCTCTGCAGTATCGGCCGCACCCAAGCCATTTGTCATTAGAGCAATCGCTCGAATGGATCGAACGCCTGGCGCCGAAACATGCCATCTTGACCCACATGCATACGCCGCTCGATTATGAAACCGTGCTGGCTGAAACGCCCGATCATGTCGAGCCGGCCTACGATCAGATGCAGATCGAACTCGACGTGGAGGATGATGAGCTATGAACGAAGATATCAGGAAGCTTTCCAGTCTGGAACGCGTCGAGCTTGCGGCGCAAACGCTGGGGCTCGACATCTCGATCAAGCGCATGGAGCAATCGACGCGGACGGCAGAAGAGGCCGCCAAGGCTGCAGGATGCGCCGTTGGCCAGATCGTCAAATCGCTGGTCTTCGTCAATGCCGATACGCACGCGCTGACGCTGCTTCTGGTTTCGGGCGCTCATAATGCCGATACGGCTTATATTGCGACAGCTTATGGAATTCGATTGAAGCGTGCCGATATCGATCGCGTTCGCGACGAGACCGGTTTCGCCATCGGCGGCGTCGCGCCGATCGGCCATCTGGTCGATCTGCCTGTTTTCATCGACGAAAGCCTTTTGGCTTACGATCAGGTCTGGTGCGCAGCCGGGCGCCCCGACAGCATTTTCTCCTGCAATCCAACGACGCTGGCCGAAAAGATTGCGGCCAAGGTGATCCGCATCAAGGCGAGCTAACAACAGCGAATGCAGCCGGCGCCGGCAGAGATTGCATGGGATCCCCGCGGTGCTACAGGAAGGATGCGATGAGCGAGGCTTCAGGCGGCAAAAGGACCGATACGGCTTCCCGGATAATTCGCTCAACGCCGCACGCGATCTTCAAAGCATTCCTCGATCCCGAGGCATTGGCCTCGTGGCTTCCGCCGAAAGGCATGACATGCCGCATCCACGTCTTCGAACCGCATAAAGGCGGCAGTTATCGAATGGCGCTGTCCTATGACGCACTGGATCATTCGACGCCTGGAAAATCCTCCGAGCATACCGACATTGTCTCCGGTCGGTTCATCGAGATCGTGACGGATGAATGCATCGTTCAGGCGGTGGATTTCGAATCCGATGACCCCGTATTCGGCGGAAGAAGATCATGACGAGGGACTGAAATCGACCCTCCAAAATCTGGCCAACCATGTGGAATAAAAGCCAAAAGCGTCTGCCTCATCGCTTCACTTATATCCGCTATAGTTCCATAATCTATCTTATCTGATGTTTTTTATAGATAGGGGTACATTCTATTTTCAAGTGCGACATGCCAATGATTTCAATGGCTTCACTTTGGAGATTTTCGCATGTCCCGCTGCTATTCGCAATTGACCCTCGCCGACCGCCCTCGCCTTCATTACCTCGTCGAGCGCAAGGTGCCGATCAACGAGATGGCCCGTCAGCTCGGGCGCCATCGTTCGACCATCTATCGTGAGATTAGACGCAACACGTTCCATGACCGCGAGCTTCCCGAATACAGCGGCTACTTCTCGACGGTCGCTGACGACATTGCTAAAGAACGCCGACGGCGCTTGCGAAAGCTTCGACGCCATCCGCATCTGCGTCGCATGGTCATTGAGAAACTGGAGGCCTATTGGTCGCCGGAACAGATTGCCGGCCGTCTCCTGGCAGACAGCGTCAGCATGGTTCGCATCTGCGCCGAGACGATCTATCGCTTCATCTACGGCAAGGAAGATTACGGGCTTGGTCTTTATCGCTATTTACCGGAGGCACGCCGCAAGCGTCGCCCTCGTGGCTCCAGAAAGCCACGAAACAGCGTATTCCCCGCCAGTCACAGGATATCACAACGGCCTGATTTTATTAGTGATCGGTCTCAGTTCGGACACTGACACTGGGAGGGCGACCTGTTGATCTTCGAGCGTGACTTTGGCCTTGCCAACGTCACCTCACTGGTCGAGCGAAAGAGCCGCTACACCGTGATGATCAAGAACCCAAGCCGGCATTCGCGGCCGATCATGGACAAGATCATCGAAGCCTTCTCGCCTTTGCCAGCCTTTGCACGCCAGAGCTTCACCTTTGACCGCGGCACCGAGTTTGCCGGCTTCAGGGCTTTGGAAGATGGCATCGGCGCATGCAGTTGGTTCTGCGATCCCACCGCGCCGTGGCAAAAAGGTGCGGTCGAAAACGCCAACAAGCGCATTCGCCGCTTCATGCCAGGCGACACAAATCTGGCCGAAGTGCCGCAATCGGCGCTGGTTCAACTCGCTCACCATCTGAACGACCAACCCCGTAAATGCCTTGGATACAAGACGCCGGCCGAAGTGTTCATGGCGCATTTGCAGGATCAGGCGTGATCCCCTACCCTGCAAAACAGGCGTGATGCACTTGGGTTAGCTTCTCCAGATGCACCTACTCCCAGATCGATCCGGATAACAACGCGCTTATCCCTCAACGTCGGTACAACGCATTTGGGTAGCTTCTCGCCGTTGATCAAACCAAGGTGGCAGACCGAACTTCAATCGTCCGGCAGGCCCATCATGCCTCCAAAGCCATGACGACGATCCAGGCTTGCCATCTGACACCCGGGATTTTCAGCAGCAGATTATCGATCTGCTTGCCGGCACCCCGCACCGCGGCGCCGAACGGGCTCCTGCGAAACGGAATGGACGCGAGCGCAGCGAGCCCGAAGAATTCCAGATCGCACTTGAAGAAATATTTGCGCACGATCTCGAAATCTGACTTCAGAAGCGGATGCTCATCGACGGTACGGGCTTCTGGCGTCCGGCTGCGATAGAGATTGATCACTGGATTGTGGCCGAGCGGCTCGAAGAAGAAGGCTTTGCCACCGGGTCGCAGCACGCGCCGAATCTCGCTCAGCGATTTATCCAGAACGAGGTGATGGAGGATGCCGCTGCCGAAAACGACGTCAAAGCTCGCTGACGGCAAATTCATATCCTCCGCATTATCGACCTGGAACGTTACGTTCTCGATCCCACGGAGAGCCGCCGTATTCGTGGCCTGCTGAATGGCGACGTCCGAAATGTCGATACCGGTAATCCGCTTGGCGGAGTGTGCAAGACCAATGCTGCTCATGCCGTTTGAGCATCCGTATTCGAGCACATCCCGTTCGAGACAAGCAGCCCTCACCAGCCGCCAATAGGCATCCACGGCGGGCTTTACCGCGAAATAGAACGAGTCCTCCTTGCGCTCCTCCACTGCACCGAAGCGTTCATTATGAAAGTCGCGCTCACGCGCCAAACGTGCATCATACGTCATCCCGGCCCTCCCAACTTGACCTAATGCGTTGAAATGTTTGCGAAATCTATATTGCAAGGAGCATCAGACCGGTCGCGGCCCATGATGGATCCTTCATGTTCGGAGAATAACAAACTGAAACCAGATATCTCCGCCTACGCGAATTCGCAGTTCGGCGCTGTTTCCTACCAGCACATGATAAGCGCAGCGAACGAGCAACTTCCGCTGTAGACATAGGGCAGCCCGCCAGTTCGGCAATCACTACTTGATTATTCGCCATGAGAGAGCTCTCTCAGCGAGCGGCAGTCGGGCTCTTCATGGCACGTTTGCACGAAGAAACCCGATCCCTGCCTCCACGATAGGCACGATGTGGCAGGATCGGCTTCTCAGCGGAGCCACCCTCTTGGCGGCCGCCCGAAGATGAATGGCTGGCTGGATTCTGAAATCAGGTCGAACTCAGTTGGCAGAGCTTTGCTTGGGAGCTCCGGTCGATACCGTGGCTGTTGTGGCCACCGGGGACAGATACGTATCCAGAAGGCTTGCCATCTTGTTATCGCGAATTTCAGCGGTCTTCTCACCCATGACCACGCCGACAACACGGCGGCCGTTCTTCGTCGCCGAGGTCACGAGATTGTAGCCGGAGGCATCCGTATAGCCGGTCTTGATGCCGTCGGCTCCGGCGTAGCGATACATGAGATTGTTGTGGCCGCGCAGCTTCATGCCGCGGAACTTGATGCCGCGCATCGAGAAGAGCTTGAACTCTTCCGGGAAGTCACGCATCAGCGCAACGCCGAGAGTTGCCATGTCACGGGCTGTCGTGACCTGCTCCGGATCCGGCAGGCCCGAGGGATTCTTGAACACCGTATTGCTCATGCCGAGCTGATGCGCCTTTGCGGTCATCATCTTGCCGAAGTTATCCTCGGAACCGCCAAGCTGCTCGCCGATCGCAACCGCTGCATCGTTGGCGGACAGCACGATGATGCCCTCGACAGCTTCGCGTACAGTGACCTTGCGGCCTGCACCGATGGCGAATTTGAAGGGCTCCTTGCTCTCGGCATTCTCCGACATGGTCAATTTCTGATCCCATTTCAGATGACCGCCATGCAGTGCTTCAAAAGCGAGATAGAGCGTCATCATCTTGGTGAGCGATGCCGGGAAATTCAGCTCGTTCTCGTTCGATGCCTCCAGCACCTGGCCGCTATGAGCATCCACCACATAACTCGCCTGCCCGGCCTGCGCCAACGAAGCTGCACCGAGGAGCGACGCGGTCGAGATTGCCGCGGCGAGCAGCATGGAGGTCTTCTTGAGCATGGTTTGTCTGTGTTTCCTGTGATTGAAATCTGTGACGGGCGCGGGCGATCGAAAGTGAATATTCGCCGCTTTTCGAAGGCGATGGATCGGGCAAATCTATGGCGGAAAAAAGAACGGCGCCATGAAAAAAGGGCTTTGCGGCAATAACCCCCTGCTCTTTTCAATATTGGCTCGGCCGGATCACAAGCGGTTGATGGCGCCGGATGAGTTACGATTTCGGCGCCGCGAACAAGCATCAGTCCGGCCTGATTGCGGCGGTGAAGGTGCGAAACACCGCAAATCATCGCGACGCAATGTGCGAAAGCGATTTCTGCTATCGGAGATGGGGCAGCAACGTCACCGCGTCGCTCAAATACCGCTGGTGGTCGCATCCGCGTTTGAGCGACATGTCTTATCCCCAAAACCAGGACTTGTTGACTTCGGCACGCGCTTCGGCGCGCGTCATGCCGATATCGCGAAGCTGATCGTCAGTAAGGTCGCGCAGGTCCCGCCTCGTTTCACGCTTTTCGAGATAGGCCAGAAACTTCGCCAGCGCCCTTCGCAAAATTCCACGCCGTCGCGGACCACGGCCTGCGCCTGTCGCTACAGGCATCGGCCTATCGATATCGGTGGTCATTTTCCTGCTCCTTGGGGCTCATATCAACATGGCCTCAGGATGCACTGGCTTAAGCAATGAATGAAGCTTATGGTATTTATACAATCAATAAGGAATTCTTCTGTTGCTCAATCTGGATCAGCTGGCCGCCTTTGTTAGCGTCGTCGATCTCGGCAGCTTTACGGCTGCTGCCGATAAGGTCGGGCTGACGCAACCAGCCGTCAGCCTGCAGGTGAAACTTCTGGAACAACGCCTCGGCGTGAAGTTGATCGAGCGCGTCGGACGACGGGCGCAGCCCTCGCCGGCCGGACTTGATCTGCTGCCGCATGCGCGGCGCATCATCGAAGCCTGCTCCGTGGCGGAGGACGCGATGACACCTTTTCGCGAGGGATCGGTCGGCCGTGTTCGGATCGGCAGCGGCGGCACGGCCTCGATCCATCTTTTGCCGCAAGCCATCGCCATCGCAAAGAAACGCATGCCTGATCTCGAGATCATCGTGCGCATTGGCAATATCGACGAGATTCTGCGGGATCTCGAAGCCAATGCACTGGATCTCGCAGTAGTGGCCCTGCCCGCCGCCGGCCGTTCGCTTGAAGTCGAAGCATTCCATGAGGATGAGCTTTTGGCCGTCGCCCCCAAAGGAAGCGTAATGCCGGATAGTGGGCCTGATGTGGAATTCATGAAAGACAAGACGCTGTTGCTCTATGAAGGCGGCAACACACGCCGCGCGACAAACGAATGGTTCGGGGCAGGAGGCGTCCGTCCAGAACCGGCCATGGAGTTCGGTAGCGTCGAGGCTATCAAGGAACTGGTCGCCGCGGGTCTCGGATGGTCCATCCTCCCGGACATGGCGCTGAGACGCGACAAGTCCGATCTTCTGGTGACGTCACCGCTCAGACCGAGACTGGTTCGGCAGCTCGGGATAGTCCTGCGCCGGGACAAGCATCTCACCAAGGGCCTTCGGGAGATCATGAAATCGCTGCGTGAAATCCGGGCAATGGAACACATGGAATGACCGCGGCTAGACGCTCGTCGAAGACCTAACCGCGGCCAGATCGGTTATTGGAGCCGCTTGCGGCGCTCAATCTCCTCTTCGGACGGATTCGGCCCGACGAAGGAGCCGGTCTTCACCGGGCCATCCGGCTGATAGGTTGCAAAAATGACGCCGCTAGAGAACGACTGAGTACGCAGCAGTTTCATTGCGGCGGGAACCGCCCCGCCCGCGAATAGCTTCTTGCCACTGCCCAGCACGACCGGAAAGATCACCAGCTTGAACTCGTCGATCAGCCCGTGACGCAACAGGGTCTGGATAAGGTCGCCACTGCCCTGAATGAGAAGGTCCGGTCCCTCGCCTGTTTTCAGCTCTTTGATCGCCGCCACGACATCCTTACCGAGCGACTGGCTTTTGTTCCATTTCAGCTCTGCATCGCCACGCGTTGCGACGTATTTGACAACGCTGTTGAAGCGCTGGCCGATTGGATCGTCGTCGCCGACAAAGGGCCAAAAGGCCGCGAAGATATCGTAGGTCTTGCGTCCGAGCAGCAGATCGAACGGCTTTTCGAACAGTTCGAAGAGCGCCTTGCCAGTTTCCTCGTCGGCGTGAGGGAATACCCAGCCACCATACTCAAAACCGCCGGTCGGATCCTCGTCCGGACCGCCGGGTGCTTGCATGACGCCATCGAGACTGATGAATGTTGCCGCTATAACTTTGCGCATGATGTCCTCCTTTTCTGGCACGGTGCCCAGAGGACGTCCCGTCGGTTTCGATCCCGACATGTCATCGATTATTTTTTAAACACGCAATCTAACGCTCGCGTTGGACTTGTGACCGATTGACTCTTGAACGCCGCCACGGAATCGGCAAAATTCATCCTATCAATATTTTCCTTGAGATACGAACCCGTCTCGGGCCCGCCTCGTTTAATTATGCCTGGATAAAAGCGTGAGCAGCGATTCATCAAGAAGCGCCGCGAAGCCACTGGCTTCGCGTGCGCATGTCAATGCGGTCGGTTGGGGTCAAGGCCTGTCGACGATCGTCCGGATTACCCATATGACGCTGCGCCATCCCTGGCAGACAAGCTTCGCCATTGGGGCAACTTTTGTGGCTGCAACGTTGCAGCTGACGATCCCGCGCCTGTTGGGCCGTGCAGTCGACCAGACACAGACGGCGGTCGCCGGCGGTGCAGCCGGCCAGATTGCCGAAAATGCCTTGATGACAACCGCTCTGCTGCTGCTCGTCATCAGCGTTCTGCGCGGCTTGTTCACGATGGTGCAGAACTACTATAGCGAAGCCGTCGGCCATCATATGGGCTATGAGCTTCGGCTCGCCTGCTATGAGAAGATCCAGCAGCTCTCCTTCAGCTTCCACGACAAGGCCCATTCCGGCGATCTCATCACGGTCGGCCTGCTCGATCTTGAAGGCGTGCGCATGTACTTCTCGACCGCGCTGGTGCGCATGGTACTATTGACCATGCTGATCGGCGTCGGCGCCTATATGCTGCTATCGACCGATGTCGCGCTCGGTCTGCTGGCTCTGAGCTTTGTGCCTTTCGTGGCGTGGCGCTCTTCCGTCACGCAATTGCGACTGCGTTCGACATGGCTAGATCTGCAGGAGCGCCTCTCGGTGCTGACGCGCGTGATGGAGGAAAATCTCGGTGGCATCCGCGTGGTGCGCGCCTTCGCCGGGCAGGCGCACGAACTCATGAAGTTTGACCGGGCCTCGCACAATGCGCTTTCTCTCGCCCACAAGCGTGTCGGCATCCGTGTCGTCAATACCAGCGCCATGAACCTCTCCTTCTTCGTGTCCATGGGTCTGGTGCTCTGGCTTGGCGGCCTGAAGGTCATTAATGGGGAGATCAGCGTTGGCATGCTGGCCTCCTTCCTGACCTTCATGACCATTCTGCAGATGCCGGTGCGCCAGCTCGGCCTGATGGTGAATGCTTTCGCACGTGCCTCGACCTGCGGTTCGCGCCTGTTTGAACTCCTCGATCTCGATATTCCCATCAAGGATGCGCCGGACGCCAAGCCGCTCGTCGTGACCGAAGGCACACTGCGTTTCGAGAATGTCGACTTCAGCTATCCTGGTTCGGAAATGCGGCCGGTGCTGAAGAATATCTGTTTCGAGGCAAAGCGCGGCGAGACGGTCGGCATTGTCGGCCCGCCCGGCAGCGGCAAGTCCACCATTGCCCATCTCATTCCACGCTTTTACGACGTCACGGCCGGGCGGATCACGCTTGACGGCCAGGATATCCGCAAGGCGACGCTGCAATCGCTGCGGCAGAACGTTGCCGTCGTGCAGCAGGATTCCTTCCTGTTCACGACCAGCATCGAGAACAACATCGCCTATGGCGATCCCTGGGCGAAGGAAACCCGCATAGAGCGCGCCGCAGAGTCGGCGCAGCTGCACAATTACATCCTCGGCCTGCCAGCCGGCTATACGACAATCGTCGGCGAGCGCGGCGTGTCGCTCTCCGGCGGGCAGCGCCAGCGCCTGACCATCGCCCGGACATTGATGCTAAAACCTGCCGTGATGGTATTCGACGATTCCACCGCCGCGATCGATGCCGCGACGGAGCAGCGCATCCGCAGCGCCATGAAGCGTTTCGCCCGGGATCGGGTGACGCTGATCATCGCCCACAGGCTGAGTTCGCTGATGCATGCCGACCAGATCCTCTTCCTCGAAGATGGTGAGATCGTCGAGCGCGGCACCCATACGCAGCTTTTGGCCGCTGGAGGCCGCTACAAGGCGCTTTACGATCTGCAGGTTCGCCCGGAGGACGATGTCATCAGAACATCGAGCGGCGGCACGCTCGAAAGGGTGAAAAGGGAGGTATGACAATGTCGGAAATCACCGAAACCGAGCGCAATGACGTGCGCGAGGATGGTCGCCGCCCTCCCCGTGCCGTGGTCGGCTCTCATCGCGTCGAAGAGGAGATCTTCGGCAAGGTCTTCGACAGCAAGATCGTCCGTCGCATCTGGGCCTTCGTCAGCCCCTATCGGCGGCAGATCTACATCTCCATTGCGGCCGTTCTGCTCTTCACCGCATCGCAGATCGTCATACCGCTCGTCATCCGCCATGCGATCGACAGCGCGATGGCGCCCGGAGCCATAGATTATTTTGCACTCTGGTTGTCTCTGGGAGTTTTCACGGCGGCCATCCTTGTCAATTACGGGGCGAGCTATGTGCAGGAAACCTATGTCGGCCAGGTCGCCGAGGAAGTGCTATTCGACATTCGCCGGGCGATGTTTGCGCATCTTCAGCGCGTTTCGCTATCCTTCATGGACAAAACGGAAGTCGGACGCCTGATGTCGCGCCTGCAGGGCGACGTTAACTCCATGCAGGAATTCCTTGAAACTTCAGTGCTTTCCGTCGGCGACATAGCACTGCTTTTCGGCATCGTCATCGTTATGTTGTCGCTGGATTTTCGGCTCGGCCTGCTGACGCTTTCCGTCATGCCGATCCTTTTCATCGTGCGGCTGTTCTGGCTGCCGAAGGCACGGGTCGCCTTCATGAACGCACATGAGACCAACTCCGTCACCAGTGGCGCACTGGCGGAAGCGATCCATGGGGTGCGTGCCGTCCAGGGCATGCATCGGCAGAGCGTGAACTTCTCGCTTTTCGACGAAAAAGCCCACGCGAACCTCCAGACGCACCTGACGGCGGCGCGCTACGCCCAGGTCATGGTGCCGATCGTCGACACGCTGACCGGCATGGCCATGGCGATCGTCATCATCGTTGGCGGTTCGATGGTGCTGAACCACAGGCTCGATGTCGGCATCATGGTCGCCTTCCTGTTCTACATTCAGCGCTTCTTCGACCCGATCCGTTCGCTGACCATGCAATATTCGGTCATGCAGCGGGCCATGGCGTCCGGCCAGCGGTTGACCGAGGTGCTCGACGTTCCAGTCGACATCAAGGATGCGCCCGATGCGATCGAACTGTCGCCGGATATGGACGGCTCGGTGGAATTCCGCGATGTCGTCTTCGGCTACAATCCGAAGCACCCTGTGCTGAAGAATGTCAGCTTCAGGGTCAATCCCGGCGAAACGGTGGCGCTGATCGGGCCAACGGGTTCTGGCAAGTCGAGCTCGATGGCGCTCATCCATCGATTCTACGACGTTCAGCAGGGCCAGGTCCTGGTCGGCGGTCATGACGTGCGCTCCCTTACCCAGGATTCGCTCGGACGCCAGATCGCCATGGTGCTGCAGGAGCCGTTCCTCTTCACCGGCACGGTGCTGGAGAACATCCGCTACAACAAGACGGAGGCGACGCGCGAAGAGGTCATCGAGGCCGCCAAAGCGGTCGGCGCGCATGAGTTCATCATGCGTCTTCCGGATGGCTACGACTCCGTTCTCGGCGAGCGCGGCGGCGGTCTTTCACTCGGCCAGCGACAGCTCGTAAGCTTCGCCCGCGCCCTTGTCGCCGACGCCAAGATCCTCGTACTCGACGAAGCGACGGCGAATATCGACAGCTACACCGAAATGCTGATCCAGAAGGCATTGGTAAAGCTGCTCGAAGGCCGCACCGGTCTCGTCATCGCCCATCGTCTGGCCACCATCCGCGAGGCCGACCGCATTATCGTGCTGCAAAACGGACAGTTGCTTGAAAGCGGCAACCACAATCAGCTGATGGCGAACGGCAAGCTTTACTCGAAGCTCTATAACCTCAATTATGCGTCCTTCGACGATATTCCGGAGGAGGAAGTCTCCGCTTCGGTGCCGGTGGAGTCGCGAACCTAAAGCAATTCCTGGAAAAGTGCATCGCGGCTTTCGTCCAGAATTGCGTGGAAACAATGAGATAGAGCAGTTCAGAGATTTCGTGAAGCGCTGAACTGCTCCAGACATGTCGCACAAGACTGTGAGGACATATTCAACAATGGCCGACCGTATTCTGGTTCTCTACGGTTCCTACCGCTCGGATCGCGTCGGCATCCGTCTCGCGAATTTTATCGTCGCAGGCCTGATTGAGCGTGGAAACGACGTGGAGCTCATCGATGCGCAGGCGGTCGGACTGCCGATGCTCGATCGGATGTACAAGGAATACCCCAAAGGTTCGGCACCCCCGGCAATGGAGGCGCTTGCGGCAAAAATCCGGGCTGCCGACGCCTTCGTTTTCGTCACCGGCGAATACAACTGGGGTATGCAACCCGGCCTGAAGAACCTGACCGATCATTATCTGGAAGAATGGTTCTGGCGCCCGGCGGCGATTGCCAGCTACTCCGGCGGCCGCCTTTCCGGCGCACATGCGGCGCCTGCCTGGCATGGCACTCTTTCGGAGATGGGAATGGTCGTCATCTCAAGCACGCTTGCCGTCGCCAATATTTCGGCGGCATTGGACGTTGACAGTAAACCTACCGGGAATGGAGGCGATGCGTTGGCAAGAGCTTTTCCCCGTTTTGCCGACGACCTCGCCTGGTGGACCGAGGCAGCAAAACAGCAGCGCGCCCGCAAGGCACCTCCTTACTGAAAATCCGCGGCCTAGCCACGGCCAGGCGCATTTCGCTCATTCCCATCTAGCCTCGCGCGCCAGCAGATTGAGTTCCTGCTTCGCGCAGATCTAGCTGCGTGATAGTAACTTGCATGATGATAGTTACTCGTGCTATCTGCCTCGCCCATGCAGAGAACCAGCTTCAGCAATTTCAAATGCCCCGCCGCCCGTGCGCTCGAAAGCGTGGGCGACTGGTGGAGCATCCTGATCCTACGTGATGCGCTGCAGGGATTGAGCCGGTTCGACGAATTCCAGAAAAATCTCGGCGTTGCACCGAACATCCTGACGCGGCGCCTCAAGCATCTCACAGACGAAGGGCTGTTCGAGCGGCGACTCTATCAGGAGCGGCCGCCGCGCTACGAATATGTGCTGACCGAGAAGGGCCGGGATTTCTTCCCTGTGCTGATGGCGCTCTTCACCTGGGGCAATCGGCACTTGCCTACCGAAGAAGTCGCAATGCGCCTCGTCGACGCCAATACTGGTGAGGATCGCGACCCGCTTCTCATCGACCGCGTCACCGGCCGCGCCTTTCAGCCCGAAGACACGATGCTCGTGCCCGGGCCTGCGGCCGATGACACCGTTCATGAACGCATCGCCCAGATGAAAGCATGGTTTCTGGGCTTCGACGCCTGACAGAATAGGAGCAAGACATGGATCGTATCGTCGTCACCGGCATGGGACTGGTTTCTCCCCTGGGCGTGGGTGTCAACGCAAGCTGGAAGCGGCTGATCGAAGGCCGTTCCGGTCTCCGATTGCTGCCTGAGGAAATGGTAGGCGATCTCACCGCCAAGATCGGTGGTGTTGTTCCCGATATATCGGAGGACCTCGAAGTCGGCTTCGACGCCGACCGCTATGTGCCGGTCAAAGATCAGAAAAAGATGGACCGGTTCATCCTGTTCGCCATGGCGGCCGCCGAAGAGGCAATCCTGCAGGCCGGCTGGCAACCGACTGACGTCGGCGCTCTAGAACGGACGGCCACGATCATTGCATCAGGCGTCGGTGGCTTTCCCGCCATCGCCGATGCCGTGCGCACGGCTGAAACAAAGGGCGTGCGGCGTTTGTCGCCTTTCACCATCCCCTCCTTCCTCGTCAACCTCGCCGCCGGCCAGGTGAGTATCCGCTATGGCTTCAAGGGGCCGCTGGGTGCGCCGGTCACCGCCTGTGCCGCCAGTGTCCAGGCGATCGGCGATGCCGCGCGGCTGATCCGCTCAAGAGAGGCCGATGTCGCCATCTGCGGCGGTGCCGAAGCCTGCATCGACAAGGTGAGCCTTGGCGGCTTCGCTGCAGCGCGCGCGCTCTCGACCGGCTTCAGCAACCGCCCGGAAGAAGCCTCCCGACCCTTCGACAGCGCTCGTGACGGTTTCGTCATGGGTGAAGGCGCCGGCATGCTTGTCATCGAGACGTTGGAGCATGCGCTCGCTCGCGGCGCAACGCCGCTGGCCGAGCTCGTCGGTTATGGCACTGCCGCCGACGCCTATCACATGACCGCCGGGCCGGAAGATGGCGATGGTGCGCGCCGGGCCATGCTTGCGGCACTTTCCCAGGCTCGCATTTCACCGTCCGAGGTCAAGCATCTGAATGCGCATGCGACATCGACGCAGGTCGGCGACAGAGGCGAGATGGAAGCCATCAAAGCCGTTTTCGGCCGTGACGGTGAGATTGCCGTCAGCGGTACGAAGGCCGCTACCGGCCACCTTCTGGGTGCTGCCGGCGGCATGGAAGCGATCTTCACGATTATGGCTCTGCGTGATCAGGTCGCCCCGCCGACCCGCAATCTGCAGGATCCGGATTCGGCGGCTGAAGGTATCGACATCGTCGGTGGTACCGCGCGACCGATGGCCATGGACTATGCGATCTCCAACGGTTTCGGCTTTGGTGGCGTCAACGCCAGCGCCCTCTTCCGCCGCTGGCAGTAATCGCTTCTGCTTGCGATCAAAGCGCGCTAAGCTTTCTCCATATGATTGGGACGGACATGCGCGCTTTTTCTATTGCCGCTTTTCTCTGCTGCATCGCCTTTGCACCGGTCGCTTACGCGGAAGATCCGGTGCGGACGGCACAGAGCCTTATTGAGCAACAGATCGAGGCTTTTCTGTATGATGATGCCGCGACGGCCTATTCCTTCGCCGCACCCGGCATCAAGGCGCTCTTCCCGGATAAGGACAGCTTCTTCGCCATGGTGAAGAAGAGCTATCAACCGGTTTATCATCCAGGCAACTATGCCTTCGGCAAAAGCCGCGCGATCGACAATGGCGCAGTCGTCTATCAGGAGGTGCTGATCACAGGCACCGATGACAAGGACTGGACGGCGATCTATCAAATCACCCGCCAGCCGGACGGCAGTTACAAGATCAACGGCGTGCAGATACTCGCGAAAGCAACGAGCGAGAGTATCTGAGCATGACTCAGCTCAAATAAAAACAGCGCACCTCTGGGAAAGAGGCGCGCTGCTCGAGGGTTTGGGCCAGTTGTTGCTAACCGCGAATTCTAAGCGGATTTCCCGCCGGTGTATTGCCATCGAACTCTGGACGCGGCTGCGGAATGACGACCGTCGATGCCGGCATCGGCGTATTCGTGTAGGTAGTTTCGCCGCTCGAAAGCGGTCCCGAAATTGCCATGTCGGTGGGTGCGGGCGTCGGGATCGGAACGGCAGTTGGGATAACGATGGTACTCTGCGGCATGGTCACCGTCGGGTTCGAGACCGGCGTAAATGCCGCAACGGCAGACGTCGTGGACGCCGGCTGCGTTTCCGGCAGGACGAACGGAGATTGCGGCGCGCCCTGCGTGGGCACGTAATTCATCGCAACCTCGTAAGCCGGAAGCGGCGCAGGCGTTTGCAATTCGCCATCGCGACCACGCTTCTCATAGAACGCGTTGCCGCCGGCATAAGCGACGTAGTGCATATTATCGTATGGGAATCTCAGGCCTTCGGTATGAAAGAACATCGCGTCCTTTACCTGGGGATGCCGCTCGCCACGCAGGATCTTCGCGGCAGCAACTTCGAGATCCGGCTTTGCCTGATCCTTGACTTCCCTGGTCATCACACCCGGGGCGAACTGCTTTTCCTGGGCAACGACGCCGCAGATCGTGGGCGGATATGCACCGGAGGTCAGCCTGTTCATCACAACCGTACCGACTGCCATGTAACCACTCGGGTCGGACCGCTCCGATTCGAAGTACATTGCACGCTCGAGACAGTCCTTGTCCTTGGTCGTGTAATTGTACGTTACTTTAGCGCCACGAATGGGCTTGGTGGTATTGCTGGGGGTGGGGGTTGTCTTCTGTGTCGTCGTGCAGCTGGTAGCGGCCAAACCTACAACCAATAGCCCCGAAAGACATGCCCCGAATTTGCGTTGCGCCCTCAACGGCAAGTGCCTCCTATTTTCGGTAGTACAGCCCTTATCGATTAAGAGAATGCGTTTTAGCCGGATTTTTTCAAAATTCCAAGCGGCCACGCAATCAAATCTGCCAATGACGTTTTTCAAAGGCGGATGGACCGTTTATTCCGATTCGCTATTTTTCCCAATGCTTTATTGTTGCCAAGCTCATTCTGAAACACGGCTGGAAACGGAAATTGCTCAAGGCAAGCCCGTTTCAGCCGGCTCAAGATGATGTTCGTTAAGGATAGCAATCAATCGATAATAAATGATTTACCAACAGAGCGAGGTCCATGCGCCAGCCGACTTCGACGAGGATTCGCCCCGGTGCAAAACAGTAAAACGACCAATTGCCACGTATGGCCGAAGGTGGTTTCAAGATTTCGCAGCCGCTCGATTTCGCTCGCTCGAACAGCAGATCGACCGCCTCCCGGGACGGCTGCATGAAGCCGATATGATAGGTATTGCGACCGATGGAGACGCTATCGGCGCCGCCGAATTTCCCGACCGGCCGACTGATGACAAGTTCGAGCCCGGCGTCGTCGCCAAGAATGGCGAGGCCATTTGCGCCGCGCGTTTCCACTTCCGTCAGGCCAAAAACGGAAACAAAGAAATCCCGCGTCGCAGCGACATCGGGAACATGCAGATCCAGGTGGTTCAGTCTCATGACAGCTCCAAAAGGCTTTCCCGCGGAGACATGTCGGTCGATCCGGCCACGCCAACGCGAGACACTCGACCACAATGGTCAAGTTCCGCGTCGCGGGCTCTCATCACCAATGGCAAGGAGCAGTGCTTCCAGACTGGAAGGGGTTGGGCCTACCGAAACCACCCCTGCCTTTTTCGACACGCTTCTGTTAGCGCGAAATCGCCATAGCAGCAAGATCGCGTGGCGCATCCTCATCGTAGCAGGATCACACCGGCTCGAGATCGCCCCTCGCCCAATTTTCTATCGTTTCCGCCATGAAATCGGCAAAGCGGCCTTCGGCGATCGCCTGGCGGATGCCCTGCATCAGTTCCTGATAGTAGGCTAGATTATGCCACGAGAGCAGCATGCCGCCGAGCGCTTCGTTGGCGCGGACGAGATGATGCAGATAGGCGCGCGAGTAGTCCCGCGAGGCTGGGCAATTGGATTGCTCGTCCAGCGGGCGCATGTCTTCGGCGTGGCGGGCGTTGCGGATGTTGACCTTGCCGCGACGCGTGAAGGCCAGTCCGTGACGGCCCGAGCGGGTCGGCATCACGCAATCGAACATGTCGATGCCGCGCGCGACGGATTTCAAAATGTCGTCGGGCGTGCCGACCCCCATCAGATAGCGCGGCTTTTCCGTCGGCAGCTCCGGAAGCGTGATCTCGAGCATACGCAGCATAACCTCCTGCGGCTCGCCGACGGCGAGACCGCCGACTGCATAGCCCTTCAGGTCCATGCCGCTCAGTGCCTTTGCGGAGCGGACGCGCAGCTCAGGCACGTCGCCGCCCTGAACGATGCCGAACATCGCCTTGCCGGGCTGGTTGCCGAAGGCCACCTTACAGCGGTCCGCCCAGCGCAGCGACATTTCCATCGCGCGCTCGATTTCTTTCGGCGTTGCCGGCAAGGCGACGCATTCATCGAGCTGCATCTGGATATCGGAGCCGAGCAGGCCCTGGATCTCGATCGAGCGCTCCGGCGACATATGATGCAAGCTGCCATCGACATGCGATTTGAATGTCACGCCCTGCTCATCCAGCTTGCGCAGACCGGACAGCGACATCACCTGGAAACCGCCGGAATCGGTGAGGATCGGGTGTGGCCAGCGGATCAGCTCGTGCAGGCCGCCAAGGCGGGCGACACGCTCGGCGGTCGGGCGCAGCATCAGATGATAGGTATTACCGAGAATGATATCCGCGCCGGTTTCGCGCACCTGGTCGAGGTACATGGCCTTGACGGTGCCGACGGTGCCGACGGGCATGAATGCCGGCGTGCGGATGGTCCCGCGCGGCATGGAAACTTCGCCGAGGCGCGCGCCGCCGTCGGTCTTCTTCAATTGAAACTGAAAGCTCTCGCTCATCTCGTCCTAGTCTTTCCGGTGGAGCAGGCTGCCATCGCCATAGGAATAGAAGCGATAGCCCGTCTCGATAGCATGGGTATAGGCCGCTCGCATCGTATCGAGGCCGGCAAAGGCCGATACGAGCATGAACAGGGTCGAGCGCGGCAGGTGGAAATTGGTCATCAGCATGTCGACAGCCTTGAAGCGGTAGCCGGGCGTAATGAAAATGCCGGTAGCACCTTGCCAGGGCTGAATGGTGCCGTCGTCAGCGGCGGCACTTTCGATCAGCCGCAGCGACGTAGTTCCGACACAGACGATGCGCCCGCCCCTCGCCTTGACGGCATTGAGCCTTGCGGCGGTGGCGGCATCGACATAGCCGATCTCGAAATGCATCTTGTGGTCGTCGGTATCATCGGCCTTGACGGGCAGGAAGGTACCGGCCCCGACATGCAGCGTCACGAAATGCCGTTCGACGCCCATGGCATCAAGCTCGGCAAACAGGGATGGCGTGAAATGCAGGCCAGCGGTAGGTGCCGCGACGGCGCCCTCTTCACGCGCGTAAATCGTCTGGTAATCGGCGCGATCGCGCTCGTCTTCCGGGCGCTTCGCCGCGATATAGGGCGGCAGGGGAATATGCCCGACCGCGGCGATCGCTTCGTCCAACGCTGGGCCGGATAGATCGAACCGCAGAGTAATTTCGCCGCCCTCGCCCTTCTCCTCGACAGTCGCATCGAGCGAGCCCAGAACGCAGACATTTTCGCCGTGGCCGAACTGGATGCGGTCACCGATCTTGATGCGTTTTCCGGGCCTGGCAAAGGCCTTCCAGCGATCCGGCGCGGCACGCATATGCAGCGTCGCCGAGACCTGCTGGCCAGGGGCGCCTTCGCGATGACGAATACCTTCCAGCTGCGCCGGTATCACCTTGGTATCGTTGAAGACCATGGCGTCGCCGGGGCGCAGGAAAGATGGCAGATCCCGCACCTTATGGTCGCTCAGCGTGTTGGCACTATCATTCGGATCGACGACGAGGAGGCGCGCGCTGTCGCGCGGCTCGGCGGGCCTGAGCGCGATACGCTCCTCCGGCAGATCAAAGTCGAAAAGATCAACACGCATTCAATTGGTCCAGGTAGTTCATTCAGGCAAAGCGAAACCCGCCCCTCACGCCAGCGGCGCAAGAGGCGGGTTTCAGGAATAATCACGATCAGACGTCGGCGGCAACCCGCGCGGATACGATCGAATCCGGATCCTTTACCGGTTCGCCGCGCTTGATCTGGTCGACGAATTCCATGCCGGAGATGACCTGACCCCAGACGGAGTACTGTTTGTTCAGCCAGGGAGCATCTGCGAAGCAGATAAAGAACTGGGAATTGGCCGAGTTCGGGTTCTGCGAACGGGCCATCGAACAGGTGCCGCGAATATGCGACGTTGCGGAGAACTCGGCCTTCAAATCCGGCTTGGAAGAGCCGCCCATGCCGGCACGGCCAGGATTGAAGGTTTCGCTGCCCTGCTTGCCAAACTGCACGTCGCCGGTCTGGGCCATGAAGCCGTCGATGACGCGATGGAAGACGACGCCGTCATAGGCCTTTTCGCGCGCAAGTTCCTTGATGCGGGCGACATGCTCGGGAGCAACCTGCGGCAGAAGCTGAATGACAACCTGGCCCTTGGTGGTTTCCAGGATGAGGGTGTTTTCTGGATCCTTGATCTCAGCCATGTTCGTTTCCTGTTCTCTGTGTTTGCGCATGATCCTGACCGGATCATGCAGCTTGCCTTGGCATGATCTCATCCAAAAGCCGCGCCGCGCCTTTTGGAATCACGCCTGTGAAATCACTTCTTGGTGACGGTGACCTTGATCATCTTGTCCGGGTTGCTCACTTCACCGTTCTGGCCTTCGCCTCGCTTGATCTTGTCGACGAGCTCCATGCCCGAGACGACCTTGCCGACGACCGTGTACTGGCCGTTCAGGAAATCGCCATTGGCGAACATGATGAAGAATTGCGAGTTGGCGGAGTTCGGATCCTGGGCGCGCGCCATGCCGACGGTGCCGCGCTGGAACGGAACCTTGGAGAATTCGGCCGGAAGGTTCGGCAGATCGGAGCCGCCGGTGCCGGCCTTGTTCGGATCATAACCCTTGGAGGCATTGCCATACTGGACGTCGCCGGTCTGAGCCATGAAACCATCGATGACGCGATGGAAGACGACGTTGTCGTAGGCACCCTTCTTCGCCAGCGCCTCGATCTGGGCAACGTGCTTCGGAGCAACCTCCGGCATCAACTGGATGACCACCGGGCCGTCCTTGAGCTGGATGGTCAAAAGATCTGCGGCTGCGGCCGAGAACGCGCTGCCTGCGAAGGCGGCAAGGCTCAGGAATCCTGCCAATGCAATATGAAAGAGTTTCATGGATGCTCCGTTCGGGATTGGATTTTGGCTCAGCTGTTGCCGCTGGCCTTATTTTTGAGTTTGCCGTTCAGCGCTTCCAGAACCGCCGACGGCACGAAGGCGCTGACATCGCCGCCCATGGATGCGATCTGCCGCACCAATGTGGCGGTTATGGGCCGAGAGGCCGTGCCGGCGGGCAGAAACAGCGTTTGGATATCCGGCGCCATCTGCCGGTTCATGCCAGCCATCTGCATTTCATAATCGAGATCGGTGCCATCGCGCAGGCCACGCACCAGCAAGGTCGCGCCATGGGCACGGGCGGCATCGACGACCAGATTGTCGAAAGCAACGACGGAAATATCGCCCGCCTTCTGCGGCAGAGCCTCACCGAGCGATCTGCGGATGAGTTCCGCCCGCTCCTCGAAGGAGAAAAGCGGCTTCTTGCCGGGGTGAATGCCAATCGCGACGATCACCTTGGCGGCGACGTTCAACGCCTGCACGAGGACATCCAGATGTCCGTTGGTCATCGGGTCGAAAGACCCAGGATAAAAGGCTGTCGTCATTACCAGGCCGGCTCGTTGTTTCGACGCCTTTTGTCATGGATGAGGCCGTATCGCAAGTGATTTGCAACCCGGCGGCCGCCTCTGAACTGCAGATGAACGCGCCGTTCAAGCCCGTTTCAGCTCGACAATGCTTTACTGACATCAACATCGAAACGGGCCTGCTCAACGGCTCGCCGAATTCGGTTTCAGGGACATCATGCCATGCTCGTCTTCATTATCGCAGGCGCCATCATCGGTTCATTTTTCGTCGAATACCTCGTTCATCTTTTCGCCGACAATTATGAGATCGAATGGGATTCCCCCTCGGGAAACGGCAAGAAACTCGATTTTGCCCAAAAAATCGCCACCGCCATGCGCAAAACGCAATGCGAATCTGAACGCCAGATGAACAAGGCATTCAAGGTCGCTTCAGGAGCGCATTGCTAGATAGCTCTCAATATCGGCGGAACCATTTGGGAAACGCCGCGTTAACAGTCCGAAACTCAGATCGCATATTGCGGCAAGAAGGAAGAAGAGTATGCCCGACAAGATCACCCTCATTAACGTTGTTTGGATGGCCATGATTTCGGGAATGCTCGCAGCTACCGTTGCGCTTTACGATCAGAAACCCGACCAGTCGAAGATCTACGGTCCCTTTGCTTCGGCTCGTCCCTTTGTTGCCTCAAGCCAGTACTAAGGGATCTGAACGCTAGTCCCACCAAAGGAGGGAGCGATCATGTTCACAATTTTGACGCTGCTTACACTTTTCATCAGCATCATGTTTGTCGTGTCAGTCGCATCCACCATTTCGGCGCTTCATCGCGAAAGCGAAGAGAGCAAGAGGCTACATAAGCGTCATAAGACGCTCTGATCTCCGCGTACCGAGCATCTCTCCCCGCCATATGCTCGGATGGACCCTGAACCGGACGCTACCCCGCCAGCGTCCGGTTTTTTATTGCCATTATGGTCGCGGCGCTTTCCCTTCAGGCCCTGCCGCCAAGACGCAAAAGCATGATTTTGCAAGAGGAAGCGCACCAGCCGCTTCAATCATGCTATGGTGATCGCGGTTCATCGAGGCATCAAGATGCGCATTGTCCTGACAGGCAGCTCCGGGCGACTTGGCCGGGCAATCTTTAATGCGTTGGCGCCAAGCCATAGGGTGATAGGCATCGATCATTCGCCGTTTTCGACGACGCATCTCCTCGGAGATTTTACCGATGCGGCGTTGCTGCGCCAGGCGCTGACGGGTGCGGATGCAGTCATCCATTGCGCGGCCCTGCATGCCCCTCATGTGGGCGCAGTTTCCGACGATGAATTTCGCCGCATCAATGTGGACGGAACACGGCAGCTGGCGGAAGCGGCACTGGCTGCCGGCGTCAAGAGACTGGTGTTTACCAGCACGACCGCACTTTATGGTCGCGCCGTCGTTCCCGGTCATTGCACATGGGTCGACGAAGACACCGTACCACAACCGAAAAGCATCTATCACCGCACGAAACTGGAAGCCGAGCAGGTCCTCAAAGGCATGACTGGCCCGGATTTGCAGGTCCGCGTTTTACGCATGTCTCGAAGTTTTCCAGAACCAGCCAATGTGATGGCTGTTCATCGCCTGCATCGCGGCGCCGATATCCGCGACGTTGCAGATGCCCATGTCGCGGCGCTGACGAATGGCGGCAAGGAGTTTCAACGACATATCGTTTCCGCCGGCGCGTTGTTCAAACCGGAAGATTGCGAGGCGCTCGCAGTGGACGCCGCCTCCATCATCCAGCTGCGCGCCCCCGGCCTTGCCGCGAAATTTGCACAGCGAAACTGGTCGCTGCCCAACAAAATCGATCGCATCTACGCATCGAAATCTGCCGGCACGGTTCTCGGCTGGCATTTCCGTTTTGGCTATGACGAGGTTTTCGCGCAGCTGGATCGGGAAAGCCTGGAGGTTCTGGCGCCCTTTTCGCAGGGCAACGGACAAGCGGAATAATAGAACGGCCGGATAACCGGCGATGAACTCAAGATCGAGCAACGTTCCCAAAAAACAATCGCATGAGCCTGTTATCAAGCTCATACGATTGAAATCCTTCAGTTTCTTGGGTCAGCCGGTCAGCCGGCGGTTTGTGCAGCCCGGTTCAGCGAATTTTTATTCTTCGCTGCTACCCTCGCTACCGGCATCTCCTGCCTCACCGGCAGCAACATCGTCCTCGGCTGCCGAAGCATCATCCTCATCGCCTTCCGGCTCGCTGATACGCTCGACGGATACGACCTTTTCGTCCTTGGCCGTCGAGAAGATGGTGACGCCCTTGGTGGCGCGGCTGGCGATGCGGATGCCGCCGACGGGCACGCGGATCAGCTGACCGCCATCCGAGACGAGCATGATCTGATCGCCGTCCTCGACCGGGAAGGCAGCAACAAGTTCGCCGATCTCGCCCGTCTTCGACGTGTCGGTAGCGCGAATACCCTTGCCGCCGCGACCGGAGATACGGAAATCATAGGAAGACGAACGCTTGCCGAAGCCTTTTTCCGAGACCGTCAGAACGAACTGCTCGAGAGCCTTAAGCTCCTCGTAACGTTCGTCACTGAGCTGCCCCTCTTCGGTGACCTCTTCGCCGACCAGCGCAATCTCCTCGTCATCGCCCGTTGCGGAGCGGCGCTCGCTGACGGAGCGTTTGAGATAGGCCGCGCGCTCCCATGGCTCGGCATCCACATGGCGGACGATCGTCATCGAGATGATGCGATCGCCGGATGCAAGGCTGATGCCGCGAACACCGATGGAGTTGCGGCCGGCAAAGACGCGTACATCCGAAACCGAGAAGCGGATGCACTGGCCGAGCGCCGTAGTCATCAGCACGTCGTCATGCTCGGTGCAGGTCTCGACAGAGAGGATTTCATCACCCTCTTCCTCGAGCTTCATGGCGATCTTGCCGTTACGATTGACCTGCACGAAATCCGACAGTTTGTTGCGACGCACGGTTCCGCGCGTCGTCGTGAACATCACGTCGAGATTGTCCCAGCTGTCTTCATCCTCCGGCAGAGGCATGATCGTGGTGATGCGTTCGCCGGGTTCCAGCGGCAGCATGTTGATCAGTGCCTTGCCGCGCGATGTCGGCGTGCCGATCGGCAGACGCCAGACCTTTTCCTTGTAGACGATACCGCGGGACGAGAAGAACAGAACCGGCGTATGTGTATTGAGAACGAATAGCCGGGTAACGAAATCCTCGTCGCGGGTCGTCATTCCGGAGCGGCCTTTGCCACCACGGCGCTGCGCACGATAGGTGGTCAGCGGCACCCGCTTGATATAGCCGAGATGGGAAACGGTGACGACCATGTCCTCGCGGGCGATCAGATCCTCGTCGTCCATCTCGAGGCCGCCATCGACGATCTCGGTGCGGCGCGGAGTTCCGAACTCATCACGAACCGCGGCAAGCTCTTCTTTTACAATGGTTTGGATCCGAGCGCGCGACGAAAGAATATCAAGGTAGTCCTTGATTTCTGCACCGATCTGGTTGAGTTCTTCATCGATTTCGTCACGGCCGAGAGCGGTGAGACGTGCCAGACGCAGTTCGAGAATGGCGCGCGCCTGCTCTTCGGATAGATTGTAAGTGCCGTCCTCGTTGATGCGGTGACGCGGGTCGTCGATTAGCCGGATAAGCGACTCGACATCGGCCGCATTCCAGCGGCGTGTCATCAACTCTTCGCGGGCCGATTGCGGATCGGGCGCTTGCCGAATGACGCGGATGACTTCGTCGATATTGGCGACCGCAATCGCCAGACCGACCAAGACGTGGGCGCGATCACGCGCCTTGCGCAGCAGATACTTCGTGCGGCGGCTGATGACTTCCTCGCGGAAAGCCACGAAAGCGCGCAGCATATCCATCAGGTTCATCAGCTCGGGCTTGCCGCCATTCAGCGCCACCATGTTGCAGCCGAAAGAGGTCTGCAGCGGCGTATAGCGATAAAGCTGGTTCAGGATGACGTCGGCGTTGGCATCGCGCTTGAGTTCGACGACGACGCGATAGCCCTGGCGGTCGGACTCGTCGCGCAAATCCGAGATGCCCTCGATGCGCTTCTCGCGCACGAGTTCGGCCATCTTCTCGATCATCGACGCCTTGTTCACCTGATAGGGAACCTCGGTGATAATGATCTGCTCGCGATCGCCGCGCATCGGTTCGATGGTCGCGACACCGCGCATGACGACCGAGCCGCGCCCCGTCTCATAGGCGGAGCGGATGCCGGCGCGGCCGAGGATCTTTGCACCGGTCGGGAAATCCGGACCGGGGATGATCTCCATCATCTCGGGCAGCTCGATCGCCGGATTGTCGATCAGCGCGATACAGCCATTGATGACCTCGGAGAGGTTGTGCGGCGGAATGTTCGTCGCCATGCCGACGGCGATGCCGCCGGAGCCGTTGACCAGCAGGTTCGGGAAGCGTGCCGGCAGAACCTTCGGCTCCTCCGTCGTCGCATCATAGTTTTCCTGGAAATCGACCGTTTCCTTGTCGATATCCTCGAGAAGCTCGTGGGCGACCTTCGTCAGGCGGGATTCCGTATAACGCATCGCCGCCGGCGGATCGCCGTCGATCGAGCCGAAATTGCCCTGCCCGTCGATGAGCGGCACGCGCATCGACCAGTCCTGCGCCATGCGCACCAAGGCGTCATAGATCGAAGCGTCGCCGTGCGGGTGGTAGCTACCCATGACGTCAGCGACGGGACGGGCCGACTTCACATATTTGCGGTTCCAGTGATAGCCGCTCTGATGCGCCGCATAAAGGATGCGCCGATGAACGGGCTTCAGACCATCACGGACGTCGGGAAGCGCGCGGCTGACGATCACGCTCATGGCGTAATCGAGATACGACCGCTGCATTTCCTCCATGATGGAAATCGGCTCGATGCCTGGCGGGAGCTTCCCGCCGCCGGGTGGTGTTTGCTCAGTCAAAACAGATCACGATCTCTTTTAGAATCACTGCGAAATTTATAGCCGAAAGGCCTGGCGAGCGCCAATTTGGGCCGGTGTTTTTGAACAGGTTTTGCCCCTTTAAGCCATGGAATCGAACATTTCCATGGCGAAATCCATCGACGCCGATGCATGACCCTTTGCGAAAGCCCGTTCCTCGCATAACAATGCTTGATAACAGCGATAAAACAAGCTTCGGGGACTATATGGCGAGCGCAGATACGCTGATCAATGCCTTCACGACTCTGCTCGTAACTGTCGATCCGCCGGGGCTCGCGCCGCTTTTCATCGGACTTACGGCCGGCATGAACCGGGCGGAACGCAAGCAGGTGGCGCTACGCGGATCGCTGATCGCCTTCTTCATCCTTGCGGCCTTTGCCTTATTCGGCGCGAGCGTGCTTGGTGTGCTCGGCATCTCCATCGGTGCCTTCCGTATCGCCGGCGGCCTGCTGCTGTTCTGGATCGCCTTCGAAATGGTGTTCGAGCGGCGGCAGGACAGGAAAGAGAAGACGACGGAGGTCGCCATTACGAAGGATCACATCCGCAATATCGCGGTCTTTCCCCTCGCCTTACCATTGATCGCCGGTCCCGGCGCCATCTCGGCCACCATTCTGTTGGCCGGCTCGCTGCAGACGACGCTCGACCGCGCGCAACTGATCGGCGTCATCGCCGTCAATCTGGCCCTGGTCTTTGCGGCGCTTGCCATTTCAGACAGGCTCGACCGAATGCTCGGCGCCACCGGCCGCGCCATTCTCACCCGGCTGCTGGGGGTTATCCTTGCGGCGCTTGCCGCGCAGTTCGTTGTAGATGGGGCAAAAGCGGCGCTACAAGCAGGTTAAAGCTTTTATCGCCATCACCGCGCTACACAGAACATCGCGTTTCGGTGTGCGCTGAATAAGGATCGGCAATGTTTCTCAAAAACATAATCCGCGGATTCTTCAAGAAATATGGATATACCTTTATAAAGACGGAGTACTTGGTAGATGAAAAAGACACTCAATATGCGTCCATCAACATCGTTACTGAGGATGATCTACAGAAAAAGATTCTTTTTATTTATCTCGCTGACGAGGTATCCAGAACTCACATTTTAACGAAAGAGAATATCAAGGATACCATAGCGATCTGCCAATTAATCCTAGAAGAATTAAACAATCAATCGGAAGGCTCGAATCCGCTCGATAGGTGAACCTTCTATCTGGACGCGCTGCACGTAAAATAGCTCACCCGAAGGTGAGCTATTGGATAGTTTAGCTGGCAAGCATATCAATCAGAACGGGATGTCATCATCCAGATCGCGCGAGAAGTTACCTCCGCCCTGGCTGCTGCCACCACGGCTACCACCGCCGCCGCGGGAAGAGCCCTGCGAAGAGGACGACTGGCCATAATCGTCGCCGCCGCCGTAATCGCCGCCGTAGCCGCCACCAAAATCACCGCCGCCGCGACCGCCGCGGCTTCCACCTTCCATGGAACCGCCGCCCTCGCCGCGGCCATCGAGCATCGTCAGCGTCGAATTGAAGCCTTGCAGCACGATTTCGGTCGAATACTTGTCCTGGCCGTTCTGATCCTGCCACTTGCGAGTCTGCAGAGCGCCTTCGATATAGACCTTGGCGCCCTTCTTCAAATACTGTTCGGCGACCTTGCAGAGGCCTTCATTGAAGATGACGACGCGATGCCATTCCGTCTTTTCCCGGCGCTCGCCGGAATTACGGTCGCGCCAGGTTTCCGACGTTGCGATATTGAGATTGGCGATCGGGCGGCCATCCTGCGTGCGGCGAATTTCGGGGTCCGCCCCGAGATTCCCAATCAGAATTACCTTGTTCACACTACCGGCCATGACACCACCCTGCTTGCCGCCCATCGACGGCTTTGAAATTCTATCGGAACACCTTAACCCATAGCAGGCGTCAGGTGCTATTTATGCGGCCTTCCCAGTTCCGTTCATCCACAAAGAAATCGCCGCGATAATTTTGTTCTTTCTTTGTTCTAATTTATCCCTATGATGATGTCAACGGAATCGAAAACCGGCTCCACCCCTTCATTTCAGCCTCGACTCGCGGGCTGACATCACTAAATAAAGGCAGACTCCAAGGGACCTGCATACGACGATGAGCGAACTGAAGACTATTTCCATACGTGGTGCGCGCGAGCACAATCTCAAGGGCATCGATCTTGACCTGCCACGCAACAAGCTGATCGTCATGACCGGCCTTTCCGGTTCCGGCAAATCGTCGCTCGCCTTCGACACGATCTATGCCGAGGGCCAGCGCCGCTATGTCGAAAGCCTTTCGGCCTACGCACGCCAGTTCCTCGAGATGATGCAGAAGCCGGATGTCGACCAGATCGACGGCCTCTCGCCGGCAATTTCGATCGAGCAGAAGACCACTTCGCGCAATCCGCGCTCGACGGTCGGCACGGTCACCGAAATCTACGACTATATGCGTCTGCTGTTTGCCCGCGTCGGCGTTCCCTATTCGCCCGTGACGGGCCTGCCGATCGAGAGCCAGACGGTCAGCCAGATGGTCGATCGCGTTCTTGCCTATGAGGAGGGCACCAGGCTTTACATTCTGGCACCGCTCGTGCGCGGACGTAAGGGCGAATACAAGAAGGAACTGGCGGAGCTCATGAAGAAGGGCTTCCAGCGCGTCAAGGTCGACGGCCAGTTCTACGAGATCGCCGATGTGCCGGCGCTCGACAAGAAATACAAGCACGACATCGATGTCGTGGTCGACCGCATCGTCGTGCGTCCGGACATGGCGGCGCGTCTTGCCGACAGCTTCGAAACCTCGCTGCGTCTTGCCGACGGTCTTGCCGTCGCGGAATTCGCCGACAAACCGTTGCCGCCTGAGGAGACCGCTGCGGGCGGCTCAGCCAACAAGTCGCTGAACGAAACGCATGAGCGCGTGCTGTTCTCGGAGAAATTCGCTTGCCCGGTTTCCGGATTCACCATTCCAGAAATCGAGCCGCGCCTGTTCTCGTTCAACAATCCCTTTGGCGCCTGTCCGTCCTGCGACGGCTTGGGTTCGCAGCAGAAGATTGACCCGGAACTGATCGTGCCGGAGCCGGAACGCACGCTGCGCGATGGCGCGATCGCTCCGTGGGCCAAGTCGACCTCACCCTATTACAATCAGACGCTGGAGGCGCTCGGCAAGCACTATGGCTTCAAGCTCGGCAATCGCTGGAACGAACTGTCCGACAAGGCCAAGGATGTCATCCTGAACGGCACGGAAGACAAGATCGAATTCCATTATGCCGATGGTGCGCGCTCCTACACCACGCACAAGAATTTCGAAGGCATAGTGCCGAACCTCGAGCGCCGCTGGAAGGAAACGGATTCTGCCTGGGCGCGCGAGGAGATCGAACGCTTCATGTCGGCTGCCCCATGCCCGGCCTGCAACGGCTATCGCCTGAAGCCGGAAGCCCTGGCGGTCAAGATCGACAAGCTGCACATCAGCCAGGTGGCGGAGATGTCGATCCGCGTTGCCCGCGATTGGTTCGATGCGCTGCCGGGCACGTTCACTGACAAGCAGAACGAGATTGCTGTCCGCATCCTCAAGGAAATCCGCGATCGCCTGCGTTTCCTCAATGATGTCGGTCTCGAATATCTGAGCCTATCGCGCAATTCGGGCACGCTGTCCGGCGGCGAAAGCCAGCGCATCCGGCTGGCATCGCAGATCGGTTCGGGATTGACGGGCGTTCTCTATGTTCTTGACGAGCCCTCCATCGGTCTGCATCAGCGCGACAATGCCCGTCTTTTGGAGACGCTGAAGCATCTGCGGGATATCGGCAACACCGTGATCGTCGTCGAGCATGACGAGGATGCGATCCTGACGGCCGACGATGTGGTCGATATCGGGCCGGCTGCGGGCGTGCATGGCGGCCAGGTGGTGGCGCATGGCACACCACAGGACATCATGGCGAACCCGAAGTCACTGACCGGTAAATATCTGTCCGGCGAGCTCGGCGTGCCGGTTCCCAATGAACGTCGTAAGCCCAAGAAGGGCAAGGAAATCAAGGTTGTCGGCGCGCGAGGCAACAACCTGAAGAACGTCACGGCGTCCATCCCGCTCGGTGTTTTCACTGCGGTGACCGGCGTGTCCGGCGGCGGCAAGTCCACCTTCCTGATCGAGACGCTTTACAAGTCGGCGGCACGCCGCGTTATGGGTGCGCGCGAAATCCCGGCCGATCACGACCGCATCGACGGTTTCGAGCATATCGACAAGGTCATCGATATCGACCAGTCGCCGATCGGCCGCACGCCGCGCTCGAACCCCGCGACTTATACCGGCGCCTTCACGCCGATCCGCGACTGGTTTGCCGGCCTGCCGGAAGCCAAGGCACGCGGCTATCAGCCGGGCCGCTTCTCGTTCAACGTCAAGGGCGGCCGCTGCGAGGCCTGCCAAGGTGACGGCGTCATCAAGATCGAGATGCACTTCCTGCCTGACGTCTATGTCACCTGCGACGTCTGCCACGGCAAGCGTTATAATCGCGAGACGCTTGATGTCACCTTCAAGACAAAGTCGATCGCCGACGTGCTCGACATGACCGTCGAGGAAGGCGTCGATTTCTTCGCGGCCGTTCCCGCCGTGCGCGACAAGCTGCAGAGCCTGAAGGATGTCGGCCTCGGCTATATCAAGGTGGGACAACAGGCCAATACGCTTTCGGGTGGCGAGGCGCAGCGCGTCAAGCTAGCCAAGGAACTATCGAAGCGATCGACGGGCCGCACGCTCTACATTCTCGACGAACCCACAACCGGGCTGCACTTTCACGACGTCGCCAAACTTCTGGAAATGCTGCACGAACTGGTCAATCAGGGCAATTCCGTCGTCGTCATCGAGCACAATCTCGAAGTCATCAAGACGGCCGACTGGATCCTTGATTTCGGTCCGGAGGGCGGCGATGGCGGCGGCGAGATCGTGGCTGTCGGCACGCCGGAGACGATCGTCAAGGAAAAGCGCTCCTATACGGGGCAGTTCCTGAAGGAGTTACTGGAGCGGCGTCCGGTGAAGAAGGTTGCTGCGGCGGAGTAAGGTTACCCGGCCGAATGGCCAAGGAGGAGAGAATGACCAAAGCGGGCGAAATCCGCACAGGCATCGGCGGCTGGACCTTCGAACCCTGGCGCGGGACCTTCTATCCCGACACGCTGAAGCAGAAGGACGAGCTGAATTATGCCAGCCGCCAGCTGAAAGTGATCGAGGTCAACGGCACCTATTACAGCACGCAGAAGCCTGAAGTGTTTGCCAAATGGGCCGCCGATGTTCCCGACGGCTTTATTTTCTCCCTGAAGGCGACGCGTTTCGTCACCAACCGCCGCGTCCTTGCCGAAGCGGGCGAGTCAATGCAGAAGTTCCTGGAATCCGGCATCAGCGAGCTCGGCGATCACCTCGGCCCGCTGCTCTGGCAGTTCGCACCGACGAAGAAATTCGATCCGGATGATTTCGAGGCTTTCCTCAAGCTGCTGCCGGCGAAGCAGGATGGTCTTGCGCTGAGACACGTCGTCGAGGTCCGGCACGATTCCTTCAAGGTGCCGGAGTTCGTCGCGCTGCTCGAAAAATACAATGTCGCGCCCGTTTGCGCCGAGCATTTCGAGTATCCGATGATTGCGGATGTCACGGCCGACTTCGTCTATGCCCGCCTGCAGAAGGGATCGGACGATATCAAGACCTGCTATCCGCCGAAGGATCTGAAAGCCTGGGCGGATCGTTTGAAAAGCTGGGCCGCTGGCAAGGTACCGGACGATCTGCCGCTGATCGATGCAAAGCGTAAGGTCAAGGCCGAACCGCGCGATGTCTTCGCCTTCATGATCCATGAGGGCAAGGTAAATGCGCCGCCCGGTGCGATCGCTTTGCAGCAGGAAGTGGCGAAATAGCGCTATAGCGGTTTGACGGCTGCGACGAGGTCTTCGGCGGTCAGCCCCTTGCCGGCATGTTGACCGGCAAGACCATGTAGCCAGACGCCGGCGGCGGCTGCCTCGAAGGCCGGCGCCCCCTGCGCCATCAGGCCACCGACAATGCCGGCAAGTACGTCGCCGGAGCCGGCGGTAGCAAGCCAGGGTGGCGCGTTGGCGTTGATCAGTGCCCTGCCGTCCGGAGCGGCGATCACGGTATCGGCACCCTTGTAGATGATGGCAGCATGGGCTCTGGTTGCCGCCGCCCTCGCCTTATCGACCTTGTTCAATGTTTCGTCCGCGGCGATATCGGGAAAGAGCCGGCTGAACTCCCCCTCGTGGGGTGTCAGCACCAAGCGTGTCGGTCCTTCAGCAAAGGCATCGAACAGTCGTTGCGGCTCGTCGCGGAACGAGGTGATACCGTCGGCATCCAGCACTAGGTGGCGATTCGCGAGCGCGAGGCAGAATTGCCGTGCCTTTTCGCCGGCGCCGAATCCAGGCCCAAGAATGAAGGTCGAAAGGCGTTTATCGGCAAGCCATTCGAGCAATGAGGCTTCATCCGCGATGGAATGCAGCATGATTGCCGTCAGCAAGCTTGCATTGACATCAAGCGCCTCCGGCGGCGAGGCGATGGTGACGAGCCCTGCCCCCACCTTCAATCCGGCCATGGCCGACATGCGCGCAGCACCTGTCGCGTTCGGCCCGCCGGAGAAGACGATGAGATGGCCGCGCTTGTATTTGTGCGTCTCGACGCCTACCGAGGGTATGGCCGCCTGCCACTGCGCCGGCTTGTTTTCGCCGAGCGAGCGGTCGGCATGGGCGCGGACGATACGGTCGGGAATGCCGATGTCGAAGACCTCCAGCTCGCCGCACAGATCGCGACCGGGCAAGAGAAGATGGCCCGGCTTGCGCGTCATGAAGGTCACCGTGCGCGCGGCCTGGAAGGCTGCACCGAGAACCTGACCGCTACGGCCATCGAGACCCGACGGAAGATCGACTGAAATCACGGGAATATCAGCAGCCGCGACGCGAGCGATAACCGCGGCCACGTCATCCGGAACCGGCCGCGACAGGCCCGCGCCGAAGATCGCATCGATCACGACGTCGCCCGCTAGTGGAATAAAGTCATCGATCGTCTTGCCCTCGACCGGGCAATCAGCAAAAGCACTGGTAGCATCGCCCTTGAGCCGCTGGGGATCGCCAAGATGGAAAAGCCGCACGTCGGCGCCGGCCTGTTTCAGCGCGCGCGCTGCCACATAGCCGTCGCCGCCATTGTTTCCCGGCCCACAGAGAACGGCATATCGAACGGCTCCGGGAAAGTGCCGGAGCGCGACGGCAGCAACCGCCTGCCCTGCCTTCTCCATAAGCCCGTAGGAATCGATGCCGGATGCGGCTGCGGCGCGGTCGACGGCAGACATGGCGTCGGGGGTGAGGAGCAGATCGGTGAGCGGCATCATCATGGTGGATATTATAGATGCGAAATCTGCCTCAAAAACAACCGCTATTGCGGTGGTCAGTATGATCGATAAATATGCATTTGCATAATAATTAAACAATAATATTCAAGGCCTTGCCGAAGCACAAACCTGCCGTGCGTGGCTCTTTTTTGCGAAATTTTGCTTATCCCACGCATTTCCGCGCGAAATCGCTTCCATTTTTCCGAAAAATCCTCATCAATTCATCGTCTCGGTGCGAATTCGCCGAGATTTTTTACAGCGGTTCGTCCTCAATTGGCATGGTACGTGCATTACGTTGGCCGAGCGGGGAGTAGTCCTGCTGTATCAGGAGAAGCGGAGAGACATTTTCTCATGAAAAAGATCGAAGCGATCATTAAGCCCTTCAAGCTCGACGAAGTGAAGGAAGCCCTTCAGGAAGTCGGCCTGCAGGGTATCACCGTCACGGAAGCGAAGGGCTTCGGTCGTCAGAAGGGCCACACGGAACTTTACCGTGGCGCCGAATACGTCGTCGACTTCCTGCCGAAGGTGAAGGTCGAAGTTGTATTGGCGGACGAAAATGCGGAAGCGGTGATCGAAGCCATACGCAAGGCTGCGCAGACAGGCCGTATCGGCGACGGAAAGATTTTCGTTTCCAACGTGGAAGAAGTCATTCGAATCCGCACCGGCGAAACGGGCATCGACGCCATTTAATCCGCCCGGCCCATTCTCGGCCGCGGCTCGTTTAATCGTCATCTAAGTCAAGGGAAGTAATTTAATGGCGACCGCAAGCGAAATTTTAAAACAAATCAAGGATAACGACGTCAAGTTCGTCGACCTGCGCTTTACGGATCCGAAGGGCAAGCTACAGCATCTGACCATGGACGTGATCTGTGTCGACGAAGACATGTTCGCCGATGGCGTCATGTTCGACGGCTCCTCGATTGCCGGCTGGAAGGCCATCAACGAATCCGACATGGTGCTGATGCCCGATCCGGAAACGGTCCATATGGATCCGTTCTTTGCGCAGTCCACCATGGTGATCCTCTGCGACATCCTCGACCCGGTCTCCGGCGAAGCCTATAACCGCGACCCGCGCGGCACCGCCAAGAAGGCGGAAGCCTATCTCAAGGCCTCCGGCATCGGTGATACCGCCTTCTTCGGCCCGGAAGCCGAATTCTTCGTTTTCGACGACGTCAAGTACAAGGCTGACCCGTACAATACGGGCTTCAAGCTCGACTCCAGTGAACTGCCGTCCAACGACGACACCGACTACGAGACGGGCAACCTCGGCCACCGTCCGCGCGTCAAAGGCGGCTACTTCCCGGTGCCGCCAATCGACAGCTGCCAGGACATGCGCTCCGAGATGCTGACGGTTCTCACCGAAATGGGCGTCGTCGTCGAAAAGCATCACCACGAAGTCGCAGCCGCACAGCACGAGCTCGGCATCAAGTTCGACACGCTGGTGCGCAACGCCGACAAGATGCAGATCTACAAATATGTCGTGCATCAGGTCGCCAATGCCTACGGCAAGACGGCAACCTTCATGCCGAAGCCGATCTTCGGCGACAACGGCTCGGGCATGCACGTTCACCAGTCGATTTGGAAGGGCGGCAAGCCGACCTTCGCCGGCGACGAATATGCAGGCCTGTCCGAAAGCTGCCTCTATTACATCGGCGGCATCATCAAGCATGCCAAGGCGATCAATGCCTTCACCAACCCGTCGACGAACTCCTACAAGCGTCTCGTCCCGGGCTATGAAGCTCCGGTTCTGCTTGCCTATTCGGCTCGCAACCGTTCCGCCTCCTGCCGCATTCCGTTCGGCTCGAACCCGAAGGCAAAGCGCGTCGAAGTCCGCTTCCCTGACCCGACCGCCAACCCCTATCTGGGCTTCGCAGCCATGCTGATGGCCGGCCTCGACGGCATCAAGAACAAGATCCATCCCGGCAAGGCCATGGATAAGGATCTCTACGATCTGCCACCGAAGGAGCTGAAGAAGATCCCGACGGTGTGCGGCTCGCTGCGCGAAGCGCTGGAAAGCCTGGACAAAGACCGCAAGTTCCTGACCGCTGGCGGCGTTTTCGACGACGACCAGATCGATGCCTTCATCGAACTGAAGATGCAGGAAGTCATGCGTTTCGAAATGACCCCGCATCCGGTCGAATACGACATGTACTACTCGGTCTGATATCGGGCACGAAAGCCCCGGTCTGCCGGGGCTTTCTCCATGATTGGGAAGCCGGTGGCAGGTCTCCCGCCCGATAGCGTCTTCGCATTGAGCGATCACATGCTGCTCGACCGAATAACTCGGGCCGAATGTGACATTTCGATGAAGGAATGGGGCAAAATCCTTGATATCAGTGGTGAAAGTCACCACATGATTGCTTGAAAGGAAGTCGTGCCATGAAACAACGAAACGCAAAATTCAATATTGGCGACGTGGTTCGACACCGGATGTTCCCCTTCCGTGGTGTCATCTTCGATGTCGATCCGGAATTCGCAAATACAGAGGAATGGTGGAATTCCATCCCCGCAGAAGTGCGTCCCGATAAGGATCAGCCCTTCTATCACCTTCTCGCCGAAAACGACGAGACGGAATATGTCGCATACGTGTCGGAACAGAACCTCATCAACGATGAGAGCGGCGTTCCCCTGCGCAATCCGCAGGTCGCTCAGATCTTCGATCAAGCCCCGACGGGGCAGCTCAAGCCCAAAATGAGCTTCGCCCATTAAACGCCAGTAAAACCTATCCTATTCGAAAGGGAAGGCGCTCCCAACGCCTTTCCTTTTTATTTGGCTTCCCAGCATCGTATGCGGTCATTAGCGCAAAGAAAAAGCCCGGATCGCTCCGGGCTTTTTCTCATGAAACGAGACTATCGTCCACTTACTGCTGCTTGGCAGCCTTCTGTGCGTCTTCGAGCTTCTTGCGTGCTTCCTCGGCCTTCTTCTGCATGCTGTCCTGCAGGCTCTTCTGGCTTTCAGCGAGCTTCGAATCGGAGATCGCCGGGCCGTCATAAGCGGCGCCGAAGCCGGTCAGCGAGATCTTGATCGGGTTCGGAGCGCGGCGGAAGTTCACCGAGGTGAAGGTGACGTCCGTGCCCTTCTTCAGCGAAGCGATCATCGCGTCCGTCACCGGCACTTCCGCGGTGCACTTGTCCGGAAGGCAGACGGCGTAGTCGAGCTTCTGGCCCTTGCCGCCATCGACCTGCATGGTGATGCCGGGCGGGATCAGGCGGGCGGTCGGAACCGAGATCTGCAGGATCTTGCGGTTGACCTTGCCATCGACGGAGATGAGGCCGACAGCCGTCACGAGCTGACCGTTGTTTGCCATGATCAGATTCTGCACGATGCAGATGTCAGCATCGTCCTGCTTGGTGCAGGTCTTATACCAGCCCAGACGCGGCTGATTGGGATCACCACCGCCATCGGCGGGAGCTGCGTTGGACGCATCCTGCGCGAAAGCGGCAGCCGGCATCGCCGCGCCAATCATGAGAGCCAGAGCAGAGAGACCTGCCCGCATTTTGTTGTCAGTCTTGAACATCATAGCGAAACCGCCTCCTGAAATCCGCTTCGGGACGACAGCACGCCGTCCCATGCAATTCGGGTCAAACCGTCGTCCACCTGTCGAATGAATAAGGCAAATACATGACCCGAGAAACCCGGCACCCCTGTTACATCGCACTGGCACGGATATCCAGCTTTTCTTTGGCCTTTTCTGCCAAGTCCTAAGATTTCCGCAGTCGCGTGTTGAATTCGGCACGCTCATGATAATGTTCGGCCGAATCGTACCCTTCCCGGAAAGGATGCCATGCAAGCGCTCCGGATCGCTGCCCTCCTGTTCTTCGCAACCTTGTGCAACGCCGCGGCGGCTCAGCCGCTTTACGGCATCGCCATGCATGGAGATCCGGCGTTGCCGGCGGACTACAAGCATTTCCCTTACGTCAATCCGGATGTCAAAAAGGGCGGCCGCGTCAGCTATGGCGTCGTCGGCACTTTCGACAATCTCAATCCCTTCATCCTGAAAAGCATGCGCACAACCGCACGCGGCATGTGGGACCCGGAATATGGCTACCTCCTCTACGAATCGCTGATGGTGCGCTCGCGCGACGAGCCTTTCACCCTTTACGGATTGTTGGCGCAGACGGTCGAATGGGACGAAAGCAGGAGTTTCATCCGATTCAACCTCAATCCCGAAGCCAAATGGTCGGACGGGCAACCTGTAACGCCGGAAGATGTGATCTTCACATTCCAGTTGCTGCGCGACAAAGGTCGCGTGCCATTTTCGTCGTGGCTTGAGACCATCGACAGCATGGAAAAAGTCGGCGAGCACAGCGTACTGATCCGCTTCAACGCGAAGGCCAATCGCGAAACTCCGCTGATCATCGCCTCGTCGCTGCCGATTCTGCCGAAGCACGCCGTCGATCCCGATGGTTTCGACCAGACTTCGCTTCGTATTCCCGTCGGTTCCGGCCCCTACAGGATCAAAAGTATCGATCCCGGCCAGCGCATCGTCTTCGAGCGCCGTAACGACTATTGGGGCAAGAATCTCCCGTCAAAAATCGGCATCGACAATTATGACGAGATCGCCGTCAATTATTTCCTGCAGGACACCACTCTGTTCGAAGCCTTCAAGAAAGGCGATGTCGATATCTATCCGGACGGCAGCCCCAGCCATTGGCAGCAGGCTTACAACTTCCCGGCAGTAACCTCCGGCGCCATCGTCAAGGAGACCTTTAGGCCGAAAACGCCAAGCGGCATGCTCGGTTTCGTCTTCAATACACGGCGGCCGATGTTTGCCGACAAGAATGTGCGCAAGGGACTGACGCTTGCCTTCGATTTCGAATGGATGAACCGCAATCTCTACTCGGGCGCCTACCAGCGCACGCAGAGCTATTGGCAGAATTCCGATCTTTCGTCCTTCGGTGTTCCCGCGGATGCGCGCGAACTCGCGATGCTGGGTCCGATCAAGGACCGCATAGATCCGGACGTGCTCGATGGCACCTACAGGCTTCCCGTCAGCGACGGTTCCGGGCGTGACCGCAAGATCCTGCGTAAGGCGGTAGCCTTGCTCAAGGAGGGTGGCTATACGATCCGCGGCGAGAAGATGGTCGATAAGAACGGCCGCCAGCTCAGCTTCGAGATATTGACGCAAAACGCAGACCAGGAGCGCATCGCGATCCCCTACCGCCGGTCTCTGGAACTGCTTGGTATCGCGGTGACAATTCGTACGGTCGATGATTCACAGTATCAGCTGCGGACGATCAACTACGACTACGACATGATCATCAAATCCTATCCCTCGTCGTTGTCGCCAGGAATCGAACAGGTGGCCCGCTGGGGTTCCGCCGCCGCGAAAATGCCAGGCAGCTTCAACTTTGCCCTCGTCGAAGATCCCGACGTAGATACCTTGATATCGCATTTCCTGACCGCACACTCAGCCGAGGATTTTCGCGACGCCGTGCGTTCGTTCGATCGGATGCTGATCTCCGGCTATTATCTTGTGCCGCTCTATCATGTCGACCAGCAATGGGCTGCGCGGCGCAGCCGCATCGATCATCCCGCGGCTTTGCCGCTCTATGGCTACTATTTACCCGCGTGGTGGGACGCCTCGGCGCAATAGCATCGCAATGGTTCCCTTTCGGTAACCGGTTGAAGCCATCGGTGCAAAGGCCTAGATGGAGGGGAACAGCCCGAAAACCGAAAGGATGAAACCATGGAACGCATCACGATCGACATCGTCTCGGACGTCGTCTGCCCATGGTGCTATCTCGGCAAGGCCCGCCTGGAGCTGGCAATTGCCGAGGTACAGGACGAAATAGGCGTCGACCTCAACTGGCGACCCTATCGGCTCAATCCCGACTATCCACCAGAGGGCGTTGACCAGAAGAAGGCGCTCGAGCAGAAGCTCGGCGGCGCTGAACGCGTCGCTGAGGGACACAAGATGCTGACCGAGCTCGGCCGCGAAGTGGGCATCAAGTTCGATTTCGACGCCATCAAGATCGGCCCGAACACGCTCGACGCCCATCGCCTCATCCATTGGTCCGTCACCGAAAGCCGCGAAAAGCAGGACAAGGTGGTGGATGCTCTCTTCAAGGCGAATTTCGAACAAGGTCGCAATGTCGGCGATCACGCAGTGCTGCTCGACATTGCCGAAGAAGCCGGGCTCGACCGTTCGGTCATATCAACGCTGCTTGCCTCCGACGCGGATCGCGATCTCATCATCGGCGAAATCGACGCCGCCCAGAAGATCGGCGTCAACGGCGTGCCCTTCTTCATCTTCGACCAGCAATATGCCGTCAGCGGCGCCCAGACGCCGGATGTGCTTGCCGGCGCGCTGCGCGATATCGCCAGGATGAAGGCGGAAGCACGCGCCGGGATGAATTAATCACGATCCGCAGAGGCGCCACTCTGGAGGGAATGGCGTCGGCAGGGCGTCTTTCGAATTTTTGCTGAAACGATCTCAAAACGGCTAGCCCCGCCGCTGCAAAAACCCGAAAACCAATGCCGTGTTAATCCGGACATTCTCGAGGCCTATAAATCCACGGCCGTCAGATCGTTATATTCGCCGTCCGCGATTCCATGAGGAGCCAATTCGCAAAATCCTGGATCGGACCGTCGCTCAATCGGATCGGCTCCGGCAGGATGAGACAGAAGGTCTTGGAGATCGACTGACCATCGGGCCATGGCGCAACGAGGCGACCTTCTGCCAACTCCGTCTCGACATAGAGACGTGGCACCAGGGCGACGCCCAGCCCAGCGAGCGCAGCTTCAATCAGCATGACGTGAAGATCGTAGCGCGGGCCGATCGCAGGATTGGTCAGCACAATCCCGGCCTCCTGCGCATAGCGCTGCCAGGCGTCCGGATTCTGGCGTCGATGAAGGCGCGGCAGTTCATCGAGAGATGGCGGCGCTTCCGCGCTACCGAGAAGCGTCGGATGGCAAACCGGAACTAACGTCTCCTGCAACAGCCGATGCATTCTCATTCCGGTCCAGGCAGGGTGATCGAAATGGATCGCTGCATCAAACCCACTTCCAGTAAGGACAAAAGGCTCCATCCGTTCGGCAAGATGCACGATAATATTCGGGTGCTTTTCGCGGAACCGCCCAAGACGGGGAATAAGCCAGCGCGCGGCGAAGGTCGGGATGGTGGCGATATCGATATTCGCGCCGCCATTGGGCTGCCCCATCAGATATTGACTATCGCGCTCCAGCCGATCCAGTGACTCACGAACCTGTACGGCATAGCGCTCTCCATTCGGCAAGAGCCGAACACGATTGCCGACCCGCTCAAACAGCGTGACACCGAGAAAGGCTTCGAGCCGGCTTATCTGGCGGCTGATCGCTCCTTCGGTCAGAGCCAACTCCTCGGCAGCGCGAGCGAAGCTTCCATGGCGAGCCGACGCCTCGAACGCCAGGAGCGCAGAATTGCTTGGAATTTTGCGACGCATGGGCGGCTCCCGACGTGATGGTTCGGCACTCGAACGGCTGTGACCTTGATATTTGGTCACTAAAGCATGAGCCGATATCGATATATCACCGATAAATGGCGCTCTATCATGATCAAATATCAATGAGAAACAAGACCGAAACCGGTGCTTGTAGTTAAAGGTGATACGATGATCTACACGGTAGAATGCAGCTTTGCTGATCCAGCCAGCGAAGCGGAATGGAACGACTTCTATAGCCTGGATAAGCTCCCAGCCCTGATTTCAGTGACTGGCTTTCACACCTCGCAACGCTTGAAGGCAATCAGCCGCGGTTGCCCGGTTTATCTTGCCTTGCATTCGATCGATGGCCTCGATGTTCTGACGGGTGAGGAATATCGCCAAAAGGGTGGTGGAAATTTTGCGCGTTGGCAGCAGCACATCACCGATTGGCACCGAAACCTTTATGATGGCATCGAGCGAGCGCCGGTAATCGGTGAAGACGAATATCTGGTGCTAAGCGCTTATGGCCCCGAGCCCCTCACCCGGCTGGGCCTCACCCCGTCCGCAATGCATGCGGTGGCAATGGAGAAGCTCCCGAAGCACCGTTGGCTCGCCAAGGTGAAGCGTTCCGCGATTACAGACATTCGGCATCTGCCCGGAGATGTTCAGGTCTACGAACCGATGACGACACAATTGACGAGTGGCAAGAATGCCGCCTCCGAGACAGCGCGGTAGGTTCTGATGCCGAACATCACAATCTTCATCTCCGCAGAAAGCATGCCGGATGACGAAGCACTTGCCGATCTCACGGAGCAATGCATCGAACTTTGCACGGGCATCCTTCGAGCTGCATTGGCCAACGTGCATGTCATCTATGTCGCTGTCCGCTCCGGCCGAGGACATAAGGTCTTTGCAGACATCCGATATCGCCTTGAACCCTTTCGCACGCCGGCGGTCATGGATCTCTTCATGCAAGGCCTGGACGACGCCATCAAATACAAGCTCGCCCTTACCGCGCGCATCCGTTGCTTCGGCTATGGAGCCGCATGCCTCTACGCGCGAAATTGAGCGGCCGGTTGGAGAAAACAATGACTAATCCAGCTTTTCCCAGCCAGCGGGTTGGCGACTTAACAATTACCGCCATCAGCGACGGCCACCTTGCCGCCAGCCTCGACCTCCTCTCGAATATCGACCCGGCAGATGCCTTTCGGATGCAGGCGAATACGGGGATAGAGGACCCCGCCTCGATCCATATCAACTGCTACATGGTGCGTGGTGGCGGTCGCACGGTCCTGATCGACGCGGGAGCGGGTGGTTTCAGGCAATGGGGTGGCCGGCTGGAAACCAATCTCGCTCTGGCCGGCATCCAGCCTCTCGATATAGACACGATCCTCCTGACACATGCCCATCCGGATCACATCGGAGGGCTGATGAACGCTTCCGGAGACGCCACCTTTCCGAACGCCGAGCTTGTCGTCCACAATCGCGAAATCGCCTTCTGGCAGGATGACGGCAATTTGAGCCGAGCGCCGGAGCGCGCCCGCGGCAACTTTCTCCTCGCGCGTCGAACGTTCGATGGCTATTGCAGCAGGCTGCGCTCTTTCAATGCCGGTGAGGTGCTTCCCGGCATCACTGCGATGCCACTTCCCGGCCATACCCCAGGGCACACGGGCTATCGTCTCAATTCCGGCGGCAAGAATCTGTTGATCTGGGGAGATATCGTCCACTTTCCCTCGATCCAGATCGCACGCCCGGATGTATCGATCGCGTTCGATCAGGATCCACATCTGGCCGCATCGACGCGATCGAGGCTATTGGATCTCGTCAGCTCGGAGCGGCTGTTGATCGCCGGTATGCACCTGGGCGAACTCGGCTTCGCGCATATCGAGCGAACGGCCGGAGCCTACGGCGTGACTTATGCGGGATCTCATCATCAGCGAAATTGATGCCGCTCAAAAATCAGCAATATGCGGTCAGTGGCGCGCAAACCCCGGATGTGCTTGCCGGCGCCCTGCGCGATATCGCCAAGATGAAGGCGGAAGCACGCTCGGGATGAACTAGGCGGGACTCCGCTTTCTCGATCATAGCCGCAAGGGCTTCCGCGAATCGCCGATCGCGGAAGCAGCTGAGCCATAACCGGCATCACGTCTTTGCCAGCAGTCCCGAAGCCATCGCCCGGAAGGCCTCTATCGCTTTGGGCAGCACGTCCGCCGGGTTATCGCTGGCGGCAACCCAGAGGGCAGCATTCAGCGCTGCGCCGGATATGAGCCGGGCTGCCGCCTCGGCATCGACCGGCTTGACCACCTCTTGTTCCAGAAGCTTTGACACCGTCAGCCGGGTGGCAGCAAGGCAGCTGTTCTGACTTGGCCATTTCGAAGGATCGCCTAAAACAGCCGGCCCGTCGAGCAGGACGATGCGCTGGACCTCCGGATCAAGCGCCATCTTGATATAGGCCTCGCCTTCCGCAAGCAGTCCTTGCCAGTCACCGTCGGCCTGTGCGCCGATCTCCTTCGCCCGCAACGCCATTTCATTGTCGATCTGATCGACGACGGCGGCGAGCAATCCACGCTTGTCGCCGAAATTATGATAGAGGGCGCCCCTTGTCAGGCCGACATCCGCGGTCAACTCGTCCATGGATGCTGCCGCGAATCCTTTTTCGGCAAAGGCTTTTCGTGCGGCGGCAATCAGCTTGTTCCGATTTTCTTCCATCATTTCCAGGCGTTTTGCCATATTATCCTCAATTTCACATACGTTTCGTATTTGAAATATTGACATAAGCCGCACATATGAATATTTCACATACACGCCGTATATCAAATCAGACGGCGGATTGGAAGCCTCGCGCCAGCTTGCGTCCTTCCCATCTTTTCACGTCAACACGAATGAGAGCCGATACCATGACGACACGTAACGCAATCTTCCCGAAGAACAGGCATGCGCTTTATGAGGAGCATGGCTATTCCGCAGCAATCCGCTCCGGCGATCTGCTGTTTGTCTCCGGCCAGGTCGGCAGCCGCGCCGACGGAAGCCCGGAGCCTGATTTCGAGAAGCAGGTTCAACTCGCCTTCGACAATCTGAAAACAACCCTGGAAGCCGCAGGCTGCACCTTCGATGACATCATCGATGTCACCACCTTCCACACCGATCCGGAGCGGCAGTTCGGCGCTATCATGACCGTCAAGAACCAGATCTTCACCGAAAAGCCCTATCCGAACTGGACGGCGATCGGCGTCAACTGGCTGGCGGGCTTCGATTTCGAAATCAAGGTCATCGCACGCATTCCGGATGCTGGGGAGATGCGAGAGCCGCAAGCGGCTTGAGGGAATGGTCAGAATTTCGACCCGCAGCGGAAAATGGCCGTCGCGGGCCGGACGTTGCCTCAAAGCTAGATTGGCGCAGCCGCGCTTCCAGCCGTTGCGAGATGTGTGGAAGTCGCTATTTTTCTTCATTAATGAAAACCGCGGATTTCGATCATGAACGTATCCACCCGTCCCGATCTGAGCGATATAAAACTGGGAGACTGGGTGGATCGCCGTTTGCCCTCGGCGTTGAGGCCTTACACGCGACTTGCGCGGCTGGATCGGCCCGTCGGCATTTGGCTGACGCTTTTTCCCTGCTGGGCAGCGCTCATCCAAGCCTCATATGGTTTTCCAGATCTTAGACAGCTGGCCATGTTTTCGCTGGGCGCGTTGCTGATGAGAAGCGCAGGCTCGACGGTCAACGACATCGCAGATCGGAAATTCGACGGCCATGCCGAGCGCACCCGCTTCCGCCCCTTAGTAAGCGGTCAGATCGGGGTATTGCAGGCCGTGCTGTTTCTTGCGGCCGAACTGGCACTGGCTGCCTCGCTGCTGTTCTTTCTGACGCCCTTGACGCGCCTCGTCGCGATCAGTGTCTTGCCGCTCGTGTTTGTTTATCCGCTCTGCAAGCGTTTCACATATTGGCCCCAGGCCATTCTTGGTGCGGCATTCAATTGGGGAATGCTGATGGCCTGGTCGGAGATCACAGGCACGATTTCCGTCGGTGCGGTTCTGATGTGGCTCGGCGCTATCGCCTGGCAGATCGGATACGATACCGTTTACGCCTATGTCGACGTTCGCGACGATACAAGACTGGGCTTGAAATCGACCGCCATCCTGTTCGGCTCGCGCGGTAAAGCATGTATCGGCCTGTTCTATGCCATTGCCGTCGCTGCATGGTCCACCGGTGGGTGGCTGACGGGCATGTCATTGCCCTACGTCGTCGGAATGCTCTTCATAGCCGCACATCTCGGCTGGCAGATCTGGCGCCTCGATCTTTCACGCCCCGAGATCAATTACCGGCTGTTTCTGGCGAATATTCTAACGGGTATGTTGCTGGCCGCAGCGGCCTTTGCTGGAACTCTATAAGCGAACCAAAAGGAAGAGATCCGGATTTTCGGCTCAGCGCCCACCTTCTATTTCGCCAATTCCGCCAGTTGCGTCATGACCACGGCCGCACCCTGCAGCCGCTTCTCTGGTGTCGGCAGGTCGCGGGTCAGGAACACGCTCTGGTCGGGGCGGATCTTTGCCATGGTGCCCTGCTTGGCGATGTAGCCGACTAGGTTGGCCGGGTTCGGGAATTCCTTGTTGCGGAACTGTACGACGACACCCTTCGGGCCGGCGTCGAGCTTCTCGACATTGGCGATGCGGCAGAGCGACTTGATGTAGACGATCTTGAGGAGGTGTTGCACCTCTATCGGCAACGGGCCGAACCGGTCGATCATCTCGGCACCGAAACTGTCGATTTCCTTCAGCTCGGTAATCTCGCCGAGGCGGCGATAGAGCGCCATGCGCAGATGCAAGTCGGGCACATAATCATCGGGGATCATGACCGGCGTGCCGACGGAGATCTGCGGCGACCAGCCGGTATCCTGGATTTCGTCGACGCCCTTGACCTCGGCGACAGCCTCCTCGAGCATCTGCTGGTAGAGCTCGAAGCCGACTTCCTTGATATGGCCGGACTGTTCCTCGCCCAGCAGATTGCCGGCGCCGCGAATATCGAGATCGTGGCTTGCCAGCTGGAAGCCGGCGCCGAGCGTGTCCAGCGACTGCAGTACTTTCAGCCGGCGCTCCGCCGTCGTCGTCAGAACCTTGTTGACCGGCAGCGTGAAGAGCGCAAAGGCGCGCACTTTCGAACGGCCGACGCGCCCGCGGAGCTGATAGAGCTGGGCCAAGCCGAACATATCAGCGCGATGGACAATCAACGTATTGGCCGTCGGCACGTCGAGGCCGGATTCGACGATGGTCGTCGACAGCAGCACATCATAGCGGCCTTCGTAGAAGGCGTTCATGATGTCTTCCAGTTCGCCGGCCGGCATCTGGCCATGGGCGACCGCTACCTTCAGCTCCGGCACATCGGATTGCAGGAAGGCGTGGATATCGGCGAGATCTGCGAGACGCGGACAGACATAGAAGCTCTGGCCGCCGCGATAATGCTCGCGCATCAGCGTTTCGCGGATCACAAGGGAATCGAAAGGAGAAATGAAGGTGCGCACCGCCATGCGGTCGACCGGCGGCGTGGTGATGAGCGACAGTTCGCGTACGCCGGTCATCGCGAGCTGCAAAGTGCGCGGGATTGGGGTGGCGGAGAGCGTCAGCACATGCACGTCGCTCTTCAGCTCTTTCAGGCGCTCCTTGTGCTTCACGCCGAAATGCTGCTCCTCATCGATGATAAGCAGGCCGAGATTGGCGAACTGGATGCCGGCGCCGAGCAGCGCATGCGTGCCGACGACGATATCCGTCTTGCCTTCGGCGACTTCCTTCTTGGTCAGCGCCAGATCCTTGGCGCCAACCAGGCGGGATGCCTGCTGTACCCGGATCGGCAGGCCGCGGAAACGCTCGGAAAAGGTCTTGAAATGCTGCCGGGCAAGCAAGGTCGTCGGCACCACGACAGCGACCTGCACGCCGTTCATGGCAGCGACGAAGGCAGCACGAAGCGCCACCTCTGTCTTGCCGAAGCCGACGTCGCCACAGACAAGGCGATCCATCGGCCGGCCGGCGCCAAGATCCTCGCGCACCGCCTCGATGGCGTTCATCTGATCGTCGGTCTCATCATAGGGGAAGCGCGCGGCGAATTCGTCGTAGAGCCCTTCGGGAGAGGTCAGCACCGGCGCATGGCGCGTCAGGCGCTCGGCCGCAACACGGATCAAGTCACCAGCGATATCCAGAAGGCGCTTCTTGAGCTTCGCCTTCCGCATCTGCCAAGCGCCGCCGCCGAGCTTGTCGAGCTGCGCCTCAGTGCCCTCGCCGCCAAAGCGCGAGAGTAGATCGATGTTTTCGACCGGCAGGAACAGCTTGGCATCGTCGGCATAATGCAGCTCGAGGCAGGCATGCGGTGCACCGGCAGCCTCGATGGTCCTGAGGCCAACGAAACGGCCGATGCCATGCTCGGCGTGAACGACGATCGAGCCTTCGTCCAGGCCTGCCACTTCAGAGATGAAATCAGCGGCGCGCTTGCGGCGCTTGGAGCGGCGCACCATGCGGTCGCCGAGAATATCCTGCTCGCCGATGACGATCAGATCGCCGGTCTCGAAACCGGCTTCGAGGCTGAGTACGGCGGCAGCCGCCTCGCCCTTCGCCAGACCGCTGATATCCTTGAAGGCCTCGATCGTCTTGACGCGCGCCAACCCGTGTTCGGAAAGCACCTGCAGGAGGCGATCGAGCGAACCTTCGGTCCAGGCCGAAATCAGCACCTTGCCGCCCGCCGCCCGCTTGTCGGCAATATGCTTGACGACCGCATCGAAGACGTTGACGCGCTCGCTATCGGCCGTGTCAGTCGCTGACCGCGCCCAGCGCGGCCCCTGGCGGGCATCAAGCTCGATGACGCGGCGGGCCTCGCCCTCATGCTCGTTGAAGGGCGAGATGCGGATGGCGCCGAAGGCATCGAGTGCATTGCCGAAGGCCTTGCCGTCGAGATACAGCTGGCCCGGCGTGACCGGTTTATAGGGCGTGCCCTGCGTCATCTGCCCCTTGGTCTGCTGGCCGGAATGCAGGCGGGCATCGTAATAGTCGAAGACGAGCTTGGACCGCTCCTCGGCCGCCTCCCGCACGGTGTGATCCGTCACCAGCCGGAAGCCCTTGAGGTAATCGAAAACAGTCTCCAGCTTCTCGTAGAAGAGCGGCAGCCAATGTTCCATGCCGGCGTATCGCCGACCTTCGGAGACGGCAAGATAGAGCGCATCGTCGCGCGTGGCGGCGCCGAAGGCGGAGAGATAATTCTTGCGGAAGCGGCTGATCGTATCCGGCGTCAGCGTCACTTCACTCATCGGATTGAGATCGAGCGAACGCACCTGCCCCGTCGTGCGCTGGCTTGCCGGATCGAAGCTGCGGATACTCTCCAGCGTATCGCCGAAGAAATCCAGGCGTACCGGCTCTTCCGTGCCCGGAACGAAGACGTCGAGAATGCCGCCGCGAACAGCATATTCGCCGACCTCGCGCACGGTCGCGACGCGATCGAAACCGTTACGCTCCAGGCGCGCCGCGATGTCGTCCATCCGGACCTGGTTGCCTGGTCGCGCCGAAAAGGCCAGACTCTCGATAATGTCCTGCGGCGCTACCTTCTGCAGCATGGCATTGACGGTCACCAACACGATCGCCGCATGCGGCTTGCGATAATGCGCGATCAGGCCGGACAAAGCCGCCAGGCGCCGCGCCGAGGTATCGGAACTCGGGGAAACGCGGTCGTAGGGAAGACAATCCCAGGCAGGTAGAGTGAGAACCGGGATTTCGGGCGCGATGAAGCCGAGCATCTGTTCGACATCGGCCATATGCTGACCGTCAGACATGACATAGGCGGTCGGCTGGCCGGCCTTTGCCATTTCGGCAATCAGGAATGGCTCCAGGCCGGCCGGAACATGACCGATCGTCATCGGCTCGCTGGCGGCGAGCAGCTTCTTCGCATCGAAACCGGGGATCATTTCGTTAATCCGAACCTTTCGGCGATCTCTTCGAAATCGGGCTTGTAGGAGGTCAGGCGCTCAAAGAGAGGCGTCTGCAGATGCTGCGGCGTCGGTTGACTGCCCAGAATCCACTTGAGGAGATCATTATCCTCCTCGGCCATAATGCGCTCGAGCTCATCCAGTTCAGCTTCAGCGAGGCCCGGCAGCTCGTTATCGGCAAACTGGCCAAAGACGAGATCCATCTCGCGGATGCCGCGATGCCAGCAACGGAAAAGGATACGCCGACGGCGAGGATCGAGATCGGCACTGCTGAGGGTCAGCCCAGTCATCAAAAACACCTTTATGTTGATGCGTCTCTATAAAACCAGCGCTCAAAGGTGGGAACCGGTTTTTCAGAAAAAAGCACCTGCGATGCAATTTTCCGGGGACTGTTTGATACAATGGCGCCGAGCTCCCTACCGCCCCTTGCCAAATGCGTCCTGCCCGTCGCATTTTGCCCGCCATGCGTCCCGCTATCCTCGATCCGCTGTTTGCCTCCATCTCTTCGCTATCAGGCGTCGGGCCGAAGGTATCCGAGCTGCTGGTCAAGCTGCTCGACCGCGAGACGATCGACGATTGTCGGGTCATCGACCTCATTTTTCATGCGCCGCATTCGATCATCGACCGACGCGAGCAGCCCGGTATCGCGAGGGCGCCGCAGGGTGCCATCGTCACCATTACCGGCCGTGTCGACCGACATCAGCCGCCGCCCAATCCGCGTAGCAACGTTCCCTATCGCGTCTATCTGCACGACGAGACCGGAGAATTGGCGCTGGTCTTCTTTCGCGGCAAGGCGCAATGGCTCGAAAAACAGCTGCCGATCGATGAAACCGTCACCGTCAGTGGCAAGGTCGATTGGTTCAACGGCCGACCGTCCATGGTGCATCCCGACTATATCATGCGCGAGAGCGAGGCAGAGAACCTGCCGCTCGTCGAACCGGTCTATCCGCTGACCGCCGGGCTTACACCGAAGTTCCTGCGCAAGACCATCGAGGCGGCGCTGCCGCGCATTCCGCAGCTGCCCGAGTGGGATGACATAGCCCTTACGCAGAAGCAGGGTTTCCCCTCTATCTCCGACGCCTTCCGCATGCTGCATGCGCCGAGGGATGCGGCGGATATCGATCCGCAATCTCCCGCGCGCCGCCGGCTTGCCTATGATGAATTCCTGGCGGGGCAATTGTCGCTCTCTCTGGTGCGCCAAAGGCTGCGCAAGGTTGCGGGGCAGCCGGTGCATGCAACTGGAGAAATCAGCCGCAAGATACTGGAATCCCTTCCCTTCTCGATGACGAACAGCCAGCGCGATGCGGTTGCCGATATTCTCAAGGATATGGCGGGCACCGAGCGCATGCTTCGGCTGCTGCAAGGCGACGTCGGTGCGGGAAAGACGCTCGTGGCACTGATGGCGATCGCCGCCGTCATAGAAAGCGGCGGCCAGGCCGTGCTGATGGCACCGACCGAAATTCTGGCTCGCCAGCATCATGCAACGATTTCAAAATTTGCTGCAAGTGCAAACCTTTCCGTCGAAGTTCTTACAGGTCGCACGAAGGGACGCGAGCGAGATGCGATCCTGGAGCGCATCGCCTCCGGAGAGGCGCAGATCATCATCGGCACCCATGCGCTTTTCCAGGACAGCGTCGCCTATGCCAACCTCACGCTGGCTGTGGTCGACGAGCAGCACCGCTTCGGCGTTCACCAACGCTTGCGCCTGACCGCGAAGGGTATCTCTCCCCATATGCTTGTCATGACCGCAACGCCCATACCGAGAACGCTGGTGCTTGCCGCTTTCGGGGATATGGATGTTTCCAAGCTCACCGAGAAGCCGGCGGGACGCAAACCGATCCAAACGATCACCATTCCGAATGAACGGACCGGCGATATCGTCGCGCGTCTGAGAAGCGCGCTATCGGAAGGTAAAAAAGCCTATTGGATATGCCCACTTGTGGAGGAATCCGAAGAATCCGATTTAATGTCCGTCGAAGAACGCCATGAGACATTGACCAAGGTGCTCGGACCGGGCATCGGCCTGATCCATGGCCGGATGAGCGGCTCGGAAAAAGACGCCGTGATGATGGCCTTCAAGAATGGCGAGATCCGCCTGCTGGTCGCCACGACCGTCGTCGAAGTGGGCGTCGACGTGCCGGACGCAACCATCATGGTCATCGAACATGCGGAGCGCTTCGGCCTGGCGCAGCTGCATCAGCTACGCGGCCGCGTCGGACGTGGCGACGAAGCCTCGACCTGCATTCTGCTCTACAAAGGGCCGCTCGGCGAAACCGGGCATGCGCGGCTGTCGATCATGCGCGAGACGGAAGACGGCTTCCGCATTGCCGAGGAGGATTTGAAGCTGCGCGGCGAAGGCGAGCTTCTCGGCACGCGCCAGTCCGGCACACCAGGCTTCCGCATAGCCAGCCTGGAAGCCCATGCCGATCTTCTGGAAATCGCCCGCAAGGACGCAGCCTATCTCATCGAGCGCGATCCGGAGCTGACCAGCGAGCGTGGCGCAGCCGTTCGCACCCTGCTATACCTTTTCCGCCGTGACGAGGCGATCCGCTTCCTGCGAGCAGGCTGAGTGGATGGGCGCAGCGACTGCGCCCATCCCTGTTTCAAGAGATCACTTAGCTGCGAGGCCTGGAATGGTGACCTGGAATACCTGGAACATGGTATCGACATCGGCGCCGCTATCATCTTTGTAGGCGGCTCCAACCTGGAAACCATCCTGGGTGATGAAGTCGTTGTCATTGGCGACGAACAGGAAGTAATCGTCGGGCAGCTTCGGATCCTGAACGCTGACGATCGACATGGCCTCCCATTTTTCCGAGAGGTTGTTGCGGTCGTTCGGCGCGCCGTTATGCAGACCAAAGCGCGCTAGATCGGCGCTATCGTTGATATCGATGAAATTGCTGACTGCCGCCGGCTTGACTGAAGGATCAAGAACGCCCTTCGGCGCGACCGCCGTGTCGCCGTCGAACTTGCCGCCGGCAATATCGGTGGCAGCGGACACGTCGACGGCCACAATGCTGCGATAGAGCGACTTGTCGCCCTTCTGGCCATAGCCATTGTTGCTGTCGCGCGCCAGCATCAGGAAGCTTGTCGGTGAGAGCGCCACGATTTCGCTTTGGGCAGCGACGGCCGTCTTGCCCTTGTCATTGGTGAAGACCGGCAGAGGCACGACATATTCGTGCACCAGTTTCAGATGATCGAGATCGGTGGCATCGTAAACCAGCGCGCGGGTGTTCTGCCGCGTCGAGCTGGAATCTCCGCCATCCTGGCGAGTCGCGGACTGAAGCACGACGATCAGGAACTTGCCGTCCGGCGTCAGGGACATGCCTTCGAAGCCCTGATTATTTTGGCGCCCGCTGGTCGGATCCTTCGGATCGGGCGCGGCTTCGCCGGGACCGGGATTGTTCGAGGAAAAATTCACGAGGCCCTTGCGCATCGGCAGAAGCGCGGCCGGCGGAGCCGTGGCCGAGATCATCCGCCCATCCGCCGAGAAGCGGTAGATATAGGGACCGTATTCATCGCTGATGAACATCGAACCATCCGGCAGCCGGGCAATGGCTTCGTTATCGAGCGAGATCTTGCCGTTCGGTGCCTGCGGCAAAAGCGGCATACCGCCTTCCGCCTGGCGAACGCCGTTGGCGGGGTCAAGGCCGGTGGTTTCGTTGCCCTTGTTGTCTCTTAACAGCAGCGTATCGGCTAGCTTGCCTTCGAGGCCTGACTGTTCCTGGCCGGCTGGAGGCGTCGCACCGGGAGCAACCGGCGTCAGCTTGATATCGATGGTGTTGAGACGCGCGCGGTAATCGGTGGTGCCGGCGACATTGTAGCCGCGGTCCGGCAGCAGCCACAGAGAACCGTTATAGCTGCCGTCGGCATTGCGAACCCAGCTCTTGCCATCGATCGACATGCCCGAACCGGAACCGAAGGTTTCACCGAACTTGTCGCGCAGATTGGCCGGTATACGGCCGACCGCGACGCGGCCCTTGTTGACCAGCGTCACACCTTCAACCGTCACGGAATTATCCGCCAGCGCCAGCATCGGTGCCGTGAAAATAAATGTGGCAACCGCCGCCGACAGCAGCGGCAAGCTCTTCGAACGCATATATCTCAAGATAATATCCTCCTGATAAAAACCTTTGTGAAGGCAACGACATCCATCTCCCGCCTGTTTGCGGACCGCGTTGAAGAGCCGCAGCTCGGCGCCCGTGCCCCGAACATTCGATGTTGAGATACATGCGATTATCTGCCCCGACAGACGATCTAAGGTGTCAATATGATAGAGGCATGACAGTTCGCGCAAAACGCGAAGCTATTGATCCAACCATTGGAAGATGAGCATTTTAGCTCAAAGATTTCATCGGAACCGGCGGACGCAAGCTCTTCGTTGCCACCAGTTCTTCCTTGAATTCGGGCGACACAAGGCCGCCCGAGATCAGCAGCTTGGCGCCATCCTCCGGGCTCATATCGAGCACGGTGATCTTTTCGCGCGGAACGAAGACAAGGAAGCCGGCCGTCGGCACGGGCGTCGGCGGCAGGAAGACCGCCACCATGTCCTGCCCCATGGCGTTGAATTTCGAAGCAATCTCACCCTTGGCATCTGTCGATATGAACACCATGGACCAGAGGCCTGGGCTTGGATATTCGATCAGCCCCACCTTCTTGAAGGATGTGCCCTGCTCTTTCAACACAGTCTCGAAGATCTGTTTGACGCTCTTATAGATGGTCCGCACCAGCGGCACGCGGTTGACGATCGATTCTCCGAAGCGGACGATGCTCTGACCGATCAGGTTCTTGGCCAGAAAGCCGACGATCGTGATGAAGATCATCGCGATCACCAGGCCGGTACCGGGAACGGCGAAGTTCAGATAGCTTTCGGGATCGTAGCGCGCGGGAATATAAGGGCGAACCCAGCTATCGGCCCAATGGACGACGGACCAGGTCAGCCACAGTGTAATGGCGATCGGAGCGCAGATAATCAGGCCGGCCAGGAAATTGTTTCTGATCCGCGTGGTTACGGACATTTTGATGAGTTTTTCAGTCATTCGCCGCTCGAAAACTCCGTTCCGCCGCCTACCGCTTTCAGGCAAATCCTCCCCACCATCTCGGTATAGGAATCGTGCCAGAAATCAGCGCGGCATACAACCCGCCAGCCGCGTTCGCGAGCCGAACAAACGCCCAACTCACGACGACGTGACAGCAAATGCGGGACGGAAGTTGTCCTATTCCACGGTGACCGATTTGGCGAGATTGCGCGGCTGATCGACGTCCGTGCCCATGAAGACGGCAGTATGATAGGCAAGCAATTGAATCGGCAGCGAGAATATGATTGGCGCGATGATCTCATCAACGACGGGCAAGGTGATCGTCGCCATGGTCGGCAACGTCGAGGCTGCCGCGCCAAGCTCATCCGTGATGAAGATGATTCGGCCGCCGCGCGCCGCCACTTCCTGCATGTTGGAAACGGTCTTGTCGAAGAAGCGGTCATGCGGAGCAATGACGATGACTGGCATATTCTCGTCGATCAGTGCGATCGGCCCGTGCTTCAACTCGCCAGCTGCATAGCCTTCGGCGTGGATATAAGAGATTTCCTTCAACTTAAGCGCGCCTTCCATGGCGAGCGGGAAGCTGGTGCCGCGACCCAAATAGAGCACGTCCTTGAACTTCGAGATTTCGCGCGACAGGCTTTCCATCTGCGGCTGGATGATATTCAGCACATTCGCCATGATACGCGGCATCTCGACGAGATGGCGCACCATTTCCTGTTCATCCTTGGCGCTGACCGTCCCTCGAGCGACGCCTGCCCCTATCGCGAGCGATGCGAGAACCGCTAACTGGCAGGTGAAAGCCTTCGTCGAGGCGACGCCGATCTCGGGACCTGCCAGGATCGGAAACACCGCGTCGGATTCACGCGCGATGGTCGATTCCCTGACATTGACCACGGCGCCGATCTTCAGGCCGTTGTCCCGGCAATAGCGCAGCGAAGCCAAGGTATCCGCGGTTTCGCCGGACTGGGAAATGAACAGCGCCGCCTGCGACGGCGACAACGGCATTTCGCGATAGCGGAATTCGGAGGCTACGTCGATTTCGACCGGCAGGCGCGCGTAGCGCTCGAACCAGTATTTACCCACCAAGCCCGCGAGATAAGCGGTGCCGCAGGCTGATATCGCGAGGCCGGATACGCCGCCGAAATCGATCGTCGAGACGTCCGGGCGCACGCGATGGCTGGCGAAATCGACGTAATGGCTCAGCGCATGGGAGATGACCTCTGGCTGTTCGTAGATTTCCTTTTCCATGAAGTGACGATGATTGCCCTTGTCGACCACGTAGGCGGTCGCCTGGGAAATCTGCCGCGGCCGGCTCACTTCCTGGCCGCTGAAATCGAGAATGGTCGCCCCGGCATGGGTGACGATGGCGCAGTCGCCATCGACAAGATAGGTGATTTCGTTGGTGAAAGGCGCAAGCGCGATCGCATCCGAGCCCAGGAACATCTCGCCCTTGCCATAACCAACGGCAAGCGGCGGGCCGGAACGCGCCGCCATCAGCGTGCCGGGATCGTTTTGAAACATCACGGCCAACGCGTAGGCACCCGTCACGCGGTTCAGCATTTTCAGCATGGCCGAACGTGCGTCCAGGCCCTCGCGAACGTATTTCGCCAATAGATGGGCGACGACTTCCGTATCCGTCTGCGAGGCAAATTCCTGGCCTTCGGCCCTCAGCTCTTCACGCAGCTCGGAGAAGTTCTCGATAATGCCGTTGTGAACGACTGCAACGCCTTCGACGAAATGCGGATGGGCATTGGTTTCATTCGGAACGCCGTGCGTTGCCCAGCGCGTGTGCGCAATTCCCGTCGTACCGGGCAAAGGATCCGACTCGAGACGCTTTTCCAGATTGAAGAGCTTTCCCTCCGCGCGGCGGCGATCCATCACGCCGTCATGGATCGTCGCGACACCGGCGGAATCATAACCGCGATATTCGAGCCGCCGCAGTGCATCCACCAGGCGGTCCGCCACCGGCTTCGTTCCGACGATCCCAACAATGCCGCACATGCAACTCTCCGTCTGGCCTCAGATATGAGGGCAAGTCCTAATCATTCCTGCAATTTTCTCAATTGGCATAACGGTCACTTTCGATTTCCGACCGTTACGTCGGTCACCTAAGGGTTTAGTGACCACCCTTCTTCGCCGCCTTGATGGCAAGAGCTCGTTCGCGGATCACCTTGGCCCGCTCCGGCTTTACTTCCTGGCGAGCGCGACCGAAGGCCAGCGCATCCGCCGGAACATCATCGGTGATGACACTGCCGGAAGCAATATATGCGCCGGCGCCGATGCGGATGGGCGCGACCAGCGATGAGTTCGAACCGACGAAAGCATTGGCGCCGATATGCGTCTCATGTTTGTTGACCCCATCATAATTGCAGGTGATCGTGCCCGCACCGATGTTGCTGCCGGCGCCGATCGTCGCATCGCCGATGTAGGTAAGATGATTGACCTTGGCGCCCTCGCCGATCTTGCCGTTCTTGACCTCGCAGAAATTGCCGACCTTGGCACCGCCGGCCAGATCCGCACCCGGACGCAGCCGCGCAAACGGCCCAACCGTCGCGCCGGCGCTGACATGGGCGCCCTCGATATGCGAGAAGGCATGGATGACCGCGCCGCCCTCGATCACCGCACCGGGACCGAAGACGACATTCGGTTCGATCAACGCATCCTGGCCGATCACGGTGTCATAGGCGAGGAACACGGTTTCTGGCGCGACCATGGTCACGCCCGACAGCATAAGCTCCTGCCGGCGCCGCTCCTGCCAGAGGCGCTCGATGAAGGCGAGCTCGGCCCGATTGTTGCAGCCGGTCATTTCGACCTCGGGCGCATCGACCGCAACGGCGCGGCCACCCAGTGAGCGGGCGATCTCGACGAGATCGGTCAGATAATATTCGCCCTTGGCATTGTTATTGCCGATGCGGTCGAGAAGCTCCAGCGCCTTGCGGCCGTTGATCGCCATCAGCCCGCTATTGCACCACTTTATCGCCAGTTCGGCATCGGTGGCGTCCTTGGCTTCTCGAATGGCGATCAGTTCGCCATTCTTGACCAGCAAGCGGCCATAGACGTTGGGATGCTCCGTATGAAAGCCGATGACGACGATGTCATTGCCATCGGCCAGTCCCTGGCGGGCCGCACGAAGCGGCACATCCGTCAGCAGAGGGACGTCTCCATAGGCAACGATAATATCGTCATATCCGCGGGCAATCGCCTCGCGCGCCGCCAACACGGCATGGCCCGTGCCGAGCCGCTCCTTCTGCAGATAGGATTCGACGGTAATATCGCCGATCGACGCTGCGGCACTGACCTCATCCGCATCGCGTCCGACCACCAGAGCAGCGGCTGAAATCCCGGTCCTGGCGATCGCCTCCATGACATGGGCGATCATCGGACGTCCGGCAATCGGGTGCAGGACCTTCGACATCGACGACTTCATGCGGGTACTGTCGCCGGCGGCGAGGATGATGGCGAGGCAGCTGCGTTCCATTTCAAGCTCCGAGATATACGGTCAAGCGCCGCCCGGGGGCCGGGCGACTCCCCTCATATCAACAAGTCGAGCGAGGAACCACGGCGAATTTGAAGGCGACCTTCAGGCTTCGGCAAGAGCCTCGAAAGCTTCAAGAACATGTTGGCGCCCATCGATGATCACAAATTCCATCGCCTTATGGGCCGAAAGTCCGTCACGCGCCGCTATCGCGTCCACTATGGCCATATGCGTATCCGCAATATTGGCGAAGCCATTGGTTGAAGGCGGCGCGCTCATGCGGAACATGCCGACGAGTGCGGCTTCGATAAGTCCGCCCAGCGATCGCATGAATGGGTTCTGCGAAGCCTCCGTAATTGCCAGGTGGAAATGCAGATCGGCGACCGCCAGGCTATCGGAAGTATGATGCGCCGCTGCCATGGCAGCGGCAAGACTGCGAAGCAGTTCGATGTCCTCTCGACTGGCCCTTTCCGCCACGAGGCTTGCGGCAAAAGGCTCGAATGCCATGCGTATATCGTAAAGATGGAGAAGGAACTCCTTGTTGACGCCGCTTTCGAAATGCCAGTTGAGCACCTCATTGTCGAACATGTTCCAATGGATCTTCTCGGTGACGCGCGTGCCGACGCGCGCACGCGGCACCACAAGCCCCTTTGCGGCCAAAGTCTTCATACTCTCACGCAGGACCGTGCGCGATACCTTGAATCGTTGCAGAAGCTCGCTGTCGCCGGGAAGAATGCTTCCGATCGGAAAAGCGCCAGAGACGATCGCCTTACCCAGTTCATCGACCACCTGAGCGTGGCTCGTGCGCGATTTTCCCTCTGGTTTTCCGGTGTCAAGCAATCGGTCGCGCAAGCGCTCTGTCCCTCCCTCAGGCATATCGTCGATTCAAGCGGGAAAGCAGCAGAAGTCCCTTCTGCATCAGAATAAAGGCAAACAGCAACAAGCCGATCAATATCTTCGTCCACCAGCTGGAAAGCGTTCCATCGAAGGTGATGTAGGTCTGAATCAAGCCCTGTATGAGAATTCCGATGAGTGTTCCTCCGACGAACCCCGCTCCTCCCGTCAGCAGTGTTCCGCCTATAACCACGGCAGCGATCGCATCGAGTTCGACGCCGACCGTGGCAAGCGAATATCCCGCTGACGTATAAATGGAAAAAACGATTCCGGATAGACCGGCAAGAAAGCCGGACAGAGCGTAGATCTGGATGGTCGTTCTTCCCACGGGCACGCCCATCAGTTCCGCGGTCTGCGCACCCCCACCCAGCGCGTAGACATTGGCACCAAAACGGGTGCGATGCGCCAGCACAATGCCGCCGGCAAAGACGAGCAGCATGAGACCGCCGATCAAGGTCAGCCGGCCGCCGCCGGGCATCAGCCAATAGAAATCATTGAGCTGAGAATAGAAGTCATGCTCTATCGGAATGCTGTCGATCGACAGCACGAAGGCGATACCCCGCGCTAGGAACATGCCGGCCAATGTCACGATGAAGGGCGGCATGCTGAGATAGTGGATAATGGCGCCCATGCCGGCGCCAAAAATTGTCGTGATCACAAGAACCAGAGCGAAAGCGATCAGGGGATGGATCGTGGTATCGCGAAGGACGATCGCCAGGAACACGCCGGTAAAGGCAATGACCGATCCGATGGACAGATCAATTCCGCCGGAGATGATGACGAATGTCATGCCGACAGCTGCAATACCGAGAAAGGCATTATCGGTCAAAAGGTTGCCAACCACGCGTGTCGACAGCATGTTGGGATACTGTGTCACGCAGCCGGCATAAGCCAGAATGAAGATGACGATGGTCGCAAGCAGCGGGAGATATTTCGAATTCACTTTGCCTGCTCCTTTTGCACCATCTGCCCCTCGGCGCGCCGGCGCCAGAAGAATGCGGTTGCGGACTGCATGGCGGGCGATTGGATGACCAGAATGACGATGACGATGATCGCCTTGATCACCAGATTGAACTCGGGCGGAAAGCCGGAGAGCAGGATGCCTGTATTGACCGATTGAATGATCATCGCGCCGATCAGCGAACCGACGATGCTGAACCGGCCGCCAAGCAGCGAATTGCCGCCGACCACGACCGCAAGGATCGCATCCAGCTCAAGCCACAGACCGGCATTGTTGGCGTCCGCACCCTTGATATCGGCCGTGACGATGATGCCGGCGATGGAGGCACAAAGGCCGCTCAATGCATAAACCGCAATCAGCAGGACCGGGGTCCGGATACCGGACAAGGTGCTTGCCCGGCGATTGATGCCAATGGCTTCGACCAGCATTCCGAGAGCTGTGCGCCGCACCAAAGCGATCACCAAAAGCGCAGCGACAAGCCAGATCACTACCGGCATCGGCAGAGCGGCGAAGGAGCCGCTGCCGAGGAAGATCAGCCCGTCATTGTTGAAGGTGAGGATCGCCCCCTCAGTGATCAATTGCGCAATGCCGCGGCCGGCCACCATTAGCACCAGCGTTGCGATGATGGGCTGGATATCGAGTACGGCGACGAGGAATCCGTTCCAGAGCCCACATGCCAGACCGATGCCGATCGTCAAGAGCAGCGTATAGGAAAGCGAGTAGCCGGCAACAATCGAAGAAGCCGCGACAGCACCGCAAATCGCGATGACCGCACCGACGGATAGATCGATCCCTTTCGTGGCGATGACCAGCGTCATGCCGATGGCGAGCAGCGCTACCGGCGCACCACGATTGAGCACGTCTACCAAGCTCCCGTAGAGCCTTCCATTCTGAACTTCGAGATGAAAGAAATGCGGGAACATGATGAAATTCAACAGAAGAATAACCGCGAGCGCAATGAGCTGAGGCATCAGTCGAAGCAAGGAGGTTTTGATTGGCGAGCTCATGCGTCCTCCCGCGTCTTTTGAGCCGTGGCGATGGCCTCGACGATATTTCCAGCCGTTATCTCACTTCCGGCCAACTCAGCAATATGTTCGCGGTCGCGCAGGACAATGACGCGCGAACTATAGGCGACAAGCTCCTCAAGTTCGGATGAAATGACCACCAGGGACATTCCCTGCCGGCAAAGATCCTCGATCAATCGAATGATTTCCGCGTGGGCACCGACATCGATCCCGCGCGTCGGTTCATCCAGAATGAGGAAGCTCGGATTGGTTGCCAGCCATCGCGCAAGGATCGCTTTCTGCTGGTTGCCACCAGAAAGGAGCCTGATCGGCTTTTCCCGGTCGGTCGTGCGGATATCCAGCGCCTTGATGTAGCGATCGGCGATGGCGTTCTGCTCGCTGCGCGGCAAGGGCCTTGCCCAGCCGCGCCTTGCCTGCAACGCCATGACGATATTTTCGCGAATGGAGAGATCACCGATGATCCCATCGGTCTTGCGATCTTCCGGGCAAAAGCCGAAGCCGCTCTTGATCGCGGCGCGCGGACTGGAAAGCGCAATAGTCTTGCCTTCGATCTTCGCCTCGCCGCTGTCGGCGCGCTCGACGCCGAAGAGCACTTCGGCGGTCTCCGTCCGTCCGGAACCAAGCAGGCCGGCAATGCCGACCACTTCGCCGACGCGCACCTCCATGTCGAAAGGCTTGATCTTGCCGCGCTTGCCGAAATTCGTGAAATGATATCTGACCGGGCCGCTTTCCGTCTCGCTCTGCTTTATCGTGCTTTCAGTCTCGGCGAGTTCGCGACCGAGCATCATGGCGATCAGGGTCTGCCGCGGAAGACCGTCCGCCTCGCGCGTGCCGACCAGCCGGCCGTTGCGGAGAACAGTGATGCGATCGCAGATTTCGTAAACCTGCTCCAGGAAATGCGTGATGAAGACAATTCCCAGCCCGCGCTGTTTCAATCGCCTGACGATACCGAACAGCATCTCGACTTCATGCGTATCCAGGCTCGCAGTGGGCTCATCGAGAATGAGGACCTTGCCGGAGAGGTCGACGGCGCGGGCGATGGCGATCACCTGCTGAATGGCAACCGAAAAGCGATCGAGCTGGCGGCTGACATCGATATCCAGGCCATATTGTGACAGCAGATCTCTTGCCATCTTATTCATGACGCGGCTGCTGACCATCCCGAAGCGCCGCGGCTGGCGACCCAGAAACAAGTTTTCCGCTACGCTCAGATTGGGCAGCAGGTTCACTTCCTGGTAGACGGTTCCAATACCGAGCTTCTGCGCGGCAAGCGTGTCATGCGGATCGATCTCGGCTCCATCGAGAACCAGAGTACCCGCATCGCGGCGATAGGCACCCGTCATGCATTTGATCAGGGTCGATTTTCCAGCACCGTTCTCGCCGAGAAGCGCATGAACCTCGCCGCGCATCAATGTGAAATCGACATGATCGAGAGCGGTCGAACCGGGGAAATATTTACAAAAACCTGTCGCCGTCAGAAGTCGCTCTACGTCGTGAGCCATGAAGCGCGAATTTCCTTGGAATGAATCAAATTGCGAAAGCGATAACCGGCGCGTTCCGTGGGTGCGCCGGCATCTTGCATAATATATCGCACCAGCGCGGTATTGCCGATCCGGTGCGATGGGCTTTCGTCTTAGTAGCCGAGGTCCTTCTTCTGCTCGTAGACCTTCTGCGGATCATCGGCCTGCGTGTAGAGCTTGGATTCCGTCTGGATCCACTTCGGCGGCTCTTTCTTGGTCTTCAGGTAGGCATCGAGCGCATCGAAGGCCGGACCAGCCATGTTCGGCGTCAGCTCCACGGTTGCGTTGGCTTCACCGGCAGCCATGGCCTTGAAGAGATCCGGAACCGAATCGATCGACACGGTCAGGATGTCCTTGCCCGGCTTCAGGCCGGCTTCCTTGATCGCCTGAATGGCGCCAACGGCCATATCGTCGTTATGAGCGTAGAGCGCACAGATGTCCTTGCCTCCATTCTCTGCCTTCAGGAAGCTTTCCATGACTTCCTTGCCCTTGGCGCGGGTGAAATCGCCGGTCTGGCTGCGAACGATCTTCAGGTTGTCGTGGCCCTTGATGGCTTCCTCGAAGCCCTTCTTGCGGGCGATGGCCGGCGAGGAACCGGTCGTGCCCTGCAATTCGACGATGTTGCACTTCTTGTCGCCGACTGTCTTCACGAGCCAATCGCCGGCAACCTTGCCTTCATGAACCAGGTCGGATGTAACAGCAGTCAGATAAAGATCCTTCGGCGCGGCGACCGTGCGGTCAAGCAGGATGACCGGGATCTTCGCTTCCTTGGCTTCCTTCAGAACGGCATCCCAGCCGGTTTCGACGACGGGCGCCAGCAGGATCGCATCGACGCCTTGCGCGATGAACGAGCGGATCGCCTTGATCTGGTTTTCCTGCTTCTGCTGCGCGTCAGCGAATTTCAGGTCGATGCCGCGCTTCTTGGCTTCCTGCTTGGTCAACGTGGTCTCAGCCGCGCGCCAGCCAGACTCCGAACCAATTTGCGAGAAGCCGACAACCAGGTCTTTAGCTGACGCCGACGTAAACATGCAGGCAGCGAGAATCGTAGCACTAACGAGTGCGGTCTTAAACTTCATGATTATCTCCCAAAGGCCATCTCCTCAGGCCCACTGTCAAAAAATCATATAGTAATACTTTTGTAAATCGACATTCGATGATGCAGTGCAACAAAAAAGGGCGCTCGAGGCACCCTTTTCTCAACTTTAACTATTCGATGGAACTTACTTCGAAGCCGGCAGCTTGTCGTCCACGCCTTCGATGTAGAAGTTCATGCCGAGCAGCGTGCCGTCATCAGCCTTTTCGCCGGCCTTGAGCCAGGGGGTGCCGTCCTGCTTGTTGATCGGACCGGTGAAGGGAGCCAGCTCGCCGGACTTGATCTTGGCTTCGGTTTCCTGAGCCATCTTCTTCACGTCGTCAGGCATGTTCGTATAGTCCGCCATCTTCAGGATGCCGTCCTTCAGACCGTCCCAGCTCTGTTCGGACTTCCACGTGCCATCGAGCAGCGCATGAACGCGCTTGGAGTAGTAGTTGCCCCAGGTATCGACGATCGCCGTCAGCTGCGCCTTCGGGCCAGCCTTGATCATGTCGGAAGCCTGCCCGAACGCGTGAATGCCGCGCTCTTCCGCCACCTGCATCGGCGCCGTCGTATCGGTGTGCTGCGTCAGGATATCGACGCCCTGGTCGACCATGGCTTTGGCAGCATCGGCTTCCTTGCCCGGGTCGAACCAGGTGTTGACCCATACGACCTTGAGCTTGAAGCTCGGATCGATCGAACGGGCGCCCTGCTCGAAGGAGTTGATGCCCATGACGACTTCCGGGATCGGGAAGGACGCGATGTAGGCGGCACCATGATTCTTCGACGTCTTGGCGGCGATCTGACCCAGGATGTAACGGCCTTCATAGAAGCGCGAGTTGTAGGTCGCTAGATTCGGGCCGCTCTTGAAGCCGGTCGCATGCTCGAACTTCACCTTCGGGAACTTGGCGGCAACCTTGACGGTCGCGTCCATGAAGCCGAACGAGGTGGAGAAGATCAGCGAGCAGCCGGAACGGGCAAGACGCTCGATGGCGCGCTCGGCATCCGGGCCTTCCGGAACGTTTTCGAGATAAGGCGTCTCGATCTTGTTGCCGAATTCCTTCTGGATCTGCTGGCGGCCGAGATCATGCGCCTGCGAATAGCCGCCATCCGTGTGCGAACCGACATAGACGAAGCAGACCTTGGTCGGTGCTGCTTCCGCAGCGGCAGCGAAACCAATGATGGCAGCGGCTGTCGTTGTGAGGGCGAGTGCTAGTTTTTTCATGGTTACCCCTACTGGTTTGACATGTTTTGCAGAAATCGGTCCGGCTGTTACAATCAGCGCTCCGGAACGAAGGCCTTGCCGAGCGACGCTGGCGTGTTGATCAAGGTCGCGCGGCGATTTTGAGAGATGATGACGAGAACCACAATAGTCGACGCATAGGGCAGCATCGACAGGAATTGCGAGGGAATGCCGACGCCGAAGCCCTGCGCATGGAACTGCAGGATCGTCACGGCGCCAAAGAGATAACCGCCGGCCAGAACGCGCATCGGCCGCCAGGATGCGAAGACGACCAAGGCCAGCGTCACCCAGCCGCGGCCGGCGGACATGTTCTCCACCCATTGCGGTGTGTAGACGAGCGACAGCTGAGCGCCTGCAAGCCCAGCGCAGGCGCCGCCGAACATGACGGCGAGATAGCGCGTGCGGATGACGTCGATGCCGAGAGCATGGGCCGAACCATGGCTATCGCCGACGGCGCGCAGCTTCAGGCCGGCACGGCTGCGGAAGAGGAACCAGTTGACGCCGACGAGCAGCGCGATCGACAGATAAAAAGTCAGGTCCTGCTTGAACAGCACCGGACCGAGGAATGGAATATCCGACAGGAACGGGAAGACGATCTCGTGCAGCTGCACGCCCGGCACACTGACATAGCCTTCGCCGATCATGCCGGAAAGACCGAGTCCGAGGATGGTCAGCGCCAGGCCGGTCGCGACCTGGTTCGTTACCAGCGTCAGGGTCAGGAAGCCGAACAGCAGCGAAAACAGACCGCCCGCGACGATACCGGTCAGCAGGCCGAGATAGGGCGATCCGCTCATCTGCGCCCCGACGAAGGCGGCAACGGCGCCGATGATCATCATACCTTCGACACCAAGGTTCAGGACGCCGGAGCGTTCCACCACCAGTTCGCCCAGGCCGGCAATGACGAGCGGCGTGGACGCGGTGATGATCGTCAGGAGAATTGCTTCGAAGACGCTCATGCCGCACCTCCCCGAACCCGCGACCAGACCAGGCGGATTTTGTAATAGATCAGCGTGTCGCAGGAAAGCACGAAGAACAAAAGCAAGCCCTGAAAGACGCTGGCAGCCTTGGCGGAAATGCCGGGTGATAATTGCGCCGCCTCACCGCCGAGATAGGTCAGCGCCAGCACCAGACCGGAGAGGATGGCACCGAGCGGATTGAGGCGCGCGAGGAAGGCGACGATGATGGCGGTGAAGCCGTAACCCGGCGAGATCGCGGGTTGCAGGTGGCCGATGGAGCCCGAAACTTCGGATATGCCGGCCAACCCCGAGAGCGCTCCCGAAACGAGGAAGGCGAACCAGACCATTTTCCGCGAGGAAAAGCCGGCAAAGCGCCCTGCCCGCGCCGACTGGCCGAGCACGCTTATCTCAAAGCCCTTCAGCGTATATTTCATAACGAACCAGGCAAGGATCGCCGCGATCACGGCAAAGACGATGCCCCAATGCGCACGCCCGGAATCCTCCCAGATGGCCGGCAGAACCGCTTCTGGCGGAAAATCGATACTCTGCGGGAAGTTATGGCCCTGCGGATCGCGCCATGGTCCGCGCGACAACCAATCGAGGAAAAGCTGCGCGATATAGACGAGCATCAGGCTCGTCAGGATCTCGTTGGTATTGAAATGCGCCTTCAGAAGCGCCGGAATGGCGGCATAGAGCGCGCCGCCGATGGCGCCGGCGATCAGCATCAAAGGCAGGATTATCGGCGAATGCCAGTCGGTGAAGACGATCGGGATGAATGATCCGGCGACAGCTCCCATCGTGAACTGGCCTTCGGCACCAATATTCCAATTGTTGGAACGGTAGCAGAGGCACAGGCCGACGGCGATCAGGATCAGTGGTCCGGCCTTGATCGCCAGTTCGTGCAGTGACCAGACTTCCAGCAGAGGCTCGACAAAGAAGGCATCGAGCGCCTCGACAGGATCCTTGCCCATGACAGCGAACATGATGGTGCCAGCGACAAGCGCCAATGCGAGGGCAAGCAGAGGTGAAAGCAAACCGAACAGCTTTGAGACCTGCGGGCGCTTTTCGAGTTCAATGCGCATGGGCAGGCTCCGAATGCGTCTTCGATTCATGCAGACCGCCCATCAGCAGGCCGATCTTTTCGCGCGTCAGCTCACCGGCGGGATAGGATGGCGACAGCCGCCCTTCCGAAATGACGGCAATATCGGTCGCGACTTCGAAAATCTCATCCAGGTCCTGGCTGATGACGAGCACGGCAGAGCCGTCGCGGGCAAGATCGACCAATGCCTGACGGATACGGCTTGCCGCACCTGCATCGACGCCCCAGGTCGGCTGGTTGACGACGAGCACGCTCGGCTGGCGATCTAATTCGCGGCCGACGATGAACTTCTGTAGATTGCCGCCGGACAGCGCGCCGGCAGCAGGGTCCTCGCCGCTCTTGCGCACATCCATTGCCTCACAAATCCGCTTCGTCGCCTGCTTGACTGCACCATGCCTGATGACATTGAAGAAGCCACCGCCCAGGAACGATTTGCGGTCCGACTGATGCCTGGCGAGCACGAGGTTATCCGACAGCTTCAATGCGGATACTGCAGCATGGCCGTGGCGTTCCTCGGGCACGAAACCAGCGCCGATCAGTCGACGCGCATTAATGCCCTTGGTACCGACGGACTTGCCGCGCAATTGGACAAGATCATCCGCTGCGACCGTGTACTCGCCGGAAATGACATCGAACAACTCGCCCTGGCCGTTACCGGCAACCCCGGCAATCGCCAGGATCTCGCCGGCGCGCACACGCAGGGAAACTTCCTTCAGTGCCATGGCAAACGGAGTTCGTGCCGGTGCCGAAAGGCCGGCAATCTCCAGGAGAATATCTCCCTTCGCACCAAGGCCCTCGTGCTGCACGCCGGCGACATCGTTGCCGACCATCATACGAGCGAGCGAACCGGTCGTTTCCTGGCGCGGATCGCAGGCGCCAGTGACCTTGCCGTGGCGCAGGACAGTGGCGCGCGAGCAGATGCGCTGCACTTCCTCAAGCCGATGGCTGATGTAGAGCACCGAGCGCCCCTCGTCTCTCAACTTAAACAGGGTCTCGAAGAGACGATCGGCTTCCTGCGGTGTCAAAACGGAGGTGGGCTCGTCGAGAATGATCAGCTTAGGGTTTTGCAGGAGCGCACGGACGATCTCGATACGCTGACGTTCGCCGACCGAAAGGTCGGCCACATGCGCATTCGGATCGAGCGGCAGGCCATAGGCGTGAGAGAGCTTTGCGGCTTCCTCGGAAATTTTTGCGAGCGGGATATTGCTGTCGAGCGAGAGCGCTATATTTTCCGCAACAGTCAGCGCTTCAAACAAAGAAAAATGCTGGAATACCATGCCGATGCCGAGCTTGCGCGCGATGCCCGGCGCATCGATCGCCACAGGCTGCCCCTGCCAGACGATCTGCCCATGCGACGGTTCGAGCACGCCGAACAGCATCTTGACGAGCGTGGATTTACCTGCGCCGTTTTCTCCGAGGAGAGCGTGAATTTCTCCCGGCTGGATTTCAAGATCGATTTCGTTGCAAGCAGTAAAACTGCCGAACAATTTCGTCAGTTTGCGAACCGACAATAGTGCACCGGTTGCCGGCGCATCGGATGACGACACGTTCCCCTCATTTCCTTCCCACCGTCCTGCCCTTTACGGATCTATGGGATCAGTAGTGTAGTTCCACTCGTTTTCCTGGCTTCCAAATCCGCGTGCGCGCGCCCTGCATCAGCAAGCGGATAAGTTTGATGAATATTGATACGCACTTTGCTGCTTTGCACAACAGCAAATAACGCCTTTGCACTGGCTCTCAACTCCTCAGGTGTGCCGACATAGGCAAAAAGGCTCGGCCGCGTGGCAAAGAGCGAGCCTTTCTGATTGAGGATGGCGAGATTGAAATTCTCGATCGGACCGGACGACTGACCGAAGGTCACCCACATCCCGCGCGGCTTCAGGCAATCGAGCGATTGTGGAAACGTGTCCTTGCCGACTGAGTCGTAGACGACGTCGACACCCTTGCCGCCGGTAATCTCGCGGACGCGCTCGGCAAAATTCTCCCTGCCGTAATCGATGACATGGTCGTAGCCGTGAGCCAGCGCCAGTTCGACCTTTTCGGCAGAACCGGCAGTGCCGATGACGGTACCGGCTCCCAGTGCCTTGGCCCATTGGCCGGCAATCAGGCCAACGCCACCGGCAGCCGCGTGGAACAACAACGTCGCTCCGGGACCGACCTTGAAGGTGCGGTTCAGCAGATATTCTGCCGTCATGCCCTTCAGCATCATCGATGCCGCGGTTTCGAGCGTGATATCATCGGGCACCTTGACCAGATGACGCGTCTCGATGTTGCGCTCGACGCTGTAGGCACCGTCGCTGCCGACATAGGCGACGCGGTCGCCTACGGCAAAATCGGTCACGCCAGGCCCGACTTCAGTGATCGTGCCTGCAGCTTCCTTGCCGAGCGGCAATGGAAACTGAGGTGCCTTGTAGAGGCCCGAGCGAAAATAGACATCGATGAAGTTGAGGCCGATCGCGGCGTGACGAAGCTGCACCTCGCCTGCGCCGGGAGGCGGCAGATCCACCTCCTCCAGCTTCATGACCTCCGGACCGCCATTTTCGTGAATGCGGATAACCTTGGTCTTCTTCATGATGCACAATCCTTATTGACGTCCGAGGGACGGGAAAAACTGCAGCACGGCGCCGATGCAATAAAGATAGATGCCGCTGATGATGAAGAGGGCAACGGCCCATTGCGGCATGACGAAATGCATCAGCAGCGAATAGATGCCAAGCGCCGACCAGAACAGAAATATGCCAAGGTTCAGCGGCCGCAAGCGCTTGACGCGCACGGGATGAAGAAAATTGATCGGCAGGAAGGTCAGGACGACGGAAACGCCGACGAGGATCATGGCCGTCGTGGCGCTGGCGCCGATGACGAAAAGGGTGAAGATCACCATGTTCCAGACGACCGGAAAGCCGGAGAAGAAATATTCGTCCGTCTTCATGCCGGTATCGGCGTAATAGATGGCACTGGAAACGACGATCATGCCGGCGGCGACAAAGGACCAGGGTTCGCCGATCATGCCGCTCTCATAGAGCGCGAAGGCCGGCAGGAGCACGTAGGTGACGTAATCGATGATGTTGTCGAGCGTGTCGCCGGACCAGTTTGGCAGAACTTCCTTGACGCGAACCTTGCGTGCGATCGGCCCGTCTATGCCATCGACCAGCAGCGCCAGACCAAGCCACCAGAACATATCGACAAAGCGATGTTCCGACGCTGCAACGACGCCGAGAAAGGCGAGAAACGATCCGGATGCCGTCAGTATATGAACGGAGAACGCACGCATCTCCGCATAAGGCACCCGCTTGTAATTGAAGATTTTCATCCGCCCCACGACTCGTCAGCTTATTCACCTGCCCCGGCAGGCGGTTTTTCTTGCTAATATGCATCCTTTGGTCGGCATCGCCAGCGCAAAAGCGTTCATTGCGGCACGCTAGCGCGACTTACTGTCATTTTCACCCGTTGCGATGTTTCATCCCATGGATTTCAACAGGCTAAGCGCTTATTTTCAGAACCAAAGGCAATTGAGGCATCGATATGAAGCAGATTGAAGTGGCCGTTATCGGCGGTGGACTCGCCGGCATGATCACGGCTTTCGCGCTGGCACGCGGCGGGAGATCCGTCGCCCTTGTCGCCGCGCCGCACAACAAGGCCGACAAGCGGACCACGGCGCTGATGGATCAATCGATCCGCTTTCTGGAGCGCCTGACGCTATGGGACAGGATCGTACCTTCGGCCGCGCCGCTGACGACGATGCGCATCATAGACGGCACATCGCGACTATTGCGGGCGCCGACCGTCTCGTTCCGATCGTCCGAAATCGGCCTGGATGCCTTCGGCTACAATATTCCGAATGCCGTGTTGCTCGACAATCTCAGCGAAGCGATCGATGCGGAAGGCAATATCAGCCGCATCGCAGCCACGGCTTCCGATATCACCTTCGGCGATGATGGCGTATCGATCACCCTCGACAATGGCGATTCGATCGATGCGGCATTCGTCGTCGGCGCGGACGGCCGCAATTCGATGGTGCGAGAGACGCTCGGAATCAAGACCAAGGGCTGGTCCTATCCGCAATCGGCGATGGTTCTGAATTTTTCGCATAGCCTGCCGCATCAGAACATCTCTAGCGAATTCCATACCGAAAGCGGCCCCTTTACGCAGGTGCCTCTGCCCGGCCGGCGCTCCAGCCTCGTCTGGGTTCAGAAGCCGGCAGAAGCGGCAGCCAATGCGGAGAAGTCGCTCGAAGAACTCGGCCGGCTGGTCGAGGAGCGGATGCAATCGATGCTCGGCCAGGTCACGATCGAGGACAGCGTGCAGGTCTGGCCCCTTTCAGGCATGACAGCCTATCGCTTCGGCAAGGGCCGCGCCGCGCTGATCGGCGAAGCAGCCCATGTCTTCCCCCCAATCGGCGCGCAAGGCCTCAATCTCAGCCTTCGCGATATATTGGCGTTGTCGGACATTCTCTGCTCGCGCGCCGACTTGCCGATCCCTGTAGCAGCGGGCGACAGTTTCGACCGCAAGAGACGTGCTGATATCATCAGCCGCACGGCAAGCGTCGATCTTCTCAACCGTTCACTGCTGTCGGACTTCCTGCCGGTACAGATGCTGCGCGCGGCAGGCCTGCATGTGCTTTCGGCCATCGCTCCGCTCCGCAACATCGTCATGCGCGAGGGTATCGAGCCGGGTGGCGGCCTGCGAAATTTTTCGTCGGCATTACGTGAAAAGCTGCGCCGGTAAGGTGCCGGACTTTATCAGATAGAGCACCAGCGAAACCGTCACCACGGAACAGGCCGTGGTGACCAGGATGGTGGCGGAGGCCCTCTCCTGCCAGACACCATATTGCTGGCCGATGACGAAGACGTTCGTTGCCGTCGGCAACGCCGCCAGCAATACGGCCGCCTCGATCCAGATCGGATCAAAGCCGCCGACAGCTTTCAGAACGACATAGACGACCAATGGATGCAGGATGAGCTTTGCCGGGACGATATAGCCGATCTCGACTGGAACCCGCCTCAGCGGACGCAGCGCGAGCGTTACTCCCATGGCGAATAGGGCACAAGGCGCAGCCGCTTGCGCGAGATAATTGACAAATCGCTCGAAGGCGATCGGTTGATGCAGCGATAACGCAGCTACGACAAAACCCAGCGCTGTCGACAGGATGAAAGGGTGCAGCAGCACCTTCCGGGCGATATCGGCGGCAACGCGCCATGGCGAGCGCTTATCGCCGCCTTCCAGCGCCATCAGGGCGGGCGCGACGATGAAATGCAGTGCGTTTTCAAAGCATACGATCAGCGCTACCGGAACAGCCGCCTTTTCGCCAAGCGCCAGCAGCGCAAGGCCCGGTCCCATATAGCCGATATTGCCGTAGGCGCCAGCAAAGGCCTGGATGGTGCTGTCGGCAAGCGAATTGCGGCGCAGGAAACGGCCGATCAGGAACAGGAGCAGGAAAATCGAATAGGTCGCAGCGATATCGGTGGCGATGAAGTCTATCCGAGTCAGCTGCTCGATCGGCGTCTGCGAAACGAGCTTGAAGAACAGCGCCGGCAATGCCGCGTAGATGATGAACGTATTCAGCCAGCCGAGCGCTTCTGCCGGCTGCTTTGTAACACGTGCGGCGACATAACCGATCAGGATCAGGCCGAAAAATGGCAGCAGCAGATTAACAATATCAGCCATGGGGGTCAGCCATCGGGCATGTTCCATTTGCCGGGGAAAATGAAGGCGAAAGGTATCGCCCGGCTTAGCCGATTTTCATCAGGATTGGAAAGGTCTGCTGAAACCAGATCGCCATACCGCTGACATAGCCGAAGATGAAAGCGAGACCGGTCAGCACCAAAAGCGCGCCCATAACCTTCTCAACCGTGCCGAGATGGCGGCGGAAGCGGGAGAGAAACCGCATAAAGGCGCCGGAAAAGCCGGCGGCGATCCAGAAGGGAATGGCAAGGCCCAGCGAATAGACGGCTAGCAGGCCGGCGCCGGCACCGACCGTTTCGCGCGAGGCGGCAATGCCGAGGATGGCGCCGAGAACGGGGCCGATGCAGGGGGTCCAGCCAAAGGCGAAGGCCAGACCCATGATATAGGCGCCCGTCAGCGTCGCCGGCTTGCCGCCGCTCTGGAAGCGCGCCTCCCGGGCCAGAAGGCCGATGCGGAAGACGCCGAGGAAGTTCAGCCCCATGATGACGATGATCAAACCGCCGATTTTGGCGAGAATATCGAGATGCTGGCGTAAAAGCATGCCGATCGAGGACGCACCGGCGCCGAGCGCGACAAATACGGTGGCAAATCCCAAGGTGAAGAACAGTGCCGACATCAGCACATTGCCGCGAACGCTCGGGCCAGGAACACTCGGGCCTCCCGCTACGGCCGCACCGCCGCCGCGAAACTGCTCGACCGAGACTCCCGCCATGTAGCAGAGATAGGGTGGCACGAGCGGCAGCACGCAGGGCGAAAGAAACGAAAGCGCTCCGGCGAGCAAGGCACTCAGAAGCGAGATATCGGCAAGCGACACGATGGACTCCGGCTATGTCATTCCGGTTCCCTTCCTAGCGACGCGGGTGTCGGAAAGCCAATCACCTTTTCGAGCGGGCTGGCCATCTTGCCTTAAAGTTGACGGAATTGGGATAGCTGCAGTCGGGCGCAAACCCCGATTTTCCCCGGTTTTCCGGGCGCGACCAACGGTCACGAAGCTGGCCGATGAACGAATTGCTTTTGTAAAAATATTGGTTCAAGCTGTTGATGTTCGTCGAACAACGTACATTCCACCCCAGCTACTCAGCGGAGGAAAAGCCCCCATGCGTATTGCTACTATGTTCACGACTGCAGCCTTTGTCGCACTCTTCAGCGTAAGTGCCATGGCACAAACGGCGACCACCCCCAGTACGACCACAACAACCCCGAGCGCAACGACGACGCCCGCCCCATCGACGACCACTACGATGAAGCCGAAGGCAACGAAGCCGGCGCAGACCGCCGTTTCCAAGGCATGTTCGACTCAGGCTGACGCCAAGGGTCTGCATGGAAAGGCACGTGCCAAGTTCCGAAGCGATTGCAAGAAGAACGGCGGCAAGGCCTAAAACTCGTTTCATTCTCGAATCGTGGTCAACTTTGCCGTCCAGCTGACGGTAGAGTTGACCATTACGGCGCTCCCATCAAATAATCCCGACGGAAAGACCGAGCTGCGGCATCTGAATGCTGTTTGCTTGCGATGATAGCTTGTGCTGCGATCCTCTGGTCGGACATATCCTGTTTTCTTGCGGAATTCCGGACGGAAAACCGTTGCCACCTTTTCCGAGATGACCCTGTAGGTCGGCGCCATTGATGCCGGGAGAGCAAGTGTGCGTTATCCGGATTTACTCGCTCACTGTCGACATCGATTGCGGGCTTGGCTCTGTCGCAGCCGTAGCAACGTTCTGCAATAAACGAGACAAACCCGGGAAACCGGCTGACATTACAGTCCATGCCTATCCGGTCAAATCAATAGACGGAGCAGGAAGTTGAGACCCGCCATAAACCCTCCCCCTTCGGAAGCATCACAGACTAACTATCTGACAGCCTGCCTTTTCGCCCTGGAGCCCTCCATCGAGAGCCTAGTTGCTGCGGCGATGAAATCAGGCTGGAAGCGCGAATATGTTCTTCTTGCCATCATGGCCATCGCGCTGAACGACGGCAGCACAAACCGATCGTCCTCTAAGTCATTGCATTCATGAATGATGGAGAATGAAGTCGGTGACGCAAACAGCACCGTCGCTACCGAAACGATGATCGCATCGCTATAGTCGTTGCGCTACTTTTGTAAGACTGCGCGATTATCTTTCCATGAGAAACGGCGCATGACGCGCACGAGCAGCCATCCGACATCAGTGCATCGCACAGACGCTGCTAGGGCTCATGCGTCCCTGGGCTTACGCTCTTTTGTCACCGGATCGACTTTACCCTCAGCGAGCCTGTTGCGAGGATCGGCAACGAGAGAAGCCTCGTCCTTTTCTTTATGCAGCCGGTCGTCGTTACGAATCTCGCTATGCTGTATCTTCGCCAGGGCTTGCTTCTTCTCACGTCCGCCATGCGATTCACTTTGTCGATCCTGTGCCAAGATTCGCCTCCTGTGTTTTGAAAAGGGAACTCAATTGATGCGATTAGGTTCCGATGGAAATAACGACACCACCATAATCGGCGATCTCTCATTCGACTGCGAGCGAGTTTCGGAGGATTTTCGTCTCTGGAAGCGGCAAAGCGCCACCTCACTGTACTTTTAGCGACACATAATATAATAATGCGACGATAGACGTGAAACGAATCATGAATTTCATGCGTTTAAGCTTCACTGCCATGTGAGGAAGCTGATCATGACGTCGGTCGAAAGGAAAAAGCTGGCGCGGCTTGTTATGCTGAAGCTGCTACCGATCTTCGGTGGCCTCACTGCGGTCGCCGTCGTCGCACTTTCGACAATCGCATAGACCCACAATCGTATAGATATTGGCCACAGACCCTGCATCGTCTTGCCCGTCCGAATGTCAGTAGCAGTCGGTGCTGTCGACTGAAAATGAATAGTCCCTTCCCTTCAGCTGATAGATGTAATTTGCCAGAGATGCTTCGCCGGAACTGAACTTCGGCAGCAGGAAGTCGCAGAGGTCCGTCAGCTGCGCGGATTTGACGAAAGGCGGATCGAAATCGTCATCATCGTCGTCAAGATCGTAGAAATAGCTATAGATATGATCGGTAAGGTCTATCTTCGTCAGCGTGGTTTTCTGATCGATCTTCCTGGGCAGATCCTTGCTGGCAAAGATCACGGGATAGCGCTCCGTCAGGTAAGGGATCACAATTCGTTCCGTTACCGGTGTCGTGATCGCAATGCCCATCAGTGGCAGAACGCGTAAGGCTATCGAAAACTTCCTGCCTGCGATCAACCCAAACAAAAGCCCCAGAGAACCCAACAACCCGCAAACGATTGCATAGATTTCCCATAGGGACAGCTCTGCCACGAATTCCATCATTCGCCCGTCGTCTTCGCCAACCATTTTATTGATGAGGTTATGGTACTATCGAATCCGCATTTTTCGCCAGTTAATTTGCACCAAATGTCATCAACAACCTGTGCGTTACGGCAGGCCAGAAAAATCGGCACCCAGGGTCGCGCAATCAACGAGATTCAACAATGCAGACACAGCCGAGAAAGTTGCACGTTTTTATCGCTTCGTTCGAAACTGAAGGACAGGCGCTGACCTACTCCCAGCCGCACTGGGAGCCAGAACCGAGCGAGGAAGATTCTGACGAGGAATATCAAGCCTGAGAGGATCGCAACCCTTTATGGCTATGAAACGGGAACTCGGAGACGCCGAGCTCGATGAAGATCATCGAAACCATTTGGGCAGTCGACGACGACCTAACCGGCCCAGATTGGAAATATCTATCCGGGGCCTCTCGAAACGGCTGACGTCGAAGCGTGTAAAGCCATTGCACCATTAAGGGGCAGCACATTGATATTGATCGATGAGCTGGCGCTGGGCGCGCTCGATTTCAAACCCTCTTCGACGTCGACGATCACCTATTGCGGAAGCTACCCGCAGCGATCCTAAATATCGCTTATGGCCTATTGTTTCCGTATCGCCAGCAAAAAGCGGCAATATCCTGCAGTTCAGCTTTCCGATCTAGGCCACACATCAAAGCGAGGATTGCTGACTTCCGTTCGATTGGATCGGTCCTTGGCCGAGCCAACTATTCCGATTCAATGAACCAGCTTCGCAACCGGTGGGACAGTTTGCATCCCGCTCTCGTGCCGTCCCGAAGTCGCCCCGATGATAACCGCAACGACAGCAACCATTATGTAAATAATGGCTCCTTTAGGCTTTCGGTCCGATACGCAATGCCTTGTCGACTCTAGTGAACGCAGATGCTCAGACATCATGATCCTTTAGGTATTGAAGTGCACTCATTTAGTCGATCAGTGGTCCCTAATGAATATCCCGATTCGCGCATCTCCCTTGCAGCAGGCGAATACCGGGTCTTTTCTCGGATGCAAATTGTCCGGAGAAAAAGCCAACCTCATTCCCGCACCCGGCAAATAGGGTCGAAACCAAGTCCTGAAAACTGTGGAATCGATGAAGCTGATGGTGAGAGCGATGGGATTCGAACCCATGACCTACTGATTAAAAGTCAGTTGCTCTACCGACTGAGCTACGCTCTCCCTCTCCGCAGGCAGAGGCTGCCTCGGCTGGAAGTGCGCGGAACATATGCAGACGCCCTATTGTGGTCAACCCATAAAATTGTGGTTGCGAGCGACCGAAGATGCTTTTCCTCAGCTGGCTGCCGCGAAATGACGGCCTCGAGCCGAAGAAATCGCCTACTATTAAGGAAAATCAGAAATCCGACACAGCACGCGGATGAGCTTCAACAAGGCAAACGATTCTCAAAGACACAAACAACCGTAACAATTTCCCATAATAATCAGGGTTGCAATGAACGGATCGATCGGCTCGCCATCCGCAACAGTTGGGGTGCGAATCGTTTTTGGTGTATATCAGCTATTGTTAACAACCTGTCGGGCCCTCAGGAGGTTCTTTTATGGAAGACGCAAACGTCGGTTGGATTGCAGCAATTATCATCGGCGGCCTAGCTGGCTGGTTCGCCGAGATGATCATGAAAAGCAACACGGGCATCATCATGAACATCATCCTCGGCATTGTCGGCGCGCTCGTTGCCAGCTGGCTTTTCCGTACGCTCGGCATCGTCCTGCCGTTCCATGTATGGCTGAACTACCTGATCACAGGTTTCATCGGCGCCTGCATCCTGATTTTCGTCGGCCGACTGATCAGACGTTAGCAGCGCATCGGGCTGCGAAAGCCCGAATTGGGAAGAGGAAAAAAAGGGAAGGCGGGCCACACCGCCTTCCCTTTTTTGTTGTGCTCACCAGGTGAGATGCAAGACCGCGAAAATGCGCCGTGGCCTTTTTAGGTCTTTCCAAGCGTGACCTCGACGCTATGTACCAAAAGGGAACCGAAAGGAGGTTGGAAACATGACGGAAAACGCCAATCGGACAACCACCCGCAAAGTCATCCGCGGCCGCCCCTACAGTATTGCCGAGTTTGCACGGAAATATCGCCTCGATGATGCGGAGGCAAAACGCCTCTTCTACAAGTTCGGCCCGTCATCCACCGAATTGGACCTGCTCATGGCTGCCAAACGAAGGCCGCCCAGTCTTGCAACCGCAATCGGTCGATAACGCGCGGCTTTTCAAGCCAGGCTTGCGAAATGCCGCTGAGATCGGCGACCGCAAAGCGACGATCCGGCACACACGATAGTCAGGCACCGCTGCATGGCCATGATACATGGCTTTGCAATATACTGATATATCACATCCGATTGCCTTCGGAGATGCTAAATGACACTGTGTGCCACTCAAGCATAAGCCGGATGCAGCCCCGAATGCAGAATTCGCTTAGCCACCTTGCCTATCTCGCGTTGGAATACGCGATCGTGACGCTTGCGCTGAAGCCAGGCTCCCTCGTCACCGAAAAGCAGCTGATTGAAGTGGCCGAGCATGGGCGAACACCGGTGCGCGAAGCAATCCAGAAACTTGCATGGCAGGGATTGATCCATGTGCGGCCACGCGTCGGCCTGCAAATCGCGGAGATTCGCCGCGAAGACCATCAATATGTCATGCAAGTGAGACGTGAATTGGAGCCGATTGCAGCCGCGCTCGCCGCCACCCATGCCGATCAGCAGCAGCGCGAGCAGTTGGAGGAATGCGCTCGCCTGATGACGGAATGTGCCGTTACAGGCAACCTTCCCGGCTTTTTTGCTGCCGATAAGGCCTTCGACGAGATTCTCGAAGCCGCCTGCCCCAACAATTTCATCACAACAGCGCTCGCAACCGTGCAGACGCACGCACGCCGGCTATGGTATTCCACTGGAACACATGATCGCATGGGCCTGGCGATAACTATGCATGTCCAAGCCATCGAAGCCATTCGGGGCGGTGATGCCAAGGCGGCCGAGACTGCAATGGCCTCGCTCATCGATTACCTCAGCGGCGCATGAAAAAAGGCGGCCCCGTTACCAAAGCCGCCTTTAAATCTGGATTTTGGGTTCGATTAGCCGACGAAAGCGCGTTCGATGACGAACTCGGCCGGATTGTTGTTGGCACCTTCGTTCAGGCCGGCCTTTTCGAGCAGCGACTTGGTGTCCTTCAGCATGGCGGAGGAGCCGCAGATCATGCCGCGATCGATCGCGGGATCAAGCGGCGGCACGCCGAGATCGCTGAAAAGCTTGCCGTTTTCGATGAGATCGGTAATGCGGCCCTTGAAGGGAAACTCCTCGCGGGTCACGGTCGCATAATGACGTAGCTTGTCGCCGACGACTTCGCTCAACAGCTCGTCGTTGCGGATTTCCTCGACGAGATCGAAGCCGTATTTCAGCTCGGCAACATCGCGCGTGGTATGGGTGAGGATGACCTCCTCATACTTCTCATAGGTCTCCGGGTCGCGGATGAGGCTCGCAAATGGTGCAATGCCGGTGCCGGTAGAGAACATGTAGAGCCGCCGGCCGGGGGTCAGCGCGTCCAGAACCAGCGTGCCGGTCGGCTTCTTGCGCATCAGCACTTCGTCGCCGGGCTTGATGTTCTGCAGGTGCGAGGTCAGCGGACCATCCGGCACCTTGATGGAAAAGAATTCAAGCTCATCGGCCCAGGCGGGACTTGCGATCGAATAGGCGCGATAAAGCGGCTTACCATCGACCATGAGGCCGATCATGGCGAACTCGCCCGAGCGGAAACGGAAGCCTTGCGGCCTGGTCATGGTGAAGCGAAAGAGCCGGTCGGTATAATGCGTGACGCTCAGCACCTTCTCGGCGAAGACGCCGGCGGGTACTGCTGAGGCAAATTCATCTGTCTTTGCGGGGGCGTTCATTCTGTCTCGAATCCCGTATTAGTCTTACGCGTTTTTCCTGGGCACGTATTCCCTGGCAGGCTCATTTCGCGACGCTGATATAACAATATAGCCGGTTTTGAAAGGCATTCCATTCCAACCGACTGCATAGGACTGAAATATGCATTTTTCAGTCAAGTTTCTAGATTGCCGACATTACATCGTTCAAAAGGCTTGCATACGGCAATTCGACACTGTCAAATTGCCGCAACAGCGAGCCTTTCCACATCAGGCCGACTTTGCCGGCAATCGCCGCCAGCTATAGGCCTGTCCGCCTTCGGCACGCCGAGCGGTCGGCTGATAATAGTGCGGAATGCCCGGAAGGCGATTTTCCGACAGGCGCTTCAGCGCTGTTGCGTTGGTGACGGCGAAACTATCGATACCGACGCGCAGCATCAACGGAATCTGATCGATCAGCACGTCGCCAACCGCACGCAGCTCATTGGCATAGCCGAGGCGCTGGCGCAGCAGCGACGCATGGCTGAAGGCGCGGCCATCGTTGAATGCCGGAAACGCGACCGCGACGATATCGAGACGGTCGAGATAGGGCTGCAGCCGGGTCACGTCATCGGCGGGCTTGATGAGAACGCCGAGGCCTGCCTCATTGCTCTCTTCCGCCTTCGCGATCAACGCATCGAGGCCGAGTAGCGGCTTCTGCGCCTCGGTCGCCTTGACCTCATCGGTCTCGATGACCCACGAATCATTGTCCACGAAACCTGTTTCACGCCAAATCTTGGTCATGGTCGATCTCCTTACGCGGCTTCCGCTGCCGACGAGGACGCGCCGTAGAGCGCGGTCTTGAACGGCTGCGGGCCGACACGACGGTAGGCGGCGAGGAAGGTTTCGGAAGGATCAAGACGAAGGCCGAGATAGGTATCGACAATGGTCTCGATGGCGTCGGTCACTTTGTCGGGCTCGAAGCCGCGGCCGATGATCTCGCCGATCGAGGTATTTTCGTCGCCGGAGCCGCCAAGCGTGATCTGATAGAGTTCCGCACCCTTCTTCTCGACCCCAAGCAGGCCGATATGACCGACATGGTGATGGCCACAGGCATTGATGCAGCCGGAAATCTTGATCTTCAGCTCGCCGATCTCCGCTTGGCGCTCGGGCGAACCGAAACGCGTGGAGATTTCCTGCGCAACCGGAATGGAACGCGCGTTGGCAAGCGCGCAATAATCGAGACCGGGACAGGCGATAATATCAGTGATCAGGCCCGCATTCGCCGTTTCCAGGCCGTTGGCCACCAGAGCGCGATAGACGGCTTCGAGATCGGCCAGCGCCACATGCGGCAGGATAAGGTTCTGCTCATGGCTGACGCGGATCTCGTCAAAGGCATATTCCTCGGCGATATCGGCTACGGCGTCCATCTGCGCGTCCGAGGCGTCGCCCGGAATGCCGCCGATCGGCTTCAGCGAGATTGTCACCATGCCGTAATCGGGGTTCTTGTGCGGCTGCACATTCTGCTGCACCCAGCGCGCAAAAGCCGGATCGGCCTTCTTCCAGCGTGCCAGGCTTTCCCAGCCTTCGGGGCGCTCAGGCAGCGTCGGCGGTGCGAAATAGGCTGAGATCGCCTGAACGTCAGCTTCCGGCAGCTTCAGTTCGGTGTCTCGCAGCTTGTCGAACTCGGCCTCGACCTGACGCGCCAGTTCCTCGGCGCCGGTTTCATGCACGAGGATTTTGATACGGGCCTTATACTTGTTGTCGCGGCGCCCATGCAGATTGTAAACGCGCATGATGGCCGTCGTATAGGACAGGAGATCCTCTTCCGGCAGGAAGTCACGGATCAGCTTGGCAACCAGCGGCGTGCGCCCCTGCCCGCCGCCGACGTAAACGGCAAAGCCGATCTCGCCCTTGTCGTTCTTCTTCAGATGAAGGCCGATATCATGCACCTGGATCGCAGCGCGGTCACGCTCGGCGCCGGTGACGGCGATCTTAAACTTGCGCGGCAGGAAGGAAAATTCCGGATGAACGGAGGACCATTGGCGCAGGATTTCGGCATAGGGCCTGGGATCGGCGACTTCGTCAGCCGCAGCGCCGGCGAAATGATCGGCAGTCACGTTGCGAATGCAATTGCCGGAAGTCTGGATCGCATGCATCTCGACGGAGGCTAAATCAGCCAGCGCATCGGGCATTTCGGAGAGCTTCGGCCAGTTGAACTGCAGGTTCTGGCGCGTGGTGAAATGACCATAGCCGCGGTCATAGGTGCGCGCGACATGGGCGAGCATGCGCATCTGGCGCGAACTCAGCGTGCCGTAGGGAATGGCAATGCGCAGCATATAAGCATGCAGCTGCAGATAAACGCCATTCATCAAGCGCAGCGGCTTGAAGGCATCTTCCGAAAGCTCACCCGAGAGGCGTCGCTCCACCTGATCGCGGAACTGGGCAACCCGTTCCGCAACAAAGGCGTGGTCGAATTCATCGTAACGATACATGACTTCCTCGGGACTTCTCAGACTGCAATGAAATCGGGATCGGCCGGGGCATAGCCCGGCGCATATTCCATGGTGGGGCCTTCGGCGCGGATGCGCTCGCGCAGGCGCAGCGGCCAAAGCTTGCCGCCGGTTTCCTGCACGTCGATCAGATTGACGTCGACGACCTTGTTGTCAGCATAGGCTTGCTTGCCGATCGCTTCCAGTGCAGCTTCCGCTTCGGAATGACGAGCGACCAGCGCCTCCTGCAGCGATGTCACCCACTCACCGTTAGCGTTCAGCCAGACGGCGACGCCATCGGTGAGCCGGTTTGCGGTCAGAACCTTGTCGACCATCAATCAGTTCCTTGCATAGCCTTGAGCAGCGGTCTCGCGACGGACCAGCGGCTCGGATTGTTCAAAATTCGCACCAGCGACGGCATCGCCGATAATGACCATGACCGGCCCGCCCAGCTCATCGCGGTGCTCGAGATCGGGCAGATCCCGCAGGATGCCGTGCATCAAGCGGCGATCGCGCCGGCTGGCATTCTCGATGATGGCAACGGTCGTCTCGGGCGGCAAGCCGGCTTGCATCAGGCGGCCGGCGACGGAAGCAGCGACCGTGCGCCCCATATATACGGCAATCGTGGCGCCGGATACGGCCAAGCTCGCCCAATCGGGCAGCACATCGCCCGTGAGATCGTGACCGGTCGTAAAGACCAGCGACGAGGCGACACCACGCAGCGTCAGCGGCAATTCGAAATCGGCAGCAGCGGCGAAAGCCGAGGTGATGCCGGGAACAATCTCATAGCCGATACCGGCAGCGCGCAAGGCTGCCATTTCCTCGCCGGCGCGGCCATAGACCAGCGGATCGCCCGACTTCAGCCGCACAACACGCTTGCCTTCGCGACCAAGCTGCACCAGCAGATCGTTGATCTCTTCCTGCGACTTGCTGTGGCAGCCCTTGCGCTTACCGACGGAGAGGCGCTCGGCATCGCGGCGGCCCATGTCGACGATCGCCTGCGGCACCAGCGCATCATATACGATGACATCGGCTTCCATCATCACGCGCTGCGCGCGCAGCGTCAGGAGATCTTCGGCGCCAGGACCGGCGCCAACCAGCCAGATACGGCCCTCTACCTTACGCGACGACCGCAGCAGCTCATCGGCCACCCGCTCCGCCTGCGCGATATGACCGGCATTGACGGCATCGGCGACCGGTCCGGAAAAGAACTGCCGCCAGAAGATGCGGCGAGCAACGCCACGCGGTACAAAACGCTCGACCGGCTTACGGAAGCGCGTCGCGAGCTCCGCCAGTTTGCCGAGCGACGGCGACAGCATCTGGTCGATCTGCGCGCGGATCATCTGCGCGAGGACAGGGCCGGCGCCTTCCGTGCCAATGGCAACGGCCACGGGCGCGCGGTTGACCAGGGCGGGCGTATAGAAATCGCAATAGTCGGGCTGGTCGACGGCGTTTGCCGGGATACGCTCAGCGCGGGCAGCATCGACGATACCGCGATCAGCCTCGGCATCACCGGTGGCGGCAAAAACGAGCGTCGCGCCCTTGACCTGATCGGATGAAAAATCGCCGCGTATGGTTTCGATGCGGTTGGCGATGAGGAAAGCGTGATAATCAGCCTCCGGCGCCTGCGCAAAGGCAACGACTTTCGCCTGCGTGTTCAAAAGCAGCCGCACCTTGGCGAAAGCTTCATCGCCATTGCCGAAGACAGCCGCTACCCTTCCTTCCACACGGAAGAAAGCGGGAAACACCGAAAGCTGTTCAGTCCTGGGAGGCATCACTATTCCACTTCGAGATTTGGCGAATATCGCCCCTGCGGCCAAGAGATTGAAGAAACAGAAATTCTAATGCCCATGCATGCGCGTATTCTTTTGCTCGACTTGACAAGGATTTGAGCAAAACTCACCAGGCGAGCAGATTGCAATAAGCCTATAAAATCTATAGATTTTTACGACTCGACCCCGTTGTCGAGCTGCTTTATTGCTTGTGGCAAACACAGTTTTTAAGTTATTTACGCATACCGCCGCATTTGCAACCCCTATAGACTGCAGCGAAAATCGTTGGAGAAAGCCCTTGTCTGACAATAGCATCGCTGCACGCCTCCTCAACGTCGTCGAGCATGACATCCTGCCCCTGACCCGCAAGGGCGTGGCTGCCGGTAACAAGGTTTTCGGCGCGGCCATCTTGCGCAAGTCCGATCTCTCGCTCGTCATCGCGGACACCAACAATGAACTGGAAAACCCGCTCTGGCATGGAGAGGTTCACACCCTCAAGCGCTTCTACGAACTCGGCGAGAAACCCGCGACCAAGGATCTGATCTTTCTGTCGACTCACGAGCCCTGCACCATGTGCATGTCGGCGATCACCTGGGCGGGCTTCGACAATTTCCACTATTTCTTCAGCCACGAGGACTCCCGGGATGCTTTCGCAATCCCGCACGATCTCAAGATCCTGAAGGAGGTCTTCGGCTTGGAACCAGGCGGCTATCGCCGCCAAAACGCATTCTGGAATAGCTTTGCAATCTCCGACCTCGTGGAGACGGAAGCCGATCCGCGCAAGGGCGAGCTGAAGAAGCAGACCGCGCGCATCAAGCAAGCCTATGCCGATCTCTCCGAGAACTACCAAGCCTCTAAGAACGGCAACGACATTCCTTTGAACTGACAGAGCAAAACCCGAGGCAACGATGGAAGCATCGCGAGACATTTCCGGCCTGATCGACATCATGGCGGCGCTGCGAAACCCGGAGAGCGGTTGCCCTTGGGACATCGTCCAGACCTTCGAGACCATCAAGCCCTATACGATCGAAGAGGCCTACGAGGTCGCGGATGCGATCGAGCGCAAGGATAACGACGATCTCTGCGACGAACTCGGCGATCTCTTGCTACAGGTCGTTTTCCATTCCCGGATCGCCGAGGAGGCAGGCGCGTTTTCCTTCGGCGATGTGGTGCACGCCATCACCCGCAAGATGATCCGCCGCCATCCGCATGTCTTTGCCGTCTCCGATGCCAAGACCGAAGACGCGGTGACGCTGCAATGGGACCGGATCAAGGCCGAGGAGAAGCGGGAACGCGCCGAACGCCGCGCCACGAGCGGCATCACCGAAGATTTCAAGGCCGGTTTCCTGGGTTCGGTGCAGCGGACTTTCCCTGCTCTGACCGAAGCCTTGAAACTGCAGGAGCGCGCCGCCAAGGTCGGCTTCGATTGGTCGGCGCCGGAACCGATCCTCGACAAGATCGAGGAGGAGATCGGCGAATTGCGGGCAGCGCTTGCAAGCGGCGACAAGGCCAAGGTCAGCGACGAACTCGGCGATCTGATCTTCGCCGTCGTCAATATCGGCCGGCATGTGAACACGGATCCGGAGCAAGCCCTGCGCGGCACGAACACCAAGTTCCGCCGCCGCTTCCATCATATCGAAACGACGCTGGAAGCTGAAGGCGAGACGCTGGAGGGCGCCTCGCTGGAGCGGATGGAAGAAATCTGGCAGTCAGCAAAAGCCATCGAGCGGCAGCTGGCAGGCGTCAAGTCGGCGTAAAGCCCACCTATTCCCAGTCTTCGCGTTGCGGCTTCGGGCCGTTGCCCATGCGCCGCTCCAGTTCAGCCGCCTCGGTCTCGGTCAGGCGAACATCGAGCGTCACCGTCCCGTCCTCATTATCCTCGCGGTTGTCGACGACAGCATGATTGTAAAGCCAGGGCAGCAGTGCCAGCTTTTCCACCGGCAGTGTAATCGTCGTTTCCGTCAACACGCCGGAAAGACGTCGGCTGATTTCGTCCATCAAACGATCGACGCCCTCGCCTGATATCGCCGAGACGGCAATGACGTTTTCTGTTGTCGAAGCCTTCTGGACGATGGCGTCATGCGCTTCCGGCTCCAGGCGGTCGATCTTGTTCCAGACCTCGAGGATGCGCTCGGCGCCTTCAGCTTCGCCGATGCCGAGATCGCCGAGAATGCGCATGACGTCAGCGCTCTGGGCCTGATTGTCGTCATCGGAGAGATCGCGGACATGCAGGATCAGGTCGGCTTCCAGCACCTCTTCCAGCGTCGCGCGGAAGGCGGCCACCAGGTGAGTCGGAAGGTCAGAAATGAAACCGACGGTATCTGAGAGGATAACGGTGCGGCCATGCGGCAGCTTCATGCGACGCAACGTCGGATCGAGCGTCGCAAAGAGCATGTCTTCCGCCAGAACGCCGGCGCCGGTGATGCGGTTGAACAGCGTCGATTTACCGGCATTGGTGTAGCCAACGAGAGCCACGATCGGATGTGGAACCTTTTTTCGCTTGGCGCGATGAAGCTGGCGGGTGCGAACCACCTGCTCCAGTTCCCGCTCCAGCCGGATGATCCGCTCCTGCAGCATGCGCCGGTCGGCTTCGATCTGGGTTTCACCCGGGCCGCCCATGAAACCGGCACCGCCGCGCTGGCGTTCAAGGTGGGTCCAGCTTCGAACCAGCCGGCCTTTCTGATAGTTCAGATGTGCCAGCTCGACCTGCAGCGTGCCTTCCTTGGTGGAGGCGCGGCGGCCGAAGATTTCCAGGATGAGGCCGGTACGGTCGATGACCTTGGCGTTCCATGCCTTTTCAAGATTGCGCTGCTGAACGGGCGTCAGAGGATGATCGACGATAACGAGCCCAGCATTGAACTCGTCGAGCAGCGCGCGAATCTCTTCGATTTTGCCGGTCCCAAGCAGGGTTGCCGGCCGCGGATCATTGATCGGAACGATAGAGCCGTTGACGACATCGAGGTCGATGGCGAGCGCAAGGCCCTTGGCCTCTTCCAGCCGGCTTTCGGGCGGTCGAGTGACAGAGATGGCATTGTCGGCTTGAGCTGTCCGTGTTGCACGCGCCTGTTTGAGCACAGGGACGACGACAACAGCGCGCATATCATCCCGGTGTTTTACGGTTTCCGGGATGAGGGAATCATTTTTGGTATCGCGTGTCGTGATAACGGCAAGTCCCAGTTAGGATGCGGCTTCTTCGCTCTCGAACATCTGCATGGGCTGACCCGGCATGATCGTCGAGATCGCATGCTTGTACACGAGCTGCGAATGGCCATCGCGGCGGAGCAAGACACAGAAATTGTCGAATGAGGTTACGACACCTGTGAGCTTCACGCCGTTAATCAAGAAAATTGTGAGTGAAATCTTTTGCTTGCGAACAGTATTGAGAAACAAGTCCTGCAAGTTCTGAGAACGTTCCGCCATCGCGCCGCTTCTTTCTTTTTTGCCGACCTGAGCCGGTTGAATGTCATGGTATACAAAGGTCCCGGATGGGAGATACCCTCATTCTCTCCCCCCAGCGATTGTTGGTATCAAATCGCAGTCTTTTCCGCAACGTCGAAAAAGGCTTCACGAATTTTCTGTGACATGCTGCCGGGATGACCGTTCGCAATCGTCTCTCCATCGATAGAAACGACCGGAAAACAGATACTTGTCGCCGCTGTAATGAAGACTTCGCGGGCTTTCATCATCTCCTCGACCGAGAAGAATCGCTCGACGATCGTCACATCGAGCTTGGCTGCGACGTCCATCAGCGTCGTGCGGGTAATGCCACGCAGGATGCCGTGTTCGGCCGGGCGAGTGACGAGATTCCCGTCGTGATCGACGATCCAGACGTTGGTCGCCGCACCTTCCTTCACCATGCCGTTGTGATCGATATAGATCGCTTCCTGCGCGCCAGCCTCCTTGGCCTGCTGACGGGCCATCGCGTTCGGAAGCAGACCGACCGACTTGATATCCACGCGATCCCAGCGGTTGTCGCGGACGGTGATCGCCTTGATGCCATCGGCGTTCTTCTTGGCAATCACGGACTGATCGGTGCTCTTGGCGGTGACGACAATCGAGGATGGCGTGCCGGCCGGTGGGAAGACGTGATCGCGCCGGGCAACGCCGCGCGTCACCTGCAGATAGAATAGGCCATTGCGGACATGATTGCGGCGCAAGGTCTCGCGAATCACCAAGATCAATGCCTGGCGCGTCATCGGCCAGGCGATGCGCAGCTCGCTCAGCGAACGGTTGAGGCGATCGAGATGGCGCGTCAGATCGACGATCACGCCATGACGAACCTCGCACACCTCGTAGACGCCATCGGCGAACTGATAGCCGCGATCCTCGATATGCACCATGGCGTCGCTGTGCTTGACGTAGCGGCCGTTGACATAAGCTATTCTCGGCATGAAAGCCCCTGATCCGAATTCTGTGATGTTCGAAATGTCGGGCGGCCGATCAGACGCCCAACGACTTCAGCTTGCGATGGAGTGCCGAGCGTTCCATACCGACAAATTCCGCCGTGCGCGAGATATTGCCGCCGAACCGATTGATCTGAGCGATGAGATAATCGCGCTCGAACATTTCGCGGGCTTCGCGCAGCGGCAAGGTCATGATGTGGTAATCGTTCTTGGCGGAGACCTTCGGCAGCATGTCGCCGAGGTCGGTCGGCAGCATTTCCGCCGTGATCGGCGTTTCTGCGCCGTCAGAGCGCGCCAGGATCATCAACCGCTCGATATTGTTGCGCAGCTGGCGGATGTTGCCCGGCCAGTCATGCGCTTGCAGCACGGCCATGGCGTCGTCACCGATGCGACGTGGCCGGATGCCCGCCTGCTCCGAAATCTGGCGCATCAGCTGATCGACGAGGAAGGGGATATCTTCGCGGCGCTCGGCAAGGGCCGGCACACGCACAGGCACGACGGCGAGGCGGTGATAGAGATCCTCGCGGAACAGCCCCTCGGCAATGCGGCTCTCGAGGTTATAGGCGGTAGACGAGATGATGCGCACATCCACCTTCACGCGCTTCGAGCCGCCGACACGCTCGAACTGCTGGTCGACGAGGACGCGCAGGATCTTGTTCTGCGTCTCGCGCGGCATTTCACCGACTTCGTCGAGATAGAGGATGCCGCGATGGGCCTCTTCCAAGGCACCGATCTTGCGCGCCTGCCCCGGCGAGCCTTCGGTGCCGAACAGGGCGATTTCCATCCGCTCCGGCGTGATGGTGGCGGCGTTCAGCGCCACGAAGGGGCCATTCGCGCGGGTCGACTTCTTGTGGATCATCCGGGCCACGAGCTCCTTGCCGGAGCCCGACGGACCGAAGATCATGATGCGGCTGTTGGTGGGAGAAACCTTGTCGATGGTCTGGCGCAGCTGCGACACGGCTACCGACGTGCCGATCAATTCAACGGCGTCGCCTGTGCGGCGCTTCAGCTCGGAGACCTCACGCTTCAGCTTGGAATTTTCGAGCGCGCGCTCTGCAATCAGGATGAGGCGATCGGCCTTGAACGGCTTTTCGATGAAATCGAAGGCGCCGCGCTTGATGGCGGACACGGCCGTTTCGATATTGCCATGACCCGAAATCATAACCACGGGCAGCTCCGGATGGCGCGCCTTGATCTCATCCAATAGCGCCAGACCATCAAGCTTGCTGCCTTGCATCCAGATATCGAGGAAGATCAGCCGCGGCGCGCGATCGGAAATCGCGGCGAGCGCGCTGTCGCTGTCATGCGCAGTGCGGGTTTCGTGGCCCTCATCCGAAAGAATTCCCGAAACGATTTCGCGAATGTCTTCCTCGTCGTCGACTACGAGAATATCAGATGCCATAGACGCTTTCCTTGTCATTTTCTGTATGGGCGACGGCGGCTTGCTCACGGCGCGGCAAATGCACGCGGATCATGGCCCCCCTGCCCTGGTCGAAATCGGCTGGCGCGTCGTGGAGTTCGATCTGCCCGCCATGATCTTCAATGATCTTCTTGACGATGGCGAGGCCAAGGCCCGTGCCTTTCTCGCGCATCGTCATATAGGGTTCGAGAATGCTGTGCCGGTTTTCCACCGGCAGGCCGCGGCCATTGTCGATGACGTCGACAGTGAAGCGATCGCGATCCGGATCGAGCGATGAGCGCACGAGGATCTTTGGCTGCTCGCGAGCCTGGTCGCTCGGTACGCCTTCAATTGCCTCGACGGCATTCTTGATGAGATTGCCGAAGGCCTGGCCGAGCATTCGCGCATCGAACATGCCCTCGAGCCGTTCGTCGCCCAGCTCACGCCCGAACTGGACATGTGTATTGCCCATTTCGCGCAGGAACACGGCGTCGCGCAGAATATCGCGCAGATCGGTCGGCTCCATGGTCGGCTTCGGCATCCGGGCGAAGGAGGAGAACTCGTCGACCATACGGCCGATATCACCGACCTGCCGGATGATCGTATCCGTGCACTGGTCGAAGACCGGGCGGTCGGCATCGGCGATGTTCTTGCCGAAACGGCGGCGGATACGCTCGGCCGACAGCTGAATGGGCGTCAGCGGGTTCTTGATCTCATGGGCAATGCGGCGCGCGACGTCAGCCCACGCGGTCGAACGCTGCGCGATGACAAGATCGGTGATGTCATCGAGTGTGATGACATAGGACTCGTTGGCATCGCGCGATTCCTCACGCGTCACCTGAACGCTGAGCGTGCGTACCGTTCCGCCGCGAACAAGACTGATCTGCTTGCGGAAATCGCTGCGATGGCGCGTCGTTGCCTCGGTGACGACCTGATCGACCTCGGGCGCGATCTCCGACAAGTTCTTGCCAATGAGCTCGTCACTCTTGAGCGCCAGCAGATCTTCAGCCGAAGTATTGACGATGGTGATGCGCCGATCATGCTCGACGCCGATCACGGCTGCCGTCACACCCGAAAGCACCGCTTCGATGAAGCGCCGGCGGTCGTCGACTTCATCCTTCGCCTCCAGAATTTCGTCACGCTGCGTACGAATTTCCGAAATCATCTTGTTGAAGGTGCGCGATAGACTGCCGACGTCACCGTCGGCCGAGCGCACCGGCACCAGCACGTTCATATTCCCCGAAGCAACATTGTCCGCAGCGCTGATAAGGAGACGGATGGGCCTGACGATACGGTCGGCAATTGCGATGGCAGTCCAGATTGCCGCCAGAAGCACGATCAGAGCAAAGCCGATATAGAGGACGGCGAAGGCAATCTGAAGCGACATGCGGCCGGCTTCCATCGCCTTGTATTCGACGGTGTTGTCTTCAACCATGCGCATGGCATTCATGACGCGTGGGTCGACAGCGCGCACGGTGTAGAGGAACGAACCCGGAAGCTCATCCAGCTTGATGACCGCGCCGACGAGGTTGGTCACACCCGGCGGGATGAGCGTCGGCTGGCCATTGGCTGAAGAGTCCAACGCATCCTTCGGGATGGCCGGCAGCGGGCGTTCGGTCTTGATATCAGCCTGAACGATGGCGGTGCCGTCGCGCCGCACGAGGAAGGCGCCCAGCAAGCCGCGTCCCCGCGCCTGCCGGGTCATCAGATCAGCAAAACCGGTGCGATCGAGGTTGAAGAGCGAGCGGTTGCGCTCCAGGTCATTCGCCATCGAGACGGTCTGGCCCTGTAGATAACTCGCATTCTCCATCAAATAGGCCTGCGCGACGTTCTGCGAGGAGCTGATGATCTGTTGCGTGCGCACGCCAAACCAGCGATCCAGGCCAACATTGAGCGTCAGGCTGGCAACGATGGCGACGAGAATGGCCGGTGTGATCGCGACGATCGAGAAAAGAACGACGATGCGGATATGAAGGCGGGCTGCCGCACGGCCACGGCTGCGCGCCTTCATCAGCCGCGCCACTTCGCGGGCGATCAGAGCGATCAGACCCAGAACGAAAAGTCCATTGATAACGACCGAGGTGAAAACGACAGATGATGTCGGGGCAACCGGTGTCAGCCCAAGAAGCATCAGCAAGGTCGCGATGGCGCACAAAAGCGCGCCGCCGGCCAGGATCAGACCAGGTAGGGCAAAGGAAGCACGACGATCCGTCACCTTGACAACCGTCTGGTCGCTCGCCGCCGGCGACACCGCGTCCTGTATCATTCCCATCAATCTCCACGCCCGAGCGACGGTCGGCGCCCTGGTCAAATGCATGGCCAATTACGACCTTCATGCGAGTGACAGGCAGAGGCGGGAACTGTCGTCCGGCTTCGCCAAGGAGCGAAACCTTTACTTCAGGTCGTCGTTGCAAGTAGCTGAAAAATCGGACAAACTCTTGCCTTTGGGAGAGCTGGCCAGACGAATCGCCACTGCAAAAACGACGAATCAACTGCGTGACCTTTAAGCAACGCATTGTGGCGAAAATGCAACGCATCGGATTGCATTGTCAAGCCGTGCGGGAGCTTCTGTAAACTGAAACACCCAGTTCTCTAATCTTTTTGCGCAGCGTATTGCGATTCAGGCCCAAAAGATCTGCCGCCTTGATCTGATTGCCGCGTGTGGCGGTCAGGGCGGCGAGAATCAACGGGTATTCCATTTCGGTCAACACGCGGTCGTAGAGGCCTGGCGGCGGCAGATTTTCGCCGAAACCGGCAAAATAGGTCCGCATATTCTCTTCCACCGCCTGGGCGATGGTCATCGTACCGGTGCGAACCGGGCCTTTCTCGATCGGACTGTCGGGCACATCCGCGCGCAATTCCGCATCGATGATCTCTTTCGTGATGACATCCTGCGGATAGAGCGCCATCAGCCGGCGAATGAGGTTTTCGAGCTCACGGACGTTGCCCGGCCAGGGGTAAGCCTTCATCAGCTCGAGCGCTTCCTGGTCGAAACGCTTGGAACCGAGCCCCTCCTTCTCGGCCTGCTGGATGAAATGACGCACCAGATCCGGAATATCTTCGGCGCGGTCGCGCAGCGGCGGCAGGCGCAGCGGCACGACGTTAAGGCGGTAATAGAGATCCTCGCGGAACAGACCCTGATTGATCGCTTGCTTCAGGTCCTTGTTGGTCGCGGCGACGATGCGGACATCGGTGCGTATCGGAGTGCGGCCGCCGACGGTCGTGTATTCGCCCTGCTGCAGCACGCGCAGCAGGCGGGTCTGCGCATCCATCGGCATATCACCGATTTCATCGAGGAACAGCGTGCCGCCTTCGGCCTGCTCGAAACGTCCGGTCGAGCGGGTCTGCGCGCCGGTGAAGGCGCCTTTCTCGTGGCCGAACAGTTCGGATTCGATCAGGTCGCGCGGGATGGCCGCCATATTGATGGCCACGAAAGGGCCGTTGCGGCGCTTGCCGTAGTCATGCAGGGCGCGCGCCACCAGTTCCTTGCCGGTACCGGATTCGCCGGTGATCATCAGCGTCAAGTCGGTCTGCATAAGGCGTGCGAGCACGCGATAGATTTCCTGCATGGCGGCGGAGCGGCCGACAAGCGGCATACCGTCCTGCATATCGTCATCGATTTTTGCCGGCTTGCGCTTCGGCTCCGACAGCGCGCGACCGACGATCGCGATCAGCTCGGTCAGGTCGAAGGGCTTCGGGAGATAGTCGTAGGCGCCCTTCTCCGATGCCTTGATGGCCGTCATGAAGGTGTTCTGCGCACTCATGACCAAAACAGGCAGATCCGGCCTCGCCTTTTTGATGCGCGGCAGCAGATCGAATGCGTTTTCGTCGGGCATGACGACGTCGGTTACGACAAGGTCGCCTTCGCCGGCGGAGACCCAACGCCAGAGCGTGGCAGCGTTCGATGTGATGCGTACATCGTAACCCGCGCGGCTCAAAGCCTGGTTGAGCACGGTGCGGATGGCCGCATCGTCATCGGCGACAAGGATCGTGGCTGTCATCGAGTAGTCCCTGTAGAGTTCGGAAGTGGGGCATCTTCTGAGGTGATGCCCTTGGAGGCAGGCATCAAAACGCGGAAAGTGGTGCGATGGTTCTGGCTGTCGCATTCGACGATGCCGCCGTGGTCGCCAATGATCTTGGCGACCAGCGCAAGGCCGAGACCGGTTCCGTTCGTCTTGGTGGTGATGAACGGATCGAAGAGATGCGGCACGAGATCGGCCGGCACGCCCGGGCCATTGTCGATGACGCAGAATTCCAGCGGCAGCGAGATCTTCTCGCGCGTGCCGGCAACCGAAAGCCGGATGCCGGGGCGATAGGCCGTCGTCAGCATGATCTCGCCATCCTGACGGTCGCCCACCGCTTCAGCGGCGTTCTTCACCAGATTGAGGAAGACCTGCACGAGCTGATCCCGGTTTGCGAAGACCGCCGGCAGAGAAGGGTCATAATTCTCTGAGATCTTGATGTTTCGGGCAAAGCCGGCCTTGGCGACAGCCTTCACATGATCGAGCACGGAATGGATGTTGACGGGGAAGCGATCGACCGGCCGCTCGTCGGAGAAAACCTCCATGCGGTCGACCAGCGAGACAATGCGATCCGTCTCGTCGCAGATGAGGCGCGTCAGCGCGCGATCGTCGTCCTCGACCGACTGTTCGAGCAGCTGTGCCGCACCGCGGATTCCCGAAAGCGGGTTCTTGATCTCATGCGCCAGCATGGAGGCAAGGCCCGTGACCGAACGAGCCGCGGCGCGATGCGTCAGCTGCCGGTCGATCTTGTCGGCCATGGAGCGTTCCTGGAATACCACCACCACCGAGCCGGGGTCGCTGGAAACCGGTGCGACGTAAATGTCCACCAGCTTGTCCTGTCCGAGGCGTGGCGAGCTCAGATCGACACGATATTCGTTGACGGGCGCCCGGCGCTCACGCACCTGGTCGATCAGCGCCAGCAAAGGGCTGCCAAAGGGAATGAAGCTGGAGATCTTGTAGCGCGACAGATGCGATGCGCTGGCACCAAAGAAAGCTTCCGCCTCCCAGTTGGCGAAGGCAATCAAGCCGGCCTCGTCGACCATGACGACGGGATTCTGGATTGCATTGAGAACGGCCATGGCCATGGAATTGGCCGAGATATCACCGGCGCCGGAGCTGGTTTTCGAAGTCATGCAGCCTCCTGAATGCGGTGAGCGAGATCAGCGCCCGCCTGCAGCGCGGCTTGGAAGGTTGCCGCCACCTCGCCGCCCTCTTTCGACGTCATGATTTTCGCCTTGTCAGCGCCCGTGGTCGCCGGCGCATAACGATCGAGATACCAAGCGAGATGCTTGCGGGCATGGCGAATGCCGACCGCTTCGCCATAGAACTCCAGCATCATCCGGTAGTGTTCGAGCGCGATATCGACGATCTCCTGGCGGCTCGGCCCGCGATGCCCTGCCAGCACACCCGCGTGCCACGGGCGGCCCTGGCAACCGCGGCCGATCATCACGGCGTCGGCACCGGAGCGGCGCAGGATTTCGTCGGCATCCTCAGCCGTTTCGACATCGCCATTGGCCACAAGCGGAATGGAGATCGCGTCGCGCACAGCGCGGATCGCATCCCAATCCGCCCTGCCCTCATAGAATTGCATACGCGTGCGGCCATGAATTGTGACGAGCTGGACACCGGCCTCTTCGGCGCGACGAGCGATATGCGGAGCATTGATGGAATTCTCGTCCCATCCGAGCCGCATCTTCAGCGTCACGGGGATGTTCACGGCACCTACGGTCGCTTCGATCAATGTCAGCGCATGGTCCGGGTCACGCATCAGCGCCGAACCCGAATAGCCGCCAATCACCTTCTTGGCCGGACATCCCATATTGATATCAATGATATCGGCGCCATTGTCCGCAGCGATCTTTGCAGCCTCGGCCATCCAATGCGCTTCACGGCCGGCGAGCTGCACCATATGCGGCTTCAAGCCGGCGCTCTTCAAACGCGCCCAGGATTCGGCCGTATCCTGAACTAGCTCACGACTAGCGACCATTTCCGTGACGACCAGGCCGGCGCCATAGCGTAAAGCGAGCTGCCGGAAAGGAAGATCGGTCACGCCCGACATCGGTGCCAGGATCACACGATTCCGGATGGATACGGAACCGATGGAAAATGGAGCTGCAAGCTTGGAAGAAAGCAAATGATTATCTTTCGGGCACACTATACATCTGCACTATTTTTAGACACGCTTTGAAAGTTTGCCAAGGGGTTTCGAAGTATCCCGATATTTTTTGGGCAGATGCTGGAAAATACTCAGTCGAGGCGATAGACCCTGCTGGAGCAGGATCCCGTTTTGGCGATCTATTTAGCATGTGCTTATTCAAAAAGCTCTACGCTTTTCAAAGCCATGCCGCAGACGGAGCCTTTCATCCTTCGGGGGTTTATGACGCAAATGCATTCAAAGCAACCGTTGTCGGTGGGAATCGTGATCGTTGCCGCCGGGCGCGGCGAACGGGCGGGCTCTCCGGAAGAAGGCCCCAAGCAATATCGCCCGATCGGCGGCAGAGCGGTTATTGCGCATACGCTTGAAAAATTCGTGACATGGCCGCAGGCGTCGAAGATCGTCGTCGTCATCCACCGCGATGATGAGAAGCTGCTCCGGGCGGCACTGGAACAGGTTGGCGGCCGGCCTGATATTGAGATCGCCTTCGGTGGCGCAACCCGTCAGCAATCCGTGCTTGCCGGGTTGCGCGCGTTGAAAGACAGCGGCGTCACGCATGTGATGATCCATGATGCTGTCCGCCCCTTCTTCGACCATGATCTGCTGGATCGTGTCGCCGCAGCGCTTGCAGACGGCGCGCCAGCGGTGCTGCCCGTTATGCCCGTCACAGACACGCTGAAACGCGGCAATGCCGATGGGCTAGTCGTCGACACTGTACCCCGCACCGGGCTTCACACCGCGCAGACACCGCAATCCTTCCGTTTCGCCGATATTCTCGACGCCCATGAAAAAGCCGCTGCCGATGGCAGAATCGATTTCACGGACGATGCGGCAATCGCGGAATGGTGTAACCTACCGGTGACATTGGTGATCGGCAGCGCCGACAATGTGAAGCTGACGATCAAAAGGGATATTGCCATGGCCGATGAAAAGCTCAGTGCCGCGCTGCTGCCCGATGTGCGCACCGGCAACGGCTATGACGTCCATCAGCTGGAGCCGGGCGACGGCGTCACCCTTTGCGGTGTCTTCATCCCGCATGACCAGAAGCTGAAAGGGCACTCGGACGCCGATGTCGCGTTGCACGCGCTGACGGACGCGCTTCTTGCCACCTGCGGCGCCGGTGATATCGGCGATCATTTTCCGCCCTCCGATCCGCAATGGAAGGGTGCACCGTCGCACATCTTCATCGAGCACGCGGCAAAGATCGTGCGCGAACGCGGCGGCACCATCATGAATGCTGATGTCTCGCTGATCGCCGAGGCGCCGAAGGTCGGGCCGCATCGCGACGTCATGCGCGCCAAACTGTCGGAGTTTCTGGGCATCAGCATCGATCGCTGCTCGGTCAAGGCGACGACGAACGAGAAGATCGGCTTCGTCGGCCGCCGCGAAGGCATCGCGGCCATCGCGACGGCGACTGTGGTCTATCGCGGAGGCAAGGCATAATGCATTTCCCTGATGAGATTCTTGCACTGGCGCAAACGATCGTGACGGATTTCACGGCAAAGGGCTGGATGGTCGCCACAGCCGAATCCTGCACCGGCGGGCTGATTGCCGGCGCCCTGACGGAAATTCCAGGCTCGTCCGCTGTCGTCGATCGCGGCTTCGTCACTTATACCAACACTGCTAAGATGGAGATGCTCGGCGTTCAGGAGCAGACGCTGGCGCAGTTCGGCGCTGTGTCAAAGGAAACGGCGCTGCAGATGGCGCATGGCGCCCTCTTCCGCTCCCGGGCCGATTTTGCCGTAGCGGTAACTGGTATTGCCGGCCCTGGCGGCGGCTCCGCCGAAAAGCCCGTCGGGCTCGTCCACCTCGCCGCCAAGACGCGCGGTGGTATGCTGATCCATCACGAAATGCGCTATGGCGATATCGGCCGCGACAAGGTTCGGCTCGCTACGTTACGGACGGCGTTGGAGATGCTCGTCACGCTAGCTCAATGACCGGCCGCGGCTTCAAGCATAAATTTTGTTCGCGCGCGTCTCGAAGGCATCCGTGAACATGCGGAAGGCCCGATCGAACATTGATCCCATCAAAGCGCCGAGAATGCGGCTCTTGAACTCGTAGTCGATGAAGAAGTCTATAACGCTGCCGCCATTCTCCGCCGGCTGAAAGCGCCAGCGATTGTCGAGATATTTGAACGGTCCATCGATGTATTTCACGTCGATCGCACGCTCCGCTTTGTTCAGCAGCACCTGTGTGGTGAACGTCTCGCGGATGGCCTTATACCCGACCGTCATATCGGCAACGAGCAAGGTCTTGCCGTCCCGCTCCTTGCGGCTGCGGACCGTGAGCGCCTCGCAAAGCGGCAGGAATTCCGGATAGCGCTCCACATCGGCGACGAGGTCGAACATCTGGTCGGGCGAATGCGGAACGGAGCGATGAGTTTCAAACTGAGGCATGAGCCGCAATTAAGCAGGACGGCCGAGAAGATCAAGAAGCTGACGCATTTCGCCGCGGGATTTCAGCTGCAAAACGGGGACATCGGGACCATGTTGCGCGAGACCAGCCAACACGCGCGGCGCGAACTTCTCCTCAAATGTCCAGATGTAGCGCAGAAACTCCCAGTCGATGCGCTCGGGACAGCCTGGCGCCATATCGGGGCGCGACCGCCCAATCCATCGCAGCGCCCTCGAAAGAGCTCCCCACACACATAACCAGCGCGGTACACGCACCCAGAGCACAAGCTGTGTACGCGGTAATCTGAGATCGAAGCTGGATGGTCCCGTTCCATCGATAAGCCAACGATCCTCGGCAACCTTCGCCGCAATGAGAGCCCGCTCTTCTGCCCTGTCTCTCTTCACCCAACCCGGCAGCCAGAAAAACTCTCGATCCATGGAGACATAGGGCAAGTCCAAGAAGGCAATGATCTTTTGCGCCAGTGTCGTCTTGCCACCGCCGGAGCAGCCCATGATGAGGATGCGGTCTGATGTCCTGAGGCGTGCGACGGCATCGGATAGGCTGCTCAGTTCTGGCATGTCTCACCTCTCATAATCGAACGAGCCGATGCCTTGAAGTTTGATTGCAATCAGGCGGAGATTGCAAGCAAATCGAGCAGCTCGCGCATTTGCCACCGGCTGGTCAATTGCAGAACGGGCACATCGGGACCGTGCTGCGCGAGACCAGCCAACACACGTGGCGCGAACTTCTCTTCAAACGTCCAGATGAACCGCAGGAATTCCCAATCGACTTTCTCGATGCAGCCTAGCGCCATTTCCGGGCGCGTGCGACCCATCCACTTGATCCAGCGAGAAACGGCACCCCAGATGCATAGTAGGCGAGGCATCCGCAACCATATGACCAAATCCGTGCGCGGCAGGCGTATGTCGAATGTCGAGGGATTGGTCCCGTCCATGATCCATCGCTCTCCCTGCACCTTGGCGACGATGATGGCGCGCTGCTCTTCCCTATCGCGCTGAACCCAACCCGGCAGCCACAGGACATCACGATCGATCGAGACATAGGCAAGGCCAAAGCGGGCGGCAATCTTCTGCGAGAGGGTTGATTTGCCACCGCCGGAGCAGCCCATGACAAGGATGCGATTTGCGCGGCGGATATGCTCAGCGGCTACCTCACGGTCGCGTATCTCGCTGCGCAACGGCGGCACCAAAAACTGATCCATGACGGCCTCTCAGATATTACTTCGGAGACGCGAAAGCAGGTCTTCGCCATCGCGGTAGGATTTCAGCGTCACGACGGGCACATTGCGGCCGTGTCGTTCGAGCATCTCCTGAAACTGCGGCGCTTCGTCATGCTCGAATGTCCAGATGTAGCGCAGGAATTTCCAGTCCAGTCGCTCGGGGCATCCGGGCGCCATCTCGGGCCGCGACCGGCCGCGGTAGCGCAGCCAGCGCGAAATGACACCGCGGAGTGCCACGTATCGCGGTGGGCGTCGCCATATAACGAGATCGGTGCGCGGCAACCGCAAGGGCAAGGTTCCGGGGCTGTTGCCGTCAATGATCCAGCGCGGTCCGGCAACCGCCTGTTCGATCAGCGCGATGGCTTCCGGGCGCGGGCGCGATTTCCAGCCGGGCAGCCAGAAGATATCGCGATCCATCGAAACATAGGTCAACCCACGCAGCGACGCGATGGCCTGCGCGAGCGTGCTCTTGCCTATGCCGGAACAGCCAATGACAAGAATTCGCTCTGCCTTATGCAGGATAATAGATGCTGCCTCTTCAATATCGACGGCACGCGAAAGCGCCGACGGCGCGATAGTCTGCTCCACGGTCCAGCTCCATGATTGAATCTAAAGCGCCGATACCGGTAACAAACGGCGGCGTGTTCCCTAGGCCGCTTCGATGACAAATGAATGACAGAACGAAGAAACCGCGACGCATTCGCCGCGGTTTCTTTTGAAAGTAAATTCATCCGGCTGGGCTTATTCGGCAGCCAGCAGCAGCTTCTTTTCGCGGGCAGCACGAAGCCGCTCGAAATCATCGCCGGCGTGATGCGACGAGCGCGTCAGCGGGCTGGAGGCGACCATCAGGAAGCCTTTGGTGTAAGCCACGGTCTCGTAGGACTTGAATTCCTCCGGGGTCACGAAGCTCATCACCTGATGATGCTTGCGCGTCGGCTGCAGATACTGGCCGATGGTCAGGAAGTCGACGTCTGCGGTACGCAGGTCATCCATCAGCTGAAGCACTTCGTTGCGCTCTTCGCCGAGGCCCACCATGATGCCCGACTTGGTGAACATCGTCGGATCCAGTTCCTTGACCCGCTGCAGCAGGCGAACAGAGTGGAAGTAACGAGCCCCAGGGCGAACCGTCAGATAATTGCCAGGCACGGTTTCCAGATTGTGATTGAAGACGTCGGGCTTGGCGGCGACCACACGCTCCAAAGCGCCAGGCTTCTTCAAAAAGTCCGGCGTCAGAATCTCGATCGTGGTCGAGGGCGAAGCGGCGCGGATCGCCCAGATCACCTTCTCGAAATGCTCGGCGCCGCCATCTTCCAGATCGTCGCGGTCGACGGAGGTGATGACGACGTGGCTGAGGCCCATCTGCTTGACGGCCTTGGCGACGTTTTCGGGCTCGGCCATGTCGAGCGCGTTCGGCTTGCCGGTCGCGACATTACAGAAGGCGCAGGCGCGCGTGCAGATCTCGCCCATGATCATGAAGGTGGCGTGCTTCTTATCCCAGCACTCGCCGATATTCGGGCAGCCGGCTTCCTCGCAGACCGTGACGAGCTTGTGCTCCTTCACGATCGAGCGAGTCTCGGCATAGCCCTTGGATGTCGGCGCCTTCACGCGGATCCAGTCCGGCTTGCGCATGACTTCCGTATCCGGCCGATGCGCCTTTTCCGGGTGTCGCACGCGCTTGGCGTCCGGGTTGATCGTGTCGAGAATGGTGACCATGGAACGTCTACTTTCCGCCGCTTGAAATGCGGCCCTTCATCGCCGAGCGAATTTGGCGAGGAATATCAGAATGCATGCACCGATGAAACCGGTGATGAAAAAGCCAAGCCGGCCGCCGGGAACGCCGACATGCAAGGCCACCATCAGCGCTGCAGCCACGACCGAACCGGCAATGCCGAGGATGATGTTCAGGATGATGCCGTAACGCGCGTCCATCAGCTTGCCCGCGAGCCAGCCCGCAAGACCGCCGATGATGATCAGACCCAGCCAACCTACGCTTTCCATCAAACCCTCGTTCAGGCGCCCTTCAGGACAGTTCTGTCGGGCATCGCCTTGCGTCTTAATGATGATGCTCTAGGCGATCAATCTCGCCAAGAGCACCACGATGATTGCACCGACCGTGGCGTGGATGATCTCCACGACAAGCGCATTTTCAATGCCGAGCGATATCCCGAAATAATGGAACAGGAAACCGCCCACGAAAGCACCGATCACGCCGCTCACCAGACAACTGATGAGCCCGCCTCCTCCAACGATCAGGCTCGCGAGGAAACCCGCGACTAGGCCGATGAGAAGAAAGACGATCCAACCTTCCGCCGTGATAGACATGTTGATTTCCTTTCCTGTTTTCCACCCCCTGGATAAAGGGCATGGCAGGAAATTATCAAGCGTTCAGCACCCGGCCGTAGGCATCCAGCACGGCTTCCTTCATCGTTTCCGAAACGGTCGGATGCGGGAAGATCGTGTGCATCAGCTCTTCTTCGGTTGTTTCCAGGTTCATGGCGACCACGAAGCCCTGAATGAGTTCGGTGACTTCCGCACCGACCATATGCGCACCCAGAAGCTCGCCGGTCTTCTTGTCGAAGATGACCTTGCAGAGACCCTGATCTTCACCAAGAGCGATCGCCTTGCCGTTAAAGGCGAAGGAGAAGCGGCCGACGCGGATATCGCGGCCGAGCTCCTTGGCCTTGGCTTCAGTCAGGCCGACGGAGGCAACCTGCGGTTGGCAATAGGTGCAGCCCGGGACCTTGCTCTTGTCAGTCGGATGAACGTTCGGCAGGCCAGCGATCTTCTCGATGCAGACGACGCCCTCGTGCTCCGCCTTGTGAGCGAGCATCGGGGGACCGGCGACATCGCCGATGGCGTAGATGCCGGGAACATTGGTCTTACCGTAGCCGTCGATGACGACGCAGCCGCGGTCGGTCTTGACGCCGAGCGCCTCCAGGCCGAGGTTCTCGATATTGCCCTGAACGCCCACGGCCGAGATCATACGATCGGCAACGATCTGTTGCACCTTGCCGTCTTCGGTTTCGACGTGGGCCGTGATGCTGTTGGCAGCCTTATCGACCTTCGTGACCTTCGCCTTGGTGAAGATCTTCAGGCCGCGCTTTTCCAGCTGCTTGCGAGCGATGCCAGAGATTTCGGCATCTTCCACCGGCATAATCGTCGGCATGACTTCGACGACGGTGACATCGACGCCCATGGAGCGATAGAAGCTTGCGAATTCGATACCGATGGCGCCCGAGCCCATGACGAGCAGCGACTTCGGCAAGAAATCCGGCTTCAGCGCTTCGAAATAGGTCCAGATCAGCTTGCCGTCCGGCTCGATGCCTGGCAACGCGCGCGGACGCGCGCCGGTCGCAACGATGATGTGCTTGGCGGTATAGGTGCCTTCGCCCTTGACGTTCTTCGGCAGCGGATGCTGCGGCTCCACGACCGGCTTGGTCGACTTGCCGACGACGATTTCGCCTGGCTTGGTGATCTTGGCTTCGCCCCAGATCACGTCGACCTTGTTCTTCTTCATCAGAAAGCCGACGCCGGTATTCAAGCGGGCGGAAACGCCGCGCGAGCGGGCAACCACGGCCTTCACATCCGCGCTCACCTTGCCTTCGAGAATGAGGCCGTAATCTTTGAGATGGTTGGAGTGATCCAGGATTTCAGCCGAACGGAGCAGCGCCTTTGTGGGTATGCAGCCCCAGTTGAGGCAGATGCCACCCAGATGCTCGCGCTCGACGATCGCGGTCTTCAGGCCAAGCTGGCCGGCGCGCACGGCAGCGACATAACCGCCCGGACCGGAGCCGATGATAATGACGTCGTAATTCTCAGCCATGTGTTTCCTGCCTTATTGGTGGCGGCGGATCGAAGCCGGCGCCTTGAATCTATCAAAGACCGAGCATCATCCGCACGATCGGCTCGAGGCCGCGACCGAGCGCCCGGGTGTTTTCCGCATCGAGATGAACGCCATCGAGCGGCGTGGTGACGGCGACCGTATTGGCATCGAAAAAGCCGCAACCCAATTCGTCGGCCAGATCGCTGTAGAGCGTCGGCAGCTTGCTCGATTCCTTGACCGCGCCGAGAAAGCTTGCAGCAAAGGCGGCATTCGCCGTCTCAGTAATTACCGGCGGGGCGACAATGAGGATATCAGGCACCTCGTAGTCGAACCCCCAGGCATGATTGCGCACGAGCTGGACCAAGCGGCTGATGCCCTGCAGAGCGGCAAAGGCCGAACCGGCGACGACCGGCTTCATGTCGTTCGTACCGAGCATGATGATCACGAGATCGAGCGGATTGTGGGTCTGCAGGATCGTCGGCAGGATTCTCGCACCGTTGCGGTCGCAATCGGCGAGATGATCGTCAAACGCCGTCGTGCGGCCGTTCAATCCTTCCGGGATCACGCGCACCTGGTTGCCGAGCGCCTTTTGCAACACGCTCGGCCACCGGTCTTCATAGGCATGACGGCCAACCGTTTCGGCACTGTAGCCCCATGTCAGCGAGTCGCCGTAACACAGAACAGTCTTGGTCATTCATGCCCTCCGTGTTGCCAAAGCTCAGACGAGCATCCCCATCGGATTTTCGATGTAGCCCTTGAAGGCTGCCAGAAGCTCGGCGCCGAGCGCACCGTCGACGGCGCGATGGTCGGTCGACAGCGTGACGGTCATCACGTTGGCAATTACCATTTCGCCCTTTTTGACGATGACGCGCTGTTCGCCCGCGCCGACGGCCAGGATGGTCGCATGCGGCGGGTTGACGACGGCGGCGAAGTTCTTGACGCCCATCATGCCCATGTTCGACACCGCAGTCGTACCGCCCTGATATTCCTCAGGCTTCAGCTTGCGCTCCTTGGCGCGCTTGCCGTAATCCTTCATCTCGTTGGAGATAGTGGAGAGCATCTTCTGGTCGGCGCTACGGATGATCGGCGTGATGAGGCCGCCCGGAATGGAAACGGCAACGCCAACATCGGCATGCTTGTGCTTGACCATGGCGCTGTCGGTCCAGGAGACGTTGGCATCCGGAACATCGCGCAATGCCAGCGCCAGGGCCTTGATGACCATGTCGTTGACCGAAAGCTTGTAGGCAGGCACGCCGTCCTTCGACTTCGGAGCGAAATCGTTGAGCTGCGTGCGGAGCGCCAGCAGCGCGTCGAGTTCGCAATCGACCGAGACGTAGAAGTGCGGGATCGTCTGCTTGGATTCCTGCAGGCGCTTGGCGATCGTCTTGCGCATGCCGTCATGCGGCACGAGCTCGTAGGACCCCTGCTCGAACAGCTTGAGGACGGCATCGTCGGACATGCCCTTCGGTGCCGCCGGAGCAGCGGCTGCTGCCGGCTGTGCAGCCGGGGCTGCCGCGGGAGCAGCCTTGGCGGCGCCGCCGGAAACAGCAGCTTCGATGTCCTTCTTGACCACGCGGCCATGCGGGCCGGTGCCGGAAACTGCGGTCACATCGATGCCGGCTTCCTTGGCAAGACGGCGAGCGAGCGGCGAAGCGAAGGTACGATGACCGTCGTTTGCTGCCGGAGCCGATGCGGCGGGAGTCGGGGCGGGTGCGGCAGGAGCAGAAACGCTTGCCGGAGCCGGGGCAGCAGCAGGTGCTGCTTCCACCTTCGGGGCTTCCTTCGCAGCCGGAGCAGCAGCGGCGCCAGCGCCGGAAGCTGCCGCAGCGACATCTTCGCCATCGGCGGCAAGCACGGCGATCAGGGCATTGACCTTCACGCCTTCGGTGCCAGCGGGAACGACGATCTTGGCGACGGTGCCCTCATCGACAGCCTCGACTTCCATCGTTGCCTTGTCAGTCTCGATCTCGGCGATGACATCGCCGGACTTGATCTTGTCGCCTTCCTTGACCAGCCACTTGGCGAGGTTACCCTCTTCCATGGTCGGCGAGAGGGCAGGCATGGTGATGTTGATAGGCATCGATGAGCCCTCCCCTTACTTGTAGCAAACGGCCTTCACCGCATCGACCACTTCGGCGACGCTCGGGAGCGCCAGCTTTTCGAGGTTGGCGGCGTATGGCATGGGTACGTCCTTGCCAGCGATCGTCAGGATCGGCGCATCGAGATAATCGAAGGCCTGCTGCATGACGCGGGTGGCGATTTCCGTGCCGACCGAGGACTGCGGATAGCCTTCCTCGACGGTGACCAGGCGGCCGGTCTTCTTGACCGATTCGATGATCGTCGGAAGATCCATCGGGCGGATGGTGCGCAGGTCGATGAGTTCGACATCGATGCCCTGGGCTTCCAGCTCTGCAACGGCCTTCGTTGCATAGGTCATGCCGATGCCGAAGGAGACGACCGTCACGTCCTTGCCTGGACGATGGATCCGGGCCTTGCCGATCGGCAGAACGAAATTATCGAGCTTCGGCACATCGAAGTGCTGACCGTAGAGGATTTCGTTTTCAAGGAAGATGACCGGATTCGGATCGCGGATCGCAGCCTTGAGCAGACCCTTGGCGTCGGCTGCCGTGTAGGGCATGACGACCTTGAGCCCCGGAATATGGCTGTACCAAGCCGCATAGTCCTGGCTGTGCTGGGCGCCGACGCGGGCAGCAGCACCGTTCGGGCCGCGGAAGACGATCGGAGCGCCCATCTGGCCGCCGGACATATAGAGCGTCTTAGCGGCGGAGTTGATGATCTGGTCGATCGCCTGCATGGCGAAGTTGAAGGTCATGAACTCGACGATTGGGCGAAGGCCGGCCATCGCAGCGCCGACGCCGATACCGGCAAAGCCGTGCTCGGTGATCGGCGTGTCGATCACGCGGCGTGCGCCGAATTCCTGCAGCAGGCCCTGGGTCACCTTATAGGCACCCTGATATTCCGCCACTTCTTCACCCATGACGAAGACGTCCGGGTTGGCGCGCATTTCTTCGGCCATGGCGTCGCGCAGCGCTTCACGCACCGTCATCGACACCATTTCGGTGCCAGCCGGGATTTCCGGATCGACAGGAGCGGCAGCCTTCGGCTGAGCGGGAACGGGTGCGGCAGCCGGCGCCGAAGCAGCAGCGGCTGGCGCCTCGGTCTTTGCCGGCTCGGCAGCAGGGGCAGCCTTGGCGGATGAAATGACGTCGGCCGATTCACCGTCCTGCAAGAGGATGGCGATCTTGGTGTTGACCTTGACGCCTTCGGTGCCGGCGTCGATCAGCAGCTTGCCGATCGTGCCTTCGTCGACGGCTTCCACTTCCATGGTGGCCTTGTCGGTTTCGATTTCGGCAATGACGTCACCGGAAACGACCTTGTCGCCTTCCTTCTTGAGCCATTTCGAAAGGGTACCCTCTTCCATCGTCGGAGAAAGGGCGGGCATGAGAATGTCGATGGGCATAGTGTCCCTCCCCGATTTAGAGCAGAATGTCGGTGTAGAGCTCGGATGCATCCGGCTCAGGATCGTTCTGGGCGAAATCGGCGCTGTCAGCTACGATGTCGCGGACATCCTTGTCGATATCCTTCAGATCGTCCTCGGTCGCCCAGCCCTTTTCGAGCAGGCGAACACGGACCTGCTCGATCGGGTCGTGCTCCGAGCGCATCTTCTGCACTTCGTCCTTGGAGCGGTACTTGGCCGGATCGGACATGGAGTGACCGCGGTAGCGGTAGGTCAGCATTTCCAGAATGATCGGGCCTTTGCCGGAACGGCAATGCGCAACGGCTTCGTCAGCCGCGGCCTTGACGGCGCGTACGTCCATGCCATCGACCTGAATGCCGGGAATGCCGAAGGAGGCGCCGCGCTTGGAGAAATCGGCCTGCGCGGTGGCGCGAGCGGTCGAAGTGCCCATGGCGTAGCGGTTGTTCTCGATCACGAAGATCACGGGCAGCTTCCAGAGCTGCGCCATGTTGAAGCTTTCGTAGACCTGGCCCTGGTTGGCGGCGCCGTCACCGAAATAGGCAACGCTGACATTGTCATTGCCGCGGTACCAGTTGGCAAAGCCGAGACCGGTGCCGAGCGAAACCTGGGCGCCGACGATGCCGTGACCGCCGTAGAAATTCTTTTCCTTGGAGAACATGTGCATGGAGCCGCCCTTCCCTCGGGAATAGCCGCCCTGGCGTCCGGTGAGCTCGGCCATGACTCCACGTGCGCTCATGCCGGTTGCCAGCATATGGCCGTGGTCGCGATAGCCGGTGATGACCTGGTCGCCATCCTTCAGCGCCATCTGCATGCCGACGACGACAGCTTCCTGGCCGATGTAAAGGTGACAGAAGCCGCCGATGAAGCCCATGCCGTAAAGCTGGCCGGCCTTCTCTTCGAAGCGGCGGATCAGGAGCATCTCACGATAAGCCTTGAGCTCCGCATCACGATCGAAATCTGCGATCGGGCCGCCATTGGTTTCCTTGGCAGGCCTTGATGCTGTCTTACGGCTGGAAACGGTCGCGTTTTTTCGCGGCGCCATTCAACCCTCCCTATGTGAGTAGCCTCGTTTTATGGTGAGGCGTAACATAGGGAAGATTGCCCGCCACAGCAATGCTATAATTGCATGGCTCATATTCTTCGTAAGTTCTTGATATAACTTACAAAAACACGATTAACCGGAATTCAGTTAATTATGGCTATTTGTTGAAGATGACGATCTCGTTCGCCTTGGAATAGGTCAACTGATAACGCGCATACTGATCGAGCATATCCTTATCCAGAGAGCCGTCACTCAACAGCGCGACCTCCTTTTCAAGGTGCTCCCGCTTGGCGACAAGCTCAGCCAATTCCTTGGCGCGATCGATGCGGCGCCGCTCGAAAACTTCGGTCGCCTTCAGGCCGTAATCGCCATGAATGCAATGATAACCGAAGTAGCTCACGAAAGCGATGGTGATGGCGGGAAGGATGAGACGGCCGAACCTTCTCTTCTTATGATACTTTGTCCACATACTCGCTCGTCACGCTCTGGCTTTATGCAATCTCCTCAAGGCCCTTTCGGCCCGAACAAGATCACATGAAATCAAATATCTGGAGCCAAGGTAACCGGCAGAGATTAACCGTCCGTTGACTCTAACTGCCGAGGCCAACAAAAAACCGCGCCCGAAGGCGCGGTTCGACCCAAGCGATAATTTGCCTCGGATCCGGATGGAGCCGACAGGTCAGATATCAGCCACGAAGAATGGAGCGGCCGGCATATTTCGCCTGCGGGCCGAGCGCTTCCTCGATACGGATGAGCTGGTTGTACTTGGCAAGACGGTCCGAACGCGACAGCGAGCCGGTCTTGATCTGGCCGCAGTTGGTGGCAACGGCGAGATCGGCGATCGTGGAATCTTCCGTTTCGCCGGAGCGGTGCGACATGACGGCCGTGTAATTGGCCTTGTGCGCGGTTTCGACGGCGTCGAGGGTCTCGGTCAGCGAGCCGATCTGATTGACCTTGACGAGGATCGAGTTGGCAACGCCCATGCGGATACCATCGCGCAGACGGGCGGAGTTGGTGACGAACAGGTCGTCGCCGACGAGCTGGGTCTTCTTGCCGATGAGGTCGGTCAGCGTCTTCCAGCCTTCCCAGTCGTCTTCAGCCATGCCGTCTTCGATCGAAACGATCGGATACTTGGCTGCGAGTTCTGCCAGGTATTCAGCCATGGCGCCGGATTCCAGCGTGCGGCCTTCGCCTTCGAGAACGTACTTGCCGTCCTTGAAGAATTCGGTCGAGGCGCAATCGAGGCCGAGAGCGATTTCGTCACCCGGCTTGTAGCCGGCCTTCTCGATGGACTTCATGATGAAGTCGAGGGCTGCCGGAGCGCTTGAAAGGCCCGGTGCGAAACCGCCTTCGTCGCCGACGTTGGTGTTGTGACCCTGCGATGCCAGTTCTTTCTTCAGAACGTGGAAGACTTCCGAACCCATGCGGACGGCTTCGCGAATCGAGTCAGCGCCGATCGGCAGGATCATGAATTCCTGGAAGTCGATCGGGTTGTCGGCATGGGCGCCGCCGTTGATGATGTTCATCATCGGAACCGGCAGCAGACGGGCGTGAGCGCCACCGACATAACGGTAGAGCGGCAGGTTGGCGCTCTGGGCAGCAGCCTTGGCGACGGCGAGCGAGACACCGAGAATGGCGTTTGCACCGAGACGCGACTTGTTCGGCGTGCCGTCAAGCTCGATCATGATGTTGTCGAGCTGGATCTGGTTTTCAGCGTCCATGCCGCCGATCGCGTCGAAGATTTCCGAATTGACGGCTTCGACGGCCTTCTCGACACCCTTGCCATGGTAGCGCTTGCCGCCATCGCGAAGCTCGACGGCTTCATGTGCTCCGGTCGACGCGCCCGACGGAACCGCCGCACGGCCCAAGCTGCCATCTTCGAGGTAGACATCGACTTCGACAGTCGGATTGCCACGGCTGTCGAGAATCTCGCGGGCGATAATGTCGGTGATTGCGGTCATGATAGCTTCCTGCTCGCTGGTTTATAAATCGATTTAAATCGTCTTAATCGAAGGCGCGGAAATTACAATGGCGATCCGCGCCGCGATTTGGCACTCCTGCAGGCCCGTAACGCAAATTCATGTCAGCCTGTTGAATGCCGGCTACGTTTCAAGCCTTGGCGATGGCGTCGAAGGCCAGCAGCTTCTCGAGAAGCCGCGGCATGTCTTTCAGATAGACCATGTTCGGACCGTCGGACGGTGCATTGTCCGGATCCTCGTGCGTCTCGACAAAAACACCTGCGACGCCGACGGCGACGGCAGCGCGCGCCAGCGTCTCGACGAAGCGGCGATCGCCGCCACTGGAGCCGCCCTGTCCGCCGGGCTGCTGCACGGAATGGGTCGCATCGAAGATGACGGGGGCGCCCATCGCCGCCATGATCGGCAGCGAGCGCATATCCGAGACCAGCGTGTTATAGCCGAAGGAAGCGCCGCGCTCGCAAAGAAGGATGTTCGGATTGCCGCTGTCGTTTAGCTTGGCAAGCACGTTCTTCATGTCCCATGGCGCAAGGAACTGGCCTTTCTTGACGTTGACCACGCGGCCAGTCTTGGCAGCGGCAACCAAAAGATCGGTCTGGCGCGACAGGAAGGCTGGGATCTGAAGGACATCCACCGTCTTGGAAACGATGGCACACTGCTCTTCAGTGTGGATATCGGTCAGAACCGGGAAGCCATATTCCTTCTTCAGGTCTTCAAAGACTTCCAGCGCCTTTTCCAGGCCGATGCCGCGCTTGCCGGACAGCGAGGTGCGGTTCGCCTTGTCGAAGGAAGATTTGTAGACAAGGCCGATGCCGAGCTTGCCGCAGAGCTCCTTGAGCACGCCGGCAATCATGAAGGCATGATCGCGGCTTTCCATCTGGCAGGGACCGGCGATCAGCGACAGCTTCGCGGTATTGGAAAAGAGAACCTTGGAGGCACCCTCGCCGACGGTGACTTCGGAATTCGTGCTCATATTATCTCCTCGAAGGCGAATAGCGCGCCCTGACCGGGTGCCAACCTCGCCAATAGACGATTGTTCTTACGCGTATAGGTGACGCCGTTAGCAGTGAAATGCGACGATGTCACGGAAAGATCGCGCGTTTTGAAAAGGATTGCCCTCGCCCTGAGCCCCTGATCATTCGTGCAAACAGGTAGATCATAGAATGCCTCCATTCCTTCCGGCGTCAAAATCTCCAGATCGGCGTTGGCGGCCTTGATCGTCAGGCCAAAGGAATGCTCCATAATGCGCGGGCCACCGACAAGCTCCTCGAAGAAGCCGCGATAGGCCCCCGGCTTCGGCGTGCAAAGCGCTACCCGCGCGATACCAGTCACGCCGTTCTCGTGACGCTCGAGCACGCCGCGGTCAGCCGGCAGCGGATTGACGCGCTGACAGCAGAAAGCGAGAAAATCCGGCGCACGCAGATCTGCGGCGAAAGCAAGACGAAAGCCGGCCGTGGTTTCCGTTCCATCCGGCATCTTCATCGGACGCGAAAAATCCAGCATTCGACCCGCCGAAATAGCAGCTGCTTTGAAACGCTTATCATCCACCACCGCGTCATCCGTACCGAATACCACGGCCGAGAAGCCATCCTCCCCCACCCGGAAACGATAAGCCTGGTCGCGCGCGACGAAAACATTGCCATCCACGATGCTCTTCTCGCATTGCTCCGGAGATGCGACGCCCAGAGGTTCGAGATAGGTTTTATCGGCAAGGAAGACGCAGGCATTCTGCGTGCCAAAGGGGTGGCACGCATCCGGAGCCACCGTGAAACCGAGCTTGCCGAGGCGTTCGCGTGCCAGAGCGATGTTGACGGTCGGCAGCACGAGATGATCCAGCGGATGCGGAGACGAAATCATGGCTTCTCCTGTTTGCTTGCGGAAGCAGATTTGCGCCCATCGCCCGCGCAATTCAAGATGGAAGCATGGAACACCCGGAGCACACGACATGGATCGAAGGCAATCTCGCAAACGTGATTGCTGATTCTCTGCCATGGCCGGCTCATGCAGTCGCGCGGCACGTTCGTCCAAATGCTCGGCGCACGGGCTGAACGACAAAGTCGCGGAAGCGAGTAGAGCGGCATTTCCCTTATTTTTCTGTGGGTTAACGCAGATACAGCGCCCCGATGTTCCGAGCCGATCCATTCGCAAATGGTAATTATTTAACTGACCTCACAAGGCTTTACCGAAATTTAAGCACTTGCGGAACACATATGGAACATATAGTGTCCGTTCTGGATTTGTTTCACAGCTTTTCTTGATTCTGGGGTTCCAAGACGATGTTGACGCGCAAGCAGCAGGAACTGCTTCTGTTCATTCACGAACGCATGAAGGAATCCGGTGTTCCGCCATCTTTCGACGAGATGAAGGATGCATTGGATCTGGCATCGAAATCCGGTATTCATCGCCTGATCACGGCGCTGGAGGAGCGAGGCTTCATCCGCCGGCTGCCGAACCGGGCCAGAGCGCTCGAAGTCATCAAGCTTCCCGACGCCTATAATCCGAGCCTGCAGCAGCGCCGAGGCTTTTCACCGAGCGTCATCGAGGGCAGCCTCGGCAAGCCGCAGTCCGTTGCCCCGCCCGCTCCGTCGAAGGTGGCAAATGACGATCACAATAGCTCGGCGTCGGTGCCGGTGATGGGCCGCATCGCTGCTGGCGTTCCGATCTCGGCCATCCAGAACAATACGCACGACATCACCGTTCCCGCCGACATGCTCGGCTCGGGCGAACATTATGCGCTTGAAGTTCGAGGGGATTCGATGATCGACGCCGGAATTTTCGACGGCGATACGGTCATTATCCGCAATTCGACGACGGCCAATCCCGGCGATATCGTCGTTGCACTCGTCGACGATGAAGAAGCGACACTGAAGCGCTTCCGCCGCAAGGGTGCCTCCATCGCGCTCGAAGCCGCAAACCCGGCCTATGAAACCCGCATCTTTGGGCCGGACCGGGTCAAAGTTCAGGGCAAGCTCGTGGGCCTTATTCGTCGCTATCACTGACCGGTGAATTGTCGACGACGGGTGACGCTGGCGCAATTGGCGCGTCGAATGTGCCTGTGCGCCAATTATAAATTCGATGCCTGGTCCATGGACGTTGCGGGTTCTCGAATGCGGCTGAGATAATGGGCTTGTCTGCGGTAAGTATCATTTCGATGGAGCCGGTTTTACGCAATGTCGCACCCGTTATGAGCATTGCTCCGGAACGGCAGTAGTTCAACCGCAATCGGATTGGCGTTACGACGATATTCGCCATATCGCAGGCAGAGGGTAGATAGGCTGCGTTCTCGATGGTGACCAATATCGCGCCGTTTTCGAGGATGGCTGCGCACCATGCTCCTTTCTGGCAGGCGAAACTGCCCTGCATGGTGCGGTCCAGGGCCTCCTCCATTGCCGTGCGGACAGCCTTCTGTTCTTCACTGTTCAATCGCTTATGGCGATCTGCCTTGCCGATTTGTGGAAGTCGGTTGTCGGCAGGGAGCATGGTCGGAGGCTGATGTTCCGCCGCAACCAATGCCTTTTGCCATTGTTCGAAAATGAAGGCCTGCGGTCTCTCGCGATTGGTCGCGAGTATATCGTCCTGGCGCAAGGCGACCAGGACGCCATCTTCGGAGATCATCAGGTCGGGTTTCGGTATGCCGGATCCGAATGCCGCCAAGCCTATGGACAAGAGTGATAATAGCAGGCCCAGATGGCGAAGCCGGGTCCGCAATATGCTCATGATCAGGAAGCCGATAATGAATGTCGGCATCAGCCAGGCCGGCTGGCGGCCGAAGGTAATGTCGCCTCCCCAACCAGCTACGGTTCTCGCGATCACGATGACGAGCTCCAGTCCCTCTCCGGTGACTTTCCAGAAAGGTCCGTCGAGACCGAGCGGCATGAGCAGCATCGCCGCCATGCCGAATGGCATGACGACAAAGGAGACGATGGGCATAGCCGCGAGATTGGCGGCGAGTCCGTATGTCGCCAACCGGTGAAAATGCTCGATCGAGAAGATGGCTGTCGACGCGCCGCCGATGAACGAGGTCGACGTCACGCCTGCGAAGAAGCGCATGACGAACAATAGCGGACTTAATAGACGGACGCGCGGCAAAATGTTTTCGCGATGCCGCCGCCGCTTCCACAGCGAATATCCCGACACCAGCGCCAGCGTCGCCGCATAGGACATCTGGAAACTCGGGCCGAGCACTTGCGACGGCGACAGTACAAGAATGATAATGGCCGAAAGTGCGACGTTGCGCAGGCTGATCGATGGCCGATCGAAAAGCACGGCCACGAGCATGATCGCCATCATGATGAAGGCACGCTCGGCGGATACGCCGAAGCCGGAGATGAGATAATAGGCCGTTACAGTGAGAAGCGCGCCGAGAGCTGCGAACTTCTTGGTCGGCCAAGCCTGCGCGACACCGGGAAACAGGCTGAACAAGTAGCGTAGGCCGATGTAGAAAATGCCGGCCGACAACGCCATGTTCAGGCCGGAAATTGCAATGATGTGGGTCAGGCCAGCAATTCTTAGGGCCTCGGTCGTATCCTTCGAGATCGCACGTCTCTCATCGGTGACAAGTGCTGCTGCAAAGGCGCCGCTATCTCCAGGCAGAGTTTGCCTGATCCTGTCACCTATGCTGTTGCGCAGGCCCGCGAGCCAGATATCAGCGGCGTCCAATAACGAGCCAGCAGAATTATCACTGGATGGAGATAATAATTCCGGCGTTCCGTAGGCAAAGCCGTTCGCGCCGATGCCGTTGAAATATGAGCTGAAGGCAAAATCGTTAAGGCCGGTCAATGCCGGTCCCGCCGGAGGCGTCAGGCGCGCCCTGCCCTGGATCCGATCACCCAAATCGAACGGCTCCGCCTGCTTGCGCACGAAAATCGTAGCCCGTTGCGGCACGCGGCGAATAGAAGGCTTTTCCGTTGCCTCGACGCGGACGACATAGCGCCAGCGTCCGTTGTCGTAGGATTCCCGCCGTTCGATCTGCCCAGTCACGGTCGTCGTCACGGCCGAGTCGAGCATCACGGTGGAAACCCGCCAGCTTTCCCATTGCGCCAGCGCCATGCCCAGGCAGATGAGCATACTGGCGAAAAGAGTATGGTGAAGCAGCTTGCCCGCATCGCGCTTTAGAAAAAAGCCCAAGGCGAACAGAACGAGACCTGCGAAAACCGCCTGCGGGGGCGGATCGGATTGCGCCTCGAACCAGGTAATCGCACCCAACCCCATGTAGATGGGTGCGAAAAGAACAGCGCGGCCATGAGCCGCCTCCTCCGCAATCAAGCCGAGGACAGCGGTGCCAAGATGCTTCGCAACACGCAGGAAACGCGCCGTCAGCGGCGCCTGATCCTGTGTTCGTTCCCATTGTCGCGCTTTGGCGCTAGGGGTAATCGTGGTGGAAAAGGCGCGACCTTGCGGGGACGCGATAACGTCCCTGCTTTCTTCCTGCTGGTCGGATGCCTCCAAATTAGGCACTCGTTGACTGTCCCCGCGCCAAACTACAGCTTCTGCGCGATTTGTGCCGTCACCACACAGTGAATTCAACTGAAATCGGCGGAACAAAGCTCAATTGGGCCGGTTTCCCGGCCTAGCATAGGAAAGGACGCTTCTGCAGTGCCCAAAAGTTGATACTGCATTGCACAATTCAGCGTTAGGATAACTTGGCATTAGGCTCTGGATCATATAGCTAGTCGGTAGTCGCTTAACCTTTTGGCGCTTTTTATGGCGTCAATCCCGCCAAATCTTGGAGGATCAGCATGACGGAACAAAGCGCGAAACTAACTTGGGGTGAAAAGACGGTGGACCTGCCGGTCAAGACCGGAACCATCGGCCCGAGTGTTATTGATATTGGTGCCCTTTATAAGAACACCTCCACTTTCACTTACGATCCTGGTTTCACCTCCACCGCGTCGTGCGAGTCGAGCATTACCTATATCGACGGCGACGAAGGCGTTCTGCTGCACCGCGGCTATCCGATCGATCAGCTGGCCGAACACGGCGATTTCCTCGAAGTCTGCTACCTCCTTCTTTACGGCGAACTGCCGACGGCAGCGCAGAAGAAGGACTTCGACTATCGTGTGACCCACCATACGATGGTGCACGAGCAGATGTCGCGCTTCTTCACCGGCTTCCGCCGCGACGCCCATCCGATGGCCGTCATGTGCGGCTGTGTCGGCGCGCTCTCCGCCTTCTATCACGACTCGACCGACATCACCGATCCGCACCAGCGCATGGTCGCAAGCCTGCGCATGATTGCGAAGATGCCGACGCTTGCCGCCATGGCCTACAAGTACCATATCGGCCAGCCCTTCGTTTACCCGAAGAACGACCTCGACTACGCGTCGAATTTCCTGCGCATGTGCTTTGCCGTTCCTTGCGAAGAATATGTGGTCAATCCGGTGCTTGCCCGCGCCATGGACCGCATCTTCATCCTGCATGCCGATCACGAGCAGAATGCTTCGACCTCGACGGTTCGCCTGGCAGGCTCCTCCGGTGCCAATCCGTTTGCCTGTATCGCTGCAGGCATTGCCTGCCTCTGGGGACCGGCTCACGGTGGCGCCAACGAAGCGGCGCTGAACATGCTGAACGAAATCGGCACGGTTGACCGCATTCCGGAATTCATCGCCCGCGCCAAGGACAAGAACGATCCGTTCCGCCTGATGGGCTTCGGCCACCGCGTCTACAAGAACTATGACCCGCGCGCCAAGATCATGCAGAAGACGGCGCACGAGGTTCTCGGCGAACTCGGCATCAAGGACGATCCGCTGCTCGACATCGCGATCGAACTGGAGCGCATCGCTCTGACCGATGAATACTTCATCGAAAAGAAGCTGTATCCGAACGTCGATTTCTATTCCGGCATCACGCTGAAGGCTCTCGGCTTCCCCACGACCATGTTTACGGTTCTCTTCGCTCTTGCCCGCACCGTCGGCTGGATCGCTCAGTGGAACGAAATGATCGAGGATCCGCATCAGCGCATCGGCCGTCCGCGTCAGCTCTACACCGGCGCTCCGCTGCGCGAATATGTGCCTGTTTCCAAGCGCTAAGCTTCGGTATTGAAACAAAAAAACCGGTCAGAGATGACCGGTTTTTTTATGGGCTAGAACGTCCAGAACAATCTGCGCCGCCTTATCACCGGGCGGCTCCTTGGTCTGCATTCGCTCCCAGACCAGATCGTAACCCGCCAACATCGCCGCACGCTCCGGCGTCTCGCTCGCCAGCCGCTCCATATAGCGGGCCAACATTCCCGGCCGCAGAACATCATTGATGAGCTCCGGCAGTACAGCATAGTCGGCGATGAGGTTCGGCAAGGCGGCCGTCCAGATCTTGATCCGCGACAGCACGAATTTCGCCAGCCACTCGGTCTTATAGGTCGAAACCACCGGAACCCCGGCTAGGCCCAATTCCAGGATCACGGTTCCGGAGGCTGCCATGGCAGCATCGGCCTCGGCAAAGGCGCTCCACTTGGCACCCTGCCCGACAAATATATCCGGCTTGACCTGCCATTTTTCCGTCAGCGAGCGAACCAGCGCCTCCTGTTTCGGCACTGTCGGCAGTAGAAAACGAAGATTACTATTTCTCCGGCTAAGTTCTTCGATAGCCTGCTCAAAAACCGGGAGCAGCTGCCGAATCTCCGATGCACGAGATCCGGGCAGAAGCAAGATCCTCTTTTGCGCATCGGGGACTGCCAAACCGCGCAAGGCGCGCTGACGGCGAGTTTCCAGCAGATTAGCATCGACCGTCAGGCGGTGGCCGACATAGGTGGTTGCGGGGCCGCCCAGGCGCTCCATAGCAGCAGGCTCGAAGGGCAATACGGCCAACACATGGTCGACATAGGCGAGCATCTTCTGCGCGCGATATTCCTTCCATGCCCAGACACTGGGGGAGACGTAATCAATGATTGGCAGATCCGGCAGCACCTTGCGTACCCGCTTGGCAACGCGATGCGTAAAATCGGGGCTATCGATGATCACAAGCACATCCGGCTTTGCAGCAATGATCGCATCTGCCGTCTGCCGGATGCGGGCCAGTAGCTTTGGCAGGCGCTTGATGACCTGAATGAAGCCCATGATCGAGAGCTCGGAGTAATCGAAGAGCGAGCGCAGACCTTGTGCCTCCAACGCCTCGCCGCCGACACCTATCAGCTCGACCGGACCATTATGGCGCTTCAAGGCTGCGACCAGATCGCCACCCAGCAGATCGCCGGAGACTTCTCCGGCAACGACGGCAAGCTTCAAAGGCGCGCTGCTCACATGAAGCCCTCCGCGCTGAGGCCACGATCAATGCCGCAGACAAAAATGCCGGCCTCGTCGGCAGCAGCAATAACAGCCTGACGGTCGAGGATCAAAGCCCTGCCAGCTTCGACGGCGACACCAGCCAGCCCCGCCTTCTTGGCGTTTGACACCGTAGACACGCCGATCGATGGTAGATCTGCGCGTATATCCTGCTGCGGCTTGCACAGCTTGACCAGCACACCGCGCCGACGGGTGGAAATGCGCCCAGCCGCGCGCAGTTCGGCAACCCGCTCGATCATCTTGTCCGTGCCTTCAGCGCCTTCAAGCGCAACGACACGGCCGCCGACGCTGACCGCACCCTGCCCCACATCCAGAAATCCCAGCGCATGGGCCGCCTTCGCACCCTGTGCAATATCGCGCAGATCCTCTTCCGCTGGCGAGAATTTTCCAAGCGGCCCGGTCGTCGCCAAAAGGTCGGGCGCGATTTCATGCGCGCCAACGACGCGAACACCGCCGGCTTCGATCAGGCGAATGACCATCTGCAGGACGGCATTATCGCCGCCCGAAAGAAGCGTGCGGATGGTGGAGGGTAGTTCCTTGATGACACGCCAGGTCGGATGCACCTGCCGCCATGAGGGGCGTCGCGCAACACCGCCCGACATGACGACGCGATCGACGCCATGTCTGCGGAACATTGATTCGAGACCGGCAAAATTGCCGACACCGAGATTGGCGTGATCGAAGGCGGACCAATCGCGGTCCGCCTCGTCAGTTAAAGCGATGATGACGGGGTTTTCACCGGCCTGCCGAGCGGCATCAGCAACATACACCGGCAAAAGGCCGCTACCCGCGATGATCGCCAGCCTGCCCTTTTCGTTTTGGCCGGTTGAAACCACCTCAGGCCTTGCCGCGATTGGGCGACGACAGTGCGCGATCGCTATCGGCAGCGATGAAATCGAGAATTTCCATCGCTTCCTTGCAGTCCGCATATTCATCACGGATGGAGGCTGCATTATCGCGAACCGAACCTTCGGCCTCGAAGATGCTCTTGTAAGCGCGTCGAACCCGATGAATGACAGCGCGATCTATACCCGCGCGCGTCATGCCGACGACATTCAGCCCGGATAGCACGCCCGGATTTCCGTTCAGCATGCCATAGGGAATGACATCGTAGCTCGCAGCCGTAAGACCACCAATGAAGGCCTGGCGGCCGATACGGGTGAACTGGTGCACCGCGCAGCCGCCGCCAAGAATGGCGCGATCCTCGATGGTGACATGTCCGGCCAGCATGACGTTATTCGACATGATGACATTGTTGCCGACGCGGCAGTCGTGAGCGACATGCGAGTTGGCAAGGAAAAGGTTGTTGTTGCCGACGATCGTCCTGCCGCCGTAATCGGCCGTACCGGTATTGATCGTCACGCCTTCGCGGATCGTGCAGTTCTCGCCGACATCAAGCGTCGTTTCCTCGCCATGATGATGAACGCTCTGCGGATCACCACCGACAACAGCCATCGGAAAAATTTTCGTTCCCTTGCCAATTGTCGTACGACCGGTCACGACGGCATTGTTGAGCAACTGAATATCGTCATGCAGCACAACCTTGGGGCCGACATAGCAGAACGGGCCGACAACAACATTCTCGCCGATGACCGCGCCGTCTTCGACAACCGCCAGCTTATGGATGCGGGCGCTCTTTGCGATGCTGCTCATGCCTGTTCCTGATCCTTCCGTACGATCATCGCACCGATGTCGGCCTCCGCGACCAGCGAACCGTCGACCTTGGCATCGCAATGGAACTTCCAGATGGTCCCACGCTGCTTCTGCTTGACGACGTGGAATTCGACACGGTCGCCCGGGACGACCGGCCTGCGGAAGCGGGCGTTGTCGATCGTCATGAAGTAAACAAGGTTACCGCCGATGCCGTCCTTGCGGGCGCAGATCGCACCGGCCGTTTGCGCCATTCCCTCAATGAGCAACACGCCCGGCATGATCGGCGACTCCGGGAAATGTCCGGTAAATTGCGGCTCGTTCGCCGTTACGTTCTTGATGCCGATCGCGGAATTATCGCTATCGATCTCGATGATCTTGTCCACCATCAAGAAGGGATAGCGATGCGGCAAAAGCTTCATAATTTCAATGATGTCAGCCGACGACAGCGACGTCTTGGCTTCCTCAGTCATGCTCCGCACTCCCGTCTTTCTTGTCTCTGGCTCCTGACCGCTTCGCGATCTCCGCCGATTCCCTTAGAAAATCCCATAGCGGCCGCGCAGGGAGACCCGCATAGCGCTCGCCCGCCGGGATGCTGTTCATCACGCCGCTCTTGGCACCGATCTGCACGCCGTCGCCGATGTGGATATGCCCGTTGAGGCCCGCCTGCCCGCCAATCTGCACGCCATCGCCGATCACCGTGCTGCCAGCAATGCCGACCTGGCTGACGATAGCACAGTGACGACCGATGCGGACGTTATGTCCGATCTGGACCTGATTGTCGATCTTCGTGCCTTCGCCGATCACGGTATCATCCATCGTGCCGCGATCGATCGTCGTATTGGCGCCAATCTCTACATTGTCCTGGATGATGACGCGGCCGATCTGCACGATCTTGACCATGCCGCGCGGTCCGGGCGCATAACCAAAACCGTCCTGGCCGATGCGCGTGCCATTGTGGATGATGACGCCATTGCCGATATAGGCGCAGAGCACGCTCGCACCGCCGCCGATGCTGCAATTGCGCCCGATCTTGACACCCGGCCCGATGAGGGCGTTAGGACCGATATAGGTCCCCTCGCCGATCTCCGCACCAGGGCCGATGATCGCACCGGGCTCGATGCCGATATTGGCCTCCAGCTTAGCGGTCGCATCGATGGTCGCAGCGGGTGAAATCGTCGCCGGATTCGCGGTGAACGTAACCGGCCGCATGGCTTGAGGATGCAGCAATGCACCAGCTATCGCGAAATCCGTATGCGGCTTCTTCGACAGAAGGACCGGAATATGATCGGGAACGAAGGATTTCAGCGCCGGAAGACAAATGATAGCCGAAGCCTTGCAGGTCTCCAGCTCAGCGCGATTCTTCCGGGAAAGGATATAACAAATGTCGCCTTCGCCTGCCCGATAGACGGGAGCGATAGATCTGATGACGACCTCCGAAGAGGCCGCATCAGCCAGTTCCGCCCCAAGATGCTCAGCCAGTTGTTTCAAGCTGACGCCACCATGGGGCGGGAAAAAACCAGTATGTTCCATAAGCACCAGCTCCAGAACGGTGTTCAAGCCCGCAGTTCTGGACTGCCGATATCAGAACTGGTTGGCGATGCCAAACCGGAAATTCTCAGTCTTGTCGTAATCTTCCTTCAAGACCGGCACGGCGTAGTCAACGCGGATGACACCGAACGGCGACGACCAGATCAGACCGGCACCGAGCGATGCGCGGATCGAACTGTCATTGTGAAGCGTATCGCCGAAGAGATTCGCCTTGTTGCCATAGAGCGTGCCTGCGTCGGCGAAAGCTGCGATACGCAGACCGATATCCTGGGGAACGCCCGGCATCGGCATGCTCGCTTCAGCCGAAGCGGTGAAATAGGTCGTACCACCGAGCGGATCGCCATGAGACGAACGCGGACCGATACCAGCATTCTCGAAACCGCGGATTTCACGGCCGCCGAGCGTGAACTGATCGAAGACGTTCAGCTTGCCATTCGTCGGCATCACGTAGCCGGCACCCACCGTCAGCGAGCCGATGATATCTGCTTCGTCGCTGATCATCTGGTAGTAACGAGCCTTACCGCTCAACTTGTAGAAGTCGGAGTCGCCGCCGAGACCCGCAAACTCATGCGTGAACTTGGCGATGATGCCTTCACGCGGAAGGTTCTGATCGTCCAGCGTGTTATAGGTGAAGGTCTGCGAAACCGTCGACTGCACCCACGGGCCATTCTCAACGAGGTTGAGATACGGAGCCGAAAGATTGTTCTGCCAATCGTTCGTGCCGTCATAAGTCAGGCGCTTGTAGTTGTAGCGCAGGGTCGTTGCCAGGTTCTCGGTGATCGGCGCGGTGACGCGCAGCGAGAAGCCTTCTTCCGAATAATCGTAGTAATCGTCGCTCGACGTCTGGTTCTTGAAGATATCGAAACCGGCAGCCAGACGATAACCGAGGAAATAAGGCTCGGTGAACGAGATGTTGTAGGTACGATTGCCTTCCGTACCGGCACCTGCGGCGAGACGGATGTACTGACCGCGACCGAGGAAGTTCTTTTCTTCAACCGAAGCTTCCAGAAGCAGGCCGCCATTGTTGCCGACGGCGTAACCGGCACCGATACCGAAGGAGCCCGTCGGCTGGTCTTCGACGTTGACGATGACGATGACGCGGTCCGGAGCACTGCCCTGAGCCGTCGAGATATCGACCTTGGTGAAATAGCCGAGCGCGTCGAGGCGGCGCTTCGCGCGCGTGATCATTTCCTGGTTGAAGGCATCGCCCTCGTTCAGGTCGAACTCGCGGCGGATGACGTAGTCGCGCGTGCGGGTGTTGCCACGGATTTCGATACGCTCGACATAGGCGCGCTCACCCTGGTCGACCAGATATTCGATGCCGATGGTGTGGCCGGACAGATCGCGGTTGCCGCGCGGCGTGATGCGGGCGAACGGATAGCCGGCAGCCGCGACGCGCTTGGAAATGTTCTCGATCGAAGTCTGGATATCCTTGGCGCTGTAGACATCGCCCTTGTGAGTGATGACAAGACCTTTCAGCTCGTCGGCATTGATACCTTCGACGGTCGAGATGACGTTGATATCGCCGTAGGTATAACGCGGACCTTCATCGACGTTGAAATTCAGCGTGTACTCGTTGCTTTGCTCGTTCAGCGTCGCATCGGCACTGACAACGCGGAAGTCGGCATAACCGTGATTGTAGTAGAACTGACGCAGCTGATCCTGGTCGGCCTGCAGACGCTCGGGGCTGTAGACGTCCTTGCGCGTCAGGAACGACAGGAAGTTGCTCTTCTTCGTGCCGATGACCGAAGCAAGGCGACCGCTGCCATAGGCCTGGTTGCCCGAGAAATTGATCTTATCGATCTTGGTACGCTCGCCTTCGTTGATGACGAAAGCCACGTTCAGACGGCCCGGCGCGACCTCGGCGGTCTGCGTCGTCACCTGCACATCGTTACGACCGATGGATGCATAGGCATCCTTGATGGTCTTGACGTCAGCCTGAACGGTCGCCTCGTTATACGGGCCGGCAGCGTGCGTCTGGACGATGCCCTGAAGCTTGTCGTCCTTGATCTTGCGGTTGCCGTTGAAGACCACGGCATTGATGAGCTTGTTTTCGCTGACCGATACAACCAGCGTGCTACCCGAAACGGTAATGTGGACATCGGAGAAATATCCGGTGGCATATAGCTGCTTCACCGAAGCATCAATGTCACTGGCGGAGAAGCTCTTGCCGGGCTTGATCGTGATATTGTCCCGAACGGCTGTCTCGCCGACGCGTCCAGCACCGCGAACGTCAACCCGCTGAATAACAGCTGCTTCAGCGACAGAAGCAGAGGCAAGGGTGATCACACCAGCGCCCGACGCAACAACACCTGCAGACAGCGCTACCGCCGACACTGCGTTCAAAAATTTTGAACCAGCCTTCATTTCACTTCTTACCTTTTTTCAATCGTCCCCAGCCCCGAGCGAACCCGATTCCGGCCACGTGTGTCGTTTTACCCGCTTTTGACATACAAGCAAGGGAGCACGTTAATTTCTGTTTACTTCATTTCAAAGCGTGGCCCATTCGCCACTACAGCTTTGAAACATCGTAAATAAATCGTAATTTTCCTCTCGTCGCCCCACTAGCCTATTCTGGAACTAATATCGTTCCAGGTCGCAAACACCATGAGCGAGAGCACCATCGCAAATCCAATCCGGAAAGCGATATCCTGCGCCCGTGCACCCAAAGGTTTTCCCCTTACGGCTTCAATCGCATAGAACATCAGATGCCCGCCATCAAGTACCGGGACCGGCATCAAATTTAATAACCCTATTGAAACAGAAAGTATGGCGGCGAATTGGAGCACTGCTGCAAAACCCAGGGTTGCCATCTGCCCCGAGAGTTGTGCAACCCGAATCGGCCCGCCAAGCTGATCGGCCTTCATGTAACCGCCAATGACGTTGCCGATATATTCGAAGGTGCCGGAAACGATGCTGCCGGTCTGTTTCACACCTTCGGTAAGAGCCTGCAGCGGCCCGTAAGCCTCGTAACGCAGCCTGATCGGCTTCTGACCATCGCTGATGCCGATCGTGGCAATCTCCGTCCGTGCGCCGAAGACATCGGTCTCCTCCGACTTTCTCGGCGTCACCGTTACGTCGCGGGTCTGGCCATTGCGCTCGATCGACAGCGCCATGGGCTTGTCGGCATGAGCAGCCGCATAACGCTGCACTTCGCCGATGGAGCCGATCTCTCGTCCATCCACAGAAAGAATGCGGTCACCGAGCTCCAAGCCCGCCGTCTGGGCCGGACTGTCGGCCCCGATCGACGCGATCAACGGATCAATCGGCGCGATGCCGATGCTGCCGACATCCTTCTTGTTTCCGGATGCGTCCGTATCCGTCAATGTCGTGGTCACGATCGGCAAATCGCGGATCACGCCATCGTGCTGGATGGTCAGCACGATGCTCTTGCCGGGGCGCTCGGCGATATAACGGCCGATATCGTAATAAGTCGCGGCATTATTGCCATCGACTGCAATCAGGCGGTCTCCCGCTTGCACACCGGCCTTTGCCGCCGGTCCGGCCGGCTCCACCGCCGTCACCACCGGATCGACGAGCGCGATACCGATACGGCCCATTTCCATCTTGTTACCGAACTGATCGGTGTCCTCGACCAGTTTCGGAACGATCCGGAAATCGCGATTCTGGCCGTCGCGGTCGACGCTCAGTACGATCGTGCGGCCCGGGCGCAGACCGACATAGCGCTGCACTTCATCAAAAGTCGTCACCTTGTTGCCATCGACGGCAATCAGGCGGTCGCCTGGCTCAATGCCAGCCTCCGCGGCAGCACCGTCGCGTGTCACCATGGCCACGACCGGATCGGCAACCGTGCGGCCGTAAACGCTGAAAAGGACTGCGAAGATCACAATGGCGAGCAGGAAATTGGCGATCGGTCCGGCCGCAACGGTTGCAGCCCGTTTCCAGAGCCTGGCTCCAGCGAAGGACTGGGCGCGCTCCTCCTCCGTCATTGCCGAGAGCTGATCCACATCGGTCTTGCTGGACGCGTCCTCGTCACCAAAGAATCGCACGTAACCGCCGAGCGGAATGAGGGAAAGCTTCCAGCGCGTGCCGTGTCTGTCGGTAAATCCGGCAATCTCCGGCCCGAAGCCGATCGAAAAAGCCATAATGCGGATGCCGGACCAACGACCGACCAAATAATGGCCCATCTCGTGCACAAAAACGAGCAACGACAGCACAAAGACAAATGTGATGACGTTGTTCGTCAAGAAACCGATGAAGCCAGCCGCGCTACCCATGCAACGATCCTGTTCGTATTAGAGCAGTTCGGCTTCACGGAAGCTCCGAACCGTTCCATCTTTCTGTTTTCTCGCAATTCCAGACGGAAAACCGCTGCGCAGTTTTCCTAGAATTGCTCCAGTATCAGACCCCGAGCAGAACGCCGCCCAATGAAAAGGTCTCGCCGCTCATTGTCAGCGTTATTACGATAGCCAACAAAAACGCTGCAAAACAAGCAAAAATTAGTCCATCGACCCGATCCATCACGCCGCCATGTCCGGGAATCAGATGGCTGGAGTCTTTCACGCCAAACTTGCGCTTGACGAACGATTCGAACAGGTCGCCGATCTGACTGCAGACGGAAAGCACCAGGGCAAGGAGAGGAATCCACAGGTCTTCGGCTGAAAAGAAGCTCCAGACGACCGCCGTTCCCGCGATGACGGCCGCGATAGCACCGCCGATGGCGCCCGACCAGGTCTTGCCCGGCGATATGCTTGGCGCCAGCTTCGGCCCCCCGATAGCGCGGCCGACGAAATAGGCAAAGATATCCGTCGCCCATACCGTGGCAAAGACGAATAGCATCAGCACGAAGCCGCGAAAATCGTCATCGCGGATCTCGGCAAGGGCAATGGCCGTCAATCCGGAATAGAATATGCCGCCCGGCAGCCACCAGCTCTTTCCACGTATGGCGACCATGATCGCGGTAACGGCAACGAAGGCGGCCAAAACCTCGATGGAATAGACGGATTCACTCAATGCCGTCGCACCGGCTATCAATACGAGCCCAAGCCAGCCAAGCGCGTTTCCCTGAGGATCGCGGCCATGCAGATCCGATATCGTCGACCACTCATAATAGACGAGCAGACCGATCACGGCGGCGAGCAGACGAAAGCCTGAGCCGCCATACCAGGTGGCAGCAAGAACGATGACGGCGAGAATGATGCCGGAGATGATGCGCAGCCTGAGTTCGCGGCTCATCACGACCCCACGGCCGCCGCCTGCTTGGCGGAAAGGCCGCCGAAACGCCGGTCGCGCGCAGCATATTTCTCCAACGCTGAGAAGAAGAGCTCGCGGCTGAAATCGGGCCAATAGTCCGGCACGAACATGAATTCCGAATAAGCGGCTTGCCAGAGCAGGAAATTCGAAAGCCGCTCCTCGCCGCTCGTGCGGATGATGAGATCGGGATCAGGAATACCGGCGGTGTCCAGACGGGCATCGACCAGCTCCGGTGTGATATCCTGCGGGCGCAGCCGCCCGGCCTCGACATCCTTTGCAAGGCTGGCAAACGCACGCGTGATTTCGTCGCGCGAGCCGTAATTGAAGGCGATGACCAGCGTCAAGGCGGTATTGTTCCTGGTGGTTTCCTCCGCCTCGATCAGCAAGGGCAGGATATCACCGCGCAGGCCGGTGCGATCGCCGATGACGCGGATGCGCACATTCTGGCGATGAAGCTCGGCAAGGTCCCTCCGGATGAAGGCCTTGAGGAGGCCGAGGAGATCGCTCACCTCCGCCTCGGGCCGGCGCCAGTTCTCCGAGGAGAAGGCGAACAGCGTCAGATATTTTATGCCGATGTCGCCTGCCGCCCGCACCGTCTCCCGAACCGCCTCCACGCCCTTGCGGTGGCCCATGGTGCGCGGCAGACCGCGCGCATTGGCCCAGCGTCCGTTGCCATCCATGATGATGGCAACGTGTTCGGGTACGACAGAGAACGTAGGAGCTGACATATGGGTCCGGTTTCGTTCGGCGGAAAGATGCTCTGGCCTCATAATCTAGGGCGCAGCCGCCGCTTTCAATGTTGCGAAAATCGAAAGCGCGACACTCCCCAGCATGCGATCAGACGTGCATGATTTCCTTTTCTTTGTCGGCTAGCAAGCGGTCGATTTCCGAAATCGTCTCATCCGTCATCTTCTGCACACGTTCAGAGAGAGAGCGGCTCTCGTCCTGACCGATTACGCCATCCTTTTCGGCCTTTTTGAGGCCATCCATGCCATCGCGGCGCACGTGGCGAATCGCCACCTTCGCCTTTTCGGCATATTCATGCGCGACCTTCACCAGCGAACGGCGACGCTCTTCGTTAAGTTCCGGTAGCGGGATGCGCAGGTTCTGGCCATCGACGATCGGATTGAGGCCGAGATTGGATTCGCGGATGGCGCGCTCGACGGCGCTGACCATCGATTTGTCCCACACCGACACAGTCAGCATCCGCGGCTCCGGCACGGTGATATTGGCCACCTGGTTCAGCGGCATGCGCGAGCCATAGGCTTCGATCGTCACAGGATCGAGGATGTTGGCGGATGCGCGCCCGGTGCGCAGTGAGGCGATGTCGCTCTTGAATGCAGCAATAGCGCCATCCATACGGCGCTTCAGTTCCTTGAGATCACTGGCTTCGCTCATGTCTATGCTCCCCTGTAATGAGGCGACACCGGGGCTGACCCGGCGTCACAGGAATGTCAGTTGTCTGATACGATGGTCTTGCGGCCGCCGCCGGTCAAGATTTCCGCGAAGCCGCCCTTCTCGTGAATGGAGAAGACGACGATCGGAATGGAATTTTCGCGTGCAAGCGCCACGGCGGCGACATCCATGACGGCCAGCCCCTTTTCGAGCACCTGACTATGGGTCAAATGATCGAAGCGCTCGGCATCGGGAAACTTCTTCGGATCGGCGGAATAGATGCCATCGACCTGAGTTCCCTTGAAGATCGCTTCAGCGCCCATTTCGGCGGCACGCAGCGCAGCTGCAGAATCGGTCGTGAAGAAGGGATTGCCGGTGCCACCGGCGAAGATGACCACGCGGCCGAGCGAGAGGTGGTAGAGCGTGGCGCGCTGCGAGAAGCTTTCGCAGATTTCCGGCATGGAGATGGCCGAGAGCACGACGGTATCGATATTGAGCTTGCGCAGCGAGGTCGCCAGCGCCAGCGCATTGATGACCGTGCCGAGCATACCCATGTGGTCGCCGGTCACGCGGTCGCCGCCCTTGGAGGCCACGGCTACCCCGCGGAAGATATTGCCGCCGCCGACCACGACGCCGACTTCGACACCCATAGCGCGCGCCTGTGCGATATCACCGGCAATCCGGTCGGCGACGGTGACATCGATACCAAAACCCTGGCTGCCCATCAGAGCTTCACCAGAGGCCTTGAGCAACACGCGCTTGTAGATCGGCTGGGACATCGTAGCTCCTTGAAGTGATCACCGGGGGAATGATTGTGAAAGCCGGATACACGAAGGGCACCGCGTTGTCACGCGATGCCCATACGTTTTCCCTGATATGGTTTCACCAAACCGAGATATGTCTCTTTTCGATCGTGCTTTTCCGCACCTCTTCAAATTGCGGAAAAGCCCTATCGTTTTGTTTCCTTACGCATTCCGAACGGAAAACCGCTACGCACTTTTCCTGGAAATGCTCAGATCAACCCTTGGCGACAGCTGCAACTTCTGCAGCGAAGTCGCTTTCTTCCTTCTCGACGCCTTCGCCGAGCAGCAGCCGGGCCATACCGGTGATTTCGATCGGGGCGCCGGCGGTCTTTTCAGCTTCCTTGAGGGTAGCACCGACCGTCAGGTCCGGATTGATGACGAAAGCCTGCGAGAGAAGAGCGACTTCCTCGAAGAACTTACGCATGCGGCCTTCGACCATCTTTTCGATGATGGCTTCCGGCTTGCCGGATTCGCGGGACTGTTCGATGAAGACGTTGCGTTCGCGCTCGGCGACGGCGGCGTCGACTTCTTCGGCGCGGATGGCCAGCGGGTTGGTAGCAGCAATGTGCATGGCAATCTGGCGGCCGATCGACGTCAGAACGGCCTTGTCGCCGACCGACTTCAGGGCGACCAGAACGCCGAGCTTGCCGATACCGTCGCCGGCAGCGTTATGGATGTAGGTCGCCACGACGCCGTGCTCGACTTCCAGCTTGGCGGCACGACGGAGCGTCATGTTCTCGCCGATGGTGGCGATCGCGTCCTTGATGGCGTCGGCGACCGGCTTGCCGGATGCGGGATAGGTCGCAGCCGAAATGGCTTCGACCGTGCCGTCGGTGGAGAGCGCAACTTCGGCGATGCCGCGGGCGAGGTCCTGGAAGGCGTCGTTGCGGGCAACGAAGTCGGTTTCGGAGTTGAGCTCGACGACAACGGCCTTGTGACCGGCGCCAGCAATGGCGATCAGGCCTTCAGCGGCGGTGCGGCCGGACTTCTTGTCGGCCTTGGAGATGCCCTTGGCGCGCAGCCAGTCGATCGCGGCTTCGATATCGCCGTTAGTCTCGGTCAACGCCTTCTTGCAGTCCATCATGCCTGCGCCAGACTTTTCGCGCAGTTCTTTCACCAGTGCAGCCGTAATCTCGGTCATAAGCTTCCTCTTGTCGGTTCATACGGTGCGGCAAGCGGCATAAAGCCGAAGCGGCACCGATTTGAGGGACGAAATGTACCCGTAAGTATGACAGCGTTATGAAGCCGCGTCATACTGTGGAATTCTGTTTGGAACATGCCTGGATCTGTCGCCTACAGCGCCGCGCGTCACAGATGACGCGTAAAGGTCGCTGTAGCACTTTAAATCTGCTGCATAATTTACCCTTAAATCGATTGGGATTTAAGGAATTATACAGCGGGCAAGCAGTTACCAAAAACGCAATAAGGCCGCTCGAACTTGTTGAAGTCGCAAACGGCCTTATCCCGGATGTCATTGCGCTTGGGCGGACAATTTATTGTCCGCCTCTTGGCGCGATCAGGCTTCGGTGCCGTCCGCCAGGGTCGGCTCGACCGGAGCTTCTTCGGAAGCGCCGAGGTCACGGCCCGATGCGCTCTGCTGGCGAGCGATGCCGTCGATGGCAGCGCGCGAGATCAGATCGCAGTAAAGAGCGATGGCGCGCGAAGCGTCGTCGTTGCCCGGGATCGGGTAGTCGATCAGGTCCGGATCGCAGTTCGAGTCGATGATGGCGACTACCGGGATGCCGAGGCGCTTGGCTTCGTCGATCGCGATCTTTTCCTTGTTGGTGTCGATGATGAACATCAGGTCCGGCGTGCCGCCCATGTCCTTGATACCACCGAGGGCCTTGTCGAGCTTTTCGCGCTCGCGCTCAAGGTTCAGACGCTCCTTCTTGGTGAAGCCCTGGGCTTCGCCGGAGAGGATTTCGTCGAGCTTGCGCAGGCGCTGGATCGAGTTGGAGATCGTCTTCCAGTTGGTCATCATGCCGCCGAGCCAGCGGGCGTTGACGTAGTACTGAGCCGAGCGCTTTGCGCTGTCGGCGATCAGTTCGGACGCCTGACGCTTGGTGCCGACGAACAGAACGCGGCCGCCGCGGGCAACGGTGTCGCTGACAACCTGCAGAGCGCGGCTCAGCAACGGAACCGTCTGGGCGAGGTCGATGATGTGGATGTTGTTACGATCGCCGAAAATGTACGGCTTCATCTTCGGGTTCCAGCGATGCGTCTGGTGGCCGAAGTGAACACCTGCTTCGAGAAGCTGGCGCATAGAAAAATCGGGCAATGCCATGCCTTTGTATCCTTTTCCGGTTGAACCTCCGCAAGGCGAACAGCACCCTCTTCGAGAATGCCACCGGGCGGAAAAATCCGGATTTCTCCCGGACAATCCCATGCCTTACGTGTGGAATGCGGGTGGCCATACATTCGATTCGCTTGGAATGCAAGGCTTGAGGCTCAAAATAGCCGATTCTTATCTCGATCCGTTCTCAATCCGTCCCGCAGCAGGCTACTGACATGCCTTCGCACTGAGAACTTCAAGCTTGGTGAGCTTGCCGGTCAGCACGAAGTCACCATAATCCATGGTGAGGTCGCGCGTGATGCCGTTCTCGTAGAGTTTAAAGGACATGCGGTAGACGGGTATGGCATCGCCCGCGGACTTTTCGTTGAAATAAGCCACGGTTACCGGCCAGAAAGGCGTCTTGGAGAAGACGCCAGCCTTTTCGGCATCGGGATCGTCCGTGGCCGGCGTCTGCTCCTTGCCGACGACGGTGGTCGCGATCAGCGGCTTGTCGCCGTCATCCGAACCATCAAAAACCTGTGCCTCGAAGAAATTCTTGCCGAGCTTCGCATTGTGGATGATGTCGAGCATATGCTCCGTCGGGAAACGGCTCTCGATGATCTGGACCTGCTTGTTGTGCGGCTGGGTGAGATCGACCTTGATGCCCTTCTGGTCGTCGCTTGCCGCACCGCGCACATCCTTGTCGAGCTGGTTGTCGGTATAGGATTTGGTCTCGAAGCGGAACAGGCGCTTGCCGAGATCCTCGAAAGTCGTTGTCTGCTGGTCGCTGACTCGGGTGGAATCGCCGGTGTCGATCTTCGTCACGAAGCGGAAATTGGTGGTGAATCCGGTGCAATCGGAGCCTTCGAACTCATACACCATGCGGCCGACCATGCCGGAAATGCCGGAGCGATCGGAGGCATCCTTCAGTTCGAGATCATAGACCGCGCGATGCGCGATCAGCCCGCTCGGACCGGCCGCATGGGCTGCCGAAGCCGCCAGCGACAGAATGCTCAGGCCCGAAAAAACGGTAGCAGCAAGACTCGAGCGGAACATTCATTATCTCCTGTTGGACTCACACGCGATGTTATAAGAACGCTTTCGGCTGAAACGAGGCTGCCGATCCTAAGTGACCGAATTTAGTCTTGATGCCGGATTTTTGAAGTTTTTACAACAAAACGGGAGATGAAAATGTCCGACGCTATCGAGAGCCGCTTAAAGGAACTCGGCATCGTTCTGCCGCAGGCTGCAGCACCTGCCGCCAACTACGTTCCCTATGTCATCAGCGGCAATCTTCTCTATCTGTCGGGCCAATTGCCGATGGAAAATGGCAAGATCGGCGTGACAGGCCATCTCGGTAAGGACGTCGACGTCGCGGCGGGAAGCCGCGCGGCCGAACTTTGCGCCATCAACATTCTCGCCCAGGCGAAAGCTGCCCTCGGCGGCGATCTCGGCCGGATCAAGCGGCTGATCAAGCTCAACGGCTTCGTCGCCTCGACGCCCGATTTCGTCGAACAACACCTTGTGATCAACGGGGCCTCCAATCTTCTGGCAAACGTATTAGGCGAAGCCGGCAAGCACGCCCGCGCCGCCGTCGGCATGGCCGCCCTGCCGCTCAATGCCGCCGTTGAAATTGACGCCATTCTGGAAATTGCATAATGAGCAAGCTTACCTGGTTGACCGAGCGTCCCGTCGCTCACCGCGGCTATCATGACATGAACAGGCAAGTCTGGGAGAATACACTCTCGGCCTTCAGCCGCGCTATCGAGGCGGGTTTTGCCATCGAATGCGACCTGCACTACGCCTCGGACGGTGTTCCCGTGGTCTTCCATGACGACGATCTCCAGCGCGTCTGCAATCTGCCGGGCGAAGTGCGCGAGCGCACCTCGGCCGAGCTCGGGCTGCTGTCGGTCGGCGGTACCAAGGACAAGATCCCGACACTGAAGCAGCTTCTGCACCTCTGCGACGGCAAAGTGCCGCTGGTGCTGGAGCTGAAAGGGCGTGAAGGCGATGACGATGGCTTCGCCGAATCCGTGCTCGAAGTGCTGGAAGGCTACAAGGGGCATGTGGCGCTGATGAGCTTCGACCGCTGGCTGCTCAAGGACCTCAAGGCGCTGGAAGCGCCCTACCCTGTGGGACTGACGGCTGAAGGAAACGAGCCTAAGACGTTTTTTCAGCATGACGAAGCCATGCATCTTGGGCTAGACTTCATCTCGTACTTCTACGGCCACCTGCCGAACCCCTTTGTTACGGCGCAACGCCAGCGCGGTATTCCGGTCATCACCTGGACCGTGCGCGACGAAGCGGCCCGCAAACATACATTTGCCAATGCAGACCAGATGACCTTCGAAGGTTTTGATCCGCGCCTGGCCTCGTAAATCGGCATCGATTGAAGAAGAGGCTTTGCGCATACCCAAATTGCCGCTGCGCCGACAGTGCGCCCTTCGGGCGGATGGCGCAGCGGTGAGAGCCCCTTCTTTCCTTCCAAGCGCAAGAGTTTGATGACAGACGAATTATCCATTCGAGTCGAACGATCCTTCAAGAATATCGCCCCGGAGAGCTGGTCGAAGCTGGCCGGAGCGTCCAGAACCGGCAGAATCCTGCCCTACAATCCCTTTGTCTCGCACGCCTTCCTCTCATCGCTTGAGGAGTCCGGTTCCGCCACCGACAAGACCGGCTGGCTCGGCAATCACCTGCTACTGGAAACCGAAAGCGGCGAATTGCTCGGTGCCGTCGTGGGCTACCTAAAGAGCCATAGTCAGGGCGAATATGTCTTCGACCATGGCTGGGCCGATGCTTTCGAGCGTGCCGGCGGCCGCTATTATCCGAAACTGCAATGCTCTATTCCCTTCACGCCCGCCACTGGGCCGCGCCTATTGGTTGCCGAAGGGCAGGACCGAAGCGTGTTGCAGCCGGCGCTCGCCGAAAGCTTGAAGGAAGTCACCCGGCAACTCGGCGTTTCCTCGGCGCACATCACCTTCCTGCCTGAAGATGAGGTTTCTGTTTTCGAAACCGACGGTTATCTGCATCGAACCGACCAGCAGTTCCACTTCATCAACGAGGGCTATGCCGACCATGACGCCTTCCTGGAGACGCTGGCCTCACGCAAACGCAAGGCACTGAAGAAAGAGCGACGCGCGGCGGTCGAGCACGGCATCACCATCGACTGGCTGACCGGCAGCGATCTCACCGAAGACATCTGGGATCAGTTCTTCGCCTTCTACATGGATACAGGCAGCCGCAAATGGGGCCGCCCCTATCTCACCCGGAAATTCTATTCGCTGATCGGCGAGCGCATGCCCGACGACATCCTGCTTGTCATGGCGAAACGCGAAGGCCGCTACGTCGCCGGCGCGATCAACTTCATCGGCGGCGAGACGCTTTACGGCCGGCATTGGGGCTGCATCGAGGATCATCCCTTCCTGCATTTCGAGGTCTGCTATCATCAGGCGATCGATTTTGCGCTGAGCAAAGGCTTGAAGCGCGTGGAAGCCGGAGCACAGGGCGAGCACAAGCTGGCGCGCGGCTATCTTCCCGTCATCACGCATTCCGCGCATTATATCGGCCATCACGGCCTGCGGCGCGCCGTTGCCGATTACCTGAAGCATGAGCGGGAGCAGGTGGAGGAGATGAGCGAAATCCTTACCGAGCACAGCCCCTTCCGCAAGGGTGAGCGGCAGGATATCTAACCGTTCGGCATAAACACAAACGCAAGACGAGGAGACACTGGATGACCAGCCCCGCCTATGACGACAACAATATCTTCGCGAAGATCCTGAAAGGCGAGATCCCTTCCTACCGCGTCTACGAGGATGAGCACACCGTCGCCTTCATGGACGTGATGCCGCAGTCGCCTGGCCATACGCTTGTCGTGCCGAAGGCGCCCTCGCGCAATATTTTCGATGCCGACCCGGCTGCATTGCAGCAGGCAATCACTGTGGTGCAGAAGATCGCTGTCGCCGTTCGGGAAGCCTTTGATGCCGACGGCGTCTATATCGCGCAGTTCAACGAGCCCCCCGCGGGACAAACCGTCTTCCATCTGCATTTCCACGTTATCCCGCGCATCGAGGGCGTCGCGCTGAAGCCGCATTCGGGCAAGATGGAAGATGGCGCGGTGCTGGCGGAAAACGCCCGGAAGATCATCGAAGCGCTGGCCTGATGGGCTGAGTTCCTCGAGTCATTCCTGAGGCTTTCTTCATAACCATATAAAAACGGCTGCATTATCCCTAATGCAGCCGTTTCATTTTTCTCAAATCACCGATCGGTGATTACTTGCGCGGAACCTTCGGAACCGTGCCACCGCCCTTGCGCGGCGACTTGCCTTCGGACTCGTCGCTTTCGCTCGAAGTGGACGCCTTGGCCGAGCGGCGGCTGTCGGCTGCCGTTGCAGCTTTGCCGACGCGGCTTCTGGCCTTGACGGTGGTATCGCCGTCATCCTCTTCCACTTCGGCCGGCACATCGCCCACTTCGGCTTCCGGCTTCGGCCGGATCGGAGCGGTGTCGGCGATCGCCTCGAGCAGGATGCCGGTCGAGCCGTCATCCTTCTTGCCGACGGTGACGTTGACGACGCCGCCCTTCTTCAGCTTGCCGAAGAGGATTTCGTTGGCCAGCGGCTTCTTGATGTTTTCCTGGATGACGCGCGCCAGCGGACGGGCGCCCATCTTGTCGTCGTAGCCCTTCTCGGACAGCCATGCGATGGCGTCCTCGTGCAGGTCGAAGGTAACGTTCCGTTCGGAAAGCTGCGCTTCCAGCTGCATGATGAACTTCTGCACGACCTTGTGGATGACGGTCGTCGGCAGCGGCGCGAAGGGAATGACAGCATCCAGACGGTTGCGGAACTCCGGGGTGAACAGGCGGTTGAGCGCCTCTTCATCCTCGCCCGTACGCTTGGACGAGCCGAAGCCGATCGCGGCCTTGGCCATTTCCGAGGCGCCCGCGTTGGTCGTCATGATCAGGATGACGTTGCGGAAGTCGATCTTCTTGCCGTTGTGGTCGGTCAATGCGCCATGGTCCATGACCTGCAACAGGATATTGAAGATATCCGGATGCGCCTTCTCAATTTCGTCGAGCAGAACCACACTGTGCGGATGCTGATCGACGCCATCGGTCAGGAGGCCGCCCTGATCGAAGCCGACATAGCCGGGAGGTGCGCCGAGCAGACGGGAAACCGTGTGGCGCTCCATATATTCCGACATGTCGAAGCGCAGCAGTTCAACGCCGAGCGACGAGGCAAGCTGCTTGGCGACTTCGGTCTTGCCGACACCGGTAGGGCCGGAGAAGACGTAGCAGCCGATTGGCTTGTTCGGTTCGCGCAGGCCGGCGCGTGCCAGCTTGATCGAGGTCGACAATGCTTCGATCGCGGTGTCCTGACCGTAGACGACCGAACGCAGTTCCTGTTCGAGATTGGCGAGAACCATCTCGTCATCCTTGGAGACCGTCTTCGGCGGAATGCGGGCCATAGTCGCAATCGTTGCTTCGATCTCCTTTTCGGTAATAAGCTTGCGGCGCTTGGACGGCGGCAGCAGCATCTGGGCGGCACCCGTCTCGTCGATCACGTCGATCGCCTTATCCGGCAGCTTGCGGTCGGAGATATAGCGAGCCGACAGCTCGACAGCCGTCTTGATGGCGTCGTTCGAGTAGCGCAGGTGGTGATACTCTTCGAAATAGGGCTTCAGGCCCTTCATGATTTCGATGGCATCCTCGATGCTCGGCTCGTTGACATCGATCTTCTGGAAGCGACGGACGAGTGCCCGGTCCTTCTCGAAGAATTGACGGTATTCCTTATAGGTAGTCGAACCGATGCAACGGATCGCGCCTGAGGAAAGGGCGGGCTTCAGCAGGTTCGATGCATCCATGGCGCCGCCAGAGGTGGCGCCTGCACCGATGACGGTGTGGATCTCGTCGATGAACAGCACGGCGCCCGGATACTCTTCGAGCTCCTTGACGACCTGCTTCAGTCGCTCTTCGAAATCGCCGCGATAACGGGTGCCGGCCAGCAGCGTGCCCATATCGAGCGAGAAGATCGTGGCATCGGCCAGCGCTTCTGGAACCTTGCCCTCGACGATGCGCTTGGCAAGACCTTCGGCAATTGCCGTCTTGCCCACACCAGGGTCGCCGACATAGAGCGGATTGTTCTTCGAGCGACGGCACAGCACCTGGATGGTGCGGTTGACCTCGGAGTTACGGCCGATCAACGGATCGATCTTGCCGTTCTTGGCCTTCTCGTTGAGGTTGACGCAATAGGCCTTCAGCGCGTCCTGCTGCTTCTTGCCATTGCCCTCCTCCTGCTCGCCGCGGGAGGTCGGCTTGCTTTCGGATTCGCTTTCCTCGGCGCCGCGCGGCGTGCGGGTCTGGGAGGAACCCGGGCGCTTGCCGATGCCGTGAGAGATATAGTTGACCGCGTCGTAGCGGGTCATTTCCTGCTCCTGCAGGAAGAAGGCAGCATGGCTTTCCCGTTCCGCGAAAATCGCGACGAGAACATTGGCGCCCGTCACTTCCTCGCGGCCGGAAGATTGCACATGGATCACGGCGCGCTGGATGACACGCTGGAAGCCGGAGGTCGGCTTCGAGTCCTCATCATAGCCCGTGACCAGGTTGGAGAGTTCATTATCGACGTATTCAGTCAAAGTCTTACGGAGCGCGTCGAGATCAACATTGCACGCGCCCATGACAGCTGCGGCATCGGCGTCGTCTACCAGCGCCAAAAGCAGATGTTCCAGCGTGGCATACTCGTGATGCCGCTCGTTCGCGTAGGTCAGTGCCTGATGCAGCGCCTTCTCAAGACTAGGCGAAAATGTTGGCACGTTCAGATCCTCACTTCTTTTCCATAACACATTGCAGCGGATGCTGGTGCTGCCGGGCAAAGTCCATCACCTGGCTCACCTTCGTTTCGGCTACTTCATATGTATATATCCCGCATTCGCCCACGCCGTGGTTGTGGACATGAAGCATGATGCGGGTGGCACTTTCGAGATCCTTTTGAAAGAAACGCTCCAGGATATGGATCACAAAGTCCATGGGCGTATAGTCATCATTCAGAAGCAGCACGCGGTATAGATTGGGTTTCTTGGTTTTGGGCTTGGTGCGCGTAATCACCGAGGTCCCGCGATTTCCGTTGTCCCCGTTCCTTTCGCTATCGTTTTGCATCCGGATCGGCTCAGCGATCATTTCATTCATTCCTCAAATCATCCGGCAGAAGCTATCGCATTCCGACTTGGCACTGGGGTTGGGCACTGGGTTGGTTTCTTCACTTGGTCGGGCCGGATATCCGAACCTCTAACTTAGTTCATATTGGCGTGATTTTAAGCCCCTTGCGGGACACTGCAATCACAATTCGCTGACAAAGAGGGCTGCGGTCAAAAAAGTCGCTGCATATCGCCACGTCCGGTTCGGCTCGCCAAAACGCAAAAGACCGGCCACGCATCGCGCAGCCGGTCCTTTCGGAAATTTTGCCTTTCGGCGAAAGTTTAAGCGGCAGTCGCCGTTGCCGTTGCCTTGCTGGCGGCCTTCGTCGCAGCCGCGACCGGCGCTTCGTAAGGCTTGTAGGCAGTCTTGGCGAGATCGGCATACATTTCGCCGAGTTTGGTGGCTTCGGCAATGAAGTTTTCGTAGGAAGACTTCACATAGCTACTCTGCAGTTCGAAGGCAGCTTCGAAGCTCTTGACGCCGGCGAGCGTTTCGAAGTGTGCAACACCATCCTGGAAAGACTTCTTGGAGTATTCAGCAGCTTCGGCAGCAATTGCCTGAAAGCCCTTGGTGACATCGGAATAGCTCTTCAGCGCCGTGTCCATGGCTTCCTTGCCCTTCTTGTTCGCTTCATCGAAATTGAACATGCTTCTCCGTCCCTTGTTGGCCGGCCGGCGGCCGGTTTACAGGGACAAAGGTTAAATGCGACGCACAATTAGTCAAGTAGTCTTGTGCGCCGCAATATCCCTTTTCGGTTGCATTTTGAATGACAGCGCGGGGTCGAGGATAATGGGTGCGCCGCATCATTCTGTTTTTCCTAATATATATCATCGCGCCTGCAACCACAGGCTTTGATTAAAATATTGGCATTTGGTCAGAAAGAAGCCGCAAGAGATCAGAACGGCGGCGGAATGATCAAATAGGCAAACACCAAAGAAAAAGGCCGTATTTCAATGAAATACGGCCCGAATATTCGATCGCTATACGAGATCGATATAATCAGAGATCGACGTCCAGAATGGCCATCGAGAAATTATAGGAGCGGTCGCCATCTTCGTCGTCGATATAGACGACACCCAGAAACTCTTCGCCGAGATAGACTTCCGCAGAATCGTTCTTGCGCGGGCGGGCCTTCACCACGACCTGCGGGTTGAACGTGCGCTTGAAATAGGCGTCGAGTTTCTTGATTTCTTCAGGCTTCACAATGCTTCTCCGTGAGGATCTCGGTTGGCCGCTTCTTGCATAGGAAAAGCGGCGCTGTAAAGACCGGAACCGCGCATACCTCCCAAGCGACAGCGCACGCCTCCGAACTCGGACTGGATTTTTCTAAATTCCCGCGCCCATGATCTGATCCACGACCAATTGCTCGGCAAGCAGCTGATCCATAGAGCGTGATGGTTCCGAACACCCTGCTTCTCCGACCACCTTGGCCGGAACGCCGGCAACGGTCGTCTTGGCGGGCACTTCCTTCAGCACCACCGAGCCGGCGGCGATCCGCGAGCAATGACCGATCTGGATATTGCCGAGAATTTTTGCTCCCGCCCCGATCAGGACGCCGTGGGCGATCTTCGGATGGCGGTCGCTGCCTTCCTTGCCGGTGCCGCCGAGCGTGACCCCGTGCAGGATCGAGACGTTATCGCCGATCACAGCCGTTTCGCCTACGACAAGGCCGGTCGCGTGATCGAGGAAGATGCCCTTGCCGATGCGCGCCGCCGGATTGATGTCAGTCTGGAAAACGCTGGAGGAGCGGCTCTGCAGATAGAGCGCGAAATCGCGGCGGCCGCGATTATGGAGCCAATGCGCAAGCCGGTGCGTCTGCAGCGCATGGAAACCCTTGAAATAGAGGACAGGCTCCAGGAACCGCAGGCAAGCGGGATCGCGATCGTAAACGGCCTGGATATCGACACGCAGAATCGATCCCCATTCCGGCCAGTCGGCGAGCATTTCCTCAAAGGTCTGCCTCAGGAGAATAGCCTGCATGTCCGGATGGTCGAGGCGCTCGCAGATGCGATAGATAACGCATTCTTCCAGCGAACGGTGATTGATGATCGTCGAATAGAGGAAGGCGGCAAGGAGAGGATCCTTTTCGGCAGCCGCGCGTGCTTCCTCGCGCATGCTGTCCCAGATCGGGTCCATGACCTTCACTCCGCCCAAGCCTTCTACCTGGCGAATATCCGTTGCTGCGACCATTGGCGGTCTCCCGATTTTCTGTCAGGGGTACATTATATAGAATAAAAGCCAGACAAGACAAATGGGTTGATCGCGCATGAATTTCGAGCATGACTTTGCCAGCGGTCTCATTCGCGCTACATGCAGCGACGCGATCGGTACGATTGCCATCGGCAACCCAGACCGAAAGAATGCCCTAACGGCTGCCATGTGGCGCGCCATCCCGCAGGCCGTGCGCATTTTGACCGACGAAGCCCATGCGCATGTGATTGTTTTGCGCGGCGCGGGCGCGGATTTTTCGGCCGGCGCCGATATCAGCGAATTCGACAGCGTGCGCAAGAATTCCGAGACCGCGGTCGCCTATGAGGCGCTGAACAGCCAGGCTTTCGAGGCTATCCGTCACTGCCGCGTGCCGACAATCGCCGCAATCCGCGGCATTTGCTATGGCGGTGGCTTCGGCTTGGCGGCGGCTTGCGATCTTCGAATAGCCGAACGGGGCGCGCGATTCTGCATGCCCGCCGTCCGCCTCGGCGTCGCCTATCCAGCCGACGCCGTGCAGGACATCGTCAACGCGCTCGGAGCGCAGATGGCCAAGGTCACGCTGTTTACCGGCGCACCCATGTCTGGCGAGAAGCTGGTTGCCGCTGGCTTTCTTCTGGAGGAAATCGACTCGGAGGCATTCGATGGCGAAGTCTCCGCCCTCGCCCATGCCATCGCCGCCAATGCACCGATCGCGCTGCATGCCTTGAAACTCGCCATCCGCGCCGTCATCGAGCAGAACGGCGACCTGCTGCGCGAAGCGGAAGTGATCGGCGCGGAGACATTCGACAGCGCCGATTATGCAGAGGGCCGCGCTGCCTTTGCAGAGCGGCGAAAACCACACTTCACCGGCAAGTGACTTAGCGCTGACCAAGGCGCTGATAGAATTCGAGAACCGCCGCTTTGAAGATCTTGTCGCCGACGGCGAGCATGTGATCGCGGTTCGGAATGTCGATGGCCTCGGCATTCGGCATCAATGCGGCCAGCTCCTGGCCCGAGCCGGCGATATCGTCCTTGGTGCCGACGGCGATCAGGGCCGGCGCCTCGATCCTTGCCACATCCTCTCTCGACGCCAGATCGCGTGAGCCCTGGATGCAGGCGGCCAGCGCCTGCCGATCGCTTTTCGTCTGTTCGGCAAAGGCCCGGAACATGCGCCCGCGTGCATGGGTGACATCATCGAGCGACGGCGCCACCAGCGCATCCGCAATCGGATCCCAATCGCCGACGCCCTCGACCATGCCGATGCCGAGACCGCCGAGAACCAGCGAGCGGACGCGATCCGGATGAGCGATCGCCATGAAGGTCGAAACACGCGCACCCATGGAATAGCCCATGACATGCGCCTCGGAGATGCCCAGATGATCGAGAAGGGCGACGGCATCCTCTGCCATGATCCACGGATGGTAGACATCGGCATCATAGAGCTTGTCGCTCGAGCCGTGGCCACGGTTGTCGATGGCGATCACGCGATAGCCCGCCTCGCCGAGCGTCTTCAGCCAGCCCGGATTGACCCAGTTGGCAATCGCCGTGGAAGCGAAGCCGTGAATCAGCAGCACTGGCGGGCCGCTCGGATCGCCGTCATCGAAAAAGGCAAGCTTAAATCCGTCTCTGATAAAATGGGACATCGAGGGAGCATTGAGATTCATGGCGTCGTCTTCACAAACTGGGTCCTGTTGGCGCCGGACCATATTTTATCGGCGATATCAAATGAACCCTATGCCTGCGAAAATCTCTGCCTCAAGCCGGACTTTCGCACTACACAATCGGGAAGAAGGATTATAAAGAGGGGCGACCAAGTCTGGCGCAACCATCATGCCGCTTAAGGCAAGACGCATTCGGAGATCATCATGGCCGGCCACAATATTCCCCATTTCCAGAACGACGGCGGACATCGCGTCATCGAAATCGGCGTGAAGGAATTCATGTGCACTGGCGCTTCGGTTCCCTATGATCATCCGCACATCTTCATCGACCTCGGCGACGAGAGCGAGAAGGTCTGCTCCTACTGCTCGACGCTCTTCCGCTACAATCCTTTGCTGAAGGCGGATCAGACGAATCCGGCCGGCTGCGTCTTCCATTTTAAGGCGGCCTGACGCCATAGCATCCGATCGGACATAGAAAATGCCGATCAAAGCAGCCGCAATCATCGGCGCCGGAATAGCCGGATTGACGGCGGCTCTGGCGCTGGCGAGACACGGGATTGCCTCCGACATTTTCGAACAGGCAGAGGTGCTGACCGAAGTCGGTGCGGGCCTGCAGATTTCGCCGAATGCCTCCCGCATCCTCGATACGCTCGGCGTGCTCGACGCGCTCAGACCGGTTTGGCTGGAGCCCGAGGAAGTCCGACTCGTATCTGGCTCGTCGCTGCGGCCGGTCGCCTCCATTCCCTGTGGAAAATTTGCCCGAGAGCGATGGGGTGCCCCCTATGGTGCCGCGCATCGCGCGACCCTGCAAAAGGCGCTCCTCAATGCGGTAACGGCCAATGACTTATGCAGGCTGCACCTCGGCCGGCACATCGATATCAAGGACAAGCAGACACTGGAAGAGAGCGCCGGAAGGGGATTCGATCTCGTCATCGGCGCAGACGGCGTGTGGTCGAAAGTGCATGCGATGGTGCCCAATGCGCCCTCGCCGCTCTTCTCCGGGAATATTGCCTGGCGCTTCTTCATTCCGCAGGCCGCAGCCCCGGCCCTGCTGGACAAGGCGAACGTCACGGCATTCCTCGGCCCTTCCAGCCACCTCGTCTGCTATCCCATCCGGGAAAATGCCGCCTTCAATATCGTCGCCATCGTCTCCGGCAGTAGCACCAGCCGCGATTGGGATGCGACTGGCAGCAAGGCGCAGCGCGAGCAGATGCTGCGCGGCTTTTCCGGCTGGAACGGTGCGATCCTGCAAATGCTGGAGGCACAGGAGCAGACAAGCTTCTGGCCGCTCTACGAGATGAAGGAAGGTCGGTGGCATAATGGTCGCGATACGATCCTGATCGGAGACGCCGCGCATGCGATGATGCCTTTTGCGGCGCAAGGCGCAGCCATGGCGATCGAGGATGCCTTCGAGCTTGGCGGGCTGCTTTCTGCGCGCTCGCCGGCGGAAGCCTTCGAACTCTATGAAAAGCATCGGACGCCACGGATTGCCCGCCTGAGGCAACGCGCCGCCTTCAATCAGTTCGCCTATCATGCCCGCGGCCCGATCCGGATCGCGCGCGACCTCGTTCTCTCCCTCCGCCCGCCGCAAAGCCTCGCGGCGGACATGGACTGGATCTACGGCTACCGCGCCATCGGTTGATCAAACCTCTTTGGCGGCGGCAAAGCCCTTTTCGATGTCCGCCTTGAGATCCGGCACGTCTTCGAGACCAACCTGCAGGCGAATGACCGGCCCCTCCGTCGGGACCTCGGTGACGCGACGGTCGTTGAGGTTGACGTGCAGGGCCAGACTTTCAAAACCGCCCCAGGAATAGCCGAGAGCGAAAATTCGCAAGGCATCGAGGAAGGCATGCGCCTTCGCCTTGAATTTCTGGGGATCGTCGACGGCCAGAACGAAGGAGAAAATCCCGCTCGCGCCTTTGAAGTCGCGCTTCCAGAGTTCGTGGCTGGGGAAACTCGGCAAGGCCGGATGCAAGACGCGAGCGACCTCCTCCCTATCTTCGAGCCACCGGGCGATAGCAAGCGCGCTTTCCTGATGCCGATCCAGGCGTACGCCCATGGTACGCAAGCCGCGCAGCACCTGATAAGCGTCGTCGGGCGCCCCACAAAGGCCGAGCTGACCGTGAGCGTCCAGCAACCGCTTCCAATGCGTCTCGTTGGCGGAAACCGTGCCCATCAAAATGTCGGAGTGACCGGCGGGGTATTTCGTCACCGCATGAATGGAAACGTCGACGCCATGGTCGAGCGGCTTGAAATAGAGCGGCGTTGCCCAGGTGTTGTCCATGGTCACGACGCAGCCGTGACGATGAGCCGCTGCCGAGATTGCGGGGATATCCTGCACTTCGAAGGTGTTTGACCCCGGCGATTCCGTATGGACCAGCTTGGTGTTCGGCTTGATCAACCGCTCGATATCGGCGCCAATCGACGGATCGTAATAATCGACCTCGACGCCGAGGCGCTTCAGCATGGTATCGCAGAAGAAGCGCGTGGGGCCGTAAACCGAATCAACGATCAGCGCGTGATCGCCTGCGGAGAGATAGGCGAGAAGCGGCACGGTGACCGCAGCAAGCCCGGAAGGTACGATGATCGTTCCCGCCGAACCTTCTAGCGCGTTCATTGCTTCGCATAGCGCATCCGTCGTGGGCGTGCCGCGTGTGCCGTAGGTATATTTCTGGTCATGCGTCTCCATCACGCGCGCATTGGGAAACAGCACCGTCGAGGCACGCACGACAGGTGGATTGACGAAGCCGTGATAGTCGAACGGCGAATTGCCGATATGGGACAAGCGCGTGTTGATGCCGGCGTTCGGCAGGTTTGTGTCTTTGTCTTTCATGTCAGGATATGCCTTTGGCGCTGTTGGAAGCTGGATTTGTGGCGGCCAAGTCCAGTGGGGTCAACCCCGATCATTCCAACGCCATACATTATTAGAAGGCTAAAATAACAAAAATGACGGCCAAAACCCAGTTTTCGCGCAGATTTTTGGCAAAATGCCGCTCATTTTGGCGCCAAATGCCCATTTTTCGCCCCCGAGAAGCAAAAATGCCGAATAAAACCGCAATAATTGGGGCGATCTCTTGACCGCTACACCATTTGCGACTGTGATAGCGCCACTCGCACCGAGAAAGGGAAGGAACACGGTTCTCCAGGAACCTGCTTCGGACGCGATACAGTTTAACTATAACAAATAGACAAAGGTAGGGAAAATGAAAAAGATTGCTCTCTCCGCATTCCTCGGAGTCGCAGCCTTGGCTTACACCGCGTCCGGCGCTTCGGCTTCGACGCTGAGCGACGTAAAGGCCAAGGGCTTCGTCCAGTGCGGCGTGAATACCGGCCTTCTCGGCTTTGCACAGCCGGACGCATCCGGTAACTGGGCCGGTTTCGACATCGACTTCTGCAAGGCTGTCGCTTCAGCTGTCTTCGGCGATCCGACCAAGGTGAAGTACACGCCTCTCAGCGCCAAGGACCGCTTCACCGCGCTGCAGTCCGGCGAAATCGACGTGCTTTCCCGTAACACCACCTGGACCATCAACCGCGACACCGCACTCGGCCTAAAATTCCGTCCGGTCACCTATTATGACGGCCAGGGCTTCATGGTTCGCAAGGAGCTGAACGTAAAATCGGCGCTCGAACTTTCCGGCGCGGCAGTTTGCGTCCAGTCCGGCACGACGACCGAGCTGAACCTGGCAGACTATTTCAAGACCAACAACCTGCAATACAATCCGGTCGTCTTCGACAAGCTCGAAGAAGTCAACACGGCCTATGATTCCGGCCGTTGCGATGTCTACACCACCGACCAGTCTGGTCTCTATGCACTGCGCCTGACGCTGAAGAACCCGGACGACAACGTCGTTCTGCCCGAAATCATCTCCAAGGAGCCGCTCGGCCCGGCCGTTCGCCAGGGTGACGATCAGTGGTTCAACATCGTCAGCTGGACGGCCTACGCGCTCGTGAACGCCGAAGAATTCGGCATCACCCAGAAGAACGTCGACGAGATGAAGAACTCGGCCAATCCGGACATCAAGCGCTTCCTCGGCGCAGAACAGGGTTCTACGATCGGCACCGACCTCGGCCTGACCAACGACTGGGCCTATAACATCATCAAGGGCGTCGGCAATTACGGCGAAGTCTTCGACCGCAACATCGGCGCAGGCAGCCCGCTGAAGATCGCTCGTGGTCTCAATGCTCTGTGGAGCAAGGGCGGCATTCAGTACGCACCGCCGGTGCGCTAAGTCGCAAAGAGCCTAGCTTTAAGAGAGAGGCGGCTTCGCCTCTCTCCCCTCAAGAAAACAAGCCTGAAACAGGCACATTGGGGAAAAATTCTATATGGCAATTACTGTAAACTCGCCTGAAGGCGGGCGCTCGGCACTATCGGCGGCGCTATACGACCCCAAAGTTCGGGGTGCCTTCTATCAGGCGCTCACTATCATCATTCTCGCGGGACTTTGCTGGTTTGTCGTCACGAACACCATCGACAATCTGCGCGCATTGAACCGCTCATTCGGCTTCGGCTTTCTGGAAGGACGCGCTGGCTTCAACCTGGGGCAAGCGCTGATTCCCTACTCCAGCGATTCGACCAATGCCACCGCCCTTCTCGTCGGCGTGCTGAACACACTCCTGATTTCGGTGGTCGGCATCGTCGCCGCGACCATCGTCGGCTTCCTCATTGGCATCGGCAGGCTTTCGCATAATTGGCTGATTGCAAAACTTTCCCAGGCCTATGTCGAAATCTTCCGCAACATCCCGCCTCTGCTCGTCATCTTCTTCTGGTATAGCGGTGTTCTGGTGCTGCTGCCGCAGGCGCGCGATGCCGTGCACCTGCCCTTCTTCAGCTATCTCAGCAATCGCGGCCTCGCCTTTCCGAGCCCGATCTTCGGCGCGGGCATGTGGGCCGTCGGTATCGCCTTTCTCATCGCCATAGCCGTCGTATTTTTCGTGGCGCGCTGGGCGCACAGGCGTCAGGCGGCAACCGGTCAGCAATTCCATACGATCTGGGTATCGATCGGCATCCTCATCGGCCTGCCGTTGCTGGTCTTCCTGGTAACGGGCATGCCGCTTTCCTTCGACTATCCCATTGCCGGCAAATTCAACCTGACGGGCGGCACGGTCATAGGTCCGGAGTTCCTTGCGCTTCTGCTTGCGCTGTCCCTTTATACCGCATCCTACATTGCCGAGATCGTACGTGCCGGCATTCGTGGCGTGCCGAAGGGTCAATCGGAAGCAGCAGGCGCACTTGGCCTTCGGGCGTCGGCGATCAACCGGCTGATCGTCATACCGCAGGCAATGCGCATCATCATTCCGCCGCTGACGAGCCAGTATCTCAATCTGATCAAGAACTCGTCGCTTGCCATCGCCATCGGCTATGCCGATCTCGTCGCCGTCGGCGGCGTGATCCTCAATCAGTCCGGCCGGGCCGTCGAAGTCGTCATCATCTGGATGATCATCTATCTCGCTTTGAGCATCGTGACATCGCTGTTCATGAACTGGTTCAACGCCAAGATGGCCCTGGTGGAGAGATAGGATGTCGAGCGTAGATCAACACTTCGTCAGCAAGGCGCTTCTCACGGCGCAGCCGGCACCCGCCAGTGAAAGAGGCGCGTGGCACTGGTTGAAAAAGAACCTGTTTGCCACGCCCAAGGACATTGTCCTCACCGTGCTTGCCATCACCTTCCTTGCCTGGGTGATCCCGCACCTGATCGACTGGCTGTTCCTAAATGCAGTCTGGAGCGGGACCGACCGCACCTTCTGCGCTACCACTGTTCAAGGCGGTACGCAGCCGGATGGCTGGAACGCCGCATGCTGGGCCTTTGTCCGCGCAAAATTCGCCATCTTCATGTTCGGCCTTTATCCGCCGGACGAGCGCTGGCGGCCCATCCTCGTCTGCATCCTGATGATCGCCAGCTTCGCTCCGTTGCTGATACCGTCGGTTCCCCGAAAGGGATTGAACGCAATCCTGGCATTCTTCGTACTGCCAGTTGTTTCGTTCTTCCTGCTCCACGGAGGCTTCGGCCTTGAGACGGTGGAAACGGAACGCTGGGGAGGCCTGCTGGTAACGCTGGTGATCGCTTTCGTCGCCATCGCAGTCTCGTTCCCGTTCGGCATCGTGCTTGCACTCGGCCGCCGTTCCAAGATGCCGGTCTTGCGCATACTGTGCGTGACCTTCATCGAAATCATCCGCGGCGTACCGTTGATCACCGTGCTGTTCATGGCGAGCTATATGCTGCCGCTGTTCATGCCGCAGGGCTGGACTGTCGATAAACTGCTGCGTGCCGTCGTCGGCGTCGCGATCTTCACCTCTGCCTATATGGCCGAAGTCATCCGCGGCGGCCTGCAGGCGATACCGAAGGGGCAGTTCGAGGGCGCCGACTCGCTCGGCCTCGGCTACTGGCAGAAGATGCGGCTGATCATCCTGCCGCAGGCGATCAAGCTGGTCATTCCCGGCATCGTCAACACCTATATCGGCATGTTCAAGGACACGTCGCTGGTTGCGATCATCGGCATGTTCGACCTGCTCGGTATCGTTCGTCAGAACTTTTCGGATGCGACTTGGGCAAGCGCTGTGACGCCGGTAACGGGTCTTGTATTCGCCGGATTCGTTTTTTGGCTGTTCTGCTTTGGCATGTCGCGCTATTCAGGTTTCGTGGAACGCCATCTCGACACCGGCCACAAGCGATAAAATTGAGGGAAATATAAAATGGCTGAAGCCCAATCGAAGAAAATGACCGTCTCCGAGACCGAGGTCGCGGTCGACATGATCAACATGAACAAGTGGTATGGCGACTTCCACGTGCTGCGCGATATCAACCTGAAGGTCATGCGCGGCGAGCGCATCGTCATTGCCGGTCCATCCGGCTCGGGCAAATCGACGATGATCCGCTGCATCAACCGCCTGGAAGAACACCAGAAGGGCCAGATCATCGTCGACGGGGTCGAACTCACCAACGATCTGAAGAAGATCGACGAGGTGCGCCGCGAGGTCGGCATGGTGTTCCAGCACTTCAACCTCTTCCCGCACCTGACCATTCTGGAAAACTGCACGCTGGCGCCGATCTGGGTGCGCAAGATGCCGAAGAAGCAGGCGGAAGAAATCGCCATGCACTTCCTCAAGCGCGTCAAGATCCCGGAACAAGCCAAGAAATATCCCGGCCAGCTTTCCGGCGGTCAGCAGCAGCGCGTGGCAATCGCTCGTTCGCTCTGCATGAACCCGAAGATCATGCTGTTCGATGAGCCGACGTCTGCGCTCGATCCGGAAATGATCAAGGAAGTGCTCGACACGATGGTCGGCCTTGCCGAAGAAGGCATGACCATGTTGTGCGTGACGCACGAAATGGGCTTCGCCCGCCAGGTCGCCAACCGCGTCATCTTCATGGACCAGGGCCAGATCGTCGAACAGAATTCGCCGAAGGAATTCTTCGACAACCCGCAGCATGAACGCACCAAGCTGTTCCTCAGCCAGATCCTGCACTGATTTCGGACGGCTCGAATGAACAAAACCCGCCGCTGCACCGCAGCCGGCGGGTTTTTCATAGGCCGCCGATCTCAGCGATCGCCATCGGCGTTGCGCCGAGCGCATGGCGAGCTGTCTCCTCCCAATTGTCGCTGGCAATTGGCAGCGCGAGCAAGCCCTGTAGCGCTTCGCAAAAAACGAGATATATTCTTTACTACCGCGAATAATGCGGGATTCACGAGACGTCGGGGAAGCGGGCCGTGAAAAAAAGCGACAGGATCATCGGCGGATTAGCTCTCCTGAGCGTCGCCATCATCGTCATCAAGCTGGCCGGAGCAATGTACGGCTACGACCTTATCCAGATGACGGTCGACGCTACAAGGCCAAAAGCTGCCGCCGGCTGGCCTACGGTGGCGAACTGAATGCCAAACCGGTAGCGGCAGCTCCAGAAACAGAGCTTAAACGCGCGATTGCGCAGCGTGTTACGCTACTTATTAGGGCGACGACTTGAGGTGCGTCGTAGCCTTTGCCGAATCCGTTCGGCGCAAAGGTGTTACCTATGTCTCAGGAATAAACCGTAACCTATGTGTCCAGAATGGACATAGGGAAAATGGCGACCCCTGCAGGATTCGAACCTGCGACCACATGCTTAGAAGGCAAGTGCTCTATCCAGCTGAGCTAAGGGGCCATGGGCCTTGCCGCGCTTTGCGCGGCGGGCAACACATGCCTGAAACCGCCGCCAAACTCAATGGCCGGCGTTCAATAAGTGCCTGGCTTCAGTGAGTCCAGGGCTGGATGCGGTTGAAGCGAAAGTTGTCGGAATAGGACACCGTCTGCCGGATGGGATCCTTCGGCGGGATGACGCGGTAGTCGATGCCGTTGCGCTTGGCGTAGTCTTCCGCCTGCTCCTGCGTCTCGAAGGTCAGCTTGAGCTGCTGGCGCATGTCGCCCGACGACGTATAGCCCATGATCGGATCGATCTTGCGTGGCGTTTCCTGATCGAACTCCAGAACCCATATATTGGTTTTAGCCTTGCCGGATTGCATGGCGGTTTTTGCAGGACGATAAATCTTGGCAGGCATTGCTGCAGCGCCTCCGAATCGAGCGGAATGATCCGCCTTCTTGCTTCTCTTGCCTTGGCGCGGCCCCCTTACAGGTCACGCGAACACGACTTTTGCTTAGCCGCGAATCCCTTTGTTTTCAAGCAAAAAGGCAGCCGCGTTAAGGACGAATTCAAGAACTTCAACGAAGGGATTTTAAATGGTCGGAGTGGAGAGATTCGAACTCCCGACCCTCTGGTCCCAAACCAGATGCGCTACCAGACTGCGCTACACTCCGCACCGACTACATGACCAAAACGAGATCATGAGCTGATTTTCGTACCGCCGAACGCTTAGCCCTGCGGAACGAGTGGGGAGATACACGGTTCGCCTCCCCACTGCAACAGGTAAAAACTTGCCGAACACATCTTCCCCGATGAAAATTTACTTACCGAGCTTTGCCGAGATGGTGGCACTCGTCACCGTATCGCCAACAGCAAGCCCGAGTTTGCGAACAATGCCGGCGTTCAGCTCGATGACATAGGCAACCGGCCCGCCGGAGCTGATGATCGCTTCGGAATAGGGCACCGCGTTCTCCTGAATATGGGTAACGACACCCTTCTGATCCAGAAAGAGCATGTCGAGCGGCAGCTCGGTGTTCTTCATCCACATCATGACAGGCCGTGTCGTGCCGAAGTCAAACAGCATGCCATGGTCGGCGGGCATCTTGTCGCGATACATCAGGCCGAGTTCGAGCTGCGCTGGCGTCAGGGCCAGTTCCACGGTGAATTTATGCATCTGGCCTTTGGACGATGCGATCGAAAGCGGTTCCGATTCGAAAGCCATCGACTGGTGCCCTGGGGTCTGTGCCGCGAAAGACGATGGGGCGATGGCCCCAACGAGAAAAAGCGCCAAAATGGCGCTTTTCAAAATTCCAAGACATCCGGCTTTGTTCATATCAGTGCGGCCGCGTTACCGGGCTCGGTGCATCCGGGTGAATTTCCGCCGCCATCAGGCCCTTTTCGCCAGGCCCGAAGCGGACGAGCACCACCTGCCCCGGCCGCAGCTCGGCCAGACCAAAGCGACGCAGCGTTTCCATATGCACGAAGATATCCTCGGTGCCTTCTCCACGTGTCAGGAAGCCGAAGCCCTTGGTACGGTTGAACCACTTGACCAGCGCGCGCTCCAGGCCACTCGTCGCCGTCACCTGCACATGTGTACGAACAGGCGGCATCTGCGAGGGATGCACGGCCGTCGATTGATCCATGGAGAGGATCTTGAAAGCCTGATAACCGCGCTCCCGGCGCTGGATCAGCGCGACGATACGGGTTCCTTCGAGAATCGTCTGATAACCGTCACGGCGCAGACACGTCACATGCAGAAGCACATCCTGCATGCCATTGTCAGGCACGATGAACCCGAATCCCTTAGCGACATCGAACCACTTCACGACGCCTGAGATTTCGATGAGCTCGACGGTATCGCCGGACATCTCCTCGAAGTCGACAACTCCCTTCGATGAAATTCTGTCACCCATCCTAGTCAGCCCTCGATTACGCGTCACACTGTTACGGTTAACTGATTCCCTGATATCAAGATTAACATCTTGGTAACGGAAAAGCGCAAGTCCTAGTTTTCGTTTATTCCCACCCTAAGATTATTGCTCCAAGACTTGCGCGAAGCTGGTGCCCCGATCAAAGATCCGACCAGCTCGACATTAAGAGAGGAAATAGAATGCGTTATCTCCATACGATGGTCCGCGTCACCGATCTCGACGCCTCGTTGCATTTTTATAGCACCCTATTCGGGCTTACCGAAACCCGCCGCTACGAAAACGAGAAAGGCCGCTATACGCTCGTTTTCCTTGCGGCCGACGGGGATGCCGAATCATCCCGCAGCAACGGTGCTCCCAGCCTGGAACTGACCTATAACTGGGATCCGGAAGAATATAGCGGAGGACGCAATTTCGGTCACCTCGCCTATGAGGTCGACGATATCTACGCGACCTGCCAAAAGCTGATGGACAACGGCATCACGATCAACCGCCCGCCCCGCGATGGTCACATGGCTTTCGTGCGTTCTCCGGACGGCATTTCCATCGAGATCCTGCAGAAGGGCGCCAATCTTCCTTCGGCCGAGCCCTGGGCTTCCATGGCGAACACCGGCTCCTGGTAGGATCCAAGCTTTCGCGAGGCTTACGGCACGCGCGGAGCCATCCGTTTCGCGCTTGCCGCCCATGCCCATCCTCCGGCATGCTTGGACGACTCGAAGCATCATGCATCGGATATCGCGCAGTCATCGTTCCCAGTCGGCGCGCGCGGTATCGTTCGTCGTCCCTCACAGGAGGCCATTCCGATGCAAACCATTTTGCAGGGAACGTCCTATGTGCGATCAACAGATTTTATACGGCAGGAAGAAGCTAGCAAGCACAATTGCCGTTCTTGCCTCATTTGTGATGATTGCGGGCTGCGCGACCACGGCCAAAAAGCCGATCGAGACTTCGCAAGCTGCCCCTGTCGTGCCATTGACCGTGGCAGAACAGCTGGCAGCCGATATGAACAACAAGGCCGATGTCCTGCGCCGCAAGGCCGATGTCGCCTATCGCGATCCGATGGTCCACAGCGTCAATGGCACACGTCAGCAGATCGTCGCCCAGCAGAACCAGGCCCTCTATCCAGCGCCTGCGGCAGCCTCGACTGCGGATGGGCAGACCGGCATCGGTGGCCTGGTCACGCAGCCGACGGCCGTCAACGCGAACAGAAGCAGCATCTTCTCCGCTCCACCGCCGATCGCCGTCAATCCGGACGGGACGCTTGCCAAAACCCAAGCTGATGGCGGCCAGGCGATCACGCCGATGATGCGCAGCGTTTACAGCGCGCCACCAGCGACTATGCAGACGGCGGCGCCGCAGACGATGGACACCGCCGCCGTGCCGAACGGCCGCACATCGGCCGACATGCTGCCACCACCCGTCATTCGCAATGCAACCTCGCAGGCTTCGGGTTCGCCGCAGCCAATTGCCCAGGTGACCGCGTCGGGTGTTGCGGCAACGCCGAATCCGAATGTCCACGAATTGAACGGCAGACAGGCTGCCGCTCTGGCGCAGTTCATCGCATCGAAGAACCAGCCGCAGAACGGCAAGCTGCTGGTGCAGCCCGTGCCGGATGCAAATAGGCAATAAAAAGCCCGCGTTTCCAGGGAATCTTCGATATCGCCGGCAAGAGCCTGTTAAGTCTCACTTATTCAGCACCGGCGGCAGTTTCACCCATCTGTCATTTTTTCCACAAAAATGCAAAATTGCCGCTTGCGGGAATGAAATCACCCCGCTATAAGCGCGCCACACAACAGCTGAACGCGCCCTTCGTCTATCGGTTAGGACGACAGATTTTCATTCTGTAAAGAGGGGTTCGACTCCCCTAGGGCGTGCCACTGTTGTTCTTCCCCATAGTCGATTCATTTAAGCTACCGCTTGCGGACCAAATGGGCTATTCCTATCTGGAGCATGTCGCGCAAAAGTGTGCAGCGGTTTTGCGATGACGACATGCGAATAATCAAAAACCGAAAGCGCGAAAAGCGAATCTGAAAGATCGCGACACGCTTTCGGTCTTGCAGCATGCGCCCTTCGTCTATCGGTTAGGACGACAGATTCTCATTCTGTAAAGAGGGGTTCGACTCCCCTAGGGCGTACCAAAAGCGTGTCCCGAAGTTTTCCACAAGCACCTCGAAAAATCTTCGCTTAGTCATCGATTTTTCTGCGATTTTTCTCGTTTTTCCGCTTGCGGTAATGAAAGGTGCTGACTATAAGGGCGCCACAGCACGCGCCCTTCGTCTATCGGTTAGGACGACAGATTTTCATTCTGTAAAGAGGGGTTCGACTCCCCTAGGGCGTGCCACTGTTCTTCCTCTTAAATTGATGTTTTTGCTCGCTAAACGCTATTATGCAGACGCGTGTCTGGCGTGATCTGCGTTACGGAGCTTTCGCCGCATCTGTAACGCGCAGCTGCACACGACGGCTACCCTGCCAGTGGTCGGCGCCGAGCGTGCCGGCGACATGGATCTGTGCGCCGCGCGATGACATCAGCAGATCGCCCAAGGGCGTCTCCGCCGCGCGGAAGGCAATGCCATCCACCCGGCCGCCATCTTGCGCCTCCAGTGTGATCTTGATGTGCGACTGGCCGACAAGGCGGGAATCGCGCAGGCGATGGCTCGGAAGCGCGAAGACGGGCTGTGGATGGCCCGAACCATAGGGACCGGCGGTCTCGAGCCTGTCGATCAATTCCACGGTCGCGCCGCTTGCGCCGAGCGCACCGTCGATCTTCAGCGTTTCGTTGGCAACGAGTCCGGCTACCTGCTTCTCCGCGTTCTCCGTGAAGAAAGCCCGCAGCTTTCCGAGGTTGCTTCTCTCCACAGTCAGGCCGGCTGCCATGGCATGGCCGCCGCCTTTGACCAGCAGACCGGCATCGACGGCGGCACGCACCATGCGGCCCATGTCGAAGCCATTGATAGAGCGGCCGGAGCCTGTGCCCTTGCCCATCGGATCGAAGGCGATGGCGAAGGCCGGCCGGCGGAATTTGTCCTTGAGACGCGATGCAATGAGGCCGACGATTCCCGGATGCCAGTTCTCGCGTGCTGTAACGATGACGGAGGCGCCGTCGCCATTGCCATATTCCGCCAGGGCCTCGGCCTCGGCCTCCTGCAGCATGGCGGCTTCCATGGCCTGCCGCTCACGATTGAGCTCATCCAGCTTCGCGGCGATCGTGTCGGCTTCGCCCCCTTCGGCCAGCGTCAGCAGGCGTGCGCCAAGGGCTGCATCGCCGATGCGGCCGCCGGCATTAATGCGCGGACCGATCAGGAAGCCGAAATGATAGGGCGTGACGGGACCATTGAGACCGGCCTTGCGAAACAGCGCTGCGAGCCCAAGATTGCCCTGATGGCGGGCAGCGATGAGCCCCTTAACGACATAGGCGCGGTTGAGGCCCTTCAGCGGCACGACATCGCAGACGGTCGCGAGCGCAACGATATCGAGCCAGGCAAGCAGGTCGATCGAACGCACACGGGAATCACCGACCTCCCGCAGCAGCCGCAACGCCGCGACCAGAACCATGAAGACCACGCCAGCGGCACAGAGATGCCCCTGCCCCGAAAGATCATCCTCACGGTTCGGATTGACCAAGGCATGACAATGCGGCAGCTCGTGCGCCACCTGGTGGTGATCTATGACGACGACGTCGATATTGCGCGCCTTTGCCGCATCAAGCGATTCGAAGCTGGTGGAGCCGCAATCGACGGTCACGATCAGCGTCGCGCCATTGTCGATCAGCTGATTGATGGCGGTAGGATTAGGCCCGTAACCTTCGAAGATGCGATCGGGAATATAGATGCTGGCGGGAACGCCGAAATGGGTGAGGAAGCGATAGAGCAACGCCGAGGAGGCCGCGCCGTCGACATCATAGTCGCCGAAGATCGCGACTGTCTCGCCCTTCCTGATGGCGTGCAGGAGGCGCTGCGCTGCCTTCTCGCAATCGGTCAGCAAATGCGGGTCCGGCATCAGGCCGCGGATCGTCGGGTCGAGGAAAGCCATGGCTTCGTCCTGCCCGACGCCGCGCCCTGCAAGCACGCGGGCAATCAGCTCCGGCAGCCCATGCGTCTGCGCAATGGCGAGCGCCCTGTTCTGGCCGGCCTGATCGAGCCTGGATACCCAGCGATTGCCTGATACCGAGCGCTCGACACCCAGAAATGCCCGCTGAACTGGATCGACCGGTTGCTCCACCATCTCTCCCGGAATTTCAGAGCGGCGTCCCTTTGAGGCACCGCTGCTGGTCAGACTATTCTTTCGGCCGCTCGATGCGGATGACCTGTGGCTCGCCCACGAGATAGCCCTCGTTCTTGATCGAGGCAACCGCCTTGCGCACCGAATCCTCCGTCGTCGCATGGGTGACGAGGATGATCGTCTGGTGATCGGATGGCGCGAGATGCTGCTTCGAGCGCTGCACAATCGATTCGAGCGAAATATGGTTTTCCGCCATGCGGGTCGCGACGCTGGCGAAGACGCCGGTGCGGTCGAGAACGGTGAGGCGGATGAAATAGCCGCCCTCATGGCTCTGCATTTGCGCCTTGCGATAGGGCTCCAGCGCCTTGGCTGGATGACCGAGCACCGGCACGCGCTGTTCGCCCGGACGGCTCTTGGCGATATCGGCGATGTCGCCGAGGACGGAAGACGCCGTTGCGTTGCCGCCGGCACCGGGGCCGACCATCAGCAATTCGCCGAGAATATCGGATTCGATCGCCACGGCATTGGTGACGCCGTCGACCTGGGCGATGACCGAATCGAGCGGCACCATGGTCGGATGCACGCGCTGCTCGATACCGCTCTCGGTGCGCTGGGCAACACCGAGCAGCTTGATGCGATAGCCAAGATCGGCAGCGGCGCGGATATCCTCGATGGAGACGTTGGTGATGCCTTCAAGATAGATGTCGTCGGCCGCGATGCGATTGCCGAAGGCAAGCGTCGTCAGGATGGCAAGCTTATGAGCCGTATCGTTGCCCTCGATATCGAAAGCCGGATCGGCTTCGGCATAGCCGAGGCGCTGCGCTTCCTTCAGGCAATCGGCAAAGGACAGGCCCTCCTTCTCCATCCGGGTCAGGATGTAATTGCAGGTGCCGTTCATGATGCCATAGACGCGAGAAATCGTATTGCCCGTCAGCGATTCGCGCAGGGCCTTGATGACCGGAATGCCGCCGGCAACGGCCGCTTCGAAGTTGAGCAGGACGCCCTTCTCTTCGGCGATCTGCGCAAGCTCGACACCGTGATAGGCGAGCAGCGCCTTGTTGGCGGTGACGACATGCAGGCCGCGTGCAAGCGCTGCGCGCACCGCTGCGTTGGCCGCGCCTTCGGAACCGCCGATCAGCTCGACGAAAACGTCGATATCGGCCTTCTGCGCCAGATCGACAGGGCCGCCGAACCATTCGATGCCTGTCAGATCGATGCCGCGATCCCGCGTGCGATCGCGCGCCGTGACGGCGACGATCTTGACGGGACGACCGCAGGTGACGGCAAGCTCGTTAGCGCGGCTCTGGATGATGCGGACGAGCGAGGCACCAACCGTGCCCAAGCCCGCAATGCCGATTTTGAGGGCATCTGCCATGGAAAATTCCTGATCAGTATTGGGAACGGCAGCCGCGGGAACGGCTGCCGCGCGATATTATGAACGGTGAGCGTTCAGCGAAATAACATTATGCATCGTCTCGTCCGCGGTGGAGAGGAAGCGCTTCAGATTGCGCGCCGCCTGACGGATGCGGTGTTCGTTTTCAACAAGCGCGATGCGGACATAATCGTCGCCCTGTTCGCCGAAGCCGATGCCGGGAGCGACCGCGATGTCCGCCTTCTCGACCAGAAGCTTGGAGAACTCCAGCGAGCCGAGATGACGGAACTTTTCCGGGATCTTCGCCCAGGCAAACATGGTCGCGGCCGGCGGCGGCACATCGAAGCCGGCTTTGCCGAAGCTGTCGACCAGAACGTCGCGGCGGCGCTTATAGATGTTGCGCACTTCGGCGATGTCGGAGCCGTCACCGTTGAGGGCGTGGGTCGCCGCCACCTGGATTGGCGTGAAGGCGCCGTAATCGAGGTAGGACTTAACGCGCGTCAGCGCCGCAATCAGCCGCTCGTTGCCAACGGCAAAGCCCATGCGCCAGCCGGGCATGGAGAAGGTCTTCGACATCGAGGTGAATTCGACCGTCACGTCGATGGCGCCCGGAACCTCCAGCACCGACGGCGGCGGCGCGTCGTCGAAGTAGATCTCCGAATAGGCCAGATCCGAAAGCACGATGATGTCGTGCTTCTTGGCGAAGGCGACGACTTCCTTGTAGAAATCGAGCGTCGCGACATAGGCCGTCGGATTCGACGGATAGTTCAGGATGAGCGCAAGCGGCTTCGGGATCGAGTGGCGCACGGCCCGTTCCAGAGGCGGAAAGAAGCTGTCATCCGGCTCGACCGGGATCGAACGGATCACACCGCCGGCCATCAGGAAGCCGAAGGCATGGATCGGATAGGTCGGGTTCGGGCAGAGAATGACGTCGCCGGGCGCCGTGATCGCCTGCGCCATATTGGCGAAGCCTTCCTTGGAGCCGAGGGTGGCGACCACCTGCGTATCGGGATTGAGCTTCACACCGAAACGGCGGGCATAATAGGCGGCCTGCGCGCGGCGAAGGCCCGGAATGCCCTTGGAAGAGGAATAGCGATGTGTGCGCGGGTCCTGGACCACTTCGCACAGCTTGTCGACGATCGCCTTGGGAGTTGGAAGATCTGGATTGCCCATGCCGAGGTCGATAATGTCCGCCCCGCCCGCTCGCGCGCTCGCTTTCAAACGATTGACCTGTTCGAAAACGTAGGGCGGCAAACGCCGGACTTTATGAAACTCTTCCATTTCTTTCCCCATGGGACAGCGGCCCTCAAAACCGCGCTGAAGTTCGTTGATCTCCCGGCCAGCCGCGATACGAACTTGGGACTCGCGGCGCCGTATTCATGCTATCTCGAAAGATAAGGTGAATCTTGGGCGCTTATGCACGCAAAATGCAATCCGCCGGCCAGATACATCCAAATTCAGCCTATCCGAACGCTTTGCGTCCAAATCGCCTGAAACGCAAGGCTAATTCTGCGTTGAGGCAGGCTGCGTGCCGCCCTCTTTCTGAATTTCCTGCAGCGTATCCTGGCCATGTTCGGCTGCGAGCTTGCGCATCTCGGCGACGCGCTTCTGGTACTCGGCCTCAGAAATCGCGCCAGCCTTGCGCTGCGATCCAAGTGCCGTCAGCTGCTTAGCCAGATCGCCGGCCTGCTGATCGTTGATCTGGACGTTTGCCGCGGTCGGCGGCGCGTTGAAGGAAGGATAGCCGTCCTTGTAATATTGCTGCGTGCTGGTTTCCACCACCGGCGTGCCCTTGGCGGGTTTTACGATGACAGCCTGAGGCGGTTGCTTGCGCTTGGCGAAGGCCGCCTTTTCCTCGGGTGTCGAGCAGCCCGCGAGCGTCAATGCGAGAATTCCGCACATTGCACCGCAGAGTACGGAATACCGGTTCAGTCTTGCCACCATGCCGCCGCCCATAATTGTCTTCCTGCGCTATTCCTTGCTGTGGGTTGCGACTGTTAAATTTGTCGCAGCAGCAAAGCAAGAGCAGGGTTGCGTTTCATTCGACTTGTATTCCTTTTCCCGCAAGATGTACAAATGGAAAACAAGACACGAGCTGCCGCCGGGAGGATGATGCGTGACCGACAGCAAGCGGGACAAAAATGAAGGCAACGGCGGCTTTCCCGGCTTTGATCCAAAGTCAGTCGAGCCTTACATCGTCAGGGATCCCGAAGCGATGGCCGTCAACTTTGCCCGTGCGCTGGAAAATCTCGGCAAGGCAGCCTCGGCCTGGCTTGCGCCGCGCGAACGCGGCGAGAAGGTCGATACGGTTGCCGATCCCTTCACCGACATGGTCAAGACGCTATCCAAGGTCGGAGAATACTGGCTTTCTGATCCCCGCCGGACGCTGGAAGCGCAGACTCACCTGCTTTCCGGCTATTTCGGCCTGTGGACGAAAACCATGCAACGCCTCAGCGGCGATTCGTCCGCCGAGCCTGAAGCCGAACCGGTCAAGGACAAGCGCTTCGCCGATGAGGACTGGCAGAAGAACCCCTTTTTCGACTTCCTGAAGCAGACCTATCTTCTGACATCAAATTGGGCGGAAAAGCTGGTCGGCGAAGCGGAAGGGCTGGACGAGCATACACGCCACAAGGCGGCGTTCTACACGAAGCAGATCACCGCCGCCTTTTCGCCAACCAATTTTGTCGCGACCAACCCGCAGGTCTATCGCGAGACCATCGCCTCCAATGCCGAGAATCTCGTGCGCGGCATGAAGATGCTGGCGGAGGATATCAGCCTTGGCCATGGCGAGTTGCGCCTGCGTCAAACCGACATGACGAAATTCGCCGTCGGCCGCGACATGGCGCTGACGCCAGGCAAGGTGATCGCGCAAAGCGATGTCTGCCAGGTGATCCAATACGAACCGGCGACGGACAAGGTGCTGAAGCGGCCACTGCTGATCTGCCCGCCCTGGATCAACAAATTCTACATTCTCGACCTCAACCCACAGAAATCCTTCATTAAATGGTGTGTGGAGCAGGGTCACACCGTCTTCGTCATTTCCTGGGTGAACCCCGACCATCGTCATGCGGCGAAGGACTGGACCTCCTATGCCCGCGAAGGCATCGATTTCGCACTCGAAACGATCGAAAAGGCGACGGGCGAGCAGGAGGTCAATGCCGTGGGATATTGCGTCGGCGGCACACTGCTGGCGGCGACGCTCGCCCTCCATGCCAAGGAAAAGAACAAGCGCATCCGCACGGTAACCTTCCTGACGACGCAGGTCGATTTCACCTTTGCCGGCGATCTGAAGGTTTTCGTCGACGAAGAGCAGATTGCAGCACTCGAAGAGCAGATGAACGTGCTCGGCTATCTCGAAGGCTCGAAGATGGCGACGGCCTTCAACATGCTGCGCGCCTCCGAACTGATCTGGCCCTATTTCGTCAACAACTATCTGAAGGGGCAAGAACCGCTGCCCTTCGATCTCCTGTTCTGGAATGCCGATTCGACCCGCATGGCCGCGGCCAACCATTCATTCTACCTGCGCAACTGCTACCTCAACAATGCGCTGAGCCAGGGCAAGATGGTGCTCGACGGCAAGTCGCTGTCGCTGAAGGACGTACGCATCCCGGTCTACAATCTGGCAACGCGCGAGGATCATATCGCGCCGGCCAAATCCGTCTTCGTCGGCAGCCAGTATTTCGGCGGTCCGGTGGAATTCGTCGTGACCGGCTCCGGTCACATCGCCGGCGTCGTAAACCCGCCTGACAAGCACAAATACCAGTTCTGGACGGGCGGCCCGACCGGCGGCGACTATGAGGATTGGCTCGCCGGGGCAAAGGAGACGCCTGGCTCATGGTGGCCGCATTGGCACGCCTGGATCCTCGCGCAAGACCATCGCATGACGGCTGCGCGCAAACCCGGCGGCAAAGCCCTCAATGCGCTTGAGGAGGCACCCGGCAGCTTCGTCATGGAACGGGCGTAAACCATCACCAATCATGCAATTTCCTTCGCCTCTCGTCCCTGCCCGCCTGATTTCCCGCTACAAGCGCTTCCTCTTCGATGCCGAGCTGGAGGACGGCACCTTCATCACCGGCTCCTGCCCCAATACCGGCTCGATGCTTGGACTCACAACGCCCGGTTCGCGCATCTGGCTTTCCGAGCACGAGGGCGCGATGCGAAAATACCGTCATGTCTTCGAACTGATCGAAGCCGATGACACGACCGTTGGCGTCAACACCGCCATGCCGAACCGCATTGCAGCCGAAGCGATCGCGCTCGGACAGGTCTCCGATCTCGGCGATTATACGGCTGTCAAACGCGAGCAGAATTACGGCCGCAACTCCCGCATCGACCTGCTCTTGACCGACCCTTTGCGGACAACCACCTATGTCGAGGTGAAAAACGTCCATTTCATGCGACAGCCGGGCCTTGCGGAATTTCCTGACACGGCGACAGCCCGCGGCGCCAAGCATCTGGAAGAACTCGGCGATATGGCCGAGGCCGGCTACCGCTCCGTCATGTTGTTCGTGATCCAGCGCAATGATTGCCATCGCTTCCGGATTTGCAGCGATCTCGATCCGGTCTACGCCAGGGCCTATGATCGCGCTTTGAAGCGTGGTGTCGAGGTCTATGCGCTGAAATGCAGGGTTTCGCCGACGGAAATCGCGCCTGCCGGGTTGATCCCGATAGACGAACCCGGCATAGCTGCATTAGAACAGTTTAAGATCTCTACCAAAGGCTAGTCATGGTGAATTACATCGAAGCGGCAACGGCGCCGGCGAAGAATACGGGCGCTATCCGCATTTACGGGCAGGATGCCTTTGCCGGAATGCGCAAGGCATGCCAGCTGACCGCCCGCTGCCTCGATGAACTCGCCGCGATCGTCAAGCCCGGTGTTCCCACCGACGTCATCGACCGCTTCGTTTTCGAATTCGGCATGGATCACGGCGCCTATCCGGCGACGCTGAACTATCGCGGCTACATGAAATCCTCCTGCACGTCGATCAATCACGTCGTCTGCCATGGCATTCCCAACGACAAGCCGCTGCGCGAAGGCGATATCGTCAATATCGACGTGACCTATGTGCTCGATGGCTGGCATGGCGATTCGAGCCGCATGTATCCGGTCGGCGAAATCAAGCGCTCAGCCGAGCGGCTGCTGGAAGTCACCTACGAATCCCTGATGCGCGGCATTGCCGCCGTTCGTCCGGGTGCCCGCACCGGCGCCATCGGCGAAGCGATCCAGACCTATGCCGAGGGTGAACGCTGCTCGGTCGTACGCGACTTCTGCGGCCATGGCGTCGGCAGCCTCTTCCATGACTCGCCGAATATCCTGCATTACGGCCGGATCAATGATGGCCCGGAGCTGCGCGAGGGCATGATCTTCACCATCGAGCCGATGATCAATCTCGGCAAGCCGCATGTGAAAGTGCTCGGTGACGGCTGGACGGCCGTCACGCGCGACCGCTCGCTCTCGGCACAATACGAGCACACGGTGGGCGTCACGGCCACGGGCTGCGAAATCTTCACCCTGTCGCCCGGCGGCCTCGACCGCCCCGGCCTGCCGCCACTGCAGGGATAGTCTATGGCGAAACGTCCCGCTTCTTCCAATGGACATGGCGACATGCCCCTCGACAGAAGCGGGGAGACGGAGGCTTTGGAAGAGGCCCCGTTTCTCGACGAACGACTGTTCTTCGCACCACAAGCCGCCAAGCCCGCGTCACGGGCCGCCAAATCCGCGCCGACGGCAAAACCTGCCCCAATAAACGCCGAAGCCCATTATCATGGGCACCGCGAGCGGTTGCGCAATCGCTATCGCGACGGCGGCGATACGGCACTGGCCGATTATGAAATCCTCGAGTTGCTGCTCTTCCGGCTGATCCCGCGCCGCGATACGAAGCCGATCGCCAAGGCTCTACTAGCCCGCTTCGGCTCGCTCGGCGGCGTGTTCGGTGCTCCGGTCAGCCTGTTGACCGAGGTCAGCGGCGTCGGCGATGCGGTTGCGCACGACCTGAAGCTGGTGGCAAGCGTCGCACAGCGCATGCTGAAGAGCGAATTGACGGGCAAACCCGTACTCTCCTCCTGGAAGGCGCTCATCGATTATTGTCACGCCGCGATGGCGCACGAAGCGCGCGAGCAATTCCGCCTGCTGTTTCTCGATAAGCGCAACGCCTTGATCGCCGATGAGGTGCAGGGTTTCGGCACGGTCGATCATACGCCGGTCTATCCGCGCGAGGTCGTCAAGCGCGCGCTCGAACTCTCCGCCTCCGCAGTGATTCTGGTGCATAATCACCCGTCAGGAGATCCGACACCTTCGCGTGCCGATATCGACATGACCAAGACCATCATAGACACTGCCAAACCCTTGGGCATCACCGTTCACGACCATGTTATCATCGGAAAAAACGGCCATGTCAGCTTTCGCGCATTGCGGCTAATTTGAAATTGTCGCACATGAGATAATCCAATACTTCAAATCTATATTATATGATTTTGATTTCATGTGATCATTATCGAATCGCATCCGTCCGGTCGTGGCGAAATATCCCGAATTCGCCATAGCGATCTCCGCTTTCATTTTTCAGCTCGGCGTCAGGATCATCTGGCAGAAGGATCGCCGCGTTCCTGTCGGCTGATCCGCCCGCGGAAGCTGTTGTTTGATTTGGCCTATCCGCTTGCATGCGCCGGCCATTTGGAGATCGAATGCCGAAGATGTCGCCCGTGCTTGCTCATCGCCTCCTTTCTATCGGTCGCGGCGCGCTTGTCGCGGCAGGGGCTTTTCTGGTGGCCGCCAGCGGCTTCTATGCTCACATGCTCTGGACGACGAACTTCCATCCTGTCATTGCCGGCGAACTTTACCGCTCTTCGCAGCCCTCGGCCACCAGCATTGCCGAGTTTCAGAAGCAATACGGCATCAAAACCATTATCAACCTGCGTGGCTACAATAGCGGCCACCATTGGTACGATACCGAAGTTGCCGAGGCGAAAGCGCTCAATATCGACCATATCGATTTTCACATGTCTTCGGCCCGAGAGCTGACACAGGAGCAAGCGGCGCAGCTTGTCGAGATCATGCGGAATGCGCCCAAGCCGATCCTCATTCATTGCCAGGCCGGAGCCGACAGAACTGGCCTGGCCTCGGCGCTTTACCTTGCCGCCATTGCCAAGACGAATGAGGCTACCGCAGAGGGCCAGATGTCGATCATCTATGGTCACTTGCCGTTCTCCTTCACGCGTGCCTATGCCATGGACCGTACTTTCGAGAAGCTGGAACCCTGGCTCGGCCTTTCGGCCTCGTGAACACCAAACTTCCCGTTAGATAATCTGTAACATTGAGAAGCTACCGGTTGACGGAGCATGTTGCGTTGCGACATTGATTCCCCATTCCAGTCATCCGAGGCTTCCCGATGGACCAATTCGATCTCCTAGTCGTAGGTAGCGGCCCCGCCGGCCGCAGAGGCGCTATCCAGGCCGCAAAACTCGGCAAGAAGGTACTCGTCGTCGAGCAAGGCAAACGGGTCGGCGGCGTCTCGGTCCACACCGGCACCATTCCCTCCAAGACGCTGCGCGAAACCGCGCTCAACCTTTCCGGCTGGCGCGAACGCGGCTTCTATGGTCGCGCCTATCGCGTCAAACAGGAGATCAGTGCCGAAGACCTGCGCCGCCGCCTGCTGATCACCCTCGACCACGAAGTGGAAGTCCTCGAGCATCAATTTGCCCGCAATCGCGTGCAGCACATACGAGGCAAGGCGAGCTTCATCGATCCGCAGACGATGCAGATCGTCAAGGATGACGGCGAGGTCGTCACCGTATCCGCCGCCGGCATCCTGCTTGCCGTCGGCACCAAGCCATTCCGTCCGGATTACATGCCCTTCGACGGCAAGACGGTTCTCGACAGCGATGAGTTGCTCGATATCGAAGACCTGCCGCGCTCGATGGTCGTCATCGGAGCCGGCGTCATCGGCATCGAATATGCGACCATCTTCAGCGCGCTCGATACGCAGGTGACGCTGATCGATCCGAAATCGACCATGCTCGACTTCATCGACAAGGAAATCGTCGAGGATTTCACCTACCAGCTGCGCGATCGCAACATGAAGCTGCTGCTCGGTCAGAAGTCAGAGAAAGTCGAGCGCCTGCCGAGCGGCAAGGTGGAGCTGACGCTGGACAACGGCCGCCGCATCACCACGGACATGGTTCTCTTCGCCGCCGGCCGCATGGGTGCGACCGATACCCTTAATCTCGCTGCAGCCGGCCTCGAAGCCGATGCGCGCGGCCGCCTGAGCGTCAATCCGGAGACCTTTGCCACCAAGGTTCCGCATATCTTTGCCGCCGGCGATGTCGTCGGCTTCCCGAGCCTCGCCTCCACCTCGATGGAACAAGGCCGCATCGCTGCCCGCGTCGCCGTCGGCGCGATCGCCAAGGAGCCGCCGAAATACTTCCCCTACGGCATCTATGCCGTGCCGGAGATTTCCACCTGCGGCCTGTCCGAAGAAGAGGTCAAGGAGCGACACATCCCCTATGAATGCGGCATCGCCCGCTTCCGCGAGACCTCACGCGGCCACATCATGGGCCTCGACACAGGCCTCTTGAAGATGATCTTCTCGCTGAAGACCCGCCGCCTGCTCGGCGTCCATATTGTCGGCGAAGGCGCCACCGAGCTCGTACACATCGGACAGGCCGTGCTGAACCTCAAAGGCACCGTCGAATATTTCGTCGAAAACACTTTCAACTATCCGACGCTTGCCGAAGCCTACAAGATCGCCGGCCTCGACGCTTGGAACCGCATGGGCGATATCAAGTCGGAACTCTAATAGGTCAATATTGACATGCCGGCGGAGCTCACTACTCTGTCGGCATGATGAGCATTCTCAACATCGCTTCGGTCTTCTTCATAAGCCGCTGATCCCTAGGCTTTCAGCCAAATGAAGACGAGACCGCCTCAACGGCCGCAAGGCCGCGGCAGGTCTTTGCCGAAACAGCCGTGATGCCCGCACAAGAAGGGTGAACACGGCGATGATCGAGAGAGATTTCATGCCATCCGAAAAACAGTATCCGGCTGCGCTTTCCGACGCGCAGGTGAACGATTTCATTGAACATGGTTTTATACGCATCGATGATGCGTTTTCACAGGAACAGGCTGCAGAAGCCCGCGCCATCATGTGGCGCGATATTCCCTGCAGTGAGCACGATCCGGCAAGTTGGAGATTTCCGGTCGTCCGGTTGCCGGGCTATGGTGACGAGCCATTCCGCACCATCGCCAACATGGCCATTTTGCACGCTGCTTTCGATCAACTGGTCGGGCACGGGCGATGGCTTCCAAGAGATGGGCTTGGCACCTTCCCCGTGCGTTTCCCGCATCCGGACGATCCCGGCGACGCCGGCTGGCATGTCGATCTCAGCTTTCCGGGTGACGACGGCGATCCGAACGAGAAAACGGACTTCTCGGCCTGGCGCGTGAATGTCACCTCGCGAGGGCGCGCTCTGCTTACGCTATTCCTGTTTTCCGATGTCGGCGAAGACGATGCGCCGACCCGCATCCGCGTCGGCTCTCACATGGATATGGCGCGCTATCTCGAGCCTGCCGGAGAGCACGGGCGTTCTCATATGATGCTCGAGCAGATGGGAGCCGACCGCCCTCACGCATTGGCAACGGGAAAGGCCGGTGCGGTCTACATCTGCCATCCCTTCCTCGTTCATGCCGCGCAAAAGCATCGAGGAGCCGCGCCGCGTTTCATGGCGCAGCCTTCGATCGGGCTTGCCAAGCCCTATCAGCTGGAGCGACCGGATAATGCTTATAGCCCGGTCGAGACAGCCATTCGCCGCGCCTTGGGTAAGGAATAATCGCGCCGAACTGATTGCTGATAGCCTGGAGCCCCTCACCCCAGCCCTCTCTCCGCTTGCGGGGAGAGGGCGCATTATGGCGACACAACAAAAAACCCCGCCGTTTCCGGCAGGGCTCAATGTCAGTCCAGAAGAAAGACCGATTATTCGGCGCTGTCTTCAGCAGCCTTCTTCTTCGGAGCAGCCTTCTTCTTCGGAGCCGCAGCTTCTTCGCCTTCGGCGGCAGCTTCGGTTGCTTCAGCCTTGGCAGCCTTCTTCTTCGGAGAGGCCTTCTTGGCAGCCGGCTTGTCTTCGGCTTCGTCGTCAGCCAACAGCGCTTCCTTGGAAACGGTCTTGTCCGTGACCTTGACCTCGGTCAGCAGGTGGTCGATGACCTTTTCTTCGAAGATCGGGGCGCGCAGGTTGGCGGAAGCGCCGGGCGTGTTGCGGAAGAATTCCAAGATTTCCTTTTCCTGGCCTGGGAACTGCTGGAGCTGTGCGTAGAGAGCGCGCTGCAGTTCGTCTTCGCTGACTTCGACGCCGGCCTTTTCGCCGATTTCGGAGAGAACGAGGCCGAGGCGAACGCGACGCTCAGCAAGCTTGCGGTATTCCTCGCGAGCCTTCTCTTCGGTGGTGTCTTCGTCTTCGAAGGTCTTGCCGGATTCGTTGAGATCGGTTTCGATCTGGCGCCAGATGCTGGCGAATTCAGCGTCGACCAGCTTCTGCGGCGTGTCGAACTGATACATTTCGTCGAGCTGGTCGAGGATCTGGCGCTTGACCTTCTGGCGGGTGACCGAGCCATACTGGCTTTCGATCTGACCGCGAACGATCTCCTTCAGGCGATCGGCCGATTCCAGACCGAGCTTGGTAGCGAGTTCGTCGTTGATTTCGATTTCGCCGGGGGCTGCAACTTCCTTGACGTTAATGTCGAAGGTAGCTTCCTTGCCGGCGAGGTTCTTGGCCGGATAATCGGCCGGGAAGGTTACGGTGATGACCTTCTCATCGCCAGCCTTGAGGCCGACGAGCTGCTCTTCGAAGCCCGGGATGAAGCGGTTGGAGCCGAGAACGAGCTGTGCGTCTTCGTCCTTGCCGCCGTCGAAGGCAACGCCGTCGACCTTGCCGAGGTAATCGATGGTGACGCGGTCGCCGTTAGCAGCCTTGCCCTTCTTGGTTTCGTAGCTGCGGGCGCTCTCGGCGATCTTGAGGATCTGCTCGGTCACTTCTTCTTCGCCGATCTCAGCGACTTCGCGGGTGACCTTGATGCCGTTGACCGGCTTCAGTTCGATCGCCGGGATGACTTCATAAGACAGCGTGAATTCGAAATCGGCCTGAGCAGAGAGGATCTTTTCTGCCTCTTCCTGGTCTTCGGTCATGGCGATTTCCGGCTGAGTTGCCGACTTTTCGCCGCGCTCGGTCAGGATCGCCGGCGGCTGGTCACGAACGATTTCGTTCACGAGGTCGGCCATGATCGACTTGCCGTAAACCTTCTTCAGGTGCGAGACCGGAACCTTGCCCGGACGGAAGCCGTTGATGCGGACCTTGTCCTTGACCTCGGCCAGGCGCTCGTTCATGCGCACTTCCATGTCCTTGGCCGGGATGACCACCTTGATTTCGCGCTTCAGCCCTTCAGCGAGCGTTTCGATAACCTGCATTGTCCTACCTTCATTCATGGCGGCCGTGCCCAGCCTGCCGTTCGTTTCGATGAGCACGACGCCGGAAAATCCCGAGCGTGGCTTGGATGCAATTCTCTTTCATCTTGCCAGAGCGCCGCGCCTTCGAACGAACGCGCAAAAGGCGGCTCTATCCCGTCACGAGCCAAAACATCTTATCCACTTTCCTCATCGAAAGCGGGATGCTTTGGGCAAGATGCGCGTCTTGCGGCATATCGGAAGACAGGCTTCTTGAGCCTCCCCCCGTCCACAAGACAGTGTTGGTGCGGGTAGAGAGACTTGAACTCCCACGCCTTGCGGCACCAGAACCTAAATCTGGCGTGTCTACCAATTTCACCATACCCGCGTTCCCAAAACCGCATGGCGATGCCTGCCCATGGGGGCTTCCGGAGCGCGGCGTCTCTATATCACCCGTTTCAAACCACGCAAAGGAAAAATGACGGTTCCGCGACGAGGCTCAAGCTTATCGGGACTCTTTGCGCAGATATCGTCAGTAAAGCGGTTCCTCATAGACGGATTTGCCGTCGAGAAGCAGGCTTCTGATATGGGCAACCCCATCGGAAGACACCCGCGCCGCGATGGCGACGCGATTGGCGTTGCGGGCGCTCTCGATATCGTGCCCCTGCCCTTCGGGCACATAGTAGCGCTCGATGCCGTAGGTGACCCCGACAATCGCCTGCTGGGGATCGGTGGCATCGCCATAGAAAACATAGTCGACAGGCAGGCTTTTGAGCACGACCGTATTGGGCTTCGGATCGAGCTTTCCAAAGGATGATTCGACGATACCCCAGTAACCGTCATCCTGCTTCTTCAGGCGAACGGACAATATCGCGGCATTTCGGTTCATTTTCGGTGGTCCCTCGACCATCGTCGAGAATGGAACCCGTGAGATGTCGTAGTTCAAGGTTACGTAGTCGCCGCGCAGAAGGTCGCGCGGATCGACCGGCGCAGTCTTCAAGAGAACCTCGACGCCGCTCCGCAGGCCCCAGGCTCGCTCGCCGACCATGTAGCCAAGAACCGCCGTCTGCAGAGCAGCAACGACGATGGCGGCCATCCACAGGCGGTGGGAACCCATGCTCAGACTCTTCTCGGTGACATCGGTCATGCCCGCGTCCCCTGCCCGCGATTATCGGAAAAACGCCGTTCCAGCTGGATGACCAGCCAGGCGGCAATCGCCACCAGCAAGCCGGCGACGAGGAAGAACCCCGCCGTGCCGATGATCGAGCCGATCGTCTCGCTGGCGAGGTAAAGAATCTCGCAGGAGAAGACGAAATAGGCGAGATAGCGCACCGCGCCGTTGTCGCGGCCGCTGAGCGCGATGGCGACCACGGAACTCGCCAGTGTTGCTGCCGCCACGATGACGAGCGGCAATTTGTCCTCGACCCAGACATTGTTCTCAAAGGAGCCGTTGCTGATCTCGGCATGGACGAGGAAGAAGCCGATCGATGCGATCAGAAAGGTGTAGAAGGCCGGCGCGGCGCCGGCTGTGCGGGCAAAGGGCACCAGCGGCGATGCGGGAACGCTGACGGCGAGAAACGCCGCCAAGCCGAGAGCGGCAAACAGGATCGCGGTATTCAATCCCTCATGGCGGCCGAACAGCCATGTCAGCCAGCCGACGAGCATGAGATAGGCCAGATGCCGAGCCATGGACGCGTCGGCATAGCGGACAAGCACGATCACGACCATGGCCATCAGAGGCGGCATCCAGGGCATGATCCCATACCATTCGTCGAAATGCCCCCAGAGATAGACGCCGCAAAATGCCCAGGCGAGAAAACCGGCAAGCCCGACCTGCGCCGAGGAACGAAACAACGCCGCAACAATGCAGGCCGCGGCGAACCAGACGAGCATCATTCTTAGTTCGTCGCCAGACAGATTGTACATCTGGCCAACCAGCGCCATGGCGCCACCGAAACTCAAGGTGCCGAGAATCAACAATGCAGCGGCAACGATGGAGCGACCCTGGGCTAACAGATATGCCGCCGCAAGATAGAAAGCCCATATCATCGCAACCAGCCCCAGCAGACGGGCAATTCTCGGGAGTGCCTCCCAATTTGCGGAGATGAACAGCAAGATGGCAAGGCCGAGAAGCACGGCGGCAATGATGGTCAGCACCCGGCCGGCGCTGAAACTCGTCTGACGACCGTCATACTCGCTGAGGATGGCTTTCGCCGTCCCCGCGTCGACCAGCCCCTTGTTCGTCCAGATCTTGAGATCCCGCTCCAGCCTGCCCCTATACATGCGCGGCTCCCCTCGCTGCGATTCTGCCCGCGACAGAGTTAGCACAAATCGCCGTCCAATCGATGCGAGCCGAGCGGTTCTGGCAGAGGCTTCGGCTCACAGGAATATGTGCCATATTAATACGGAATTAAGGGATCATGCAGTATCTTGATGGCCGGTAAAGAGATACCGATTAAAGATATGCGCCCAGCTCATGCCTCCCATGAAATTATTGCGCTGCACAAATTCAAAAAGTCATACTATTTATCAAATAACAAGACGGCGGTGGCGCGCCAAGCCGATGCAAGTCGGACCAAGCCTGGGGATGGAATATCCCGACACGATATTCGGAGCCGCACACTCCTCCTCCCAGTGCGCTTCGATAGATTGACGACACTCCTCCTCCCAGTCGTCAATCATCTCAAATGACGCCCACCGCATCCTCCTCCCGCGGTGGGCGTTGTTTTTTACGCACCTAAATCGGTTTATACTGAACGGATGCTCATGCCGGCCATCAGACGGCAATTGCCAATATGGGAAGAGTCTCAAGCTCACTTCCTGAACCGCTGCGCGGCAGTTCGCGGCAACATCTGCCCTTCCAAGACAGCAAGGCTAGCGAAAAGGTGGCCAAAAGTGGGCGGCTACCGGCAAACGCTTCGAAATGGCTGACACTGGCGCGGGATTGCTTCCGGCGACGGACCAGCTTTGGCCGCGATATGCACACAAAGCAGCCACCATCTTAGGCAAGGCGCCCACAAGACTTGCATATGGCGCATAGGTGACATGAAGCTTTCGCTCTTTTAGTTTTCGCGCCGCAGCATATATTTAAATCCATTAGATCGACGACGGAACCAATCACGGAACTGCTCGATCCCTTCATCATCGAAAGGGACTACAATGAACCTGACCCGCTCTTTCAACAACTGGCGCAAGTATCGTCAGACCGTTAACGAACTCGGCCGCATGAGCTCGCGTGAACTGCACGACCTCGGTATCGACCGCGCCGACATCCATCGCGTTGCCCGCGAAGCCACCGGCCGTTAACAGCCGATAGGCTTCGCCCAATAGCGAAAGCCTTCTCAACGCCCGTTGCGGACCTCCGCGGCGGGCGTTCTTTTTTGCTTATCGACTGAGCAAGCGCAGCATGGTCAATTCCATCGCGAGCTATTCCTTATCTGCAAAGCACACAAATTTTAAGCATCGTCTGCTTTTTGGGCGTCATATTGCACAAATGCATAGCAGACGCATCTTCTTTGCACTGCACAATCAGCCCCTTCGCGCCTATATAGAGTGCAAGCGCTGAGGCGGTAATTACACCGCCCGCAAACAAGATACCGAGGAAAAGATCATGAACCCGCTTCGCATTGCAAAGAACTGGATCAGCTACCGCCGTACCCTGAACGAACTTGGCAACCTCTCCAGCCAGACCCTTTCGGACATTGGCGTCAGCCGCTACGAAATCCGCAACATCGCTGCTCGTTCTTTCCGTTAATAGGAGCGGACTGAGCAGACTGCCTCAAGACGGCGCCTTTTGGCGCCGTTTTTGATTCTGGCGATCAGATCGCCGTATACTTTAGTCGACTCGCGGAGTTTCAGTTGATCACTGGCGCGCCGCTCACCCTTACCGGACATCAGTGCTGCCACCCGTCCAGTCTCGCAGCAGCCCGTGCACAGCAGACGAAAATAGCCCCTGCCGCTATCACGCGCGATATTGGAACGGAACCGCCCGTTTCTCATTTACAGGTGGAGATCTTTTAGCAGGGAGGCGGAGAATGCAAATCCAAGGAATTTACGCCGCGCTCGCGACGGCAAGCATGGACACGGCGGAAACGTTCTATACTCAACTTTTCGACCGAGGACCTGACGATCGTCCCATGGATGGGTTGATCCAATGGCGCAATGTCGCAGGAGCGAACATTCAAATCTTCCATGACAAGGAGAATGCGGGGTACGGCAGGCTAACCATTGTCGTGCCGAAAATGGATGAAGCTCGCAAATCGCTCGAGGACTTTGGCGTAAAGCTCACGGGTGAATCGCAAGGCAACTATGGAAAGATCGCCCAATTGATTGACCCGGACGGAAACCGCATCACTCTTGCAGAACCGCCCTCAAGACCTTTCGATAGGTAGCTCGCATTAAGCTGGCGAACCAGAGACTAAGTTTGCCATAAGACCGCTGCGCAGTTTTGCGCGGCATGCTTTAGCAAAGCATTGGATCGCCGGCCTGCCCGTGATAATGACGCGCGCATGACACAGATCACTTCTCACTCCCCTATCCACGTCATCGGTGGCGGTCTCGCCGGCTCGGAAGCCGCATGGCAGATCGCCAATGCCGGCGTGCCCGTCATCCTGCATGAAATGCGCGGCGTGCGCGGCACCGAAGCACACAAGACGGACGATCTTGCCGAGCTGGTGTGTTCCAATTCGTTCCGCTCCGACGATGCCACCAGCAATGCGGTCGGCGTCATCCATGCGGAAATGCGCATGGCCGGCTCGCTCATCATGGCATGCGCGGACAAGCACCAGGTGCCAGCCGGCGGCGCGCTTGCTGTCGATCGGGACGGCTTCTCGGCTGCGGTGACGCGGGCGATTGCAAATCATCCGCTCATCTCAGTCGTCCGTGAAGAAATCCAGGGGCTGCCTCCGAAGGAATGGGATCAGGCGATCATCGCCACCGGACCGCTGACCGCGCCCGGCCTTGCGAGCGCCATCCAGGCCGAAACCGGTGCCGATGCACTCGCCTTCTTCGACGCCATCGCGCCGATCGTCTATCGCGACAGCATCAACATGGATGTCTGCTGGTATCAGTCGCGCTACGACAAGGTCGGCCCGGGTGGCACGGGCAAGGATTATATCAACTGCCCGATGGACGAAGCCCAGTACAATGCCTTCGTCGATGCCCTGATCGCCGGCGATGCCGTCGGCTTCAAGGAATGGGAAGGCACGCCCTATTTCGACGGCTGCCTGCCGATCGAAGTCATGGCGGAGCGCGGGCGCGAAACACTGCGCCACGGGCCGATGAAGCCAATGGGGCTCACCAATGCCCATAATCCCACGGTCAAGGCCTATGCCGTCGTGCAGCTGCGTCAGGACAATGCGCTCGGCACGCTTTACAACATGGTCGGCTTCCAGACGAAGCTGAAATACGGCGCGCAGGCAGAGATCTTCCGCCTGATTCCCGGTCTCGAAAATGCAGAATTCGCCCGCCTCGGCGGACTGCACCGCAACACCTACATCAACTCGCCAACCTTGCTCGACCGCTCGCTGGTCTTGAAGTCACGCCCGGGCCTGCGTTTCGCCGGCCAGATCACAGGCTGCGAAGGCTATGTCGAAAGCGCCAGCATCGGCCTGCTCGCCGGCCGTTTCGCCGCAGCGGAGCGGAAGGGCGAAGCACCGTCGCTGCCGCCGGATACCACGGCGCTCGGCTCATTGCTGAACCACATCACCGGTGGCCACATCGTCTCCGACGAGGAGCCCGGCAAGCGTTCCTTCCAGCCGATGAACATCAATTTCGGGCTTTTTCCGGAGCTGGAGCCAGGCTCGATCGTCAAGCCGGAAGGTGTCAAACGCTTTCGCGGCAAGGACAAGACCATCATGAAGCGCCAGCTCATCGCCAAGCGAGCGCTTGCCGATTGCGCCGGATGGCTTGGCGCGCAAGCGCCCATGTTCGCGGAAAGCGCCTGACAATCTGAGCTTGGGACCAAGCTTTCGGGATTTTCAAGCCTTGGCCGGCGACGCCTGCTCCTGCGGCTTGGCGTCGTCACCCGCCACATAATTGCCAAGCAGCCAGAGCGACACTTCCGCGGCTTCGGCAGGCGTCTTGAATTCGAATGTGCCGTTGTGGTGGGGCACATCGAGGAAATCGACGATCAAGCCGCGTCCGGTTGCCGAAATCTTGGCACGTGCCCTGCCCGGCTCGATCACATGAACGCTGAAATGATTGCGCACATTGCGCATGAACCCCGCCTTGTCGTCATGCAGACGCACGAAGACCGCCTGCCCGTCGGCAGTCGTCTGCAGCTGGCGAATGGCCTCCGTCGGAAAAGCGCGGCCGAATTCCAGAATCGCAAGACCGGTATCGTGCAGGCCGTCTTCCTTGTTCTGCGATGCCATGCGCGTCGCGTAATAGGCAATGAAGATGACAATCGCAAACAGTATGCACCAGACGACAATACCCACGGCAGATCCCCCTGAAATGCAAATCAAGTGCCGCCATCTCCATAGACGCCGAGACTTGCGCGAGCTTGGTGTATTTTAGATTTTCTTTGTGATCGACGCTATCGCCATACGCAGCTGCCGGCGCCATTGCGGCAGCACCAGGGGGTGATCGAAGATGCCGGCTCCGAGCTTCTGTGCCTTCTGCAAGACAGGCTCGGCCAAGGTGACAGGCAGAAACGCCGGGAATACGGCCCGCGGTATGGCGCCTGCCGCCCTCGCCTTGGCGAGATGCTCGCGACCGAGACCGGCGAAGGCCTCGATCGCCGCGGAAATGCGCGGCTTTTCCTCGCCGGCGAGAAAACCGTCGCGATCGAGCCCGGTTGCCGCCAGGATCTCCAGCGGGAGGTAGAGCTGGCCGCGATGGCGGTGCAGCGGCATCAGGAGCAGCAGACCGGCGATCGCCTGCGCAACGCCGGCATGGCCGGCGGCATCGGCCGAGCGCTTCGCCTCGTCGGCGGACAAGACCAGGCTCGCAAGCTGGATCAGGGCCGAAGCCGTCTCGCCGGCATAGCCTTCCAGACTGCTACGGCTTTCCAAAGGGTCATCGTAGAGATCGAGTATGCGCGCATCGATCATGTCCAGCAGCGTCTGGGGCGGCAGACGGTATTGCTCGATCGCTGTCAGAAGCTCGGAGGCCAGCGGATTGGCCTCGCTTGAGCCGTGGGATTGTCCCTCGAGAAGATCGCGCCAGTATTGCATCCGCACTTCGCCGGGCAGCGGCTCATGGACGAGATCGCGAATACGGGCCAGTTCTGCATTGAAGGCATAGAGCGCGGCAAGTGCCGGGCGTTTATCCTCCGGTGCCAGCAGGCAGGCGAGATAACGATCGCGATCGGTGTCGCGAAGCGTGGCGAGGCAGATGTCTCGATTGCTCCGAGGCGCAGCTGGTGTCGTCATACTCTTGGATCCGAAGGTCAGACGGCAATCAGCGCCGCAGCCACGGCGCGCGATTCGGAGAGCATGATGTTGAAGGTGCGCACCGCCGCCCCCGTGCTCATCGGGTCGGACGAAATCTGCTTTCCACGCAGGGCGGCCTTCAGCTCGGCGGGAAGCGGTCGCAGCTCCATGCCGGTGCCGACGAGCAACACTTCGATCTCGGCGGCTTCATCGAGAACCTTCTGGAAGCGATCCGGCGTCAGTGCATCGCCCTGCAGCATATCCCAGCCGTAGATGCCTGAAGGCAGGCACAACAACGAACCGCGATGCGACATGTCGGCGAAGCGAAAGCCGCCATTGCCGTAAGCGTCGATCGGTGCGCGCCCCGGGAAATGCGCGTTTCGAATTTCTATACCTTTAGCCACTGTATCACACCGCTGGTTTGCCTGACTGGATGTTGCCGGCAGCGGGTCCATTGCTTTCGCCGCCGGTCTGGAACTTGTCCGGCCGCAGCTTGAACAGGATCAGCACGGGCGCCGCAATATAAATCGACGAAAAAGTGCCGACAGCGACGCCGAAAAGCAGGACGAAGGTAAAGGCACGGATCACCTCGCCGCCGAAGATGTAGAGGGCAAGCAGCGCCAGAAGCGTCGTCGCCGATGTCAGAATGGTACGAGATAGTGTCTGATTGATGGAGGCATCGATCAAAATCGGCAGCGGCATCTGCGAATAGCGCTTCAGATTTTCGCGCATGCGGTCATAGACAACAACGGTGTCGTTCAGCGAATAGCCGACGATGGTGAGGATCGCGGCGATGCTCGTCATGTTGAATTCCATGCCTGATAGCACGAAGAGGCCGAGCGTCAGGATAACATCGTGCAGCGTCGCGATGATAGCGCCGACGGCAAACTGCCATTCGAATCGTACCCATATATAGATCAGGATCGCCGCCAGGGCCGCCAGGACGGCGAGGGAAGCCGTGGTGGTGATCTCGCCCGATACGGCTGGACCGACCACTTCGACGCGGGCGAAATTGTAGTCCTTGCCCAGCTCGTCCTGAACGAGCGAGACGGCGGATTGCTCGGCGTTTTCACCGCCCTCCTGCGCATGAACACGGATCACTGCACCAAGACGATCGGCAAGCCGCTCGACGCGCACGTCGCCCGGAATGACGGCGTCGAGACGTGTCTGAATGTCGACGGGATCGGCAACGCCCTGTTTGGCCCGGACCTCGATGATCGATCCGCCGGCAAAATCGATGCCGAGGTGCATGCCAACCGTCGCGAAGGCAATGAGCGTAATGACGGACAGGGCGGCGGAGACGGTAAACGTATAGCGGCGGATGCCCATGAAGCGGATATTGGCATTGTCGAAAATGCCACTGCGTACGCCAACAAGCAAAGTGCGCGGCTTGCGGCGCGAGATCCACATATTCACCAGCGACCGCGTGACGAAGCAGGAGGTGAAGAAGGTCGAGATAACACCCACCATCAATGTGGCGGCAAAGCCGCGCACTGCGCCGGTGCTTGCATAAAAGAGAATGGCCGCAACGATCAGAACCGTCAGATTGGCGTCGGCAACGGTCGCAGCCGCCCGGTTGAAGCCGTGGCGCAGCGCATCGACGAGAAGATGGGTCTTCTTCTCCTCCTCGCGCACGCGCTCGTAGATCAGCACCAACGCATCGAGACCGATGCCGATAATGAGGACGATGGCAGCGACACCCGGCAGGGTGAGCGTAATGCCGAGCAGGCCCATGAGGGCCGCGACCATGATCATGTTGATGACGAGTGAGATGGTCGCGATGATGCCGAGCAGACGATAGAAGCCGATCATCAGGGCCGCAACGAAGACGGCGGCCGCAATGCAGGCAATCAGGCCGTAACGTGCTGTCTCGCCGCCGAGGCCTGGCTGAATAGTCCGTTCCTCGACGGTCGTCAGCGTCGCGGGCAATGGCCCGCTCTTGACCATCACAGTCAGATCCTGCGCGCCCTGGGCGGTGAAATCACCGGGAACATCGATCTCGCCTGTTGCGATGACCGTCTTCAGAGAGGCCGCGGAGATGACCTGATCGTCAAGCACGACGACGACGATCTTGCCGAGATTGCTGGCCGTCGATTGCGCAAAGCGGTGAGTCGCCTCCTGCGTCAGCTTGACGGAGACGGTGCCTTCGCCTTTTTGATTGTCAACGACCGCGACGGCATCGGAAAAATCGACGTTCGAGAGCAGTGGCTGCCGCTGTACGAGATAGCCAACCGGCGGATCGTCTTCGGAAAACAGTACGTCGGACCCGGCCGGCGGCTGTTTGTCCATGGCGTCCTGGACCGACATCGACTGATCGATCAGGCGGAAGCTGAGTTTGGCGGGCTGGCCGAGAAGGTTTTTCAGCCGCTGCGCATCGGCAAGATCCGGCACCTGAACGACGATGCGATCAGATCCCTGCCGGCGGATCAGCGGTTCCCCAACGCCGAGCTGCGCGACACGGGCATGGATGACCTTCATCGCGCGTGCGATCGCCGATGACACATGGCTATTGATATCGGCATCGGTGATATCGAGCGTCAGCGCGCCGTTGTCACCCTGAGACAGGACCACGGACGGCTTATCCGGTCCTGATGTCAACGGTTGCAGTGCCGTCAAGGCCGTTTGGACCTGCGAGGGATCGTTGATGCGAAGCTGAATCTTACGGCCGGTGCCGGTGAGGCCCGAATAGGCGACATTGACAGTGCGCAATCGGGTCGCGATATCGCCGACGATGCTTTCCAGGCGATCCTTCTCGACATCGCCCCGTTCGATCTTCAACAGCAGATGCGATCCGCCGCGAAGATCGAGGCCTAGCTCAATCTTTCGATGTGCCCACCATGTCGGAACGGATGAAAGCGCGCGCTCGCCAAGCAGGTTGGGAGCGGCCAGAAGCACGCTCAAGAGAACGACGAACCAGATCAGGGCGGTCTTCCACCAGGAGACGTGCAGCATCGCTCTCTCGAATTAGGGCTTCCCTACCGCGCCCTCCCTTTCGACGGAAAAGGCAAAGAGCGCAGTAACACCTTGAATTTGTGCACAATCCTTCAAGAAAGTCGATCTTGAATTTCAAAGACGCGCATCAGCGGCTGGAGCCGCCTTTCGGGGGCAGCCTTACGCGGCGTCCGCCTTGACGGGCTCACCCTTGACGCGAACCTCGGAAATGGCGCTGCGGACAACGCGGATGCGCACGCCTTCGGCGATCTCGACTTCCAGTTCCTTTTCGTCGATGACCTTGGTGACCTTGCCGACAATGCCGCTGGTGACGATCTGATCGCCGCGGCGAATGTTCTTCAGGATCTCATCACGCTTCTTCGCCTGCGCGCGCTGCGGACGGATGAGGAGGAAATACCAAACGACCATCAGCGGCACAAACAGGATGATCATTTCAAAGCCGGAACCGCCGAAGGCACTCGCGGCCGAATCTGTCGCGCTCTGCGCATATGCGTTGGTGATAAACATCGAGAACTCCCTTGAATTCCGAGCGGGAACAGGCCCCGCGCCAGGTGGCCGGAATATAGTTACGCGTATGGCGAATGCAACAAAAACAGCCGTCAACCGTACCGTTTTCCCGGTCTGTTAGCCTTTCAGGCCCCAAAGGAGCATGATACCCGGCAAGACAGCGCGCGCATTTTACGACTTTCTTGTTCAATATTCAGGAGGAAACGGTGACTGAAGACCAAAACGCCCTGATCCTTGCCGAAGTCCGTCGCCTTGCCGACGCTGTCGAACGTTTGGCCGGACCGGCCCCGGCCGTCAATGACTGGAATGCCGCCGACTGCTTCGTCTGGGCCCCTGCCCGGCTTTATCTGCAGCCAGTGCCACGGCCGAACCGTGTGGCGCTGACCCTCATCCGCGGCGTCGATCACGTGCGCGATATCCTGCACGAAAACACGCTTCGTTTTGCCGAAGGTTTCGCGGCCAACAACGTGCTGCTGTGGGGCGCGCGCGGCATGGGCAAATCCTCGCTGGTCAAGGCGGTGCACGAAGACGTGCGTCGGGCGACCGGCGTGTCGCTGAAGCTGATCGAAGTGCATCGCGAGGATATTTCCTCGCTGCCGGTGCTGCTCGATATATTGAAGGCAACGCCGCATCGCATCATCATCTTCTGCGACGACCTCTCCTTCGATCATGACGATACCGCCTACAAGTCGCTGAAGGCGGCATTGGACGGCGGCGTCGAAGGCCGGCCTGACAATGTGCTGTTCTATGCGACGTCCAACCGTCGGCATCTGCTGCCACGCCATATGATGGAAAACGAGCAATCGACGGCGATCAATCCCTCGGAAGCCGTCGAGGAAAAGGTCTCGCTCTCCGATCGCTTCGGCCTCTGGCTCGGCTTCCACAAGTGCAGCCAGGAAGATTATCTGCAGATGATCGATGCCTATGCCGATCACTTCAAGCTCGATCTCGATCGCGCCCAGATGCATCACGAAGCCCTGGAATGGGCAACGACCCGCGGCGCCCGTTCCGGCCGTGTCGCCTGGCAATATATCCAGGATCTGGCCGGTCGGCTGCGCATCGTGCTGGAGCGTGATTGATCTTCGATCGACATCGCCATAAACGACAAAAAGCCCGGCTGTGACCGGGCTTTTTGCAGAGTCCTTGAGACGCACTACCTATTCAAGGAACGTCATTGGGTTGACCGGAGCCGAATTCTTGCGGACTTCGAAGTGCAGCTGAGGCTGGCTGACATTGCCGCTCATGCCCGACGTCGCGAGCGTCTGACCACGCTGGACCTTCTGGCCGCGAGTGACGCTGAGTGCGTCGGCATGACCGTAGACCGTGACGGTACCGTCGTCGTGGCGGACGAGAACCGTGTTGCCGAGTTCCTTAAGACCATTGCCTGCATAGATGACGACGCCGTTTTCGGCCGCCTTGATTGGTGTGCCCTCGGGAACCGAGATGTCGATACCGTCGTTGCGACTGCCGTTGACGTTGGCGCCATAGCCGGCGACGACAGCGCCGCGAACCGGCCAGCGATATTTGCCAATACCGGTTGCCTCGGGCGCATCGGCCTGCGCATCGGACTTGGCCGCATCGTTGATGGACTGGCTCGGCGAAGCGGAGGCAACTTCCTTCGGCTTGGCAGGGGCATCAGCTGCCGCATCGGCATGAGAGACAACCTTTGGCGCCTGTTTGGCGATCGGATCGGCGGCCGCCTGCTTCGGTTCGACGGGAAGTGCGCCCGGCTTGACCGACGCCTTCTGCGGCTCGATCGAGGCGGTCTTGACCGGGTCTGCGGCGGCGACGGAGCCGTGTGGCAACGCGAGTGCCTGCCCGATGCGAATGCTATCGCCGGCCTGCATGTTGTTCGCACGCTTCAGTTCAGCGACGCTTACGCCGCTCTCCTTCGCGATTCTTGCCAGTGAGTCACCCGGCTTGACGACATAAGTGCCCTTCGGCGTCGGCCCCTTGCCATTACCGGCTGCCACCTTATTGGGGTCGGCGAGGCCAGCTTGGGACTTGCCGCGCATCTGATTGCCGGAAGGCAATGCGAGCGCTTCCTGCTGCGGCGCCTTGGCGGGGCCAGGCATCTTGCCGCCCTTGGAAAGATCAGTCGCTTCAGCGGCCATCTTGGCCGGGCCTGAAACACCTGCCCCATTCATCGTCGGGATGACGATCTGCTGGCCAGGCTGAGCGGCAGCGCCATTGCGCAGACCGTTCGCACGCAGGATTTCCTTTTCCGGAACGCCATAGCGGCGCGACAGCAGCGCAATGTTCTCACCTTGATGCAGTGTCACGCTCGGAGCATTGACCGTGGTCCAGCCAGGAGACATCTGCTGCGCGGCGGCAGTCTTGATTGTGCCCGTCGACATGGTGTCGGGAGCAAGTGCCGGCGCGGCGCGAGAGCCGTTATTGTTGCGAGATGCGGGGAACGGCTGCGCCATTGCCTCAGATTCCGCCTGCGGCATCCGACGAGAATTGCTGGCGGAAGCACTCGGAGGAGCGAGGTCGGTGCGCTGAATTGCGACGGGAGCGGTAGAGGCCCGTGCGCTGGAATAGGACGGGTTATAGCGAGCGGGCGAGTTCGGGTAGGGTTGCGTCACCGGCGCACTCTGCTGCGAATAATCCTGCTGACCGTAGCCGCCCGCCTGAGCGACATCGGCGCGCGGCACGGGGTCACCGTTCGGACCATTGAGGCTGCGGCGATTGATCGAGCCGGTCGTTACATTATCCGTCTTATTGAAGAGACCACTGAAACGGGTCGTGTCCGAACTACAAGCTGTGGCCGTACTCGCCAGAAGAATGGCCACCAGGACTTTCCCTGCCGATTTGCTGACGTTTGAAGAAAGACTGAAACCCATGACTCGACCCACTTAAGACGCAACCGATTATGGGTCGATTAAAGCGCGTTAATCTTACCATGCGGTTAAAGCACTGGTGCGGCATGTGTTTTTTTGAGGAATTGCTAACCATAGAGCATGAAACGGAGGCAATGCGCCCGTTTCATAGGGGCATACGCCCGAATTGAGCCTCAAAGATAGGAGGCGAGCATGGGCACGATGGGCTGATAGGGAACGTCGAACAATTCTTCGCGCTCGAATCGGCTTCCCGTCTTCGTCAGCCGCACCAGGCGACATGTGTGCTCATCAATAATAAGCGGGGCTATCATCGAACCGCCGGACACCAGCTGTTCGGCATAAAAGCGCGGCATTGTCGTGAAAGCTGCCGTGACCAGGATGCGATCGAAGGTGCCCTCGCCCGGCAGACCGGCGCTGCCGTCCGCCTGACGGATGATAACATTGCGCAGTCCAAGCGTATCCATGCGCTGCTGCGCCGATGTCGTCAGCGTCTTGTAGCGATCAACGGTCAGCACGCGCTCGACGATTCGTCCCATGACAGCGGCAGTGAAACCGCTTCCCGTGCCGATCTCAAGAACGCGATGGCCAGGCTTGATCTTCAAGCCATGGAGAATACGCACCACAAGATCGATGCCTTCCATGAAGGCACCGCAATCGATCGGAATCGTGCGGCTGGAATAGGCATCATCGGCAAATTGCGCCGGCACGAAAGGCAGGCGCGGCGTCTGCTCGACCGCCGTCATCAGGTCGATGTCCAATATGCCTTCCGCGCGCAGCCGCAACACCACGGCCGCAAAGCCTTCCTTTTCCACCAAACGAGGTGTCAATCCGCTACTCCATACCGAGCGCCCGCGCCACGCGGTCTTGCGCCGAATAATCCGTCAAATCGAGTTTCAAAGGCGTTACCGAAATACGATTTTGTTTCAACGCCTGAATATCGGTCCCTGGACGGAAGATGCCGCTCCGCTCACCGAAGCGAAGCCAATAATAAGGGAAGCCGCGACCATCGGCTCGCTCCTCGACCTGCACGTTGAAGGCAAGATTGCCCTGTGCAGTCACTTCCACGCCATCCACCTCGTCAGGACGGCAATTCGGAAAATTCAGATTGAGGAAGGTCCCGTCAGACAGATCGACGTTCATGAGCTTGTTAAGCAAAGCCGGAGCATGTGCTTCTGCCACTTCCCAGGGCACGACGCGCGCGCCGTTTTCATAGAGATAGGCCTGGCTCAAAGCAAAGGAGCGCACGCCTTGCAGCGTGCCCTCGATGGCACCGGCGATGGTGCCGGAATAAGTGACGTCGTCAGCAACATTCGATCCGGAATTGACGCCGGAGAGCACGAGATCCGGCTTGATATCCAGAACCTTGCGGATCGCCATGATGACGCAATCGGTTGGTGTTCCCCGCAACGCATAATGCCTATCGGAGACCTTGCGCATGCGCAACGGCTCGGAAAGGCTCAATGAGTGAGCAAGGCCGCTTTGATCCGTCTCGGGCGCAACGACCCAGACGTCATCGGACAGAGCGAGGGCGATGCGCTCCAATGCCGCCAGACCTTCGGCATGAATGCCGTCATCATTGGTCAAAAGAATACGCATCGCCCCACCGCCTGATTATGCTGCTTTTTCGATCCTCTTCAGACCACCCATATATGGCAGGAGTACGTCGGGCACAGTGACCGAGCCGTCAGCATTGAGATAATTCTCAAGCACCGCGATCAGGCAGCGGCCGACCGCCGTTCCCGAGCCGTTCAGCGTATGAACGAACTTGGTGTTCTTGTCGTCCTTGCCGCGATAGCGCGCATTCATGCGCCTTGCCTGGAAATCTCCGCAGACCGAGCAGGACGAAATCTCGCGATAGGTATCCTGCCCGGGCAGCCAGACTTCGAGGTCGTAGGTCTTACGGGCCCCAAAGCCCATATCGCCGGTCGAAAGCGTCATCACGCGATAATGCAGGCCGAGACGCTTCAACACTTCTTCTGCGCAAGCCGTCATCCGCTCATGCTCGGCAATGGAGCTTTCCGCATCGGTGATTGATACCAGTTCGCATTTCCAGAACTGATGCTGGCGCAGCATGCCGCGAGTATCGCGTCCAGCAGAGCCTGCTTCCGAACGGAAGGATGGCGTCAGAGCCGTGAAGCGCAGTGGCAGCTTTTCTTGATCAAGGATCTCCCCGGAAACGAGATTGGTCAGCGAAACCTCCGCTGTCGGGATCAGCCAGCGACCGTCCGTGGTCCTGAAAGAATCCTCGGAAAATTTCGGCAGCTGACCTGTTCCGAACATTGCCTCGTCGCGTACCATCAGCGGTGCGCTGACTTCGGTATAGCCGTGCTCGCTGGTGTGCAGATCAAGCATGAACTGACCAAGAGCGCGCTCAAGACGAGCAAGCTGCGCGGTCAGCACCGTAAAGCGCGAGCCTGACAGTTTTGCCGCGCGCTCGAAATCCATGTAGCCGAGCTCTTCGCCGATATCGAAATGCTCTTTCGGCTCATGGTTCCAGGTCGGCTTGGCGCCCCAGACGTGCTTGACGACATTGTCGTGCTCGTCCTTACCGACAGGCACGTCTTCGAGCGGTATGTTCGGAATGCGCGACAGCGCGTCATTGAGCTCGGCGGTCAGCGTCCGCTCTTCTTCTTCCGCAGCCGGAAGCGAAACCTTGATGTCGGCAACCTCGGCCTTCAGCTTTTCGGCAAGCTCGCTGTTCTTCTGCGCCATTGCCGCGCCGATCTCCTTAGAGGCGGCGTTGCGGCGGGACTGCATGTCCTGGACGGATTGAATGACGGAGCGGCGCTTCTCGTCGAGCGCTATGAGGCTTTGCGACAGAGGCTCCGCACCGCGCTTGGCAAGCGCTGCATCAAAAGCCTCGGCATTCTCACGAATCCATCTGATATCAAGCATCTTCGTTCCAGGTCGTTTGACATAAGTACAACTCCGACCGAGGCTTCGGTCGGAGGTCGAACCGGCAAATACCTGAGAAATGAGGCGAAGGCCTCCCGCCTGGACGTTAATCCGTCTTGGCGATATCGGAACTTCCGCCACTCTCTTCGAGCGCTTGCCGGGTACGCTGGCGTTCTACGAGTCGCGCCGCGTAGATGGAAATCTCGTAGAGAAGGATTGTCGGCAGTGCAAGGCCGATCTGGGACATCGGGTCCGGCGGCGTCAGCACGGCAGCGACGATGAAGGCGAAAACGATGGCAAACTTGCGCTTTTCCGCGAGCCAGGCAGACGTCAGCAAGCCGACACGTGCCAGCAGCGTGGTGATGACGGGAAGCTGGAATACGAGCCCGAAAGAGAAGACCAGCGTCATGATGAGGCTCAGATATTCCGAGACCTTCGGCATCAGCGCGATGCCGACCTGACCGTCACCACCCGTCTGCTGCATCTTCAGGAAGAACCACATCACCATGGGCGTGAAGAAGAAATAGACGAGTGCTGCCCCCATGAGGAAAAGCACGGGCGAAGCGATCAAAAACGGCAGAAAGGCATTGCGCTCGTTCTTATAGAGGCCGGGCGCGACGAACTTGTAGATCTGCGAAGCGATGATCGGGAAGGAAATCACCAGGGCGCCGAACATGGCGACCTTCACCTGGGTGAAGAAGAACTCCTGTGGCGCGGTGTAGATCAGCTCTGACTTCGCGAGATCGAGATGAGCCCATTCGACGGCCCATTTATAAGGATAGACCAGATAATTGAAGAGATGCTTCGCCACTGCGAAACAGCCAATGAAGGCAATGAAAAAAGCCACGAGCGACCAGATGAGCCGTGTGCGCAATTCCATAAGGTGTTCGATAAGCGGTTGCGGCTTATCGTCGATGTCACCCGTCATGCCTGGTCCTTCTTCCTGGGCGTTTTAGGCGTCGCCTTGCTGGCTGTCGCAGTCGGACGCTTCCTGGGAGCTGGGGGCGTCTTCTCTACGGCAGCAGCGACCGCGACCTTGCGCGGGGCTCGCTTTGGTTTTTCCGTGACGACGGGCGTCTGGACGGCGGCAGCCGCAACATCCTCGGTCTTGGCCGGGGCCTTGGCGCGAGGCTTGCGAGCGGCCTTCGGCGTCTTTGCAGCGTCACTCACAGCGGCCACCGGCTGCGGAACGGCTGCGGACACCGCCTCTGGAGCCGCCGCCGGCGACGGATTGCTCGAAGCGGCAGGCATTGTGGACGTGGCCGCAAGTGCTTCCGGCAGGCCGGACGAGACGCCCGGAACCGGCTCGGACGGCAATGGTGTCGCGGCCGGGGCTGCTTTGTCCGGCGTTGCCGCACGCTGCAGATCTGCCTTTATCTCATTGCCCATTTCCCGCAGCGGGTTCATGGCTTCCCGCAGCGAGTTGACCGGATTGAGCTTCTGCGCATCGGCGATCGTCTGGCGCACATCGTCCAGATCCGCCTCGCGCATGGCTTCGTCGAACTGAGCGCGGAATTCGCCAGCGACCTTCCTGGCCCGCGCCGTCATCTTACCGATGGTCCGCAATGTCGACGGCAACTCCTTGGGGCCAATCACCACCAAGGCCACGACGCCAATAACCACCAGCTCGGACCAGCCTATATCGAACATGCAAAGGCTCCTGGGCCAACGGCAAGCCTCTCAGCTCGGCGCCTGCCCGACATGATTACTTCGTTTCGTCAGCCTTATGCTCGACCGTACGGGACGCCGTCTGCGTCGACGTATCCTCGTCGTCGCTCATGCCCTTCTTGAAGCTCTTGATGCCCTTTGCGACATCACCCATCAGCTCCGGGATCTTTCCACGGCCGAACAACAACAGCGCGATGGCCAGGACGATGAGCCAGTGCCATATGCTTAGAGAACCCATTGCTTTAACTCCCAATTACAGTGTCTTTTCGATGTAAGACGTTTGCGGATGTTTTTCAAACACCAAAATGCAATGCATCCACGCATATCGGGATGACAAGCGCCGATGCGGGCGATCAAACGTCTCCAAGCCGAGAGGATGATTGTTATATTCGCACCCGCTGATGGCAAAAGAGAGACTTTGCCGGCGGTTTCGCGAAAATCTGCAGATGGGCTGTAATCCACATTATGCGAGCCGGCCAACGGTCAATCGCCGGAACTTGCACCGCTCGGCGGCAAGATGCCGAGTTCCTCCAGATCCAGCTGCGTGATCGGATCTTCGTCTTCGGTGAGCTCGTCGCTCATCAATGGCGAAGGAATATTGAAATTGGCCGGAATCCGGCCTGACAACAACCCCGCCCCCTTCAACTCTTCGAGACCGGGTAGATCGCGCAGCTCTTCGAGACCGAAATGATCGAGGAAATCTCGCGTCGTGCCAAGGGTTACCGGTCGCCCCGGCGTGCGGCGGCGGCCACGGAAGCGGACCCAACCGGACTCCATCAGGACGTCAAGCGTGCCCTTGGAGGTCTGCACGCCTCTGATATCCTCGATCTCGGCGCGTGTGACAGGCTGATGGTAAGCGATAATGGCCAGTACTTCCAGGGCCGCACGCGACAGCTTGCGCACCTCACTCTCGTCACGCCGGATCATAAAGGAGAGATCCGCGGCCGTGCGGAAGGCCCAGGCGCCATCCACCTGGACGAGATTGACGCCGCGCATCGCGTAATCGGCCTTGAGCTTCTGCATGACGGCGGGAATATCGACCCCGCGCGCCACCCGCTCGGCAATGAACGCCTCGGAGACCGGCTGGGCCGAGGCGAAGACCAGCGCTTCGGCGATCCGCTCGGCCTCGCTCAGCCGACGATCGTCTACATCGGGCGCTTCCGCCTCGTGCTCCACATGCTGCTGTTCGTCGTCCGGTTCCGTCACGCGCTTTCCTGCCCTATTCCGCTGCTTCCAGCGACGAATGCTTCGGCCCGCGCCGCATGTAAAGCGGCTGAAACGCGCCTTCCTGGCGAATTTCCAGTTGCCCCTCGCGCACCAGCTCCAGCGATGCCGCAAAGGCGCTGGCAATCGCCGTCACCCGCTCGCTGGAAGTCGTCATGTAGCTCAGCAGGTAATGTTCCAGGGCCGTCCAATCGGTGATTTCGCCGATCATTCGGTCCAGAATAACGCGGGCATCGGCCAGCGACCAGACGCGGCGCTTCTCGATCGTCACCTGGGTCACGGCCTGACGCTGACGCAGGCTGGCGTAGGCGGTGAGCAGATCATAGAGGCTGGCGTCGAAGGCGGATTGGCGTCGATCCGGAATATGTTCCGGCGCACCACGTGCGAAGATATCGCGGCCGAGGCGGTTGCGATTGACGAGATCGGTGGCAGCATCGCGCATGGCTTCCAGGCGCTTCAGGCGGAAGGCGAGCGTCGCCGCCATCTCCTCGCCGGTCGGTCCGTCTTCTTTACTCTGCTGCGGGATCAGCAGCTTGGATTTCAGATAAGCGAGCCAAGCGGCCATGACGAGATAATCGGCCGCAAGCTCGATGCGGATACGCCGCGCACTCTCGATGAACTGAAGATACTGTTCGGCCAGCGCCAGAACTGAGATACGGGACAGATCGACCTTCTGGTTGCGCGCCAAATGCAGCAGCAGATCAAGCGGTCCTTCAAAGCCGGCGAGGTCGACAACAAGCGACGGCTCATGCGAGCCGCGCTGCGTCTCACCCTCCTGCCAGAGCTTGTCCATCGGCGTTGCCGCCTGCTGAAGCTTGTCCGTGCTGCCGCTCACCCTGTCACCCGTCCGTTCCTTGAAGTCCGGTTTTACGCCACTGCGAACATCGCGTCGAATTCCGCCCGAATAGAGGCTTCATCGGCGCCATCATTTCTGCCGAATGCCGCTTCGACCGCCTTGGCACGTTTCAGCGACGCCCCTGCCAAAGCAGGAACATTGCGAACCACCTGCTGCATTTCGTCCATGACGCCATTGCAATGCAGCACGATATCGCATCCGCCCGCAATAATATTTGCTGCACGTTCGCCGATCGTGCCTTTCAGCGCATTCATCGAGGTATCGTCCGACAGGAGCAGCCCCTGGAAACCGATATATCCGCGGATGATCTCCTCGATCACCTTGCGCGACGTCGTGGCCGGGTTTTCCGGATCGATATCGGTAAAAACGACATGGCAGGTCATCGCCATGAGTTCGTCCTTCATTGCAACGAAGGGAGCGAAATCATGCGCCTCCAGCTCCGCGCGTGGTACCGAGACGACAGGCAACTCGTGATGCGAATCCGCAAAACCGCGGCCATGGCCGGGCATGTGCTTCATCACGGGCAGCATACCGCCGGCTTTTAGACCTTCCGCCGCAGCACGCCCCATCTCGGTCACTGTCACCGGATCGGAGCCATAGGCGCGATTGCCGATGACGTTGCTCGATCCCTCAACAGGCACGTCAATCACCGGCAGGCAATCGACATTGATGCCGAATTTCAACAGATCGAAGGAATGAAGCCGCGACATCAGCCATGCGGCACGCAGGCCTCGTTCGCGATCCTGGCGATAGATATCGCCGAGTGCCTGCCCCGAGGGATAATGTGGCAGGATCGGCGGGCGAATGCGCTGCACCCTGCCGCCTTCCTGGTCGATGAAAACCGGAGCGTCGCGTCCGACGCTATCGCGCAAAGACGCAACGAGATCGGCGATCTGTGCCGGTTCGGAAATATTGCGTCCGAACAGGATGAAGCCCCATGGCTGCTCCTCCTTATAGAAGGATCGCTCTTCGGGCGTGATGGTGTGGCCGCTACAGCCGAGGATCATGGATTTCGATTCGGTCATATCCGAATCATAAGGCTTGCGCCGGGAAATGCGAGTGAGGTCAAGCGAGGATACACAGGAACAGCACCCTACAAATGAAAACGGCGAGCCAATGCCCGCCGTTTTCCAATATTCATATCCGATTTCACTTCGAAATCAGGCAGGTGCCGCCGGCGGCGCGATAGCGGGTGCAGATGGCCGCGGCCTCATCCTTCGAGCCGGCGACGACGCGGACGCGATAGTAGGTGCCCTTGCCGGCGATGTCGGCCTTGCGAATCTCCAGCGGATGATTGCCGATAATGCTGGCGAACTTGACCTTGAGGTTCGCCTGCGACTTCTGCGCGTCGGCTTCGGTCGGCAGAGATGCGATCTGCACGCCGTAAGCGCCGCCGCCCGCGGCGGAGGTCACAGCCGGGGCTGCCGCCGGGCTAGCAGATGCGACCTGCTTCGGCTGAACCTTGGGCTGAGCTTGAGCTTGGGCTTGAGCCTGCGGGGCCGGAGCAGCCGTATTGGCCTTGGCGGCAGGCTCGGGACGTGTCGTCGGAACCGGGTTCGTCTTCACGACGCGGATCGGCGTGCTTTCGGCGCTGGCAGCGTCGGTATTATCCGACTGGGCTGCTGCCGGAGTATTTGCCTGAGACGGGCGCGAATTGGTCGATGCGACCTGATTGTTCGCCGGCTTGGCGGCTGCAGTCGTCGTATCGGCAACCGGCTCGTCGCGCGGAACCAGCGAACCATCCGGCTTGACGATCATCGTACGCACCTTGCGCGGAGAGACGGACGGCACCTGATCGTCGTTGTTGGCGGCGACGTTGGTGTTTCCACCATTCTGGTTCGGCAGCAGGCGCGGATCTTCGGTTTCACCGACCGGCGTCGACGTCACCTGATCGCCGTCGCTGTCGTCAGGCGATACCGCCTCGGGAATCAGCGTCTTCTGGACGACGTCAACCGGCTGCTCGTTGGAGGAGACAAGCTCCTTCTGCTTCGGCGCCGCCGTACTATCGCCAGCGACGCGATCGTAGACGGCCTTGTCCTGATTCGGAACGACGGTGCCACCCGGATTTTCGGGAGCGACCTTGACCGGATCGCTGTCGGCCGCAATCACGCGCGGCTCTCCGGAGAAGCTGGAGATCGGCGCGCCGTGACGGATCCAGCTGTAGGCGCCATAGGCACCGACGCCGAGAACAACGATGACGGCGGCGGTCGTTACCATGCCGCGCACGGAGCGGACCGGGCGACGGTTTGCGGCGGGATTCAAGGTCATCCTGGCAACGTTCTCGACAGGCGTCGCCGCTTCACGATAGCTGCGGCGGAAGTCCTCTTCCAGCGCACGCTCGAACTCGTCGAACTCCTCGATCGGCTGCTTTGCGACGGGCGCAGCAGGCTGGGCCGCCGCATTTTTCGACCAGGAAGCGGCAACAGCAGCACCGCCAAGCGCAGCCGCAGCGGCCGGCTTGATCGGCTCGGGCGCGGCTTCCTTGGCCGGCGTACCGAGCAGGCTCGCCATTTCCGAATCGAGATCGAAATCAAATTCTGACGGAACAGAGATCGGCTCCTCCGGCTCGATCGCCGGCAGATGCGGAACATGCGAACCCTCGAAGGTTTCGACACGATCCTCCGTCTCGGAGATTTCCGTGGGATCGAACGGCAGAGGCTGGTCGGCCTCGAATACGGGCGCTGCCGTGGTTGCGGCATGGGCAACATTTACAGCAGGCGCAGCAGGCGCCGGTGCGGGTCGCATCGGCTGCGGCGCTGCGGCGGCCATCACCGGAACGGCAGGGTCCGGAGCGACCGGTGTTGCGCGGGAAAGGATCGGCTCTGCGATCGGAGCGATCGGAGCGGTCGGAGCCTGCTGATGCGCAGCGGGAGACTTTTCGGCTTCAGCGAAATCGAGGCCGGCAAGTTCCATTTCGATATCAGCCAGATCGAATTCGAAGTCCTGACCGGCAAAGGGGTCCTCCGCACCGAAGGTAATGGGTTTCGGCTCGTCATGCCGTACGGCTGCCACGGGAGCGGCGGACAACTCTGCAGGCTCGGAAAACGACGCACCGAAATTGCCGAAATCCGGCTCTTCCTTCGCTGCAGGCGCATTGGCTCTGGATGGAACCGGATAGCGATTCACATCGGCCAGCAGGGCATCGATCTCGGCGGAAAGCGCAGCCGGATCGGCCTTCGCGACCTTTGGCGGCTCTGGTGCCTGGAAGACGGCCGCAGCCGGCTGGGATGCAGCAGGCTGCGAGACGGCTTCCGAAGCGCGCGGAGGCTCGACAGGATCAAACGCCTCGAAATCAATGGCATCATCGAACAACGCTTCGTCAGACGTGGTTTGCGGCGCCGGCTGGGCAACAGCAGGCGCGGCCGCCGGCGTGAACTGCTCACGCGAGGTGGCAGGCGTTGCCAGGGCAAAGTTGGCAAGCGGCAACCGTATGGTGGCGGCAGCGGATTGCGGTGTCGGCTTCTGCGCAGCCGCCTGCGGCTCGACAGGCGCAGCCTTCGGCGCTGGCTGCAGAACCGGCGCGATCGACATTTCCAGCTCGTCGATCAAATCGCGAGCGCCGATCGTCGGCTTCACCGGAGCCGCAGGCTGCGGCGCAAGTTCTTCGAACTTCGGCTCTTCAAGCCGGGGCTCGGCCTGCACCGGCTCGGCGGAGAGCACAACCTCTTCATGGCTCGGCGGCGACACCTGCTCGACGGGAGCAGCGATGTCATTTGCCGGACTCATTCGCGGCGTATCGTAGCGTTCGAATTCGCGAAGAAGCTCGTCTTCCAGGTTGAAGGCGGGTTCCTGCCGTTGAGCCGCAGGAGTTGCCTGAGCAGCGGGGCGCGGCTCAAAACCCACGATACGAGCGAGTTCTGCGAGCGGATCATCATCCGCAAAGAACTCGTCGTTTCCGCTTGCGCGATACGCCAACTGTTTTTCTGCCATCACCCGTTCCACTCGCAAACACTACAGTTAATGCCAGCGCAATGTGGGTAAATGGTGACGTTTATCGCATTTCGTCTGGTGCTGCGGTCCCGGTTATACCAAGACCCGACTTCAAAACCGACGCGACAGCGTACACCAGCCCAAGTCTGGCAATGCTCAATTCTCGGTTCTTATCGTTAACAAAACGTAATTCCGGTAAATCTTTACCTTTATTCCAGTGTCCATGGAAGGAACTGGCCAGATCGTAAAGATAAAAAGCAATGCGATGCGGCTCTTGCGACTGTGCTGCAGCTTCGATGATTCGCGGGAATTCCGCAATCTTCGCAACCAACTGCAATTCAGCGGGATCGGAGATGGCGCCTACGACCGCCTTAGATAGGTCGAGCGAGGCAATATCGAGGTCCGGGAAGGCTTCCCTGGCCTGACGGAAGACGGACATACAGCGGGCATGCGCGTACTGCACGTAGAAGACCGGATTGTCCTTCGACTGCTCTGTAACCTTGGCGAAATCGAAATCCAGAGGCTCGGAATTCTTCCGATAAAGCATCATGAAGCGCACCGAATCGCGGCCAACTTCATCGACGACTTCCCGCAGCGTGACGAAATCGCCGGAGCGCTTCGACATCTTTACCGGCTCTCCATTGCGGTAGAGCTTGACGAGCTGGCACAGCAGCACAGTCAGCTTCGCAGCACCATCGGAAACGCCGCGGGCAACCGCCTCCAGCCGCTTGACGTAGCCGCCATGGTCGGCGCCGAGGATGTAGATCATCTCGTTGAAGCCGCGGTCGAACTTGTTCTTGAAGTAAGCAACGTCGGCAGCGAAGTAAGTATAGGAACCGTCCGACTTGATCAGTGGCCGGTCTATATCGTCGCCCACTTCTGTCGAGCGGAAGAGCGTCTGCTCGCGATCCTCCCAATCTTCCGGCAGCTGTCCCTTCGGCGGCGGCAGCGCGCCCTTGTAGACATAGCCCTTGAAAGTCAGGTCGTTGATCGCGGTTCGGATCAGTGCCGCGCCATTGGCATGCAGGGTGCGTTCGGAAAAAAACACGTCGTGATGGACGTTCAGCGCCTGCAGATCTTCCCTGATCATCGCCATCATCGCGTCGATGGCACGATCCTTGACGATCGTAAGCCACTGCTCTTCCGGCATGCCGCGCAGCTTGGTGCCGAATTCCTTGGCGAGCGCTTCACCGACGGGAACCAGATAATCGCCGGGATAGAGGCCGGCCGGAATCTCGCCGACCTGCTCGCCCAGCGCCTCGCGATAGCGAACGAAGACGGAGCGCGCCAGCACATCTATCTGCGAGCCGGCGTCGTTGATGTAGTATTCCTTGGTCACCTCATAGCCCGAGAAGGCCAGCAGGTTCGCCAGCGCATCGCCGACGACGGCGCCGCGGCAATGGCCGACATGCATAGGCCCTGTCGGATTGGCCGAAACATATTCGACGTTGACCTTCTGCCCCGCGCCGAGCTTGGAGCGGCCGAACTTCTCGCCCTCGGAGATCATCGTTGCCAGCAGCCGCTGCCAGTAGCCGACCGAAAGACGGATATTGATGAAGCCGGGGCCTGCGACCGAAACCTCGGCGACGTCGGCATCTTCCTTCAGCTTGGCGACGATGATTTCGGCAAGCGCACGCGGATTTGTGCCCAGCGGCTTGGAAAGAACCATGGCCGCATTGGTGGCGACATCGCCATGGCTGGCATCTCGCGGCGGTTCCACGCCAATACGTCCGAAGTCGACTTCCGATCGCTTTTCTCGCACAATATCAATTTGTTCGAGAGCGTTCTTAATTCTTACTTCGAAGTCGGTGAAAAGGTTCATCATATCGTCCACGCATTAGCTCCGGCGAGCCGCTATCGGCCCGACGCCGCCGCTGCCTACCGCAAATCGGGAGTCTGGTCAAACAGGCGCTTGTGGGCGCTGATGGCGTAGGTGTCCGTCATGCCGGCGAGATAGTCGCCGACATGCCTTGCCTTGGGGGCAATTGCGAGCCCGGCAATATGATCCACCCAGTAGTGGCTCTGCATCTCCCTAGGATTTTCCATATAGGCGCGGAAAAGGTCGGTGACGATCTGGGCCGCGCCGGCACGGATGCGCATGATGTCGGGATGGCGATAGATGCGCTTGAACAGCATCTGCTTGATCAGCTTGTCGGTCTCAGCCATCTCAGGCGAGAAAGTCGCGATAATCCGACCGGCGGCACGGATGTCGGCCACATTGCCCGGCTTGATTTCGGCGAGCGCCTGCTGCGAAACGGCAATGACATCCTCCACCATGCGGGTGATCTGCCGGCGCATGATCTCGTGGGTGAAACGGCTCGCCTCCAGATGCGGGTAGCGCGCCCTCACCTCGGCCATCAGCTTGGCGAGAAACGGCACCTCCTCCAGCATGTCGAAGGTCAGATAGCCGGCGCGCAGGCCGTCATCGATATCGTGCGTGTTGTAGGCGATATCGTCAGCGATCGCGGCGACTTGCGCCTCCAGGCTGGCATAGGAAGCGATTTCCAGATCGTGGATCTCGCAATAATCGAGGATCGGCTGCGGCACAGGCCCGCAGGTGCCCTTGCCGTCAAGCGTCATCAGCGGGCCATTATGCTTGACCAGGCCCTCAAGTGTTTCCCAGGTGAGATTGAGTCCGTCGAAATCGGCATAACGGCGCTCGAGCTTGGTGACGATGCGCAGGGATTGGGCGTTGTGGTCGAAGCCGCCATAGGGCAGCAGCACCTCATGCAGCGCATCCTCGCCGGTATGACCGAAGGGCGTATGGCCAAAATCGTGAACCAGCGCTACGCCCTCCGCCAGATCCTCATCCAGCTTCAGGGCTCGCGCCAGGGCGCGGGCAATCTGGGCAACCTCGATCGTATGCGTCAGCCGTGTCCGATAATGATCGCCGTCCTGGGCGATGAAGACCTGCGTCTTGTGTTTCAACCGCCGGAAGGCGGTCGTGTGGACGATCCGATCGCGGTCGCGCTGGAATTCGGAGCGTGTCGGGCTCGATCCTTCTTCATAGAGCCTTCCACGCGATTCCCAGGGATTTGTCGCATAGGCCGCCTTTTCCCCATATCCGAAACCCAATGCATGCGTATCAATCGCCATTATCAATCCATTCCGGCATTTGCCTCGCGCACCGCCATCAGCGCGACAGTCGTTTCCCTGCAATCGGTCCCAGGCCCTGTCCGGCAATACGACATATGCCCGCTCTTCGTACATCCCGGCCCATTGACGCCGCTTTGCGGCCTTCATACCTATAGACAAGAAAACAGCAAAATGGTGTGTGGCTCAACCACGAAACCATAGCTGTCAACGGCCTGACTTTCATGATAAAGGCTACAGATATCAGCCGTTTGAAAGTTCGACGGCTTATTGGTTCTCTCCGGATCTTGACCCCGGCAGGAGGAAGACATGACTGAGACAAGTGTTACCCTATCGGATGCTGCGGCCAAGCGAATCGCTGCTATCGTCGGCGCAGATGCGGGAAAGCGCGCGCTTCGCGTCGCTGTCGAAGGCGGCGGGTGTTCGGGTTTTTCCTATAAATTCGATCTCGTTGAAGGCCCCGAGGATGACGACATCGTGGTCGAAAAGGACAACGCGACCGTCCTAATCGATCAGCTGTCGCTGGTCTATATGGCGGGCTCGGAGATCGATTTCGTCGACAATCTTCTCGGCCAATCCTTTCAGATCAAGAATCCGAATGCAGTCGCAAGCTGCGGATGCGGCACCAGTTTCGCGATCTGATCCCTACCCTCTTTTTCCACAATTTGATGACCGGTCGGGAGCCTTCGCTCCGGGCCGGTTTTCATATGGGCTGTAGTCAAGCCGATCGGCTGCGGATACAACAGGGCGAAGCAAAGGAATGAGCCGCCCATGAAAATCGCCACCTGGAACATCAACGGCGTCAAAGCGCGTATCGAGAACCTCTGCCAATGGCTGAAGGATTCGAACCCGGACATCGTCTGCCTGCAGGAAATCAAAACGGTCGACGAAGGCTTTCCACGTTTGGAGATCGAAGCGCTCGGCTATCACGTCGAGACGCATGGGCAGAAAGGCTTCAATGGCGTTGCGATTCTTTCGAAGACGAAACCGGATGAGGTGACGCGCGGTTTACCCGGCGACGACAGCGACGAACAGGCCCGCTTCATCGAGGCCGTGTTCTCCGTCGAAGGACACGGCGCCCTGCGGATCTGCTGCCTTTATCTGCCGAACGGCAATCCGGTCGATACCGAAAAATACCCGTACAAGCTCGCCTGGATGGAGCGCCTGCGCAAATTCGCCTTGGATCGCCTGGCCTTGGAGGAGCCTCTGATACTCGCCGGCGACTACAACGTCATTCCGGAGCCACATGATTGTTTCGACCCGAAGGTCTGGGAGAGCGACGCCCTCTTCCTGCCGCAGACGCGCCAGTCCTTCCGTCAGCTCGAACATCTCGGCTTTACCGATGCGGTACGCGCGACGACAGATGCAATCAAGCTTTATTCATTCTGGGATTATCAGGCCGGCGCATGGCCGAAGAACAACGGCATCCGCATCGACCATCTGATGCTGTCGCCCGAGGCTGCCGATCGCCTCACTGCAACGGCAATCGAGAAGCATGTGCGCGCCTGGGAAAAACCGTCGGACCACGTGCCTGTCATCGCGCATCTTGATTTCGGGGGCTAATCCGTCCGGCCGCAAGCACCTAGCTTGACCTCAGCAACAACGGCGTCCGTAAAGCCGGCGATCAATCGGAGCCGGCAACGTCAAGCTGGTGGGCCATGGAGACCGCTACACGGCGATCGTTCTCGTTGGCAACGGAGAATGCTTGCTCCTGCAGGTCTTCCATCCAGCTGCAGTCCTTCGGCTTGCACTTGTCCAGTGCCGCCGTCATGAAGGCCAGACCGCGGATGGATTGGCCTTCCTGGAACAGGATATTGCCGAAGACGGCCATGGCGCCCGGATGGCCGCTCTTGCGGGCTTGGTTTAGCCATTTCTTGGCCTGCTGAACATTGGTGGCGCCGCCTTCGCCGGACAGCATCATCTGCGCTAACTGGAACTGCGCCTCCGGAACGCCGAAGGTCGATGCCACCTGGAAATAAAGCTGCCGGGCCTGGTTGAGATCAATCTTCACCGGGCTGTTGGGGATGCCGCTCTTGTAATAGCTCGCGAGCGCCAGCAGCGCATTGATGAAGAAGCCGGTGTCTTCCGAGCCCGGTTCCACACCCTGCTGGGCGATCTCGCTATAGATCTTGAAGGCTTCGAAATCGTTCTGCGCCACGCCATCGCCATCGGCATACATATTGGCCAAGGCCCAGCGTGAGCCGGTATGGCCTTTTTCGGCGGCATAACGATAGGCTTCGACCGCCTCTTCCTTCTGTCCGTTCTTGTAGGCCTTGAAGCCGAACTTGAAGAGATCGAACGGACCTGATTCCTTGGTGACGCCGGCATTGATATCGAATGCCTTGGCTTGACCCGCCAGCACCACCGCGGTGGCAAGGGACAGGCTGAGCATCATGACTCTCGCTGATATGAACTCGGACTTAAACATAACAGTCGATTTCTTTCGCTCCATTCGGACCTGTCACGGCACTTGCATAATCGCCGCCAGCTTCACGAATGTTTTTCCTGACGGCGCACGAGACTGGATCGTCCTTCGAAAAGGCGTTTCCTATGGCATCCAACCGATGCTGTTTGCCACAATTGCGAGCATAGCTTGCAATTATGTCCAAACCAGCATTTGCGCGGCCGCTATCGCATCCCACCATCGAAGCAGCGCCTTCGTTCGCCTTCCGATGATGGAGCCCAAAGATCGGCCGGCTGACGACTTTCCTTGGCAGACAACGCGTTTTCGGCTGCGTCGGAAGCATCGCAGCTCCGATCCCGAATTGTTGCTTATGCCAAAGTGGAAGTTCACCCATCGACCGCTTACGCACTTTCTACAAGGCTTGCCCCTGTGCCCACGTAATCGCTGCTCCCCATTTGTGGCGGGAAATGGACAAATTGTAATCTGATCACGTGGCTGCAATGTCTTGAAATAGAGTGTTGCTAATTCGTCACAAAGATTTTATCGAGCTTGAGATTTCTTTAACCATAAATCAGGCAATAGAGGCGGTTTGCGTTCCGCCTTTTACCGATCAAACAAAGAAACGTCGCGAGACTCGGAAAAGCTCGCGACGTTGATGATAAAGTGAAGGATCAGTCAACTAGCTCCTTCAATTCAATGGCTTATCGTCAGAAGCTGACTTTCACCGATGTCTGAAGAGCCGCGACCAAGTCATTGCCGAAGCTATAGGTCGCATCATTGCCGTAGACGACACCGCCGCGTGTGACCGGCCCGGATTTGCCTGATGTCATGAGGCCGAGAGCGCCGCCGAAATTGAACTGAACATGCTCTGTTGCCTTATAGGCCACGCCCGCGCCGAGCGTCCATGTATCGGAGTTCATGCCATAGCCATCGCTTGTACCGCGATCCCAGGTCAGGCTGACGGCGCCACTCCACTTGTCATTGAACTTATGCCCGACACCGCCGGTGATCGTCCAGCCGTCCCTGTACAGCAGGTCAAGCGAGGTGAGCTCGGTAGGGCCATTGGCTCTACAGGATATGCTGCGCGTGGAGCTCGGGCAGAGCGCGATGCTCTGCAGGATGCTCCAGTTCGTCCATTTAACCGATCCGAAGGCCAGCCAATCGGGCGCGATGCCGGTCTGTACCTTCCATTCCAGAGAGTCGGGAGCATCGGCCGAGCCGAAAACGGACGTTACCTTGCCACCGAAGCCGGGGACAACAGGCGGCGGCACTTCGGTCAGGTCGACGCTACCCTTCAGGTTGTCGTATTTGACCCGGCTGTTGTAGACGAGGCTCGTGCGGAAGGCATATTCCGGAATTTCGTAGGCGATACCGGCGCGCCAGCCCCAGCCGTGACCGTCGATGTCAAGCGAGCCCATGCCGTTGTAAATGGCTGAAATCGGAGCCGGAGTGGCGTAGACGAGGCGCGACTTGTAGCCGCTGACTTCCTGATAGAAACCACCGCCGATCAGACGCAACTGACCCGGACCCGCATCGAACTTGTACGAGCAGGTGGCCGAATAGTTGTTCGTGCGAACCTTGACTTCGGTTTCGTTATTGGCGCCGGCCCAGTTTGCACCTTCGTTGAGGTGGCCGCCGAAAGGCTGCGAATAGTCGGCCATGCAGTCGAGATCATCGGTGATGCCGATCTTGAAGGCAGCATAGGGAATGGCGTAATTTTCCGCCGCATCCGTCGAACGGCTACGGTTGTTGAGATTGCCGTCAGCCGGATTGATGTCCTTGGCGTTCTTCAGTTTACGGTCGGGCATGACGTAAGTAACGCCTGACTCGAACACATAACGGCCTTTGTCGAAAAGCAGATCAATATCATAACCGCCACGATCAAGGCCGCCCGCAAAGGCAGCGGTGGCGAAAGACGAGCTGATAACGAGTGTGACTGCGCTCCTCAACGCAACAGAAAATGCCATTGTATCTCCCCCACATGTGCATTCAGTGGTTTGATTGTTGCGATGATCGCGTGAATTGGCAATGTGGCCCATAAGAGCACTGGCCATGTAAGAGAGTGATTGATTTACGTAAGAAAACGAACGCCGCCTGTGAAAATCCATCGGTGTAGGTAATTTTTTCTTTCGAAATAGCATTTTTAGCCCCTAATAGAATCTCATTCTTCACGGCAACAATTCTGTTACAATATGACAACAGTTTTGCTTTTCGAGCACGTTCAGCAACTTCAGGGGTAATCTGTTTCGCCTGTGCGAAACTGGCGGCGGATCCGGGGCGTTAGATCCAGTCAGTCCTATCGATTCGAGGGAAATAAACAAAAGGCACGCGGCGAACACCGCGTGCCTTTTTCGATCCCAGATCTCTACTTCCTCAAGCGAATCGCGATTTCTCAGTTTCGCTTCTTGTGCTTCTCACCTTCGATCGCACGCATGTCCTAGCCGGCTTCGCTGACCCGGGCCAGCGCTACCTTCAGGCTCGCTTGCTGCCCCTCAAGCTCACCGAGACGCTCGCGCTCGGCGGCGACGACGTCCGGATTGGCATTGGCAACGAACTTCTCGTTCGAAAGCTTGCCGGCAATGCGTGCAATCTCCTGATCGTTCTTGGCAATCGCTTTTTCGAGGCGCGCTTTCTCGGCGGAGAGATCGATGAGGCTGCCAAGCGGCAGGCAGACCGTCGCCTCGCCGATGACGATCTGAGCAGCACCCTTCGGTGCCGTATCGGCAAGCGAAACCGCTTCCACGCGCGCCAGCCGCTTGATGGCGGCATCATGACGGAAGAGGCGTTCGCGCGTCAGGCTATTGGCATCGACAACAACCAATGGCGCCGTCGCAGCCGGCGGCACGTTCATTTCCGAACGAACGGAGCGAATGCCGGAAACAAGATCGATCAGCCAATTGATTTCATCGGCGGCGACATTGTCGGCATAGGACGGCGCCGGCCAATCCGCATGGCAGATCAGGCCCTCACGCTCCTGCCCCTCGCCTGCCGTGTGCGCCCAGAGCTCCTCGGTCATGAAGGGCATGAACGGATGCAGAAGCTTATAGGTCTCTTCGAGAACATAGGCTGCGCAGGACTGAGCCTCCGCCTTGGCATTCTCGTCTTCGCCATTGAAGATCGGCTTCAGGAGTTCGAGATACCAATCACAGAACTGATTCCAGATGAAACGATAGAGAGCACCTGCGGCATCATTGAAGCGGAAGCTTTCCAGTGCTTCGGTAACGTCACGCTCCGCGCGCGCCAGCTCCGTCAGGATCCAGCGGTTTACGGTGAGCTCGGCCGCTTCGGGGACGAAATGCGGATCGCTCTTGGCACCGTTCATTTCGGCAAAGCGCGTAGCGTTCCAGAGCTTGGTGCCGAAGTTGCGGTAACCGGCGATGCGGGCCGGGTCGAGCTTCACGTCGCGACCCTGCGCGGCCATGATCGCCAGCGTGAAACGCAGCGAATCGGCACCGTATTGGTCAATCAACTCAAGCGGATCGATAACGTTGCCTTTGGACTTCGACATCTTCTGCCCGTTCTTGTCGCGAACGAGAGCGTGAATATAGACCGTGCTGAACGGCTCGACGGGATTGCCGTTCTCATCCTTCATGAAATGCAGGCCCATCTGCATCATGCGAACAACCCAGAACGGGATGATGTCGAAGCCGGTCACGAGGAGGTTCGTTGGATAGTAGCGCGCCAGTTCCGGCGTCTCGTCCGGCCAGCCGAGCGTGGAGAAAGGCCAGAGTGCAGACGAGAACCAGGTGTCGAGCACATCTTCATCGCGCGTCAGGATTTCGCCGGGTTTGAAGTTCTCCAGCAGATCCTCGACATAGGCCTTCATCGGCCCTTCATGCGAGAGATAGTGCTGGATCGCGGCCTGCAGCGCTTCTTCCTCGGATTTTTCGACAAAGACCTGCCCGTCCGGGCCATACCATGCCGGAATCTGGTGACCCCACCAAAGCTGACGGGAAATGCACCACGGCTCGATGTTTTCGAGCCAGTTGAAGTAGGTGTTTTCCCAGTTCCTGGGCACGAACTTGGTTCTGCCCTCGCGAACGGATTCCAGCGCGGGCTGCCCTAATGTCTTGTTGTCGACGAACCATTGTTCCGTCAGGCGCGGCTCGATCGGCACGCCGCCACGATCGCCATGCGGCACGGCATGCGTATGCGGCTCGATCTTGTCGAGCAGGCCCGCCTCTTCGAAGATACGAACAATGATCTTGCGGGCCTCGAAGCGGTCCTTGCCTTCCAGCTCGTCCCAAGCGCCATGCAGCGCTGCCGGATGATCGAGGTCCTGGAGGAAGTCCTCGTTATCCTTGATGGTGATCGAGGCATCGACGTCCATGACGTTGATGGCACGCAGTCCGGCGCGCTTGCCGACTTCGAAGTCGTTGAAATCATGCGCCGGCGTGATCTTTACCGCGCCCGTGCCGGCGGTCGGATCGGCATAGGAATCGGCGACGATCGGGACCCGGCGGCCAACGATCGGCAGGATGACATGCTTGCCGACAATACCCCGATAACGCTCGTCTTCCGGATTGACCGCGATGCCGGTATCGCCGAGCATCGTTTCCGGGCGCGTCGTCGCAACGACAATATAATCGCGCGTTTCGAATTCGGTCGGCTTGCCTTCCTCGTCAAAGGCGATTGGATATTCATAGGTAACGCCGGGCTCCAGCGGATAGCGCAGGTGCCAGAGATGGCCCTTCACCTCATGCTGCTCGACCTCCATATCGGAGATCGCCGTCAAGAGCTTCGGGTCCCAGTTGACGAGGCGCTTGTCCTTGTAGATCAGGCCTTCCTTGTAGAGCGTGACGAAGACTTCGAGAACGGCCTTGGACAGGCCCTCGTCCATGGTGAAGCGTTCGCGCGACCAATCGCAGGACGCGCCGAGGCGCTTCAGCTGGTTGAAGATCAAGCCGCCCGATTCGGCCTTCCATTCCCAGATCTTTTCAATGAAGGCTTCGCGGCCCATTTTGCGACGATCCGGCTGCTGGCGCTCGGCGAGACGACGCTCGACGACCATCTGCGTGGCGATGCCGGCATGGTCCATGCCGGGCTGCCAGAGAACATCCTTGCCGCGCATGCGCTCGAACCGCACCATGATGTCCTGCAGCGTGTTGTTCAGCGCATGACCCATGTGCAGCGAACCGGTCACGTTCGGCGGCGGGATAACAATGGTGAAGGTTTCCGCGCCCGGCTTGGCGTTCGCACCGGCGCGAAAGGCGTCGGCCTCATCCCATTTTTGGGCGATCTTCGGTTCGACGGTGGCGGAATCATATGTTTTGTCGAGCATTTTAGGACCGGATCTAGAGGACTGGGTGATGCGGGTTGTAAATAGGATGGCCGTGGGCAAGTCAATAAAAAAGCCGCCCCGGAGCCCGGAGCGGCGGATCGTCTAACCGAAGCTCGGGCTCGTCAGCGGCGCGGACCGCGGGCCACTCGTTCGATTTCTTCGCGCACGAGACGCTCGACAAGGGTCGGCAAGTTGTCGTCGAGCCACTCCTGCAGCATGGGCCGGAGCATCTCCTGTGCCAGTTCATCGAGGGAGCGGCGCGGGCCGCCATCCACGATGGCAGCTAGTTCTTCAAACGAGCGGGAAACCTGTGCGCCAGCGGCTTCCGACATCAGCGGCGATGCGGATACGGCCTGGGCCGATGGCGAGGATGCAGCCTCCGCTTCCGCCGTAACGGTGAGTTCCGCCGCCTCGAAAATCGGTGTTACGGCGGGTGCTGCGACCTGAGGCGCCGCAGAGGCAGCCGCCGGCCTCTGCGCTTCCATCTCAGGTTCAACCTCGGCCACCGCCCGCATAACAGGCGGAGCGACCGGCGCGGCAACATCCGCAATAGCCTGTCTCAGGGGAGTGTCGGCGATCGGCTCGACGTGCTCCTCGGCAAGGCGCGCAGCCATGGCGGGCGGCAGCTCCCGCGGCTGCGGCGGCTCGCGCCCGGCATTCAGCAATGCAGCGGTATTGCGCTCGGAAGCGGCGCGCACACGCGCGGCAACATCGGCCAGCGACAGACCGCGACCGCTAGCTTCCGGCTCTGCAACCGGTAGCTGGGAGTTTGCCGCAACGAAACGCGGGTCCTGTTCGGCAGCGCGCGCCCGATCGGCGGCAGCGAACTCTTCATCCACAGTCAATTGAATATCGTCATCACGCATGCCGGTGCCGGCGAAATGCGATGAGGGAACTGGCTTGGCGCCTACGGGTTCGTTGCTTTCGATGATCCTGCGGATCGACGCCAGAATCTCTTCCATGGACGGTTCACGCACTACATTTGGCTGAGCCATATTCATCCCCGTTTTCCCATATTCAGCGACCGGAAACTCGCACCACAAACTCGGCAGGCGACACCCGAATCAGGGCCACCCTAGATGACTGTCTTCGGGAAAAAAATCACCTGAAAAGCACTAAACCCGGTGATGCACAGTTTTGTTACGATCACGACGAATCGCTCTGCTAGGCACGATTCTGCCACAGGCGGCGACAATAAAAAACAGGCGCCAAAAGGCGCCCGTCGCAAGCTCAAAAATAGCTCGTCCAAGAAATCAGAAGACGAATTCCTTGGCCTTGGCAAAGCCCGGGAGCGGCTTGATCGAGGCATTGAAGAAGACGTTTTCCGAGAAGGCACCGCGCTCGCGCATGAAAACGGTGGCTCGGGCGGCGTGACCATAGCCGATGACCGTGATTAGGCGGCCGTCTTCGCCGAGTTGGTCAAGCAGGCCCTGCGGCAACTGCTCGATCGAGCCGTTGAGGAAAATCACATCGTAGGGTGCGTTAGCGGCATGTCCCTTTTCAAGGTCCCCGCCAACGACCGTCACGTTATCGTAGCCAAGCGCGGCAAGATTGGTCTTCGCCTGAGCCGCAAGTTCCTCGTTGGATTCAAGCGCGATGACCTTGCCGGCGAGAAGCGACAGAACGGCGGAGACATAGCCCGTGCCACAGCCGACATCGAGAACCTTGTCGTTCTCGGTGATCGCGCCGAGCTGCAGCAGCTTTGCAAGCGGCGAGGCTTCCATGAGGAAGCGCCCGGGAGCGACCTCGATATCGCAATCGACATAGGCCAGAAGCTTCGACTTCTCCGGTACGAAGTTTTCGCGCGGTACGGCGAAAAATGCATTCAACACGGAATGAGAGGTGACATCCGTCGTCCGGATCTGGTTCTCGACCATCTTCACGCGCGCTGCTTCGAAATCCATCTTATCCTCTTGCGCCCTTGGTGCCCAAACGGGCTGGCTCTACTTTCTGTTACGCGTGTCTTAATCGCCTGACGCTGCGCTTTCAAGGCATTGCCGCAACAGGCGCCGAGATTCATGGTGAGGCGTCGCCGACGAACAACAATCGGCGCCCTAAATTCGATCCAGCGCCTTTCGGTACCCGGGATCTGCAACACCTTGCGAATCCGCAGTGCCCAGACCGGGACGCTCATTAGTAAAATGTTAACCTAACGCGACCACGCTCCGGGGCATTGGACCCGCCCGGGTGGGTAACCAATCGACCTTCCGGCCCGAAGCTATTCGGCCCAAACATTAAATTTGAATAGAAGGTGGCTGGGATGCCTGTTTCTCTCGTTCTTTTCGTCGTAACGTCGCTGCCGCTGGTGGTTTTTCTGGCCGCGAGCCTTTCCTCGATGATGTAGGTTTTCCGAATGAGGCTTTCGCTCTTCGCTGCCGCGCTTCTCCTTCTCTTACCCCAGGTCGCGTTGAGCGAGGAAACGTCAAGCGAGGATGAGCCGAAAGAGACAGTCCCGATCATCGGACATGTCGTTACCGGAAAACAGCTCGACGAATGGTGCGAAGAGGACCGAACGCTCGCTTCCGTCTATATCCAGGGCATTCTCGACGAGGCCCAGCGGACGAAGAGCCTGACAATCCGAGCCACGAAGCAGACTCCGAAAAACTCATCGCGCTACGAGCATTACCTTCAACAGTTCGTCGGCGCTTTCTGTCTGCCGCCGGAGCTCAGCAATACAAAGGCGACGACGGTAGCCTGCAAATGGATGGCGGAGCACTCCTGGCAGCTCGAGCGCCCTGCCAGCTCGCTGATCGCACGCGCCTACAAATTCGCCTTTCCTTGCCTTGAGGAATAGTCGTTCTTCCGCAATGGTGGCTAAAAAACTGACACGAGACAGCTAAAACTTTCGCTGAGGATTGAGAATCATCCGAAGCAACCATGCCCCTTGCCCGTCTGCGAGACGGATGCGCAACGGAACCGGCGGCTCAAGCGAAGATCTCAGTCAGGCCGAAGAGCGCGAGGCTTGATGCGCGAGACATCACATCGCATTTGCGTTGACAATTACTAAGCACACCTTATAATTAGGATGCTGAATTTGATTGACCTCTAGTCCAGCGAAAGGCGGCCCAGTTTTTTCCCTAGACTGGACCGCTTTTGCTTTTGTGGAAGCAAGAATTCTCTATCCATTTGCTTCGCACTTTCAGCATCGAACCAGATCGGCGTCCGATTGCATTTGCCATTTAAGCCAATGCTGAAACCGAAGCGCCGGCACCCGCCATCCTCAACTCCCATAACTCCTCAGTACGTTAAGCGTCATTTCAGTTTCGAATGCGACGCTGAAACGGGATAGGGAGTATCAATGTCGTTACCGAAGTCGCAGTGGCTTGCGCTGACACCAGTCGAGCGCAAGAAGCTTGCTCGCCTAATTATGATTCGCCTGCTGCCAATCCTCGGTGCTTTGGCGCTGCTCGGTATTGTGTCGCTTATAATGTTTGCTCAATAGAGAATTTCGAAGATCGAACGCCGCTACCGCCGTCGAAAGCCAAGATTCGGGAAAATGAAATAGGCACCAATTGCTGATGGCAGCTGATGGCACATCCGCGACGGTCCTGCTGTCCTGGGCGTAATGCGTTTCATCACCCGCATTGAAGGCTTGCACAAGAGCAGCAGGCAATTCTCTCTTCAAAGTGAAAAAAGGACAGAATTCAGAATAAGCCTCTTGCGGTTTTCTTTGGATCATTCTAAATCCGCGCCACCACAACGCAAATTGCTTTCGGATGGCCTCGTGGCGGAGTGGTTACGCAGAGGACTGCAAATCCTTGCACCCCGGTTCGATTCCGGGCGAGGCCTCCAATTTCCTTTAAATCTTCAATAAGTAATTGATTTTTACTGAATTTTCAGAAGGCAATTTGAGCCTGAATCATTCAGTTGCACCGAAGCTACGTGTGGCAATCCGTTCTCTCTTCAGTTTTCCGCCTCATCTATCGGCCGAACCGGAATGGCGCACGAAATAGTTGCGAAGCTTAAGACCGCACATCCTTTACGCGGCGGCGCAGGAATATTAGACAGCCATGCTGAAATTTCGAACAGTAAGTGAGAATTCGGAGATGTTCCTGCTGCGGCCAGCAACACCTGACGACATCGCGCGCAATTATGAGATATGGCGAACCTCCGTGGAAGCCACCCATGATTTTCTCGATGCATCGGACCAGGAAGCGATTGCGAGGATGGTCTTGGAAGACTATCTGCCGAACGCAGAGTTCACGGTGGCGGTGGATGCTAATAATTTGCCACACGGCTTCCTAGGAGCGACCGGGAACCACATCGATTCGCTCTTCATACATGTCGACAGCAGAGGTGCGGGCTTGGGACGTCTGCTTTTCGACGGCTTCCGTGCTGGAAAAGATGTCGTCACCGTCGACGTGAACGAGCAGAATGTGGGCGCTGTCGGCTTTTACGAGCGGCTCGGATTCAAGGTGACGGGGCGCGCCGATGTCGACGACCAGGGCCGCCCCTACCCGATCCTTCATTTGCGATGGCAAAGACCGACCGCGCCATGAGGCGCAGCTGCCGATAGCGCTCCATTTCGGATGCTGTGGCGACCATCTTGGATTTTAGCGAACCGATGGAAATTGAGGACTAAAGGCTCATTGCCGGATCGAGGCGCAGCCATCCTGTCGGGCATGTGGAGTTGCCAGCCCATTCAGGTAGGTTATGAAAACCTGTGGTGGCTGCTAGCATTCCTACTACCGGTTTGTAAGCCACCCACGGACCGGACAGTGCCGCGTCCGACGAGACTACGCCCCCAGTAATGTCGTCGGACGCACCAAGCCTCCGTCAACAGCATCGCAACCAAGCGCGATTCCAGACCGTCTCTCACCCTTTCTTATATAGACCGATGTGCATCAGAATGATGTACGCCCGCCACGGGTTGCGCTGCCGGGAATCGTTTCAATAGTTGCGACTCAGAAGAACCGAGACTCGGCGCTGCCATCCGGATTGAGGGACAATCGGCTGCACCCGTCTCAGAAATGACCATAATCATATGGCTGCGGCTTCCTGCCCTCGCCTGCCCCAAATCAGCGCGCGTATCGCATTAACAGCCGGAGACTTAAGCGCTTTCCGGGTTCATAGAAGACGAGCCATCCAAACGAGATTGCAAACAGGCTGGGATTAGGCACTCCCGTGAATTGCGTCATTTTTGCAACAACGCCGGTTTTCGAGTAGTACACATATAGTTCCATCCCCTTAGTATCTTGCCAAATCACCGAAGCAGGTTCAGGAAATAGTTCGCGAAGCTTATTACTTCGCACCTACTGATAGGGAACATGAACGGGATGGGGTTGGGCACGTCGTTTCTCGGCGCGATATCTCATGCCCAATCAAGAAAGATTGGAGTTATTATGAACATCAAGAGCCTTCTTCTCGGCTCCGCTGCTGCTCTGGCAGCAGTATCCGGTGCTCACGCTGCTGACGCTATCGTAGCAGCTGAGCCCGAGCCGCTGGAATACGTCCGTATCTGCGACGCATACGGCGCTGGCTACTTCTTCATCCCGGGCACCGAAACCTGCCTCAAGATCGGCGGCAAGGTTCGTACGGAAGGTGAATGGTACAACGCTTACAACCGCGACAGCCATCAGGGCACGCTCTGGCACACCCGTGCCGAGTTGAACGTCGACACCGCGACCGACACGGAGTACGGTCCGTTGAAGACCGAAACCATCGTTCGTTGGGACTGGAACGACGGCGGCTCCACTTCCACCAACCTGCTGTGGTCCTACATCAGCCTCGGCGGCTTCACCGTTGGTAAGAAGGACTCGCAGTACAACCTGTACATCGGTTACGCCGGCGACGTCATCAACGACGACGTGATCTATGACGGCCCATACGAACTCAACCAGTTGACCTATGAATATGATGCAGGCAACGGGTTCTCGGCTGTGATCTCACTCGAAGACAGCAACTCCGCCTCGGACGGCACGGCGTCGTATGGCGCCAGCTGGTGGACGGACGACAAGTCCAACCACTACGCTCCTGACGTTGTCGCCGGTGCCGGCTTCAAGTCGGGTGCATGGGGCTTCAAGGTCGTTGGCGGTTATGACTCGATCGTCGAAGAAGGCGCCATCAAGGCTCGCGTCGATGCTGACTTCGGCGCATTCACGGCCTTCTTGATGGGCGGCTGGAACACCGACGGCGACAAGCTCAACAAGTACGCAGGCACCAACCAGGACGTCTCCGCTTGTACGGCACCGAATGGTACCGTCAATGCATCGAAGTGCGGCTGGGGTGACTGGGCTGTCTGGGGCGGCGTTGGCGTTCCGTTCAACGACAAGCTGAAGTGGAACCTCCAGCTCGCCTACAGCGACTCGAAGATCTTCGAAGCAACCACGAACCTGAAGTTCAACCCGGTTAAGAACCTCCTGGTCGAGCCGGAACTGACCTACGTTCACTATGACTATGCCCACGACGACACCGTTTCGGGCATCCTGCGCTTCGAACGCAACTTCTAACCTGATCAGACTTGACCTCCGATCAGAGAAGGAAGGGGGCCGGCTTTCCCTGCCGGCCCCCTTTTTTTGTAACACCCGCAATCAGCGGCTCCTCCTGCGATCAATACGCGTGTCATAAGGATCTCCAGTCAACGAAAAGGGGAACCTAGTCGCTGCCCTGGCGTTTAGCGATGAAAGGGACATGGCTGAATACAGGAGTTAGCATCTTGAAACACCACCTTGCCTCCCTCGCCTTGAGCGTGACGCTGGCCATAGGCTCCGCGCTACCCGCCGCCCTGCCTGCAATGGCCGCGCCGCCGAGCAATCCATCCATATCGCGCGCTTCTGATGTTGTCCTTGTGCAAGAGCGTGGATCACGCCGATGGGGCGATGACGACCGTCCCCGCTGGCGCGATCGCGATCGCCGTCATTGGCATGGTGACCGCGGCTGGGATCGCCGCCGTCATTGGGATGACAGATGGCGGGACGACCGTCGCTATCATCATCGCCGACATGGCAGCGTGATATTCGAGATTCGCCCCTAGTGTACCAGCGCTGCAAGCAGTTGGCATATCGCAGCTGATGTGCCGGCTGCCAAACTCACGCTAAACGCGGGCAGCGGGTTACTTCGAGATATAACGCAAACGATACGGCCGCCACCGGAACTCCGGCAGCGGCCGTTTGGGTTTAAGAGGAACCTGCGCCGGTCCCTAAGTCTTCCGATCAGCGGCAGACGCGCACGTGGCGCACAACCCAGCGTCCATGAACCTTGCGCTTTACCTTCTTCACATGGCAGTGATGATGATAGTGGTGATGACGATGATGATGCATCGGAGCGGCCTCGGATGGCACGCTGAAGACAAAGACCGACGCCACAGCTACTGCAGAAGCAAGAATCAGGTTTTTCATGTCGAACCTCTAAAGCATTGGGGGACTATGCTGCGCGGATCGCGCATTACGTTCATGCGCCGCATCGCATTACCGACACATGAACATGCTCTCACATTCACGAGAGCAACCATACCTTGAACTAATTTTTTCAGAAATACCACATATATCCACCCGGGAGCCGCCTCCGCGGGCTCTCGAAAAGCGCCGATGCATCATCTTGGCACGATCTCATTAGCCTGCTACCATTCGCCGTCCCATGCGAAGAAAGGTGCAGCACAAGATATTGTTATTGCACCGCAAAAAGTCTGAATGAGTCAGGCGCTCGATTTTCAGTCGTCCACCGAACGAAGGGGCAGCAGGCGCCGAATACGTTCATCGCGAAGATAAAGACCACCCCACGCCATGACGCCGAGCAATAAACTAATAAGTTGTGGAGGCGACCCGATTTCTCCGAGACGGAAATGGGCGCAAATAGCGCCGCCGAAGAAGCCGGTCGCGAGGATCGCTCCAAGGACGGCCGTGCGCGGAATTGCGTAAAGAATGACGCAGACGAGGATGATCAGACCCACCACCGTAGCCAGATTGGCGGGAAAGCCCGTCTCCTCCATCTGCGCACTGATCAATGCCGGCGCAAACAGATCAACGGCCCCATCGGCCACCAATGCAAGAATCACAATTGCGCTAAGAACCCATCCCAGCGCCACTCCACCGCGAAAGCTCGCATTCTCGGCCATCTTATCCCCCAATGCGCCAGATTTGGCCCACATCCCCGATTGCCCACCGCATTGACGCTTGCAGACGCCGGCAATCTGGCATGAATGGGAAAGACCGGTCAACGAAGATACCGCTGTCGAACCAGACGAGCCTCGGCCGAACTCAGTGCCACGAGGCATGCGCAATAAAACTGCCAAAATGTGCTGCTATAAACTTGGCCGCACTCATCAGCTTTGAAAATTAGGGATACAGGATTATCGGGCGAGCTTGCTCCGATATCAGCTTCAATTCTGTAGAAGAAGAGTGGCTCCCCGGGCCGGATTCGAACCGGCGACCTGTCGATTAACAGTCGAATGCTCTACCGCTGAGCTACCAGGGAATGCGCTTGGCGCGGTGTGAGCGGGGTAATACAAATGCTTTCCCGATTTGCCAAGCGGTTTTTTCAAAAAAAATGCATTCTCTTGCATTATTTCCTCGCGCCACCATTTCCTGTGGATGACCGATCAAAGCGAAACGACAGCAAATGCCGATCGGAATGGCCGCAAAACCCGCCGTTTTGGCATTGATCCTTCGACCCGCGAGCTGGTTTTCGGCTCCGTGAGAATTCCCCTGCCCCGATCGCGCCTCGCCCGCCTCGGCGTGGGGATAGCGCTCATTTTCGGCGGATTGCTCGGCTTCCTGCCGGTGCTCGGCTTCTGGATGCTGCCGTTGGGTTTCATCGTGCTCTCGCACGACATGCCTACGGTGCGTCGCTGGCGCCGCCGTTTCGCCGTTTGGTGGACGCGAAAACGCCGCCCGGCGAACTAACTCTTTTATCCTATCCCGCACGAACGGGACGAGCCGGATTGCCGACCACAGTCGCACCGGCGGCAACATCCCTGGTGACGACCGCGCCGGCGCCGATGATCGCGCCGTCCCCCACTGACACACCGCCGACGAGGATCGCGCCGCCGCCGATCCAGACGCTTCTGCCGATCGTCACCGGCCGGGCGACTTCCAGACCTGCCCCGCGCAATTCGGCATCCCTATGATGTTCGGCGCAATAGATATGGACGCCCGGTCCCAGCATGCTGCCGTCACCGATGCGGACACTGGCGCTGTCGAGGATCGTGCAGCCGGCATTCATATAAACCCGGCGGCCGAGCGAGATGTTAATGCCGTAGGAGCAGTGAAACGGCGCCTCTATAAAGACGCCTTCGCCGATATCGTTAAAGAGAGCAGATAAGGCCGGTGCGAGATGGCCGCGTTCGGACGGCGGCATTATGTTATGCGCATGCACAGCTTCGCGCGCCCGCCAGCGCAAGGCGTCGAGTTCGGGATCAAAACAGCAGTACCACTCTCCCGCTGCCATTTTCTGCCGCTCGCTGAGGCTCATGCTCCCACTCCTCCAATGCCTTCGGAATTTCCGGTCAGCAATCTTGCAACACGGTTGTAGGCACAGACAAGGAGGAGCATTGCGTCTCTTTGCAGATCAGCAATCGATGAGCAAACGCCTACCAACCACATCTCTTGATCAGCAAGATCTCAAGTACACGATCCCGCAAAGAGCGCTCCTCCGCAGACCCGCAACCCTTGTGAAAAAGCCCGCCAATGCGGGATTCTTGCCCACAACAAACTGTCACACAGCTTGTCTATAACCCGCGCTACCGCGGACTTGCGCAAGGCCACCGGTTCCGAGCTTTCAAAAAGGAAATAGGGATTATGTCGAAACTTAAAAACTTCATTTCGGCTGCTACTGCCGGCGTCATGAGCGTCGCTCTGGCGATGCCGGCCGCTGCCGCTCCGACCAAGTTCGATTTCTGGTTTGGCCTTTCGGGCGACTTGGAACGCGTCGTACAGACGCTCTGCAAGAACTTCAACGATTCCCAGAAGGATTACGAAGTCTCCTGCGTCAGCCAGGGCAATTACGACGCCGCGCTGCAGAACACCATTGCCGCCTTCCGTGCCAACAAGCAGCCGACGATCGTCCAGGTCTATGACGTCGGCACCGCCACCATGATGCTTTCGGGTGCCTACTACCCGGTCAGCAAGCTGATGTCCGAGAACGGCTACAAAGTTAAGTGGGACGACTATTTCCCGGGTATCGCCCGCTACTACGCCACCTCCAAGGGCGAACTGCTTTCCTTCCCGTTCAATTCTTCGACCGCCCTGCTCTACTGGAACAAGGACGCCTTCGCCAAGATCGGCAAGACCTCCGCTCCGAAGACCTGGGAAGAAGCTGCAGAAGACATGAAGGCGCTCAAGGGCGCAGGCTATGATTGCCCGATGGCGATCAACATCTCCGGCAATGAAAGCTGGCAGCTGATGGAACAGTTCTCTGCAATCCACGACCAGCCGGTTGCCACGAAGAACAACGGCTATGATGGCCTCGACGCCCGCCTGACCGTCAACAAGACGAAGTTCGTCAAGTACGCAACGGATCTCAAGAGCTGGTACGACCAGGGCCTCATCAAGATCAAGTCCAAGGACCTCGGCCAGGACATGGTTCAGGCCTTCGCCGCCGGCGATTGCCAGATGATCATGACCTCGGTCGGCGACCACGGTACGGTCGGCAAGACGCAGAAGACCGGCATGAACTGGGATGTTGCCGAGCTCCCGGTCTACGCCGGCACCGAGCGCAAGAATTCGCTCGTCGGCGGCGCGTCGCTCTGGGTTCTCTCCGGCAAGTCGGCTGACGAATACAAGGGCGCTGCGGCGTTCCTGAACTTCATCGCCAAGCCCGAGACCGCTCTCTTCTGGTCGACCAACACCGGCTACATCCCGGTTACGAAGTCCGGCTTCGAATTCATGAAATCCTCCGGTTTCTACGACAAGGCTCCTTACAAGGGCCGCGAAGTCGCTATCGCCAGCCTGACCGCTTCCGAGCCGACCGCGATCACCCGTGGCATCCGCCTCGGCAGCTTCACGCAGATCCGCGCCGAGTTCGGCAACCAGATGCAGGCCATCTTCGCCAACAAGGTCAGCGTCCAGGAAGGCATCGACAACCTCGTCAAGAACGGCAACGCCGTGCTCGAGCGCTTCGAAGCCACCTACAAGGGCAAGCAGCTGCCGTAAGCGCAACGCTCGTAACAGATTAGCGTCCGCCGGGGTTTCCCGGCGGACGTTCGTTATGAGGGCTAGCGTGGCATCGAGATATCAAGCCGGTAGAGACAATGGAAAAGCGAGTAACTTTCAACAAATGGAGCGTCGGCATCCTGTTCGCAGTGCCGCAATTGCTTCTCATCTTCACCTTTTTCTATTGGCCGGCCGGTCAGGCGGTCTTCTGGTCGCTGACGTTGCAGCAGCCCTGGGGCGGCGGCAATATCTGGGTCGGGCTCGATAATTTCAAATCCATTCTCGCCAGTTCCGATTACTGGAACTCGGTCACGATCAGCATCATCTTCGCTGCTATCAGCACAAGTATTTCCATGGCGGGCGGGCTCATCCTTGCGGCCCTGACCGATCGGCAGCTGCGCGGCTCGAAAATCTACCGCGTGGTCTTGATCTGGCCTTACGGTATTGCGGCACCCGCATCGGCGATGGCTTTCCGCTTCATCCTGGCGCCAGAAGCGGGACTCATGGCCGTGGTCAATCAGTGGTGGCCGGGATTCTGGGACCCGGGTCTTGACGGCAACGCCGCCATGGCCTGCATCATCGCCGCCTTCTCGTGGAAATATATCGGTTACAGCTTCATCTTCTTCCTCGCCGCTTTCCAAGCCATTCCACGTGCGCTGATCGAGGCATCCGCCATGGACGGCTCCGGCGTGCTCCGCCGGTTTTGGGACATCCAGTTCCCGTTGATTACGCCAACGATCTTCTTCCTGCTCGTCATCAATATCACCGAAAGCTTCCAGGATTCATTCGGCATCGTCGACATCATGACATCGGGCGGCCCGCACAACTCGACCAACCTCATGGTCTACAAGATTTATTCGGACGGCTTCAAAGGTCTCGATTTTTCCGGTGCGGCCGCACAGAGCATCATCCTCATGCTGCTGATCGTCCTGCTTACCATCTTCCAGTTCCGCTTCATCGAGAAGCGCGTGCATTACCGTTGAGGCTGACATGGTCGAGCGCACACCCATTCTTAATTTCTTTACCCACCTGATCCTGCTTCTTGGCTTCATCGTCGCCGTAGGCCCGCTGGCTATCGTCGCCATTGCCGCATCGCATAACATCGCCGACGTCAATAAAGTGCCGATGTCGCTGATCCCCGGTTCGGATTTCTGGGTCAACATGAAGACGGCCTGGACGACCGCCGGTCTCGGCCCGAAGCTGCTGAACAGCCTGATCTTCGCCACCGGCGTTGCGGTGGGCAAGGTGCTCATTTCGGCGATAACGGCCTTTTCCCTGGTCTATTTCCGTTATCCCGGCCGCCATTTCATTTTCTGGCTGATCTTCATAACGCTCATGCTGCCGCTCGAAGTGCGTATCGTGCCGACCTATGCGGTCGCAGCGAACGTGCTGTCGCCCTTCCAGGGAGTTCTCGACATCACCGGCATCACCTGGCTCATCGCAAAGCTTACGGGCATCGAAGTCTCGTTGAACCTCGGGCTGCTTAACTCCTCGATCGGCCTTATCCTGCCGCTGGTCGCGACGGCGACTGGCACCTTTCTTTACCGCCAGTTCTTCCTGACGATACCGGACGAGTTGGCCGAGGCCGCGCGCATGGACGGCGCCGGGGCATTGCGCTTCTTCGTCGACATCCTGCTGCCGCTGTCGCGCACCAATATGGCCGCCCTCGGTACCATCATGTTCCTCTGGGCCTGGAACCAGTATCTGTGGCCATTGTTGGTGACCACCGATCCCACCCACATAACGGCTGTTCACGAACTCAAGTCGCTCATCCCGAATTTTGGCGGCCTTCCGGAGTGGCATATAGCTATGGCCGGCACGCTGATCATTATGATTCCGCCGCTTGCCGTTGTCGTGCTGATGCAGCGTTGGGTCGTTCGCGGCATGATCGCTACGGAGAAGTAATCTCGTTTCCTGCCGCGCCGCATTTGGCGCCGCGGCAGTCCCCTGCGATCGAGTATTTATCCGTATCGTGCCGGAATATCCCTGCGCAAACCCAACTTCACTTAAACTCAGTCGACCTGCGACACACAAAAAACCCGGAAGTCGGGAAAACTTCCGGGCTCACCTACTGAAAAGCTATGTTTGAAATCAGCTCGCCAGCACTTTGAGCGGCGTGACCGAAGCAACGGCGTCGAGCCGCAGCCCGGTGTCCTGGGAAAATAGATGCGTGTGCTGCTGCGGCAGTTCCAGCGCCACGGACTGACCGGTCTGGCCTGTTGTATGATCGGCAACGGCGACGGCGAAGCTCGAACCGTTGATATCGCAATGGATGACACGGCCGGCGCCGAGTTCTTCGACGAAATCGACCGTTGCCGGGATAGCGCCAGGCGTGCCGGCAGGAACGAGGCGCACATGTTCGGGGCGGATGCCGAGGGCAACAGGCTGGCCGGCATGGCGCTTGCCGATATTGGCATCGATGGCGATCGGAAGACCGTCGAAGATGAATTGCTCGCCATTGGCCGCGAAGGTGCCCTCCAGGAAATTCATGGCCGGAGAGCCGATGAAAGAGCCGACAAAGCGCGTGCGCGGCGTATTATAGATCTCAAGCGGCGTGCCGACCTGCTCGACATTGCCCTTGTACATGACGACGAGCTTGTCGGCGAGCGTCATGGCTTCGACCTGATCGTGCGTCACGAAGACCGATGTAGCCGACAGGCGCTTGTGCAGGCGGCGGATTTCGACCCGCATCTGCACGCGCAGCTTGGCATCGAGATTGGAAAGCGGTTCGTCGAAGAGGAAGACCTTCGGCTCGCGGATGATGGCACGGCCCATGGCGACGCGCTGGCGCTGACCGCCGGAGAGTTCGGCCGGCTTGCGGGCGAGGAAATCCTCGAGGCCGACGATCTTGGCGGTTTCCTTGATGCGGCGATCACGCTCTGCACGCGGCACGCCGGCAACCTTGAGCGCATAGCCCATGTTGGCGGCGACATCCATGTGCGGATAGAGCGCGTAGTTCTGGAAGACCATGGCGCAGCCGCGCTCGCGCGGCTCGAGCTGGTTGACAACCTTGCCGTCAATGATGATCTCGCCCGAGGTGATGTCCTCAAGGCCGGCGATCATGCGCAGCAGCGTGGACTTGCCGCAGCCGGAGGGTCCGAGGATGACGACAAATTCGCCCGATCGGAAATTCAGGTCGACGCCATGAACGACCGGGTTGCGTCCATAGGCCTTACGAACTTGTTCGATCCGGATTTCCGCCATTTTAATCTTCCCCGCCTGTCCATTTTCGGCACGTCAATCGGGTGGACTGCTAGCGAATTTGCATTACAGAACAGTGACAGGCATTCCTTATATCATAAACGGCATCCAGTTTTCCTTACGAGAGTTGCGTGTGGCATCCGCTTATGTAACGCGCGGTAGCGAAACCATTTGACGGCTGGCACCGTATAAGGGTTTCGGCCCTTATAAGAGCATGCGAGACGCAACAGAGGATGAGCGATCGGCCGGGACCATGACGACATCGACAAAAGAGCCGAACCCCATTCTTCTATGGTTTCGAAAGGATCTCCGCCTCGACGACAACCACGCGTTACAGGCGGCGGCAACATCGGGCCGTGCGGTAATTCCCGTCTATATTCGCGAGCCGGATGCAACGGAGCGTGGCCCGCTTGGCGGAGCACAGGAATGGTGGCTGCATCATTCGCTCACGGCCCTCCAAACCGCCCTCGATGGCCTCGGGAGCAGGCTTATCCTCCGCCAGGGCAATGCGCTGACGGTGCTTGAAAAACTTATTGAGGAAACCGAGGCTGAAGCCGTCGTCTGGAACCGTCGATACGATCCGGCGGGGATCGACGTGGACATCCAAATCAAGAAGGCGTTGCGGAGCAAGGGCATCGAGGCCAACAGCTTTGCCGGCCAGCTGCTGCATGAACCGACACGCCTGCGCACGGGCGCAGGTGACCATTACAAGACTTACACGCCCTTCTGGCGTGCCTTCGAGCAATCCGGCGAGCCGCCGTTTCCGATAGAAGCGCCCACAAAGCTCCTCGCACCCGGCCAGTGGCCCCAATCGGACACGCTCGCCTCTTGGTCGCTGCGGCCCACCAAGCCGAACTGGGCATCAGAATTTCCGGACATATGGAAGCCGGGCGAAGCCGCGGCGCAAGAGAAGGTGAAGGACTTCATCGATGGCGCTATCGATGATTATGCGGTCGGCCGCGATTTTCCGGACAGACCGGCAACCTCCCTGCTCTCGCCGCATCTGGCGCTCGGAGAGATTTCGCCTGCCCGTATCTGGCATGCGACGCGCGGACTGCCCGACAATATCGCCAAGGACAACGTCGTCCGCTTCCGCAAAGAGTTGGTCTGGCGCGAATTCTGCTATCATCAGCTCTTTCATTTCCCGAAACTCAGGACGGAAAACTGGAACGATCGCTACGACGACTTCCCTTGGCTTACCGATGCCAAACTGCTGAGAAGCTGGCAGCGCGGGCAAACCGGTTATCCGATCGTCGATGCCGGCATGCGGCAGCTTTGGCGCCATGGCTGGATACATAATCGCGTCCGCATGATCACCGCTTCCTTCCTGATCAAGGATCTGCTGATCGACTGGCGTGACGGCGAAGCCTGGTTTCGCGATACGCTCGTCGATGCCGATCCGGCCGCCAACACGGCAAACTGGCAGTGGGTTGCAGGCTCGGGCGCCGATGCCTCGCCCTTCTTCCGCATCTTCAATCCGGTGCTGCAAGGCGAGAAATTCGATCCGGATGGCGGCTATGTCAGGACCTTCGTGCCGGAGCTTTCCAAGCTCGACAGCAAATATATCCATCGGCCATTTGAAGCGCCTGGTGACGTGCTCAAGCGTGCGGGCGTAGAACTTGGCAAACACTACCCCCATCCCATCGTCGATCATGCCATGGCACGGCAGCGTGCGCTCGCCGCCCACGCATCACTTAAAGATGATGGATAGGCGCTATTCGGCCGGATGCGCGGTTATGCGCGGCCCGACCGATCCGCGCTTGCTGCCGCTCCCGAGAAAATACCTGAGCACCTTGAAATAGAGGCCGTAGGGCAGGAACTTCAACAGTTTTGCCCGATAGACCAGGCTCTTCGGGAAACTGATGTCGAAGGATGGGGATTTCAATCCGGCAGCGATCGCATCAGCCGCCTGCTGTGCCGACACGATATCAGGCATCACGAACTTGTTCTGCGCCGTCAATGGCGTGTCGACATAGCCTGGAGTGATGAGCTGGATGTGGATGCCCATCCGATCGAGCTCGAAATTCAAGCTTTCGGCCATGTTGATGAGTGCAGCCTTGCTGGCCCCATAAGCCGCACCGCCGGGCAGACCGCCGTAACCGGCCACTGAGGATACGAGGGCAACCTGGCCATATCCCCGTGCCCGCATATGCCGCACCGCCGGAACGAGACAATTGACGACACCGTGAAGATTGACGGCAAAGCTGCGCTCGAACACTTCGTGATTGAGGTCTTCTCCCCGTGCCGGCAGATAAATGCCGGCATTTAAAACAGCCAGGGCAACAGGGCCATGCTGGTATTCGATGGCGGCGACAGTGTGCTCCATATCCTCCGTGTCGGATACATCGCCATCGAGCACGACGATGCTGCCGGCAAGCGCGCTGGCCTCTGCCTGCAGCGCCAGAAGCTTGTCGTGACTGCGAGCCGTAACGGCAACCTTATATCCTTCTTCAGCCAGTTTCAGCGCAAGCGCGCGGCCGATACCGGAACTGGCGCCGGTGATCCAGACCACTCCATGTTCAGGACGTGCGATGAACGGGCTCATGGCTCTTCTCCTTGGCTGGCGGCTGCCTACATCAAACGCTTTCAACAGCGACCGTCGTGGCATTTTAGAAATAGCGTATCATTGTGGCCGCTTTCGGCCAGACTGGCGGCTTCATCAGGAAAACAATGTCACCAATTGGAGACTGCGGAGTTGGATGAAAGAGAGAGGCCAAGAGGCCTGCCAAGTCGAATTTTGCGGGGCAAACGAGTAGCAAGGAACAGAATTTCTTGCCTATGCCGCCTTGTGAAGGGAAAAGACCGTTCTTACAGTAGTTGCGAACAGAAGGCAGATTCCAATGACCGTCCATCCCTCCGTCCTCGAAGCAATTGGCAATACGCCGTTGATCAAGCTCAAGGGCGCCTCCGAGGCGACGGGCTCGACCATTCTCGGCAAGGCCGAGTTTTTGAATCCCGGCCAATCGGTGAAGGATCGCGCCGCGCTCTATATCATTCGCGATGCTGAGAAAAAAGGTCTGCTGAGACCCGGTGGGGTGATCGTCGAGGGCACCGCCGGCAACACCGGCATCGGCCTGACGCTGGTTGCCAAAGCTCTCGGCTATCGCACCGTCATCGTCATTCCGGAAACGCAGAGCCAGGAAAAGAAGGACGCGCTGAAGCTGCTCGGCGCCGAGTTGGTCGAAGTTCCGGCCGTCCCTTACAAGAACCCGAACAACTATGTGAAGGTTTCGGGCCGGCTGGCCGAACAGCTGGCAAAGACCGAGCCGAACGGCGCGATCTGGGCAAACCAGTTCGACAATGTCGCCAACCGTCAAGCACATATCGAGACGACCGCCAAGGAAATCTGGGCCGACACTAACGGCAAGATCGACGGCTTTATCTGCTCGGTCGGCTCCGGCGGTACGCTGGCGGGCGTCGCCATGGGGCTGCATGCCTTCAACAAGGACGTCAAGATCGGCATCGCCGATCCGGAAGGCGCGGCCCTTTATGAATTCTATAAGAACGGCGAGCTGAAATCCTCCGGCTCCTCGATCACCGAAGGCATCGGCCAGGGCCGCATTACGGCGAATCTGGAAGGTTTTACGCCCGATTTCGCCTATCAGGTTACCGATGCCGAAGCGCTTCCTTACGTCTTCGATCTGGTCGAACACGAGGGCCTGTGCCTCGGCGGCTCTACGGCCATCAATATTGCCGGGGCGGTTCGTCTCGCCAAGGATCTCGGTCCCGGACATACGATAGTGACCATCCTGTGTGATTACGGCAATCGCTATCAGTCCAAGCTCTTCAACCCGGACTTCCTGAAGTCGAAGGGCCTGCCACTGCCGGGCTATTTGGAAAAACGGGCTGAAATCGCCGTCCCATACGAAACAACAGCGTGATCATATGACCGTCCATGCCCTCTATCGTGACGATTTCTATCTCTCGACCGCGGAAGGCGTCGTCACCGCAATCCACGAAGATGGGGGCATAGAGCTCGATCAGACCTGCTTCTACGCCACCTCCGGCGGTCAGCCGGGCGATACTGGTTTCCTGGAGCGCGGCGACGGCTCGAGGATCATGCTCGCTCAAACGAAGCATGGACCGATCAAGGACATCATTATTCATGTCCCGCTCGAAAATCAGCCCTTGCCCATCGTCGGTGAGAAGCTGGTGCTGCATATCGACTGGGCGCGGCGCTATAAGCTGATGCGCATGCATACGGCCTGCCATCTCCTCTCGGTGGTCTGCCCCTATCCGATCACCGGCGCGGCGGTCGGCGAGGATGAGAGCCGGGTCGATTTCGACATGAGCGAGACGATCGACAAGGACGAGGTGACGGCGAAAATGATGGCGCTCGTCAACGAGAACCACCCCGTCTTCGTCCGCTGGATCACGGACGAGGAGCTGATTGCCAATCCGGGCATCGTCAAATCCAAGAATGTGCGCCCGCCGATGGGCCTTGGCCGTGTCAGCCTCGTTTGTATCGGCGAGGATTCGGCCATCGACAGCCAGCCTTGCGGCGGCACGCACGTGTCGGAGACGCAGGAAGTCGGCGCTATCCACATCGCCAAGATCGAGAAGAAGGGCAAGGAAAACCGGCGCTTCCGCATTCGTTTCGGCGCGCCGATCGACGAGAATTGACCGGGCAAGCGCCTATATCTCGATATCAAGACCAATAAACCATAGCAGGGAGTGATCATCATGGCAGCGGACAAGAGCCGTTTCGTCGTATCCGCCGACTGGCTGCAGGGCGAGCTGGGTGCCAAGGACCTTCGCATCCTCGATGCATCCTTCTATCTGCCGGCCCAGAAGCGCGACGCCGACGCCGAATATGCCAGCGGCCATATTCCCGGCGCCATCCGCTTCGATCAGGACAAGATCGCAGATCATTCGACCGGCCTGCCGCATATGGTTCCCTCGCCCGAATTCTTCGCATCAGAAGTCGGCAAGCTCGGCATCAGCGAGAGCGATCGTATCGTCATCTATGACGGTCCGGGCCTGTTTGCTTCGCCGCGCGTCTGGTGGCTGTTCCACATCGTCATGGGTGCGCCAAACGTCTTCGTGCTGGACGGCGGCCTGGATGGCTGGAAGGCCGAAGGGCGGCCGCTGGAGACGGCAACGCCTAGCTTCGCGCCCGCAACGTTCAAGCCTAAATTCAACGGCAGCCGCGTCGTTTCGCTCGAGGAAATGCGAGAAATCGTCGAAAGTCGTTCGCTGCAGATCGCCGATGCCCGCAGTGGCGGGCGCTTTGCCGCGACTGAGCCGGAGCCGCGCGAAGGCATGCGCTCCGGCCATATGCCAGGCGCGAGAAGCCTGCCATCCGGCGTCTTTGCCACGAATGGCAAGTTCAAGTCGCTGCCTGAATTGAGGGAAACCATCGAGAAGGCCGGCATCGATCTCGACAAGCCTGTGGTGACGACCTGCGGCTCAGGCATTACCGCCGCCATCATCACGCTGGCGCTCGAATCTCTCGATCACGGCAACAACAAGCTCTATGACGGCTCCTGGTCGGAATGGGGCAGCCGGGCGGATACGCCCATCGTCACCGGTCAAGATTGAGCCTCATAGCCGTGAAGACGCCCTCCTCCATCAAGGTTCACATCACCCGTCTGGAAATGACTGCGCCGCCCAAGGCCAGCCTGCCGGTGCCGGTAAATATCCAGACCGCGATCATGCGGGCGCCTGGCATCCCGCTGCCCTTCTACCGCTATCTCTATCGCCAGGTGGGCGCCCGGTGGCATTGGGTGGAGCGTCTGCGCCTCTCCGACGAGCAGCTGACGGCTGTTCTTCACGATCAGCGCAACGATATCAGCGTACTTTACGTCAACGGCGCGCCGGGTGGATTCTTCGAATATTTCCGCCAGGATGAGGAGACGATCGAACTCAGCCATTTCGGTCTCATCGAAAACGCACTCGGTCTCGGCATCGGCAAATGGTTTCTACTGCAGTCGCTCTACGCCATCTGGACGCTGAACCCGCAGCGCATCGTGACGACCACAAATAATCTCGATCATCCCAGAGCATTGCAGCTCTATCAGATGTTCGGATTCTCGCCGATTTCGACTGGCGAAGGTATCGTTCGGCCGTTGAGCGACAAGGAGCTGCTTGAGCTCGCCAAGAAGGGCTAGGGCGCTGAAGCCGCAGGAATCGGGTGGCTTCGCGCCTCGCACGGGCGCATCACATGGCAAATCTTGAAAGGAGCCTTGCCATGCCTTCCATCACCTTTGCAGCCATGCCCACGTCCGACGCAGAACTTCTGTGGAACGGCGGCGCGGATGCCTACGGCCATCAACCCGAGACGATGATTTCCGATGGCTCTGGCCATCCTTGCCGCCATTGCCTGCGCAATATCGATGCCGGCGAAGAGCTGTTCGTCTTTGCCTATCGCCCCTTCCCGGAATTGCAGCCCTATGCGGAGACGGGTCCGATCTTCCTGCATAAGACGCCGTGCCAGCGCTACGAAGCCGAAGAAATCCTGCCGCCGGTGCTGACGACCAGCAAGGATTTCATCGTGCGCGGCTATGGGAAGAACGACCGCATTGTCTACGGAACTGGCGCCGTGACGCCGACCGGCGATATCCCAGCCTATGCGGCTTCGCTACTCGAACGTCCCGACATCGCCTATGTCCATGTCCGCTCGGCACGCAACAACTGCTATCAATGCCGGATCGATAAAATAGGAGCGCCGGCATACGCGGATGCCGGCGCCTCCATCTGACGTGCGCGCGATGGGCTTTACGCGACGTTCAGAATGCTTTCGGGTGCTACGGCCTCATAGCCGAGCGCCTCGGCCACCGGCCGGTTCGTGATGCGGCCCTTATGCACATTGAGGCCATTGCGGAGATGCTTGTCTTCCGCAATGGCGCGCAACCCGCGATCGGCAAGGGCCAAGCCGTGATAGATCGTGGCATTATTGAGCGCATGCGCGGACGTAACGGGAACCGCGCCCGGCATGTTGGCGACGCAATAATGGACGACGCCTTCGACCACATAGGTCGGATCGGAATGCGTTGTCGCATGCGAGGTCTCGAAGCAGCCGCCCTGGTCGATGGCGACGTCGACGATAACAGAACCCTGCTTCATGCCCGACAGCATTTCGCGCGTTACCAGCTTCGGAGCGGCGGCACCGGGGATCAGCACGGCACCGATGACGAGATCGGCTGAGAAGACTTCTTCCTCCAGCGCCTGAATGCTGGAATAGCGGGTATGGACGCGACCGTTGAAGATATCGTCAAGCTGGCGCAGGCGCGGCAGCGAACGATCGAGGATGCTGACATCGGCCCCGAGCCCGGCTGCCATCTTGGCGGCATGCAGCCCGACGACGCCGCCGCCGATGATCGCCACCTTGGCCGGCAGCACGCCGGGCACGCCGCCGAGCAGAATGCCGAGGCCGCCATTGGCCTTCTGTAGAGCGGTCGCACCCGCCTGGATCGACAGGCGGCCCGCGACTTCGGACATAGGCGCCAGCAGCGGCAGGCCGCCGCGCTCGTCGGTCACGGTCTCATAGGCGACGGCGGTCACGCCCGAAGCGAGCAACCCCTTTGTCTGCTCCGGATCAGGCGCGAGATGCAGATAGGTGTAGAGAAGCTGTCCCTCGCGAAGCTGCGCCCATTCCGAGGGCTGCGGCTCCTTGACTTTTACGATCATGTCGCACTTTTCGAAAATATCCTTGGCGCTTGCGGCGATCTTCGCGCCGGCGGCAATGTAGGCATGATCGTCGGCGCCGATGCCGGCACCGGCCTTCGTCTCGACCCAGACTTCGTGGCCATGGGCGACATATTCGCGAACGGATGCCGGCGTCAGACCAACGCGGTATTCATGGTTCTTGATTTCCTTGGGGCAGCCAACGCGCATTTCATTCCTCCTCGAATGCTTTTGCGTCTTTCATTTTCTCCAAGTGAAATCAGACCACCACCGCGCCGCAATGTCCTTGCAAAGACGATTTGCACTGCAGTCATTTTTCGTGATTTATTGCGCAAATAGGAATTTCTTCGAAAGATCTTCGAATGTCCGACCTAGACGCCATAGATCATTCGATTCTGCGGATGCTGCAGCAGAACGCCCGAATCACCAATTCGGAACTGGCCGAGAAGGTCGGACTTTCGCCCTCGGCCTGTTCGCGGCGGCTCGACATCCTGGAAAAGAGCGGCGTCATCGACGGCTATCACGCGCATCTCTCGCACAAGGCGCTTGATTACAAAATGATCGCCTTCGTACACATCTCGCTGTCAGGTCAGTTCGCCAAGACGCTTTCGGAATTCGAAACCGCGGTGAAGCGCTGCCCCAACGTGCTCTCCTGCTACCTCATGTCGGGCGAATACGACTACATATTGCGCGTCGCCGCGCGGGATCTCGAAGACTACGAACGTATCCATCGCGACTGGCTCTCGGCCCTGCCCCACGTCGTGAAGATCAATTCCAGCTTCGCACTGCGCGAGATCATCGACCGGCCGAATGTCGGCTTGTGATCTTCGTCAGCACATATCCAGCAGCAATGCGCGATGATCGGACACTTCTGGCTCCGCGACAGGATCGAAACGGATGACCTCGACATTCGATGTCACGAGCATGTAGTCAGCAAAACGGGGCTGCTTCTTGTAATGCGAGGTGCGCGTGTCGTCATGTCCCCGTGAAGTGACGAGATCGGCGAGCCCCAGGCTGCCGAGGACTTCGAAGGTCTGGCTATCCGGCAACACATTGAAGTCACCGCAAACGACCAGCCGGTCGCCCTCTTGCCGAACCTGGCGAATGATCTCGACCAGCGCATGCGCCTGATGGCGCCGAGCCGGCGTATCGCCCTTGCCTTCCAGATCCCGCAGGCCGTGCATATGAGCAATGGTGACGGGGTAGCCGCGCTCATAATCGAAGAGGCGGATGCAATGAGCATTGCGGGAGCGCGGATGCGGTCCATAGCCATTAGCCGAAAATTCGCCGTGAACGAAACCGGCTGCCTGGCCGATGATCGGATAGGTCCTGCGCACGAAGGTTACCAGTCCGAATTCAGAGTCCAAGCGCGTGTCACCGTCGAAGAGATCGCCTCGCGCGACGGGAAGGAAGAAGGCATCGTAAGCCGGCAAAGCAGCCTTCAGCTCCTCGAAGAGGTTGGCGCGCTGTGGAAGCTCGATGCCATGATCGCGATAGACCAGCCATGGTGATTCCGCATCCTTCGTGCGAACCACCTCCTGCAGGCACAAAACATCCGCATCAACATCGACGAGATAAGGCATCAACGGCTCATGAAGCCGGCCGCCCCATGCATTCAACGAAACGATGCGCATGTTCTGCTCCCCAAATATTCACATTGCACGTCATGAAAGGGAACCCGGTCCAGTACCGATTCGGGACTTTCGATTACAATTTTAACGATTACGCTAAGAATCGCTCAATGCACACATGTTATCCAAAGGCTGAAAAAGATGCGCGGGCCGGGATAAGATCATGCAATTCTCCTCGAAATCTCTCGTCGAAAGCAATCTGAAAATCAAGACACGCGGCTCGCCGCGCCATCATGCGCGGCTCATGGGTCAGGTTCGATATTTCACCAAGCTCGTCGCCGGCCGCGTCGTCGACATTTCCACAAGCGGCATCGCGCTCGACCTGCAGGCGCCGCTCTACGCGGCGGCGGGCAGCAAGGTTCGCGTCGAGTGCGACGATATCGGCTTACTGGATGGTTTCGTGCGCTGGGCTCACAACGGCCGCATCGGCATCGAATTCGATCGCTCGTCCAATGCCTCGGCTAAGGTCGCCTCCTACTTCCGCTTTTTCCACAAGGACATAAAGCCGGTTCTCAAGCGCTGATCGAATGTCGGCACAAGCCGGCTACGATCCACAATAAGCCTGTCACATTCCTCGTGCACACCTTCGAAAATCGTCCTAATCTCCCTCGCCCGAGAGATGATCGACGGACCATAGCCCCATCGTTGAAGGAGTGTCTTATGTCTTCCATTCTGGATTTGCCCAGCATGTCGCGCCGTTCCCTGCTGCAAGGCCTCAGCGCGACCGCCGCACTGATCGTGCTGCATCCCTTCGCGGCCCGCGCAGCCGGTAACCAGGCACATCTGCGACTCATGGAAACGACCGACATTCACGTCAACGTCTTCCCCTACGACTACTATGCCGACAAGCCGAACGACACGATGGGCCTGACGCGCACCGCGACGATCATCGACAATATCCGCGCCGAAGCCACCAACTCGCTCCTGATCGACAATGGGGACGTGCTGCAGGGCAATCCGATGGGCGACTACATGGCCTATCAGCACGGCATGAAGGAGGGCGACGTCCATCCGGTGATCAAGGCGATGAACACGCTCGGCTATTCGGTCGGCACGCTCGGCAACCATGAATTCAACTATGGCCTTGATTTCATGTTCAAGGTACTGGCCGGCGCGAATTTCCCCTTCGTCTGCGCCAATCTGACCAAGGGCCAGCTGGCCTCGGACCCGACGAAGGACGATCTGTTCTTCAAGCCCTATCTGATCCTTGAAAAGAAGATCAAGGACGGCGCCGGCAATGAAAGCCCGATCAAGATCGGCTTCATCGGCTTCGTGCCGCCGCAGATCATGCTCTGGGACATCAAGAACCTTGAGGGCAAGGCGCAGACCCGCGATATCGTGGAAGCCGCCAAGGCCTGGGTGCCTGTCATGAAGGCCGAAGGTGCTGACATCATCATCGCGCTCTCGCATTCGGGTATCGACGGCAGCGGCCAGAGCGAGAAGATGGAGAACGCCTCACTCTATGTCGCCGCGGTCGACGGCATCGACGCCGTCTTCACCGGCCACCAGCATCTCGTCTTCCCCGGCCCGAAGACCTGGGATGGCATCAAAGACGCCGATCCGGTCAAGGGCACGCTGCATGGCAAACCCGCCGTCATGGCCGGCTTCTGGGGCTCGCATCTCGGCCTCATCGACCTGCTGCTCGAAAAGGATGGTAAGAGTTGGAAGATCGTCGACTTCACCTCGGAAGCACGCCCGATCTACCATCGTGACGACAAGAAGAAGGTCATCGCTGACGTCAACGACAAGAAGGAAGTCGTCGAAGCCGCCAAGGCCGAGCATGAGGCGACGCTGACCTATGTCCGCACGCCCGTCGGCAAGACGTCTGCGCCGCTCTATTCCTACTTTGCGTTGGTCGCCGACGATCCCTCTGTGCAAATCGTCAGCCAGGCGCAGATCTGGTACATCAAGAACATATTGAAGGAGACGCAGTACAAGGACCTTCCGGTTCTTTCGGCGGCAGCCCCCTTCAAATGCGGCGGGCGCAACGGCGCCGACTATTATACGGATGTTCCTGCCGGCAATATCGCCATCAAGAACGTCGCCGATCTCTACCTTTACCCGAACACCGTGCAGGCGGTCGTCATCAACGGCACGCAGGTCAAGAACTGGCTGGAAATGTCGGCCGCGATGTTCAACCAGGTGCAGCCCGGCGCCAAGGATGCGGATCTGATCAACAGCGGCTTCCCGTCCTACAACTTCGACGTCATCGACGGCGTCACCTACCAGATCGACCTCTCGCAGCCGCGACGCTTCGGCGATGACGGCAAGGTTCTGAATGCCGATGCAAACCGCATCCAGAACCTGCAGTTCGACGGCAAGCCGATCGACCCCGCGCAGAAATTCCTGGTCGTTACCAACAACTACCGTGCCGGCGGCGGCGGCAATTTCCCCGAAATCGCAGCGGACAAGGTCGTCTATCAGGCGCCCGACACCAACCGCGACGTCATCGTGCGCTATGTCCACGAGCAGGGCACGATCAACCCGACCGCCGACGGCAACTGGACCTTCAGGCCGCTGGCGGACACAACGGTACGGTTCCAGAGCTCGCCGAAGGCCAAGGATTTCCTCGACCAGGTCAAGAGCGTGAAGATCGAAGACGCCGGCGAAGGTGCCGACGGCTTCCGCAACTACCGGCTGGTTCTGTAAGCACGAATGCTATCGTCCTCTCCTCTCATTTGGGGAGAGGACTTCGTCACTCCGCTGCCAGGCGCCCGTCGTCCAGATGGAACATCTCGACGGCGGACTTGAAGTCTTCTTGACTCGGGCACCGCGTCAGGCGCGAACGAAAAGCCTCGATCATCCACGCAGCCGCAGGCCCAGGCGGATTATCCACCTTGCGGATGGCATAGAGCGGATATTCGCTCTGGTCATAGGCATCGAGTGCCAAAGGCACCAGCCTGCCCTTCTGCAGATCCTCCATGATAAACGAGGCCGGCAGGCCGCCCCAGCCAAGACCACCGCGGATCAGCTGATGCTTGGTGGCGATGTCGCTCAGATGCCAGATCTTGTAGGACAGGACGTTGAAATCCTTGCCATTGGTGAGGTTCGACGCGTCGGTGACGACAAGCTGTACTTCTTCGCGCACGTCGGCAAGGGTCAGCGGTCGTCCCAGCAAAGCGAGCGGATGCGTCGGAGCGGCAACCGGCATCATGAAGGAATGTCCGATGCGCTCGATCACCAAAGCATCATCCTGTTTCACCACCGAGCCGCCGATACCGATCGTCGACTTGCCGCTTGTGACAAGCTCCAGCATCGAGCCGAGTTCGCCGGTGTCGAGGCGCAGAGAAACATAAGGAAAACGATCACGGAATTCGCGCAGCACGTCGACGGTGGCGTGAACCGGCACCATGACGCTGATGGCGACGGCCACCTCCGCCTCGAGCCCGGTCTTCAAACCCTTCACCCTGGCGCGCATCACTTGCAGATCGGAAAGAATGCGGCGCGCATCCTCCAGCATCACCCTGCCCGCATCCGTCAGCCTCGGCTGGCGCGAGCCGGAGCGCTCGAACAGCGGCATTTCGAGCTGAGCCTCCAGATTGGCGATCGTATAGCTGATGACCGACTGCGCGCGGTTGAGCGCACGCGAGGCGGCGGAGAAACTGCCTGACTCGGCGACGGTCAGAAAGACCTGCAATTGGTCGAGGGTGGGATTGGGGAGCATCTGCCATCCATTCTATCGATAATTCCAATCCATATTATCACAGTTTTTCTCGATAGCACTGACGACTTATTTATGGGGGCGAACATGATCGGACTCTCCCGGCCGATTTAGCAACTCATTGAAAAGGAAAACGGATATGTCCTCCATTCTGCTTCTGACCTCCAGCCCGCGTCCGGACTCGCTCTCCACCAAGATCGCCACCGAGCTGGCCGAGAAGATCAAGTCCAACAATCCGGGCAAGACGCTCGTCAAGCGCGACCTCGCTGCCGACAACCTGCCCCATATCGACGGCCCCTTCACGGTCGCCATCCGCACTCCGGCCGACGCCCGCACGCCCGAGCAGCAGGAACTGGTCAAGGTTTCCGACGCGCTGATCGACGAGCTGCTGGCAGCCGACACGCTTGTTATCGGCACCGGCCTTATCAACTTCAACATCTATTCCTCGCTGAAGACCTGGATCGATAATATTGCCCGCGCCGGCCGCACCTTCACCTATACGGAAACCGGCCCGAAGGGTCTCGCTACCGGCAAGAAGGCCTATATCGTTCTCGCATCCGGCGGCGTCTACTCCGAAGGCCCGGCTGCGCCGCTGAACCATGCTGTTCCTTACCTCAAGTCCGTACTCGGCTTCATCGGCATCACCGATGTCGAGACCGTTTATATCGAAGGCATCGCCTTTGGTCCGGAAGCTGTTGAAAAGGCCATCGGCGCCGCGCAGGCTCGCGCTTCCGAGCTGGCTCTCGCCGCCTAATCAATTACTTATTCAGATGATCACAGGCGGCCGGTTAAAACCGGCCGCTTTGCTATTGTGCCTGCGGTAGCGCCTTTACGAACTGCTTCACGGTCTCCAGAATTTCGGCCGAAAGAGCCTCGTCATCCGCCACGCGCGCGAGGCCGAGCGCCCCGGTCATCAAGCACGACGCGATGATCGCCTTGCGCCTGGCTTCAGCAGTTTCCGGCTTCGGCATGCGCGCCGTCATGGCATTGAAATTCCGTCGCAGGCCATCCGTTGCAACAGCGCGGACCGTATCGCTGCTGCGCGCCATATCCGCCGTCAGCGCCGCATAGGCGCAGCCCTCGCCGCAATGATCCCGGTGACCTTCGCTGAGATAGGTATCGACATAATCGTTCAGCGAGATGGTCTCGGGGACGATCCCCTTTTCCTCCTGCTGTCGCCGCCATGACCCGATCGCCGATTCGACGGCTTCCGCCACAAGTTCATCGCGTGAGGCGAAGTGCTTGTAGAATCCGCCGACGGTAAGCCCCGCCTCCTTCATGAGGTCGGCGACGCCGATCCCTTCCAATCCCTCCTCGCGCAAACGCTTGGCGGCAAGCGTGACGATGCGTTCGTGCGTCTTCTGCTTCTCCAATTGTGAGCGGCCCATCGAAAATCCTTTCATGCCCGGCTTGACAAAATGGATTACGATCATAATCCTTATAGATAACGATCATAATCCAGATCGTGACAAAAGCCAACAGGAGCTACGAATATGCGTCTCAAGAACAAGGTTGCCGTCATCACCGGTGGAAACAGCGGTATTGGCCTTGCCACCGCCCGCCTCTTCCTCGCCGAAGGCGCCAAGGTCGCCATAACAGGCCGCAACGCCAAGACACTGGCTGCGGCAGCCGAGCAACTCGGCGGTGGGGTGCTGGCTTTGCAGGCCGACACTACCGATATCCCGGCCCTAGAAAAAGCTTTTGCCGAGGCTGCGGAAAAGCTTGGAAAGTTCGATGTGGTCTTTGCCAATGCCGGCATTGCCGGGGATACGCCGCTCGGCAAAACGACGCTTGAGCAGTTCGAAACCATCGTCCGCATCAATTTCACCGGCGTGTTCTTTACCGTGCAGGCCGCCCTGCCATATCTGAACGATGGCGGCTCCGTGATCCTGAACGGCTCCGTGCATGCCGTTCTCGGCATTCCCGGCGCGTCGGCCTATGCCGGCACGAAGGGCGCCGTTCGCGCCATGACCCGCAATCTCGCCTCCGAGCTTGCGCCCCGCGGCATCCGCGTCAACCAGGTCACACCAGGCGCCACCAAGACACCGATCTGGGACCCGCGCGCCAGCACGCCGGAGGCTCTGGATGCGCTGCAGGCCCGCTTTGGCAGCCTCAGCCCGCTCGGCCGCATGAGCGAAGCCGACGAAATCGCCAAGGCCGCGCTCTATTTCGCCTCCGATGATTCCGCCAACGTGACGGCCATCGAAATCACCGTCGACGGCGGCGCGATCAATGCTCCGTCCGGCGCGAAGCTCTTCCGCACGGCTTGAGCCTTGCGAAAATCCAATCAATTATCGATTTCAGAGAGTATTCCGGGGCCGCCAAAAGCACATGCGGGAGGCGGCCCTGCATCAAACGCATGTTAAAGGGATTCGCCTGACGATCAGACTTGGCGAACCTTTTCGCCGTCGCCGAAGAGGCCGGCACCGTTTTGATCGATGATCTGCTGGCCCTTGCGGAAGGTCGATTCCACCGCGTCATCCGACGAGGTAAAGACATCGGCGCGGATAAAATTGCGCACCAGGATCTCGCCGTTCACATCCTTCTCAATCCGGCCCATAAGGCGGAACTGATTGCCCTCGCGCTGCGGCGTCGCATAGATCGTGCAGCCGGCATGCACCTGAGGTTCGACGCTGATCGTCGAGCCGCCGGACTTTTCTGTGCCCGCCTGCGATGCGCCACCAGTGAAAATCGAAAGGATATTTGAAAAGAACGAAGCCATGGATCGCCTTTAGCATGAAGGTTGCAGGGTCGCAAAGTCAAATGATCAGGTTTGCCAGGATCTCGTTTTCGGTGATGTCCTCATAGCCCATGCCGGAACTTTCAAAGTTCGCGATAAGCTGCTTGAAATTATCCGGATTCTTCGTCTCGATGCCGATCAGGATGGAGCCGAAATTGCGGGCGCTCTTCTTCAGATATTCGAAGCGGGCGATATCGTCTTCCGGCCCGAGCATGTTGAGGAAATCGCGAAGCGCGCCGGGGCGCTGCGCCAGGCGCAGAATGAAGTATTTCTTCAAACCCGCATAGCGCATGGCGCGCTCCTTGACATCAGGCAGGCGCTCGAAATCGAAATTGCCGCCGGAGACGACGGCAACGATCGTCTTGCCGCGAATGCTGTCGCGATCGAGCTTTTCCAGCGCCGTGATCGCCAGAGCGCCGGCCGGCTCCAGTACGACGCCTTCGACATTCAGCATATCGGTGATGGTAACGCAGATGGCGTTTTCCTCGATGAGCTTCACCTGCTCGGCCGCGAAATCCTTGAGCGCGGCGAAGTTCAGCTCGCCGATCCGGCCAACGGCAGCGCCATCGACGAAATTATCGACCTTGGCAAGCGTGACCACCTGCCCCGCCTCGATGCTGCGGCGCAGGCTCGGCGCGCCGGCAGGTTCGGCGAAGGTGAAGGCGCCACGGGCAAGCGTATCGGCAAAATAGCCGGTGATGCCGGCTGCAAGGCCTCCACCGCCGACGGGAAGCAAAACGTGGTCGGGGATAACGCCATCAGGCAGCTGCTCGGCGATCTCGGCTGCGACCGTCGCCTGCCCTTCGATGATATCGGCGTGATCGAAAGGCGGCACCATGACGCCGTCGATCTTTTCGACATGCTCGCGCGCGGCCTGATAGCACTGATCGAAGAAATCGCCGAAGAGCTTGATGGTGATGAACTCCCCGCCAAAGATGCGGGTCTTGTCGATCTTCTGCTGCGGCGTCGTGACAGGCATATAGACCACGCCCGGCACGCCGAAATGGCGGCAAACGAAAGCGAAGCCCTGGGCATGGTTGCCGGCGGATGCGCAGACGAATGTCTTTCCCGTACCGCCCTCGGCAATCACCTTGCGGAAGAAATTGAAGGCGCCGCGGATCTTGTAGGAGCGAACCGGCGTCAGATCCTCGCGCTTCAGCCAGATGTCGGCGCCATAACGCGCGGAAAGATGCTCGTTCAGCTGCAGTGGCGTTGCAGGAAAGAGGCCACGCATGGCCTCGGTGGCTTCAAGAACAGTCTGTTTGTCCACGGCTCTTCCGTCCTTTTTCAATCGGCTTCCGCTATGGCATGGGAAAGATGAGCAAAGAAAGCCTGTTTATCGCGCTTTCAGTTCTGTCACAGCGGTATTCGCCGCACTGACAAGTCATTAACTATTTATGCCCCTGACTGCGGAAACTCCTAAATCTGCGAGTTGACAGCCAAGCTCCCCCCGCGTCCAATATGACACAGCCATCATGATGATGGTTAGAGGCCCGCCTAAAACCGATCCGTCGGCGCCGGCGGGCTTCGCCTGGATCAGTTTCAGGCTAAGCCATACGGATCAAATCCCTCCCGCAAAACATTTCCTTGACTGAATCGCTCAAGTGCTTGATGGGAAAGGCACGCGGACGTGGCGAAACTGGTAGACGCAAGGGACTTAAAATCCCTCGGCCTTTGGCTGTACGGGTTCGACCCCCGTCGTCCGCACCAAAAATCAAATTCCATCAAAATCTCAATGAAAAAGGCGCAGCTTTTGCCGCGCCTCTCTCAATCAATTTACAGAATTCAAATCAAGCCGTGAGCTTGGCAGCAATCTTGGCGACATGGGCGCCCTGGTACTTTGCGGCTTCCAGTTCGATTTCAGAAGGCTGGCGCGAGCCGTCACCGCTGGTGATAGTGGAGGCGCCGTAGGGGGAGCCGCCCTTGACTTCTTCCGTGCCCATCTGACCCTGGAAGGCGTAAGGGAGGCCGACGACGGCCATGCCGTGGTGGAGAAGCGTCGGGATGAAGCCGAGGATGGTGGATTCCTGGCCGCCGTGCTGCGTTGCCGACGAGGTGAAGACCGAACCGACCTTGCCGACGAGCTTGCCGCCGAACCAGAGGCCGCCGGTCTGATCCCAGAAATTGCGCATCTGCGAGGCGACGGTGCCGAAGCGCGTACCGGCACCGACGATGATGGCGTCATAGTCTGCCAGTTCATCCGGGGTTGCGATCGGGGCTTCCTGATCGAGCTTGAAGTAGGAGGCCTTGGCGACCTCTTCCGGAACGAGTTCCGGAACGCGCTTGACGGTGACTTCGGCACCGGCCGACTTTGCGCCTTCCCCGACGGCATAAGCCATCTTCTCGATATGACCGTATGAGGAATAATAGAGAACCAGAACCTTAGCCATAAGAACGTCTCCCGTTTGTTGGACGCGTTGAATGTCGGGGAATGTTGTATCAGCGATGCGACAGGGACGCAGCCCCCACGCTCAGAACGCAGTGTTCATCCTGTGTAGACGGAAATCCACTTGCAACATCTTGTGATGACCAGCGGCCCAGCAAAAGGAGCGTTTGCATTCGCTGCAAACAGCGCTACCTATCTCGGACCTTTTTGAACGCGCAGACCGCGCATTGTCCTGGATGTCTTCATGTCGAACGAAACCATTGTCACAGCCGCCATGCTCGCCATCGGCGACGAACTGCTCTCCGGCCGGACGAAGGACAAGAATATCGGCCATCTCGCCGATGTGCTACTGCTGGCCGGCATCGACCTGAAGGAAGTCCGCATCGTCGCCGATGATGAGGACGCGATCGTTTCGGCGCTGAATGCCTTGCGCGGTCAGTATGATTACGTCTTCACCTCAGGCGGCATCGGCCCGACGCATGACGATATCACCGCCGATGCCATCGCCAAGGCATTCGGCGTGGCCTGCGAGCACGATGCCGAAGCCATGAGAATCATGGGTGAAATGTATGCCCGGCGCGAAATGGAATTCACCGAGGCTCGCCAGCGCATGGCCCGCATGCCCGTAGGATCGAAGCATATCGCCAATCCGGTCTCGACCGCTCCCGGCTTCAACATCGGCAATGTCTATGTCATGGCCGGCGTACCGCAGGTCTTTCAGGCGATGCTCGACAATGTCATCCCGACACTCAGGACCGGCGCAAAGGTGCTATCAACAGCGATTTCCTGCCCCTATGGCGAAGGCGAGATCGGCACGCCGCTCGGCCTCATCCAGAAGGCGCACCCTGAAACCAGCATCGGCTCCTACCCGCGCTATGTCGGCCAATTCTTCTCGACCGAGATCGTCGTCAGGGGCCGCTCGGCGGAATTGGTCGAAAGTGTCGCAGAGGAAGTGCGCGCAATGATCGAAGCCATCCGGCAGTCGAAAGCCAAGGAAAATCAGTCAGCTGAGGCCTGACGTTTAACGAAGGTGTGTACTTTCCCGGGAACTCTGAGACCATTCAGAGCATTATCTTGTAGCGGAATGCTGATATCATGATCCGATCCAACCCTTCCGCATGGGAGATCTCTTCATGTCCTACAAAACGATAGTGACCGTTCTCGACAATCCCGACAATACGCGCATCGCTGCCGCGTTTTCGGCGGCGCTCGCAAAGGAGCACGGCGCGCATGTCGTCGGGCTTCATGCGGAAATTGTCTCGACCGTCCCGCTGGTGGCGCCGATGGAGATTCCAGACCCTGTTGCGGTTCAGGCGCTTCAGGACGTCGCCCATAATCAGGCGGTCGAAATCGAACGGGCGTTCCGCTCGAAGATGGAGACCGCCGGTCTCGACTACGAATGGCACAGCTTTGCCAGTACGGTCGGCTACGGCACCGAACCGCTGATCGAAAGTGCCCGCAGCGCCGATCTGCTGGTGGCCGTGCAGCCGGACCCGTCGAAATATGCCGACACGCAGGTTGATGTCGAAACCTTCCTGTTCGATAGCGGCCGGCCGGTCCTGTTGATCCCCTATATTCTCAAGGAGCCGAAGCCCGTCCGCCGCGTGCTGATCGCCTGGAACGGCTCCAAGGAAGTGGCCCGCGCCACCTTCGACGCCCTGCCTTTCCTCAAGGCTGCGGATTCAGTCGAGATCCTTTCCGTCAGCACGTCGGAAAAGGACCCGCATCCGTCCAAGGAAACCGGCGTCCGGATAGCCGCGGCGCTGACGCGCCATGGCGTTCGCGCCAAGTTCGAAACGGCAGCCTGCACCGGCAAATCGACGCCGTCGCAGGTCATCGAAAACCGCCTGGCGGATGACAGCATCGACCTGCTGGTCATGGGTGCCTATACGCATTCTTGGCTGTGGCAGATGATCTTCGGCGGCACGACGCGCACCCTGCTGCAATCGATGACGGCAATGACGTTGCTGGCCCGGTGAGCGGCTGAAAGCTCGAATCCTGTGTCAACCGGTGCAAATGTGCATCGGTTGCGCCCCTTGCAGCTATTGCCTTTTGCCCGTAAATCCAGCAGAAAGCAGCGACCGATGACAGAATTCCCGCCAGGGAACCGTTCGCGCGGTCGAAGGGGCATGATCCCGAAAAGCTCAGGCTTTTCCCGGATGAGATCCTGTTCAAGCAGATAGCAAGCGAATCGTGTTCCGGATTTGGTTCTTGGTCCGCGCCCAGCGCGGGGTCTGCTCAGGGTCGCCGGCGCTGCCGGTGTGTTATTATTCCATGCCCCGGAGCTTTCTGCCATGTCCCTGCCCGATAAAGCCTTTCCCGTATCCTGGGATCAGTTCCATCGCGATGCGCGCGCGCTTGCCTGGCGGCTTGCCGGCCTCAACCGTGAATTCAAGGCAATCGTCTGCATCACACGCGGCGGCCTCGTGCCGGCCGCCATCATCTCTCGCGAGCTTAACATCCGGCTGATCGAGACGGTCTGTGTCGCCTCCTATCACGACTATTCCAGCCAAGGCGAAATGAACCTGCTCAAGGGCATCGCACCGGAGCTATCAGTCAATGGCGGCGAAGGCGTCCTTGTCATTGACGATCTCACCGATACCGGCAAGACGGCTCTAGAAGTCCGCGCCATGCTGCCGAAGGCGCATTTTGCCTGCGTCTACGCGAAGCCGACCGGCGTTCCCACGATCGACACCTTCATCACAGAGGTCAGCCAGGATACCTGGATCTACTTCCCGTGGGACATGGGCTTCACCTATCAGGAGCCAATCGCCAAGGGCCATCGCGGCTGATCTCCCGCTGCCGGCGCGCGAATCAGTCACGATTCATGCGCTGTCGCGAAATATGATTCGGATAGTGGTAATAGAGGTGGGCGCTACGGCGCCCACTAGATTTAGTGGGCGTCATAAAGCCGAGAAAGCGTGAGATTCAAGGCTTTCCGCGCGAATCATGATGCGCGACTGCATGAATTTGCCGCGCTGCCAATGGCATCGAGGTCACGGTCACAATTTTGTCGCTTTCGACACCGCCGGTGATGATACTTACTGCGCCAACCGTCGCGCGAAGGGCGAGCATCCCTCCTCAAGCTCTTGAATCTCTTAGCCTACTGGCGTTTCCCCAGTTTCCACAGGCGAGCCCACAAGATATTGTGGTTAGCAATCCATTACAAACCACCCCTTGACGGAATCGGGTCTTTCAAAGTTAATGGACGACGTTGCGGCGGCGACTGGACCAAGCGGGGTTACGAGGGCTGGTTCTCAATTCGAAATCGGATTTGGATTTACGGCGATTCACCTGTGCAGGTGGCCCGCCGGGAGGATTTTTGTGTCGATCTCGATGCGGCCGAAAAAACACATGCGGGGACTGGCGGCAATAAGCTGTTAATACTATATTTAGTGTTTGCAGCCACCATCACCACAAGATACAGGAAAGACATCTCCGGGTGACACCTCCTGTCAGAAAGCGGATCAGAGACTGGCTGCGCGTTGAATTCGCGATGCCGGAATGAGAATTTTTGCGCCCTGTTCTCATGCGGGCGCGCACCAACGAATGAAGGATTGGGACCATGCGCATCGAACGTCGTTTTACGAAGGCCGGCCAGTCACCCTATGCGGACATCGAATTCCGCAAGGCGACGAGCGAGATCAAGAATCCTGACGGTTCGATCGTGTTCCGCCTCGAAAACATCGACGTACCCGCACAGTTCTCGCAGGTCGCAGCCGACATTCTGGCCCAGAAGTATTTCCGCAAAGCGGGCGTGCCTGCCAAGCTGAAGAAGGTCGAGGAAAACGACGTTCCTTCCTTCCTGTGGCGTTCCGTGCCCGACGATGCGGCCATGAAGGACCTGCCGAAGGATCAGCAGAGCGGTTCCGAAACCGATGCGCGCCAGGTCTTCGACCGTCTCGCCGGCACGTGGACCTACTGGGGCTGGAAGGGCGGCTACTTCTCCTCCGAAGAAGACGCCTCCGCGTTCCGTGACGAGCTTGCCTATATGCTCGCCACCCAGCGCGTCGCGCCGAACTCCCCGCAGTGGTTCAACACCGGCATGCACTGGGCCTACGGCATCGACGGCCCCGGCCAGGGCCACTATTATGTCGACCCCTTCACCGGCAAGCTCACCAAGTCCAAGTCGGCCTATGAGCATCCGCAGCCGCATGCCTGCTTCATCCAGTCGGTCGAGGACGATCTCGTCAACGAAGGCGGCATCATGGACCTGTGGGTTCGCGAAGCCCGCCTCTTCAAATACGGCTCCGGCACCGGCTCGAACTTCTCGATGCTGCGCGCCGAGGGTGAAAAGCTTTCTGGCGGCGGCCGTTCTTCCGGCCTCATGAGCTTCCTGAAGATCGGCGACCGCGCTGCCGGCGCCATCAAGTCGGGCGGCACGACCCGCCGCGCCGCCAAGATGGTTGTCGTCGACATCGACCATCCGGATATCGAGGACTACATCAACTGGAAGGTCAAGGAAGAGCAGAAGGTTGCCGCCCTCGTCACCGGTTCCAAGATCGTCGCCAAGCACCTGAAGGCGATCATGAAGGCGACCGTCAATTGCGAAGGCGACAATAACGATTGCTTCGACCCGGCCAAGAACCCTGCCCTGAAGCGCGAGATTCGCGCCGCCAAGAAGGATCAGGTTCCGGAAAACTACGTCCAGCGTGTCATCCAGTTTGCACGCCAGGGCTACACGGATCTCGAATTCAAGACCTACGACACGGACTGGGATTCGGAAGCCTACCTCACCGTATCGGGTCAGAACTCCAACAACTCCGTCTCCATCAAGGACGACTTTCTGCGTGCCGTGGAGAATGACGGCGACTGGAACCTGACCGCCCGCAAGGACGGCAAGGTCGTCAAGACGCTGAAGGCCCGCGATCTCTGGGAATCCATCTCCTACGCCGCCTGGGCGTCGGCCGATCCGGGCCTGCACTTCAACACGACGATGAACGACTGGCACACCAGCCCGGCTGCCGGCCCGATCCGCGCATCCAACCCGTGCTCGGAATACATGTTCCTCGACGACACGGCCTGCAACCTCGCTTCGCTGAACCTGATGACCTTCAAGGACGCAGCGACGAAGCGCATCAACATTGCCGATTACGAACACGCCGTCCGCCTCTGGACCGTCGTTCTCGAAATCTCCGTGATGATGGCGCAGTTCCCCTCGCGCCGTATCGCTGAACTCTCCTACGAATACCGCACGCTCGGCCTCGGCTATGCCAATATCGGCGGCCTGCTGATGTCGTCCGGCATCCCCTATGACTCGGACGAAGCTCGCGCCATTGCCGGCTCGCTGACCGCGATCATGACCGGCATCGCCTATGCGACCTCGGCCGAGATGGCATCCGAACTCGGGACCTTCCCGATGTTCAAGCCGAACCGCGAAAACATGCTGCGCGTCATCCGCAACCATCGCCGCGCCGCTTACGGCGAGACTTCGGGCTATGAGAGCCTGTCGGTCAATCCGGTGGCGCTGATCCACGCCGACAATCCGGACCAGGATCTCGTCGCCCATGCCAAGGCCGCCTGGGACAAGGCGCTGGAACTCGGCGAAAAGCACGGCTACCGCAACGCACAGGCAACCGTCATTGCGCCGACCGGTACGATCGGCCTCGTCATGGATTGCGATACGACCGGCATCGAGCCGGACTTCGCCCTGGTGAAGTTCAAGAAGCTCGCCGGCGGTGGTTACTTCAAGATCATCAACCGCGCCGTTCCGGAAGCGCTGCGCACGCTCGGCTATTCCGAAAGCCAGATCGCAGAGATCGAGGCCTATGCTGTCGGCCACGGCAACCTGAACCAGGCTCCGGCCATCAACCCATCGACACTGAAGGCCAAAGGCTTTACCGCTGAGAAGGTCGAGGCCGTCAATGTTGCGCTGAAGAGCGCCTTCGACATCAAGTTTGTCTTCAATCAGTGGACGCTCGGCGCCGACTTCCTGAAGGGCACGCTGAAGGTGTCCGACGAGCAGATGGCCGACATGAGCTTCAACCTGCTCGATCATCTCGGCTTCTCCAAGAAGGACATCGAAGCCGCCAACATCCATGTCTGCGGTGCGATGACGCTGGAAGGCGCGCCGTTCCTCAAGAACGAGCATCTGGCCGTCTTCGATTGCGCCAACCCCTGCGGCAAGATCGGCAAGCGTTACCTCTCGGTCGAAAGCCACATCCGCATGATGGCGGCAGCGCAACCGTTCATCTCGGGCGCTATCTCCAAGACGATCAACATGCCGAACGAGGCGACCGTCGAGGATTGCAAGAACGCCTACATGCTGTCCTGGAAGCTCGGCCTCAAGGCGAACGCGCTCTATCGCGACGGCTCCAAGCTCAGCCAGCCGCTGAACGCATCACTGATCGAGGATGACAGCGATGAGGATGCGCTGGAGGAATTCCTGCAGGCTCCGGCCGCCGCGCAGGCCGTCACCATCACGGAAAAGATCGTCGAGCGCGTGATCGAGAAGGTCGTGCGTACGCAGGAAAAACTGCCGAGCCGCCGCAAAGGTTACACCCAGAAGGCCAAGATCGGCGGGCATACGATCTTCCTGCGCACCGGCGAATATGACGACGGCCGCCTTGGCGAAATCTTCCTTGATATGAACAAGGAAGGCTCGGCGCTCCGCGCCTTCATCAACAACTTCGCAATCTCCGTCTCGCTCGGCCTGCAGTATGGCGTGCCGCTCGAAGAGTATGTCGACGCCTTCACCTTCACCAAGTTCGAGCCGGCCGGCATCGTCACGGGTAACGACGCCATCAAGAACGCCACGTCGATCCTCGACTACGTGTTCCGCGAACTGGCGATCTCCTATCTCGGCCGCCACGATCTTGCGCATGTCGACACGTCCGACTTCAACAACACGGCGCTTGGCCGCGGTGTTTCCGAAGGCAAGGCCGATGTCGTCTCCAAGGGCCTGACCCGCGGCTACAAGCCGACGCTGGTTCCGACATCGGGCGAGCGCCCGGCAGCCGAAGCCAAAGGTTCGGCAACAGCCGCCCCTGCCCGCGCCGCCTCGCTCGGTACGGTAACGGCTTTCGCCGGCAACACGGTCCGCAAGCTGGAGCCGGCAAGCTCCGTCTCGACCTCCGAAGTCGTCGCTTTCAAGCGCGATTATGAGGAGCGTGCGAAGGAATTGGCCGAAGAGATCGCGGAGGAAGTCATCTCCGAATCCGCGACGGGCCTCTTCACCGATAACGCGGCAAACGAAGCTGCGAATGCCAAGACGGAAGCCAAGAAGCTCGAATCCGAACGCCGCGCCCGCTCCATCATGCAGGGCTACACCGGCAACATGTGCACGGAGTGCCAGAACTTCACGATGGTTCGGAATGGAACTTGCGAGAAGTGCGACACGTGCGGGGCTACGAGCGGCTGCAGCTGAGTATTGGCTGATCGCATAGTGTGCCGTGCCACTCGGTATGACATGGCGCCACGTTAGGACACGCTAATACGCAAGTGAGAGCAGCAACTTCCGGGTTTCCTGATCTGCTTGATTGGTGAGTAAGGAAACTTCGTCCTAGTGACGTGAAGAGCGTCACTAGAATGAGATCAAAAAAGCAATGATCCGGGCACTGAAAAGTGCCCGGAAAATGCCTAGAGGAACAAATAGTGAAACAATCGCATCAGTTGGGCTGGGGTCCGCGATGCACCAGTTTGGAGTTGAAGCGCACATGGCAAATGCATGGAAGCACGATCGCGCAAAGTCGGCGATCGACGCTCGCATAAAAGATGTCGAGAAGGTCACGGTCGTCGATTACACCCGTGACACCTCTCTGACATCTATACCGACAAATAAGGCCTACCGTGTTGACGGCGTTCACCTCTATATCGATATCGTGAATTTTGAAGACATGCTGTGGTCCACTGATTTCGAGGGCGAGACCTGCCACAAGCGGGCGCTTCGATTCCTCAATCTCCACTATCGCGCCGTACATCGTATTCTCTCCGATGCCGACGCGATCAGAGTAGACTTCCACAATCAACGCCTTCATGCTGTCGTCACAAAGCCGTACGGCGAGGACGCTGCGGACGATCGGGTCAATCGCGCGGTCGCGATCGCCAAGCTGATCGCGGACGTGCTTGCCGAGACGGGTGATGACGATGAAAAGATTCCGAACGCCAAGGTTCGCGTAGGAATCGACACCGGAAAAACGCTGGCCGTTAACAACGGCCGGAACGGAAACCGCGAGCCGCTGTTCCTCGGGCGCCCCGCGAACATCGCGGCCAAACTCGCATCGAACAACAAGACAGTTGGCATCTACCTCAGCAACGAGGCCCGCGAAGCGATCGGTCTGGATACCACCGATGATCCCGCCAAGTCGAAAATGACGGACGAGGAAATCAAGAAATGCGAGGACGAGGCCAAGCTCGGCCTCAAGAAGGATTCGATCGTCGCCGATTGGCGGAAGGACAACGAGAAGAACCCTATCGGAGCATTCTCATTTACGCGCGCGACCCCGCCGCTGAAGAACCTGGACATCACCGTACTGACCCCTGGGAATTCCCGCCGCATGGAAATGGTCTCCGTGTATGCGGACGTCGATAACTTCACAGCCTATGTCAATTCCCATATCGACAATGATCCCGAAGATGTCGTTCGCTGCCTCCATGTCATTCGTGCCGAACTTGACCGGGTTCTCAGCTCGGACTTTTCCGGTCGAAGGATCCGCTTCATCGGCGACTGCATCCACGGCCACATCCTGGAAGGCACGGCGCACACAACCGACACCGACGAGACTGTGTCGACCGCAGTTCTCTGCGCCGGCGGCCTTCGCAGCAGCTTCAATCTCACTTTGGAGCGTCTTGAGGCGAATGGCGTTGACACTGACGACCTTGGTCTCGCGATCGGCTTCGAGTTTGGTCCCGGAGCAATTAGCCGACTTGGCATGCAAGGCAGCCGTGTTCGCTGCTCGACGGGACGATCAGTCCTCGCTTCCGAGAACGAGCAGAAGCGTTGCAACGGAATCCAGACTGCGATCGGTCAGACGGCATACGATGACGGACCTGCTTCCGTCCGGAAGCTGTTCGGGTCGTCGAGGCGTCTATCCAATCTGACCTACGACGTTGCTCTGGACGCTCTGGCAGCGGAGGATGATGCAGTGGCCAAGGCGGCGCGAGCCTCGCTTTACGCCGCCAGCAGCCCGGCGATCGTCAAGGCGGCGGAGACGCCCTTCCGCCCATACGCCAAGATCGGTTGAGCCTCGTTGTCGTCACTCGATCAACTGTACAGCGTCGCACTCGAGAACCATGCCCGCCTGCTCTCCTCGGGGGACGGGCAAGCGATCTATGTCGTCAATCCTCCGAGTGCTTCCGGCGCGCCCAGCCCGGATTTCATTCTTGAAATCCGGCGAGATGGCAAATCCGTCACCGTCGCGGAACAGCAACCGACGCTGCTCCCGTCGTTTTGTGCGGAGCGTCACATAAATCCGGATGGTACGTTCTGCCTCTATTGGGGCGAAGTGGAACCTTCCGAAATCGACAGTCGGGAAGCGGCCGAAATATGGTGGGGAAGGCTTCTTACCTTCCTGCTTCGGCAACGCTCGGCCGCGGCACTGAGACGGTGGCCTGGCAAGACGGATGCGCGCGCCCACGGTTCGACTGCAGCCAGGTTCCAGGCGATGGCCGAAGAGAATGCCGCCGCCCTCGGGCCGCGGTTCCTCGCGTCGCTCAAAGAGGATCGCCTTCGTCTTGCGAAAGGGCGCCGCCGAGACCGTGCCGCCTTGTTGAAAGATGGCAGACGGCTCGTTTCAGTGCTTCGGGGTGAGCGGCGGATGATGACCCTTCGTCAGCGCTGCAAGTGCGACAATGCTGACAAACTTCTTCTTCCTGCGGCGGCTTGTAGCGGACACGCGGGACAGCTCGCCGATCTCGTTCTCAATCTCGACGGATGGCAGCGAGCTGAAGCAGACTTCTACACACTACTTCGTATTGGAAAGCATGTCTGCTGCGGCACGATGGATGACTGCCCCTTGGCAAAGCCGGCGGCGAGATAGACGGGGCACCAACCGATGGCGAAGAACGACCAGCAGGAAGCCTTTGAGAAACTGATGTCGGCGAACCATGGCCGGATGATCGACTTCGTCAGATTTGCCGAGACGAAAAATGCCGCGCTGCTGACATTCTCCTCTGTTTGGATCGGCGCTATTATTAACCTTTTGAGGTCGCCGGACGAACCGCCATTCGGATACAAGTACGCCCTCCTCGCCGCCTTGCCCTTGCTCGCAATCTCCTGCGTCATCTGCCTCATATCATTCCTTCCAAAGCTACTCGATCAACTCCTGAAGCGGGAAGGCGACGCGATGAATCTGCTCTACTTCGGCGACATCGCAAAAGGTGGCATCGAGAACTACGCAGAGATCTCGCAAAAGGAATACATGCCGGCCGAGAACGAGTCTGTCACTCCCACTTATCTCCGCGATCTCGCAGTCCAGATCGCGACCCAGGCAGCAATCGCTCGGCGTAAGTTTCGAATGTTCCACTGGGCTGGAACCCTCGTCCTCATAGCATTCGTGTTCATGACAATCCCACCAGTCGTCTTCGCCGGGCGATGGGTCGTCGAGCATTTGCACTGAAAGGGTGGCGCCTCGTAATGACCATCGCCGACGACATCAAAGGCAATGCAAACTCGACCTTCAGCGAGAAATGGACCGTTCGCGACGGAAACACTGTGCCGGAGTCCAAGGATCTGAAGCTCTCGAACGATGCCGTTTACTTTCAGCGCGCGACGATCCTCTATGCAGACCTCGACGGATCTACCGATCTCGTGGAGAAGAGGAACTGGATGTTCGCGGGAGAGGTCTACAAGACCTTCCTATACGCAACATCGAGACTTATCCGCCGACATGGCGGCACGATCGTCTCCTATGATGGAGATCGGGCAATGGGAATATTCATCTCTGACAACCAGTCGAACGACGCCGTCTCGTGCGCACTGGAGATCAACTACGCAATCAAGAATATCGTGCAATCCGAGATGGGCAAAGGCTGGAAAACCGACTTTAAGATCCGCCACGTCGTCGGTAACGACACGTCGGAGATCAGAGCTGCCCGAACCGGCGTTCGCGGCGACAATGACATCGTATGGATTGGCAACGCCGCCAACCTCGCCGCCAAATTTACCGCCCTCACCGCAGATAATCCGACGTCGATCACGAGGCGAGTTTTCGACTATCTCCAGGGCAATCAGAAGCTCGGTCCGGGCGGCGAGAACATCTGGAAAAAATGGAATTGGTCACAGCACAACAACGACGAGATCAACTCGATGACCTATTGGAGGACAATCACGTGAGCAGGATGATCGAACGCTTTCAAGGAGATGTCGGACGGGTTCTTAGGGTCGAGGCCCTGCTCTCCCAATGGATCGTTGCAGGCGATCGAGCGCTAGCTGAAGAACTTGCCGACGTCGTGGAACTTCTGGAGTTCGAGACTGGTCAGGCCATGATCGAACAGAACGGTGAGGACAACGACATCTTCTTCATAATCTCCGGGTCTTTCGGAATCCACATCAACGGCCGGAGGGTTGGAGGGCGTGGGCGTGGCGAGCAGCTCGGCGAGATGGCGGCCATAGAACCCACGCAGCGCAGGTCTGCGACAGTTGTTGCCGAGGAGTCTTCTCTCGTTGCCAGGTTGAGCGAACAGCATTTCTCGACGCTCGCGAAGAGATACTCAGACATGTATCGGCAGATCGCACGGTCCTTGTCCCGGCGGCTGCTGGAGCGGAACAAGCATGTCGGCGTCTACCGCGAGAAGGCACGGGTGTTCATCATTTCGTCAGCCGAGGCCCTGCCCGTCGCCCGACTGGTGCGCAATGCCTTCGAGCACGACCCGTTCCTTACGACGATTTGGACCGATGGGGTCTTCCGCGTGGCAAACTACACCCTCCAGGACCTGGAAGCAGAAGTGGACGACTCCGATTTTGCCGTCGCGATCGCGCACGCCGACGACCTTACGGAGAGCAGAGGCAAGGACTGGCCAAGCCCCAGAGATAACGTCGTCTTCGAACTTGGCCTCTTCATGGGAAAACTTGGTCGGCAGCGTGCAATCCTGATGGAGCCGCGGGAGGAGAAGGTAAAGCTTCCGAGCGACCTGAGCGGCATCACTACGATTCCCTACCGGTTCGAAAGCGGCCGGGATGCGGCATCGTTCATCGCACCAGCGTGCGACAAGCTTCGCCAACATATTCTGAGCCTGGGGGCTTTCAATGGTTGATCGCCAGCGGATGCCTCTATTCAATCTGGCTGCGGCAACTTAAGGAGCTGCAGTCTTATGGATGATAATACGCTCAAGAATTGGCGTCCGTCATTCCGATGGATTCTGCGGCAAAAGGGACGGCGAGCTTCATTTCACGGGTGGTATCCGAGCAGGTTCCAAGGGGATCAGTGGGTGCGAGAACCCGTGCTCGTTGAGGGGCAGCCTGCAGCCAAGAGTGCTCATGAGAAAGAAGCCTTGGTCGCTTCCGCTATCTGAATACGGAAAAACAAGCGCCGCTATGTCTCCGTGTGTCGCAACCCACTTCCACGGGCCAGATGTTCACGCAATAAGGTAGCAACTGCGGCAATTGCTACCTAATTGCGTAATTCTCTTCTATACGTGTAGGCTGTTATCGTATTGCAACCGATTTCGGTTTACTGGACGTTTTTAACGGGGAGGAATCGATGGTGGAGGCCATCGCCCGATCCGGCGCGCCGTCACCGAGATCAAGCTGTTTATCGATGCGATGCAGCGTCCCGCGAACAGGCCGGACGACCGCTCGTACAACCTTGTCTGCCTTCCTAACCTCGTTGGCGACGTCCCAGCATGGGCCGTCAGTGACTTACAGGTCTTCGGCGGTATCGAAAGGACTCATCGTTCTCGGCGAAGCTCTAGGCTCCTCTGAAGGAGACGGTGACAAGTTCCACGCCACGCTTCCACAAAGAGCCGACTGCGGTTTCGATCTTTGCCCAGGCACCGGTCCAGGCCAGAAGCCACAACACGAAGAGTGCGAGCGCGCAGCTCCCGAACGACGGTTTCAACCCTACCTCGTTCTTCGCCATCTCAGCTAGGGAACTGCCCATTGCGCCCAATATGGTGATGGCAACTAGATAGAACAGAAGGCCAGGTGCACTCGTCTGGAAACTCGCAAATGCTGTAAAATCGGTGATGGTCTTGTCCTTGTCGCCTTCGCGCCAGTGATAGATCACCATACGAGAGGCCAGTTTTTCCTCCGCGGGCACTTCCTTCTCCGTCACTGGGCGACCCCGAAGGTAGGAAGCCCAGAGATGCGCTTCCAAACGCCGCACTTTCCTAAGCGGGGCATGTTGCGTTACGAGCGCATGTCCCAGCTCCCGAATCAGAAAGTAGTGAACCCGTTTGATTGTAAACGCATGTTTCTGTGCGTTGTCAGCGATGCTCCGTGGAAAGCTGCGATGTTCGTTCAGCCGGAGTTCGGTCAATTCAAGTTTGTGGGCAGAGCTTACGAACACCCTGTCCCGTGCCGTTATTTCCTGCGTGAACAAGGTCCGAGATTTGCCGTTTAAAGTAACTCGGAACCGTACATACTGATCCTGGCCATCATTCCTCACCAGCCGCTTGCACATCTCTTCGTTGAAGGTCAGTTGGCTGCCAGTTCCCTTCGGTGCGTCAGCTATCGGATGGAGATCGATGTCCGCGTCGGGCCTGACCTTATGGACGGTGACGAACGGAGCTCCATCGGAGACCGTTTTGTAGTGTAGATCCGTCTGCTCACCGACTGAAACCACCGAGTTAAACACGGCGTCCAAGGTCTGTGCGTATTTCATGACCTCGCTGAGGTCGGTGATCTGCCCGAGCTTGATCTCCACAGGGAAGTACAGATAGATCCTCTTGAGAAGCTCGGCCCGCGAAATCCGTAGGCCAATGTCGAGGAAATTCGTCGTTGATGCGTCGTCTCGCCAGAGATTGAAGTGAATCTCAAGCTCGGGCTTCGGCCCGCTCTGACCAGCAGCTTCGATCGCAGGATTTGATGCTGGCTCGTACCAGATCGCCAAGGTGCCGTTCATCGTCGCGTCCGGTTCCGATCGGCTTCAAAGAGCCAGTGCGAGTTGGGGGGTAGAAGGCCTGCCAAGTTCGTCATCGACGTACATATAGGACTGAGGCGGCGTAAAATTCGCGATGACCTCGTTGGGATTCAGGGGACTGTCGTATCGACGGACGTCGCCCACCGCCAAAGCGAAGCTTCTTTCCCGCCCCAAGAAGTACTCGTCGAAGAAATCCTTCGAGATACCCGAATGATCCGACGTCAGCGCCCATAGATCGTCAGGGGACTTGCACAGAATCTCTTCCACGTCGAATTCACCGATTATCTGGCCGACAGGACGAGTAACGTAGACGACGACCGTCCTCACATCTTTCGACCGGTAGACGCTCTTGCGAAACTCGAAGCGCTTCGTTCCTTCAAAGATCTTCTCTGCGTATTCCGGTTTAATTGACAATAAGACTTTCATCTACTTCACCTAAATTGAGGATGCGAGTGAACTGACCGTCGGTCAGGGAGCGTAGGTCCCAACGCGGAAATTCGGTGATGCCTACATCATCCATTAGTGTCCCGCGAGTCGGCCTTCTCGCGAAAGCCGAATTGTATGTCAACTTTGCAACATACAGAGGCTTTCCGTCCACGTACCTGGATCGGAGCTCCTCCTCCGTGAAAACGCTATGGTCTTTGCAAAAAGCAACGAAGGCATCCGCGTTCGCGAAGTGTTTCCTCGAGTAGGTTTCTTCCACCACGCAGACCGAAGTTGCGACCGAACGGAACCAAGCGCGACCCGACTTGTCGGTCGTTCTGTAAAAGACGACCAGATCGCCCTTTGCCATTCTCGTCAGCACGAGACCAGCGATGTAGACTTTGTGAATGCTGTTCGTGTGTGGAACATCTTCCTCAGAGTTGGGGTCCTCTGTTCGAAGCATAGAGTCTGGCAGTAATCTCGTGTGATATTCCGGTTTGATGGCCAGAAGCCATTTGGACCTTCCCGCTGTTTGCATCAGCGGATAGTCTTTCACGATATCGCCCACCGTCCCGCGAAGCGAACGAAGGAGCACCAGCTCTTCACCATTAGGCGTCGTCTTGATCCCCTTCTGCTCGAATCCATATCGCTGGAAAAGTTTGATTAAAGTCGCGTGAGTATCGAAGACGGTCACATAGATCTCATCGACGTCCTCAAGCACTGCGTGATCGAATATGCGTTTAATAATTCGCTCGCCGAGCTTGGTACCTCTGGCATTGACCTTCAGGGTGCCGACTTTTAGTCGTCGCTTTGCCGGAAGGGCGGGTTGAACGTCCGTGATCTCACCGGTCTCTACCTTTATGTAAAGGAAGCCTCTGAGACCGCCGGCGTCGTCGTCGACGACATATACGGGCTCATTCGCCTTTTTGGCGAACCAGTCGGAAAATTCTGCATACTGGGCCTTCAGGCTGTCAAAAAACGGGTCCTTAAGATCGACGTCTTTGAACTTGGTCGGCCGTAGTGTCTGGCCCATGTCCATCCCCTCGATTCGTGCTCCCGCACGATATCAGCCCGCAGAGTCCCTCCAAAGCTCTACACAAGCTTGGCGTGAGGAAATTTTACGAAATCACAACGTTGTCCGCTTCGAGGAGGTCGCGCATGCAGGTCCGGTGTTGCCAAGCACATCGTCCGATCACCAATCATGCCGGATCTCGATGACCATGATGTCTTGGCATCACACCACTACCGTGGTCCATTCCGACTTCAAGAGTTCGTATCATTCGGGCCACGGCGGATGCTGCCGAAGCCAGGCATGTTGAAATGCAATTCCGGCGACCAAAAACCATCGTTGGAAACCATGTCGAGGACGGCGATTTTGGTGGCTTTCGCCTGCTCTGAGTCGGCGTCAAACACGATTGTAACTTCCGAAGTGAACGATGTCGCGCGAGATCAAGGGGCCCCCCTCGTCGGAGCCATCGACGTTATGCCTGCTCAGATTTTCGCAGTCCAACCACAACTGGAGATGCTCGGCGACTGTTCTGTCTCGACTGCTAGAGCAATGCTCCGATCCCTCGAAACCATGCTTCCACCTCCCCTGTCGCGTCTCGCTCGCGAATTCGCTCAGCCGTCATGTTCTGAAAAACCTTCATCAGGTAGGACTTTGCAACGCTGTCCTTCATAACACCATCGAACCCCTTATGAGCCGAGAAGACTGCTGCAAATGCTGCCGGAACTCCGGGACGGTTGGGTTCTGGATGGTCGACTACGTCGACTGCGACCCCGTAGACCTCGTGGATTGCGGCCGGGTGCAGATAGGATTCGATCTCATGTTTTATCGTCAGTCTCGCCCATGAACCCAGCCCGTCCGTTCGAGCATTCACCTGATCGACCATCTCGCCATACTTGGCGACGTCGCTGTCGTAAATGTGGACCTCGGGACACCGCAGGTTCTTCAGATAATGCTGGGTAACCCAGTGCTTCAGGGTCGATCCGCCGAGGACGACAAAGGCGCAACGGGGATCATGAAGAAGCGAGGGAATCGTGTCGTCCGTCTGATGCAGGGCATGGCTCATGTGCCGCAATGCTTCGACGTCCGTGGGTCCCTCCACGCAGACAAGTACCTTCACCCGGCTGTCGGGCGTCAATCCCAGAACGTCCGCCACCCGGCCGAAGACGTCGGCGCCCTTCTCGATCGTTGGCGTGTGCGGCGGACCGTCGCTGGATACGAAGCGAATGCTTTCGATCGGAAGGTCCGCAGCTAGACCTGGACTGTGCGTAGTCAGAATGACCTGGCAGTTCGGTGCGTTTGCAATTTCCTTAAAGGAGTCGATCAATATCCTTTGGTTTGCCGGATGCTGGGACGTTTCGGGCTCTTCGATCGCATAGATGATATTGGCCTTGCTCGACTTCGTCAGTTTCCGCTCCGCCTCCGCTTTGAAGAAGCTCACGAGGATAAGCCGTCTCACACCGCTGCCTCGCTTGTTCAAGGGAATCGCATCGTCGGTGTCCATTCCCAGGGAGAAGAGACTCGTCCACTTGGCAGTCGTCGGTGGCGTGAATTTGGGAACCAGGGTATTGGCCAGCCGGTTGTCGATCGTCTTCAGTGCTTCGTGGGTGAGCCGCGCGATTTCTTCCGATTTCTCCCGGACCTTAGTCTGGATCCGTTCGATCTCGTCCTGCACCTCCGCGATGGCGGTTGCGATTGCGCCCTTGAGCGGATTCTGGATCTCGCCGTCCGAATCCTTGCTGGGCCGGTCGCTCTGAAATATGGCGAACATCGGAAGATGTAGTTCGAGCTGCTCCCAGATCCTCTTGCTATCCTCCTTCGGCTTCGACACCGGAATAGCAACCGTCGCCAACACGAGATCTCCAGTGTGCTCCCACAAGGCCGCACGCATGCCAGGATTTCCTTTCAGCTTAACCTCGAGCCCACGCTCCTTCACCAGGCCCTGCAAATCCTTCTCCTTCAATTCGAGAAGGCCCTCGACGCCCTTTGCGGTCGGATGATTCGCGAGGATGAAGGTTTCCGCGGCGACCGTCTTCTTGGAGCAATCGTAGACCTTCTGGATGCGCAGATGTCCGTCTGCGGAAAGCAGATATTCCGCTGCCAACGAGGTCGGCGCGCCCGCGTCCAAGGTGATCTCGTCGGGAAGCTCGGAGAATTCTGCCGTGATCCTCACAGGCGCTCCACCACCGAACACATTGCAGTCCGATGGATCGATCTTCACCGTCTCGTTGTTGAAGAATATCTCCAGCGCCTCGAGTACGGTGGACTTTCCAACGTCGTTCCGACCGATGATTGTGGTGATATCGCCGAAGTCGATGCGCGTCGGGTCCTTGTATGCGCGAAAGTTCTCGATGGTAACAGCGACAAGTCTCATTCTCTCCCCCGGATCTGGTCGACAGATATCCAATCCCAAATTTTTACTGAACGCGAAGTAGCTGCGCTCCAAATCACTATTTAAATTTAAAATTGCAAATTGCCGCAATTATCGCAAGCGGCCGAGTGCTGCGAATGTTCGCCCAACGGCTACACCCACGACAACTGGATCGCATTGCAAACGGCGTTGAAAACCGACTTCCTCCTCCACGCCCTGCTTTAGGCGCCGGCGGATTGCTGCCATGCCGTCGATGGGACGTGTGCGCAGCTCGTCTTCGATTTCCGACGGGCTCGAAAGAGCAGTTCGTCGGAGAGCCGACCCGGAAGCAACCATACTAATGGGCGTTCGCCGAGTACATACACGCCGCTTCGGCGAGCATCTGGCACGCCGGAAAGCATCCCAATGAACACCACCGCGGCGCGAAACATGGGATGACCGTGCCGACGGCCAGGGCCTCCCTCATTATCGACATCTCCTATGGTGACTTTCATGGCCCCGCGAAAATCTCTTCGAAAGAGGAGAAACGACCATGAACCCAGCCGTCGAACGACTAGAGCAGCGACGCCACTTCTTGCAGGCGATCCATTGGGTCGACGAAGACCACCGGCCCGTTTCCCAAGTCGAGGATCGATTCAATTCCGAGTTTCTCGATCACGCCATAGATAGGCCTGGGCATTTCTATTCAACGATGCGGGGCGAAATGCATCACAGGTCGTTGGAGAACTTGCTGCTCCTCGGCTTCTCTACCGAGGAGATACAGGCAGCGATCATCGCCTGGGAAGTACACCGGATGTTTATTGAGAGCGAAAGGGGCCTGCTTTGGAGGATCGGCGAAGGGGTACCGTGGCGTCCTAGCGATTGCGAGGCAATCGGCTTCGGGGATGAGTTCGGCGCTGGCACGGCGACCGTGGCCGATCGCCTCGTCGCCCCCGTGCTCTATCGAGTGCAATCGACCGGCGAGGTGTTCGTCGGCAAAAGCCTTGGAGAAACCGGACTGGGAATCCTTTCCCCGCGCGAGGTCCTGCGGCTGGGCTTCGCGACCGTGGAATACCAGCGGGCGCTGGCCGTCGAGGTGGAGTTCGACGTGAAGCCGGCGAACGAAGCCGAACTGCTCGATCTGGTTATGACGAATAACCATGCTCTCAGGCTAGACGGATACGTCTCACGCATCGATCACGATCCGTCGTTCCACGACAACATTTTCACGAATGGTTGCTGAGCCTAGGCCGCGAACAATTCAGGATCGAGGCCATGCCGGGAAAGCGTCCGCATGGCTTCATCATCCTGAACCTTGACGACCGCAGCGGCCGTTTCCTTTAGGAAGGGCAAGGCATCAAACAACTTGGCGGCGATACCGTCCTCTCGAAGAAACGCTGCGCCACCGTCGTCGGCAGTCGGCGCCGGTAGTTGATGGATGGCGCAAAGGAGTTCTAGCGCCTCCTGCCCCGACAGCTCGCTGGCGATCAAGTATTCTTCGGCGACTATCATCGTCGTGAACCGCCAGAGCCGGACGACGTCACTACGGAATGCAACGTCTGTAATCGCGGCGAGGATTTTCTCTCTAATCGCATCGCCCTTTTTGAGGCCCGAGGTCAGCGGTGCTTCGTCGCAATATAGATCGACAATCTCCGCGACCGTCTGCTTGAATTCGCTCTCAAGCGTCTCTTCATCAAACACGTTCATTAGAAGGTCGAATAATTCCAAGGGATGTGTCTGGTCCCCAGGCACAACCCGACCTTTAAGTTTCCTGCAGCTATGGGCCAGGGCCGCGTCGAGACGCCTGCGAGTTCCGCCGTCCAAGGACCGGTGCGTGTGCGGCGCAAGCACGAAGATCTCGTGGAGAAGCCCGGCGTAGGCCTCGACATCCGAAGCGAACCTGAACAGCATCCTGGCAAGTCCGACCTGACGCTTCTCGTCTGCCATCGACAGGTATCCACGAAGGAAAAGCCTGATGTTGTCACGAAGAACCGGTTCCGCTGTCCCATATTCCATGGATAGCTCTCTCATGAAGAGCTGAGCAGCGCCGTCGTCTAGCGTCTCCAGCTCCAGATTGACCATGTCGGCCAATGAATGGTCATCCGTATCGACGAAGAACCCCGCGTGACCAAGTCGGATCTTCAGATCAGTCATCCCAGTCCGCGCCAACAAATGCGGACGCGACAGGAACTCTTTTACCGCGGTCGAGAAAACGTAATTCGCGGCGTCTGCGTCCAGCTTGTTCCCCGATGGATGGGCAGCTTTGTTTCGCATGTCGATGATGCCATTCAGCGATCGAATCTTTCCAAGATCAAGAATCCCCGCTTTCAGAAGGCGGTCCACCAGCGTCCTTTCGAATGCCTTCTGCTCCGTCAGGAGTTCGTTTATCGCACTGGCTATCTGAGCCGCAGTCTCATTCGTCGTTCCCAGTTCCTGTGTTTTAAGACGGAGGTATTCGAACAGAGCATTTGCAGCCATGACGATGCAGGCCTTGTAGGCGCCCGCCTGATAGCACACCAGAGCTTCCCTCATATGCTCGTGGATGGTCGAACCCTCCACCAGGAGAAGTAGAGATGGAAGATGGGAAAGATCGTTCTGGGAAATTCTGGAGATCATGACACCGGGACCTTTTGCGTCCGGCGACTAATGCACAGCTCACGTAAAAAGAGTGTAATCAAGAAAAATGCCGATCAAAGGATTCAGCGGCGTCTTCGACATTCGACGGACGTTCTTTCGCACCTGCGACCGCACCCGGCCCGATCACCATCGACGCGACCCTCGCGGTTGAGGATGAACGCCAATTCGCAGATGAACTCCTCGTTCTTTCGTACGAGCTCTTTCGCCCGTCCATGCTGTTCGGCGAGCATAGGTCGCCATGAAATCCGATGGCGGCCCTTGCCAGCCGATCGATGTCAGGACGTCGTCCATGCCATATGGCCGGCAGCACCAAGCGACGACGTCGTCGTCGACGTCGAGCAAACAGCCTAGATCACGAGCAAGCTGGTTTCTGAAGAGCGATTGATTCGAGCACCTTATCGTCCATACGGACGAAATCGCGCGAATTCCTGATGAGCGCCTTTGGAAGCCGAGCGGCTCCCTTTCCCGCAAGGATTCATCGTCTCTCTCCACAACAATACCAAAGGATCCGCCGCGATTGCGACAGGTCAGTTAGCTTTGTTGCGGTTGTCGACGCGGGCCAACGATGCAGATCCGGATTCTTCTGCCGCCTGAAGCACGACGTCCCGGATGTTGTCTGCGATCATGGACGCGCCCGAGCGAACGCAGACAACCTTGACAAGAATCGAGGCACTTGCGAACTACGTAGGATACCATTTTTGCTGGCGCGTCTCCGCGCTCGGGAGACACAACATGCGCCCCGACTACGCTGCTCAACTTAAGGCGATGCATCCGGACGATCTCGAACGTTTCGTGGCTGATTGGCTGTCGATCCGCAGGAAGGAATACGTCGAGTGGGACGACTGGGGCGGCGCCGGGGACCGTGGGCGCGACGTCGTCGGATACGTGACCAAGGATCGTCATGAGGGAACTTGGGACAACTTCCAATGCAAGCGGCTGAAGATCAATCTCGCGCTCGGGTCCGCGTTGGTGGAGCTTGGCAAGATCTTCATGCATTCGGCGGAGGGACACTATTCGCTACCGCGGAACTACACGTTCGTTGCTCCGCGCGGCGTCGGGCGGTCCCTGCAGGAACTTTCGACCCACCCCGAAAGATTTCGGCGCGCGCTGCTGGATCAGTGGGACAGTCAGATTTCCAACGAGCTGGTCGAAAACAAGACGATCCCGCTGAGCGACGAGATTCGCAGCAAGGTGATGGAATTCGACTTCAGAAACATCTTTTGCCTCACCGCTTCCAAGCTCGTGAAGGAGCCGTCCTGCATGCCGGTTCTCGTGAGCTGGTTCGGGGCCGATCCGGGCAAGGCGCCGGCCGGTACGGTGCCCATCGATTTCCAGACCGAGGAGTCGCCCTATCTTGGCCAGCTCCTGAAGGTCTATGAGGAAAGAACCGGCCGGACTTTCGAATCTCCTGCTGCTGCGCTCGCTGATGCGGACTTCGGAGAGCACTTCCGTGATCAACGCGTCCGGTTCTTCGACGCGGTGGAGTTCGAGAAATTCTACAGGGACTCAACCCCCGACGACTACGTGCCTGCATTCAAGGACGACATCTACCATGGGGTTGTCGACGTCCATCGCGACACGGAAGGTGACCGCCTCGCGAAGCTGAACGGCGTCATGCGGCAGGCTGCGCTGCTTCGGCCACCGGGCATTCTCGGAATGCATGCGGGTTCCAAGGTGAAGCAGGGCACTTGCCATCGTCTTGCCAACGAGGGAACCTTGAAATGGGCATGAGGGAGTCGCCAACGGTGTCGCAGAGTCCGTTCAACAGCACTTTGGAAACGGGCATCAGAGCGGTGACGCTGCTCAACGCATTCTACCCGCGCAGATGGGGTTTGATCGAGATGACCTGGTTCGACCACCTGGTGGTCCACACGGGGGATCTGTCGACGCCGCGCGCGCGGCCGGGATATGAAGCACCATCGAGCCTGCATCCCGACCTTCCAAACCGTGTTGGAGAGCTGCTCGTCCGCCGCCCGTTGATCGAAAGAAGCCTTCGGGCGATGCAGCGGGTCCATCTCGTCGAAGCATACGACACCGACGAAGGACTTCTCTTCGGTTCGAGCGAGGAAGCGCCGAGCTTTCTGGAATGCCTGCAGTCGACTTATTCGGTCGCCTTGAAAGAGCGGGCCGCCTGGCTTGCGGCCCGCTTCCGAGACATGGACGTCGACGATATCAAATTCCTCGTCGAGGACCGTATCGGCAGATGGACGGCGGAGTTTCAGAACGACGATCGTGGTCCCTCGACAGGGTTGCCGACATGACGGGGATCCAACTTAAATTCCTGAGGTTTTCGGGTCCAAGCGTCGAGCCGATGATCCTGGAGTTCGACGAAGGCCTGAATATTGTCTACGGCGCTTCGGACACGGGCAAGTCGTTGACTGCCAAGATTATCCTGTTCATGCTGTCCGCCTCCTCCAGTCTCCCGGACATCGGAGAAATTTCCCGCTATACCGGAGCATGGCTTGGTGTTCGTCTTGGCGGCAGGGACGTGACGCTGTTCAGAAGCACGCGCGGGGGGCCGTTCAGCCTTCATGACGGGCTTGTTTTGGATGACGAGCAGGCTGGAGGACTGGTGCTAGACGACAAGGCGGCCTTCGGACGCACGGACACGGTCTCGCATCTGCTCCTCGACGCGATCGGCCTCGACGGTCGCGTCATTGTGCGGGATGGCAACGGAAAGAAGGACAATCTGCATCTTCGGCTGATCGCTCCCTACATCGTCGTTTCTGAGGAACAGATCATCTCGGAGCGGAGCCCGGTGCTCTACACGGGTGCCCGAACCGAACGCACGCTCGAAAGCAACCTTTTTCGGCTTCTACTGACGGGAACCGACGATTCCGACATGCTCGAAGTGCAGAAGCCGTCGGAACGCCGGGTCGCCAAGGCTGCCAAGCTGGAGATCGTCGAGGAGATGATCCAGCAGATCGATGCGGAGCTTGGAGAGAAGGCTGTATCGCGAAGCGATGCCGAAGAACAGTTCTCCCGGCTCTCCACAACAATCGAAAACGTGTTCGAAGGATTGAGGGAGTATCAGCGACAGCTCGATGCGGCCGTCAGTGAACGTCGCGCTTTGATGGACAGACGAGGCGAATACGAAAGCCGTCTCCAGGAACTTGGGGTCACGATCGCGCGTTTCAGCCGTCTTGACGACGTCTACCGTTCCGATCTGGACCGGCTGCAGTCACTCGAAGAAGGTGGGTACATGCTCGTCGCCATGGCGGGCATGGAGTGCCCGGTGTGCGGCGCAACGCCGGAATCGCATCGACACGAACACGAGGCGCTAGAGATTGAATCCGCCTACAAGGCGGCCGCTGCCGAGGCGAGAAAGATCGAGATCGAGAGGCGCGAACTGGGCCAGACGCTGACGCTGCTTACAGCGGATGCATCCGGTCACGCCGGTCGCCTGAACGCGATCGGAACTTCACTAGGCGCCGTCGAGACCGAGATCAGCCGCCTGCGTCCTCTTGAGGCAGACGCGAGGCGCTCGTACGAGGAGCTCTGGTCTCAAAGGGCGTCGCTGGAAAAGATCATTGAGCTTCAATCTCGTCGTGAGAAGCTGGTCGCGCGTCGCGACGAAATCAAACGCCAGCCGACCAAGCGCGAGGGAGGAAAGCCCGTCGTCGGTCCCGATGCGACCACAACATACGCTTTCGGGGAGATCGTCGTCGAAGTACTCAAGGCTTGGAAATTTCCCGGTGCGGAAAGGACCCAGTTCGATCGCGAGATGCTCGACATTGCCATCGGAGGCAAAGCTCGCTCGGCTCATGGTAAGGGCGTCAGGGCGCTTCTACATTCGGCTTTCAACGTCGCGCTGCTCATCTTCTGCCACCGAAATCAACTACCGCATCCCGGCTTGCTGGTTCTCGACACGCCGCTGCTCACCTACCGCGAGCCCATGACGAGTAGGCATGGTTCCCTGTCGGAAGACGAGGAAGTCTTGAAGGCTGCAGGCATAGCCCATCATTTCTATAGCCATCTGGCGAGTCTCAAGGGTATCGCCCAGTTCATCGTGCTCGAAAATGTGGATCCTCCGGCATCCGCTCGCCCGATCGCAAGGATCGAGACGTTTACACGTGTGGTCGGCCAAGGACGATACGGTCTCTTTCCAACCGATTAGCGGGATCGCGTGTGCAGAGACGATGAGCGTCGCCCGGTTCGGCGTCGAGTGGGCTGTTGTAGTCGACGCTGACGGCTTGCACACCGCGGACAAAACTTCGGGACGGCCTACGGGGAATCGAATTCCTTTCGTCTCCTGAGGGTCATGTTCCGATCGAAGCGGTTGAACGGCTGCTCCAGGAGCGGGCGCGCTCGAGGGGCTGGCCGTGCAGGGCATGCCGTTCGGCTCGCTGGGAATGGGCGACGATCCGAACGCCTCCTACGACGTCCATGCGGTCCCCTCGAAGGGCGGCGCGCCCTACGTGTTCATGGAAGTCCGTCCCCGGAAAGGCTGACGGCGCTCAGGAGACCGGCGCTGTGCACAGCGCCGCCCAGAGATCGTGCTTCCAGTCTGCTCCGGGCTGGACCGAAACGTCGACGGTGTAGTCGACAGAACCGACCCGCACCATGGCGCGCCGCGCAGCGCACGCTCGCCTCGTGCCGTCAAGAGCCAGCGCTCGACTTAGGTTTGTTCACTACCGCGGCATGAAAACGGCGGCCGTGCGCTTTCTATCTCAGCCAGACGGTCCAATGACCATGATCTTCTCGCGCGCCAGTATCGCAGAGATCACGCGATCCTTCCGAAGAGCCGTCCACTCATCGTTCGTATACAGGTTGAGGTCGACCGTCCTGCCCACGAGCTCCTGGATGCGCTGAATGGCGCCGCCCAATTCGAAGACGTCGATGCTCCCGACGATCATCAGATCGATGTCGCTGTCTGCCCGGTCCGTCCCTTGTGCAACGGAGCCGAACAGGAACGCCAGGCTGATGCGTTCACCAAAGCCTGCAAGCTGCTTGGCGATCACATCCGCGACGCCGAACGTCTTAACGCAGATCGAACGCAGCTCCGGAAAGATCGGGTGACGGCAGTTCGCGATGTAGAGCCTTTGATTGCCGCGGCTCGACTTCATGACGATGCCGGCTTCTTCAAGCCGCTGGAGAACTCTCCTGCCGGCTCCGTACCCAGGACCGCCGATTCGAATCAGTTCGTTAGATCCGTACTGCCTGTCGGGATGAAGTAGCAGCGCCGCCAGCATCCGCTGCTGCCGACGTGAAAGCATGAAGTCGATAGTCGACATGCTGCACCCAAATCTGGTGTGATCGCACCATCATCTGGTGCATCCGACGTAGCTCGATCTTGACGGTAGCGAGCCCATCTCGAGGATCACGCCGTGGAGCCTTCGGCCACCCCCTACTGAAGCCCTTATGCCTGATTCCCGGATACCAGACCGACGCCGCCCTGCCAGACCTCCTGTCCTGACAAGAAGCCGTTCATCAGACCGCAGCCTGGGCCGATCGCGCCGTGGATGTCTCTCGAGTCACAGCCATACTCGCGGGGGACCACGGCCTTCTCCAGTCGCGCGGCCCGATCGTCCCCGCCTCCGTAGAACTCCTTCACGAGCATGCGCTGCGTCGCATTCCGGTCGAAGGCCAGAATCGAAAGCATATCGAGGAGGGATTCTCGGGAAAGGGTCGAGACGTCGCCGGCGTCGTGCATCTCGGACACGATTTCGCGACGGCGCTTCGCGAGGCTGTCGAACATCGCGCTCAATGCTGCGAAACGCGCCCGAACCTCGGCCGGATTTCGATGCTCCTGAATCTGGCTTCCCATCTTGTCGCTCCCTGTTCTCGATAAGATGCTGACCGCTGCTCTGCGCGGGGTCAACAACTCGGCCACGACTATTGGCCGCATGCTACCGGTTCTGCACTTTCTTCCTGGGCAGTCTCTTCAGGCTCTCGACGAACCTTGCAAACGAGAGATCCAGAAGTATGGCTTCGAGGTCGGCCAGCGACATCAGCACCACCTGGTCGTCGCCCACCGCCATCAGGCGGGGCCGGCCCGCCAGGGCGCCTGCGGTGAGGAGAAAAAGCTGCTTTCGCGCTTCCCGCACCGTCAGCGGGGAACCACATTCCTTCGTAATGAACATACGGAAGGCGTCGGCCCTCTCTCCCGCCGCAAGCGTGCGCATTCTTTTGACCGCTCCCGTCCATCTATTCGTCATCGGGCGCCTCCGGTTTCCTCGAACAGCTTCATAGCCCGGTCACCGGAAACGCTACCTTTGGAGTTGAGGATCGCGGCGAGCTCGCAGATGAAGTAGGCATTGCGGGCCATGAGCTGGGCAGCTTCCTGGCGCGCGTCCGAAAGAATCTGCTCCACCCGCCGGTTGATTTCAGGCATCGTGCGCCGGATCGCTTCCAGGTCGGCGGCAGACTGGGCTGAAAAGAAGTTCGTGACTCCGCCCATCCCAAGCTGGGCGACCATGCATGTCGCTATGTCTGCGGCCTTGTGCAGGTCGGAACCGACGCCGCCGCCCGCCCCCTCGAGATGGTCTCCGAAAAACACCTTCTCCGCCGCCATTCCGGCAAGCTGCACCACGAGTCCGGACATTAGGAACTCCGAGTTGTGCAAGCGACCAGCCGTATCGAACTGCGCGCCGCCGCCGATGCCGGTCCCGTTGCGAAAGCTGTCCATCACGACCACTCCTTCGAGCCGACCCACATTCAGCGCGATGATGGCGGCGGCGTGCCCGGCCTCGTGTATGCAGATGTGGTCGCGGAGCCTGCCCTCGATCGGTTCGCTCGGCGGAAGGCTGGACATCAGGTCCTCAAGCTTGACCTTCCGGGACTGCACGCGTGCCCTTCGTCGGGCTGCCTTCACGAGATGCTCGAGATCCGCACCTGAGAATGCGATGGTCGCCGCTACGACCTTGGCCAGCTCGGCCTTCGTGAGGACGTTCCCGAGATAGGTTTTCAGGATCCCCGTCCGCGCTTCAGCGTTTGGAAGAGAAAGCCTGAAGTGCCTTCCAAGGCGGCCTGGACGAAGGAGCGCCTTGTCGATCCGATCGGGATGGTTGCACGCTCCGATCACGATCACGCCCTCTCGTCGGGAGGCTCCGTCGAGGCACTCCAGCAGCCCCGCGACGACCTCCGTGCAATACTGGGCGTTATGTCCCGAAAACGCGGCCCTGTCTCCGATGGCGTCGAACTCGTCGATGAGCAGTACGGCCGGCGCTCGTTCCGCGGCGATGCGAAACGTATCGCGCATGGCCTTGAGAAGATCGTTCAGGTAACCCGACGCCTGCCACTGGGCGAGAGACGATGCGATGAACGAGCAGTCGCAGCTTCGGGCAAGGGCCCTGGCGAACAGCGTCTTGCCGACGCCTGGCGGACCGCTCAGCATGACGCCTGCGTCGATATCGCTCCAGGGCAGCCGTCCCGACCTCCAGTCCGCTACGTCGGCGACGACCGCTCGCGCCCAGTCCGCCACCTCGTCATAACCGGAAAGGCTCTCGACCGGCGTAACGCCAGAGTCCACCGTTGAGGCCCTCGCCGACTCCAGGCGTTTGCGGGCCTCGGCAACGGACCGGCCCGGCCGCAGCGCGGCGAGGACGTCCTCGATCGGATACCTGAGGAGATCCGTCGCTTCCGCGGCGGACAGCGGCGAACCGTGCGCCGCCAGCGCAGCCTCCGCAAGCAGATCTTCGTCGATGGGAGCCGCCTTGGCGACCAGATCGGCGGCGGCGGTCAGAAACGAGGGAAGTCCTTCCGCCCTGTCCAGCAGGACGAGGACGCGGTCGCTGAAACGAAGCAGCAGCCTGACCTCGGCGTAGTCTCGGCGCCCTCTCGCCTTTGTGGCGACCGCGGCAAGCTCGACCGTTTTCAGGATGGCGTCCGTCCGCTGCAGCGCTTTGAAAGAGCCGACATAGTCGTTCATGAGTTCTTCCGGCACCACGACTGCCAGCGTGAACGGATCGCCGTCGTAGACGGCGCCGTGGGTCTTCAGCGTGTTCCTAAGCGAGAGAAGGCAGACGGTATGGGAAAGCCGGGTGGATGCATTCGCTTCGAGTGGCGTAGGACGCGGCATGGCCTTACCTTTCAAATACGCGGACGACGGTGTGCGGCGAGATCAGCTCGGCATCCAGATCGACGGTGACGAACCGGTTGAGGATCAGGGAGGAGAGGCCCGCCATCGGCGAGATCTCCCTGAAGACGGACAGACATTCGGCGACGGTGGCTGAGCCTTCTTGCTCCAAGGCCGCCAGCAGGCGGATCCGGTCGCCGAGTGGAGTGTGGTACTTCGCGTATCTGAGGAGGTCCCTGGCGTTCTGCAGGCGGTGCGGGTGGAGCCTGATCTCGGCGAAGTTCACGAACCGGTGCCAGAGCTGCCTGCAGGCGGCAGCCTCCGTCACCTCCGGATCGCCTTCGTCTTCGACGACATGAAGGTAGACGTCACGCCCGTTCGCATAGGTGACCATGAAATCCGGAGGCGGCCCCTTCCAGCCGATACTCCTAAGGACGTCATCCATCCCGTGGGGGCGGCAGCACCACGCGACCACGTCTTCGTCCACGTCGAGCAGGCAGCCGACGTCGCGGGAAATCTGGCTTCTGAAGTATGGGGGGTGGAGCACCTTACCGTGCCGAAAGGGCGATATCGCTCCTGGATGTCGCGGCCGGCGTCACGGGTCGAACGACCCTCTGCTCTCGAAGGATTCATCGTCGTCTCCACAGCAATACCAAAGGTTCCGCCGCGGTTGCGGCAGTTCGTTCAGCGTTGTTGCGGTTGTCGACGGATCTTGAACATGCGTGAACAAATAAAGAACGTGAAAACGGGCGTCAAGGCGCCTGCGGAGAGATTTTTTGTCGTTCGACATTGACCGGATGAAGCGGGACCGGCGGACCGGCGGCCCCGATGGAGGAGCTTCGACCAAGCGGCACGCTCTCCCAGCCTGTGCTACGCGCAGTTCCAAGGCAGCCATGTCTACTGGGGCATCGATTACGAGCGAGGCTGGACCAAGTTCCGGCACATCGCCGGCAGGTACCGAACCTAGGGCTATCATCTCTCGAAGACGTGCGCCCGCCTCTCAAGCAGGGACCGCATCACTTCTCCAAGCGAACCCAGCTCGGACTGACCCCGACCTCCATGGTCGTGCCACGAACAGCTTCGCGGAGGATTTCCACCAGCCGCGGCAGGTCGTCGGATGTAGGCATGTCTACGCTGGTACGGTCAGATGTCATTCTTCCACTTGCGCCATGATGACCTCGGCGCCGGAAACGGGCAACTATTCCTCTTCCGGTCCACCTCTCGTCAGGAAGTCTTTGGCGGTACCTGCGCTGCCCAGCCTAGTATAGGAGACGGTGAAGACGCCTTCGCCGTCGAATACCTGCTGCGGACCGTCTTCCTTCGCAGCCTTGAAGACGCGATGGAAGTCCTCGATGTTCTCCGGATACCGCGATCTTTCGTGGGGGTCCATCGGGACGCTGCTCCTACTCATGCGAATCCTTATAGCGCTCCGCTAACGATTTGGTAACCATGTTGGCGTCGAATCCATTGCCTTGGGGCCGCGAAGGGACGTCGCGGGATGACGGTCGAATTCATTCTTACCGACACGAGCGTGCTGAGCGAGGCGCGCAAGGCTGCGGACAGACTGAACGAGGACATCGTCTTCTTCCTGCGTCAGATACCTGCGGGAGCATTGGCGGTCCCGCTCGCCGCGGTCTTCGAACTTCAGCGGGGGGCGAGCATGCTGAGCGGGAGGGACCCCGCGAGGGCGCGGGCCTACGAGCAGTGGCTGGACAGGTTGCTTGCGACTGACATCTGGATCCCTCCTGTCAACGTCAGGGTCAGACGCCTTCTTGCAGAAATGACCACGGTTCCAGAGTTTAGAGGCTTCTGGCTGGATCCAGGGAGGAAGCCGGTCCTGCGGTTCGGATGCGATCCCGAGATAGCTGCGACCGCCATCGTCCATCATCTCCCGTTAGCGTCCACCGACCCTGACTTCCTAAAGATACACCGGCACTTCCCCCTCCCCGGCCTCTACTGCCCCATCCAAAAGAAATGGCATGTTCCTCCACCTGCCTCCTGGAGCCTGAGGGAGAGCGGCGCCAGGGGAGCGCGCGACTGGCGGTCCCTCATCGGCCCGCTCGACTTTGCCGGAAGGGACCTGCATCACGAGTTCGACGAGGGGCCGCCGACCCCGGCGATGTGAACACGGAGGCGACGTCGCGTCTCACGTCGCAGTTCCCGGACATGTCCTATTGTTGACAATTCGCTTATCTGCCGCGAAAAATTTTACTCAAATCCTCAGTAACTCCGGCCTCGGATCAACCTCGACGTCGCCGGACGCGGAAAAGCAGACGCCGAAGCCTGCGTTCTGCGCATCATTTTTCCATTGACAACCCTTCGGAGATCTGAGCCAATTGCGCACTCGCTCAAGTCCGAGCGAGGAAGAGAAGAAGCAGATCGTCATGAAGCCCAAGGTAGCCACACGAGACCAACAAGGTCGCCGGCAAGCGTCGTAAGGCGCCGTGGTTCCTATGCCGCGGTGTCGAACGACGCCGCCGGCCATTCCTCTGAGTTTCCCAAGAGTTCGGAATTGAGGACGCGGTCATGACGAGCATTTATCCTTCCACCTATCACCTCCAACGTCGCTTCTAGCGGCTCGTCGGCATCGCCATCTCGGAGGCATTCCCTCCGCGGCGTCGCTTGACGAACCTTCCCGAAGCTTTCGTGCAATCGGGTTCACGGTCGAGCAGTCGTGCGTCGACGCCGCCGGAACCGCCAAGTGGATGGTGACAAGCATGCGTACGTACGACATTTCTTCGTCGGCCCTAACGAAACAGTCGCTGGCTCGCCTGGAAGTACTCATCAAGGAGCGCGTGGTCGCTAAGCCGGCGACTGACACCGATGTCGTGCAGGAGGCCGACCGCGAATATGTCCAGGCTCTTGGTCTCTGGTTCGAGCGTCAGAGCAGCCGATACTTTACTCGCGAGGAGATCAAGCTGCAGTGCGTCGTGGCCCTGCGCTACGCGGACCCCGCCCGCCCCACGGTGCGCGAGCTCTGGCAGTATCTGCAGGTTCTGATCGAGCAGGACGCGCTCTCCCTCCCCGGCCGCCGCAAGATGCGCTTCCCGTCCTACAGCACTTTCTACTCGCGCATCGAAAACCTTCCCCGCAGGCTAGTCTGGAAAACCCGCAAGAGCCGCGACAAGGGGCGCGTGTCGATCGCGTCCGTGGTGATCCGCTTCGAAGCCGCGACGTCCGAGGTTCATTAAGGAAGTCCCTCATGTTCCTCTTCACGCTTGTCACTGTCCGGCGACAACGCCAACACCGACACGCCGCACCTTCGGCTTGTCGGAGCACCGTACCGATTCTCATTTCGCATTGAGTGCGGCCGCCTTCGAGGACGCCGCAGGCGCGCCAAGGAGGCGGCGATGAAGAAGACCCAGGTTGCCATCAACTACATGCAGCTCTTCGAAGAAGGTTTCGACCTTTTCGACGTCCAGCCCTTCGAAGGCACGAACTTCGCGGTCGTCGATCGCGTCGAGGACCCGATCGAGAGCCGGAGCTTGCAAAGGGTGGCGATGATCGCGTCCTGACGATTGAGGAGCGCCTGGGTCTGAAGATCGTGAGCATGCCGGTCTCCCCGGCCGACCGCAAGGTTTCGTCCAAATCGACGAGCAACTGCCGCGTCACGCTCTACAATCCGTACGGCACGGGTCCGCTCTATTGCGAGAGCCTCTTCGAAGCGTATGCGGCGCTGGTCATCATGGCCCGCAACGACGTCGAGGACATGTCGTGCCAGTACCAGGTCCGCTTCGCAGACGGCGAGAAGGGGGTGCACAACTTCGACCTTCAGGTCCGCTACAAGAACGGACTGATCAAGCTCTTCGCCATCCGCCCGTCCATATACGTCGACGAGGAGCTGCTCTCGACGATCGAAGACATTCGTAACTATGTCCTCAATCAGCATGCCGACGAGTGCGAAATCCTGACCGAGCGCACCGTCACGCAGGCAAATGTTTACCGGGCCGGTGAAATTATCCGGGCGCGTTCGCTGCTGAACGCCGAGAACTGCCGCCGCATGATGCGCACGATGGCAGGCATGCCCGGTATCTACCAGGTCTACGAACTGCTCGAATCCTTCGGCGACCTCGCCTCGGGATGGACGGCGATGTGGAACCTGATCGACTGCGGCCTGCTCCAGCATGACTGCGAGGATCCAGATAACATGCGGCTCACCCACGCCTCCTGGCTGAAGTGCGCCTGACGGTGAGGTGGAACATGGACGATCTGACGCCCGACTCATTCTATACGCGCTTCTCCCTGGGATCGGACGACCGGGTCCGATTCCAGGGACTCTACTACCGTCCCTGGCCTACGAGGGACGGGTACCGCTTCGAGCAGGACGGCGGCGATCGGGCCTTCGACATGGTCAAGACCGACACCGACAGGCTTATCCTGCTCCGGGCACTCGAGGTCGACAGCGGGTTCTACACTTCGGAACAGAAGGACGCGCGCGCCCTGCAGCATGCCCTCGCCGCAGCGGATCTTCCGCTCGACGTGAGGATCCGCACGAGGAAGATCGTCACCTTCCTCGACGGACATCGGAAGGGCAAGTACTCCAAGACCAAGGAAGGCGTCGAGCAGTTCTACAAGGACTTCGACGAGACGGAGAACGCCTTCCTGAACAACGAGACCGGCGGCACCGAGGTCGACCGGTACACGGATAGAAACCCCGTGAAATGGCGGCAGTTCCTGAAGCTGGTCAGGCATTTCGTCGTCAGCGGACGGACCGCCAATTCGCTGGTCAGAAACTATCGGGGCAGTACCCTGCACAAGCCCAAGTTCACTCCCGACGCCGAGCGGTTTGTCGAGGACTTCATCGTCCTGCATGCGGACAAGCGCCGGCCGAGCGGTGTGCAGATCACCAAGGACATCGATACGGCCAACGAGCTTCGGGTGTCGCAGGGTCTGTCGCGCCTCGAACTCCCGAAGAAGCGGACCATACAGCGACGCATCGCCGCGATGGATTCATTGTGGAAGGACGCCGGCCGCAAGGATGTCGACGAGGCTCGCCTCGCCTACCAGATGAGCTTCGAAGGCCCCATCGTCACGCGCCCTCTCCAGCGCGTCGAGCTGGACGAGAAGCTCTACGACCTCGTCGTCCTTATGCAGGACGTCGGCATCTGGGACCTCTTGCACGACGACGCTCAGGAAAGGATTCTAAAGACGCGACGACGCTTATGGCTCTCCGTCGCCTTCGACTACGCTACGAGATCGGTTCTCGCCCTACGCCTTCTAAAAGGCGCTCCAAACAGCCGTTCGGCGGTGGAAACGCTGCAGATGGCGGTCCAGTCCAAGGAGCATATAACACGGGCGGTAAGGACGTTGAGCCCTTGGCCACAGTGCGGTCGTCCCGAGTGGGTCTACACGGACTCCGGCCCGTCGTGGCGGAGCAACGACTTCCAGGACGCCGTCTACGCGACGACGGGCAACCACTGCAAGCCGCCGGCACGCAATCCTCATTTCCGCGGCGCGATCGAACGTTTCTTCCGCACCATGGACGACCGGTACATCCAATTCTTCACGGGCCGCACGTTCAGCAACGTCCTCGCGAAGGGGAAGGACTACGACCCGACGAAGGTAGCGTCGCTGACCTTCGATGAACTCGCCTACTGCATCGTGCGGATGATCGTGGACTGCTACCACAACACTCCCCACGAGGGTCTCGGCGGGCAGACGCCGCTTCAGGCATGGGAGACCCTCAACCGGCTTTACGAAGTGAAGCCGTTCGAAAGCGGCGAACGTACGATGATCGCGTTCGGCGTCACCGTCGTGAACAAGTCCATCGGACCCTACGGGATCGTCTTTGCAGGCATCCCGTACGGCGGCGAGGTCCTGCAGGAAATCCGGAACCGGGACCCTCACCGGAAGGTCGACATCCGGGTGAACCTCACCGACCTGTCACGGATATGGATGCGCTCGGAAAACGGCAGGGATTATGCCGAACTGAAGAGCGTCCATCCCGGACTTGAGAAGGTCAGCTTCGCACGTTGGGCGGCCATCCTGAAACGGATGGAGACCCATTACCGCAAGGATCAGCAGAACTCCTGGGCGATCGTGCAGGAGACCATCGCCGACATGCGTCAGGTCAGCGACGAGGCGATCCAGCGGGCAAGCATCGGATCCCAGGTCTTCACATCGGAAAACCTGGCTCGTCTGGAGCGGAAGATTTCCAAGGGGCGCCTGTTCGCTCGCCAGTCGGTGGCCGACTACGGCACTTCCCGCAGGGAGGCTGCCGACATGGCGGACGGCGCCGGCCGGCGCCGGGCGGAGCCGGAGCGCGACGCTCCGAAGACGGCGGAGGCGATCCTCGGCTCGGGCGGCGACGCGAGGGCGCTCGACCCGGACCGGTTCGCCAAGGCGAGAGCGGCGGCGGGCATCGAACCGGAGGCCTCAGGCGATCTGCCTCAGGCCACGCGTAGACGACGCGCCTCCTCGGCCGAAGACGCCGCGCCTGACGGTGGAATCCCGGCCGACGGCAGGAGGAAACGCGAGCCGGGAGCCTGGGGGTTCAAGAACAGAAACGAGGACAAGCAGTCATGAGCGACGACGTAGCAGACGTGGTGGCCGCCGCCATGATGGCGCGAATGGACGACGTGGAGATCAGGAAGGTCGAGATTATGAAGCGGGTTGAGAGCATGATCACTGACACGAACAACGACGAGGACGTGATCCGCGAAATCAAGGCGATCGTCCGGGGAGCGGTCCGTTCGACGAAGGTGGGCCACGCGCTGATCATCGTGGGCGAGTCGCACATCGGCAAGAGCACGCTGATCAACAGCGTGCTCGACGCTCAGAAGCCCCTCGAGAAGATTCCCGACGGCTTCGGCGACTTCTACTACCCGCTGCTGCGGGTCAAGGCGCCGCCGGACTGCACGATGAAGGCCCTCGGCGAGGACATGCTTGCAAAGCTCGGCTACGATGCCGACAGGAAGCTGGACGAGCCGACGGTCTTCCGGATGTTGCGGTCCCGTCTGCGCCAGAACGGGGTCAAGGTCGTGTTCGTCGACGAGTTCCAGCACGTGCTCGACGCCCCGAAGATCAAGGGCGTCCGCCACCTGACCGACACGATCAAGAACATGCTGCAGGAGGACGACTGGCCGATCCATGTGATCCTTTGCGGCCTGCCCGAGATCGTCCAGATCGTCGACCGGGATCCGAAGGAGCAGATGGAAGGCCGGACGGTCGTGCTCAGGCTCGACGAGCTGAACGTCGGGGAGCACGCCGATCTCGTGGCGTTGCAGTTTCAGGCAGTCCTCGACGAGGCCGGTCTGAAGTCGACTATCGACCTCGCGCACGACGATCCGCTGACCACCGACTTCCTGGAGAGGCTCTTCCATGGCGCCCGCAACCGGCTCGGCCTGATGTTCCGCATGCTGCACTTCGCGATCGAAGACGCGATCGACCATGAGGAGGACACCGTGATGCTCGACCACTGGGTCCGGGCCTACGCCAAGCTGGCGAAGCGCGGTCGCAACGTGTTCACCGAGAAGGATTTTTGGACGATCAAACGCGGCGTGATGCGCGATGGCACCCTCGGCCTCGAGGAGAGCCGCAGCCAGGAGACCGCGGGCCGCATCGCTGCGGGGATGCGATGAGAGGGCTCTTCAAGGTTCCGGTCCACGACGATGAGTCCTTGATCAGCATGTGGTCGCGTCTGAGCGCGGCCAATGGTACGAAGGCTCGGCTCTTCGCGATGGACAAGAGCGTCAACCACTACGACCTGGCAAGGGGCGAACCGGGCGCCGTCGCCAGGATGGCGGAGGTGAGCGGACTGCAGCCCGAGTTTCTCGCCGCCCGGTCGCTCGTCCGGCTGGAGCCGAAGCACACCACGCTTGCCGGTCACCGATTCCCGAGCCACAACGCCATCGCACGGACGACGACCCGATTCTGCCCGCACTGCCTGCAGGAAGACGATGCGAGAGAGCATCGATTTCCTCAGGCACGCAGGTACTTCCGCCTCCGGTGGCACCTTCGCGCCGTCCGTGCCTGTCCCCATCACGACTGCCTCATCGTCGATGGACCAAAGCCCGACAACCCGGACCTGAACATCGACTTTGCGCGCTACAACCGAGACTACGCCAAGGACATCCGCCGGATGGCGGCGCAGGCGGTTCCCCTGCCCTTCTCCGGGTTCGAAAGGTTCGTGTGCGACAGACTGGAACGCAGAATGGGGCACGGCGATTTCCTAGACGAGATCTCTCTAAGCCTGGCCATCGACATGATCGAGCAGGCCGGTATCTGCCTTCGCTATGGCAAGAGGTTTAACGGCCAGGAGGGATTGAGCGAAATCGAACTGCATTCGGTCAGCGAGGAGGCCTTCCGCTATTTCCAGCGTGGCTACGCTGGGCTTGACGAATGTCTCGACCTGATTTCCAAGAGCGGTGAAGCCTATAACCCGCGCGTTGGCGGCATAAAGATCTATGGTTCGCTTTACGTCAGGATGGCGAACCGCCGCGAACCGGAAGACCGTGTAGGTCAGGAAGCACTCAGAGACCACGCCGTCCGAACCTTCATGCTCACCAGCCGGGCCCGTGTGTTTGGATATCTCGTCGACTCCAGGTTCGTGAGCCTTCCCGCCTGGTCGAAGGAGCACGGGGTGCACCACACGACCTTTCGTAGGTTGCTTACTACGCTAGGCCGCGAGGATGCGCTCGTCGACGCGGACGGGCGAGAACCTCTGATGGACGTCGAGATAGCCGGGGAAGTTCTCGCTTTCTGGAGAGGTCTTGCCACATCCGCCGAACTCGAGCGCGTCATGGGCGCCGGTATCGAAACGATGCGGGTGATCCAGCGGGAGAACCTGCTCCCGCCGACACTGCCCAGGGAAAAGAATAACCGATACGCCAAGTACTCCTTGGCGGACGTCGACGTCTTCATGAAGAAGGTTCTTCCGGAGAAGCCTGCAACCGACACCGCAGGGCTCTATCCCTTTCGTACAGCGGTTCGTCGAGCTCATACCGTTCAGAGCGCCGTCCTTCGTCTCCTTCTCGATGGTCTCATATCGCGTCGCGGACTGGATCCGGATCTTCCAAGGGGCATCAACGCCCTGCTCTTGGATCCCAAAGAACTGCAGCGGCTGATCGCGAAGCAGGTGGCTCCAGATGTCGATGCCTCGGATGTGCTAAGCATCGAAGGCTGCGCTGATGTCCTCCGCGTTGGGCGAGATATTGTTAAGCGGCTGATCTGGAGCAAGTCCCTGCCGGATGTCCGGCTGTCGATCATTGACGCAGCCAGCAAGAACTTTAGACGAGGCGTGTTGCGGACTGACATAGAGGACTTCAGAGCTCGGTTCGTCTCGCTTCGCGAGATCACGGAGACGTACGACTTTGGATTCCGGAAGCTTCATTCGCTGCTGCTTGAATGCGCGCCAGACAGCAAAGTTACCTTCCCCGGTGTCAGGTGCATGTTCTACAAGCGCCCCGTCGTCGAGGATCCGTCGGTAATGGCGGCGTTCAAGAAGAGAATCGCAGGATCACGGGACAGGCGCCGATCGAGGAAGTCACCCGACGCATCGCCAGAAACGTCGCAGGGGCTTGGCGCAGACCGAACGCCGGTTGCCACGAACTCGGTCCAGCCTGTGGATCCACGGTAAGCACAGCTCCTCGGACATTTTATATCGTACACGGAGACTTCATGCCGGATGAGATTATAGAAAGCCAAGAGCGCGAGGCCTTCGATAAAGCGGCGCAAGCGGCGTATTTGCGGAAAAAACATTCAGGGTCGCGCGCCCACGATATCGGTGACGACTTCGAGGCGTTCCTCATCATGGTGATACTGGTCAAGCTAGCGGCCTTTGTACGGCTTGGACGGAAGCATGCGGCTGACTTTCGCATAATCCAGCATTCCGAAGAATGGATCGACGACGTCAACGTCATCACCCCAACCAGATGGCGTCTGATCCACGCAAAATCCGGCCAGACGAAAGGCAGATGGTCGAGGAATTTGAAACGCGACTTCCGATATCAGCCGCTGTTGGATCGTGAGGGGCGCTCGGTAACGCGTGAACTGGTGACACCCACCGTGCGAATGCAGGATCTTATGACCCAGAATACGCCTGCGGACCTAGCCGAGGTCCGGATCAGAGTCCTCGACATCTCTAGGATGTCCGCCGAGAGCTGGCAGTGGTGGTTTCTGGACAGGTCCTTGGCGCGGTTGGACGTGCTTAATCATCAGAGCGAAATGCTTTACGAGAGAATGTGGGCTCATCTTTTTGCCGCCAGGTTCGGGACGTCAGCTACAGATCAGACGCTCGATCAGACGTTCGGAAGGGCAAGCTTCTTTTCGGGCAATGCGATATCCTCGTTGCGACCGCCCAACCCTAGCCTCCTCGCAATCAGGAGCAGGCTCGCCATAGAGGGTTTGAGCCTTGCAGTCGATGGCGACATCCTCGTGTATCGTTACGACAAGTCGTTCGGAGCAACCTTGGTGACCCACATCGCAAGGCTGGAAGATATGGCGGATGAGACGGGCGATCCTCCAACCACCATTCCAGCTTTCCTTGACTGGATCGGAGCCTTCTGAGAGCTATGGCCCTGGACCGTTACAGATTCGCAAGACTGATCGACTCATTGCAGAGGTCAACGTTTGACGATCTCGCGGGCGCACTTGAAGACATTGCCCCTGAAATGGCAGACGACATTGTCGTGTCTCATCGAGATCAGGACGAACTTCTAATCGTTGGATTGGGAGGCGAGTTCGAGGAGCTCTGCGCTCCCGTCTGCGCAGTTCTGGAAGACCATCAGTTCAAACTCTCAATCAACTGCTTCTGGCCATACCGATCCTTCAGCCCCAACGACAGTGGTATCGGCCAAGTCGTAAGCGACGACCAAGGTCGGATCATCGGCGAGGAACTTATCCTTCTCAGAGGCAGCTACATAGAAGATCCGAACTCATCGTTCGAGCGCAGTATTATTCTCACCACGATCGTGTGCGACCCCGAACCGTTGATGTCCATTATCAGAAGGACACGGGAACTCGCCGACTGCCGGAGCATGGAGCTGAGATGCGTAGTCGCGACGCGAGATGCTCTCGATGCGCTTCGGCAGGAGGTCGACATCCGTCCCATGGCGGTAGTTGCCGATATCCCCACGGACTACTGGGGCATCGAGGAGACGCTCGATCAGCGCCCCCTACGATTGGTTCCGCGCCAGTCCCGATGGCTTGTGGGAAGACAGTTCCCCGAGGTGCGGCTCGACAAGACCTACGGGCTCAGACGCTAGTTTCGCAGCTCGTCAGCTATTCCCTCGCCCTCTCTCCGCGGCAAGGCTCAGGGCATGCGCGCCATTTGCTCCGAAATCAGTGTCAAAGGTCGGTGGCGCAATGTCATTTCGGATGGCGCGCACTACGGAAAAAACTGAATGTTCTCAGTGCGCCTAATGTCACACCCAGTGGCACGTTACACATAGAATGACGCGAACTTTGCCATATCGGCACAAAGCCGGAGGCATCACGCAAACAAACGTTCACCGGGTCCACAATGGCCCGGTGAACTCGTTTCTAGGCTCTCGTGTTCGCTCGCTAGGCAACTTGCCGAGCCTGCTAAGCTCGCGTTAATTAGCATTGCCAGCGCCTGCGGACGAAATAAGTCAGACACTAATCATTCGCGAGGATATCGCCAATGGGATGGGAAGCGCTCGGGCAATGGGGTGAGGACGCAGTTCGCCTCGAAGCACTCACCGGTGGAGTTGCCAACGATGTATGGAGCGTTCGCATCCATGGGGAAATTGCCGTCGCCCGTCTCGGTTCCAGGTCAGATGCTGATCTTGGTTGGGAAACCGCCCTGCTCCAGCACCTCGATCATGAAGGCATGACCGTTCCAGTGCCGATCCCGACGATGGACGGTCGGCTGTTCGTGGATGGTCTGGTGGTGATGAAATACCTTGAGGGCGGACCGCCGGTGACAGGGGCCGATTGGCGTCGGGTTGCCGACACCCTGCGCGAGCTGCACCGGCTGACGCAGGGCTGGCCTCAACGGCCCGGCTGGAAATCGTCGACCGACCTCCTGCATGCCGAAGCCGGAACGAGGATCAATCTTGCCGCAATGCCGCCCGAAGGTGTTGCTCGATGTCGAGCAGCATGGGCGCGTCTCGTCGGGCGTCAGACATGCGTCGTCCATGGAAATCCCAACAACCCTGGCAATATCCGGATGACGGCTAATCGCGTCGCGTTGATCGACTGGGACGAGTCCCATGTTGACGTTCCGGACCTTGACCTCGTATTGCCTGACAACGCTGCCGATCTCACCGATAATGCTTATGATATCGCCGCACAAGCATCTGCAGCATGGGAAGCTGCTGTCTGTTGGCAGGACGAATACTCGGTCAAGCGGCTTGCCGAAGTTCGAGCGGTCTAAGCGATGTCGGCGGCTTGACGGAAGCTCCCGGCTTTATCGCCGTTCACGTCAAAGCATCCCAATTGCCCGATTTCGGCCACGAAACCGGCGGGAAATGATCCATTTTCATTGAAATTGTTGCTGCAGCAATATGCAGCAACAATCGGTCTGCCGAGCCTCAAACCCGTCATGCACGGTGCCCGGCCTTTCGACGCATTTTATCGCTGAATCCGGCCCTTGCGGTATCGGAGATAGCAGTTCAATCGTGTGAGGCACCGCTTTGAAAACCGGCAGCGATATCAAGAGCATTCAATATCTGCGGGCGATCGCCGCAATTTCGGTTCTTTGCTTCCATGTCTGCGAAACATACGGCCTGGACTTCAAGAGCGGAGCAGCGGGCGTCGATATATTCTTCGTCATCAGCGGCTTTATCATGTGGGTCACGACCGATGGAAGATCGCTCGGCCCGCAGGAATTCATGTGGCGCCGGCTCGTCAGGATCGTGCCGCTATACTGGATTGCGACGGCGGCAACCTTCGTCGTCGCCGTGCTGAAACCACAATTCTTCTTCGACACCAATTCGAGCATCGAGAACTTGATCGGCTCGCTGTTTTTCGTGCCCTTCATGAAGGACGAGGCATTGCATCCCGTCGTCGAGCAGGGATGGACGCTCTCTTACGAGATGTTCTTCTATCTCATCTTTTCGATTTCACTGCTTTTGCCTGAGTTCAGGCGGCTATGGTTCCTGATGGTGGCCTTGATGACCATCGTAATTGGGCATTATCTGCTGCCTTCCGGCTATCTCAGTGTTTTCACACAGCCGGTCATTCTGGAATTCGCCGCCGGCATCGTCATCGGACGCCTGTGGAAACAGGGCTTTCGGCTGCCTTTTCCCGCCGCCATCGGCTTGATGATCGTCGGGGTCGTGCTGCTAGTCGCGAGCGACCCGTTGATCCATCTGGAGCGGGCTGTGCGCTGGGGCATACCGGCAGTGTTGCTGCTGTCAGGCGCCGTTTTCGCGGAGCGGGAACGAGGCGTGCCGCAGCTGGCGTTCCTGCATTTCCTGGGGGATGCCTCCTATTCCATCTATGTTTGGCACGTCCTGACCGGCATCCTGGTCACGGCGCTGCTTTTGCGCGTCGGAGTGCCGCACGATATGCAGCCTATGCCTATAGCATTGGGTTCGCTGGCCTTTGCCATCGTTTGCTACTTGGGCATCGAGCGCCCGATGCAGCGAAAAATCCGATCATCGCGCCCGCAGCCGGCCTATCGCAGCTAACGCATGAAAGTGGACGGCAGGATCACGATGGACCCCAAAAGCATCAGCACCTGCATCTGATCGCGATGGGGACCGACCACTCGGAAAAACTTACGGCACCGCTCCGGATACTTTCGCAGTCCCATCCATAACCGGACAGGACGGCGGCACCGGTCGATCGAACAAAACGGCAATGCCGCAATCCGAGGTGAACATCGCCTCGTCGTCATGCCCGACACCGGGTACCTCGACGACCTTCTGATCGAGATCTGATAGATGCCGCTTCTTCATATAGTCGAAATAGGTGAGCCCCCGTGCAAGCCGATAGGGTCCCTGCGCCATCGCCCCGCAGGAGCGGTCGATGAAATGAGTATAGGGATTGGTGTCCGCCTGGCCCAGCAGATAGACCACGTTGCGCGCGGCATATCTCGTTTCGAGAAGTTTCGGATCCTGCGACGATACATATGGTGGAGCGCCGGCAAGCCCGTATCGCCATTGCGTTGCCTTCGGGCAGGAAGCCAGCCCCGCCTGCTGATCCGGCAAGGCCGGCCGCTCGTTGTCGAAATAGACATAGCTCGACGGATTGGCGACAAGGTAGCGAACGGCGATGCCGGCACTCGTCAGATTTTCCGCCTCCCGTCCGACGACGGCGTAGCGCTGAACCAATTGCGCTCCTGCCGAGTGCCCCATCACGACAATGGTCTTCAGCGAAGGATATAAGCGACGATCGGCAAAATGCCGCAGCAGGGCATCGAGCGCGGCGAAGGAACTGATCGGCGCCGGCTGGCGGGCGGGCTCTCCGCCTTTCCAGCCATTCTGCGTCCAGGCGAGTGTCTGCGCACTCAGCGAAAACGCATCCACATCCGATCTTATCAGGAATTGCGGCGCGATCACCATCGTACCATCAGCGAGATCGCCAGCCTTTGCGAGCAGCTCCTGCCCGGTCGCATAATAGGCATCGGCATTTCGGAGCGTGCCATGGACTATGATCAGCACCTTCGTCACGTCGGGCGATGCCGCTTCGATCGCATGATCCGCATAGACGGGCAACTCACCCCTACCCTCGGGCGTATCGAGAAGCAGGCGTTGATCCGCAACCTCCTTGACTGGCTCATTGAGCCGCGCGTGCTGGGAGGTGGCATTGGCTAATTGAGCTTCGCTCGACATCCCGATGGCGACCAATGCTGCAATCGACAGTCGGAAGAAAACCCGGCCCTGAATGCTTCTCAGAATCTTCATCTGCAAAAACTCGGCTGAGATGGATGACAATGAATACAGCAGCTTCCAACCGAGCTAAAGACGGTCGGCGATCCGAGGGCGCGCCGGTCCTGCCTGAAGCCATGTTGATTGAACGGCACGTGGGCCAGAATCCGTCGTCCCGGTAAAAGTTTCTTTTCCGTATGGCAAATAGGCTTGCCGGAAATTGTCGCCCTTGAACGTCAGTTCGCTATTGATCTCACATCTCCGCTCGAAAACCTGCGACAGAGCCCATAACCCGTGGCATAAGGCGCCCGAAACACTTTCTTCGGACTTCGCGTAACCATGATTCGTATCGAGAATATCAGCAAGCAGAATAGCCATCGCATCCTCTTCATCGAGGCATCCGCGGCGCTCAACAAGGGCGAGAGCGTCGGTCTCGTGGGGCCGAACGGCGCTGGCAAGACGACGCTTTTCCGCATGATTACCGGCCAGGAGCAGCCCGACGAGGGACAGGTTTCAGTCGATAAAGGCGTCACGATCGGCTACTTCAATCAGGATGTCGGCGAGATGGAGGGACGCAGTGCCGTCGCGGAAGTGATGGAAGGCGCCGGTCCCGTCAGCGCCGTTGCCGCAGAACTTCGCGAACTCGAAGCTGCTATGAGCGATCCGGACCAGGCCGACAGGATGGATGAGATCATCGAGCGCTATGGCGAAGTGCAGGCGCGCTATGAAGAGCTCGACGGCTATGCGCTCGAGGGCCGCGCTCGCGAAGTGCTGGCGGGTCTGAGCTTCAGCCAGGAGATGATGGAAGGCGATGTCGGCGCGCTGTCTGGCGGCTGGAAGATGCGTGTGGCACTTGCCCGCATCCTCTTGATGCGCCCCGACGTCATGCTGCTTGACGAGCCGAGCAACCATCTCGATCTCGAAAGCCTGATCTGGCTCGAATCCTTCCTGAAGGGCTATGAAGGCGCGTTGCTCATGACCTCGCACGACCGCGAGTTCATGAACCGCATCGTCACCAAGATCATCGAAATCGATGCCGGCAATCTCACCAGCTATTCGGGCGACTATGAATTCTACGAGCAGCAGCGCGCACAGAACGAAAAGCAGCAGCAGGCCCAGTTCGAGCGGCAACAGGCGATGCTCGCCAAGGAAATCAAATTCATCGAACGCTTCAAGGCGCGCGCCTCGCATGCTTCGCAGGTGCAGAGCCGCGTGAAGAAGCTGGAAAAGATCGATCGCGTCGAGCCGCCGAAGCGCCGCCAGACGGTTGCCTTCGAATTCCAGCCGGCGCCACGCTCAGGCGAAGACGTCGCCGTGCTGAAGAACGTCCATAAGAAGTATGGCAGCCGCACCATCTATGAAGGGCTGGATTTCATGGTACGCCGCCGCGAGCGCTGGTGCATCATGGGCATCAACGGTGCCGGCAAATCCACCCTGCTCAAGCTGGTGGCGGGCGCGGCAGATCCGGATGAAGGCAGCGTCGCGCTCGGCGCCAGCGTCAAGATGGGCTATTTCGCTCAGCATGCCATGGACCTGCTCGATGGCGAGCGTACCGTATTTCAGCAGCTCGAACATGACTTTCCGCAGGCAGGCCAAGGCTCGCTGCGGGCGCTTGCCGGCTGTTTCGGCTTTTCTGGCGACGATATCGAAAAGAAATGCAGGGTACTGTCGGGCGGCGAGAAGGCACGGCTTGTTATGGCCATCATGCTTTTCGACCCGCCGAACCTCCTGGTGCTAGACGAGCCGACCAACCATCTCGATCTCGACACCAAGGAAATGCTCATCCAGGCGCTTTCGCAATATGAGGGCACGATGCTCTTCGTCTCGCACGACCGGCATTTCCTGGCAGCACTTTCCAACCGCGTCCTGGAGCTGACGCCGGAAGGCATCCACCAATATCCCGGCGGCTACACCGAGTACGTCGAGCGCACCGGCTACGAGGCACCCGGCCTTAGCAGCTGATGCTTGCCAAATCGGCGCTATTGCGTATTCACTGACGGCGCGGCACCGGCATTGATGACAGCAACGGGCGCCGTCCTGCCCCGCACACGAATTTCGATGCGGCGTCGCGCCTCGACCGCGCCGCGTTGGCCTGAAGTGACGGTATCGCCGGGCAGGATCAATTGCGCGGCCGACATCGGCAGGATGGTCGCATCCTTCAGCTTCGGATTGGCCTTGAGCACATTGGCGACGGCAATCGCGCGGGCAAGACCGAGGCCGGCATTGTCGGCCGGTAGCAAGGCGGAGACCGGCAGCTTGCCATCCATGGCGCCGATGATCGTATCGTCGAGATTGGATTTCTCTCGCGCGACCGGCTGCTCATCGGTATGACCGATCACCTCGACGATATTGGCGCCGTAAAGGCTTAGATTGCTGGCGATTTCGTCCGTAATTGTGGTGCTGAGAAGCTGGGCAAAAGTGCCCGTGAGTTCGGCGCTTCCTGATTGGAAATAGTTCTTCTTGGCGTCGTCGAGATTGATGATGGGCGGCCAATCGTGCATGCCCTTCCCGCCCCCACTGCCAGCCAAAAGCTTATCGACCGCATCGGGTGCTGCCGCGAGCGAAACGCCACGTTCCTTCAGAACGGCAGCGACCTTGGACAGTGATTGCAGATCGGTCGGTGTCGCTCCCTGGTCCGTCATGCTGTCGAGCGTCTCTTTCGCCAGCACCAGCTCCCGCCATTGCTTGTCCACCACGGCCTTATCGGCAGCGGAAAGATCCCCGGAGACGACCTTGGACTGGAGAAGCACGATCTCGGCCGCCTGCTCCGCTCGCTTCTTCTCCAGCAGCGCGACCTGCTGCTCGGCCTTCTCAAGCTTGCGCTCGACTTCATAACGTTTGCTTCTCTCTGCCGAAATCAAGGCAGCGGCTACGAGCAGCAGGCAGAAGACCAGAAGCAGCATGGATTCGGCCATCGTCAGACCAAGGATCAGGCCGCGGTTGTAGCCCTTGTGCTCCAGTTTCGGCTTGTTGTCCGAACCTCCTGCTACCATAGATGCCACCAGCGTTTTCGCTGAACGGCCTCAGGCTCCGTAGCGATACCACCATCGCCCTTCGGCAGCGGTGCCTGCCCCATCGCCTCCGCCACGCGACCAAGCGCCAACTCGATATTGCGCAGCGGCTGCAATTGCGCCTCCGACATCTCCTTGATGGCAGCGATCGCCGGCGCCAGCTCAGCACGCACCACATCCTCCGGCGAGCGTATCTCCTCCAGTTTCTTGCCGACATTTTCGACGGCGGTGCCGAACGTGCCGATGATCTCGGACAGCTGCGAGGTCGTCGCCGTCAGCTGCGCGGCGGCATCATTGATCGGCGTCACAGCCTGCTTCGCCAGCATTTCCAGGATCTTGTTGATCTCCTGGCCATTGCGCTCAGCCTGTCGCGCGATCTCCTCGAATCCTTCGGACAGCATCTGGTTGCTGATGCGCCGGTAATGCGAAAATTCGCGCGACGACGAATCGAGTTCTGTGCGGACACGCCGCGTCATCTCAGCAAGCTCGTGGCGAACGCTGCGCTCGATATCGATCGGGTCGCGCCGCATTTGGTTGAAGAGGATACGCAGCGTCACGCCGGCAATGGTCGAAGTGACAGCGATGCCGAAATTGCGGACGATGGTCTCGATCGATGTTTCGCCGGCAAAGAGATAGAGCGATACGCCGAGGCTCGACAGGGTGAAGAGGAAACCCATGTAATAGAGGTTGTCACCCGCCTGCTCATTGTGCAGTCGGAACCCGGCAACGGCCAGCGATACGATGAAGTAGATCCCCATCAGCACCAACGGCACACCGGTGACGATGGGCAGTGACCAGCCCATGAGCTTCGAAGACCAGATGAAGATCATGCCGCCGACGGTGATGGAGGCGAACAGCACCATCGGCCCATAATCCCGGATGAGATATCTGGCGTCGGTATTGGCCATCAGCGTATCCCCTCCAGCCGCACGAAGCCGCCAAAATCACCCTTGTTGTTCTTGATCCATTGCGCCCAGAAGTTCGCAAGATCCTCCATGCTGAACTTCATGTTCGACCTTTGAAAGGCGAGGATCTTGACCGTGACACCGTCCAGTGACGTGCGGAAACGGTCATCTGCGGCGCTTTGCTGGTATTTCTGATAGGAGACGCCATCTCGGTAATTGGAGAAGGTGGCCGTATGCTCGATCATGTCAGAAGCGATGTAAAGGCGCTTGGGGATGCCACCTGGTGCATTGGCGAAGACCTCCAGATTGATCTTCTGAATGGCGGCCATGATCGGCGACAGCCGGCCAGACTCGCCCGCCGTCAGCTTGCCGGCAATTTCGGCAAGCGGCTTTTGGAAGCCCTTTTCCCAGCGCGCCTGCGCCAGCCGCGGATTGCTGGTCCATTCGTCGACATTCGCTCCACTTCCAGGATTGCAACCGTGGAAGGTCTGGATCAGCTCCCCTTCCTCCTCGGTGAGCGCATAGATATCGATGGCGCCGCCGATGGGCACACCCGCGACGATCTTCTGGAACTGGTTGCGCAGATCGAGTGCCGTCGTGTCTGATATCGGATCGGTGACATCGAGCAGAATGGCCGTTTCCGCCTTCGGGCCATCCACCGGGCAGAGCGAAGCTTGATCGACGGCGATGTTCCCACTCGCCTTGTAGCGCAGCCAGCCGTATGCGCCGACGATCCCGAGGGACAGGACGGCAAGACAAACCGTTGCAATGATGAGACCGGCGGATCCGCCGCGCCGGCTACGCCGCTTGCGTCGCGCCAAGGATGCTCTCCGGGAAAAGATTATCGAGCTGATGGTATTTTTCGATGGCGCGCTCAAATTCGTCGCCGATCCGCTTGATCTGCTCCGAAAGCTCCGCCTGGGCACTCTGGATGCGCGAGCCCAGTACCTTGTCGTCCCATTCCTCTTCCGTGCGAATAACGGGCGTCAAACGCTCCATCTTATAGGCAGCCTTGAAATAGGATGGTTCTGGCTCGGTGCGCGCGGCCCGGTTGGCGTCGCGGTAGGAGGTGAGCAGCACATTGGCGGCACGCTCGAGATGGTTCTGGTGTTCGGCAAAGAGACCCGCGGTCCTAGCGCGATGCGCGATGATGGCAGCCGTTTCCTGCCGGCGCAGCGAGAGGTCGCGGATGATCTCCTCGATCTTGCTGTTGTGCTCGTCGCGGATCTCGCGAAGGTCTTCGATGAGATCGAGCTTGCGGTCGATGTAATGGTCCCTCGCCGCATCGAGACGCTTCTGCACACCGGCAAAGCCCGGATAGGGATCGGTCAAATAGCAGCCGTCGATGAAGGCGACGAGCGAGAACATCAGACCGATGGCAAAGAGCATCCAGGAGTTCAGCTCCTGCAACCCGAGCGGCGCGGTCTTAAGCCGCTGGATCACCTCGGCGCCGGCTCCGCTCAGAATCGTCGCGGAGACCTCGCGATAATGCGCCAGCGCAATGTTGATCCCGAGGGCAACGGCGATATAGGCGATAAGTCCCAGCAAACCCAGCAGCTTCAGCGCAAAGGAGCGATGCACCAGAAAACGGACGCAGAAGAAAGAAAAAATCAGCGCCATGCCGATATTCAGGAAGGCGAAAGCGGCCGCCTCGGTTACCCCACCGACGAGACCCTGCTCGCTTCCTTTGGCGAGAAAACTGCCGTTCATCACCATCTCGATGAGCACAAGGAAGACGATCAACGAGACTTTGAAGCCCCACGCCGCCCGGCTGGAAACCTTCGCGGCGCGCTGCAGCTTATGCCTGGCCTTGAAGCCCGCCATTTCATCCTCGGCGGTTTTCAGATTGCGGCGCAGGCCATGCAGCTCGTCGACGCCGCTTGCCACCTCCGCCTTGAAATCGGAGACACTGGAAGCGTTTGCCTGGCGGATCAACCCGAATTGTCCTTCGAAATCGAGGTTGCGTAAGCGGCTATCGAAGGTCTGGAACTGATCTTCAAGGATCTGGTAAGAGCTTTTCTTTTCCGCCTCGACCCAGGCGACGATACGCTGCTCCGTCTCGTCATGCGATTGCGCATCCGGCGGCGGCCGGTTCTGACGCCCGGCAGCGGAACCCTTTTCCTTCAGGTCGAGGGTCGTGCCCAGCTTTTCGATATCGACGACGGGAAACACATCCGTCGAGGCGCGGAAATCATGGCTGGTCTCCCGAACACTATCCCAGAGACGGTTGAGGGCTTCGAAACGCAACGATCTTCCCCGGCGAATTCATCAACTTAGAAAGGACAATTGAGAAATCGATACCGCACTGGTTGTCCACGGTCCAGAGCGATATGGCAGAGGTTAGGATGCGATTGTGGTAAAGACTAGCCCGAGCCCGTGTCGATCGGAAAACACTGATGTGAGCGAGGGCGACACTTCCACCTGATGGTGGACAGCTGCTATGCCATGGTCACGTTCGGCATTGCCTTCCAGAAACCTGCCCGTCGCAGCCCTTCCCGATAGATGTCACGCTGCCATTGCTCCTTGAACGGCACGACGGAAAGCCACCGATCGACATCGAAATCCGGGTTGGTTCTTTGGACGCGCCGAACAAAAAAGCCTGCCTTTTCCTCATGCCCGAGCATCGCCCAGCTCGCGGCGGAAATCCTGTCCGCCAGGCGTGCATTCGCCATTCGGCCGATATAATCGAGCGCAGCTTCGAAGCGACCGAGCGTGTAGCTCGCCACGGAAGCAGTCCAAAGATAGGTATCGGGGCTTACCGGATTGAGCGCGATAGCGCTTTCAATCTTCGTCAGCGCGAGATCCGGCCGGGACGCGTGAAGCAAAGCTTCGGCATGGTCGGCAATGATGCCGGCATGGCCCGGATTAAGGGCTTCGGCCAGTTTCAAGGCCTCAATGCTCTCCTCACTCGCCTTCCGGAAGACCTTCGTCATGCCAAGCTCGCGATAGCCGTCGGCGATATCGCGCCGCGCTGCTATGGCCTGCATCGCATAGCTTTCCGCCTCGTCCAGCAAGGCCGCATCGCCACCGAAGGTCAGTACCCATTCCTTGGAATAGGTGCGGGCCATAGAGCTCAAGGCAGGCGCGAAGTGGCCGCCAGTGCGCAGCGCCATCTCAAGCTCCCCACGCGCCCTCTGCAGATCGGGTACGGAGAGGCGCTCAATGTAACGCTTGCCGGCGAGATAGCGCTGATAGGCCGCTGGATTTTCCTCGAAATGCGACCTCATCATCTCCCGCCGTTCGATCTGCCCTGCAAGCGATAGCACGATGTGACGTGCGACCGCCTGTCTCCGCTCTTCGGGCGAGGATTGTCCGAGGCTGATGCGCTCTGCCCAGATGATTTCATCGCTTGCGGCGTCGACCAGTTGCGAAAACAGCAGCGGTCCGTTGTCGCGCAGGCTAAGCCGCATCTCGAGAAGGTAGGAGCGATCCCATTGGTCGAAAGTTGCAACGGCACGTTCCCCAGCCCTGCCAACCCGGACCGCCGTGTAACGATCCGCAATCTGAAGACTGTCAAGCGCGCAGAAACCGATTGTGATATCGTTCACGAGGGATGAGGCATCATAATCTTTCCCTTGCCCCTCCGTGGAAGGCAGGAGCAGGAGGGGTATTTTCACCCGCGCTCGCGCAGTTGAAATCCGTTCATGATGGGCATCCCCGGCTCGAATTTCCGAAGCGTGTTCCCGCTGCGCAGACCATGAGGCCAGCAGCGCGGCACGCTGCGCAAAAATCTGCCTGAAGTGCTCCACCTCACCTTCCGCATCGAATATCCGCAACAGGATGCGATGAATATCGCGATCTTCGGGATCTATACCAAAGACCAGAAGTGCCGCCTCTCTCAGCAGAGCGACATCCGCCATCCCATTGGCTTCGGCAGCAGCGGCCTTCAGCGCCGCCTTCAGTGCCGACAAGTGCCTGCCACTTTGCGCCTCCCGCCAATGAAAGAACACCGCGCTCTGGCAATCTATACCCTGCAGGAATTCCGCCGCGAGCGTCCTCGCCAGCGATTGCAATCTTGCAAAGATCGGTCCGCCATCGTCCGTGCGCGCAAACCAGAGATCGGAGGTGGTTGGAGGCGCGTCGAGTTCGACGGCTGTCTCGCTGAAACGCAGAAATGACCTCCCGAGTGCTTCCTGACGAACCCTGGCACGCGAAACCAGCTTGCGCAGATTGACCTGCGCACTGCCATTGTCGTCTCCCCACAAAAACCGGGCGATCGCGCTGCGCGACGCGCGCGAGGTTGGCTCCAGCATCAGATAGACCAGGATCAACAGGCCCTTTTCGGGAAAGGCGACCTCGTGACCATCGCCGTCCAAAAGCTTCAAGCCGCCAAATGTATGTAGTGAAAACATAATCTGTTCACAAAAACCGGGTGAAGCAGCGACGGCTGAGAAGGTATTTCCTTTACCTGTTAACCCCATTCGCGCTTAGACGAGTATGGTGAAATTTCGATAAGCCTATAGTGTGTCGGAAGGTTTGGCGATTTTCAATTCCAATTGCTGACAATCTGATAAACCACTCGCCAAATCACGGGCTCGCCATATCTTGGCAGAGCATGCGACTTCTTTCGGAGCATCAAATCATGACGCCCTCTCCCTTCAAGAACATCTGTGTCTACGGCGCCGGCGCACTCGGCGGTGCGATCGCGGCCAAGCTCGCCTCCGCCAAAGAAGCGCAGACGAAGATTTCCGTCGTGGCTCGCGGAGCTCATCTGGAGGCCATTCGCGCTGGCGGCATAAGCCTCTGGGAAGCCGATGTGGATAGTCCCCTCGTCGCGCAGGTGACCGCGACGACCGATGCTGGCGAACTTCCGCCGCAGGATCTCGTCATCACCGGCCTCAAAGGACATCAGCTTGCCGCAGCTGTCCCCGGCATTGCAAAACTGCTGCATTCGGGCACCCGCGTCGTCATGATCCTCAACGGCGTTCCATGGTGGTATTTCCATCGGGACCGTCAGAGCGGCCATGCCGAATACCAGATGGAAGAGCTCGATCCGAACGGCGATCTCTGGCGCCTGATCGGGCCGGAGCGCATCATCGGCTGCGTTGCCTATCAGGGAGCGGAAGTCGTCGCACCCGGCGAGGTCAAACTCGCCAATAACGGACATTTCATCCTTGGCGAACCTTCCGGCGAGACGATGGGCGATATCGAAGCTATCGCAGCGCTGCTGCAGCAGGCCGGGGTCAATGTTTCGATTTCCTCGCGCATCCGCGACGATATCTGGAGCAAGCTCATGGGCAATGCCGCTTTCAATCCGATCAGTGCGCTCACGCGGGGTTTGATGTCCGATATCATGGACGATCCCGCGCTTGCGACTATAGTCGGCCAGGTAATGAGCGAGGTAAAAGCCGTTGCCGAGGCTTTGGGATCGCACATCGCCATGTCCGTGGAGGAACGTCTTGAGCGTTCCCGTCAGATCGGACCTGTGCGCACCTCGATGCTGCAGGATCTGCTTGCCGGCAAGGCGCTGGAAATCACGCCTCTCGTGGGCGTCGTCGTCTCGCTCGGAAAGCTCGCGAATATACCGACGCCGGTCTCGGCGACCATTCTGGCGCTGGTGACGCAGCTCGACCGCAAGAACCAGCAGGGCGCCGAGTAAGCGGCGGCCGACTACGCCAAATAGTTTTTCAATCCTCCGGCAGCGGTCCCCCGTGCCAGTTTCCGGAGGATCTCCGGACATGTCGGTTCTTTATATTTCACTTACGTCTTCGTCTTTGACTCCGAATGGATTTCCTATGGGGGCCGGCGTTACGCTTGCGGTGGAATATGGAGATAGACCCCCATGCTCGACACGCACGCCCCCAATCTTACGGAATCCATCCGCGTCCTCGTTCATAACAGCGATGAGAAGCATCATCGCGTTGCAGCACGGGCAGCAACAGCGAAAAGATCACGCAAGCGCCCGCTTCATTCGCGCCAGGTCCAGGAAAAGCGCACCTTTCAGGCGATGTTCGCCTTCGGGCTGCTGCTCGGCGCCCTCGAGCTCTTCATCGTGCTGCATTACCTCTGAGATTTCACAGACATGAGTAGACCGACTTTTCGAAGGCGCATCGGCGGTGCGATCACCGCCCTTGTCACGCCTTTCCGCGACGGCGTTTTCGATGGCGTCGACATGATGGCCCATATCGAGTGGCAGTTGCTAAGCGGGATCGATGGGCTTCTCGTCTGTTCGCTGATTGGCGAAGGCCCGACGCTGACAGAGGCCGAGCGCATTCGCGCCATCGAAATCTGCATCGAGCTTTCGGAAGACAAGGTGCCCGTCATCGTCGCGACCGGAACCAACGACACGAGGACGACCCAGGAGGAAACGATACAGGCACAGCGCCTTGGCGCGGATGCAGCCTTGGTAACGGTGCCCTATTATTCCAAGCCGACGCAAAAAGGGATCGTCCACCATTTCGAGCAGCTGGCGGCGCAGACCGAACTGCCCATCATCATTCATAACCAGCCAGCGCATACAGGCGTCGATCTCGCTCCGGCAACAGTCGCGCGGCTTGCTGAAATTCGAGGGATTATCGGGATCGCCGACGGCGGTCGCGACATCTCACGCGTCGACGTCTGGCGGCCCCTTCTGCCGGAGCGGTTCGGCCTGTTTACCTCGAACGACGCCAGCGCAATCGGCTTCACGGCCGCGGGCGGTCATGGCTGCTTCTCGGGAGCTGCCAATATCGTTCCGCGGCTCTTTCAATCGATGCAGCATTCGGCCGCTTGCGGCAATGTCGGCGCGGCACAATCCATCGACGCGCGATTACAGCCTTTGTTCGGCGCGCTCGCCCGCGAAAGCGAACCGGCGACGGTCAAGCATGCCCTGTCACTGGTGAGAGATATCGAGGGGGAGGTTCGCCTGCCATTGGTCGGCATCGGGACAGAGACGGCCGCGGCCATCCAGGCGGCAATTGCCCCGTTTCAACTCGACGGCAGCGGCCGGTTTGCCTCGCGCCATGCCTATCGCCTTGGATTGTGAAATCGCTTCATCTCTATGAGATTTTTATATTTTTGCCATTTCAGGCGAATGGAAAACCTAGCAGATCCCCCTTAGATTCAACAGCGTAGCACCGGAAATGGTCTTATCGGACCCATGGTGCTGGTGACACTGAAAGGAACTATGATGTCACGCCATACGCATGCCGGGCTATCCGCCGACCCTCTCCAACGCTCTCGTGCCGCCGCGTTTGCGCGCAACGAGCGGCCCTTCTCTTCGGACTCATTGCTGGACGGAATTCGCTCCGTTGCTCCGCGCCTCGGACTTGTCATCCTGATCGCTGCCGTTCTGCAAATGGCGCTGTATCTGACCGGACACTGAGTGAAATCGAAGAGATCCAAGAGGAAATAACAATGGCAAACGCACAGCATCTTCCCCGCCGCTCGGCTCACAGCCCGCTCGCTCCGGCGCCGGCGCGCTTCATCATCGGCCGTGACCGCCGCGGCAGCTGGATCGTTCAGGACCGGCAAGGCCTCGTTGGCGGCCTGTTCCGAAATGAAGCCGCCGCCCTGCACTTCGCTGCTGAAGAATGCAATCACAATCCGGCCGACATTTGCCTGGCACCGGAAGGTACCACCCTCGACCTCGATGGCTTTGCCCCCGCCTCGTCCAATCTGCACTGAATTTGCCGTTGGCAGGCTTCGACAATATCCCGCCGAACTCTTCCTTAACCGCCTTAAGGTACGCTTCCGGCCAGATATCTAAAGAACAGAAAGCCATGTCGAAGCCTGCCTTCCGCTACAGCCACTACGACCTCAAAGAGCAGCACGCCGGAACGGTGATCGAAATCACCCTCTCCGCCATTGCCAATGTCAGGCTGATGAATAGCTCGAATTTCGAGCGCTTCACCGAAACGCTGAAGCACCAGTTTCTCGGCGGTGTTGCCAAGAAATCGCCGATACGGCTGGTCATTCCGGAGGCCGGCCATTGGCATCTGGTGGTCGATATGGAAGGTCATAAGAGCCTGGCGGAATCGAGCGTCAAAATGGTAGACAGGGTAACCGTTCCACGCATGCAAAAAGCATAGCGGCAATCCGTCACCGCCAGGTGATATATATGGACTAGCTCTCGCCACGCTCCTTGCGCAGCTTCGACCACCAATCCAGCCTTTTACGAATTTCCCGCTCGAAACCGCGCTCCGGCGGATCATAGAAGGTCTGGCGACCCATCTTCTCCGGAAAGTAATTCTGGCCTGAAAAGGCATCCGGCTCATCATGATCGTAGCGATAACCGTCGCCGTAGCCTTCGGTCCGCATCAGCTTGGTCGGTGCATTGAGGATATGCTTGGGCGGCAGAAGCGAACCGTTCTGCTTGGCGGCCTGGGTCGCAGCCTTGAAGGCCGTGTAGACGGCATTGGATTTCGGTGCGGTCGCGAGATAGACGCAGGCCTGCGCCAGCGCCAATTCACCTTCCGGCGACCCCAGATAATCATAGGCGTCCTTTGCGGCATTGCAGATGACGAGAGCCTGCGGATCGGCAAGGCCGATATCCTCCACCGCCATGCGCACCAGCCGACGCCCTAGATACAGAGGATCTTCGCCGGCATCGAACATGCGGGCGAGATAATAGAGCGCGGCATCCGGATCGGAGCCACGAACCGACTTATGCAGCGCCGATATCAAATTGTAGTGCCCATCCTGCGCCTTGTCATAGACGGGCGCGCGGCGCTGGACGATCTTGACCAGCATGTCAGGATCGAAAAGCTCGTCCTTGCGCGCGGCACGCCAGACCTCTTCGGCCAGCGTCAGCACCGAACGGCCATCGCCGTCGGCCATGCGGATCAGGCTGGCGCGAGCATCCTCCGTCAGCGGCAGCGGCTTGCCTTCCACCGTTTCGGCGCGGCGCAGCAGTTCTTCGAGGCTCTCCTCATCATGCGAATGGAAGGTCAGGACACGGGCGCGGGAGAGAAGAGCGGCGTTGAGTTCGAAAGAGGGATTCTCCGTCGTCGCCCCGACAAGAATGACGGTGCCGTCTTCCATCACAGGCAGGAAGCTATCCTGCTGGGCGCGATTGAAGCGATGAATCTCGTCGACGAATAGCAGGGTCTGGCGGCCATCCATGCGGCGCAGACGTGCCGCCTCGAACACTTTCTTCAGATCGGCGACGCCGGAGAAGATTGCTGAAATCTGCTCAAAGGCGAGCCCCGCCTCGCCCGAAAGAAGCCTTGCAACCGTCGTCTTGCCGGTTCCGGGCGGTCCCCAGAAGATCATCGATCCCAGTGAACCCGCCTCGATCATCCGGCGCAGCACGCCGTCCTCACCGGTCAAATGTTCCTGACCGGTGACTTCAGCCAATGTTTGCGGCCGCAAACGATCGGCCAGAGGCCGCTTGTTGGCGACTTCTTCCGGTATCCGCGGTGCAAACAGGTCATCACTCATCGGAAGAACTGCCTGATACGCTGGCCGTCGCGCTCGATCTCGACACGCCAGAAACTAGGGTTTGAGGTGACGGTCTTCTGAAGGATTTCCGTCGTGTTGATCGCCACCCCGTTGATGGAAATGACGATATCGCGGGCGGCAAATCCAAGCCGGTCGGCCGGCGAATTCGGCTTCAGGCTTTCGATGACGACACCTGAAGAATCCGGCGGCATATGCAGGTCATCGGCAACCCGCGGCGAAAGATTGGCAACGGTCGCGCCGGAGAAGGGATTGTTGCCCTCGATCACCCGCTCGTCACGCGGCGTGGATTCGGGCGCGGCGGCGAGCGTCATCGTGGCCTGATGCTCCTTCCCATTGTCGAGCACCGTCAATGCCACCGTCGCACCGAGACCGGCCGTTGTCAGACGATAGCCGAGCGCATCGGGATGTTCGATGGAGATGTTGTTCAGCGCCGTAATCACCTCGCCAGGCTTGAGGCCGGCCTTGGCTGCAGGTCCGCCATCGACCACCTTCGTCACCAATGCACCGCGTACCTTGTCGAGGCCGAGTGCTTCGGCGACATCGGATGTCACCGGCTCGAAGGAGGCGCCGATATACGGGCGCTCGAAGGCCTTGTCGCCACGATCGGCAGCGGCGAGGAAGACTTTGACCAGATTGGCCGGGATCGCAAAGCCAATACCATTGGAGCCGCCGCCCTGAGAGAAGATCGCCGTATTCAGCCCGATCAGCTCGCCAGTCATGTTGACGAGCGCGCCGCCCGAATTGCCGGGGTTGATCGAAGCATCGGTCTGGATGAAGAAACCGACCTCGTTCTTGACCTGGTTGCGGGCGAGCGCCGAGACGATGCCGCTCGTTACCGTCTGCCCGACGCCGAAGGGATTGCCGATCGCAAGCACGAGATCGCCGACCTCAATGCCGTCGGAATTACCGAGCGGCAGAACCGGGAAGCTCTCGTTCTTCGACTGGATCTTCAAGACTGCGAGATCGACGCGATCGTCTTTCAGAACGACCTTGCAGGGAAATTCGCGGCCGTCCGAAAGCGCGATCTTGATGTCGTCAGCGCCGTCGACGACGTGGTTGTTGGTGATGACAGTGCCATTCGCCTCCACGATCACGCCGGAACCCAGCGATGATTGCTTCTCGGTGCGATTCGGCATGCGCTGGCCGAAAAACTGCTCGAAGAAGGGATCGCCGGCGAAAGGCGACTGACGCTGCACAACACGCTCGGCATAGACATTCACCACGGCGCCAGAGGTCTGCTTGACCAGCGGAGCGAAGGAAAGCTGCATCTGCGTCTGGCTTTGCGGCAGCGTCTTTGCCGTTTGAGCCTCAGCGGAAAGCGGCATCGCCATGACGAGGGCAATCATCGAAACGGCAGTGCGCTTCAGGAGGACATGCATGGAAATTTCCCTTTTTAATGCTCTTTAAACAACGTTGTAGCGCCCGACGCTAGAAAGAAAAGAGGGCGGAACCATGAAGCATAAATGGAAGTTGGCGACGATAAAAAACAGGCTCGATGAACAAAAACATGCTGTCATGCATTTCGCGTTGGAAATCGTCAAAAGGGAACCAGACATGCGATTGAATCATCTTGCCGCTGCCACTTTCCTCGCCTCGCTGGGAATGGCCGGTGCCTCACACGCCGCCAGCTTCGATTGCGAGGCGCAGAACCTGAAGCCGGACGAGAAGACGATCTGCGATGTGAGGGCTCTCAACGATGCCGACGTGAGAATGGTGACGACCTTCGATCTGCTTTCGGGGCTGCTTGCCATGGGTGCGCGTGGCACGATGCAGGACCAGCAGACCGAATGGCTGAAGAAGCGGCAGGCTTGCGGAGCGGATGTGGCGTGCCTGACCTCTTCGTATCAGGAACGTCAGAAAGAGCTGAATGACGCCTACAAGCAGATCAATCGGCCGCTGTAAGAGCTTGGTTTGAATGGCTTAACGGCTTTCGCCGAATAAGTACCCTCTCCCCGCCTGCGGGGAGAGGGTTAGGGTGAGGGGCTACCGCAGGAACAGGCAAGCTGTACCATCGCGATGGAATTCGAGAAGCCCCTCATCCGTCCTCTCGCGGCCGAGCTCCGCTCGTCCGTTCGAGTCCACCTTCTCCCCGTTTTACGGGGTGAAGGTGTCTAGTTACTTTCCACCCAGATCGCGAACAGCGCCGCGGTCAGCACTGGTTGCGAAAGCGGCATAAGCCTTCAAGGCCGTGGTGACGTTACGCTTGCGCACTTCCGCCGGATGCCAGCCCTTGGCATTCTGGGCTTCACGGCGAGCGGCAAGTTCCTTGTCATCGACACGCAGGCTGATGATACGGTTCGGGATGTCGATATCGATCATGTCGCCTTCGCGCACCAAGCCGATCGTGCCGCCATTGGCCGCTTCGGGCGATACGTGCCCGATCGACAGGCCCGAGGTGCCGCCGGAGAAGCGGCCATCGGTGATCAGCGCGCAGGCCTTGCCGAGGCCCTTCGACTTCAGATAGCTCGTCGGATAGAGCATTTCCTGCATGCCGGGGCCGCCCTTCGGGCCTTCGTAGCGGATGACGACAACGTCGCCGGCCTTGATCTCGTTGTTGAGGATGCCTTTGACGGCTGCGTCTTGGCTTTCGAAGACCTTGGCCGGGCCGGAGAACTTCAGGATCGATTCATCGACGCCGGCCGTCTTCACGATGCAGCCATCGAGCGCCAGATTGCCCTTGAGGACGGCCAGACCGCCATCCTTGGAGAAGGGATGCTCGACGGAACGGATGACGCCCTTCTCGCGATCGGTGTCGAGCTCCTCCCATCGGGCGTTCTGGCTGAAGGCAACCTGGGTCGGAATGCCGCCAGGAGCCGCGCGGAAGAATTCGCGCACCGTCTCGCTGTTGGTGCGGGTGATGTCCCAGCGATCGATGGCATCGCCGATCGTTTCGGAATGCACCGTCGGGCAATCGCGGTTGATGAGACCGCCCTTATCGAGCTCGCCGAGGATCGACATGATGCCGCCGGCGCGATGCACGTCTTCCATGTGAACGTCGTTCTTTGCCGGTGCAACCTTGGAGAGGCACGGTACGCGGCGCGAGAGCGCATCGATGTCGGCCATTGTGAAATCGACTTCGCCTTCATGCGCGGCGGCCAGAATGTGCAAAACCGTGTTGGTCGAGCCACCCATGGCGATATCAAGCGCCATGGCATTCTCGAAAGCCTGTTTGGAAGCGACCGAACGCGGCAGGATCGACGCATCCTCCTGCTCGTAATAGCGGCGGGCAAGATCGACGATCAGGTGGCCGGCTTCGACGAAGAGGCGCTTGCGGTCGGCGTGGGTGGCAAGCGTCGAGCCGTTGCCCGGCAGCGACAGGCCGAGCGCTTCGGTCAGGCAGTTCATGGAATTGGCCGTGAACATGCCCGAGCACGAGCCGCAGGTCGGACAGGCGGAGCGCTCGATGACCTGGACATCCTCATCGCTGATCTTGTCGTCGGCGGCGGCAACCATGGCGTCGACGAGATCGAGCGCATGCTTCTTGCCGTGTAGGACGACCTTGCCGGCCTCCATCGGACCGCCGGACACGAAAACAGTTGGAATGTTCAGGCGCAACGAGGCCATCAGCATGCCGGGGGTGATCTTGTCGCAGTTGGAGATGCAGACCATGGCGTCGGCGCAATGGGCGTTGACCATGTATTCGACGCTGTCGGCGATCAGCTCGCGCGAGGGCAGCGAATAGAGCATGCCGTCATGACCCATGGCGATGCCGTCGTCGACGGCGATGGTATTGAATTCCTTCGCAACACCGCCGGCCGCTTCGATCTCGCGCGCGACCAGCTGGCCGAGATCCTTGAGGTGGACGTGGCCGGGCACGAACTGGGTGAAGGAGTTGACCACCGCAATGATAGGCTTGCCGAAATCGCTGTCCTTCATACCCGTCGCACGCCAAAGGCCGCGCGCGCCGGCCATGTTGCGGCCGTGGGTGGTTGTTCTGGAACGATAAGCTGGCATGGTGTCTTCCTCGTCATCCTGGAAATTGTGCGGCGTCGGGCATCGGCCAAGGATTTCAGGCCAAAAAGCGCCGGCAACTCCGCTTTTTGGAATTGTCCTAATCCAATCGTGCAGTACTGTCACTATCAACTCGAGCGAATCCGGTACGCTGCCGGGCAAGGGGCCGCGTCCAAGCAAACAAGTCGCTTGACCAAAGTTGGGAACGAAACGGCCCGATCGCAAGCGCACACAAAAAGTTGCTTTCACTTCCAAAGAAATGCCTGCCTAAGAGTGTAACAAAACCCGTGTCCGTTGCGTATCGCTCATATCGAAGCAGCTATCGCATAAAGGAATTGTTTCATGGCCGCCTATCGCCCGCCGAAAATCGCATCCTCCGAGATCACGCCCCGCTCGATCTATCTGAAGCGCCGCGACTTCTTGACGGCCGCAGCGGCCGGCATCGGCATGGCGGCTATCGGCGGCAAGGTGGCCTTCGCTGAAGCGCTGACGGCGACCAAGAGCAATTATACGGTCAATGAGAAGCTGACGCCGATCAAGGACGTCACCACCTACAATAATTTCTACGAATTCGGCCTCGACAAGGCTGATCCGGCCAGCCTGTCGGGCAAGTTCAAGCCACGTCCCTGGACAATCAAGGTCGACGGCATGGTCAACAAGCCCGGCACGTTCGATGTCGATGCGCTGACCAAGGAGTTTCCGCCCGAAGAGCGGGTCTATCGCATGCGCTGCGTCGAAGCCTGGTCGATGGTCATTCCGTGGGATGGTTTCCAGCTCTCTGCCCTGCTCGACAAGGTGGAGCCGCAGGGGAGCGCCAAATATGTGGCCTTCGAGACCGTGGTGCGGCCGGAAGAAATGCCAGGGCAGTCGGGCCTGCTGCAATCGCTGAACTGGCCCTATGTCGAGGGCCTGCGCCTGGATGAGGCGCGCAATCCGCTGACGCTGCTTGCCGTCGGCCTTTATGGTGAAACCCTGCCGAACCAGAACGGCGCGCCGATCCGGCTCGTCGTGCCCTGGAAATATGGCTTCAAGGGCATCAAGTCGATCGTCCGCATCACGCTCACCGACAAGCAGCCGCTGAACACATGGCAGGCGACCAACAGCCAGGAATATGGCTTCTATGCCAACGTCAATCCGGCCGTCGATCATCCGCGCTGGAGCCAGGCGACCGAACGGCGCATCGGCGAAGGCGGCTTTTTCGGCTCCAACCGCCACCCCACCCTGCCCTTCAACGGCTACGCCGATCAGGTCGCCAGTCTCTATAGCGGCATGGACCTCAAGGTGAATTTCTGATGGCTTTCTCCTTCGCTCTTCCCAAGCGCTGGCAGCCCGCCTCCGTCTGGGCGCTCTACGCTGTCGGGCTTTTACCGGCCGCCTGGGAATTCTATCTCGGGGCGACGGATCAGCTCGGCGCCGATGCCGTCAAGACGTTCGAGCTATTCTTGGGGCTATGGGCGATCCGCTTTCTGCTTTTGACGCTTGCGGTCACGCCGCTTCGCGATCTCTTTGGCTGGAACTATCTGCGCTATCGCCGCGCGCTCGGCCTGCTTTGCTTCTATTACGCGCTGATGCATCTGACGGTCTATATGGTCCTAGACCAGGCGCTGGACGTACAGGCCGTCGTCGATGATGTGCTGAAGCGGCCCTTCATCATGTTCGGCATGGCAGGACTTGTCATGCTGCTGGCTTTGGCCGTGACGTCGAACAATTTCTCGATCAAGCGTCTCGGCAAGAAATGGATCTGGCTGCATCGCCTCGTCTATATCATCGCCGCCTGTGGTGCCCTGCACTTCGCGCTATCGACTAAGGTGCTATCCGTGGAGCAGTTCATCTATATCGGCCTGCTGATCGCCATGATCCTCTACAGATCCTACCGGCCGATCATGATGGAAAGGCGACGGGCAGCACGCAAGCCGGCTACGGCTTCTAGTTCCAGAGCGGCCTGAGAACGGCCGCTCTATCTTTCAAGCGAAGTCATTCCGCAGCGCTGGCGATCTTGGCTTGGCCCTGTTCCTGCACTTCGACGGTCGCCGTGAGGCCGGCGATGAGCTTCGTGCCATCGGGTACCTTGTCGAGCGCGATGCGCACTGGCACACGCTGCGCCAGGCGTACCCAGCTGAAGGTCGGCGTGATGTTGGCAAGCAGGCTGCCGGAGGTGCGCTCGCGGTCCTCGATGCCGTAAGCGATGCTCTCGACATGACCGGTCAGTTTCTCGGCCTGACCCATCAAGTGGATATGAACTTCGTCGCCGATCTGGATGCGCGGCAGCTTGGTTTCTTCGAAATAGCCTTCGACACGCAGGGAATCGCTGTCGATCAGCGCCACCTTGGCAGTGCCGGCGGAAACATAGTCGCCCGGACGCAGGCTGAGGTTCGAGATCGTGCCGTTGACGGTGGCGCGAACTTCGGAGCGGTCGAGATTGAGCTGGGCGAGCTCGCGATTGGCAGTCGCCTGGCGAACAGCCGCTTCATCCTGCTGCACGGTGGTCAGCGCCTGCTCCTTCTGCTGCAGGGAGGCGGCATCCCCAAGGCGCGCCTGCCGAGCGCTTTCGCGCTGAGCCTGTTCGAGAGCCGCCTTGCTGCTGGCAAGGGCCGCATCCGCCTGTTCGAGAGCGATGGCAAAGCGATCGCGATCAACGCGGAAGAGGATATCACCCTTCTTGACGGTCTGGTTGTCCTTGACGAGGACCTCGCTCACCAGGCCGGAGACGTCAGGCGCGATGCCGACGACATCAGCCCTGAGGCGCGCATCGCGCGTCCACGGTTCATCCATGTAATGGCCCCAGAGGTGACGGCCGACATAGACGGCGGCAATAACGAAAATGAGTGTAACGGCCACACGGCCGATGAGTTTTAACGCGTTCATGTGAAGTACCAACGAGAGACTGAGGAGACGGCGCCGAGCAGCAGGACGTAAAGCGCGAGATCGAAGAGACCGCGATGCCAGACCAGAGTGTAGACGCCGATCCATGCGAGCAGGCGTCGAAGGATGATGACGACAAACAGCGTCAGGAGCATGAGGACGAGAAGGCGCGGGATATAGACGCCATAAAGATCGAATTCTGCGGGCATGATATTACTCGGCGGCAATGGGAAGAGGTTGGGTTGTATCGGATAGCGGTGGCCGCCAGCTCGCCGGCGGCTCGGCATGCGGGAAGAGCGCCCGGCGAAGACCGACGAGCGCATCAAGGCTCGCCCGAGCGGAATCTCGCTTTTCCTGCGCGACGGCTTCGAGGCCATGGTCGATCGATACACGCAGTTCGTCGGCCGGATCCACGGCCCGTTTTGTCTTCAGCCGCGAACGATAGAAATCCGACACGCCGATCAGCACTTCGCTGACCGAGGCAGCGGCAGCTGGTTTCAGTTGACCACGCTCTTTCTGCAGCATCAGCACGTTGAAACCGAGACGGACATCGGCATAGCCATCGACCTTCTTCAGTTCTCGGTCCTCGATGCCTGCAAGGCGGGGCACGAGCTGGCCCAGGCGATCGAGGATGCGGCCTGAGAGGCGTTCATGATCCGTGCGGCGGATGCCGGCGGCAGTTTCGGCCAGATCTCTCCAGCCGGCTCGCACCAGCCGCCAGGCAGCAAGCTCGGAGCCGAATGGGCGGGTAAGCAAAGTCCAGACTAAGGCGAAGCCAACACCGGCCAGAGCGGCGATCGCACTGTTGGTGAAGCTGGCGAAATCGGCGGTATAACGATCCTGCAGAGCGATGAAACTTGCGTCGTTCACGGCCAGCAACATGCCGAGCATATTGGTTTGCGGGCGGGTAATCAGCAGCCCCATCACCAGGAAGGGCGGCGCAAAGACCAGCACCAGCATCTCGAAGCCGGAAATCGACGGCAACACGCCGAAGATATAGATGCCGGCGATGACCAGGCTCACCGCAGTCCAGATGAACATGGTGGTGATGAAGGGAGCGGGACGATCGAGCGCGGCGAAAAACGAGCAGGCAACGGCCACCATGGCGATGAAGCCGGCACCATCCGCCCAGCCGGAATAGATCCAGAAGAAGCAGGCGACGGCAATTCCGGCGATGACGCTACCGGCCGAGAAAGCAAGCAGGGCGTAATCATAGTGCCTGCTGCGACCGACGACATTGCGATAGCGGAAGGCGGGGCGCCAGGTACCGACCTGCTGTCCTGAGACTATTTGGGCGCGCAGCGTCAGGCAATCCTGCCATAAGTCGACAATTTCCTTGAGGCGGGCGAGAGCGCTCGATCGGACGAGATCGTCCCAGCCGATATCGAGGTCGTTCTGCTGCAACTCCTCGATCTTCCGCGACAAGGTCTCAGCGGTCTCATCGACCTTGCCACGACCACCCTGCCCCAGCCAATCGGCCACCTCGTTCAAAACAACGACCAATTCCTGCGGTAGCGGCTTGCCACCAGCCTTCAAGGCGTGCAGGCGGTCGGCAAGTGAGGAGAAGAGCGGCAGCAGCATCAGCAGGCGGCCGCGCAACTCGCGCGAATGCCTGACGATGTCGCGGCTGCCGGCATCATAGCGCAACTGGCTGATGACGAGATCCAGGCCGGAAACGTCGGCGGCAAGCTTCTGCCGCTTCAAGGGAGTTGCCGGCGAAGCGCCCTCGCCGCGCAGGATCTCGTCGGCCCAGGTGCCGGCATCATCCAGCCAGGAACCTATGCGCTGGCCGAGGACAGTACCGACGCTGCTCGGAAAGACGACGGCGCTAACCACGCTCGCACAGACGATGCCGATGAGAATTTCCTCGGAGCGGGCAAGTGCGACATCGAAAATGGTCTCGGGCGATCCGACGGTCGGCAGCGCGATCAGCGGCAACGTATAGCCAGCCAGCATGAAGACGTAGCTGCGCGAGGTGCGGTCGAGCATCGAGATGAACAGCAAGGTGCCGGTCCACAGCGCGACAACGATCGAAAGCAGTTCCGGCGCGTTGACAAAGAGCGGGATGAGGATCACCGATGCGGTGGCACCGATAAGCGTGCCGAGCGCGCGGTAAAGCCCCTTGGAGCTGGTTGCGCCGGCTAGAGGATTGGCGACCACATAAACAGCGGCCATCGCCCAATAGGGACGCGGCAGATCGAGCGACAAGGCGATGAACAGCGCCATGATCGCAGCGATGAAGGCTTTGACGGAAAATAACCACTCGCGCCAGGATGGAATGCTCATGAGACCTTCTCCGGCTCCGGTTCGGCGGCCCTGGATGCTTCAAACTCCTCGAAAGCCTTCAGGACGCGAACCGCAGCTTCGATATCCGCAGGGTCGACATTGGCGAGGATCTTGCCACGCAGCTCATCAAGGACGTCTTCCATGCGGGAGGCCAGCTTTTCGCCTTCCGGTGTCAGCCACAGGCCTTTCGCGCGACGATCCGTGGGATCATCCTTGCGCATGACAAGATCCATGCTTTCGAGCTGATCGATCAACCGAACCAGAGACGGGCCTTCGATGCCGACATAAGTGGCGAGCACCACCTGCCGCACGCCTCCCCCCAGGCGGCCGATCCATAGCAGCGGCGCGGCCACAGCCTCAGATATGCCATGGGAGCTCAGCGCGAGATCGACAACCCGGCGCCACTGGCGGCCGGTGGTCAGTAGATTGGCGGTGAAGAGGCGTTGTAGAGCGTTTGACGAGTTCATGAGAATCTATTAGCACTAAACTAATTAGGATTCAAATTATTATCATCAAAAGCGCTATCCCAAATGGGAAATGCAGCTATGCGCTCAGCGATAACCAAGACAGTAAAGAGGCCGAGATTGCAGGCGTGCAGATCGGCCCGTCTTTCATCGATCGCCGTTGCTCAGATAGAAACATATCATTCTGACGAGCTCCCGCTTCAGTTCCGGCGAGCCCAGCACATGCTTTCGAGCTGCACTGTGGATCACTCCTTCCACCGCACCGGATAGCAGCTGCGCAAGAACATCGTCGGAGGGGCCGTCGCGCTCATTGCGATGCGTGGCAACGAAAGCTTTGTAGTGAGCGTGATATTCGGCCAGGAAGGCATCGTGCGCTACCCTCGAACCATCGTGGCCCGGCGCCTCATCCAGCAGCACCCTGTGAAGCTCCGGGTTTACATTGTGAGCGTCGATCATGCCTTGCACGAGCGCCTCCGCGCGCTGCAGCAACGGCAGTGCGCCGGCCATCGTTTTGCGCATGACCGTAAGGACCTCATCGAAATGACGACGCCTGACGGCTTCGACCAAGGAAAGCTTGTCAGGGAAATACTGATAAAGCGAGCCGATGCTGATACCGGCGACGGCCGCCACAGTATTGGTCGTGAAGCCGGCCCATCCGCGCTCCCCTAAAACGCGAGCACCCGATTCGACAATCGCATCGACCGTTGCCCGCGAACGCGCCTGGCTCGGCTCTTTTCGCATCGGCGAGCGCGGTTTCTTAATGCGAGTAGACATGCGGCACCCACTCCATGAAAATGTGAGCAGATTACTCGCATTTCATGGAATGACGAAAGGTGTTTCATCATGAGCGAAATATCATTGCTGCAAACTCTGTTCCGCTATCAGGCCTGGGCGAACGAGGAATTGCTCGACGCTGTCGGTCGCCTCGATCCCGCCCGCCACGGCAGGGAACGTCATCTCTCCATACGCCTGATGAACCACTCGCTGGTCGTCGGCCGCATATTCGCGGCGCACCTCACCGGAAGGGAGCACGGCTACGCGGACGACAATACGCCGGAGACGCCATCCCTGCCCGATCTTCGCGCGGCGCTGACGGCTTCGGATCTATGGTATCTGACCTATCTCGAAACCGTCGACTCGGAGCTTCTATCAACTCCAGTGCCGTTCGACTTCACGGATGGCGACAAGGGCTGCATGACGCGCTGGGAGATGCTCCTCCATGTCGTCACACATGGAGGCTACCACAGGGGCGAGATCGGTCGGCTTCTGGCGCAGCTTTCCATTGCGCCACCCTGGGACACGCTTGCCGTTCATCTTCATCGCAGCGAACCCGCACGCAGGCTGGCCGTGGCGGCTGAATGAGTCCTGCCCTGGCGGTTTTGGCTCTTCACAACGGTTTGGGCTTCGACAGCGCGCAATCGATCGCCAACGTCAGCGCGATGCCGGCGGCATAGGCGACGATATTCCACAGCGAGAATACTCTCCCCAGCAACAGGGCTCCGGCGGCGGTCAATCGAAAGGCATCAAGGTCAGGCGTGTGCCAAAGCCTGAAAAACTCTACGGCGATCGCGACGAGCAGCGCCGCCACGGCAATCCTGAAATGTCCTGAAGACACGAAGATTGCCGCCAAGAGCCAATAGACCATCGCTCCCCACAATAACGAGCCGCCATATTTGACGATCGCGAAAGGCAGATCGAGCGCATAACCATAGCGCCGCAACGCAAGACTGGCGGCGATGGTCACCAAGAGCGCGAGGAACAGAAGCAGTCTCCCGCGCGTCAATTTTCGCTGCATGTCCTACGACGCCCCTATTCCGTGATGCGCCTGAGCCGGCTGCGACTCAGCAAGGCTGATTGCGATATTCCAAAGCAATCGGGGGGATTGAAAAGCCGCTCCACTCCACAAATGACAAAAGCCGGATGATCGCTCATCCGGCCCTTGATCTTGTATCCGAAACTTAGCCTTAAGCGGCTGCGGCTTCTTCTTCAGCGGCAACGCGAGCCTTGTCGGCTGCGCCCTTGGCGTTGACGTCGCGATCGACGAACTCGACGACTGCGAGAGCGGCATTGTCGCCCTGGCGGAAGCCGGCTTTCATGATACGCAGGTAGCCGCCGTTGCGGGTGGCGTAGCGGGTTGCGATCGCATCGAACAGCTTCGAAACGACAGCAGCGTCGCGGATCTGCGAGATGGCCTGACGACGAGCGTGCAGGTCGCCGCGCTTGCCGAGGGTTACCAGCTTCTCGACGATCGGACGAATTTCCTTCGCCTTCGGGAGCGTGGTGACGATCTGCTCATGGGTGATGAGCGAAGCTGCCATGTTGGCGAACATCGCCTTACGGTGGCTAGCGGTTCTATTCAGCTTGCGGCCGGCTTTACCGTGGCGCATGGCTATTCTCCTTCACTTGCAGGCATCGTTCGCCTGCAGTTTGTTGGTTAGTATTGGTCTTCGTAACGCTTGGCGAGATCTTCGATGTTCTCGGGCGGCCATGCCGGCACTTCCATGCCGAGGTGCAGGCCCATGGAAGCGAGAACTTCCTTGATTTCGTTCAGCGACTTGCGACCAAAATTCGGCGTGCGGAGCATTTCTGCTTCGGTCTTCTGAATGAGGTCGCCGATGTAGACGATGTTGTCGTTCTTCAGGCAATTTGCCGAGCGAACGGACAGTTCCAGCTCGTCCACCTTCTTGAGGAGCGCCGGGTTGAAAGCGAGTTCGGTGACTGCTTCTTCTTCGGCTTCCTTCTGCGGCTCGTCGAAGTTGACGAACACGCCAAGCTGATCCTGGAGGATGCGAGCCGCGAAAGCGACGGCATCTTCACCGCTGATCGAACCGTCGGTTTCGATCGACATGCTCAGCTTGTCGTAGTCGAGAACCTGTCCTTCGCGGGTATTTTCAACCTTGTAGGACACCTTCTTGACCGGCGAATAGAGGCTATCGACCGGGATGAGGCCGATCGGAGCGTCTTCCGCACGATTGCGTTCGGCAGGCACATAGCCCTTGCCATTGTTGACGGTGAATTCCATGCGGATTTCGGCGCCCTCGTCGAGCGTGCAGATAACATGCTCGGGGTTGAGGATTTCGATATCGCCGACCGTCTGGATGTCGCCAGCAGTTACGACACCTGGGCCCTGCTTGCGGACGACCATGCGCTTGCTGTCATCGCCGTCCATCTTGATGGCGATTTCCTTGATGTTCAGCACGATGTCCGTCACGTCTTCCCGGACGCCCGGGATAGAGGAGAACTCATGCAATACGCCGTCGATCTGCACGGCCGTTACAGCGGCACCGCGCAGAGAGGACAGCAGAACGCGACGCAGCGCGTTGCCGAGGGTGAGACCAAAGCCACGCTCCAGCGGTTCGGCCACGAGCGTTGCCTTCGTACGGCCGCTCGAGGTGAACTCGACCTTGTTGGGCTTGATCAGTTCCTGCCAGTTTTTCTGAATCATGTTTTTGCCTTCCGTTCGTTGCCACCATCCAATCGTGGCAACCGAGCTTGAGTAACACCAAGCCGGGCGCATCTACCCCGGCCGGTGTCGTGAGTGGCGATGATCAGACGCGACGCTTCTTGCGCGGGCGGCAACCATTGTGCGGGATCGGGGTCACGTCGCGGATGGACGTGATCATGAAACCAGCAGCCTGGAGCGCGCGCAGAGCGGATTCACGACCGGAGCCCGGACCGCAAACTTCAACTTCGAGCGACTTCATGCCATGTTCCTGAGCCTTCTTGGCGCAGTCTTCGGCAGCGATCTGGGCGGCGAACGGGGTCGACTTGCGCGAACCCTTGAAGCCCTTGGCACCAGCGGACGACCAGGCAATCGCGTTGCCCTGTGCGTCGGTGATGGTGATCATCGTGTTGTTGAAGGTCGAGTTGACGTGTGCGACGCCCGACGTGATATTTTTACGCTCGCGACGACGAACGCGTACGGCTTCCTTGGCCATGTTAGTCCTTTCTTGGATCTCTGCACCGCCGTAATGCCAGCGGCTACACCGAAGCGGCGCCCACGGAGCACCGCTTCAAACTCAAAAGAGGCCGGCGGACCGCCAGCCTCCCAAATCCGGTTGCCCGGAAATTACTTCTTCTTACCGGCGATCGCCTTTGCCGGGCCCTTGCGGGTGCGGGCATTGGTGTGCGTGCGCTGGCCGCGAACCGGCAGGCCGCGGCGATGACGCAGACCACGGTAAGAACCAAGGTCCATGAGACGCTTGATGTTCATCGCGGTTTCGCGACGCAGATCACCTTCGACCTGATAGTCACGGTCGATGGTTTCGCGGATCTGCAGAACTTCGGCATCCGTCAACTGGTTGACGCGACGCTCGGCCGGAATACCGACCTTCTCGCAGATTTCCTGAGCAAACTTCGGTCCGATCCCGTGAATGTAACGAAGCGCAATAACTACGCGCTTTGCAGTCGGGATGTTGACGCCAGCGATACGAGCCACGCCTGTTCTCCTTGCATTCCTTTTGCCTTGGCAAAGGTCTTGTTATGCAGCCCGGGAGCTGCTTGTTCAATGTGCGTCCGCCACATGTCAAAACGACCGTACCCGGACTTCCCGTTGGAAATCCGCGCCGATCGCATAGCATGTCGCGAGTTGGCGCGGTGTTTAGCGGAATCAGCGCAAAAAAGCAACCGCTCCGGCAAGTTTATTTTAAGCTATCTAAAGCTTAGCCAGGATAGCCTCTATGCTCTCGGTCACATGCTCGATATCGGCCATGCCGTCGATGCTCTGCAACTTACCCTTGGCATAGTAGTAACCGATCAGCGGCGAGGTCTCCTTGTAGTAGACCTGAAGACGAGTCGCCATGGTTTCGGCATTGTCGTCCGGGCGGCGCTTGAAATGCGTCGAGCCGCATTTGTCGCAGACACCCGCATTTGCAGGAACCTTGTCAGTGTCGTGATAGACGCTGCCGCAGTTCGAGCAGGAATAGCGGCCTGAGACGCGGCGAATCAGTTCGGCATCATCGACCTTGAGCTCGATAACGACGGAAAGCTCGAGGCCTTTCGCATTGAGCATCTTTTCGGTTGCATCCGCCTGCACCAGCGTGCGGGGAAAACCGTCGAGGATGAACCCCCTCGCGCAATCCGGCTGGTCGATACGCTCGGAAACGATCGCGTTGACCACCTCGTCTGGAACGAGCTTGCCAGCCTTCATCAAGGCGTCGGCGCGCTTGCCGACTTCCGTGCCGGCCTGAACGGCCGCGCGCAGCATGTCGCCGGTGGAAAGCTGCGGAATGCCATGCTTTTCCACGATGCGCTGGGCCTGGGTCCCCTTACCTGCTCCCGGCGGCCCTAAAAGTATGAGTCTCATCGCCCCCTCTTTCCTCCACGCAACTTCGATTTCTTGATCAGGCCTTCATATTGCTGTGCGATCAGGTGACCCTGAATCTGCGCCACCGTATCCAGCGTTACGCTAACCACGATCAGAAGCGAAGTGCCACCCAGAGACAAGGGAATACCTGTCTGGGATACGAGAATTTCGGGCAGGATGCAGACGAAGACAAGATAGATCGCGCCGATGACCGTGATGCGGGTCAGCACGTAATCGATATATTCGGCAGTGCGCTCGCCCGGACGAATGCCCGGAATGAAGCCGCCATGCTTCTTCAGATTGTCGGCCGTGTCCTTCGGATTGAAGACCAGCGCGGTGTAAAAGAAGGCAAAGAAGGCGATCAGAGCAGCGTAGAGCACCATATAGACGGGCTGTCCGTGGCCGAGTGCTGCAACGATGGAGGTAACCCAGGTCGGCAGCGCCGTATTGTTACCAAGACCGGCAGCCGTTGCCGGTAGCAGCAGCAGCGACGATGCGAATATCGCGGGGATAACGCCCGAAGTGTTAAGCTTCAGCGGCAGGTGCGACGTATCGCCCTGGAACATGCGGGTGCCAACCTGGCGCTTCGGATACTGGATCAGCAGGCGACGCTGCGCGCGCTCGACGAAGACGATGAGCGCAATGACCAGAATGGCGACGACCAGCACGGCGAGAATAAGAGGCGTGGAAAGCGCGCCGGTGCGGCCGAGTTCAAGAGTGCCAGCGAGCGCGGTCGGAAGACCTGCAGCGATACCGGCAAAGATGATCAGCGAGATGCCGTTGCCGATACCGCGCGACGTCACCTGCTCACCGAGCCACATCAGGAACATGGTGCCGCCCAGCAGCGTTATGACGGTGGAAATGCGGAAGAACCAGCCGGGATCGACAACGACGCCGTTGCCATGCTCCAGGCCGATCGCAATACCATAGGCCTGCAATGCGCCGAGCAGCACCGTGCCGTAGCGGGTGTACTGGTTGATGATCTTGCGGCCCTGCTCGCCTTCCTTCTTCAGGTTCTCGAGCGAAGGAACGACCGACGTCATCAGCTGAACGATAATCGAGGCGGAAATATAAGGCATGATGCCGAGCGCGAAGATCGCCATGCGCTGCACGGCGCCGCCCGAGAACATGTTGAAGAGGCCGAGAATGCCGCCCGACTGATTCTGGAAAGCCTGGGCATAAGCGGCAGGATTGAGGCCAGGAAGCGGAATGTGGGTGCCGAGCCGGTAGACGAGGAGAGCGCCGAGCGTAAACCACAGGCGCTTCTTGAGATCCTCGGCTTTGGCAAAGGTCGAAAAATTGAGGTTGGACGCCAATTGTTCCGCTGCAGAAGCCATGCAAATCTCCGCATCACCAATTCCGGCATAGTCGGCCGAGTCCGGAATCAGTCTGTAAATTGTTCAAAAGCCGGGCTTCGGACGGATTGCGCTGCAATCGGGCGCCTCACCCTTGGTTCCCGTTATCGATCGGAAAGACACGTGCCGCATCGATCAGATTCGTGAGGCTCACATATGGGAGCAAAATCGCCCGAAGTGAAGTCACTTCGGGCGATTATTGATAATATTATTCTGCGGCAGCAGCGAGCAGCTTGACGGAACCGCCAGCCTTTTCGATCTTCTCGACTGCAGACTTGGAAGCGCCTGCAACTTCAAGAGCAAGCTTCGCCTTCAGTTCGCCGTCCGAGAGAACACGAACGCCGTCCTTGACACGGCGAATAACGCCAGCTGCCTTGAGGGCTGCTGCATCAACGGTGTTCTTGGCATCGAGCTTGCCGGCATCGACGGCCGCCTGAATGCGTGCCAGCGATACGACAACGTAGTCGGATGCGAAGATGTTGTTGAAGCCGCGCTTCGGCAGACGACGGTAGATGGGCATCTGACCGCCTTCGAAGCCGTTGATCGCAACGCCCGAACGGGACTTCTGACCCTTCACACCACGGCCACCGGTCTTGCCGGAGCCGGAGCCGATGCCGCGGCCGAGGCGCTTGCGGCTGTGGGTCGAGCCTTCGTTATCCTTGATTTCATTCAGTTTCATAGCGAATTACCTCCGGCTCACTTCTCGTCGACAACGCGAACGAGATGCTGGACAGCACGGATCATGCCACGAACAGCCGGAGTATCTTCCAGCGTGCGGCGACGGTGCATCTTGTTCAGTCCGAGACCGATCAGCGTCTTCTGCTGAACATCCGGACGGCGGATCGGGCTGCCAATCTGCTCGACCGTAACGGTCGCCTTAGCTTCAGCCTTCTTGGTCGTCTTGGCCATAGGTCAAACTCCCTTATTCTTCGGAGGCGTTGCCCGAAGCGGCGCGGCGAGCCTGCAGGGTGGCATACTTGATGCCGCGCTGAGCTGCGATGTCCTTCGGGTGAACCTGGTGCTTCAGGGCGTCGAACGTGGCGCGAACCATGTTGTACGGGTTCGACGAACCGGTCGACTTGGCAACGACGTCATGAACGCCGAGCGTTTCGAAAACGGCGCGCATCGGACCGCCGGCGATGATACCGGTACCGACCTTGGCCGAGCGCAGCAGAACCTTGCCGGCGCCATGACGGCCATGGACGTCGTGATGCAGCGTACGGCCGTCGCGCAGCGGTACGAAGATCATGTCGCGCTTGGCGCTTTCGGTTGCCTTGCGGATGGCTTCCGGCACTTCGCGTGCCTTACCATGGCCGAAGCCTACGCGGCCCTTCTGGTCGCCGACGACGACGAGAGCGGCGAAGCCGAAGCGACGGCCACCCTTAACAACCTTGGCGACGCGATTGATCGCGACCAGCTTGTCGACGAATTCGCTATCGCGCTCTTCACGGCTCTGACGGTCTTCCCGCGGAGCCCTCTTTTCCTGTGCCATTGTCCTCTTCCTTTTTCTTTTCCGGGTGCAACGGGCAAACAAAACGAAGACCGCATCAACCTCCTAACGGAGATTTGCGGTCCGGTGAATATCCGGCCGGCATCCTAGGGATCACCGGCCGGAAATCTGATTAGAAGGTCAGGCCGCCTTCGCGGGCTGCTTCAGCCAGGGCCTTGATGCGGCCGTGGTAGATGAAAGCGCCGCGATCGAACACGACTTCCTTCACGCCGGCCTTGGAGGCGCGCTCTGCAACGAGCTTGCCAACGAGGGCTGCGGCTGCGATATCGGCACCGGTCTTCAGAGAACCGCGCAGATCCTTGTCGAGGGTGGAGGCAGCCGCGAGGGTCTTACCAGCCACGTCATCGATGATCTGGGCGTAGATGTTCTTCGACGAGCGATGAACCGACAGGCGCGGACGGCCATTGGCCACCGACTTGATTTGGCGGCGCACGCGGTTGGCGCGACGCGCAAGTGCTTCTTTCCTGCTAGCCATTTCGCGTGTTCCTTACTTCTTCTTGCCTTCTTTGCGGACAATCCGCTCTTCGGCATACTTCACACCCTTGCCCTTGTAGGGCTCGGGGCCGCGATATTCGCGGATTTCAGCGGCAACCTGGCCGACCTGCTGCTTGTTGATGCCGGTGACGACGATTTCCGTCGGCTTCGGCACAGCGATCGAGATACCCTGCGGCGGCTCATAAACCACGTCGTGGCTGAAGCCGAGCGCGAGCTGCAGGTTCTTGCCCTGCATGGAGGCACGGTAGCCGACGCCGTTGATTTCGAGCTTGCGCTCGTAGCCGTCCTTAACACCCTTGAAGATGTTCTCGATCATCGTGCGGGACATGCCCCACTTTGCGCGAGCATCCTTGGAGTCGTTGAGCGGCGTCACGACGATTGCATTGTTTTCCAGCTTGAGACCGATTTCGTCGTTAGCGACGAAAAACAGCTCGCCCTTGGGGCCCTTGGCAGTCACTTTTTGGCCATCAACCGTGGCCGTGATCCCTGCAGGTACCTGAACGGGCTTCTTACCGATACGAGACATTTTTCAAACCTGTCTGTTTCGAAGGAGATATCTCTGTCCGATCCTAGAAGACCGAGCAGAGAACCTCGCCACCAACATTCTGTTCGCGAGCCTGGTGATCGGCCATCACACCCTTCGGGGTCGAAAGGATGGTGATGCCGAGACCGTTCGCGACCTGCGGAATGGACTTGACCGAGACATAAACCCGGCGGCCCGGCTTGGACACACGGCCGATCTCGCGGATCACCGAAGCGCCTTCGTAGTACTTGAGTTCGATGTTGAGCTCAGACTTGCCGTTGCCAAAATCGACGACGGAATAGCCACGGATGTAGCCTTCAGCCTGGAGCACATCGAGAACGCGTGCACGGAGCTTGGACGCAGGCGTCGAAACCGACGACTTGCGGCGCGAAGCGCCATTGCGGATGCGGGTGAGCATATCGCCCAAAGGATCAGTCATAGACATCTAATCTGCTCCTTACCAGCTGGACTTGACGATGCCCGGCACCTTGCCGAGATTGCCGAGTTCACGCAGCGCGATACGCGACATGCGCAGTTTGCGGTAGTAGGCGCGCGGACGGCCAGACACTTCGCAACGGTTGCGAATACGGGTCTTCGATCCATCGCGCGGGAGCGATGCCAGCTTCAGAGTGGCCTTGAACCGGTCTTCGATCGAGAGAGACTGGTTCATGATGATTGCCTTGAGAGCAGCCCGCTTCGCGGCCTGGTTGGCAACCGTATTGCGGCGGCGCTTGTTCTTTTCAACTGCGCTTGTCTTCGCCATATCAGGGTTCCTTTTCTACGCTCGTCGTTACGGTTATTGACGGAACGGGAAGTTGAACTCTTTCAGAAGAGCCCGTGCTTCGTCGTCGGTCGTCGCCGTCGTGCAAACGATGATGTCCATGCCCCACATCTGATCAACCTTGTCGTAGTTGATCTCAGGGAACACAATGTGCTCCTTGATGCCCATGGCAAAATTGCCACGACCGTCAAAGCTCTTCGGGTTCAGGCCGCGGAAGTCGCGAACGCGCGGAAGCGCGATGTTGACCAGACGATCCAGGAACTCGTACATGCGGGCGCCGCGCAGGGTAACCTTCGCGCCGATCGGCATGTTTTCGCGGACCTTGAAGCCAGCGATGGAGTTACGTGCGCGGGTGATGACCGGCTTCTGGCCAGCGATGGCCGCCAGGTCGGCAGCGGCAACGGTCGGCTTCTTCGAATCAGCCGTCGCTTCGCCAACACCCATGTTGATCACGATCTTGTCCAGCTTCGGGATCTGCATCTCGTTAGCGTAGGAGAACTGCTCCTGCATGGCTGCACGGATGCGAGCAACATATTCCTTCTTGAGCCGCGGCTCGTACTTTGCCTCAGCCATCGATCACTTCTCCCGAGGTCTTGGCCACACGGACCTTCTTGCCATCCACAACCTTGAAACCGACGCGGGTCGGCTTGCCGTCCTTGTCGACGATCGCAATGTTGGACAGGTGAAGCGGGGCTTCCTTGCTGATGATGCCGGCTTCCTGGTTCTGCGTCTGGCGCTGATGGCGCTTGATGACGTTGACGCCACGAACGACCGCACGGTCTTCCTTCGGCAGCACTTGAATGACTTCGCCGGTACGGCCCTTGTCCTTACCGGTCAATACGACAACCTTGTCGCCTTTACGGATCTTCTGCATCGCTCCGCTCCTTACAGTACTTCTGGAGCCAGCGAGATGATCTTCATGTGGTTCTTGGCGCGAAGTTCGCGCGGAACCGGTCCGAAGATACGGGTGCCGATCGGCTCTTTCTTGTTGTCGATGAGGACTGCTGCGTTGGTATCGAAGCGGATGACGCTGCCATCCGGACGACGGATGTCCTTGGCGGTACGAACAACAACCGCCTTCATCACGTCACCCTTCTTCACACGGCCGCGCGGAATAGCTTCCTTGATCGAAACGACGATAACGTCGCCGATCGAGGCATACTTGCGCTTCGAGCCGCCCAGCACCTTGATGCACATGACACGACGTGCGCCGGAATTATCCGCCACGTCGAGGTTTGTTTGCATCTGAATCATGTCAGGTCGCCTTCTTGTTGTTACCGGAATGGTTGGGCCAATCGACCCCCTACCCCGGCTTATGGACTAGTGTCTTGTCTGATTATGCCTAGGCTTCGGAACCACAATGGGTTGCCTCAGCCGGCCATCAATAAAGCAAAAGAACGCCCGTTCGCGAGCGTCCTGCTTCCAAGCTCGTGCTTCATACAGATATTTCGCCCAAGCGCAAGGGCCTGAGCGAAATTCTGTTACTTGGACTGGGCGGAAATGACCGTCCAGGTCTTGTCCTTGGAGATCGGTGCGCATTCCTCGATGGAAACGACGTCGCCGGTCTTGTACTGATTGTTTTCGTCGTGAGCCTTGTACTTCTTGGAACGACGAACGGTCTTCTGGAGCAGCGGGTGAGCGAAACGACGCTCAACGCGGACAACTACCGTCTTCTCGTTCTTGTCGCTGACCACGACGCCCTGCAGAATGCGCTTCGGCATGTTATTTTTCCTTTAGGCCTTTGCTTCTGCCGCCTTCTGGCGGGCAATGGTTTTTACGCGAGCGATGTCCTTGCGGACTTCATTGATGCGCGAGGACTTCTCGAGCTGGCCGGTCGCCTTCTGAAAGCGCAGGTTGAACTGCTCCTTCTTCAGCTTGGCAAGCTCGTCCTTGAGTTGGTCGGCGCTCAGGGCGCGAACATCTGCGGCTTTCATGAGCTTCTTCCTTACTCTGCAATGCGCTGAACGAAGCGCGTCTTGACCGAGAGCTTGGCAGCGCCGAGGCGCAGAGCCTCACGAGCGATTTCTTCGCTCACACCGTCGATCTCGAACATCATACGGCCGGGCTTGACCTTGCATGCCCAGTATTCGACAGAGCCCTTACCTTTACCCATACGGACTTCGGTCGGCTTTGCGGTTACCGGAACATCCGGGAACACGCGGATCCATACACGGCCGGCGCGCTTCATATAGCGCGTGATCGCGCGGCGGGCCGCTTCGATCTCGCGAGCGTTGACGCGGTTAGGCTCCTGCGACTTCAGGCCGAATTCGCCGAACGCCAGATCAGAACCACCCTTGGCAACGCCCTTGATGCGGCCCTTGAATTGCTTGCGGTACTTCGTACGCTTTGGCTGCAACATTTTCTTATTCTCCGAACTTATCTGCCACGTACGCTATCAAGCGTTGTCGCGGCGACGGTCTCTATCGCGATCGCGGCTAGCCGGACCCTGGGCGTCGCCTTCGAGCGCGCGGCGTTCGGAGGCCATCGGATCGTGCTCAAGGATTTCGCCCTTGAAGATCCAGACCTTGATGCCGCAGATACCGAAAGCGGTTTCTGCTTCAGCCGTACCGTAGTCGATGTCGGCGCGCAGCGTATGCAGCGGCACGCGACCTTCGCGGTACCATTCCGTACGAGCGATTTCTGCACCGCCGAGACGGCCGGCGCAGGTGATCTTGATGCCTTCGGCGCCAAGACGCATCGCGGACTGAACGGCGCGCTTCATCGCGCGACGGAAAGCAACACGGCGTTCCAGCTGCTGAGCGATCGACTGGGCAACCAGCGTCGCGTCGATTTCCGGCTTGCGAACTTCAACGATGTTGAGGTGCGTTTCGGAATTCGTCATGTCCGACAGCTTCTTGCGGAGCTTGTCGATGTCAGCGCCCTTCTTGCCGATGATCAGGCCCGGACGAGCCGAGTGGATCGTGACGCGGCACTTCTTGTGCGGACGCTCGATGACCACCTTGGAGATACCAGCCTGCTTCAGTTCGTTCATGACGAACTTGCGCATCTTCAGGTCTTCGTGGAGGAGCTGGCCGTACTCGGCATTGTCCGCGAACCAGCGGCTATCCCAGGTACGGTTGATGCCAAGACGAAAGCCGATCGGATTGATTTTCTGACCCATTATGCGGCCTCCCCTTGAGCTTCCACTTCACGAACGACGATCGTCAGGTGCGCAAACGGACGCTCGATGCGAGATGCGCGGCCACGGCCACGAGCGTGGAAACGCTTCATGACGATCGACTTGCCGACGTAAGCTTCCGCAACGACCAGCGAGTCAACGTCGAGATCGTGGTTGTTTTCTGCATTGGCGATCGCAGATTCGAGCGTCTTCTTCACGGCGCCAGCGATACGCTTGCGCGAGAATTCCAGCTCTGCGAGCGCGCGGTCAACCTTCTTGCCACGGATCGAAGCCGCGACTAGGTTGAGCTTCTGCGGGCTGACGCGGAGCGTGCGCGCAACTGCCTGCGCCTCGTTGTCCTTCAGCCGGCGTTCGGTTTTTGCCTTGCCCATTGTTACTTCCTCTTCGCCTTCTTGTCCGCACCGTGACCATAGTAGGTACGGGTCGGGGCGAACTCGCCGAACTTGTGTCCGACCATGTCTTCATTGACGCTGACCGGAATGTGCTTGCTGCCGTTGTAGACGCCGAAGGTGAGACCAACGAACTGCGGCATGATCGTGGAGCGACGGCTCCACATCTTGATTACTTCGTTACGTCCGCCTTCACGCACCTTCTCAGCCTTCTTGAGAAGATAGCCGTCAACAAACGGACCTTTCCATACTGAACGAGCCACTTGAGACTTCCTCTCTTACTTCTTGCGCTGATGGCGCGAGCGCATAATCATCTTGTCGGTCGACTTGTTCGACCGCGTACGCTTGCCCTTGGTCGGCTTGCCCCATGGGGTCACCGGATGGCGACCACCGGAGGTGCGGCCTTCACCACCGCCGTGCGGATGGTCGACCGGGTTCATGACAACGCCGCGGTTATGCGGCTTCTTGCCACGCCAACGCGAACGACCAGCCTTACCGTCGTTGATGTTGCCGTGATCCGGGTTCGAAACCGCACCGATCGTGGCAAGGCAGGTGCCGTGCACGAGGCGCTGTTCGCCCGAGTTCAGGCGAAGGATCGCCATGCCCTGGTCGCGGCCGACGAGCTGAGCGTAGGAACCAGCGGAGCGAGCGATCTGACCGCCCTTGCCCGGCTTCATTTCCACATTGTGGATGATGGAGCCGACCGGGATGAACTGAAGCGGCATGGTGTTGCCAGGCTTCACGTCCACTGCCTTTTCCGAAGCGATGACCTTATCGCCCGAAGCAAGACGCTGCGGAGCAATGATGTAGGCCAGCTCGCCGTCCGTGTACTTCACCAGAGCGATGTAAGCGGTACGGTTCGGATCGTATTCGATACGCTCGACGGTTCCCTCGACGTCGAACTTGCGACGCTTGAAGTCGACCAGACGATAGCTGCGCTTGTGACCACCGCCCTGGAAACGGACGGTGATGCGGCCGGTGTTGTTACGGCCACCCTTGGAGGTGAGGCCTTCGGTCAACGACTTGACCGGCTTGCCCTTGTAGAGCGAGGAGCGATCGACAATGACCAGCTGACGCTGGCTCGGGGTCGTCGGATTGAATGTTTTCAATGCCATTTTCTTATTCCTCAGAGACCGGTGGAGACGTCGATCGACTGGCCTTCGGCAAGCGTCACAACAGCCTTCTTCACGTCCTTCTGCTTGCCGACGAGACCCTTGAACCGCTTGGTCTTGCCGAGGCGCAGCAGAGTGTTAACGGCCGTAACCTTGACGCCGAAGAGCGCTTCGACGGCAGCCTTGATTTCCGGCTTCGTCGCGGTCTTGGCAACGTTGAAAACAACCTGGTTATTGTCCGAAAGCAGCGTGGACTTTTCGGTGATCGCAGGAGAAACGATCACATCGTAATGGCGAAGATCCGTCACTTGAATCGCTCCTCTAGAGCTTCAACTGCAGCCTTGGACAGCACGAGCTTGCCGCGGCGCAGGATGTCATAAACGTTGATGCCCTGAACCGGGAGAACATCGATATTCGGGATGTTCTGGGCTGCGAGCTTGAAGTTGCTGTCGAGTTCAGCACCGCCGATGAACAGAGCGTTCGTCAGGCCGAGCGTCTCGAAAGCGCCAGCGAGTGCCTTGGTCTTGGCTTCGGTAGCGACGAGATTGTCGATGACAATCACATCTTCAGCCTTGAACTTGGCAGAGAGAGCGTGACGCAGGCCGAGGGCGCGAACCTTCTTCGGCAGATCATGCTCGTGGCTGCGAGCGACCGGGCCGTGAGCCTTACCACCGCCGCGGAACTGCGGAGCGCGAGCCGAATGGTGACGAGCGCGGCCCGTACCCTTCTGCTTGTACATCTTGGCGCCGGTGCGCGCTACGTCCGCGCGGCCCTTGGCCTGATGCGTGCCCTGCTGCTTCTTGGCGAGCTGCCAGCGAACGACGCGAGCGAGAATGTCTTCACGCGGCTCGAGGCCGAAAATCGCATCAGAAAGGGAAACCTTCCCGGCGTCTTTGCCCTCAAGGGTCTTGACGTTGAATTCCATTGGTTTGGCTCCCTTACTTCGCTGCCGACTTGACGGCGTCGCGCACGATGATCCAGGCACCCTTGGAGCCGGGAACCGCACCCTTGACCAGGATCAGACCGCGATCTTCGTCGGTCGATACCACTTCAAGGTTCTGCGTCGTGACGCGGGTCTGGCCCATGTGACCAGCCATCTTCTTGTTCTTGAACACCTTGCCCGGGTCCTGGCGCGAGCCGGTCGAACCGTGCGAACGGTGCGAAACCGACACACCGTGCGTGGCGCGCAGACCGCCGAAGCCGTGGCGCTTAATGGCGCCGGCAAAGCCCTTACCGATCGTCGTGCCGGTCACGTCGACGAGCTGACCCGCCGTGAAGTGACCTGCGTTAAGCTCGGTGCCGACTTCAAGCAGATTGTCTTCCGTGACACGGAATTCTGCGAGCTTGGCCTTCGGCTCTACGCTTGCGACGGCGAAATGGCCGCGAAGAGCCTTCGTCGTGTTCTTAACCTTAGCTTGGCCGGCACCCAGCTGAACTGCGGTGTAGCCATTCTTTTCAACTGTGCGCTGGGCTACGACCTGGCAGCCTTCCATACGCAATACGGTAACCGGGACATGCTCGCCGGCGTCGTTATAGACGCGGGTCATTCCCACCTTCTGTGCAATCACACCTGAACGCATCGGTTCAATCCTTCTCACTCAGCTCGACGACCGGAGGCCTTAGAGCTTGATCTCAACATCGACACCGGCGGCGAGATCGAGCTTCATCAGCGCGTCTACCGTCTGCGGGGTCGGGTCAACGATGTCGAGGAGGCGCTTATGCGTGCGCATCTCGAACTGCTCGCGGCTCTTCTTGTCGATGTGCGGGGACCGGTTTACCGTAAACTTCTCGATACGAGTCGGAAGCGGAACGGGGCCCCGGACGCTTGCACCGGTGCGCTTCGCCGTCGACACGATCTCGCGCGTGGAAGCATCGAGAATCCGGTGATCGAACGCCTTCAGGCGAATGCGGATATTTTGGCCGTTCATTCGACGTTATCCTTGTGTTTGTTATCTCGCGTGCCTTTCGAAAAGGCACGGTTTGTTCTGTTTCCTAAGGCGGACCACCGGTTTCAAAGATCGAGAGGGACGCCGACTGCGGCATCCCTATCCACTCTTTAGGCCTTTCGGCCCACCTTATTGTTAATTTCATTGGCCGCTTCGTCATCCGAAGCAGCGCGCAAATCGCGCTCGCGCGCCATTTGCAACATTTCTATGTCATAAGCAAGCGGCTAGTGCCGCTTGCATCATAATAATGTCATCGAATCGGCCACTCGGATGGAGTGGCCGTCTTCGAATTACTCGACGATGGATGCTACGATGCCGGCGCCGACGGTACGGCCGCCTTCGCGGATGGCGAAGCGAAGCTTTTCTTCCATCGCGATCGGAACGATCAGCTCGACGTCAACCGTGACGTTGTCGCCTGGCATAACCATTTCCGTGCCTTCCGGAAGCGTCACGATGCCGGTCACGTCAGTCGTACGGAAGTAGAACTGCGGACGGTAGTTCGTGAAGAACGGCGTATGACGGCCGCCTTCTTCCTTCGTCAGGATGTAGGCTTCAGCCTTGAACTTCTTGTGCGGCTTCACAGAGCCCGGCTTGCACAGGATCTGACCACGCTCGACGCCGTCACGGTTAACACCGCGGATCAGCGCGCCGATGTTGTCGCCAGCCTGGCCCTGATCGAGCAGCTTGCGGAACATTTCAACGCCGGTAACCGTCGTCTTCGACGTCGGACGAATGCCGACGATTTCGACTTCTTCACCAACCTTGATCACGCCACGCTCGACGCGGCCCGTCACAACCGTACCACGGCCCGAGATCGAGAACACGTCTTCGATCGGCATCAGGAACGGCTGGTCGATCGGACGCTCTGGCGTCGGGATGTAGGCATCAACCTGAGCCATCAGCTCGCGGATCGCGTCTTCGCCGATCTTCTTGTCCGAATCTTCAAGAGCAGCAAGTGCCGAACCCTTGACGACCGGGATGTCGTCGCCCGGGAAGTCGTAGGACGACAGAAGTTCGCGAACTTCAAGCTCGACGAGCTCGAGAAGCTCGGCGTCGTCAACCTGGTCGACCTTGTTCAGGAACACGACGATTGCCGGAACGCCAACCTGGCGGGCGAGCAGGATGTGCTCGCGCGTCTGCGGCATCGGGCCGTCAGCAGCAGAGCAAACCAGGATCGCGCCGTCCATCTGGGCCGCACCCGTGATCATGTTCTTGACGTAGTCGGCGTGGCCGGGGCAGTCAACGTGCGCATAGTGGCGGTTCGGCGTCTCGTATTCAACGTGGGCCGTCGAGATCGTGATGCCACGAGCCTTCTCTTCCGGAGCAGCGTCGATTTGGTCATACGCCTTGAACTCGCCGAAGTACTTCGTGATCGCTGCCGTCAACGACGTCTTGCCGTGGTCAACGTGACCGATCGTCCCGATGTTAACGTGCGGCTTATTGCGCTCAAACTTACTCTTTGCCATTTTCGGCTCTCCGTTTTCCTGTCCCCTGAGGGATCAATTCTTGTTATCGGTCAATAGGTATTCCGGTCACTTCTGACCGGAATACTTTGCCTGGATTTCCTGTGCGACGTTCGACGGAACCGGCGCGTAATGATCGAAGGTCATCGTGTACTGTGCACGGCCCTGAGACATCGAGCGCAGGTTATCGACGTACTTGAACATGTTCGCCAGCGGGACGTTCGCGCTGATGACGACGGCAATACCGCGGCTCTCCTGGCCCTGGATCTGGCCACGGCGAGAGTTCAAGTCACCGATAACGTCACCGACGTAGTCTTCCGGCGTTACGACTTCGACCTTCATCATCGGCTCGAGGAGCTGAGCGCCGGCTTCGCGAGCTGCTTCACGGAAGCAAGCGCGAGCAGCAATTTCGAAGGCCAGAACCGACGAGTCGACGTCATGGAAGGCACCGTCGATGAGCGTCGCCTTGACGCCGAGCATCGGGAAACCTGCCAGCGGGCCCGAAGACAGAACGCTTTCGATACCCTTCTGAACACCCGGGATGTATTCCTTCGGAACAGCACCGCCGACGATCTTGGATTCGAACTTGAAGTCTTCGCCTTCCGGGTTCGGCTCGAATACGAGCTTGACACGTGCGAACTGACCGGTACCGCCGGTCTGCTTCTTGTGCGTGTAGTCCTTTTCCGTCAGGCGCGTGATGGTTTCGCGGTAGGCAACCTGCGGGGCACCTACATTTGCTTCAACCTTGAACTCACGGCGCATGCGGTCGACGATGATGTCGAGGTGCAGTTCGCCCATACCGGCGATGATCGTCTGACCGGATTCCTGGTCGGTCTTGACGCGGAAGGACGGGTCTTCTGCAGCCAGGCGGTTGAGCGCGAGGCCCATCTTTTCCTGGTCGCCCTTGGACTTCGGCTCGATCGCGATCTGGATGACCGGCTCCGGGAACTCCATGCGCTCGAGGATAACCGGCTTCAGTGGATCGCAGAGCGTGTCACCCGTCGTGGTTTCCTTGAGGCCGGCGAGAGCAACGATGTCGCCAGCATAGGCTTCTTCGATATCTTCACGCGAGTTGGAGTGCATCTGCAGCATGCGGCCGACGCGCTCGCGCTTGTCCTTGACCGTGTTCATGACCGAAACGCCCTTCTCCAGCTTGCCGGAGTAGATACGAGCGAAGGTGAGCGAGCCGACGAACGGGTCGTTCATGATCTTGAACGCGAGCATGGAAAGCGGCTCGTTGTCGTCAGCGTGACGCTCGATCTCGGCTTCCGTCTTGGCATCAATGCCCTTGATAGCCGGAATGTCGAGCGGCGACGGCAGGTAATCGACAACGGCGTCGAGCAACGGCTGAACACCCTTGTTCTTGAATGCGGTGCCGCAGAACATCGGATGGAACTTGACGTCGATCGTGCCGCGACGGACGAGCGCACGGATCTGATCGTTATCGGGCAGATTGCCTTCGAGGTAGGCTTCCATCGCAGCTTCATCGATCTCGACAACAGTCTCGATCAGCTTTTCGCGATATTCTTCAGCCTTGGCCTTCATGTCTTCCGGGATCTCAACGACGTCCCACTGGGCGCCGAGCGATTCGTCGCGCCATACGAGAGCGTTCATCTCGACCAGGTCGATAACACCCTTGAAGTCGCTTTCAGCGCCGATCGGCAGCTGCATGACAACTGCGGTCGCGCCGAGGCGGGTCTTGATCATCTCAACCGAGCGGTAGAAGTCAGCACCGGTCTTGTCCATCTTGTTGCAGAAGATCATGCGCGGAACATGATACTTCTCAGCCTGACGCCACACGGTTTCCGTCTGCGGTTCAACACCGGCATTGGCGTCGAGAAGCGCAATGGCGCCGTCGAGAACGCGCAGCGAACGCTCGACTTCGATGGTGAAGTCGACGTGGCCGGGAGTGTCGATGATGTTGAAGCGGCGGGTCTTGCCGTCACGGCCCTTCCAGAAGGTCGTGGTCGCAGCAGAGGTGATCGTGATGCCACGCTCCTGCTCCTGCTCCATCCAGTCCATCGTGGCAGCGCCATCGTGAACTTCGCCGATCTTGTGCGACTTACCGGTGTAATAAAGAATACGCTCGGTCGTCGTGGTCTTGCCGGCGTCGATATGCGCCATGATACCGAAATTGCGGTAGTCTTCGATTTTATATGCGCGAGCCATTGTGGACTGCCTTTCCGAAACCGTTCGGGATTACCAGCGATAATGCGAGAACGCACGGTTGGCATCAGCCATCTTGTGCGTGTCTTCGCGCTTCTTGACGGCAGCGCCGCGGTTGTTGGAGGCATCGAGAAGTTCGCCGCACAGACGGTCGATCATCGTCGTCTCGTTACGCTTGCGAGCAGCGGTGATCAGCCAGCGGATGGCCAGAGCTTGGCGACGCTCAGGACGAACATCAACCGGAACCTGATACGTAGCACCACCTACACGGCGCGAGCGGACTTCAACGTGCGGAGCGATGTTATCCAAAGCCTGATGGAACACGCCGAGCGGCTCCTGCTTTGCCTTGCCCTGCACGGCGTCAAACGCGCCATATACGATGTTTTCTGCTACAGACTTCTTGCCGTCCAGCATGATGGCATTCATGAACTTGGTAACAACCAGATCGCCGAACTTCGGGTCCGGATTGATCTCGCGCTTTTCTGCTCTATGACGTCGGGACATGTAACTTCTCGTCTCTCAACTGTTGCGACGCTTAACCACGCGGAGAACCTCGCGCAGCGCCGGATTATCTAAAAAATCCGAATTACTTCGGACGCTTTGCACCGTACTTCGAACGGCGCTGCTTGCGGTTCTTGACACCCTGGGTATCGAGAACGCCGCGGATGATGTGGTAGCGAACACCCGGAAGGTCCTTAACGCGGCCGCCACGGATCATGACGACAGAGTGTTCCTGAAGGTTGTGACCTTCACCGGGGATGTAACCAATGACTTCGAAGCCGTTGGTCAGGCGGATCTTTGCGACCTTACGCAGAGCCGAGTTCGGCTTCTTCGGCGTCGTGGTGTAGACGCGGGTGCAAACGCCGCGCTTCTGCGGGTTCTCCTGGAGAGCGGGAACCTTATTACGCTTTACCTGCGCCTGGCGAGGCTTGCGGATCAGCTGGTTTACGGTAGGCATTCAACCATCCCTTGTAAATCTATGTCGACACCCTTGCGGGCTTCACTTGCGCCGTCACCGGCAACGACACACGTTCGTCTCAATGCGCAAAACGTGGCCCGATCCGCTCTCGCAGATGGACCACAAAAAGCAGAGGACACCAAAAGTGGCGTCGTGCGTGCAGCATTCGTGTCTTCAACGTGCGTTTAGAACCTTGTTTGAGGTGAACTCCAGGGCGCGTCGCCCCGAATAGCCATGCCTCACATGGGTTCCGATGGCGGCGGTACTACTGGTTTCCCGCCGGTTCGTCAAGGCCGGTTAAGAAATTATCTTTGTCATAAAGCCCTGAAACCCCGGCCAAACCAGCCATTTGGCGCATTGGATACGGAAATGCCGCCCCTTCGGCAAGATGGACTTTGGTATTTCGGCAAAATCCCTATAAGGAATCACGGAAGAACATTTCCATCCGACGGACCCGTGCGGCGAAAAGGAATCGCCGGGTCGATTCGATACTCCCGAAGGAAGATCCATGATTACTGCGCCAGACAATGACAACAATTCCGACGGCCCCATGGTCTTCATCATCATCGGCAAGGGTTATGAGACCGATGGCGGCGAAGGCATCGACCTGCACGTCATGCTGAAAGCGCCCGACGATGATACCGCCGTGCGCGAGGCACTGAACGCTCTTGCCGAAGAGGGCTTCATCGAGGCCGACCTCGACCAGATCGGCCTCCTGACGGATGTTCCGGAGGAAGAGCCGCATGCCTCCGCCTATCAAGGCGCACTCGAAGGCGAAGTCGCAATCATCCGCTTCCGCTGACCGGACGACCGTCTGAGGAAGGCGGCGCCCCCTCACCTCGCCGATTTTACTATGCACAAAAAGAAACCGCCCGGGTCGCTCCGGGCGGTTTTGATTTTTCATATTCGCTAGCGGCTTATTCGGCCGGGCTGTTCTCGCTGGCGAGATCCTGCAGCATCGGCGTTGCAACGCCTGCGCCCGTGCCCTTGCGACGCTCTTCGAGGATGAGCTCGTCGCGAGCCGTAGCGATACGGCGGATCTGCGTCATGGTACCACCTGTACCGGCCGGGATCAGGCGGCCGACGATGACGTTTTCCTTCAGGCCCTGCAGACCGTCGGTCTTGCCGGCGATTGCAGCTTCGGTCAACACCTTCGTCGTTTCCTGGAAGGATGCAGCCGAGATGAAGGACGGCGTCTGCAGCGATGCCTTGGTGATACCGAGCAGAACCGGATCGCCATAGGCGGGCTTCTTGCCTTCTTCGATCAGGCGGTCGTTGGCGTCTTCCAGTTCGATACGGTCGACGTTGTCGCCGACGATGTACTGACTGTCGCCCGCATCGGTGATTTCCACCTTCTGCAGCATTTGACGGACAATCACTTCGATGTGCTTGTCGTTGATGACAACGCCCTGCAAGCGGTAGACTTCCTGGATTTCGTTGACCAGGTAGGAAGCCAGAGCCTCCACGCCCTTGATCGCCAGAATGTCGTGGGGAGCCGGGTTACCGTCGAGGATGTAATCACCCTTTTCGATATAGTCGCCTTCCTGAAGGTGGAAGGGCTTGCCCTTCGGGATCAGGTATTCGACCGGCTCGACACCGTCTTCCGCCGGCTCGATGATGACGCGACGCTTGTTCTTGTAGTCGCGGCCGAGGCGGATCGTACCATCGATCTCTGCGATGATGGCGTGGTCCTTCGGACGACGAGCTTCGAACAATTCGGCGACGCGCGGCAGACCACCAGTGATGTCCTTGGTCTTGGCGCTTTCCAGCGGCGAACGGGCGAGAACGTCACCCTGAGACACCTTCTGACCCGGCTCGACCGACAGGATCGCATCGACCGAGAGCAGGAAGCGGGCTTCGCCACCGCGCGAGAGCTTGGCGACACTGCCGCTTGCGTCCTTGATGACGATCGCCGGCTTCAGATCGGAGCCTCGCGGCGTCGAGCGCCAGTCGATAACCTGACGCTTGGTGATGCCGGTGGATTCGTCCGTCGCTTCGAGGACCGAGAGACCGTCGACAACGTCTTCAAAGTGAACCGTACCGGCCACTTCCGTCATCATCGGACGGGTATAGGGGTCCCACTCTGCCAGACGCTGGCCGCGCTTCACCTTGTCGCCGTCGTCGACATAGAGCTTCGAACCGTAAGCGACGCGCTGCGAGGAGCGTTCGACACCACGTTCGTCCAGGATCTGGACCGTCATGTTGCGGCCCATAGCAACGAGGTTGCCTTCGGAGTTGCGCAGCATGTTGCGGTTCTTGATCTGAACCGTGCCCTCGTAGGAGGCTTCCAGGAACGACTGGTCGACCACGGTCGCCGTGCCGCCCAGGTGGAAGGTACGCATGGTCAGCTGGGTGCCCGGCTCACCGATCGACTGTGCAGCGATGACGCCGACAGCCTCACCGATGTTGACAGGCGTACCGCGAGCAAGGTCACGACCGTAGCAGACCGAGCATACGCCCGTCTGGATTTCGCAGGTCAGAGCCGAACGGATGCGGATGGACTGGATACCAGCCTTCTCGATCTCGATGACATCCGGCTCGAGGATCATTTTGCCGGCATCGACGATGCGTTCACCCGTGACCGGATGATCGATGTCGTCGAGGGCCGTACGGCCGAGGATGCGGGCGCCGAGCGAGGCAACGACCTGACCGGCATCGACGATGGCGGTCATGGTGAGGCCGTTTTCGGTGCCGCAATCGATCTGCGTGACGATGCAATCCTGCGCAACGTCAACGAGACGACGGGTCAGGTAGCCCGAGTTCGCGGTCTTCAAGGCGGTGTCGGCCAGACCCTTACGGGCACCGTGGGTCGAGTTGAAGTACTCGTTAACGGTGAGACCTTCCTTGAAGTTCGAGATGATCGGCGTCTCGATGATTTCGCCCGACGGCTTGGCCATGAGGCCGCGCATGCCGCCCAGCTGGCGCATCTGGTTCGGAGAACCACGAGCACCCGAGTGGCTCATCATGTAGATCGAGTTCATCGGCTTCTGACGACCGGTCTTCTCGTCGAATTCGACGGCCTTAATGCGGGCCATCATTTCTTCGGCGACCTTTTCCGTGGCCTTGCCCCAAGCGTCGACAACCTTGTTGTACTTTTCGCCCTGGGTGATCAGACCGTCGTTATACTGCTGCTCGTATTCCTTCACGAGTGCTTCGGTGTCGCCGACGATCTTAACCTTGGTATCCGGAATGACCATGTCGTCCTTGCCGAACGAAATGCCGGCGCGGCAGGCATGGGAGAAACCGAGCTGCATGATGCGGTCGCAGAAAATGACCGTGTCCTTCTGGCCGCAATGGCGGTAGACCGTGTCGATCATCTTGGAGATGTTCTTCTTGGTCATTTCCTGGTTGCAGATGTCGAAGGTCACCTTGCCATGCTTGGGCAGGAGTTCGCCGATCAGCAGGCGACCGGGGGTCGTCTCATAGATCTTCGAATAGGGCTTGCCATCTTCGCCGACCGACTTGAAGCGGCCACGGATCTTCGAATGCAGCGTCACGACCTTGTTTTCAAGCGCGTGATGCAGCTCGCCGAGATCCGAGAAGGCCATGCCTTCGCCCGGCTCATTCTGGTTCATGATCGACAGATAGTAGAGGCCGAGAACCATGTCCTGCGAGGGAACGATAATCGGCGCGCCGTTTGCCGGATGCAGAATGTTGTTGGTCGACATCATCAGCACGCGGGCTTCCAGCTGGGCTTCCAGCGAGAGCGGCACGTGAACAGCCATCTGGTCACCGTCGAAGTCGGCGTTGAAGGCCGTGCAGACGAGCGGATGCAGCTGGATGGCCTTGCCTTCGACCAGCGTGGGTTCGAAGGCCTGGATGCCCAGGCGGTGCAGCGTCGGTGCGCGGTTCAAGAGAACCGGATGCTCGCGGATGACCTCGTCGAGGATATCCCAGACTTCCGGCTTTTCCTTTTCAACCAGCTTCTTCGCCTGCTTGACGGTCGAGGAGTAACCCTTCGCGTCGAGACGGGCATAGATGAACGGCTTGAACAGCTCGAGCGCCATCTTCTTCGGCAGGCCGCACTGGTGCAGCTTCAGCTCCGGACCGGTCACGATGACCGAACGGCCGGAATAGTCGACGCGCTTGCCGAGCAGGTTCTGACGGAAGCGACCCTGCTTGCCCTTGAGCATGTCGGACAGCGACTTCAGCGGACGCTTGTTGGCGCCGGTGATGACGCGGCCACGACGGCCGTTGTCAAACAGCGCATCGACAGATTCCTGCAGCATGCGCTTTTCGTTACGGATGATGATGCCCGGAGCGCGCAGTTCGATGAGGCGCTTCAGTCGGTTGTTACGGTTGATGACGCGGCGGTACAGATCGTTCAGATCCGAGGTCGCGAAGCGGCCGCCATCGAGCGGAACCAGCGGGCGCAGGTCCGGCGGGATGACCGGGACGACCTTCATGATCATCCATTCCGGGCGATTGCCGGATTCCATGAAGTTCTCGACGATCTTCAGGCGCTTCATCAGCTTCTTCTGCTTGAGATCCGACGTGGTGTCGGCAAGCTCGGAACGCAGGTCGCCGGCGATCTTTTCGAGATTCATGCTGGCCAGCATCTCGTAGATCGCTTCAGCGCCGATCATGGCGGTGAACTGGTCTTCGCCATATTCGTCGACGGCGAGCATGTACTCTTCTTCCGTCAGGAGCTGATGCTCCTTGAGCGCGGTGAGACCCGGCTCGGTGACGATGTAGTTTTCGAAGTAGAGAACACGCTCCACATCCTTCAGCGTCATGTCGAGCAGCGTCGAGATGCGCGAAGGCAACGACTTCAGGAACCAGATGTGGGCAACGGGAGCGGCGAGCTCGATATGGCCCATGCGCTCACGGCGAACGCGCGACAGCGTGACTTCGACGCCGCACTTTTCGCAGATGATGCCCTTGTACTTCATGCGCTTGTACTTGCCGCACAAGCATTCGTAGTCCTTGATCGGTCCGAAGATTCGTGCACAGAAAAGACCATCACGTTCCGGCTTGAACGTACGATAGTTGATCGTTTCCGGCTTCTTGATCTCGCCATAAGACCAGGAAAGAATCTTCTCCGGCGACGCAATCGAAATCCGGATGGAATCGAAATTCTGCGCAGGCACCTGCGGATTGAAAAGATTCATGACCTCTTGGTTCATGCCTATCTCCTTTAGGGGCGAAACGCCCTCGAATTGCGAACAGTGCCGGCAAATCCCGGGAACCGGACTGACGCTTTAAAACCGCCTTGCGGCGCCATGCATCCGAAGGGACGCCAACGGCGCTGCAATATTCCAAGCGGTGCGCGCTGACCGACAGCGCGCACCCTGACAGGCTATTACTCGGCTGCGTCCGGAAGCTGGCTTGCCGTCTGCAGATCGTCGACCTTGGAGTTTTCCAGTTCGACGCTGAGGCCCAGCGAGCGCATTTCCTTGACGAGAACGTTGAAGCTTTCCGGAATGCCCGCCTCGAAGGTGTCGTCGCCACGAACGATGGCTTCGTAGACCTTGGTGCGGCCGGCCACGTCGTCCGACTTGACCGTGAGCATTTCCTGCAGCGTGTAGGCTGCACCGTAAGCTTCGAGCGCCCAGACTTCCATTTCGCCAAAACGCTGGCCGCCGAACTGCGCCTTACCGCCCAGCGGCTGCTGGGTGACGAGCGAGTACGGACCGATCGAACGGGCGTGGATCTTGTCGTCGACAAGGTGGTTCAGCTTCAGCATATAGATGTAGCCAACCGTGACCTGGCGGTCGAACTGCTCGCCGGTACGTCCGTCGTACAGCGTCGACTGGCCGGTTTCCTTGAGACCTGCCATTGCCAGCATCTTGTTGACGTCGACTTCGCCAGCACCGTCGAAGACCGGGGTTGCGATGGACACGCCACGCTTCCACTGGTCGGCCAGACGCAGAACCGATGCATCGTCGTACTCGTGAACGTCGTCGCTCTTCGGGCCATCGCCAACGACCAGATCGATCGTCTTGCGCAGAGGCTCGATGTTGCCGCTTGCCTTGTAGGCTTCGATCAGTTCGCCGATCTGACGACCCATGCCGGCGCAAGCCCAGCCGAGGTGCGTTTCGAGAATCTGACCGACGTTCATGCGCGAGGGCACGCCGAGCGGGTTCAGCACGATATCGACATGCGTACCGTCTTCGAGGAACGGCATGTCCTCAACCGGAACAATGCGCGAGACCACGCCCTTGTTCCCGTGACGGCCTGCCATCTTGTCGCCCGGCTGGATCTTACGCTTCACAGCGACGAAGACCTTGACCATCTTCATGACACCCGGAGGCATTTCGTCGCCGCGCTGGACCTTTTCGACCTTGTCCATGAAGCGCTGTTCAAGGCGCGACTTGGATTCATCGTACTGGCCACGCAGGGCTTCGAGCTCGCTCTGGACCTTTTCGTCCTCGACGGCGAACATCCACCACTGCGAACGCGGATACTCGGAAACGACGGCGTTCGACAGTTCCGTGCCCTTCTTGAAGCCCTTCGGACCAGCAAGAGCAACCTGACCGCGCAGCATCTCGACCAGACGACCGTAGACGTTACGGTCGAGGATCGCCTGTTCGTCGTCACGGTCCTTGGCAAGGCGTTCGATCTCTTCGCGCTCGATCGCCATGGCACGCTCGTCCTTTTCGACGCCGTGACGGTTGAAGACGCGAACTTCGACGACCGTACCATAGGTGCCGGGCGGCATGCGCATGGAGGTATCGCGAACGTCCGATGCCTTTTCACCGAAGATGGCGCGCAGGAGCTTTTCTTCCGGCGTCATCGGGCTTTCGCCCTTCGGCGTGATCTTGCCGACCAGGATATCGCCCGGCTGAACTTCGGCGCCAATGTAAACGATGCCGGCTTCGTCCAGGTTCTTCAGCGCTTCTTCCGAAACGTTCGGAATATCGCGGGTGATTTCTTCCGGACCGAGCTTGGTGTCGCGTGCCATCACTTCGAATTCTTCGATGTGGATGGAGGTGAACACGTCGTCGGCAACGATACGCTCGGAAAGCAGGATCGAGTCTTCGTAGTTGTAGCCGTTCCACGGCATGAACGCGACTAGCACGTTGCGGCCGAGGGCCAGATCGCCGAGGTCGGTCGACGGACCGTCTGCCAGGATGTCGCCCTTGTTGACCACGTCACCGACGGTGACCAGCGGACGCTGGTTGACGCAGGTGTTCTGGTTCGAACGCTGGAACTTCATCAGGCGGTAGATATCGACGCCGGACTTCGACGGATCAAGGTCTTCCGTGGCGCGGATAACGATACGCGTTGCGTCGACCTGGTCGACCACGCCGCCGCGGCGGGCGCCGATAGCGGCACCGGAGTCACGCGCGACGACCGGCTCCATGCCGGTACCGACGAACGGAGCTTCAGCACGCAGAAGCGGCACGGCCTGACGCTGCATGTTCGAGCCCATGAGAGCGCGGTTTGCGTCGTCGTTTTCCAGGAACGGGATCAGAGCGGCGGCGACCGAAACCAGCTGCTTCGGCGAGACGTCCATCAGGTTGATGTTGTCGCGCGGAGCGAGCATGACTTCGCCGGCATGACGGCAGACGACGAATTCCTCGATGAAGGAACCGTCAGCGTCGAGCTCGGCATTGGCCTGAGCAACGTAGTACTTCGCCTCTTCCATTGCGGAGAGGTAGAGCACGTCGTTGGTCACCTTACCGTCGATGATACGGCGATAAGGGCTTTCGATGAAGCCGTACTTGTTGACGCGGGCAAAGGTCGCCAGCGAGTTGATGAGGCCGATGTTCGGACCTTCCGGCGTCTCAATCGGGCAAATACGACCGTAATGCGTCGGATGAACGTCGCGGACTTCGAAGCCGGCGCGCTCGCGGGTCAGACCGCCCGGGCCGAGAGCCGAAAGACGGCGCTTGTGGGTGATTTCCGAAAGCGGGTTCACCTGGTCCATGAACTGCGACAGCTGCGAGGAGCCGAAGAATTCGCGGACCGCAGCAGCGGCCGGCTTTGCGTTGATCAGATCCTGCGGCATGACCGTGTCGATTTCGATCGAGGACATGCGTTCCTTGATCGCACGTTCCATGCGCAGCAGACCCAGGCGATACTGGTTTTCCATCAGCTCGCCGACCGAACGGACGCGGCGGTTGCCGAGGTTGTCGATGTCGTCAATCTCGCCCTTGCCGTCGCGCAGCTCGACGAGCATCTTGACCACAGCCAGGATGTCGTCCTTGCGCAGGATGCGGACGGTGTCTTCGACGTCAAGGTCGAGACGCATGTTCATCTTCACGCGGCCGACGGCGGAGAGATCGTAGCGCTCCGCATCGAAGAACAGCGAGTTGAACATGGCTTCGGCCGATTCCATGGTCGGCGGTTCACCCGGACGCATAACGCGGTAGATGTCGAACAGAGCGTCCTGGCGGTTCTCGTTCTTGTCCGCAGACAGGGTATTGCGGATGTAGGCGCCGACATTGATGTGGTCGATGCCGAGAACAGGGATCTCGTCGAAACCGGCGTTCAGGATGACCGGCAGGGTTTTCTCGTCGATTTCGTCGCCGGCTTCGAGATAGATCTCACCGGTCTGGAAGTTGACGATATCTTCTGCCAGGAACAGGCCATACAGCTCTTCGTCGGTCGCCTTCAGAGCCTTGAGGCCCTTGTCCTGCAGCTGACGCAGCAGGCGCGGCGTGAGCTTCTTGCCGCCTTCGACGACGACTTCGCCGGTGTCGGCGTCGATCATGTCGGCAACGGTCTTGGCGCCCTTCAGCGTTTCCGGCTTGAAGGGAATACGCCAGCCATCGCCGTCGCGCTGGTAGAGCGACTTCGTGTAGAAGGTCGACAAGATGTCTTCGCCATCCATGCCGAGCGCCATCAGCAACGACGTTACCGGAATCTTACGGCGGCGGTCGATACGGGCGTAGACGATGTCCTTGGCGTCGAACTCGATATCGAGCCAGGAGCCGCGATACGGGATGACGCGAGCAGCAAAGAGCAGCTTGCCGGAGGAATGGCTCTTGCCCTTGTCGTGATCGAAGAAGACGCCCGGCGAACGGTGCATCTGAGACACGATCACGCGCTCGGTGCCGTTCACGATGAACGTACCGTTGTTCGTCATGAGCGGCATGTCGCCCATGTAGACGCTCTGTTCCTTGATGTCCTTGATGGACTTCGCGCCCGTATCCTCGTCGATATCGAACACGATCAGACGGAGGGTCACCTTCAGCGGCGCGGCGTAGGTCAGGTCGCGCTGGCGGCACTCATCGACGTCGAACTTCGGCGGTTCGAACTCATAGGAAACGAATTCCAGCATGGAAGCGCCGGAGAAATCGGTGATCGGGAAAACCGACTTGAAGACAGCCTGAAGACCTTCGTCCGGGCGGCCGCCCTTCGGTTCTTCGACCATGAGAAACTGATCGTAGGACGCCTTTTGAACCTCGATGAGGTTCGGCATCTCTGCGACTTCGGGAATCTTACCAAAAAACTTGCGTACGCGCCTGCGACCGTTGAACGAAAGGGTCTGAGCCATCGTCGCTCCTTTAAAATCCTGCACCCGGGCCTGCAACGGATGGGAACCGCTGGCCAGGCGACCCCATCAATCAATGAGTAGTTCAATCTCGTCTATCTAACCGAAAACCGCTCAGCCGGATTGCGTCGCGGTTCGGTTTGAGACCATCCTCTTGAAGAACCCATTACCCAAAAGCCGTTTTGCCCGCGGCTTTTGGGTAATTCGTTCAGAAAAACGGCAAATGGGAGGTAGCAAGAAGCCACCTCCCAAAGCAGTTTCAAGCTTACTTAACGTCGACCTTAGCGCCGGCGTCTTCGAGCTTCTTCTTGATGTCAGCAGCTTCAGCCTTGGAAACGCCTTCCTTGACAGCCTTCGGAGCGGCTTCAACGAGGTCCTTGGCTTCCTTGAGGCCGAGGCCGGTGATGCCGCGGACTTCCTTGATGACGTTGATCTTGTTCGCGCCGGCATCAGCGAGGATGACGTCGAACTCGGTCTTTTCTTCTTCAGCAGCTGCAGCAGCGCCGCCAGCACCACCGGCAACGGCAGCAACAGCTACCGGAGCAGCGGCGGAAACGCCCCACTTTTCTTCGAGAAGCTTCGACAGTTCTGCGGCTTCGAGAACGGTCAGCGAGGAGAGGTCGTCTACGATCTTTGCGAGATCAGCCATTTTAGTAGTTCCTTTTGTTCGGTTCGAACTGGTTGGTTATGAACAGCGAAAAACCGCCTTACGCGGCTTCGTCCTTCTTGGCGTAGGCCGAGAACACGCGAGCAAGCTGACTTGCCGGCGCTGCAACAACACCTGCGATGCGGGTAGCCGGAGTCTGGATCATGCCCAGCAGCTTCGCGCGCAGCTCGTCCAGCGAAGGCAGGGTCGCGAGCGACTTGACACCTTCGGCGTTGAGCGTTGTTGTTCCCATGGCGCCGCCCAGAACAACGATCTTATCGTTGCTCTTGGCGAAATCCACGACGACCTTCGGAGCGGTAATCGGGTCATTGCTGTATGCGATCAGCGTCTGACCGGTGAAGAGATTGGAAATCCCTTCCGCATCCGTGCCCTGAAGAGCAATTTTGGCCAGGCGGTTCTTCGCGACTTTGACGGTGCCGCCAGCAGCGCGCATCTTGGAACGGAAATCGTTCATCTGAGCGACTGTAGCACCAGCATAGTGGGCCACGACAACCGAGCCCGAAGCCTTGAAGACTTCGTTCAGTTCCGTGACGAATTCGCGTTTTTCCGCTCTTTCCACTGCTTTTCTCCAGTTGACAGGACCGGGTTAACGGACCTGCCGGGTTGCCTTTTGCCTCCTGGGATCAATGAGATCCCAAGCGACGCTTGAGGATCCTGTCCCCTCGCGCTCGAGCCTGACGGCTCCAAGGCACAAGGCATCCAAGGCTCGAACCGAGTTCATCGAAGCGAAGCTTCTTCAAAATTCGGGTCTTACCCGTCTCATGCAGGCTTAAGTGATTAAGGGATAACCACCTGCAATCTCGGACAGGAATTCCGGATTTCTCCGGAAATCCCGGCCCCGAAAGGCCGGGAATTCTTAAACGCCGGGCACAAAGCCCGGCATAATCATTAGGCGCTCGGCGCCGTAACCGTCGACGGCTCGATCTTGACGCCCGGACCCATGGTCGAGGAGATCGCTACGCGCTTGACGTAGTTGCCCTTGGCGCCAGCCGGCTTTGCCTTGATGACGGCGTCGGCGAAAGCGCGGATGTTTTCTTCCAGAGCCTTGGCGTCGAAGGAAGCCTTGCCGATACCGGCATGGACGATACCAGCCTTCTCGACGCGGAACTCGACAGCGCCGCCCTTGGAAGCTTCAACAGCACCCTTGACGTCCATCGTGACGGTGCCGACCTTCGGGTTCGGCATCATGCCGCGCGGGCCGAGAACCTTACCGAGACGGCCGACGAGCGGCATCATGTCCGGGGTGGCGATGCAGCGATCGAAATCGATCTTGCCGCCCTGAACGATTTCGACCAGGTCTTCCGCACCGACGATGTCAGCGCCAGCAGCCTTGGCTTCATCAGCCTTGGCGCCACGAGCGAAGACAGCAACGCGAACCGTACGGCCGGTGCCGTTCGGCAGGTTGACGACGCCGCGAACCATCTGGTCGGCATGACGCGGGTCAACACCGAGGTTCATCGAGATTTCGACGGTTTCGTCGAACTTGGCGACGGCACGTTCCTTGACCATGTTGATGGCCAGATCCAGAGCATAGAGCTTGGTCGGATCAACGCCTTCACGAATCTTCTGAATACGCTTTGCTACCATGGTCTTAGCCCACCACTTCCAGGCCCATCGCGCGGGCAGAGCCCTCGATCATGGCCATTGCGCCTTCGATATCGGCGGCGTTCAGATCCTTCATCTTGGCTTCGGCAATTGCCTTGACCTGAGCCTTGGTCAGGGTGCCAGCCTTGGCGCCCTTGCCCGGGGTCTTCGAGCCGGACTGGATCTTCGCTTCCTTCTTCAGGAAGTAGCTGACCGGCGGCTGCTTCATGACGAAGGTGAAGGACTTGTCCTGGTAGTAGGTGATGACGACCGGGATCGGCATACCCTTTTCCATTTCCTGCGTGGCGGCATTGAACGCCTTGCAGAACTCCATGATGTTAATGCCACGCTGACCAAGCGCAGGACCGATCGGCGGCGACGGATTCGCCGAGCCGGCCTTGACCTGCAGCTTGAGCTGGCCTGCAACTTTCTTAGCCATTTCTCTCTGCCTTTCTACATGACCGGTTGCCCGGCCTACTATGCCGGATCGCTCCGGCGGCTGCGGTTGCGTGGTACGGATCACCAGGCCCGGCTAAGACCCTACCCTTCCACGCGGATTGCGGCTTGGCCGCGAGGTATAAGCAAGCATTTGCTTATATCCAAACTCGAACGAAAGGCCAGCCGCCAGGCCAACCTTTCGCAGAAATCACAATCAGACCTTCTCGACCTGGCTGTACTCCAGCTCGACCGGCGTAGCGCGGCCGAAAATCGACACTTCCACCTTCAGGCGCGAACGCTCTTCGTCCACATCCTGAACCGTGCCGTTGAACGAAGCGAACGGACCATCGGAAACGCGGACTTGCTCGCCGATTTCGAAGGATACGGAAGCCTTCGGCCGCTCAACGCCTTCCTGGACCTGACCGAGAATGCGCTCGGCTTCATAATCCGGAATCGGAACGGGCTTATTGTCGGAGCCGAGGAAGCCAGTGACCTTCGGCGTATTCTTGATCAGGTGGTAAGCCTCATCTGTCAGGTTGGCGCGCACAAGCACGTAACCCGGGAAGAACTTACGCTCGCTGTCGACCTTGCGGCCGCGGCGAACCTCAACAACCTTTTCGGTCGGCACAAGGATCTTCTCGAACAGATGCTCGAGCCCCTTCTGCCTGGCCTTCTCCTCGATGGATTCAGCCACCTTCTTTTCGAAATTAGAATAAGCGTGGACGATGTACCAACGTGCCGCCATGTTCATCTCCACCCGATATCAGTTGCCGGTATTCAGCACGTAGCTGAGAATCCAGCCAATGAGCTGGTCGGCAGCAAAGAAAAACAGCGAGGCGAAAACGACCATGACGAGCACCATCACCGTCGAGATCATCGTCTCGCGACGCGAGGGCCAAGTGATTTTCGACGTCTCGGAGCGCACCTGCCGCAGAAACGCTAGTGGATTCGTTTTGGATGCCATTGACTGCCCATGCAATTACGGCGCGTAAAGCTGAACATATCAGCCCCACGCACCGCGTGTCTGTTAAACCCTACATAAACACCGATTCCCGATTTAACAAGAGGCAATACGGTGTTTTCTAAAATTTGCCGACAAACCGGCATGACCCTCAACCCAAGAAGCTGCGAAACGACGCGCCAGTCAAATCAAGGAAAATGGCAGGGGCAGCAGGGCTCGAACCTACGACCTGCGGTTTTGGAGACCGCCGCTCTACCAACTGAGCTATACCCCTTCTTCCTTCGAATATTCGCTTCAGGCGGTGGACCGCCCGAGCAGTTCGAAGACATGGCGCTCCCTTTAAGGCGGGACGAAACGATTGGCAAGAGCGTTTTTTGCTTTTTCCCAATCGAACCCGCAACTTCACAGAGGACATGCCTGAGCGGACAGATCTGCCGGACGGTCAAAGCCGCGGCAAATGCTGCAGAAAGGATGCCCCTCGCCTCATTGCTCTCCGGGAGAGCCTTTCGGCCTGCGCTTCAGAAATTTCGGCCTGAGGCGACGCATAAAATTGTCCGCAGAGCGAATCACATTGGTCAGGGAGATCAGCTTGTCTATTTCTGCGTCGGTATTGCCGAGCCGCTCCGACAAAACCTCGGCCGCAGCCAAAGCAATCTCGGCCGGAGGCACTTCCGTGAAGCGCTGGGCAAGGCTGATATAAGGGTTCAATGCGACCCCACCATGGATGGTGATCTTTCCCAACCGGGCAAACAAGCGCAGAAAGGTCTGCTCGAAACTCCAGTCGTGGGCGGAAACCACCCTCCACTTCTGGCTGCGCCGGGCCGAGAAGCCGGCAAGCACGATCTTGCCGGGCAATTTTAGATCGCTGAGCCAAAGGGCCATGGCAAAACCGCTCGTCGGGGTCTTGCCTTCCGTATAGAAATCGGAGCAGAAGCCCACGAGATCGAGGTGGCCAGTCGGCGCCCCCTGGAAGTCGGCGGCGGGATTGAGCTTCTCTTCCAGACCAAGGCGGATATTCATGACGCCGAGGAAATATTCCTTCGGAAAGAACTTGACCACCTCGCCCACCTCGCCGCGATAGACGATGTTGGCGCCACGCGGCTGACCACGGGAGATCAGCAGTGAATGCCCATGGAACGGTCGATCCAGAACCTTGTAGACCTTGTTGAAGAAGACGAAGAGCGCAGTCTCAGGAAACTGCGCCTGCAGGCTTGCGATATCGACCGCATCGCTATTGGCGACCAGGACAATATGGGAAAACCCCGTCAATATGGTCCGCCATTCGTCGGCGCTGTTCAAACCGGTCGCGGAGCCCGCAGCCGGTATGCCGACATCGATATTTCCCGTCGTCTTGTTGTGGTCCAAATCGCTCACTTCTGCTGGACGTGCAGCATGCGGTCACGCATGGCGAACCATTCTTCAGCGTAGTCGTCGTTGCGATATTCGTCAAAATACGGGCCGCCATCGGTGAAGTGCACGAGCTTGGCATCTTCGCGATAGTCATATTCGTTGACGAGATAGTTCCAGACGACCGGCACCTCGCCGATCTGATCGTCATTCTCCAGCCACTTGAACTGATGAAGCTGAAGGCCTGTCGCCGTATTGACGAAATCCTTCGTCAACGCCGTGCACTTGGCATTGTTGAACAGGATCATGCTCGACCAGTTCTTCTTTTCATACTTCGTCTGCGTCTGGCCGAGGAACTTGGTTTCGATCTTCGGCTGGTAGTCGTGCTTGACGCACATGGCGGCATAACGGTCGTCACGCAGCGCCCAAAGCTCGGCGATATCGGCGCGGGCGAGCATGTCGCAATCCATGAAGATGCTCCAGCCCTGGTAATCGCTGAGGTAAGGCACGAGGAAGCGCGAGAAGGAAAATTCGGTGGATTGCAGCGGGTTGCGCTCGCGCGTGAAAATGCCCTCGAGATTGTTGAGCACGATCGGCGAGAACACCACCGGAATTGACGAGCGCTCGATGATGCTCTGGGTCAGGACGTGATAAGCCACGACCTCCTTGGAATCGAACCCGACGAAAATACGTGCAACATTATCCTTCATGATACCTCCGAAACGGCTGAGCGCCTGCAGGCCAGCCGGCTATTATCTTTCGCCGCGACGCAAATCGCACGCTGCTCACCCTTGAGGCCCATCAGCCGGAGGGTGGTTCAAAACAGGCGCGCGGATATACCGAACCATGCGCTGCAATCTCTAGGAGATGCTTCGCGAACGCAACCCTACTTAAATAAACGGCTGCTTTTGTCGAGTGTTTGGGGAAGCATTTTTGGTTTTGTTGCGTAACAAATGGAGAGGCACCCTACTCTGGATCGATGCCTTTGCCGGACGCCAACACACAGCGCCCGGCCGATTGCAGGGACTATGTGCCCTCAGACCTTCACATATTTCCGCCAGTCGTGCTCTTCCTTGAAGCCTAGGACCTCGCGGATCTTGCGATTGGACAAGAGCCCCTCATATTCACCGATTTCGCGTGTGAAGGGCACATTCGGAAAATGCTTCGCGGCAAGTTCGCGCGATGGCGTATTGGCCGAAACCGTATCGTTGGCGGCATTGAACACCTGGAAGCCGAGGCCGTCCTTTTCGATGCAGAGATGGACGATCTGGCCTAGGTCGCGGGCGTCGATATAGCTCCAGGCAATGCGCTTGCGGATTTTGCTGTTGGCGAAAAACTCGGGAAAACGCTCATATTCGTGGGGCTCGATGACGTTGCCGATGCGCAGCGCATAGATGTCGATGCCGAATCGCTCGGCGAAAGCCCGAGCCGTCTTCTCGTTTACGACCTTGGACAGACCGTAGGAATCCATCGGGTTGACATCATAATCCTCCTCCAGCGGAAACTGGTGAAAATCGCGATGGCCTTCGGCAAAGCAGACGCCATACGTCGTCTCGCTGGAAGCGACGATGATCTTCTTGATGCCAAGCTTCGCGGCCGCCTCGATGACATTGTAGGTGCTCATCGTGTTGATACGGAAGGTCTCGTTGTCCGGTTTGATCAGAATGCGCGGGATGGCGGCGAAATGCACGACGGCGTCGAAAGGCTGGACACCCCCGCCTTGATCGAGATCGGGAAAATCGCGATGCATGGTCAGGACGCTATAGACTTGTCCCGCATCGGTGACATCGGCCTGCAGATTGGTGACGCCGGGGCTGTTCAGCGGCACGAGATCGACATTGTGGACCTCGTAGCCGGCATTCACCAGCCACGGAACCGCGTGACGCCCTGCCTTGCCGCTGCCGCCCGTGAACAAAATACGTTTCTTCATGAAAATCTCCTCCTTGGAAAATCGAGCGATACATAGGCCCTTGCGCTCATTTCGCAAGACACGGCTTGGTGAGCGGAGGCTCTTCCGCCAAGATAATCGAATAGAGACGGCCAGCCTGCCAAAGAGGCTAATGGCGACTGGAACCATTACAACGACGGCAAGAGCGATTTCGTTGCCGATATCGTGCGCCGCGCGAAGGTCGAATTCGGATCGACGAAAAATATCACCGACTGGTGATAGTATCTTCTGACTAATCGAGCAGGTACTTCAGTACAGTATCCGCGCTCTGCTTCAGCGAAAGATGGCTTGTGTCGAGAATCTCAAGGCCGGATGTTTGGGCTTCGCGGCGCAGATAGGCTGCCCCATTCATCATGTTCGCGTCGGCAAGTTCCGGCTGGCCTCTCCCAGCGGACAAGCGATGTGTCCTCGTTGCATCATCGCAATCGATCAATATGAGGCGATAGTCATCGGCCCTGGCAGCCCTGGCAGCCCTGGCAGCCCTGGCAGCCCTGGCAGCCTCCACGACGAAGGATGGCCGCATCTGCCCTTCGAAAAGAATGGCCGTGCCCTTCTGCGCTCGCGGCATAAGCCATTCCAGCCATTCGATGGTCTTGTCGCGCTGTCAAGCCTCGGGCGAACCATGATCCCTGACCATGCAGCAAGCGACGGTACGCCGATGCTGTCGAAATGATAGACGGCTAACCATCGCGCATGGTCCCGGGCTGTTGCCGCCGCGATAGCAGTCTTTCCCGACCCGGAGGCACCGGTAAGAATGATCAGGCTCATGCACCATCTCCCAATACAAGAAGGCCCCGCTGTTTCCAGCGGGGCCTTCTTATAAAGGAATAATCCGAAGATTACTCGACGATGGATGCTACGATGCCGGCGCCGACGGTACGGCCGCCTTCGCGGATGGCGAAGCGAAGCTTTTCTTCCATCGCGATCGGAACGATCAGCTCGACGTCAACCGTGACGTTGTCGCCTGGCATAACCATTTCCGTGCCTTCCGGAAGCGTCACGATGCCGGTCACGTCAGTCGTACGGAAGTAGAACTGCGGACGGTAGTTCGTGAAGAACGGCGTATGACGGCCGCCTTCTTCCTTCGTCAGGATGTAGGCTTCAGCCTTGAACTTCTTGTGCGGCTTCACAGAGCCCGGCTTGCACAGGATCTGACCACGCTCGACGCCGTCACGGTTAACACCGCGGATCAGCGCGCCGATGTTGTCGCCAGCCTGGCCCTGATCGAGCAGCTTGCGGAACATTTCAACGCCGGTAACCGTCGTCTTCGACGTCGGACGAATGCCGACGATTTCGACTTCTTCACCAACCTTGATCACGCCACGCTCGACGCGGCCCGTCACAACCGTACCACGGCCCGAGATCGAGAACACGTCTTCGATCGGCATCAGGAACGGCTGGTCGATCGGACGCTCTGGCGTCGGGATGTAGGCATCAACCTGAGCCATCAGCTCGCGGATCGCGTCTTCGCCGATCTTCTTGTCCGAATCTTCAAGAGCAGCAAGTGCCGAACCCTTGACGACCGGGATGTCGTCGCCCGGGAAGTCGTAGGACGACAGAAGTTCGCGAACTTCAAGCTCGACGAGCTCGAGAAGCTCGGCGTCGTCAACCTGGTCGACCTTGTTCAGGAACACGACGATTGCCGGAACGCCAACCTGGCGGGCGAGCAGGATGTGCTCGCGCGTCTGCGGCATCGGGCCGTCAGCAGCAGAGCAAACCAGGATCGCGCCGTCCATCTGGGCCGCACCCGTGATCATGTTCTTGACGTAGTCGGCGTGGCCGGGGCAGTCAACGTGCGCATAGTGGCGGTTCGGCGTCTCGTATTCAACGTGGGCCGTCGAGATCGTGATGCCACGAGCCTTCTCTTCCGGAGCAGCGTCGATTTGGTCATACGCCTTGAACTCGCCGAAGTACTTCGTGATCGCTGCCGTCAACGACGTCTTGCCGTGGTCAACGTGACCGATCGTCCCGATGTTAACGTGCGGCTTATTGCGCTCAAACTTACTCTTTGCCATTTGAATGCTTCCTATGAACGTAATGAGTGACCCCGGCGAACCGGTTTAGTGCCGCCGTTTAAGGCTTTCATCGCATTTGCGCAAGACTTAATTGCAGGCCCTATTCCGGGCGAAGCCTGGCCGATGGCGGATGATCTCAAGCCATCAACATTCCTTCGCCGCATAAGGTCCGCCGGCCGATCCGGAAAGACAAAAAAGCATTTGCCGGTTCAGGCGCTTAGATAGGGAGGCACGGTTAAGAATTCCAGTGCCGATAGAGGGCGAGGCATTCGTCCGCTCTTAAACGCAAAGCGCCCTTCCGGCAGGAAAGAGCGCAGAATTATCAAACGATCAAGCGTCGCTTGTCACGATGCATCATTCGACGCGGCCGACCGGACACGCCGAAGCTTTGCAGCGATCAATCGAGAAGATCGGCCGGCACCTTGCCGCCATTGTCCGCTAGCTTCTTCAGAAGAGCCTTGTGGAGGAATATGTTCATCTTGGCGGAATCGCCGGCATCGCCGGTATAGCCGAGCTCCTGAGCGAGCTCCTTGCGCTCGGAAAGGCTCGCATCCATGCCGAGTGCCTTCATGAGGTCGACGATCGAATGTTTCCAGTCCAGCTTCTGGCCGCTCTTCTTGACGGCAGCATCGAGGATCGAGGCGATATCCACTGGAGCGGACGGCGCGCTGGTGGCAGGCGACGTTGCTGCCGTCGTCGCTGAAGGAGCCGGCGTCGGCGCAGGCGCCGGATTGGCAGTTGCAGCTGTCGTCGTCGGTGCAGGAGCGGCCTCCGCAGCCTTTGCTTCTCCCCAGATTGCACCCTTGATCTTGTCGAAGATACCCATTTGCGCTCTCCCGTTTCGGTTGCCTGAGCAATATGTATCGCTCGCGCAAATATAAGCAACCCTTCATGTCAAATATGCAAAGACGGGAATGCCGAGGCACGCCGTGATCAAAGCGGCCATGAGGGCACCGACTAAGGATTGCAAGCACAATACCGTTTCCGCGTGGCGAAGAACGAGTGAAGATGCTAACAAATTGAAATTCTTGGAGCGGGTAGCGGGAATCGAACCCGCGTATTCAGCTTGGAAGGCTATCGGAACCTTCAACCTTTTCTATAGCGCCGTGTCACTCTGTTTCTGTAGCGTTCACCTGCCGCAGAAATTATGAGACACGTTTTGTTCACGGTCGAAAGGAGACCACATATGACGATTATTGAACGCGCAGCCAAGGCGATGGAAGAACGCCGTCGCGAACTGATAGGTCAGCCTCTGGCCAGAATCTGGGATGAGCTTGCGAAGGCTGCCATTGAGGCAATGCGAGAGCCTACTGAAAAAATGGTCGAGGCCGGATTCGATTGTGTCCCGCCATTTGGTGATCATAATCCTGACAAGGCATGGCGCGCTATGATCGATGCGGCCCTTCAGGAAGGAAAATCGTCATGAGGCCAATATTTACCTGCGAGGCGTGTGGCTTCATTTCAACGCTTGGCTCTGAGTTTGTAAGAGCTAGCGGCCATCTTTTCGATAAGGAATGCTGGAGGGCCTACGAAGCGAAAGAAGAGCCTCAGGCCAGATGGGTGAGTGAGACACCAAACAAGACGGAGAGGAAAGAAAATGAACGTGCCTGATCTTAGCTTTGAGGCTGTAAACCGGGGCCAATATAAAGCTGGCTTTGATGACGCAATAAAACTGGTTGCTGATTGGATCGAGACCCAGCGCAAAGACGTCCCGGCCCATGGATGGGAGTTTGCTGCGGCAATACGGGAAATGGCCCTTCAGGAAGGCAAGGGGATGGTGGGATGAAGACGGCACACTTAGTTGTCGTGCAATTCTTTATGGCGATGATGGCCCTTGCGGCAGGCACAGCAAACGTCAGCGCCAATAGCATGGGCTTTGCCTATGCTGATTTCGGCATTAGCGCATTTTGCTTATGCTTTGCGGTTTGGCTTGGCGTGCAGAGCTTCAGAGCCGCTTCGCGCAAAAGTAAGAAGGAGACGGTGGGATGAGGTTGTTACCTAAGGGTGGCCATATAACGCAATTTCGCAATATTTTTCGAGAGCCGAACAAAAACGAAGGCTTTTATGAGTACGTCATTCCACGGGCTATCATATTGTTCATGCTGTTTATGAGCGTGGTCATGGGACTGATTGTAGTAGGCACCTATCTGCCGACAGCGCCCCTTATTTGATGACAAGGAGACGGTAGATTGAGCAATGACGGCCTTGCCGCCTTACATGCTGCGGTCAACATAGCTCGGGATAGACAGGTTCGGCGCCTATCCATCCTCGTGAGCCTATTGCGAGCCGATGGTCACACTGAAGGTGCCATCAAGGAAGCAATCAGCGTTTGGTCGGAATACGAGCGAACCAAGGTCTGCTCTTGACTCCACCCATGACCAGAACATAGTTAGAACATCAGGGCGGCGGCAAACTCAAAGACTGAGGTGGAATATGCCCCGCGACTATCGGCTTATCAATTTCAATGGCGAATGGCAGGTGTGCTCCAAGGCACGTAGAGGCCATGGCGAGAGAATCGTCTGGATCTACGGCAAGGAGCGGATTTATTTCTGCGATGTGGGGAGAGAGTGCGCCGTCTATCAGCTTCCGGGTTCCGAGAAGGAGAACTTCTTCGGTGATCGCTTCAACTTTTCAATCGATGAAGTCTATCCGGAAGACGGCAGGCGCATGGAGCGCTTGGGCGGCATGAATAATGTCGTCGCAGCCCAGAGGGCATTTACAGAACTGCTATCGCATCATTCGAAGAGGACGCGGCTGCAGCTCCGTCAGGGAAGCTTTGTCATGCGTGACGAGTTTGGTAAGGATGATTACAGGGAGAGAGTTCAGATCGAAGCCAAGGAGCGCAGAAGGCTCAAGGGAGGGACGGCTTAGCCGCGGGCTTCGGGGTGGCGATTATCCCTTTCTCACCCGAAATTTCATCGGAAAGGGATAACGCCTGCCATTCCTCATCAAAATCAGGAATGGGCTTAGGAACGGCCACCATAGGCCGTTCGCATACTGAAAAACCGGTATCGGGAGATCGGATCAGACCAGATCCATGGCAGAGCGGGCAATAGCGATCGCCGATCATTTCACCCACCGTAGGGCGCCAGAGAATTCGCGGATGGCTTCCACGATCCATTGAGCCGGTACTTTGCCGTATGACAGGTTACCGACGCGGAATTCGTAGGTGGGTTTGTCGCCTTCCATGCGGACAATGATCCTAATCTCGGGTGGCGGATCGTCTAGCGGCTTTTCCATGAGACGATGGCCCTTTCCGCAGGATGATCAGGATGAGGCAGAGGAGAAGAAGCCAGAGCAGCGTCCGTAGAGTTGGCCCATCGCTCTTCACTTTCAATCAGTCAGATGTTGAATTGCAATCGGCCAGCTTCGAGGCCATCCAGACTGAAAATCTCGGAATAGACCGACCTGCCGGAGCGCCACCGGTTGAAGCTGTGATAGGCATCCTTGGCGACGGGAGAGCGCATTGAGGTGACGATTACGCCGCCCTCCTCTATCGTACGCTCGTGATGGATGTGACCTGTGTACACTCGCCTGTAGGTCGATGCTGCCCAATCATCGGGACGATCCACCGCCATGAGCAACGGTAGATCCTTCATCTTGGCTTTGTCGCCGTGGGAACCGCCCAGAAAGACCTTCCCACGCCGGAACCACCAATTATAGCTCTGGTCGTCATCAATGGTGACATGCTCGCTATGGCGGAAGACGCGACCCAGAGCTAGCGCCAAGGCAACCGAGGAGACCGGATCGTGGTTTCCAGGCAGAATCCGCACCGTGACCTTTGGATGACGTTCTGCGACAAGTTCAATCGTTTCCTCAACCATATCGCAGGCGGTAGCCAATATCTTCGGATAGCGGCTATCAGTGTCAACGGGATGCCGTGACCGGGGGGTGACGGGCTCGTATCCATCGAAGTGCAGCATATCGCCAATGCCGAGCACCACTGCCTCTTCGGCTGGCGGAGTGGCTTCGATGATGGCTCGCATCTTCGACATGATCGTATCGCGGGCGATCTTCAGATCGTAGTTTTCGCCGGTTTCCTTGGCCCAGGCCATAAGACCTATATGCCAGTCGATCAGGGGATATACAGCCAACATATCCGAGCGAGACGTTGCGGGCTGCGGAATTGGTCGCGCCCTAGCCTCAAGCTGGGAAAAGGTCTCTTTCAGGATCGAGGCTATGCCCTCGAAGGAAAGATCACCTTCTTTCGTTTTTATCCATTTGCCGACGATCCGGCCTTCTGGATCGACAAATGCGGACTCACCCCAAATACGATGTCCCGGTAGAACCTCGAATTTTTCACCATGGGCTTGCTGCTGCTCGACCGTTGTTCCGCGAGGACCGACGTTGACTCGCGTCACTTCGAACCCATCCATGATATGGACGCCAGAAGCTACTACGGGTTCTTGCAGCCCTCGCCGAGCGGCTTCAGCCAATCGCCGGGACATCCAATGCCAATCATGGCCTGCCGCTTTTGCGGCGTGGTTCTTGTACCGATGTTTCCGCATCAACTCGACGGCATAGAGACACTCTTCATCCGTCAATGGAGGTGTTGGCATGGGCCGTTACTCCGATGAACCACGGGAACGGCGTGCTGTGAACAGGCTATCAATCCGGCCTCCTAATCCCTCGATCGCCCGAAGGATTTGATCTGTGGTCTCACGATGGCCGGCCTTGCTGATGTACGTTTCGGCCACATGGGTCTTGTAATCGGCGAGCTCTTTTGTGGTAGCCGCGACTTTCGTCTCAACCTTGTCAACCTCTGATTTGAAGAAACGCCATACGACAAAGGCGGTCCCGATAAGCCCACCTATAGCGATGACCACTGTGTAAAGATTTTCCCAAGTCAATGAGACGTTCATGCCGCCGCGCCCTTTGTGTGCATGATTAAAATGCCCATCAGGGCACGCTTGACCACGCCAGAAGGAGAAAACCAACCAGCGTGGCAATGAAGATGATGGCTCCGAGAAGCTGGAGGCGTGCTATCACTGGCCTTTGTCGACCGGTGGCTGGGGCTTACTGAGACCGCCGAGCCCATCCCGAGAGATGTTGATTGCCATCTTCAGAACACCCAGGAGCGCGATCAGCGCGCCGGAGTACTGTGGGGGGATCGTAGACGCCGAACAGTCAATGGCGCCCGTCGGCAGTGTCGTGCAGCCCCAGGCGGAAAGGCCGGCCGTGATCGCGGCCACCAGAATGATGACCACATTGATAATATTGTGAACAAGGTTTGAGTTCATCGTGATTGTCCTTGATGGTGCTTCAACTGGCAGAAGCGGCTGGAGCGGGGTTGTTCGCCAGGTATGCCGCGATGGCGTCGTCAAAGTCCTTGTCGGTCTTCGCATCGAGAACCTTGAGGGCTGCGAGCTGTGTTGCGGTCGTGGCCGGATTGGCGGAGAAGGCGGCAACGATATTCGAGATGACCGGTCCAAGGTCTTCCGAGAACTGGACGAGGATGGGCTCGATCTGAAGAAGCCATGCCACCGTCTGGCTTACGACTTTCGAACTCGTCATCTGAGGGATTGCGGCCAAGAGGATGTTCAACATCCCCAAAACTACTTGCACGTTCATGACGATTGCTCCTTAGGATTTGATGCTGTTGGCTGAGAGGATGGCCTGGAGAGCGCCGACAGACTTGGTCACGGCGTCAACCAGCGTGGATGGGCCGAAAGTTGCGTTGGGATTGTCGAGCGCGAACTGCTCGGCTGCATCGCGCGCCACACGCACGTCATGCACGGCCGGTATGATCTTGTTCCGGATCACGCTGTCATTGCAGCCGGCCGGCTTCGGATTCGGCGTGCAGAACCGCACATATGCCGTAGCGGCCGTTTCAGCGGCATCGACACCATTGCCGGCGACGATGATCGCCTTCATGGGAACTTCGGTCGAAGAGAGCTTCTGCAGGGCCGCACAAGAGCCGAGCGAGATCGTCATGGCGGCCACTACCACCAGGCCTATGATACGCATGGGATTGTCCTTTGATGTTGAGGGCTTATGCCGCGAACCGCGCGGCCGGTACTAGGCTGCTAGGGCGGCAAGCGTCTTGGGGCCCGCGATACCATCCGCCGATAGGCCCCGGGCTCGCTGGAAGGCCAGCACAGCCGATTGCGTGCCGTAGCCAAAGATGCCGTCGGGATTGCCAGGTTTGTAGCCAGCGGCAACAAGGCGCTGCTGAAGCTGCAGCACGGACGCGCCGCGCTCGCCCCGTTCCAGAATGCCATCAGCCATTGCCGGATCAGGCATCGTCGCCCCTACCCCGCCGCTGGCATAAATGCTTTGGGAGATCAGGCGAGCTTCGTCCTTTCGTCGAGCGACAAGACCAGCAAGAACTTTTCCCTTCTGGGTAACTGCTGTCGTCAGCAATCTCGATCCGGCGAGATCGTATTCCGCAGCCTTGATTGCAGTCGCCCATGTCCATGCCAGAGCGCCGGCGCCACAATTGAAGACAACGGAGGTCGCACCGTCGAAAACGGTCTGCGGTGTCATGCGGCCCGAGAGGAACTTATCGACCGCGGCGCCGTATTCCTCATCCGAGACAAGCTGAAGGACAGCATCGGATTCCGCCTTGGTCATGATCGCGCCCGGACCGAACTTCTGGCCGGTCCTGTTCTTCGCCCACCATTCACGGAAGGCCGCGGAGGCCCACGTGAAGCCCGTGCCGATCGTGCCGACGCCACCGGGATCGGCATACCAGGACGCGGAAAAGCCTTCGTGCAGCCGGATATCGGCCGCCCCGCTGGGAGAAAGACGCATTTTCATGGCTCCAATGAAAAAGGCGCCCCGAAGGGCGCCTCTGATTGCGTGATGTGATTGTGGATACCGTTTACCTTCGTCGGGGCACCGTTACGACGCGGTCCCCTTGAAGACATTGAACGCGATCACCAGAGGGTCGGACAAAGCCGCACCTGCATTATTTTTGATCGAGATGACAGCAAGTCCGTTCTGAATGTCAGAAACATAGACATCATACGCGCCATAATTCGTGCTCCCGCCAGTAATGTTGTGAAGCACTAAATCCTGCGACGTGATGAAACTATTGTATAAGATAAAGCTCACATAGCCGCCGGCCGAGATGGAAGAGTTCGCGGTCGTGATCTGTCCAGACAATTTGTTTAGGGTGACCGCCGAAGATTTGCTCCCGGTTTGCGTCACTACTCCGCCCGCACCCGCGACATAGCCAATGGGGCCAAACCAAAGCCCCGTATCCGTCGTGCCGACCAACATCGGATGCGTCGGAATTACTTCGTTGTCGTACGTTCCAAACCCATAGAAGTAATTCTTCCGAATTTTATGAGTGGCGTCCTCGATGACCCTGTGATTAAAAATAGAGCAGTCATAGAATGCGTTTCCGCAGGGGAAGCCATCATTCGCTGTCGCGTCTAAAACGAGTCCCGTAGAGGTCGACTCGTTCCTGCTGTCAAAATGGCAGCGATAGAACGAGCAACTATCCGTGAAGCGAAAATTGGCACAGATCGCATTCGTCGCACCTGCTTCCGTCTGGATACGCATGTTGTGGAATTGGGAAAGCCAATTGTCGTTGTTGACAGTTCCGAACCCATTGCCATCCATTAGAAGCCCGACGCTGCTCGGGCTCATCAGGTCAACATGGATGTTTTCGTAGATATTTTGGGTGTTGTAGTTCCCGCCGACAGTTGTTCCCCCGACAAGGCCGATACCAACTGCCGCCGGATTTGAAATTTTGACGTTGCTTATGCGACCACCAGTCACGGCTTGCGCATAGACGCCATTACCGACGCCATGGCAGTCAATAAACATTCCGGAGAGCTCAACGTCGCAGATCCGTCCGCGAAAATCGAAAACGAACTTCGTAGATGTCCCGTAATAGTCGATAATTGTGGGAACCGGATTTCCATATACTCCGAAGCCGGCGCCCTGCCCGCTGAATTTGACAGCCTGACGAGGCGACCAATTCGAGCCACCATCGCCTATGCCCGCCAGCAGAGAATCGGTAATTTTGATTCTTCCACCTGGAAGTTCAATTTTTACTCCGTGACTATCTGCGGCGAGGAGCGCGTTGGCGAGAGCAGTCGTATTGTCCGTAGTCCCATCAGGCACGACACCGAAATCTGCCTGAGCATTGATGTAGCTCGCCATGAGACCTCACGAGAAAAACCCCCGTGAGCTTTCACGAGGGCTGACAAATCTGAACTGTAGTTAGACTTTAGGCTGCGGCCGTTTGCCGTGCCTTTCCTAGAATGCTCGTGCGCATTAACCGAGAAAGCCGAATAGCTGGGCGCTCAACCATAACATATATCGCCCAAGAAATTCCAAGTGCCAAAGGGACAGATGTGAGCCAGATCGATAACGATCCATATCTGTCGTAAAATGCCAACAGGCAGATATTCAGCGCCAAAACGTGGTTGAGATAGAAACTGAATGATATCTTCCCAAGAAACCGTCTGCGGCTTGCCCACGCGCCTTCCTTGGAATGAAGCATCAGGCATATCATCACAAAACTACCGATGCCTGTCCCAAGATCACCAATCATCCGCAGGCTCAAGCTCCATGGATTGTCGAACGGATAGGCGTAAGCCATTGCCGCCGCGATCCAAAGTGCAAGCCTTTTCCTTCCATGCAGCGCAGAAAAAACATCCTCAATCCGGTGCTGATTAAAGGCTATCAGCGACCCAGCCGCAAAGAACGTCACGTAATGAAGGCTAATTAATAGCTCTGCATCTAGCGGCGTCAGTGGAATTGGGCCTGAAATGCTCCATGCGACTACCAGCGAGAGCGCGCTGAAGATCGGAACGGTAAACCACCCAACCCTTTTGACGATGTAATAGATCACCGGGAATACGATAGAAATTCGCATTTCGTGGATGATGGACCAAATCGGCGGATTAATTTCTGCCGGGTTGAAGACGCCGATCATCGCCAAGTGGCCGCCGATATTGACGTTGTTCCCTAGAATTGGATTAGGGAGCCCCATCCATCCATTTTCCCATGAGAACCAGTGCCGCAGTATCGCATATACAAGGACAGCGAGCGCGAGCGAAGCAATGTAAGGAAGATAGAGCCGAATTACCCTCGATGCGATGTAGGCGTCATATCTGGGATAACCAATTGCCCCCCACATCTTCGTCAACGCAAAGCCGCTGAGGACGAAGAACAGGATCACCGCCTGATGCCCAGACCAAAGGATTTTGAGCGGAGACCACTTCACAATGCCCCAGATTGGTTCAACCTTATAAAGGCCGGCAATCGTGGCGTGCGAGAACAGCACCAACAATGCAGCGACGCCCCTCATAAAATCGAGGCTATATTCTCTCTTCTCCTTGGTCAGGGCGTCTCTCCGCAATTATGGGGAAAGACGCTATATCATGCTGACGTTTTCGTCACCCCTACCCTAGCGGTATTCATAGACAACCACGATGCCACCGGCTCCATTACCGCCAGTTTTCGCGGTCTGGCTGAAACCACCCCCAGCGCCGCCGCCGCCCGCACCAAAACCAGCCGCATTGACACCATTGGCGCTGCCGTTCTGAGGAGCAGCTGTACCTCCACCGCCGGCTCCATAGAGTGTCGAGCCGCCTTGACCACCGTTGGCAGTGCCGCTACCGACGACGCCATAATTGCCATTTTCACCGCCGGCGTCGATAGTCCCGGTAGATCCGATGGTACCGCCAACGCCACCTGTTGCGGTATAAGATGGCGTGCCACTCTGAACCTGACCACCGGAGCCACCATTCGCCGTGCAGGTCGAATTGAAGCTTGATGCCGTGCCATTATTGCCGGTCGATGCGCTAACGCCCGTTCCACCGCTTCCAATCGTCACCGTGGCACTCGAAGGAAGCGCATAGTTGAACAGGACGCAGTATGCCCCAGCACCGCCGCCGCCGCCGATGCTGAAAGTGTTCGAGGCTGTTGCGATACTTCCACCGCCTGCTCCTCCACCACCTATTACCATGACCGTGCCAGTAGTCGCCCCTGACGTTCTGGTATAGGTGCCAGAGGTCTTGAAAACCTGGACATTGACCAGACCGCCGCTGGCAACAACGCCAGTGAGCAACGAGCCATCAACGGCTGGAAGCTGCGCTGAGCCGTTGAGCTGAACAACGTTATTGGCAGAGGTGCCAGCGTTTAGGGTAGCGACCGTGCCGAGGCCGAGGCCGGTACGGGCCGTTGCTTGCGTATTCCCTCCCGTGCCGCCCTGCGCAACCGAAAGAGCCGTAGAGAGACCAGAGAGAGACGTGATATCCGAGTTCGCGCCAGATGCCGCCGCGCCAATACCGGAGCGCGCCGTGGCTTGGGTGGTTCCGCCAGTCCCGCCGGATGAGACCGCCAATGGCTGCGAAAGATTGACTGCACCAGTTGATCGGGTGATTGAGAACGGCGTAGCGAGGTATGTACCCGTATCATCATAACTGTTGATGACAAACGCCGTACCGGCATTAGCACCCGACTCGGCTCCATTGCCCGCTGTTACCCACCAACGATCAGAGCCACTTGTTTGGAACTTTAGCGGACGATAAGTTCCTGCCGCTCCCGAGATGCGGGCCTCGGAGAAAATCTGAGCGGCACTCCAAGTATTCGACCCGTCCAAAAATGGAAGATTATGCCCGCTCGTGCCGGTGTTCTGGGTGGCGGCGGTGCCAAGCGTACCGCCATCGACAAGCGCAGTTCCGCTTGTATTTCCCCACTTGGCGACATTGCCGACCGTGGTAGTGGCAGGACCGGTGATCGTACCAGCACCAATCGGCCCAAACGTTATCCCATTCGCCTGGTAGTAAAGGCCCGATGGCGTCAACCAGATACTGCCATTAATGGGGGATGTTGGAACCAGACCTTGCGGAATAACGAAGCCTGCGCCAGATGTAGTGGATGCCGAGGTCGTCAGAGGCCCCAACATTGTATCTCTGGCTTTGTTTACCGGCGTATAGCCAAGCGTGTCTTGTTTGCCGGCAAAATAGCTATTCCATTGGCTAGCGGTCGGCACTTGCCCATAGGTAAAGCCGGGAGATGTTTGGGCAAATGCAGGAGCGGCGGCAATGGCGAAAATTGTGGCAATAATTTTAGAATTGTAGTTCATTTTAATACCCTATTGCCATCCATGCCGCGCCGCCGTTGTTCGCCGCCCCTGCTTGAGTGACCGTCCACCAACGAAATGACGTTGTTGACCAATTGTCCGTGCCCCAAAGATCGATTGTCGCCAGAGAACCAGTCGTAAGGTCGGTGACTTGGACGTTCACGCATGCATTAGGGAACGCCACCGGAAAGGTCTGCGTACCGGTACCTGTCGGACTAGCCGTAATAAGGCCCCATTGAAGGATCGGCCCCTCACTCAGCCGTGCCGAGCCGGTTGCCGCTAGCGTGGTGCTGGGGATCGTATTTGGGGTTTGAAGAAGGTACGTCGTTCCGCTGCGCACGAATGTTGCTATCTGCCCTGCCGCCAAGTCACCCGGCCGAAGCGCAGTACCATTCATCAACGTTACATTTCGAACGCCTTCGCTGTTCAGATTTAATGTCGTTGGGCCTGTATTGGTGGATGCGATCAGGAGGTCAAAGATAAACCCATTGCCAATGGACGAAGGAACTGGGTTGAGCGCTGCTGTGAGGGCGTTAGCCGTCCCCCCAGCAACCGCATAGCAATATTGATTGCTTTGTATCGCGCTGGCGGTAGCGATTGGCACCCACCCAACGCCGCCGCTGTCGGGATTGGTTGTGTTGTTATCGACCGTATTAAGCCAGACGAGGCCAGCGGTCACGGAACTCGCCAGGAGCGCCCCTTGGGGATAACCACCAATCGCTGTAGAAAGAGCAGAAATATAAGTAGCGAGCCCCCCCGCATTCTGCCAGCGCGTCCATTGCGTAATCTGATTTAGGATTCCATTGAAATCCTGACCAAAGGGCGGGACGCCACCAGATCCCACCGGCAGAAAGGTCAACGGCGGGAAACCGTCGGTCAGAGAGGCGGCGCCATTGGTGATGCCAATCTGGGAATTGACCGGAACTTGACGGATGTAACCGCCGCCTGCGCTGGAGCCGAACGCAATCGGAAACGTCCCCGATGGAAGATCGGAAAGCCTCATTCGGATATTCCTTGATTTTTAGAGGATGACGACAGATGCCGAAACGCCCGTAGGCTTTGGCAGAACGCCGGAATTCTGGACGATTGCGAGTTCTACCGGCGAAAGCTGGAACTCGAATGTGTACGTCATGGTCATTGTTGACAGAGGCGAACCGCTATAGAACGCGGCCTGGTTGAAGCCTTGCGCATTGGTGGATTCAGCAAACCCGAACCATGCTCCGAACTGAGCACCTTCCGTGACGTAGGCATTCCCTCGATTGGGAAAGAGCGTCATCAGAATTCGGTTGATAGCCGGGATCGAACCATCTGTGATGTTCGCCGCCGCCTTGGCATAGATGAGCGTACGGTATGCTTCATCAGAGAGCGCGAAGTTGCTTGTCAGCGGGGCTCCGCTATAGAAGGAACCTTGGCCGAAAGTATATGAACCAGGAGACGCTTCATTGAAGCCAAACCAGTTCCCTGCGTTGACCTGTAGCACACGATTGACGCCAACTATGCGTCCCCAGACATCCAGGCCATAGCCTTGGGCCGTCGCCACGTTCATGATGTAGTCGTAGAACGCATCGAAATTTTGCGTTTGGTCGATGTATTGATCTAAGTTTGTGATCAGTGTCGTAAGGATAGGCGAATTCGCATATTGCGAAATCACAGTTGTCCAGACATCAAAGCTTGGTTGTGTCCCGATCGGGCTGACGCCAATCGCGAATTGGCCTATCCCGTTGGGAATACCAGCAGGAGGACGGGGATAGGGAACATCGGTCATTAGATCAACGTCACAACGATGTTATTTGCTGAAACGGTTGGCACCTGATTGATGCGGACGCCAATCTCGAACAGATTGGCGATGGCTGACTGCATGCTTTCAGATCCGACCGTCTGGCTGACCGAAACCGTGTAAGTACCAGTACCACCCGAACCCGTTCCAAGGGCGGTGATCTTTGTCCCAACGATCAGGTTTCCAGTTCCATCAGAAATCGTTTGTCCGACCGCCAACGTTCCGGACGCGATTGCGGAGACAGTTAATGTATTGCCCGAGATCGAACCCGTGAATGATGCAGCGGCATTGTTGACCGAGCCAATCTCGATTGAGACGATCTGCGCCCATGATCCCAGGGCTGCCACAGGAGCATAAAAGCGGCTGGCTAGGAGCGTACCGCCGATCTTTGCCCGTGTACCACCATCTCCACCCGCGAAGGCGCTAATGATGGCATTCTGGATCTGTGTCGCCGCATCGGCCGGGACCAGGGTTGAATTTACGATATTGACGGCAAACAGGATCGGAAGCGGGGCTGGTATCTGAAAAGACACAGAATAGGCCGGATATGGCGGAGCATAACCTTTACTTGTGTCCAGCACTGTCACGGTCGTATTGCCGTTATAGGCGCACCCCGGGGCCTTCTTCGACCATATAGCCTGCGCGACATCTTGCGCCTCTCCGCCCACTACCGCCACGTAGATCGAATTCGGATTTAGCAAGACGCCGCCAATCGTCTGTGAACTATTGCTATCGTTTTCTGTCACAAAGGCATCCAAGACGTTTGGAACGGCCAGAACCGCTCCCAGAACTGAAGGCAGCGATCCGATAGAGTTCAGAGCGACGGAAGCGGCACGCCGCGCTTCGAAGGATGATCGGCTCTCTACATCATTGCCGAGAACGCCATCCGAAGGGTTCGTGATCGCATCCCAGCCAGGAATCGACTGATAGATTTGGTTCAGTGTGCCGGCTGGACATGAAATGGGACCGGGAACTAAGCATGCAAATGTTAGCGTTATGTTCCCAGAGGCCGGAATAGTCCCCGCTTCAGTGCAGACATATTGATTGCCATCTGCAGCGATCGCTAGAGCGCCGGCTGGAATGATCACGCCCTGCAGCCCGGTGCAAAGAGCCTGAACCACGGTCGGCTGAGACGGATTACGCTCAATGAAGTAAATGCGTGCTAGCGCGTCCTGATAGCGCCCTGAAGCGAAGGCCGGATCGAACTGTTGCGTCAGGTAAAGAAACGCCTGATTGGCATTATCAACGACTGCTGCTTCTGAAGTCGCCAACTGCCCTTGAGGCGTGTTCAGGGCTGGATTCAGGCTGCCGCCGAAAGCGGCATTGATGTCCTCTATTACGCCTTCAAGCACAACCTGAGCGGACGGTATGAGGAATCCGTTCGGCCCGAAGCTCGGGCTCGGCACATTAGTCGTAGCCATTTAATGAAATCCTTAGAAGGATGCAGCCGACGTATTGCCGTCTTCGTCAGTGATCTGGACTTGCCCGCGCACTACACGATCTTCCCAAGAGGTGATAAAGCATTGCGATGTCACCACGCCGGGGACAGTCAGTGCGGCCTCATTGAAGTTTGCCTTCATCAATGCGATCGGCGGTGCATAGCCGAGGATTTGCGTGAAATAAGGAATTCCAAGCAAGGTATTGTAGTAAACTTCACCCTCGAACGTCCTGATCGCGCTCGCTGCGTCCTGAGCAAGCGCATAGGGTTCACTGGCCACGGCGATGTTGCCTGCGGTGTCCACCGCGAGATCCCATGCTTCGACATCAAGCAAGAGAGTATCCATGTCATGTTCCTGGATTCGGCGCAGCTTCTGGGCCGGGAGGCGTGGTGGGATGCGTATGGCCTTGAAGGGTCACGCTATCGCCAGTTCCAAAACCTGCGGTGATATTGCCGGTGACTGTGAGATTTCCGGTAATGGCGATCGAGCCTGGCTTGGTCTCGATCATGTTGCCGTTCTTGTCTTGCAGCGTAATCCCATCATCTCGAAAATGGATGTATTGATCCGGCGTGTCCTGATTGAACAGATTGCCGTGGTAGACTCCATCCGCGAGGTCATGCGTACGATACGAGCCGGGATTGGATATCTGGCCTTTATTCGCTTTCAGAGACGACATATCGCGGTCGCTGACCGACATATGCCCTAGATCCCCAACCTTGGGATCATTGATAATCGTATTGCCGCCGCCCTGACTACGGGAAACCGGAATTCCGTAGATAATGCCGTGAGGGGTCTGGTTACCCTGCCCGTCTATCTGGTTGATGAGCGGCTGGACATCGACCGTAGGCGCTGGCCCCACCCCGCCGCCATGCACGGCGATAATCTTGACCGGGACCATAGTCCGGACCTCTCCCAATCTCTGCCGGATATGGAAGTCACGAACATTGTAGTCCGAGGAATCGTCAAACGTGCCCTGCTGGCCAAAGAATTTCTCTGGTGCGGCCATCTCACTGCGTTCCCGTCGCGATCAATTCGAGAAGCTGGAACCACTTGCCACCGGGCGTCTGCGATTCCAGCTCATAATAGATGCTCTTGACCTGCCATTTCCCGTTTGCAGGCGTGAGGTCGCTTTTGACCTCGACAAGCGAGAGCTGCTTTACCGCCGGATTAAACAGGCATCGGACAATCACGATGTTCTGGTTGAACATCGGATAGCCGACTAAGCCGGTCTCCGGAGAGATTAGGATGGCATCTCCCTGCCGCGGCTGCCCGCGCGGGGAAATCACCATCTTGTTTGGCTCGTAGATCAGATCGAAATTGCCATGGCGTGCAATCGCCATGGCCTGTGTCCACGCCGTCCCTCCGAAATACGGATTGGAGAGCTTGACGTTGACCCCGTTATTTTCGAACGCAAATCCCATCTGCTTCGCGAGATTGCCCATCATCCCAGCAGCATCCGCAGAACCGCGAATACTAAGCGCAGGGACGGGTTTTACAGCTTGGAAGGGCCCAGGTGCGGCTTCCACTCGAAACGCCACGTCCGGCATGTTCTGGGCATCTACGAAGGCAGAGAATATCTGGCCTCCGAATACGAGAGTCATTCCAGATTCATCATCGCCGGCCTCTACGGAGACGCTATTTTTATACCGAGCATTCGCCTGTGTTCCCACGGTCGAAAGCTGGTTCATCAGCGACAGAGGCAGACCGTAGACAGCCAGGCGCATCGTGTTGCTGGATACGCCACCCGTAGCATCGATGTTGGCCGATGCCCTCAGGCCCGTAACCGTGGCTGTGTTATTTTTGCCACTGCCAAAGCTTCCGTTTGCCAAGTTAAACTGAATTGTCAGCTTTTTCTCAGTAAACGACATATCAGCGATAAACCCGAATATTGCTAAACTGCGGATATGAGCGCATTCTTTGCGCCCATGATTATACCGTTTCTGCTCGTTCTGATTTTAGGCGCCGCGCTCTTCCCGAGATTTATTCGGACGTTGCTGACGCTCATCTTCTTTGCGGTCCTGCTGCTCATCGCGTCATTTATTGACCATGCCAGCGCAAAAGACTTGAACACAGAAAATCATGAAACGCTGGTTCGCTATGCCGGCTATTTCTCGAACTGTGCCTACGGCAATGCCTACAACCACCGCGACAAGATTCACGAGCTGAAGATGCTGGGCGGCAATGTCACTGCCACGCTCATCATGGCCTGTCAGCCAGTATCAAACGAGTATGTGCACTGGTGCATGACGGTTGGTCACGATGAACAGAGCTGCTACGGCGATCTCGGGCTTATGGCGCAGGATGTGCTTCAACAGATTGGCGAATGATCGCCATTACGAAAGTTCAGTTTCGGATAGGTAAGCGAGAAAATATCTCGTTCCCAGACCAGTGTAATCCGGATCATTGGCTCCTTGCATGTCGATAAATGCAAAGTCGCCGGAATATCCAAGATAGGCAGACCGGATGATGCGGTTTTGATTCTCGCAAATCACGCCACCGATGATCAGATCATTTTCCAAATAGACATCGATAAACAGACCATTATACGTCTGGTAAACGTTGATCTGCGTAACCTGATCATTGAGCGTCACGGTGACCGTCTGGTTTGGAACGGCCTGAAGTGGGACAATCAACATGCTTGCTATCCCGCCAATCGACCGCCAGAGGACCGTATCGCGCCGGTTTGGGCAGACTGCAACGATGTGGCGGAAACCGGCTGTACGGTTCCACCATTTACCTGAGAGGCTGCAGTAGGGCTCTGGGTGTTGGACATCGCCTGTACGCCCGTTTCGCGCACCTCTTCCGTCCAGACATCGATCGTAAGCAGCCCGACGCCATTGGTAGCCGTCTGCCCGTAATCCCAATGCGTTAGGTTCACACTCGAATAGATCGCGATCGGCGTGACGATTGTATAGAGATTTAGGTCACCGATGATATCTCGTATCGACTGGACGAATGCAGACTTATCGTCGTCAGACCCGCCCGTGGAGAACCTGAACCGGCCATCAAACGGAACTTGCACTTTATTGTAGGAAGCAAAGGCCCCCTGTTCTACTGGGTAATCAGAGATCGTATATTGTTGGCGAAAGTCGAAACTCACCACATTGTCAGCCAGGACAACGGGCGAGCCTCCCAGATAGATACCCCATGGCTGCTGTAGGGAGCCACCGCTAAAGAGAGAGACTGCATCCTGCGTCAGAAGAGAGATGATCTGTCCTGCGCCAGCCGCAAATAAAACGGACGGCACTCCCGGCGCGCGGGGAACGTTGACCGGGAATGCCATTATCGAGGCCCATAATTTGCCGTTGCTGCTGCTGTGGATCTAACCATCGCATCTGTGACCTTGTTGGCGATACCTTGAGCGTCCGTTGCATTCGGAGCATTGACGTTGATCTGCCCAACGCTGAACTGATGCGATGTTGTAGATGTGGACGAACGATTGTCATTGGAAATGGTTGATAGGCGGGAACTTAGGGCAGCTCCAGCAAGCGAGTCCCCGACGAATTTATCCATTCCCCGCATGCCGCCAAGCGTTCGGCCAGTGAAGTTGTCTCGGCCAGTCAGGGCGTTATAGCCCTCAGCTCGCTCGAACATACTAGCACCAATCGCGCCTTCCTCAGCCGTCTTGGCGCTTCGCAACCGTTGACCCGCTCTAGCCTCAGAGCCATTCAATTCTTCGATGATATGGCTTAACTGAAGGTCATAGTCCTTGAAGGAAACACCCCGCTCCTGCGCCATCTGAAGCAAACGGCGCTTTCGAGGGCCAAGCATTTGGGCAATGCCGGTGGCACCGATCGAATTAACTTCTCCAGGGCCACCAGATGCTTCGACATTCATCCAGCGAGAGATGAGCGCCTTCGCGCCCTGTGGGCTCAACCCGGCTTCTTTGGTAAGCCTATCAAAGGCATGTTTCTGACGATCTTTTGTCCACCAACCTCTTTCGCCGGCAGATGGGCCAATCGCTTGTACTGGGCCGTTATTATTATCAGACGAACCAACCGACGGTGCCCCCGATGAAGCAGAGCCGCCGCCAAAGAAGCTACCAATGGCGCTACCGAGCTTGCTCCAGAAGCCGCCGCCACTCTGCTGATCAGCGGCAACAACCGGAACGGGGTTGGATTTAGAGATCGGGCGTCCGTCTACAGTACCGCCAAGGAACGAGTCCAGTGCGCCATCCCGGCCATTGCCAAGCACAGCGGCACCTAGTGCCGGATTATTCTGCAAAGCATCGGCATGGCCACTGATATCTTTATTTCCGCCAAACAGCGAGCCCAGCCATGAAGAGAATGCTCCCTTATGGCCTGAACGCCATTGATTGAATTTATCGATCCGATCTTGCTGCTCTGGGGTTTCAATTTGGCCTGCTGCATGCCTTTCTTTATATTTTTCAGCTCCCCAGATGGCGGTTCCAATTCCGGCTGCTACGATGCCAGCTCTGCCAAGGAACGCCATCAGGCCACTGCTTGCGCCTGCAGATGCTGCGGACGCGCCACCACCACTGATAATATTGCGAAGGCTCCCGAGCATTCCAAGAGCTTTGCCGCCAGCCCAAAGACCAATCAGGATTTCAGTCGCTCGCACCACCCCGCCAAGCGCATCTGCTACGGCCTTTGCATCATTGCCGAATTCCTTCAGGCCCTGCCCGACCGCATTCCAGTCGATGGATTTAAGATAGTCGGCAAACTCGCCAACGGCTTTTACAATGCCAGAATTGATCCAATCCCCATTCTTGGAGATCCAGTCCGTCATTTTCGACAGAAGGTCGGCGATCTGCGGGCCAAGCCTATCAAGGATGGTATTGGCGAGATTAACTGCAGTCTGCTGAAGCGTGGCCCACTTCTCTTGAAGATCTTGCGCCGCTTTGATTGCGTCGTTCTGCGGCGCAAGCTTCTTCAACTGATCAATATAAGCTCCGATCGCGGAACCGTATTTGATCATTACATTCGCAGTTGCGTCATCAATGCCCATACCCTGGGCAATGAAGTGAACTTGCGACGGATCTATCTGATTGAGGCGCTGGAGGGCAGCTGCGGTATCCTGAAGAAACTTATCGATACCGTGATCACGGTCGATATTCATACCCGTGAGGGCTTGAAGCTGCGCATATTCCTTTGGAAGGGCCTGCCCATTGCGGTGCAGGTCATAGAGCGCTTTGCCGATGCGCTCGAATGTTGCCGCTGTGGCTTCGTTAGAACCCCCTACCCGTTCGGCAGCCGCACCCCATGCATAGAGCGTCTGTGGTGATGTGGTGAGGTTGCGAGAGAACCGGCCAAGGGCAGCATCGGCACCGACCAGATCACCGATGAATTCCTTGATGCCGCGGGCACCAACGAAGACGGCGTAAAGACCGAGGACTTCGCGCGTGACCTTGCTGATAGAGTCGGCGGCCCTCTTGCTCGCCTCTTCAATGCCCTTTCCAGACTTTTCAGCTTCCTGCTTGGTCTTCAGGAAGGCGTTTGCCGCTTCCTTCTGGCCCTTAGTGAACTGTGTCGGGTCTAAGCCGAGCGTAACGATCAGCGAGTCAACAATCGTCGGCAATGATCTGTCTCACTTTTGCTTATTGTGATCGTTGATTAGGCGGGTATTGTGACCATCGATCTTGGATACTTCGATGATGGAATAGACATCTTCAACGGAAAGGAATTCGCTCAAATCCCTTAGCGCTGTGGTTTTGCTGGGCGAGATTGAGAGAACCGTACCGATGGATCTTGGGAGATTGGGGTATTCGAGGAGTTCGACGCCGATGTGCCCAAGGTTGACTTCGACTGGTCGGCGGCATTCGAAAAACCCAGATGGAGATTCAGCACCTCCTTGCGGAGCTGCAGTAGGGTTTGAACTTCCTCGATATCCTCCTCCATCAGAGGCCTGACGATAGCCAGATTCTTGAGGTTCGGCTTAACCGAGACACAATCCAGCATCTCATCCAAGAGAGGCTTGACATCCTCGAAGTGAACCTTCGTGATGGCCTCAATGCCCAGATAGGCCAATGCCTGCATGCCACCGGAAGCAGCTTGGCCAATGTCAACACCAGAACGGGCCACGGCCATAAGCGCACGCATCGCCCATTGCTCGGCCTGCATGGCAGGCATTTCCTTGATATGAAACACCTTACCCTGATCACGACCCTCGTCCGTGATCGACACGTCAATCTCTTTGCGAGCCATTCACTAAGCCTCAAAGTGGATTCGGAACGATGTTTTCCCAGCGGATCAGCGCTTGCCGACCCTGCAGGATCTTCCCAGCAGTCGGGATCGGCGGCCAACTGATCAGGGCGCCATTGTTGGAGGTATAGGTGGTGCCCAAAGCCGGGAGGGTTGTTTCCCCAAAGCAGCGGAACGTATCCCGCTGCGTGATCATGTTCCCCCACCACGTATCGAAGATGTCACCAGATGAGGAATCCGCCTGGATATAGAACGTCTGATCGATGGGATTGAAGACAAAACCGGCAGATAGCTTGCCATCGACACCCATGGCCGTCTGGTTCACTTCGACTGTGGGGGTGTCATAGATATTGTCGGTCATGAACCCCTGCAGAGTGACCGGGGTATTGAAGAGCCCCGGAATCCTGAGCGTGATGACCGCATTCGCTGAAGTAAGCGATGCCATTTAAGTTCTCCTGATTTTCCGGGTTACTGGATGAGAATGCTGCCCAAAACTATCTGTTGGACGCTTTCTCCGTCTGTATAAAAGAAGGTGCTCGGGGGCGACTGACGGGCCTGTCTGACCTGCGGAGCGGCATCAACAATCTGGAGATACCAACCCTGCTGCTGGATGACCTGCCATGCGGTATCGGTTCCAGTAGCGTTGCGGACCTGTGCTCTTTGGAGATTCGAGAGCGTAACGCCGGCTCGGATGACGCCAGCGTTCAAGGCTGCTGCAATGGGGTCAGAGCATGCGGCCCGCATCAATCCATAGCCCTGATTGTTATAGGGGATGGAGTTGACGTTCTGCAGTAGCTCCATCAGCGCGAGCTGAAGAGCGTTATTCAACCAAATCTGGTTGACATAACTATCCAGCCATTGGAATTCGCCGGAGACAAGGCCAGTCTGGAATTCCACAAACTGCTGATTTGCGGTGGCATAAGCGCCGTAGAAATTATAGCCGTTCGCCGTCAGGTTATTGGCCGTCGTAGCGTCAGTGACGCCAGCGATGAGACCGTCCTGACCACGGAAGGCAAAGGTGATGCGACCATTCAGGGCTGTGTAATCGATCGATGCTGCGATACCACAGACAAAGGCCGCAATATCGACTGCCGGCGTTGATGCATTGAGCGGCTGATAGATCGGGGCGACGCCATCATAGTTCGCTGCCTGCACGATGTTGCCAAAGCTGGTCGTTGCGTTGTTGCTTGCGGTCGGGGTGACATCGGTATCCCACGCGATATAGGCCCAACGCTTGTTCTGGTTGTTGGTCCAGACAGCAAATTCCAGCTTCTGAGCACAGCCAGAACCATTGTCCGGATCGAACAGCGTCATAAACGTTGCCCAGTTCTGGGTAAGGTTCGTGATGGAAGTCATGAATGCGGCAGGGCTGGTTGCCTTCGCACCCTGAGAAAGGACCGCACCGGTTGCCTGGGTCACGAAGATCGGCGCGGCGAGAGTACCGGTCGCGTAAGCAACAGTGGACTGATTGCCACGCGAGCCAGACTTGATGACGAAGCCGCCAGAAATGGAGTCAAAGGATACAACCAGAGCCGATCCGGTGGCCGTCAGTGTGCCGCTGGAGACAGTCTGCGTAAGATTGACGATATAGGTACCAGTCCCGCCCGCGCCGGTTCCCAATGCCGTGATGTTGGTGTTGGCAAGCGTCGTGCCTCCAGTGATCGTCTGCCCCACAGATAGGGTGCCAGAAGAGACAGCGGTCACGGTCAGGGTGCCATAGGAGGCAGTGATGGTTCCGCTCGCGACAACCTGCGTCTTCGACACCGCATATTCACCGATACCACCAGGCGTGCCGGAAATCTGTGCATCGATCTGAGTGCCTGCGGTGATGCCAGTACCAGAGAGAACCGCGCCTACCACCAGCGTACCTGAGCTGACAGCCGTCACATACATGGTGTTTCCGGCAATGGAAGCGGTCACGGATGCAGTGCCAGCAGCGATCGAGCCGGTCACGCTTGCAGCAGACGGAAGGGCCGTATTAAGGCCGGTCTGGATGAGCGTGGCTGCGGCGGAATAGCTCGTGGCACCCGAAAGATTGATGCTGGCCGCGGAATAGGTGTAGCCGTCCATGACGATGGACAGGGAGCCGCTGAGGCCCTGGAGCTGCGGAATGGTCAGTTGATTGACCGGGCCGCCACGCAGATAAGCCGCCACAGATGCGGAGTTGTATTGCGCAAACAGGATTTCACCGGGCTTCTGCGTCGAGGTGTTGAAGCCGTTGAAGTAGACGGCCGCGATCGCGGTCTCCAGTGCCGACGGCCCGAAGTAATTGGAGACGGAGACGCCATCGTTTGGGAACGACAAAACCGTTCCGGTCGGCACCTGCGTATTCTGGGTCAGCATCAGGCCGTTAAGAACGAGCCCACTGCCGCCGGCATTGAGCACGTTCGGATTGACGCGCACGATTTGTGAAGCCGGGATCGACGTCATCGCCCGTTTTCCTTTCGATCTGATTGTGGATGGATTAGACGGCGGGATACGCCGCTTCGACTTCGATCAAGGTGATGTCGAGTTGGTCTGCGAACTCTTGCGGAGCGCGGATTGTCGGGTTTGCCTGCATGTGAGCGTCGATCACCCAACGGTTCTCGATCTGCTGGTTTTCATTGGTGAACGGCAACTGACGGGGATCTGTCACATAAAGCGGGGTAACATCGAAGCCCGAAGCCTTGAACGCTTGGACTGCGAAATCATCGCGGAACAGGGTTGAGATCGTTTGCGAGTTATCGGCGCTACTGGGGCCATGAACATCCAATTGCACCACGATTTTCGTAGGTTGCAAGAAAATCTTAGAGCCAGATGCCATCTTCTCGGTGGCAATGGTTTGAGCCGGCGAAATGGTGTAAGTCCCTATCCCGCCTACACCGGAGCCCAAGGCAATGATCTTGGTCCCATCAGCCACATTCACGCCGAAAACCGTTTGACCGACAGCCAGAGAGCCAAAGGCCACGGCAGAGACAGTCATTGTGTTTCCGGCAATTAAGGCCGTGAATGAGACATCCTGATAACTGTCCGCGTTCGTTTCCAAACGGGTTTGCATGATCGGCGTCATGGTGACGAAATCGGGCGCGGACGGTTCGGGGACGCGATTGTCCTGCGCCTGTATGACCTCGACGCCATTTGGCAATATGCCGAGCAAGAAGGATCGCAGCGCGGTCAAGATATTCGACTGCGTTACAGATGGGAGCATTGATGTCATGGGTTCTCAGTCCGTTTGCAGGACGCAGGCGCACTTACACCAATCAGGCCACGTCTCCAGGACCTGCACCACGAGCCACTTACCGGCGTTTGGGCCATCTGTGAGCGTAACGATGTCACCGCCTTTAGATTTGGCTCTCAAGACACCCTGAATGTCGCCGTAGAAATAGATGCCACGAGCCGCGCCGTTCAGATTGAGACCATCAACCTGCATGAGATCTTTATAAGTCAGGGCTTGGACCTGTGCGGTTCCCGTCACAGTCTGATAGATCGGGACACGAGAGCCATCCGGATTCGTCGTGTAGCCAGTGCTTACATCGATCGAGGCCGGAACATGGGGGTTTACCGTTCCTATTGCTCCCGACACCAAGCCGTGAATATTCATTCGGCTTCCCCGACTTTATGGGTGACGGATGCCAGCAACAGCCCACTGTCCACCAGCGGCTTGTCTGATGCCCCATAGTTCGTCTTCCCATCGGCGACCCGTTGAGCAGCCTCGCCAACGGTCTTCCCGCTTACCACCAAACCGGGATCATTCCGCCGCATACCGCGCAGCATGACGGTTATCGGGCTCAAAGGAGGATCGGTGACTTCGGCTATCGATGCCTGGATATCAGCCGCCATTGCACCGCCAACTTGATTGAGAACCGCATCTGATGTGACGCTACCCTCAATGACGGCCTTGACTCCTCGGCCAAGATCATCTCGCCAACTATTGCGGTACTGTTCGATCGCAGAGCGAATGGGATGGCGCGGCGGGATTTTTACCTTTGGAGCGCCATATTCCTGGATCGCAGCAACATATGCGACGGGAGTACCATCGGGATATGCTGTCCCTGGAAAGAACCCTGCCTGAGCGGTCTTGCCCTGGAACTCGCCGATCCTCTTGGATATTTCAGCAAGAGCTTTATCAAGAGCGCTCATCGTCAGAACTCCTACTGGAAGGTCCCGTAGACCTTGCGAAATGCTCTGCGCTCTGGCAGGCCACCGACATAATCGCCACCGGCTGCTGCGACGCAGAGATTGGCCCACAGCATTTGTCCGTATGGAGAACCGGACAGATAATATTGAAGGCCAGTCTTGATCGGAGGAGCTGCAAAGGATGCATTGACGCTACCCTCCGCCGCGCTAACCATGGCGCCGCCCGGAATGGATTGCCCAGCGGCTGCCTTGGAAAACAGATAGCCGATATGGGCAACCATAAGCTGTTGGTCGGTGAGACCAGCTTCACATTCGAACCAGCCGCCCATCGGAGAATTGATGACAAGCGTCACCCATCCCTGAATGGTATCTGAGGGCGTAGTCGCAAACTGTGGGAACGCCGTCTGGAATGCGGCTATGTCGAATGCCGGGTTCATGGCCGATTAAACCGAGACGGAGCCGGTGCTGACAGACAGGACTTCCGGCTTGCTGGGATCATTGTCCTGAAACTGCATCGGATTCAGCGGCTGCGATGCATCGCCGAGCTTCATGCCGTCCATGGCCTTTTCGCCTGGAACTGCACCCTTCCTGTAGACCTTCAGGAACCCGTTCTTAACGTGCTCGTTGAAATGATGATCCTTTTCGAGGAAGGCCAGATCGTCATCGGAGATCGAGGTCAGAATAGCCCCCGTGGGGGTGACAAAGTTCTTATCGGCCAGACCGAAGCCACCCTTGATGGTAACCGAACGACCGGCGGTCAAACGACCATCTGAGTTGCGGTTCCATTCGGTGTACTTGGTGGAATTTGTCAGTGTCGAAGCGATATGTGGCATGGAAATCTCCTGTCTCCGGAGAAAAGGTGTGCACGCCCGCGCTGTCTTAGGAGACATCGGACAACTGAGGTAGCGAACCTTGGGCGTGCAACTGGTAGAAAGGGCGTCAGATGCCCGATGCGCGATAGACGGCCCACGGACGCTTCACCATGACGCCGGCAGTGGCATTGGCGAAGTCCTCGATGAAGCGCTTGGCCTGCTGTTCGACACCAAGCGTCTGCATCTTGGAGGGAACGGCCTGTAGGAACGTGCGGCTATCGTCCGTGGACGAGGGATCGGATTCCACGCCGTCGGCGTAGAGATAGAAGACGCTTGCGCCGCCGTTGGCGCCCTGAAGCTGCGGGGCTGTGACCACACGGCACTTCGGATAGTTTTCCTTCATCCAAGCGGATGCCGAATAGCCGAGCGTGGTCGGGGTACCGAGATAGGCATCCCAGCCGGTGGGTAGGGCGAGGGTCGTGTCATCGTTCTTGGGCTGGATGTTGCCGCCCGATTGTGTTTCCAGCGTTTGGAAGCCCTGGATAAGGTCGGCGATGATATCCAGCGTCGATTTGGTTGCCCAAGCCGGCGTACCGCTGGTGGCGCCATTGGCGACGGTGACATAGGCCGGAAGGTTCGGGTCGTTCAGGAAACCGTATGTCCGATCAGCGCCGGCATTGTAACCGACGAAACCGACCTGGTTGCGCTGAATGTCCAGAGCCGTGGCAACGCCGATCCGCTTTTCAGCGGTGGACGAGACACGGATGGCCGAAGCGCGGGCTTCTTCCAGACGACCGACTGCGAAGCCCTTTTCAAATCGAACGATCGTGCGGCGCTCGAAATTGATGTTCCAGCTTGCATACGGAACGTTGCTGAGATCGCCGTAGGGAACGGCATCGCCCATGGATTCGATGGCACCCTGTATGACTTCTTCGTCATGCCATTCGCCGATGGTCGTGATGCCGACCAGTTCGTCGATCATACGCACCTTGAAGACGGCGCGGACAAGGCCGGGAAGCCATGCCTGCAGGAACTGCACCGGGACACCGATGCTCGGAGAAAGGACGCCGCCCTGCGTATCGTCCATGGCAAAGGCCGCCATGGCGCGGACATCGGCCTCATCGAGACCGAGGCCGACCGACTGCAGTTCGCGGTAGCTCGTCACTTCATCCTTGTCCATTCCGAACAGGGACTTGTTGGCAGCACGCCGCGCTGCGGCTTCGCGACCGCTGACGTGGAAATGCTCAGTAGAGGGAGTAAGGTTCATCTTCAGGTTCCTCGTCAGTTAGTCAGTCGAGCCACGGTCAGACCGCCGCCGGACGCCGTGACGGGATAACGATAGATAGAGCTGTTGGGGATGGCGGCGCAGCCAGCCGGCACGGAGCCGCCAGGAGCGTAGGTTGCAAGAGCACCAGTCGTGACATTGTATGCCAGCAGATCCTGGATGTTGCAGGGGCCGGGAACAACCACAACGAAATCGCCCATCATGGCGAATTCGGACTGCGCATTGTCCGGGATAGCGAGCGTCGGGGCCAAGGTTCCGCTGGTCGTACCCCAAAGGGTCGCTTCCTTCGGATTGACCATAAGGCCGGCGATAACACGGTTCGTACCGCCTGATGCCGTCATGGCCTCGCTGGCCACCGTCTGGCTGGCAGAAACCGTATAGGTGCCCGCACCACCAACACCGGTACCGAGTGCCGTGATGGTCGTACCACCAGTGACGCCAGCGCCAGCGATGGTCTGGCCGACCTGAAGGGAGCCTGCGGAGATAGCCGAGACAGTCAGCGTCGTGCCCGAGATCGCGCCGGTAAAGGACGCAGTACCCGGACCAACAATGCCGCCCATCTGAGCGATATCTGTTACAGCGCTCTTGGTGGCGAAATAGCCATAGACGTTGGGAGTGAGACCATTCGAGTTGATGATCAGCGATTCAACTCGGGTCGGGGAGTCAAGGTGAGGCTCGCCGGGAAGGCCGAACCCCTGAAAGGTATTAACAGTCGTCTGAAACATGGGTTCGTTCCTCTGTTAGTGGGTGAAGGAAGCGCGCTGCTTGCTCAGCCAGCCGCCGCTATCCATGGCGGTAGCCTTCGTCGTGGCGCGCTCTGATGGGGCTTTGACGGCCGACAGATAGACATCGAGTGCCGTCATCTCGTGGCCCTTTTGAACGCCCTTGATGCCGAGCTTGCGGACGCCGTATTCAGCGACCTCCTGCTCATCCATGGCGGAGCTATCGAAGGTGCCGATATGCTTGGCGAGGCGACCAGCGATCTTGTCGCGGGCAGCAATGCGGGTCGAAACGGCACGGGCAAGAGCAGCTTCATCCATGGCCGGGGCCTTTTCGCTGTCGTCCTTGTCCGTGGCTTCGGCATTTTCCGCGGCGTTCTCTTCACGCTCCGCTCCAGCCGCAGCGGCCGCAGCCATGCCTTCAGCATCCTCGGCTTCGTTTTCAGAACCTTCGGATGCCTCAGCGGCTTCTTCTTCGCCAAGGGCCGCTTTCACGGCGGCGGCGATCTTCAGTACTTCATCGAGCTTAGGGAGAAATGCGGCGAACTGGTCCCGCAGATCCTGGAGGGACGCGCCCTCGTTGCCGGCGCCTTCTTCAGCGTCGGGAGTCATGGTTTCATCTGCCATATTTTTGACCTCGAATGTGGAGTCACAGGTGAAGACAAAGCGGTCGGTGTCACTGTGATCCAACACCGCCACATCCGGACCCATTCTCCCGTTCTTCACGAGGGCGATATGGTTGCCGCGAATGTTCCGTTGAACTGCGTCGTAGGGCTGTCCATTCCAGACGCCTGGCGTCCAGTCGTAAGTACAGCGATAACCGCAGGAGAGTTCTTTCTTGCCGGCTTCGATCAGGTCAGCCAGCGCATTGGAGAAGACTTTCAGATTCCCGTAGAGCGTGCCGTTTTCGAAATGAACGTCCTGACCGATAACGCCTTGAACGCCCTTCTTTTCGGCAGGCATGAGTCCAGCGCCCTCGCCAAGCATGACGTGATTGTCGATCCATGGCAGAAGCTTGAAAGAATCGATCGCCTCGGGATCGTTCAGTTCCTCTTCCGGCCGGAGTACCCGATACATCTTGTCAGGGTGTGGAGCGCCAGGGATCTGAGCACCGCGATATTCGAACACGCCGGCCTTGCTGATCGGGTTGTTCTTGATCTCGGGCCAGCCATTCGTATCGATGGCGCGCTCGTCCATAGCGCCGCTTTCCATCTCTTCGTATCCCTCCGGGAATAACACGCCTAAGACCCGAGCGACTTCCGGATGCATCGGGCTCGGGAAGTTCCCACCCTCTGCCCAGACAAATCCGCTGTGTTCTGCGTTAAGCTCAGGCGTGAAGCGATACCGAACCGGCTGAATGAATGTCGTGAAGATCATGCCGTTGGGTGTGGCGTTCTCATCAGCGACCGTCGGCTCACCTATCCATGCATGTTCGGTTCCAGGGCCGATCTCTTCGCAAGCCTCACGGCAGGCGGCATCCCATGGCGTCTCGCCCGGTTCTGCCTTTCCGCCTGGCAAAGCCCAATGGCCGCCGTAGTTGGCTTCCTGAGCGCTACGGCAGAGCAATAGCACCGCACCATCCGGAGCGATGAAGATCACGCCGGCGGCAAGCTGTGGTGTTTCTACGTCATCTTTGCCGACGAACTCTTCGCCAACCTTCTTCGGGATGCCAAGCGTGGAATGACCATGCGCTGCAGCTTCCATGGCGCGGCGCTGTCGCTCACTGACTGGCGGCATTGGTATTCCCTCAAATTTTAAGATGACGGCTTAGCTAAAGCCCTTGATGATCGGGCGCCCGATACAGGGGTCAATCACTGAGTTTCGGCCACCGCGGGCTCAGAAGGCGTTTTCTTGCCCTTGCCGGCGTCAGGCGCCAGAGTCTCACTTTCTGCGCCCTGTGAGGCCATGAGAGCCGCCACTTGCTGCTTCAGCATGGCGATCTCATCTGCCATCTCCACTTTCCAGTCACGGACTTCCTTGCGAAGTTCCTTATCCATGGTGAATGCTCCTTAGCCTTCCCAATCGCTCAGATCGCATTACGAAGACGCTCGATCAGCGCCAGGCCGCCGGCGCGTAGCTTTTCGATGCCGGCATTTTCGAAATGATGGGCGCGGCCGATCAACTCTTCCAGTTCATCGATAAGGTCATGGACATCATCGTCGCTTGCTGAAACGGCTTTCTCAGCATCTGAAGACACAGGCTTTTCAGCGGCAGCATTCTCCTGCGTTGTCTCAGCGATTTTCTGGCCTTCTTCCGGCTGCATGTTCGATGTCTCAGCAGACTGTTCCGCAGCGTCGGCAACCGGAGCCTCCGAGGCACCTTCCTGAGCCGAATTGGCGTCACCCTCGATGGCAGCCTGCTCTGTCTGTGCCTCTTGGGCAGCATCCTCATTCTGAACAGGCGCAGTCTCGGTAGCGGGCTGCTCATCCGATGCCGGAGCTGCATCCACAGACTGAGCCAGAGTGTCGGCTACGGCTTCTGTATCCTGAGCGACAGCATCGTCGCCGGGGCTGATATTAAGTGCCATTGCGTTTGTCTCCAAATTTGAGGACCGGCCGCGCGAAGCACCGGCAATTGATGGCTTGACCTGGCAGCACCGGCCCGAACGTCTCGTCTACCGGCGGATCATCATAGCGGAACACCTTGCCGTTCCATCCTTGATGTTGCTTGCGAGGATCATGGCCGCCGTTGGAATGACGCCACTCGAACTCTTCAACGCCGGCATCCTGCATTCGCTGTGCGGCAAGATTGCTGTAAGCCTTCCGGGTCTGGTCAAGCGCAACGTTTTTGGCCTTGCGTATGTTCTGGCCGTACTTCTCAGCAAGGAACGGCGTCAGGTCGGCCATGCCTCGCCCGCTCGTAATCGAGCGCATCGTCTCACCCTGAACCTGAGACAGAAACCGCTCAGGAATGGTCTTGATGAGTTGAACAGCCTCTTTCGTGCTTGCCGCCACGATTTCTCGAAGCCGAGCGCTCCAATAATCCGGCAGTTCAAACCCCGCGCCCAATTCCCTCAGGCTGAGACCTGACGTGGTATCCACATGCTTCAGCGTGGCCTTGATCATCCGATCTGTAGCCATTGTCGCCAAGTCATCGAACTTGCCGCGATATTTCTTCATCAGTTTATTAAGGATGATCTGCGAGCGAGCCGCTGGGCTTCCATCCTCGACATGATCGTGTTTGCCATCAAGCGCGTAGCCTGGGGCAGCAAACATCGCCTTCAACTCGGCGGCCGTCTCGCGGGCCATCTCCCGGATTAGGGCTTGCACAGCCTTGGCATACTTATCGCCAATGGAAGCACTGGGGATCAGCGGTTTCCCGACAATCCCCTTATCCGAGGCCAAGCGTCTCTGCTGCCGCTCTGCCATCGTCACTCAATCCTAGATCATCGATTTCAGCGAGGTCGCCTTCCGCGTCCCCCAACTGGTGATATCCGGAGTCCGGGTCTGTCGCCAATCGCTTGCGGGCGTCCTCACCCTCGATCACGCCACCCTCGATCAGGGCAATGTCCGTTTGGGCCTTGAGTAGATTGGTTTCAGCAACTTCCTTGGCCGTCGGCGCATCAAGGGGACGCCAAGTGATCGTCGTCTCCACGTCATCGATGCCATTGGATCGCAGCACCAGCATATGGTGGCGCTCCATGAGGGGCGTCAGATCATGCTCCTGGATTGATTCCAGAAACTCGTGATAGTTGGCTTCTTCATACTCGCCAGTCGAATTAAAACCCTTGGGTGTCGTTCCCAAAAGCTTTGTTGCTGGCACCTGAGCAGCCGCAGCCACGAGCTGATATTGCGACATCATCACTTCGTCGAGATCGGCGAGCGACGTATCGAATTGCTCGAACTCGTCTGCTTCCTTATCACCGATCTTAATGCCATAGTTGTCACGAAACTCGACCCATTCGGCGAGCTTCTTCCGAGCAGCTTCTCCAGCCTGTTTGAACGCGGCCATATCCGTACGCCAGACATTGGTGCGCTTGGACTGCGCCAGCAGCGGGGCCTCATTGGCGGTCCGCTCGGCAGCGTAGACGCGCTCCATGATCAACTGCGTGATCGGAACACCGCCATAGAGATAAAGCGGCTTCAGAATGTCCGGCGGCTCGCTGGAACGGAAGATGTGCAGATGTGAACGATGGACTTTCGTGCTGCCGATCATCCACCATGTCGGCTCATAGAAGTGAATGCTCCCCGGATCGCTAGTAGCCTCACTATCGAGGATTGGCGCGCACCAGTAAGGATCGACTTGGGCAATACCCTTGTAGCTATTTTCCGTCACACCGTCCGGATTGAACGGATTTTCATAATAGGCGGGATCGGTGGAGTCGACCTTGAACCAGGCTATGCGGATGCCAAAGGCGCGGCCCATACGGACCAATTGCTCGGCATTCCACTTGATCCGATATTTCTTGTCGAACTTCTCCAGAAGATCCTTATGCTTATCGTCAAGGGGCTTTCCGTCCACCCGCACGGCATCACAGCCGTTACGAGTCGCATCGCGCGCCGGCATCGTGACTGCTTTGTCGATCAGCCAGTTTTGCATCAGCAGGGCACATGCCTGCCAACCGATGAAAGATTGTGATGCATACCAATCGATCAGAGCCGGGTTGATGACCCCGTTGGGCAAGCCAGCGGCGATCTTTACTCCCCAGGATCCATCGGTGGAGTCCATCGTGCCCACTGGCGCTTCAATCTTCGGCAGGTTTGCTTGCGCAAGCGCCAAAACTTCAGCCGCAAGACTGGTCCGAGCATTTCTTACCGCATGTGTGCTGAAAAAGCTTTCAGACTCGCGCGGCATAACGACCGGCGCTGTCTTACGTTTCAGCCACTTAAACATGCAAGCTTCACCCGAAGAATGAGGTTCGTGTGCCCACAAGTCGGCCGAATGCGCCAGACGATGCGTCCACTTGGTCCTTGAGCACCGCGCCGGGGAAGGCGCATAGCTCGTCGATATAATCTTGGTTCCAACCGTCGTGTTTAAGCAGATAGACGTTCCCTGCGGCGCATTGAGCAGCAAAGGGTTCGGCACGGGTGAACTTGTCCCCGCTCTCCGGTTCGGTCTTCACCTTGTATCCGGCCAGTGACGCCACGAAATCTTGCGCCTGCACCTTGCCAGCCTGTCCAGGATCCTGAGGTAGCGAAATCGTAACCGCAGGGCCGTCCATCTCAGCAGTAGACTTGATTATCTGCCTAACCCCGTTGCCATCCCATCTATCTTTGATGACGTGACCCACGATGTAACGGCCATCTGGCGTTCTGCCGAGCTTTACACCAGCGGTGCGCGCCCCCTGTCCCTTCTTGGTGGCTGCCAAGTCCCAATGGCGAACCCAAACGGTTCCAGGCGGTGCGACCTCAATAATCTGCCCAACGAACCATTCCCGCTTGAATAGGCCGCCCTCACGAGCCGTAGGCCGTTGCTGGTACTGACCAGCCCACGAGAAGCTGACGCTCTTCAAGATATCCACGGCACTTTGCGGCACACGAACTGGGTCCATCAACTCGCCATCAAACGACCTTGGATCCTGCCAAGGCAGCGGAGTAATACATTTCCGTTCCGGTTCAAACTCCATTGGGATCATGATGTGTACGAAACCAAGGTCGCGAGCCAAAAGCGCGCCCGTGAGATCGTTTTCATGAAGCCTCTGCATCACAACGACGATAGCCGATGTCTGCTGGTCATTCAGACGGTTTAAACCGCCTTCGAGGAAGAGACGAACCGATTCCCCGCGTTGCTGGTCGCTTTCAGCGCCCTTGAGCGAGTGAGGGTCATCGATTACCACCCTATCGCCGCGCTTACCGGTGATGGATGCAAAGGGCACACCCTCACGCGTCCCCGTATCACTATTAGCGAATGACAGTTCCGCCGATCGCTTCATCTTTACTTCGGGCCAGAGCGACTGAAACCATTCGCTCATGACTAGATCGCGTGTTTTACGCGTATCGCGCTTGACGTTCTCCAATTCGAAAGAGGTCGTCAGGAACCGATTGGATCGTTTACCGCACGGCCCCCATTCCCACGCCTGCCACAGCACGGAAACAATCATCGACTTCGAAGAGCCAGGCGGTACATTGAAGATGAGCCACGGCGTCAATTTACCGAAGGTGACCGCTTCGAGATGGTCGCACATGCACGCCATGTGCCAGGACCATTTAAGTGGCGTGTTCGGCTCTAGGACATGCCAGGCCTCTTTGACAAACCCTGAGAACGTCTGGCATCTAGCCCGAATGCGCTCGGCATCCTTGGCGAGCCTGTCTCGCTCAGCTTGAGCTGTTCTCCTCACTCTCTCCGCTCTGATCTCCGCCATCGATGGCAATCGAACCGAGGATCGCTTCAAGACGGTTGAATTCATCGTCACTCAGCTTTGAGAGGTCAACTGATTGGATAGGGCCGCCGCCCCTACCGGTATGTTCGTTCTTTGTCGGGGCATGACTGCCCTGCATCTTATTCGCCTCAGCAATCGCAGAGACGGCCACCCGGGGATCTTTATCCTCCGCCTTGTCAGAGATGCGTTTCAGCGCAGCGAGCCTATCAGCGGCCGTCCATTCTGCCTTTTCAGCCACTCTGCCCTTGATCTCAGCTACGCGCCGCCGGATGTCATCATTTGTCATCAGGCGTGATGCATTCTGCCTATGAGGCTTGAAGCCGGCCTCTGCATATGCATCTTCCTGCGATAACCCCTTGGCGAACGCCTGGGCGAACCGTTCATGCCTGGCGTTTTTCAGGACTGGCATATTATTTCAGCTTGACCTTTGATATGCGGCAATGCCGATCGACCGAGTTAACCACTGACTTGCCGCTGGCCTGAATCCGATAGCGTTCCCGCAGTTGGACGAACCCGACCGGGTGCTTAAACTTAGGCTCGGCCTCAACGGTCATGGAGAACGGTTGGCGCTCGCTTCCATAGTATGGTGTGTCATCCCACCAAGCCTTAGTCATCCCCGCCTCACCATCTTCACCAGCCTCCGGCAATCCGCGAGCACGAGATCCAAATCGTCACCGACCGGATACATCATGCCCTCTGCCTTTAGGATGGCTATGAGGTTGGAGATCTCGGTTTGCTTTTCGGGGATGGTCATCAGAGCTTGAACTTCTTACCGCCTGGGCGAGCGCCTGAACCGGCACCGACCACGACTGTAATCCCTTCACCCGGTTGGAGTTGACTACCGCCGCCGCCCGCACCGCCACTTCCGCCAGTGGCAGACAAATAACCGCCGATCTTTCGACCAGTCAGTCTATTGAGGGCATCACGCGCCTGATTAGCAGCCTCAGCCAATTCCTTCAGGGCAGCCGTAGCCTCAGCGATTGCGGCCTTATCGACATCAACGCCGATCTTGACTATCAGCCCTTCGACTTCAGCGGTCTTGGCTTTCTTCTTGTCAGTCATGGGTATCTCCGAAACCTCACCCGCCATCCCCTCGCGCGGATTACGACGTCCTTTGGCACGCCTATAGGTCTTTCCGTCAGCCAATGTGGGCGATGGAAGAGGGACAGAAGCCAATTCACTTTCTGATGATCTCTGCCCGGCCATCTTCATAGCAAACCGCGTGGCCGTTCGATGCCATGATGGCGATAGCATCGCCCTTTGGCGTGCTCCTGATTGGTTGAGCGGCAAATAAGATACCGCGGCAGAATGCCACCGGATCAGAGAACGCCTCGTCGGGGAGAGGCTGCAGATCCATCATTGGCGAGACAGCGATGGGCCACCTGTCAGCATCCGAAGCCCGCGCCCCACAAGGCATTGTTACCGCCAGGGTTGCGATGAGAATTACAATGCCGCCGGCTCGCATCTCACTCTCCGGCCAATCTGAAACTCAGCGGCTCATAAAGCCCGATCATTTCTTTCCCGCGCCACTTCCCCTTGATGAGCCACCAAGCCACCATGGCCGTGAGGATTTTCTCGCCTTTATTGCCGGGGCAGTTTCCCAAAGTTCCGGGTCTGGCTTCCCAGATAGCAGCGACGACTTTCCCATTTGGCATGAGGAGATCGGCAGTTGTTCCTTCGGCGATACCGCGAGCCTCACGAATATGTTGCCATTTCGCCATGCTCACTCTCCAAAAGATAAAGCCCGACCAGCAGTTATGCCGATCGGGCTGAACCCTCAATCGCGAGGCTCGCATTTTTGCTATCTGATGACGGTTCGCGACAAAAACCGCAGATGCGTCGATTAGGTGAGCCCTATCAGCCGGCGCATTAGCCGATGGGTACTTTGGCACTATCGCCACGGGCGATTCATTGCCGATTATACCGCTTTTGCGGAAACCGTATAACTCAGGACGCTAAGGATTAGGTGGCGCGATTCTGGCGGTTTTCCTTCGTGACGCCCATGCCAAGCTCAAGAGCGAGCAGCACGCCGGCGGTCGTGAGCCAGTTCCAACCGTCGCCCCTCTCGGCATAGCCCTTGTCGATCAGATCGGAGCGGCCGCTCTTGGAAGGGAGATCGCCATCCCATGTCGGACCATTGCGGAACAGGCACCAAAGCGTGTCGCGTTCAGCCCCTGACAGGCCTTTCGGGCATTCGATCTTTATGGACATCGATTTCTCCGATGAATGAATGGAGCCGACAGCAGGACTTGAACCTGCAGCCTTCCCTTTACAAAAGGGCTGCTCTGCCAACTGAGCTGTATCGGCGAACAATTTCAGTACGGTTCCGCAAGCGGGGCGTATTGTGCCGTCCTGTCCTCTGGTGAGGAATTGGTCGGGAAGGCGGCGTTTGTTCACGGTCTCTGCCCCTCGCCCGATCCTCTAGGACTAAGCCCAGGATAGCGGGGTCATAGGAACGCCGAGCCCAGCTTGGTTACGCGCGCTACTGGTCTCTTCTTCCCGATTTCGTATCAAGCTTGTGCATTTTTTGCACAAACTCAGTTATCCGGGATTTCCGGATAACTCAAATTGGCATCGAAATGCGAAGGTGCTTAGAGCGCAATACTTGCCGGCTTTACGGAGCGTCAACGCGGGTTACCTGATACCCTGATCCACTACCCTTCCGGGAACATCCCTGCCTGCTTTCGCAGCGTGAATTCTCGCATTTCGATTTAGTCGAGTGGCAGAGCAACCATTGCTACCCTGATGTGGGCCCAAGTTAGGCTCTATGCCACCCGATCTCGTTGCCCATTTGGGCGAATTGCTATGGCCTATGAGGGCATATCCTCATCTTTCTGCGCCTGCGCTTTGCTAACAGGAGGCACCCTCGTTGAGGCTAATGCCTCGAATTTGCGACATGTCAAAGAAATCTCGTTTCGATAACATGTCGGGGAAGATGTGTTAAATCTCCCGAATTGGCTACCCCGGCACTTTTCAATCAATCAGATGAGAACGGCGGCCGGGGAGGCCATCTTTCTCCGATGCTTCCTCTGTCGCCTATTGGCGCTTGCGAGGATAGCCCGCCATTTCTATCTGGCGGCAATATCGACGACCGAAGCTCTCGCTCCGATCCGAGGGTGCTTCCGGGGATCAATCCGGGCAGAGCCTCATATTCTATGCTGCAGCTTGCCGGCGCCGTAGATCAGCCTTACGTCTCTGTTCGTTCCGCCACTGAACCCAATCAAACCGCTGGGCTCGAATGGCTTCCTTTTGGGCGACGACATCACTGTCATTCCAGTGGCGCGGCTCTGCGATGTTGATGCATTTATCGCTTATTTTATGGGGTTCTTGCAACATGGCATTTTGCAGCGATCGTATATCTTCCAACGTCTTGCGAAGGAAAATTGCAGCGATACATGAGACGGCCGCGTCTTTTCGGCGTGCCCCTGTGTTTCTGTGTATATGCTCTACGTCCTGACACCAACGACTGAAACTCATTTTTTGAGCTTCTGTCTGTCCGGTCGGGACAGCGCGTAATGATCTTGCTTCCGCAGCTGCCCAAGCCCATAGACAACGCCTGTCGCGCTTCCGCGGCACAAAGGTCATCAGCTCATTGCAAAGCTCCCACCGGGAAACCTCCTGGCTTTGGAGGCGTGTTGACTTGTGAGTATAGAAGTCGCGCAATTCCTCAACGTAACGTTCAGCGCCCCATCCGAACACCTCAGCTTGAGTATGAAAGTATGGAAGCGCTTGCGCCTTCAGTTGTGCCGGCCGCTCTCCATTCGATGGTAACCGCCTGTCTGTATGGGCAGCCGCGATAAACAGTTCTTCGATCTCATGCGGGGTCATGTCACTGCTCCAAGTCCTGTTGCCCATAATATTTGCGAAGTTCTCGATATACCATGCCCGAGAGGGCATCTCTCTGCTTGATCATGCCTTTGAGCCCATGAGAGACGGACTGTAGATATCCGACAGGCATGGAATCCCAATATGCGAGCCATTGGCTGGCATCTTGTTCTATTTCGTCCGAGAACACCCTGACCATATCGGAGGTGGTCCAGAGGCAAACCTCGTCCAAAAGAGCGCGGTTATTTTCGGTTTCCGCTAACGTCATCAGAACGAGACGGGCATGATCTTCGCCAAAACGTTCTATAATGCGCCTGATCGTGTTTACGGCACGCGTCTGCCCCAAGCGCGGGTATGCGGTGCCCTCAATGGCCTCGATACCTACTTCAGCGCACAGGGAAGAAACGCGCGGGTCGATCATATCCCAGCCGCCCTCTCGATTGCTTCTCGCTTCATTGCGCCCCAAAGGCCAAAAGCAATGTCACGGTTTTTATCGGTGGGATTGTCTTTGAAGGCGTTCAGGGCGCGGCGATAAACCTTACGTCGCTCAAGCCGGATTGGCGTCCAGTGCGCGCGGCAGATCCATTCCATGCCGGGCGTCAGCAGACTCCCCTTCCGATCCCCGCGAGTCCGCCGGCAGAACGGAACGATGCAGCAAATGCGTCGCTCCTCTTCGATGACGGTTGCTGTGCCGCACTCATCGCATTGATAGGTGTAGAGCCAGGGCGTGCGCTGGAAATGGCCGATCTTGCACCATGGGCAGAGGCGATCGCTCATAGCTTCCCCTCCGCCTTCATCTTCGCGATCTTCTTCACGGCATGGAGAACAGTCGTATGATCGCGGCCACCGAAGAGCCGGCCGATCTCGGGATAGGATCGGTCGAACAGCATCTTGACCTCGTACATCAGCAGTTGGCGAGCCGCGACGACCTTGCGGTGGCGGTCCTGGCTGCGGATCTTGTCGAATGTGAAGCCGAGCTCTGCGGCACGGTTCCGGACATAGAGACTGCTGTTGCGCTCGTGGATGCCGCGCCATGCCCGCCAGGCCTGCACATGGGCGTCGAACTCGATATCGCAGCCCATCCAGTAAGGATGGTGCGGCTGTGGTGCGCGCTCAACGAGCTTCGGCGGTGCCGCCGGCTTCGGGACCGGCGTTGGTACCGGCCGGCGCAATGGTGCGGCCCGTAGGCGCTGCTGAAGCAAGCGGTAGGCGTCGATCATCTCGGCGCCGGTGGCGTATGTCTTGGCGTCGACCTGCATAATGCCGGCACCTCCTATATCAACAATGGTTGGATGGTGCCGTCGGCAAAGACGGCATCGAGGGGAGTATCAGCGGTCGGCTCGTCGCCATCCCAACCATTCGGCCATGTCTTGAGAGCTATCAGCTCACGGATGCGGGCGACTTCGTCATCGTTCAGAAGATCAACCTTCGGGCGTCCCAAGCGGAGGGCCTCAAGGTTGATTTCGGATTGGATCGACAGAATGCGATCGAGCGCCATCTCTCGCGCCTCGAAGGTGAGCGGTCCCATGCGCTGCTTATTCTTGGCAGTCGCCACGTCACCGTTTTCGTCGATCCCGGTTTTCTTGAGCCGATTTTGCGGAAGGCGCAGCTCGCGATAGAGCGGCTTCAACCCAAGCAGCGGAGAAATGTATGACCAGTATGGAACGCGGATAACGGTCATGAGACCGAGATCCTTCACCGCCAATGGGCAGCCGTTGCAGCCGGTACGAGCATTGATCTCTTGCGCCTCGTCGCCGCCGTAGGCATCCACCACGGCTGATGTGTCCCACGCCCCATATTCTTCCAGCCGAGCATATATCTTGAGCCAGTCGAAGACGTTGCAGACGCGCCAGTGTAGGATCGGCGCGAGGGTGGCGATCCGGCCGCGTATTCCCTTCGCCTCTGGAACAACCTGCTGATACCAACCTTGCCCGCATTCGGCGCCATCTTTACCGCAGGACATCGCGATCCGGCCGTCGCGAATGGCGCTCTCGCCCTGCCGAACGCCGGTAATCATAAGGATTGAGCCGTCCAATTCGTTGATACGACGCTCTAGCGCCGCCGTCATCGGATCGACCTTGATTTGCCGCGTGCACCAACGAAATGTGTTGTTGTTCGGCGGAGGCACTCCGCGACCGAGCATGTAGACCAAGAACCGCTGATCCATCGGCGCGCGGACGGTCTCGCAATAGATGCCGCGGGCCCGGAGGCGATTGAGGAGGTTTTCGGCAGCAATTGCCAGAGGCGGCAACTCCATGCGCGTATCGGCGTACAACACCGAGATGCTTTTCGGTGGCTGTAGCCGGCCGGCATCGATCAGGTGCAGGATGACCGTAAGCGTTGCCGTGCTATCCTTCCCGCCTGAGAAGGCGAAAACCCAATGATTGTGCGTTGGTCCGTAGGCCTGCATGGATTGCAAGGTCATCTGGATCGCCTCGTCATAGACAAGGCGCTTGCTTCCTTCGAACAAGGAGGGCTGCAGGGACATCATGCCGGCATCCTCCGACGCTCGACCTCTGTCCGGCGCTCACTGCCGCGCTGTTTGACAAAGGGTTTCAGGTTGAAATGGGCATCGGCGGCAGACTGCGCTTTGATCGTCTCGCCCGAGCGGCGGTAGTCGCCGTTGAAATAAGCCAGCAGATGACGATTGACTGCCCGGAGCGCCTCAACCTCCGTCGGGAAGACGAAAGGCTTGTCGCCATCCATGAGAGGCTTCGGATGGCCATCCCGCGCGAAGCGGAGCATTGCCCAATGGCCGCCGGGTACCGGACGAGTGAAACCTGCGAACTCGTTCATTCTGCTGCCTCCAAATATTCTGGCGTTGCCGGCTGCTTCTGCTTTGGAGCCGCGTCGGCCATGATTGCCCCGACACACGCCTTCATCTTGGCGACGGATACGGCGTTGCCGATCTGCTTGATTTTCTCGGTCTTGGTGCCGGCGAACTCATAGGTGATTTCGTCGGTATTGAAGCCCATGGCTGCCGCGAGCTCGTGCGGTTCAAGCATGCGGAAAAGGATGTCGTATTCCGGCCCAGGCTCGACGAGGTTGATGTGACCGGTCGCGGCGATTGTCGGCAAGGTGTCCTCGACGCTGTTGCACGTCTCACCGGAGCCTGATCCATAGTACGGCGAGATGAGCGCGTGCGCGGCACCATTGCCCCCGGTCGTCTGCGTGGGGATGGGTTCGCTCACGCCGCGAGGTGAGCCGCCGGAGGCCTGAGACAGCACGAACGGCTCAATGACAGCATAGGCGCTACCGTCGCCGTGAATGGCGCCGAGTGGGTCCTCGATGTTATGCGAGCGGCGCCAATTCGGGTCACGCTCTCGGGCATCATTACCATGGGCCACAGTAACGAGCATCGGGCGGGCGCAACCGGGGCGCTCTTCACTCGAGGCGCCGCCGGTGGTGATCGTGGGAAGAGGATCGTCGGTTGATCGCGCCGCACCGCTGTTGTGCTGGGACAGAACCATGGGCTCAGCGAGCCAAACGCCGCCTTTCGTATCTAATGTCGGAATAAGGCCCTCCGAAACGCCTTCGGCCTTGTTGCCTTTACGCCCGTTCATAATGATCGGCTCAGCGGCATAAAGATGGGCAGCATGAGACGTCTGTGTCGGGAGCGGCTCGGCTGATGAAGTTGCGGTCGATTGCCCCTTCATGTTGACGATAACCGGTTCAGCTAGGCCGACATGCTGACCATTCGCGGCGAGCGTGGGAATAGGACTGGAGATCGAGGAGCCGTTACCATTTCGGCGTAGGGTGATCACCATAGGCTCGGCGGCGCGGCCGCCTTTGGCATACTCCGTCGGTGCGATCCTGAAATGGCGAAGACGCCTGATCAGATCTTTGGCCAGCGCTCGACGCTGCCGGCGCTTGGCTTTGGACGCTGTATTGCGGGCTTGGAAAGCCCAATTTATATGGAAACGCAAAGAGCGTTCGATCTCCTCCATCAGCTTATCGATGAAGGGCATCGGCCAACCGAACTTGAAAGCGCCAGCGAGGACGCGCGCCAAAGTCTTCGGAGCCAAAGGCTTCGGTCGGTTGAGGATGGACCGTCCTTTTATCGACCAGTCTATGATTTCACGCGCAGGCCGCCACGGCTTGGCCGTGTTGAACAGGTCATTGTTGATTTCATCTCGCTTCTTGTGGGTCGGCATGGGCCAATGGATCTTGCGACCGTCGGACCGACCCATGAGAATGAAGCGCTGGCGGGTGGTGGCATCGCCGTAGTCGGCTGCATTCAGCTTGCGCCATTCGAGCTCGAAGCCAAGCTGGCGCAGCGTCTCGGTCCAAGCATGGAAGTACTCGCCTTTTCTGGACGCGATTGGCCTTCCGGTCTTCATATTGACCGGACCCCAGCCGATGAACTCCCAGACGTTTTCGATGATGATCCGCTTTACCCGGAGCTCGGTTAGCCAGGTAACGATATGCCAAGGGTCGCTGCGCTGCTGGTCGCTGGTAGGCTTGCCGCCGCGCGCTACCGAATGATGCGTGCAAGTCGGAGATGCCATAAGGAGATCAAGATAGCCCTCGGGCACGAGGATGTGAGGGCGAACCGTCGAGATGTCCTGGATATAATGCCGAGCCTCAGGAAAATTGCGCTCGTGGGTGTCGATAGCCGTCGGCCAATGGTTGACGCAAACGAGGTCCATCTCCAGACCCATCTCTTCCAATGCTCGCTTCGCGCCGGCGGAGGAACCGCCAGCACCGCACAAGAGATCTGCCACTTTGATTTTTCGTGCCATTTAAAAAAGTTCTCCCGTCCGTTCCGGCTGATTGGACCGGTACCGCGTGTATTCCGCTTCGAATTTCAGGGTTTCCGCGAGATCGATCATCGGAACATCTCCGCTTGATCATCCACGGCGGGATCAACGAACATGGTTCTTGAGCCATCCCAACCGACGTCCATGCGCTGCGGCCATCGTGTGTGGCGGGAAAGGGCGAGGATGATTTCCGCTTTGTCGAAGGCTGTACGAGGATCCTTGCAGTTATCGACGACTCCTTCCCAAATGGGATGCAGCGCAGATGACTTGCTGGGCTCCAGCTCGTTCAGGATCGGAACGGGGTTGAACGGGATGATGACGTGATTGGCGTCCTTCTCGCAGTTCCCGTAAATGTCGCCGTATCGAGGCCGACGGCCAAGAGCCTGCTGGAAGGTATCCGCTGAGATCTTGCGCTCCTCAATCGAGAATGTGTTCTTTTTGAACGGCGCAACGGCAATCTGGGGAAGACGAAACTTCTTAGCGAACATCTTCAGGCGTCGAGTGACGAACGGTCCAAATTCAGCTTCGCTTAGGTTTCTGGTCTCGCTGTCGCGCTCGATAAGATCAATCTTATCAGTGACAGCCACGCCATTCGGATGCCTCTTTGAGAAATCCTTCTGATCACGCTCTATTTGGCGAAGCGTCATATTGTCGTCGCGGACGAAGATGCGCTCCTGCCAGGTCTCGGCATTTCGTCGCGCGTTGTCGAGATTTTCATATTCCCGATCGCTGACCAGTCCGCGAGCCTGTCGCCACGCTTGGATGTCGGTCAAACGAGAGAGGGCGCGTTGGGCAAGCTCTTCGACCTGCATTTCACCGGAGTAAACCCAGACCGGATGGCCGTTGATTGCGCAGCCAGCGATCAGTTGTTCGACAAGGCTTGTCTTTCCCTGCTTGGTGCCGCCGCCGACCACGATAAGCTGCCCGGGCATGAACGGGCCTATGACGTCGAAAAGCACCCTGAGGCCATAATCTACCCCTGCTATTCCATTGCCACGGTAGGCAGCAGCAGTAGCGTCCAGAGCGTTTCTCGCTCCATCAGCGAGCGTTTTGATGTCGCTCTCACCATTGAGCGCACGGGATACTTCATCGAATTTGGCGCGCAGGGCATCAAACTCGTCCATGATATCGAGATCTTTGGAGAATGCCGTTCTTTCCATTTTCTCGCTTAACGCGAGGCAGGCACGCCGGGCTGCGGCTTCCATGATTGCCAAGGCATAGTCGGGCGCGTTGACGATGGAAGTCGCCTCAACAGCGAGGCGGCCAAGATACTGTGACATGGTCATATCACCGACCATTACATCTGACACGAAGGTCTTGACCGTGACCGGGTTCGCCTTCCTGCCGGCGTGTCGAATATCAACACAGGCCTGGAATATCTGACGATGCACCGGGTCGAAGAAATGAGCTGCATCCAAAGGAATGCGAACAGCGTCCAGCGCTTCATTATTGATCAGGATAGCCCCGAGGAGAGCTTGCTCGGCCTCAATATTGGAAGGAACGACACGTCCATCGTTATCCCTGCCAAAATGCGTGTCGCGTTCTTCTGGGGTGAAATCTCGCTGATTGGCGCTCATGCTGCACCTCCGAACAATGGGCCAGCATCGTCATCGGCTAGACCGCGGCGCTTGATGATCTCGCGCTTTTTTTCATCCGGTCCGGCGAGGCACAGCCGCATGCGCTCTGCGATGTCTTGCTGATATTCTGGCTCGCGCTCAATCAGGATGGCATTAAAGCCTTCACGCCATGCCGCCTCACCAGTGGTTCCGGTACCGGCGAAGCAGTCCAGCACCGTGCCGCCCGGCGGCGTGACCAACCGCACCAGATAGCGCAGCAGGTCGATCGGCTTCACGGTCGGGTGTTTGGATCCAATACGATCATCGGCGTCGGCTTTGGCGGAGTAGAAAAAGCGGGCAGCCGAGCCGCCATCGTCTCGAGGCTGTACAGTCGGCCTTGGACCGTAGTCTCCATAGGCTGCCGTTCCCTGCTTCGGCTTGAACGTATCGTTCACTTCCCGTTGCTGACCAGGTGCCTCTGGGAAGACCTCTATGACTTCCGCGCTACCATCGTGGATGAGGTTTGCGGGCCAGCGACCTAGACCAGGCACAGTATCGGAGCGCTGATCGTTCAGTCCTCGGCCGAAAGTGTTTGAGGCATCGCCCCCAATGTATGCGGTATCGCTTCGACACCCCCCGTCGTTACCCACTCTGCATCCATCGATATTAATCGCGCCGGTTCCGTGCAGCAAAACGTTTGCTGTTCCCGTCTTTTCGCTGAATGGCTTTTGCCCCATGTAGATCGGCTCGATTGCCGGCTTGAGAGCTTGGCCGCCATAGCGCCAACCATCGTATCCTTCCGCATTGATACGGGTTGCTTTTGGGAATCCCGATCCGAACGTCCACGCCAGCATTCCTCCAAGATCATTGTGATCCATCAGGCGAAGAAAGGCGTCGAGCTGGTGCGTTGAGAGGGTCGAGAGGAAATCATGCCCGTCTGGGTGCGCGACAAAGTAATCAATCAAGGGATGGGTCACGAACCCTGCCCCCTTTATGGCAACGGACATTTCACCGAAGCCTCGCGTCGATGCGAAGGACAGGAGATATGCTCCTGGCTTGAGGACGCGATAGACGGCTTTCCACGTCTCGACCTGAAAAGCGATATCGCCGCCATCCCACTGCTTACCCATGAAGCCTGCTGCGGACCTCTTGTAGACCCCCGTCGCTCCATCGGCCTTCGTCGGCTTGGCGTCATCTGGGCCGAACCGCTCCACGATGCTGGTTAGATGATATGGAGGGTCCATCACAGCGCTGTCGATGCTATTCTCTGGCAACGAGGCAAGCACTTCGAGGCAATCACCGGGATAGAGCGTTACGCGACCGTCGAGGAACTGGATCATGCCGCGATTCCTTCCCGCTTAGCCTTGGCGGCATAAGCATTGGTCCGGAGCGCCATCCAGCGGTCTCGCATCCATTTGATGTTGGGAAGGTTGCACTTAACCCAGCAACCCGAGATGAAGACGGCTTCGGCGGCGTCTCGCTTATCCTTCTTCGTGGAAGGAAGCGGGATTTTCTCAAGTTCGCACTGGCGGATGGCGACGTCTTTCCAATCCTCACCTTCGCCCGGCTTGGTTCCGTCGCGGTATGCAAGCGAATGCCATGACCTGGCCCCGATGGTGCCGTATGGAGCGCCGGAGATGATGCATGCAGCGATTGCGGCACCAGCGATGCCGGCGAGCTGCATCTGATTGGAATTGTTGGAGCCGCCAGCAATGGAGCTTACTGCCTGGGCGGCCTGCGGGCTGCCGAGCCCGTATTTGAAGAGGATGGCTGACAGGCGCCCGATGAATGCCTGAACCGCGGCGCGATCAACGCCACCCTTGCCGGAGCGGCCATACCGGCGAATGCTATGCTCCGGCTGTTCGATCACCACGAAGTCAGGATTGTGTTCCTTGATCAGCCTGTAGACCTGATTGCCGGCGAGAGCGTACTTTTCTTCCCACTCCATATCCTCGCCGGCATTGTTCTCCCCCACGGAAAAGACACCGCACTTGATTGCAGCCGGCGAGCGCCAGCTATACCGAACAGCCCAACCGCAATTGGTCGCGAGATCCAAGCCTAGAATGACGATGCAACCGCATGACTTCACTGTCGGAAGATCGTCCTCAGTGAAAATTGCCTGACGGCCGCAAGAGCAATCGCAGCGGTAAGCGCTACCTTCGCGAGCGCGAACTATGAGGCGCCCAAACTTCTTGCCGACTTCGATCATCATGAGGACTCCAAGGGAATGAGCCGATAGCAGCCGCGACGATCGCTTGCGATGTACCATCCGAGAGGATGGAGAACATGCTGCGCGCGGCTGATCTGAACGGCGATGCTCTGGCGGTGGGTGGCGAGATCGCGACCGGTTTCGTTCTCGGTGAAGATTGCCTTCTCAAGTGCGCCGACGCGCACCCACTGCCCAACGGGGCTCGATAGGGATTGAATGATAACCCGTTGCTGTCGGGTCAGATCGGCATCCAAAATACGCTCTACGGGGGATGCCTCGCCAATGGCGTGCCCACAGGAGGGACAACAATAGGTTTTGATGCGAGGTACCATGTTCATTACGTCACCGGAGAAAGAAGAGCCGCCATTCGCGACGGCCAGGTGGGCGGCAGGTCTTGGGAGGAGGTCAGCCGCCGGGAGGGACTGGGCTATTCGTCGTCGTTCTCGGGAGGAGCTTCCTTGTCGGCCTCGGCTTTGATCCTGGCCTCGATATCCGGGAGAACCGTGTCGTATTCCTTCTTGCCGGCGTCATAGCTTTCCAGCCACAGGCGATCGTCTGAGCTGCCGGCGTCGAAACCGGAGACGCGATCAAGGCCATTCAAGCCGGCATGGAAGCCTCTGGCCTGGACGAGCTGCTCGCCGCTGACACGCTTGGAGAGGAGATCGCCCTGCGGATCTTCGTTGATGTAGCCGAGCCAGATCAGGTTCTCGCGCTCGGTCCGGTGCTTGTCGACCGGCTTCTGCTGGTCTTCGGCCAGGAAGGATTTCAGGTAATGGTCGAGCTTTGCCGACGGGAAGCCGGCAGCCTTCGCGTTCTGCCGGTTCGATTTTTTCTGCTCGTTCAACTCGCGGATCTTGGCCGCGATGTCGCGATCCTTCCGATGGTAATAGGAAAACTGAACGCGGCGCTCGCGGTCAGCCTTTGAGTTATCTCCTGCTTGCGCTGTCATGTTTCACCTTCTTTCGGAAAAGTGGTCGGAAAAATCCGAAGGTTTCGGACAAAGAAAAAGGCGCCTGCGCGAGGCGCCCTATTTCAGCTCAGGTGCGATCCAGAGCGCGAATGAACGCGCGGAACCCATCAACCAGCGGGCGATAGAAATCCGCTTCCGGGCCGTCCAGGAGAGCGTCTGCTTTTGCGATGAGTTCATCGATGGTTCTGACTTCGATGCGGCCATATTTTACTCCCGATGCTTCCTCGATTGCCCGCAATTCATCTGCATCAATCGATACGCGCGGGTCGGCGTACCAAACGTCTTTTGTGCGGGAGAAAGACCAGTTCATCCGGCGAGCCGCCAGACGGATGCGGTCTTTCACGTTGTGGCCGTCGGTCTTGGGTGCGACGTACCGTTGAAGTGCCTGTGCTGCGAAATCGACGCTGGACATTTCGGAATTTCCCAACTGCTTTTCGGACATTTTCGATTTTCCCTGTGCGACTAATCCGTCGTCGCGAGGGATCGGTTTGAAAGGACCTCAGGCGTCAGAAAACGCCCGCAACTGATAATTCGGATCACCGCCTGGAAAGCGGTGAGACAAGTAAGGATCGTGGAGACGAAGCATCGCGCTGCGCTGGCTGGAAACTTGCTCAAGCGCCTTTGCTTCGGTGATCCCGAGAATTTCGGAGATAGCCAATGTGTCCTTTCCTGCGCGGAAGAGACCAAGAGCCGTCATTGGTTGAGATGACATCTCCATCAGATGTCATCCCAGTAGTGATCGTCATCGATGGAACGGAGACGGAAATTGCGAGCATCGCCCTCTGGTGCGCCGATTTCGTCTGGCTGCAAATGGTTGCCATAGACGAGGCCAACGGCCTTCATCAGCAAGACCATGCCGGCGATCGCTATGAGAACGATCATGAAGGCGCCGGCGGCATATTGGAGGCCAAGAAGAAACCAGCTCATTGCCGATGTCCTTCCTCTTGGCTGATCTGACCAGACCGGCGGCAAGCGAAGGCGCAAAGGATAGAACCGATGAACCCGATGATTATGATGGTGCCGAGGATGGTTTCGAGAACGGTCGCGATCATGAGAGCACCACGACTTTCGGCTGATAGTTCAGCATGTCCGTGAAGACGGAGATATCGGTCTTGCGCTCGACGATAGGCCGGAAGCCGGCATGATGGCCGAACTGACGAGGATCGCATTCCTGAAAAGAGAGGAAGAGATGTTTCTCGGGCAACGCGCCGCAGGCATCAGACATTTCCATCGCTGAGATCGTCAGCACCTGCCCCTTTTTGAACATCGGAAAACCGAGATCGGTGATCTTTCGGTTTGCATCCACAATGCAAACGACCTTCTGCCCAACGTGGAAATTGCTCATGCCACCATCTCCGCCTCTGCCTGATCATCAAGAACGGCATCGACCATGCCGTCACGGGCGACTGCATAGACGAGGGACTTGATGAGCTGGTTGACTGAAATCCGCCGGCGCTCGGCATCCTTCCGAAGGAGCGAGCAGACTTCCGGAGTGAAATATGCGGTCACGCCAATCGGTACCGGGACCTTGGTTGGCTTTCGCGGCGGCGTGATCCCATTGCGCCGCAATGTTGCTGTCACATATTGCGGGACGGCGCCGATCTGTTTGGCTATATCGGCGACCGGCAGCGTCGGGTTTTCCCGATGGATGCGAAGAACTCTGTCTTTGAGACCCTTCCTCATGCCGCCCTCGCCTGGATTTGAGTTTCGACCTTCACGGGACGCTCTGCCTGCACTCGATCGTGCGGCGTGCGGCCCTCGATTGCGTTCTGGACTACGATGCAGATGCCGGTAGAAATCTTCGTCATGATCGCGCCCTCAGAAAGGAATATCGTCGTCAGGGTCGTGTCGGTCCCAAGGGCGGCGGTCGTCGCCGATCCGGGTGACATCAACGTCGCGCTTGACGACACAGTGGGTGGTTTCGAGGACGAAGAAGCTTACGTCTGGGTTGAGACGAGCGAGCCGCTTAGCCTCGTTGACGGCGCTAAGCTCGCTCTTATGCCGGGCCGTTGGGGCGCCTTGGTGAAGGCCGTAGACCATCCAGAAACGGGCGCTCATGCCGCAGTCTCCGATGGGATTTCAAAAAAGTACCGATCATCCCATGCTACGTCGCGCTCTTCCGCTGCCTTACGGATAGCCTTCATCTCGTCGAGCGATGGCGCGATGCCATTTTCCCATCGGGATACGGTCGCCTGCGCCACCCCAGCCAGAGAAGCAAACTCTGCCTGGGTCACCCCGAAAATCTTTGTGCGGATATGTTTCATCGTGCTCATGACTGAATTTATATCCGTATCTGGATACTACGTCAAGCACAAATATCCACATGTGGATTTTACGCGCGCCGATGCGCTCGGTACGCCTATCGCATGAAGCGCTATGACTATGTTTCCCTGCTGAAGGGGTTCAAAAAGATCGGCTTAAAACAGGACTTCGTTGCGTCGGAGATCGGTGTGGCGCAGGCCTCTATTTCCCGTTGGACAACGAAGGATTCAGAGCCGTCGATCGACAACTATTTTGCGATCGTCGATCTCGCGAGACAACATGGCCTCATCACCGAGGATGATGCGGGCGAAAGTCCGCCCGAACGCAATCTCAATCTCATTGATGAAATCGATATCTTCGCCGGCTTGGGCGGCGGCGGTCTTTCGATCATTGAGAGCACCGCGACCAATGGCATTACCTTCCATCGCGAGAGCGTGCGCGATCAGTGGCGCCTTCCGGATTCCGTGCTCAATCGGTTCAACGCCAGACCGAACCATATCAAGGCGTTTCCATCGAAAGGTAATTCGATGGTACCGATGATCCAGGATGGCGACGTGGTATTCGCCGATACCCGGCATCGCGTACCATCGCCGCCAGGCGTGTATGTCCTGGCCGATCAGTTTGGCGGCGTTGTTGTCAAGAAGCTGCAGGTGATATCGCGGCCGGCTGATGATCCGGTGATCGTTCGCATTTCATCTGAAAATGCGGACTATGAGCCGCAAGAATTGACCCTCGACGAGATCCAAATAATCGGCATGTACGTCGGCCGTTTCACGGTGAACTGAGTGAGACGGCCTATCATAGTCATTTGCATTGCTTTAGCCACAGCTGCGTTGCCAGTAAGCGCCGGAGCTTACGAGCTTAACGATCATGAGAAAAACCTCATTCACCGTGGCTTTGCCGGGTCTTCACAGTTTGGCGAATTGAAGGCCGCCGAAGCTGATGGCAACATCCTGGTTTGCGGAAAGGTGAATGCGAAAAACCAGTTCGGCCAATATATCGGCGAGACGACCTTCGCGGGTGCCCTGATGGGTAAGGGCGATGATGCGGCAACCTTCATGTTGCTGAACGACGGCACCAACCCCATCGACGCCAAGGCGAATGAAGCACTTTGCAGCCAACACGGGATATCTTTCTGAGCGAGCCAGAAATGATCAAAAGACCAGAGAACAGTTACGACCTGCGCCCGAACAGCGACGGCTCAGATTACTGGACGGTCTATGATATTTTCACTGGGCAACCCGCGATCGTGAACGGCACGATCATGGATGCGCTGGAAATGGAAGAGGCAGACGATTTGGTCGATTTGCTCAATGCTGAGTACATCTCGAGACGCAGCGGCCCCACCCATTAGACACACTTCTGGCTATCAAGACGTTCTACCTCAAGCACGAGGGTTCCGCCCTTTCGCTCCACCCTATGACGGCGGATCGGGATGCTATCAAGCCAGGATATCCGCAGCTGCCCGTTTCACCGGTGGGCCAATCCGTCTCAATACCTTGAGGCCATATTGCTGCGTTTACTCTTCAAGCCGCATCCAAGCCATTCAGACGGCGCCTACCCGTCCTGACCGTCCGATTGAGCCTGGCAACCGGTCACCGCATGGGATTGTTCATGAGCCGGAATGATCGGCGGCGCGGGTGAAAACCCGGAAAGACCGCTGCCCTTGCGCCTCCGAACGCATCATCTTGGCGGGAACCTCCGAGCAGACCCAAGATTTTGCGCTTTTCTGCGCCTCAGAGCAGCATTGCCTATTCCATCAATTGTTGTGATGTGTTAGGCATTTTCTATCACGAAAGCTGCTTTGAGCCCTGGCCGGATCATTCCCGCCGGGGCTTTTCTTTTTCCGCCATCCAAACTCGGATTACAATATCCAAAAATAAATATCCGTATCCGGATTGACATAATATCCGCTTCTGCATATTCTCATCCTCGTAGACAGCGACCACGAAGACGCCTCGGCAGATCTGGATCGCGGTGAAAACGCAGAGTGACAGTCACTCCAACATGGAGGCCGTCATGTGAACAGCAGCTCGGATATCGCGGCGAGGCCCGAGCCTCGAACAACCTCGCCGCAACAGCGCACCGACACAAGCCAACGGGCAAGGAAGTCGGGGAAATGAGGATGAGGGAAATGTTTTACATCATCGACAACAACGCAGACTTCCAGCGCTCTGGCCGGTTCGGTCAGCCGTCCTCGCTCTGCATGAACGGCGCTCGTGACTACGCCGACCGTTTCCGCACCAAGGCTGAAGCCGAAAAGATGCTCGCCTACTGGAAATCCAACAATGACTTCAAAGGCCGCGTGATCGATCACCAGACCGCTCTGGAGATGGGCGACGTCTACGACGCCTGATCCCCTTTGGCATCCGCTCCACCTCAACAGGACAACGGCAATGGACATGTTTCTGCAGGAGACAATCGGAACGGAAAGGTTCCTACGTCCGCGCATCAAGACGATGCACTACGTCTGCGTCCTCTTCGCTGATGGGACTGTCGATTACTTCGATGGATCAGACCTGTCACCGCGCCGTGACGATGCTCTCGAATACGACGATATCGAGGAGGCCGAGATTGATTGCGCGATCCTCGAAGCCAGAGATTTCAACGCTTCTGTCGAAACATTTCAACGGTACTTCCAATGATGAACACGTTCCAAATCGAACACGCCATTGAGGCAACACATCGCCTGAACCGGAAGCTGATCGAAGCGCAGTCACTGCCGATCAACTCCCCTGAGCGCCGTAACCGTCTCGCCTCCTGCCAAGACAATCTCGAAACCCTGGCTGCTGCCATGGAGAGGGTTCTTGTCGAGCAGGATCAGGACGCAGCCTAACCAATCGCCACAGGCGAGCGGGCTTTGGTTCTGAGTGCCCGCGATAGTTTTAGAGGATGAGGAAGATGGCAGACAGCATGATAATTGATGATGGCGGTCCAGCCTTTTCGGTCTGCTTCGAAGGCGGCCAGAACAACGGGGATCAACCGTATTTCCATGAGGGCATGAGCCTTCGCGACTGGTACGCCGGCCAAGCCTTGGCTGGGGAGTTTGCGGCACAGAACGAAATCACTGGCGAGATCACCAACAACACGCCCGATGAGTGGATGTTTGAGCGCGCCCAGACTTTCTATCGCATGGCCGATGCCATGATCGCCGCTCGGAAAGGCGGTGCGTGATGAATTCAGTCTTTCTTCTCGTCCGTCTCAACGAAGATGACAGCATCTTCGAAATCATATCGGCGCATCCGACAAAGCAAATCGCTTCGAACGCTGAGCGGTTCTATCGCACCTACACCGGGAAGAACGTCGATAACCTTCGCACCGATATCCATGAAGTCGACTTCGAGGTGGCATGATGACAACCCGCGATCTCCAAACCCAATACCTCACCCCAATCGAAGGGAACTGGTTCCTGCCGGATGCCCAGATCTCCGTCCTCGGCTTCAAGATCGTCAAGGACGATCCCCGTCACCAGCACCACGATATGCGGGAACGGAAGCGCGCCAAGGCCAGACGGTGCGGGACGGCTGATGTCACCAGTGTGTTTGAGGTGCGTCATGTCTGATGAGTATGAAGCACTGCGCGCCTACGCCCATGAAGCAACGAAAGTCATCACCGGGCTTGCTGGCGGCGGCTCCGAAAACTTCAGCGGTCAGATCGGAGACATGTTCAAAGCCGATCTAGAGTTCTGTGCAAAGAAAATCCGTGATCGCCACGAAATGATGCATGGACTCATAGTCAAGGCCAAGAAGACGAACGATGCCTTGCTAGAGGCGCTGAAGGCTATGCTGGAAGAATACGAGGGTATCTACGACAGCGTAGATAAAGCCGGAAACCGTTGGCAATCGGATGAAGCTGCTAACGCGGAAGTCAAAGCTAGGGATGCCATCGCGAAAGCCGAGGGCAGGTCATGACCGACATTCAAGCCCGCTTGGCCCAAACCAACGCCAAAATCCTCAAAGCCCGACAGGATCGTGATCGCGACTTCTGGCGAACCGTAACCGCCATTTGGCTCGTCTGCCTCGTGATCGTCATCGCCTTTGTCTCGATTCCCATGGCCCGACAAGCTGATCACGACTGGGCGCTGCGCAATCAGGAACAGGTCGCGTTCCGGCGCTGATCAACTACCAATTTCAACAGGAGTTAGCCGTTATGGCGAAGATTATCGATCCGCCGGGAAGCGCCAAGAGCATAGGAGAGCTATCTGGCCCTCAGGGTATCATCGGCAATTTGGCAGCCAAGCGCGGAGAACGTATCTGGGACGGAAAGACGATCACCGAGAATGGCGTATATGCCGGCATCAGCCTGGATGACTATCACGGCAACACTGATCTACTAGACGGCCCATCTGTCTCCAAGAGCGCCCTGAAGTGGCTGATACCCACTCATGGCGGTTCTCCCAAGGCTTTCTGGGGACGGTGGCAGTGGAACAAGGATCATGTCGATCCGAAAACTACCGAAGCCTTGGATTTTGGCAAGGCGACACATTGCCTTCTGCTGGGCGATGAAGTTTTCAAGGATCGGTTCATCGTTCGCCCAGATCATCGCATTGAGGACCTAGCGCTGCCCGAAAAGGAGCGTCGCGCTTGGAACGCCAATGCCAATGACTGCAAGGAATTCCTCGCAAATGCCCAAAAGAAGAAACTAACGGTCCTCACAACCGAGCAGTTTGACCGTATCCGTCGCATTCATGCCGACGCCAGCAAATATCCTCTTGTGCGGGAAGGTATCCTGAACGGCCGGATTGAACGATCCATGTTCTGGAAAGATCCGGAAACCGGTATCTGGCTTCGCGCCAGACCTGACGTGATTCCTAAAGCCGATGGCGTCTACGCCGACCTGAAGACGGCCAGCAAGTTCGATGAAGACTTTCTTGAACGGCAAATTTTTGATGCAGGCTACTATCTGCAGGCCGCAATCACTCGCATGGTCTGCCACGGGCTCAACATGCCCTTCGATACTTTCGCGCTTCTCTATGCCCTGAACGACGAAGTGCCTGATACGGCGCACGTTGAGATTGACGAGTTCGATATCGACCGTGGCGAGCGCGTCGTTCGTTGGTGCCTTCGCACTATCCGGCACTGCTTAGATGCCGGCGAGTGGCCTGGAGCGCGCCCCTTCAATGATGGCGAGCGCCGTATCCAGCTTAAACCTTGGGCTAAAGAGCGCCTCGACAACTTCCTTACTACTCAAGATCGAGAGGCAGCATGAACCAGCTTGCAGAAACCACTGATCGCCTGCCGATGAATGCCGTTGGTATATCCAGCGGCTCTACCGGTGCCAAGATTGCGCCACAGAACCTTTCCGAAGTTGTGAAGTTCGCCGAGGTCATGTGCCGCGCCGACATAGCTCTTCCCAAGCATCTTCGTGGAAACGCTGGCGCCTGTATGGCTGTCGCGCTTCAGGCTCTGGACTGGCAGATGAACCCTTTCGCAGTCGCGTCAAAGTCCTATTCCGTTAACGGGCAGATTGCATACGAAGCGCAGCTTATCGTTGCCGTCGTCAATACCCGCTCTGGCATTGAGGGCCGGATTACCTACGAATTTGAGGGGGAAGGCCAAGATCGGGTTTGCATCGCATCTGGAAAGCTAGACGGCGTCATCCTTTCAGTACGCTCTCCAAAGCTTAAGGACATCACACCTAAAAACTCGCCACTTTGGAAATCCGACTCCGATCAACAGCAGTGCTACTATACAGGGCGCTCTTGGGCACGACGCTACACGCCCGAAGTAATTCTTGGCGTCTACGATCGAGACGAGGTCGAAAGCTTCACTGGCCCCGAGAATGCCAAGGACATCACTCCTCAGCCATCTGTGATGCAGCGCCTAAAGGCTGCGCAAGCCACGCAGGAGCCCACAGGCGAGCGCGAGGGCTTCGACGCCTCCTTCGTCCACTCCGAGACGGAAACCGCCCTCAACGGCGAAATCCTGACAGATAATCCCGAATCCGGCTCTTCCCCCTCATCCGAGCCGGTAAACGCAGAGGCTTCGCCCTTGACCTCTGCTGCGTCCGACGACAGTGAATCCTCCACGCTGTCGTCGGACGCCCCCTCTTCGCCTCAGCAGAAGCTCTTCCCCACGGATAGAGCCGATATGATCGAATGCTGCCAGAAGCTGATGTCTATACCGGTGGATGACACGCTGGAGACGCCACAGGCTAAGCGAGGCGTTCTGGTTGCGGCCAAAGATAACTGGAAAGCCAAACTTCCGGCTGAGCTGCACGATCACATCAAGGCGTTCTTCATCAGCGCTGATGCCCAGATCAAAGGCAACGCAGATCGTGACGCCGCATTGTCGGTCTTTGCCGACATGCTGGATTGCTCGGTTGAAGAGATTGGAGGCTGAGATGGCTGAGAACAGCAAGATCGAATGGACCGATCACACCTTCAATCCTTGGATTGGATGTACGAAGGTCTCTCCGGCCTGCGACGGTTGCTATGCCGAAAACCTGATGGCGAACCGGTATCAACGCGTCCAGTGGGGACCGGGCGAAGATCGCCAGCGTACTGGTGAAGCGAACTGGCGCAAGCCGATCGCATGGAACAAGGCGGCGCAGGCGGCCGGCATGCGACCATTTGTGTTCTGCTCTTCCCTCGCCGACGTATTCGATAACGAGGTCGATGAGAAGTGGCGATACGACCTGATGAACCTCATTGAGGCAACGCCGAACCTCATCTGGCTTTTGCTGACAAAGCGGATCGGCAATGTCGTGAGGATGACTGATCCCGCCCGTGGCCACCGTATGCTGCCGCGAAATGTCGCTATCGGCGCCACGATCGCCAATGATGAGGAATACGAGCGCGACAGCGGCAAACTGTGGGCCGTGAAGCAGACGCTTGAGCCTCTGTTCACCTTTGGCAGCTTCGAGCCGCTGCTAGGTCGCGTCACGCTGGGTCAATTCGCTCCAGACTGGATCATCGCCGGCGGCGAGACCGATCAGGGATCACATAAGGCGCGCGAAACTCCCACCGAGCATTTCCGGCATCTTCGCGACAAAAGCCGCGAGTTCGGCCGTGCCTTCTTCATGAAGCAAATGACGCGCAAGGCGCCGATCCCGGACGATCTTCTTATTCGGCAATGGCCGATTGCGAGGGCAGCATGACGCGCTCCGTCCCCGAGTGGATTGCCAAGCACGATGACCAGAAGGTGCCAGACCGCGTGCGCCTACGCATCTTCGACCGGGAGAACGGCATCTGCCACCTCACCGGCAAGAAGATCGATCCCGTCCGCGACGAGTGGGATCTTGACCACAAGGTCTCGCTCATCCTCGGCGGCCAGCATCGTGAGAGCAACCTGTTCCCGGCGCTCAAAGAGCCGCACCGCAAGAAGACGGCCGCCGAGGTCAAGGTGAAGTCGAAGATCGCCCGCACCCGCAAGAAGCATCTCGGCATCAAGCCGGAGAAAGCCGGCGGCTTCTCCAAACGCTTCAAGCGCAAGTTCAATGGTGACGTCGTTGACGTCCGGACCGGCGAGGTAGTTTCAAGATGAGCACTAACATCAATCGGTACAAACCAGATAACGACGGTAGGCTTTGGCCGGCTTCTGACGGCGAGTATGTTCTCTACGCCGACCACGTAGCCGCCCTTGCGCTCCTACCAGGAGAGCCGGTGGCAAAGCAGTGGCGTATGATCAGCCCTACTACCGGTGAATGGTCTGAATGGCGAGACGGCCCGGCAAACTTTGGGCCTGATGTCGGGTTTAAATGGGAAGAGCGCGCTCTCTTCGCCTCACCTGCGCCGCTGCCTGTGGCGGTGAAGGCGCTGGAGTGGGTGCTTGGCTATCATGATAATTATGAGCGTTCTGAAAATGCGGACGGCATAGGCGGATTCTATCATGTCCGGCATCTGCTACGCGAAAATCGTATTTGGCTGGTTCGAAACAAGACGGAAACAATTTATCCGACCGTGGCCGAAGCCAAAGCCGCCGCCCAAGCCGACTACGAAACTCGTATCCGCTCCGCTCTCTCCTCTCTGGTAGGAGGGGCGGAGGGAAAGTTCGATTTCATTCCGTGCCCATGCACGACGTTCGAGCAGGATGAGAATTGCCCTGTCGGCTACCCTTCTTTGCTTTGCAGCGCATGCGAAGGCAAAGGTGTCGCAACCATCGAAACGGTCGTCGCCTTGGCTGCGGAGATGCTGAAGGTCGCCGAGCAGGTAGACGAGTTGGAAGACCCGTTCGCGGCTTGGGAGAGCATCGAGCTTCTCAAAAGCGCGTCTTCCCCCATCCCCGCCTCCGATATCGCCGCGCTGAGGGAGAAAGCAGAGGCTTTCGATCGGATCGTGTTGGCCCGCAAGAATTATGTCGATGCGACGGCCGTTTACAACGAGCGTCTTGAATTGGTGCAGGCGGAACGCGCACGCGGAAATTGGTCGATGAATACTGACGCGGAATATCGCGAGATATCCGATGCTCAGGCAGCATTCAGTATTTCCGCCAGGACGGAAGCCGACGCCGCCCTCCAGCATATAGCGAAGGGAGAGCGGTAATGGCCTCTCTACCAAAAATGAAGCCCTGCCCAGAATGTGGCGCGCCTTATCTATCGGTCTACACCTACGATAACGGCTGGCGGCATGTCGAATGTGACGCATGCACATACCTAGGCCCCGGCGCGGGGAACAAGATCGACGCCGTCAAACAGCACAACGAGCTATGTGAAGCGTCCAATGCCAGCGCTTCCGCCCTCTCCCAGCAAGAGGAGAGCAGAGGATGAAGATCGAAGATTTCGGCTGGGCTGCATTCGCGACTGATGGTTATCCGCAGCCCTATATTCTTGTCCATAGCTGCCGGCGCACTCGCCAGGAAGTTTGCGAATACATGGGCGAGAGTTGGGCCATAGACGGAGAGACATGGCGTAAGGGCTGGAAGCGCGCCTATCGCAATGGCTTCCGAGTGATCCGCGTCGTCGTTCGTCCGTTCGGTTCCGCCCCTCTTTATAAAGGAGGGGAGTGATGGACCGGACTGAATATTGGGAAGAGGCCATCGGCCAAGCGCTGTGCGAGATCGAGAAGTTCGACCTCTTCACCAGCGATGAAATCAAGGAACTTGGCGAAGCGCTCGCAATTTCAGCCGAGCACCAGAGCATGGCCTTCGGCTGGGATGTCGCCAGTTCAAATCGAGCCGCCGATCTTCGCCGCGAAGAAGACAGTCTTCGCAAGGAACTCGCCCGCGAGCGCGCTAAGATCATTTGCCGCTCCTGCAATGGCTCGGGCTATATCACAACGCCCGGCCCCTATCACTCTTCAACCAGCCAGTGTTTTAAATGCCATGGCGATGGGAGACACGATCCATGATCACCATCCCGCACGAAAAGGCTATGAAACCATGCCCGTTCTGTGGCTCGACCGATCAAATGGTTTTGCCGCCGACCTGTGACCGGAACACACCCTACAACGAAAATGACCGGGCTTTCCCGATTGTCAGATGCCTCGGATGCATATCCGACATTTCAGGCAAGGACTTCGATGCTTCCTGTCAATCGGCAATCGATAACTGGAACCGTCGCATCCCTATAGAAGCCGGAAACGGCGGAGATGGGTGGCTGCCGATCGAGACGGCGCCGAAGGATGGGACACAAATAGACCTGTGGGGCATCAACCTTCTGCACCATGCCAAGAAAGGCGAGCGCATCGTTAATGTCGCTTGGGGTCCCGTAATAGACTGGATGGGGCGCGAAAGGGATGATTGGCAGCATGGGCGCGGCGGCGATTTCCAGCCGACTCATTGGCGCCCGCTTCCACCCCCACCGTCCTCCTCTAACGAAGGGGAGAAGCAGCCATGAAGGTGAGCGAACTTCGCGAAGCTCTCTTGGAAATGCCAGGTGAGATGAACGTCCATATCCCGTCTGGAGAAGGCGTCATGTCGGTCAAGCACATTTTCCGTATGAACCTTGTCGGCGTCGAGCAATTTGCCGAGATCACTATTTTTGGCGGCGATCCGCATACTCCAGATATGGAGGACAGCCTGATCGAGCGACAAACCGGCTTCAAGAACAGAGATGAACTAATCGACGCATATCTCGACCTGAAGAAGGTAGTGGAGTCGCTGCCCTCTAACGAAGGGGAGAAGCCATGAGCGCGCCCAAACCTTTCGATCCCAATAGCAAGACTGATGCCATGGCAGACACGATCCGCCGAAAGGTCGCATCTCTCGGCATCTCCATATTCAACAATCCAGACTTCCGCAGTCTTCAGCCGGCTGAGCAAATTGAAGTCGTGACCGGCGGTATCCTGACAGGGCTTATGGGAATTCTGCATTCCTTCGTCATCGACGCTCCATTGGCCCATGATGAGCTTGAGGCCTTCGTTACCGCCTACATCCCCCAAGCGCGTGCGCAAGCAGAGGGGATTGCCAATGGAGGGCCGCTGCAATGAGAGCAGCACTTCTTCCATACATCTACCGTTGGGATCGCCAAGGCCGCAAAGGTCAGCCATGCGAGGTGTTGGCGCGCGGCACCATGAATAGCTGCTGCGTCCGTTTTCCCGATGGCTACACCATGGTCACGAGCCGGAACGCGATCCGCAAAAACAAGGAATCAAGGCCATGAGCGAGATACCGGACGATATCATTCAGGCTGGGCGCATTGAGGCAGAATTCTATGCAAAATGGCTCCATGCCGGAAACTCTAAGGGTTCCCTTTCCCCGCATGCCATCGACGGGCTAGCAGATAGCTTTTCCCGCCTCATATTCTCCGAACGCCAGCGCCATGCAGAGGTGATGGAAGAGGTGAGGAAGGTGCTGGGGCCGTTTGCTCGTGAGGCTGCAAACTGGTGGCCGGCCGCAAGTGATGAGCGGTTTATATCTGGAGAAACGGCGATCAGGCTATCGCATCTCCGCGCCGCCCGCGCCCTCCTGTCTCGGCTGGAGGAGCGGTGATGCGGGACATCGGCTATGTCGTCTTTATGATTTTCCTCTTCATCCTATTCGGCGCAGGCGATAAGGTCGGGAAAGCTGCCGGCCAGGTAGTCGCAGGGTTCAATTCGGTCGTCGGTACTCAATCATGCCAGACCGGCGGCCGCGCCGCTCTTAACGAGGAGGCGGGGAAGTGATGGACATCCGCAAAACCGCGTACAATGCCGGTCTCTCAATTCGATACGTGATCGCTGCGTCAAAGATTGACCCGATCCAGCACATTCCAGAAGTCGATGCCATCATTGAGCGTCGATTGATCGAATGCCGTCGCGAGGCTTTGGAAGAGGCTGCCAAGATCGCAGACGATCATGCCAAGTCTGAGTGCTCCGGTATGGGCTCAGAAACTGAGGCTATGCGTCTTGGTGCTCGGTCCATTTCATCTGCCATCCGCGTCCTTTCGGAGTCCTCCCCCACTTTATTGCAGGAACAAAAGGATAACGGCGGGAAGGAGGGGGAATGACCAGAGCTGCTTTCCGCCAAGCTGACATCGAACGGATTATCCGCGCTGCTGATCGCCAAGGCGCTGCAGTCACGATTGATATCCGTTCTTTGGTTGTCACCGTTATCCCCGGTTTCCACAAGGGCGGCGCGGTTGACGACGCATCCCGAACAGCCGGCATGCTTCCATCGGGCAATCTCGCCCCTGATGGAAAGGAAGAATGGGATGAGGACTGACAGGCCCGGCTACAAATACCGGGACAACAAAAACGGAACGCGGGTCCATTATTGGGACCCAAAGCGAGCCGTCAAAGGCGCTCCCGCCTATCTGGACGTTATACGGCTCGCAGAGGGCCTCTCTGACGAGCAGATAGCCGAAGAGTGCCAGCAGCGCACTAGGGCGCTCCAAGACGATCTACGGGGCAAGGATGCTGCCCCTAGCTACGATGGCACGATTAAGTCGCTGATCGATTGCTATAAGCACGACACGACAAGTTCTCTCCACACCGTGAAGCACTCGACCCGGATCCGCGATTACGAGCCGAGCCTTCGCGTCTTGGAAAAGAATGTGGGGAAACGACGGATCGATGCCCTCAAGGCGTCCGACTTCAAGGATTGGTTCAAGCAATGGCGCAAAAAAGGCCATAGGCGGGCGTCAGGCGCGATCAAGCTCCTGCGGCTTGTGTTGAGCTACGGAGCTGGAGAACGCCTTCAGGGCTGCAAGCAGGCCCGCGCAATCCTTAAGGACTTGCGGTTCGAACAACCTGGCCCTCGCGAAATCGCCATGACCTATGATCAGTGCCTGGCGATCGTGAAAAAGAGCGCGGAAATGAAATGCCCATCGATCGGATTTGTCGAGGCGCTGAAGTTTGAAACGGCCCTGCGCCGGATCGATATCATTGGGGAGTGGGCGCCGCCGCCTGAAGGCGGAGAGTTCCGCTGGACCGGCCTCATGGCGAAATCAATCTCGAAGGATATGATCCTGACGCTCAAGACCAGCAAGACCGGCGCCGCTGTGGCGCGGGACCTGAACAGCTATCCTCTTGTAGCGGAGGCGCTGAAGGCGTTTCGCATTCCTGATATTGGCCCTGTCGTCGTCGACGAGGACTATGGAAAGCCATATTGGGAGAATCGCTATACGGAAAAATTCCGCAAGGTGCGGGATGCTGCCGGCGTTCCATCAAATGTATGGTCGATGGATTCGAGAGCCGGAGCCGTTTCAGAAACGGTCGAGGCAACGGGCTCGCTTGAAGATGCCAGAGATCTTGCGACCCATACCACGACAAAAACCACTCGCCGGTATAGCCGCGGCGATGGATTGGAGAGCAGCCGCCGGATCGCGGAAGCTCGCATTGAAAAGCGTGCCAAAAAGGTTGACTGACACGCTGTGACATGGAGTGACACGGGATATAGCTAAGTGGTTGAAATAGCTGGAGCGGGTAGCGGGAATCGAACCCGCGTATTCAGCTTGGAAGGCTGCTGCTCTACCATTGAGCTATACCCGCGGGATGGTCAAGATCCGGTGCGGAATGGTGGAGGGAGTTGGATTTGAACCAACGTAGGCTGAGCCAACGGATTTACAGTCCGTCCCCTTTAACCACTCGGGCATCCCTCCAGTTTTCCGACTGGATCTTGCGACCAAGCTTGTCAGATGTTGGCGTCGCCGCCGTCATCTGCGCCGCGTATATGACCGGACGATTTCCGTCTGTCAACACAAGGAATTGCCAAAAATGACGAAAAAATTTCAGCCTGTGGGAAAAGCCCGGCATTGAAAGAGGCTAGGCGCTCAGGAAGGCGCTGGTTATAAAGCCGTATGAGCAAAGACAAATCATCCGGCCGTCAGGGCCAAGACAGCACCGCCGGCGACCGCTCGGTCAAGGACACTCATTATGCAACGCTGCGCCGCGCGCATCGCGATGCCAAGCGCGAGCGTGGCGAAATCCCGACGCCCACGCCACAGAAGCGCAAGAAGGCGGGCGCTGACGATTGGAAGCCGCCGGCGCTCGCGCCCGATCAGGTCTTTCTCTATGGCCTGCATACGGTTCGGGCGGCGCTGAGCAATCCACAACGCAAGAACGTCAAGCTGTCCACGACGCAGAATGCCCTGGTACGGCTGGAGGTTGGCCCCGCCGATCAACTCGGCATCCCCGTCGAGATCGTCTCGCCGCAGGATATCGACAAGGTGCTTGGTCCGGAGGCTATTCATCAGGGCGTCATGCTGGAAACGCGCCCCCTGCCCGTGCGCCGCCTCGAGGCATTGAAAGACAGTCCGCTGCTGCTGGTTCTCGATCAGGTGACGGATCCGCACAATGTCGGCGCCATCATGCGTTCGGCCGTCGCTTTCGATGCGGGTGCGGTCATTACCACGCAGCGCCACAGCCCGACAGAATCAGGCGTGATGGCAAAATCGGCCTCGGGCGCGCTGGAACTCATACCTTATATACAGATCACCAATCTCGCCGATGCGCTCGGGGAGCTGCACCGTCTCGGCTTCACGACCATCGGGCTTGATTCGGAAGGCCCGACACCGCTGGAAGGCACCTTCAGCGGTGACAAGATCGCGCTCGTGCTCGGCTCCGAGGGCAAGGGCCTGCGCCAGAAGACCCGGGAAACGGTGAATGCTCTCGCTCGGCTCGATATGCCCGGCGCCATCAAGTCGCTGAATGTCTCGAATGCCGCCGCGATCGCGCTATATGCGACGCGGTCCTATCTCAAATCATAGTGGCGCTTTTGGCGGCCGCAGCACGTTGGGAGAATTTGCTTTGATTCGTCTTCTTGGTCCCGCGGCGATTGCCGCCGCCCTTGCTTTGACCATGGTCCAACCGGCACATGCTGCCGATGACGAAATGATCCAGGCGCAAGCCGGTGTCTGGCTGGTTGCGCCGGAAAGCGGCGCCAAGGGCTGCCGCCTCATCTTCGGGACGAATACGGTGTCCGGCGGCTACGAGATTACGGGGGCAGACGCGTGCACGACGCCGCTCCCCGCACTCGCCACGGCCAAGATATGGAATTTCACCGATGACGGATCGCTGGCGATCGCGGATGGTGGGGGCAAGCCTCTCGTGCGCTTCCAGCAGGAGGAAGGCTCGCCGTGGGAAAGCGAAGGCGGTGACCCGACCTGGCTGCTGCCGGCGCTCGGCGATGTCGATCATGTGCCGACCACTGCAAGCCTTGCAGGCGCGTGGCGCATCCAGACACCGGACGGCAAGCCCGTCTGCGATATCACGCTCACCACCGACAAGGATCAGGACGGCACCGCCAAGATGTCTTCGAGCGGCAACTGCTCCGGCGAAGTCGGCGACCTCAAGCTTTCCCTTTGGGCGACAGAAGGGTTCGGACTTGTCATGCTGGGCAGCGATGGCTCCTCGCTCTCTTTTGATATGAAGCCCGACGGCAGTTTTCAGAAGTCCGAGGAAGAGGAAGGCGAGCCGCTGCTGCTGGTCCGCAAATAGGCCGGCTGAAGCATATCTAAGCACGCTCACCGCGAGCGCTAAATCAAGCACGAAACGCTTATCGTACGATCATCGGCGCCGGGTGCCAGGCCGATTGGCGCCAAAGCACCCTCTCGGTAACGGGGCAGCCATCCTGCAGCTTCGCCCAGGAGGTGACATTGAGGTTTATTTCGCACTGCGCGAGGTAGCTCCGCCCCCCAACGGTCATACAGGCGACCTCGCCGACCGCATGCTGCTTTCCATCCGCATTTTTACAGTAGCAGTTTTCACCAGCCAATGCTGATGCGCCTGTAAACGCCGTGATCATGACGAGCGGCAATCCCAAGACGACATGCCGCGATATCTCGCGCATGAACGTGTCCTCCCCACCATTCATGGATGAAGTGTATGCCGATTTCCGACGTTGTAAATGCGTCCACAATCCCGAGTAGGCAGGCGAATGGATGCACGAAGAACCGAGAGCGATTTGATGTGCTCGCCAGGACCTATCGGCAGGTTCAGTGAACCATAGGGTCCGCTTCGTCGAAGAACGACCGGATGCCGTCGCGCGCAATCGTCGCAAGGAACTCGTCGAATGCCTCGCGGTCGGTCGCGAAGGGCTCTTCCCATTCGATCAGGTCTTCCTCCGGCGTGATGACCTCCATCCGCCAGTCGGCATTGGTGCCGGCCGGGCGAAATATATCAACCAGGACGGTCACGCCATCGTCAGTGAATTCACCCGAAAGCTCGGAGTGTTCGAGTTTAGGCTTCTTGGGCTTGCTCGGCATATGGTTCCAGGCACACGAATATAGGATTGATGACTGTGACGAGCGTTCGGAGCCCGTTAGCAACGAGATATTATGTCGTTGCCGCCGGTTTTCCATAGCGGAGATGAAACGATCGACGATATTCAGGAAAAAATGGTGCCCCCGGCAGGGTTCGAACCCGCGACCCCCTGATTACAAATCAGGTGCTCTACCAACTGAGCTACAAGGGCATATGGGCATGCCAAATAACAGACTTTGAAATCCTGTAAAGGGAAAATCGGTCGATCCACGTTAAAGGTGGGGATCGACCGATTCACCAGTTCGAGCGAAACGTCTTGTCGCGGCAGGGGAATAACATTACGAAGAATCGCTATTCAGAGGACATTGCATGTCGCGCAATCTTCAATCCGTTTGTTTTCTCGCCTCCACCGCGCCAGAGGCTCAAGCGGCGCAGGAGGAGCTTATTCGCCTCTACGGCCAGGCACCGCAGGAAAATGCGGATATTGTCGTGGCTCTCGGTGGCGATGGCTTCATGCTGCAGACGCTGCACAAGACGATGAACACCGGTAAACGCGTTTATGGGATGAATCGCGGCTCCATAGGCTTCCTGATGAACGACTACCGCACGGATGGCTTGGCCGAGCGCATCGAAGCAGCTGTCGAAAACGCATTTCACCCTCTGCAGATGACCACCCGCAATGCTGACGGCAGCTCCTGCGTCGCGCTCGCCATCAATGAAGTCTCGCTGTTTCGTCAATCCTATCAGACGGCAAAGCTGAAGGTGGAGATCGACGGGCGGGTTCGCCTGCCAGAACTGATCTGCGACGGGCTGATGGTGACGACGCCGGCTGGCTCCACCGCTTACAATCTCTCCGCCCACGGCCCCATCTTGCCGCTGGAAGCGCCGCTGCTTGCCATGACGCCCGTCAGCGCCTTCCGTCCCCGCCGCTGGCGCGGCGCGCTCCTTCCGAACAAGGTGACTGTCGACATCACCGTGCTTGAAGCGGAGAAGCGTCCGGTCAACGCCGCCGCTGACAATACCGAAGTCAAGTCGGTCCTCGGCATTCAGATCCGCCAGAGCGAAGATACGACGGCCCGCATTCTTTCCGATCCGGACAGGTCTTGGTCGGACAGGATCCTGGCGGAACAATTCTCGGATTGAGCGAGACATCTGTGCCAAGCCCAAAAGGGCAGAAGCAACAAGGCAGGATGTACCGTAAAAAAGCCCCGGAGACGGGGCTTTTTTCATGCGTGAACGGATACGACCTTATTCGACGTCGTCGATGACGGCATCGGCAGCACCGCTGATGCGATGCGCAAGGGCTGCTTCCATGAACTCGTTGAGATCACCATCCAGAACGTCGCTCGGCGCCGTGCTGGAAACGCCGGTGCGCAAGTCCTTGACCAGCTGGTAGGGCTGCAGGACATAGGAGCGGATCTGATGACCCCAGCCGATGTCCGTCTTGGAGGCGGCTTCGGCATTGGCAGCCTCTTCCCGCTTCATCAATTCGGCCTCGTACATGCGGGCGCGCAGCATGTCCCATGCCTTGGCGCGGTTCTTGTGCTGCGAACGTTCCTGCTGGCACTGCACGACGATCCCGGTCGGGATATGCGTGATGCGCACGGCCGAATCGGTCGTGTTGACGTGCTGACCGCCGGCGCCCGACGAGCGGTACGTATCGATGCGGCAATCGCTTTCGTTGATCTCGATCTGGATAGAGTCGTCGACGACCGGGTAGACCCAGATCGACGAGAACGACGTGTGACGGCGCGCATTGCTGTCATAGGGCGAGATGCGCACGAGACGATGCACGCCCGATTCGGTCTTCAGCCAGCCATAGGCATTGTGGCCCTTGACGAGCAAAGTCGCGGACTTGATGCCGGCTTCTTCGCCGTCATGGACTTCCAGCAGCTCCACCTTGAAACGCTGGCGTTCGGCCCAGCGGGTGTACATGCGCAGAAGCATGTTCGCCCAGTCCTGGCTCTCGGTGCCGCCGGCGCCGGAGTGGACTTCGAGGTAGGTGTCATTGCCGTCGGCCTCGCCCGAAAGCATGGCTTCCACCTGCCGGCGCGCGGCCTCCGCCTTCAAGCCCTTGAGCGCTTCTTCAGCCTCGCGAACGACATCGGCGTCGCCTTCTTCTTCGCCAAGCTCGATCAGCTCGACATTGTCGGCGAGCTGCTGTTCCAGCGCGCGCACGCCACTGATGCCGTCGTCAAGCTGCTGGCGCTCGCGCATCAGCTTCTGCGCTTCAGCAGCGTCGTTCCAGAGGGTCGGATCCTCTGACTTGTTGTTCAACCAGTCCAGTCGTCTTATCGCCTGGTCCCAGTCAAAGATGCCTCCTCAGCAGGGTGATAGCCTGCTTGGTTTCATCGACTATTTTCTCGATTTCGGCTCGCATAATCCCACTTCTTCAGTTCACCGCTCAAGACAAGCGGTCATCCAATTCAAAGAGTGCTGGTGACATAGATATACATGCCGCTGGTGTAAAGCCCCGCGGCATGTCGATCAGACAAATAGGGTCGGATCAGAAGAGACCGCCGGATCCGGAGGTGACCGCCTGGTTCGCCTGCGGCGATGTTCTGAGGATTTCCTCGGGCGCCACCTGAGCCGCGGCATCGCCGCCGCCAATGACCTGCAGGCTGGTAGCCGGCCCGGTGCCGGGCTTGAAGGCTTCCATGATGGCATTCGGTTCGCCGGGCTGCGCGGCCATGCCGGTTGCGCGGTTGACGGCAACCATCGTCATGCCGGCCGGAACCTGGAACTTCTCAGGCGCCTCATCCTTCGTGGCGGCCTGCATGAACTCGTTGAAGATCGGCGCGGCAAGTCCGCTGCCAGTGCCACCGCGACCAAGCGGAGTCGGCGTATCGTAGCCGACGTAAAGGCCGGCGACGAGGCTCGGCGTGAAGCCGACGAACCAGGCATCCTTCTCTTCGTTGGTGGTGCCGGTCTTGCCGGCGACATCGGTGTTAAGCTTGATCTTGCCGGCGGCCGTGCCGCGGATGATGACGCCCTGCATCATCGACGTGACCTGATAGGCCGTCATGGGATCGAGCACCTGTTCGCGATTGTCGGCGATCACGGGCTCGTCCTGATTCTGCCAAGCGCTGACGTTACAATTGTCGCAGACGCGTTCCTCATGCCTGAAGATGGTCTTGCCGTAGCGGTCCTGAATGCGGTCGATCAGCGTCGGCTTGATCTGCTTGCCGCCATTGGCAATGACCGAATAGGCCGAAACCATGCGCAGCACCGTCGTTTCGCCGGCGCCGAGCGACATGGCCAGCACCGGGTTCATATGGTCGTAGATACCGAAGCGCTCGGCATATTCGGCAACCAGCGGCATGCCCATGTCGGAAGCGAGACGCACCGTCATGAGGTTGCGCGAGTGTTCGATGGCGAAACGAAGCGTATGGACGCCGCCGCCCTCGCCTTCGTAATTCGTCGGCTTCCAGACATCGCCATTGCTAAGCGTGATCTGCAGCGGATCGTCCAGAATGACCGAGGCCGGCGTATAGCCGTTGTCCATGGCGGCAGCGTAAACGAAGGGCTTGAACGACGAACCCGGCTGACGCTTGGCCTGTGTGGCGCGATTGAACTCGGACTGCGCGTAGGAGAAGCCACCAACCATGGCGAGTACACGGCCGGTATGCGGGTCCATGGCAACGAGACCGCCCTGCACCTTCGGCGGCTGGCGCAGGCGATAGCTGCTCGAATCGGCATTGCCGGTCTTCTGCACGTAAATCACGTCACCGGGGCTCAATACGCCACTTGGCGATTTGACTGACTTGCCGCCAGCCGAGCGATAGGCCCAGCGCATGTCGGCGGGAGCGATCGTACCGCGCGTCCGCTCCGTCGATACTTTGCCGGCAGCATCGACGCGGGGCTGCAGACCGATATCAACGCCTTGATCGGATACGGAAAGGACGACGGCAACCTTCCATTCCGGCACGTCGGTCAGGCTTGGCACCTTGGCGAGCTCGGCGCCCCAATCCTGCGAGGTGGCAATTTGTTTGAGCGGGCCACGGTAACCGCGGCGCTCGTCATAATCGATCAGACCATCCTGCAGCGCCTTGCGGGCTTCCAGCTGCATCTGCGGATCGAGCGACGTACGAACGGAAAGGCCGCCTTCATAAAGGGTCTTTTCGCCATACTGGTCAATCAACTGGCGGCGAACCTCTTCGGCAAAATAGTCGGAGGCAAAGAGCGAAGGGCCGCTCTTCGGCGGCACGACGCCGAGTGGCTGCTTCTTCGCCTCTTCGCCGTCGCTCTGGCTGACATAGCCATTCTCGACCATGCGATCGATCACCCAGTTGCGGCGGGTGAGCGCTGCCTCGGCGCGGCGGAAGGGATTGTAGTTCGACGGACCCTTCGGAAGAGATGCCAGGTAAGCCGATTCGGCGATGGTCAGTTCGTTGACCGACTTGTCGAAATAGGTGAGTGCTGCGCCGGCGATACCGTAGGAATTGAGGCCGAAATAGATCTCGTTCAGGTAGAGCTCGAGGATCTTGTCCTTGCTGTAGGCCTGTTCGATACGGAAGGAGAGAATCGCTTCCTTGATCTTGCGGTCGAAGGTCTGGTCGGCGGACAGCAGGAAGTTCTTGGCGACCTGCTGCGTGATGGTCGATGCACCGACGAAGCGACGGCCGGAACCGATATTCTGCAGGTTCACGGCGACGGCGCGGATGAGGCCACCTACATCGACGCCGGGATGATTGTAGAAATTCTTGTCTTCCGCGGAAAGGAAGGCCGCCTTGACGCGATCGGGAATGGCCTGGATCGGCACGAAAAGCCGGTTCTCGCGCGAATATTCCTTCATCAGCGCGCCGTTTCCGGCGTGAATGCGTGTCGTTACCGGCGGGGCGTATTTGGCAAGCACCTCGTAATCGGGCAGTTCCTTCGAGACAACGCTCAGATAGATGGCAGCCGCAGCCGCAGCACCCAGAAATAGGAGGCAGCCGAGGCCAAAGAAATATCCAATCAGTCTGATCATCTGATACTACCGGTGCTTGTTCTTCATGCGGCACGTGCGCGAGATCATCGCATAATCACGGGCGTTTTGCACGCTCGCGGCGTGAATGCAAGACGGCAATGGGACAAAGCCGTGCTTCATACGCGAGCAAATGATACTTCGCTGTAACGGCGGGAATGTGAGCAAAATAGGGCTCGCCGTCGGTATTCCAATTTCATCCAATCCTAAAATGCATCGCTGTTACATGGAAGCCACGGCGGATCGCCCCTTCGGAGCCGTCAGCCGCCATTTGCGATAATCGATACGCGATATTGCTTCACCGCTTCCGTCAGCCGGTCGGCGACCTTCTGCCGCCAGTCGGGATCGAGCAGCAGCTTTTCGTCCTCCTTGTTGGAGAGAAAGCCGAGTTCGAGCAGGATCGAGGGCACGTCCGGCGCCGTCAGAACCTGGAAGCCGGCATGACGATGCGGATTGTTGATCATGGATATCTGGCCGTTGAACGAGGACAGGACATCTTGCGCCAGCGAAATGGAGAAGGCTTGGGTCTCGCGGCGCGTCAGATCCATAAGAATGTCGTTGACGGCGGCCGGCTGCGTCTGAGCCTCGGCGCCGGCAATCTGATCGGAGTTATTTTCACGATCTGCCACTTCGCTGGCGAGCCGGTCCGACGCCTTGTCCGAGATGGTATAAACGGTCGCGCCGCGAATATCCTTCTGCTTCAGCGTATCGGCATGCAGCGAGATGAAGAGCGAGGCGCGATTCTGCCGGGCGATCGTCACACGTTCGGATAGGGATAGATACTGATCCTTGTCGCGCGTCAGGAAAGCCTTGATCCCAGGCTGCGCATTCAGCTTGTCGGCAAACATCTTCGCAAATGCGAGCGTGATGTCCTTTTCCTGCGTGACGCCGTCCGTACCGGTCGCGCCCGCGTCGATACCACCATGACCGGCATCGACTGCAACGAGGAACACATTCGGATCGGCCTTCTGCGTCGGCTCGACCGGACCGACATCCTTGGCGGTGTCGTCGCTCGTCCAGTTCTGCTTCTTCACGAGTTCTGCGAATTGTTCCGCCGGCAGCATCTCGGCATCCAGCACGAGGCGCTGCCCCTTGCCGCTTTCATCGGCCTGAACCTTGGCCGTGACCAACTTTACCGCTTTCTTTGCCGTCAGCACGATGCGGGCGCTGTCCGCATCCATCGTGCCGTAGCGAATATCCTTGAAGAGGCCGGTCGGCTTGAGATTGGCGGTCGGAAAGCCGAATGCGGTCGCCGGAAGATCGACGACGATGCGGACGGGATTGTCAAGATAATGAACCGTGAAGGTGGGAGCCCGGTCCATGTCGATGACGATACGTGTGCGGGCATCATCACCGGCAATGCGGGCACCATAGGCGAGCACGGTATCATCCGCCGCCGCGGCGGGCGCAAATGTCGAAACCGAACCCAGAATCACCAGAGCGAAGGCCGCTGCCGCAAATCGCAAAGCCCTCACGCCACTCTCCGCCACATGCCGCAATCCCTTTACCAAGTGCTCAACGCGCCCCATATTGGTTTCGACGTTGTTTTTGAAGTCCCAATAACGGGAACCAGGTTTGACCTGATGGCTGCATCGATGATGCGCCGGGAGACGAATCGACAAGACACCCTCCCGCGTCCTCATCATCCGACGAATCCATCAATATTATGGCATACTTGGCTTTTCCCTTGCTATTGTGACAGATAAAACATACAACGCATATTAGGGTAGAAGTGTTGACGGGATAGAGTCGTCGCAAAGGCAGCCGCCTCGAGTACCAGGCGCCAATAAGCGGCATTCATCCGCCGTCTGCAGTACTTCCGCTCGAAACAGTGGATATCTGAATTTCCGGCTTCAAACGGGAAATTCATCGGTGGAGAGCCACCAAACGCTCTTTAGAGAGCACATTCATCGGACTCATTTGTGGGTCTAAGGCATAGTCGATCTCGCTTGGTTACGGATGTTACCGCAGCAGCTTTTTCAGAAAGTGAACAGACCCCAGGGAAATGATGCCCCGGCTGCCGTCTGGATGCTGTCATCGTCGAACCAATCGCGACTTTCATTATCCGGTGCAACAATTGCGGATCATACCCGGCCTGTCCCAGCGACAGGCAGGCCCCCATCCGGTTGTCTGCGCCGAGGAGCACAGCTTTCATGGCAGACAAAATGCTTATCGATGCGTCTCACGAGGAAGAGACGCGCGTCGTTGTCGTTCGCGGGAACCGCATAGAAGAGTTTGACTTCGAGTCACAGCACAAGAAGCAAATTCGCGGCAACATCTATCTTGCAAAAGTGACGCGGGTAGAACCTTCGCTTCAGGCCGCCTTCGTTGATTACGGCGGCAACCGGCACGGCTTTCTGGCCTTTGCCGAAATCCATCCCGATTACTACCAGATCCCGCTGGCCGACCGGCAGGCGCTTCTGAAGGCGGAGGCCGAAGAGCATCGCCGCGACGATGATGTCGAGCATGTCGAGACGGCGCTCGATCTTTCGCAGCAGGAACAGCCCGATATCGGCATCGTGGCGAAGGAAGGCGAAGAAGCCGAGGTACCGGCTGCGATCGGCGAAGAGGCCCCTGCCGCAGAGGCAGCCGCGCCCGCCGAAGAAGCAGCTCCGGCCAAGAAGGCAAAGCCGCGCCGCAGCCGCAAGAAGGCAGTAGCGGACGCGCCCGCCGAAGAAACCCCGGCTCCGGAAGCAACGTCTGCCATCGATACGCCGAGCGAGGAAGAGGAAGGACCGTCCGGCGAAATGGCCGCGATGGTCGAAACCGATTCGATCTCCGAAGACGTCGCAACCTCCAAGCGCCGCCACGATGACGACGATGATGATGACGATCATGACCACGAAGAGGAAGTGATCGAATCCGTCGGCGCCGAAGACGCGATGGAAGAAGTTCCCGATCGCGCCCAGCGCAAGCCGCGCAAGCAGTACCGCATCCAGGAAGTCATCAAGCGCCGCCAGATCCTGCTGGTGCAGGTGGCCAAGGAAGAGCGCGGCAACAAGGGTGCGGCGCTGACCACCTATCTCTCGCTCGCAGGCCGCTATTCGGTTCTGATGCCGAACACGGCGCGAGGCGGCGGCATTTCCCGCAAGATCACCAATCCGCAGGACCGCAAGCGCCTGAAGGAAATCGCCAAGATGCTCGAAGTGCCGCAGGGCATGGGCGTCATCCTGCGTACCGCCGGTGCCAACCGCACCAAGGTCGAGGTCAAGCGCGATTTCGAATATCTGATGCGCCTCTGGGAAAACGTCCGCACGCTGACGCTGGCTTCGACCGCGCCGTGCCTCGTCTACGAAGAAGGCAGCCTGATCAAGCGCTCGATCCGTGACCTCTACAACAAGGATATCGGCGAGATCATCGTTGCCGGCGAAGAAGGCTATCGTGAAGCCAAAGACTTCATGAAGATGCTGATGCCGAGCCACGCCAAGGTGGTTCAGCCCTATCGCGACATCCATCCGATCTTCTCGCGTTCCGGCATCGAGGCGCAGCTCGACCGTATGCTGCAGCCACAAGTCACGCTGAAGTCCGGCGGCTACCTGATCATGAACCAGACGGAAGCGCTGGTCTCGATCGACGTCAACTCCGGCCGTTCGACTCGCGAACATTCGATCGAGGACACCGCGCTCCAGACGAACCTGGAAGCCGCCGAGGAAATCGCGCGCCAGCTGCGCCTGCGCGACTTGGCCGGCCTAATCGTCATCGACTTCATCGACATGGAAGAGAAGCGCAACAACCGCGCTGTCGAGAAAAAGCTGAAGGAATGCCTGAAGAACGATCGCGCCCGCATCCAGGTCGGCCGCATCTCGCACTTCGGTCTTCTGGAAATGTCGCGCCAGCGCATCCGCGCCTCGGTTCTCGAAAGCACGACGCAAATCTGCTCGCATTGCGGCGGCACGGGTCACGTGCGCTCGCAGTCTTCCGTCGCCTTGCACGTCCTGCGCGGCATCGAGGAATATCTGCTCAAGAACACGACGCATGACATCACCGTGCGCACGACGCCGGACATTGCGCTCTATCTGCTCAATCACAAGCGCCAGACGATCATCGATTATGAAAGCCGCTTCGGCGTCGCCATCGTGATCGATGCCGACAATGCCGTCGGCACACAGCATTTCGCGATCGATCGTGGCGAGCCGGTCGCCAATCCGGTGAAGATCGAAAGCCTGTTCAACTTCGCAGCCATACCGGACGACGATGACGACGATATCGTCATCGAAGCGGACGAGGAGGAAGACGAAGAGCTGGAAGAAAAGGCTGCGAGCACCGAGCAGCAGCCATCGGCTCGCTCCGAAGGCAATGATGGCAACCGCAAGCGCAAGCGTCGTCGCCGGCGCCGCGGCCGTGGCAACGATACCCAAGCCGCTCCGGCTTCCGAGGCAGGCTCAGCCGCCAGTGTCGCTGAGGATGCGGACGGAGAAGAAGGTGACGACGATGAGGTTGATGCCGGTGCGGAAAATACCGCATCCGCCGGCAGTGACGATGACACGCAGCAGAAGCGCAAGCGCCGTCGTCGCGGCAAGCGTGGTGGCCGACGCAATCGTGAAAACGAAGGCAACGAACAGACTGCAGCAGGCGAGGAAGCCGGTTCCGGCGAAGCTGATGAGAATGATGCAGAAGACGGCGACGACGCAACCTTAACGGTGGCCGAGATCGCCGTTGCCGAAGGCGAAGCCGCCGTCGAGGCGCAGCCCGCCATGGCAGCGGTCGAAACGGCAGCCGTCGTTACCGAAGACGTCAAGCCCGCCAAGGGGCGCGGGCGCCGCAAGGCAAAGGCTGTCGAAGCGTCGCCGGTCGAGACGCCCGCTGTCGAGGAAGCGCCCACAGCGGATGTCGAAATCGAGGCAGTTGCCGAGATCGCCGACGTTATGGACAATTCGGCAGACGCGGCGGCGTCCGAAGCGTCTGAGGAGGTAGCCAAGCCGGCTCGCGCCAACCGCGAATCCAACGTTTCCTCCTCTGCTCCGGTGGTGAAATCCACTCGCGCTAACGAAGGTAGCGAGAGCGACGGAGAGCCGACCAAGCCGAAGAAAGCCGGCTGGTGGCAACGCCGCGGCTTCTTCTAAGAAGATCAATTCGCGATGAATTCAAAATCCGGCCGTGGCGACGCGGCCGGATTTTTTGTCTCACAGGCTTTTACGCATATGGCCACAGGCTCCTGCACATCCCTTCAGCGCCGCGCGTCATACATGACGCACAAAGGGTCGCTGCAGCACTTTAAAACTGCTGTGTAATTGATTGATTCCAGAATCTATTTCAGCCAGGCGGCCATGCGTTCGGTGGCTTCCTCGATCTCGGCATTCGAGCCGGCATAGGAGATGCGCATCGCGCGATGTCCTTCCACGGGATCGAAGTCGAGGCCAGGCGTGGCAGCGACATTGATTTCCGCCAGCATCTTTCGGGCAAAGGCCATGCTGTCGTTCGTGAAGCGGCTGACATCGACATAGGCGTAGAAAGCGCCATCCATCGGCGAGGCGATGCGGAAGCCGATTTCCGGCAGTCGGCGCATCAGGAAATCGCGGTTGCGGCCGTAGCTCTCGCGATAGACATCCAGTTCGGCACCTGCGCCGAGCGCCGCCTCGGCGGCAATCTGCGACAGTTCCGGTGCGGAAATGTAGAGGCTCTGGGCCACGCGCTCGATGGGGCGAACCAGCCGCTCCGGCAAGACCATCCAGCCGATGCGCCAGCCGGTCATGCAGTAATATTTCGAGAAGGAATTGATGACGATCGCCTCGTCCGTCAGCTCCAGCGCGCTCGTCTCCTCGCCGACGAAGGTCAGGCCGTGGTAGATCTCGTCGGAGATGAAGGCGATGGAACTATCCGCGCAATAATCAGCCAGCGCCTTCAAGGCCGCCCTGCCCGTCACCGTGCCTGTAGGATTGGCGGGGCTTGCGAGCAGCACGCCCTTCAGGCGCTTACCGCTTTCAGCCTGTGCTGCCTCCAGGCTCTCGGGCGTCAACGTAAACTGCGTCTCCTCTGTGACCGGCACCTCGACGACATCGAGACCGAGTGCGGCAAGAATGTTGCGGTAAGCCGGATAGCCCGGGCGGGCGATCGCGACGCAGTCGCCGGCGTCGAACAAGGTCAGGAAGGCAAGATTGAAGCCGGCCGACGATCCGGTCGTGATCGCAATGCGCTTCGGATCGATGCTGAGGCCGTGGCGTACTTGGTAATGGGCGGAAAGCGCCTGCCGCAGGGCCAGAGTGCCGAGCGCATCCGTGTAACCGATGCGGCCATGGCCGAGAGCTGCGCGCGCCGCCTCCAACGCCGCTTGGGGCGCTGGATGTGAGGGTTGCCCAACCGCCATGGAAATGACGGAATGCCCAGCCTGGCGACGCCGCGTCGCTTCCGCGAGCACATCCATGGCATGAAAGGGTTCGACATCGCTGCGCTTGGATAGGGAAAACAAGATCAATTCTCTCTCGGATCGGGTTGGCAAGCGACATTTGCCGCAATATCGGCTCGTTCACAATCCTGCGATTGCGGCATTGTCGTGAAAATTCCTGTTTCTGGAAGTAAGGACGCACCGTAAATTGTCGATGCCTATCTGCGGATGTTAACCCGACGATGTTATTGCGCATGCGAGAATGACGTCTCCGCCCAGATCCAAACGAGGACCCAATGACCTTTTCTCTCAAACGCCTGCTGACGGTTTCGGCGATTGCCCTGACAGCGTCCTTCGCCATGATCCAGCCGGCCGCCGCGCTGGACGACCAGCAGAAGAAGGAAATCGGGGATTTCATCAAGGAATATCTCGTCGAGCACCCGGAGGTACTGCTGGATGCACAGGCCGCGCTTGAAAAGAAGCAGGATGAAGCCCGCATTGCGCAGTCGGCCCAGGTGATCACCCAGAACAAGGATACGATCTTCAACTCCAAGGATGACGTGGCCATCGGCAATCCGAAGGGCGATATCACCGTCGTCGAGTTCTTCGACTATAACTGCACCTATTGCCGGCATGCGCTCGGCGATATGGACAAGCTTCTGCAGCAGGACAAGAATGTTCGTTTCGTGCTGAAGGAATTCCCGATCCTCGGTCAGGATTCAGTTGCCGCTTCCCGGGTATCCAGCGCATTCCGCCTGCTCGCGCCGGAAAAATATGCCGAGTTCCATCACAAGCTGCTGGGCAGCGACGGCCGCGCTTCCGAAGACACCGCCATCGATGTCGCCACCTCGCTCGGTGTCAGCGAAGCGGCCATCCGCGCCGAAATGGCAAAAGCGCCGAACACCGACATGATCAAGGCGACCTATCAGCTTGCCTCCGATCTCAACGTCACCGGCACGCCGGCCTATGTCATCGGCAACGAGATGGTTTCGGGCGCCATCGGGCTCGATGCCATCAAAGAGAAGATCGCCAACGTTCGCAGCTGCGGCAAGACGAGCTGCTGAACGGTGCAAAAGCCCACTCTCAAAAGCGGGTAAGCAAGAGGCCTACTCGCTTTTTTAAGAGCTTCGGAGCGGTTCCGCGACACAGCATGGCGCAAAAATGCCAAAATCGCGGCGTTTCCACACCTAGAGGCACGCAACCTTCGTGCCAGGGCTTTCCTACAGAGCCTTGGGAGTCTATAGGTTGCGCTGCACTTTGACGGAACCTCTAATGGCGCAAACTATTTTCGTCCTGAACGGACCCAATTTGAATGCTCTCGGCAAGCGCGAGCCGGGCATCTATGGCGGCAAGACGCTCAAGGATATCGAAGCCGACTGCAAGGCCGCAGGTGAAAGCCTGGGCTTCATCGTCGATTTTCGCCAGAGCAATCACGAAGGCGTGCTGGTCGACTGGATGCACGAAGCCGGAGACAAGGCAGCCGGTGTCGCGATCAATCCCGGTGCCTACGGTCATACGTCCATCGCGCTGCATGACGCGATCCGCGCCATTTCCATTCCCGTCGTGGAGGTGCATATCTCCAATATCCACGCACGCGAAGAATTCCGGCACAAATCGATGATCGCGCCCGCAGCAAAGGGCATGATCTGCGGTTTCGGACCTCATAGCTACATCCTGGCGCTTCAAGCGCTGAAATCCATCACCCAATAACAAAAATACAGGGCAAGAAATCCAATGGCTGAAAAGAAATCGGGTATCGACCAGGCGCTGATTCGCGATCTCGCCAATATTCTCAACGACACGGATCTCACCGAGATCGAAGTCGAGCAGGAAGATTTGCGCATCCGCGTGTCGCGCGCCGGCACGACTCAGTACGTTCAGGCGCCGATTGCCGCCCCGGCCGCTTACGCCGCTCCTGCTGCCGTAGCAGCGCCGGCCGCCGCCGCTCCCGTCGGCAAGACCCGCAATCCCGACAACGTCGTCAGTGCGCCGATGGTCGGCACTGCCTATCTGGCGCCGGCACCGGGCTCGGCTGCCTTCATCCAGGTTGGCGCATCCGTCAAAGAAGGCCAGACGCTGCTCATCATCGAAGCAATGAAGACGATGAACCAGATTCCTGCTCCGAAGTCCGGTACGGTCACTGAAATCCTCGTTCAGGACGGCCGTCCGGTCGAGTACGGCGAAGCCCTGGTCGTCATCGAGTAAGGTCGGCCCATGCCCGTTATTTCGAAGATTCTCATAGCCAACCGCGGAGAGATCGCTCTGCGCGTGCTGCGCGCCTGCAAGGAGCTTGGCATTGCGACCGTTGCGGTGCATTCGACCGCGGATGGCGACGCTATGCATGTGCGCCTGGCGGATGAAAGCGTTTGTATTGGTCCGCCGCCGTCGCGCGATAGCTATCTCAATATCCACCAGATTGTTGCCGCTTGTGAAATCACCGGCGCGGACGCCGTGCATCCGGGCTATGGGTTCCTGTCGGAAAATGCAAAGTTCGCCGATATTCTCGAGGCGCACGGCATTACCTTCATCGGTCCGACAGCGGAACATATCCGCATCATGGGCGACAAGATCACCGCCAAGACCACGGCGCAGCAGCTCGGCATTCCGGTCGTTCCCGGTTCCGACGGCGAAGTGAAGACCGAGGCGGATGCGCTGAAGACGGCGCGCGAGATCGGCTATCCGGTGCTCATCAAGGCAACCGCCGGCGGCGGCGGTCGCGGCATGAAGGTCGCCCGCACGGAAGAAGACCTGATCGAGGCCTGGTCGACGGCACGCACGGAAGCGGCAGCCGCCTTCGGCAACGAATCCGTCTACATGGAAAAGTACCTCGGCAAGCCGCGCCACATCGAAATCCAGGTTTTCGGTGACGGCGAAGGCCACGCCATCCATCTCGGCGAACGCGACTGCTCGCTGCAGCGCCGCCACCAGAAGGTCTGGGAAGAGGCCAACTCCCCGGCGCTCAATGTCGAGCAGCGCATGAAGATCGGCCAGATCTGCGCCGACGCGATGAAGAAGCTGAAGTATCGCGGCGCCGGCACCATCGAATTCCTCTATGAGAACGGCGAGTTCTATTTCATCGAAATGAACACCCGTCTGCAGGTGGAACATCCAGTCACGGAAGCCATCACCGGCATCGACCTCGTGCACGAGCAGATCCGCGTCGCTTCCGGCGGCGGTCTTTCGGTCACGCAGGACGAGGTGCATTTCCAAGGCCATGCCATCGAATGCCGCATTAATGCCGAAGATGCTCGCACCTTCGTCCCCTCGCCCGGCACGATCACGCATTTCCATGCGCCCGGCGGTCTTGGCGTTCGTATCGATTCCGGTGCCTATCAGGGCTACAAGATTCCCCCCTACTACGACAGCCTCATCGGCAAGCTGATCGTGCACGGGCGCACCCGCGTCGAATGCATGATGCGCCTGCGCCGCGCGCTTGACGAATTCGTCGTGGACGGCATCAAGACCACCCTGCCGCTCTTCCAGGATCTGGTTTCCAACCAGGATATCGCCAACGGCGATTACGATATCCATTGGCTGGAAAACTACCTGGCGAAAACATCGGCCTAGCAATGCCCGGAGCGCGCGGCAGACATCCCGGCATTACCCCGGAGATCCTGTTGCGCGCCTATTCCATTGGGCTTTTCCCGATGGCCGAATCGGCAGACGATCCGGAGATCTTCTGGGTCGAGCCGGAATTGCGAGGCATCATCCCTCTGGATACGTTTCACGTCTCCAAGAGACTCGCCAAGAAGATCCGCCAACGTCCCTTCGATATTCGCTTCGACACAGATTTCGAAGCAGTCATCGCCGCCTGCGCTGAAGAGACGAGCGATCGCCCCAGCACCTGGATCAACGACACGATCCGCACACTTTATGCCACCCTGCATCATATCGGCCACGCCCATTCCGTGGAGGCCTGGGACGGCGATCGGCTGGTTGGCGGGCTCTATGGCGTTTCGCTGGGATCGGCCTTCTTTGGCGAAAGCATGTTTTCCCGCCGTACGGACGCCTCCAAGATCTGCCTCGTCTATCTGGTGGAGCGCCTGCGCGAACGCGGCTTCACCCTGCTCGACACGCAATTCACCACCCAGCACCTGAAGACATTCGGCGCCATCGACGTGCCTAAGGATGCCTATGCCAAGATGCTGGAGAAAGCGATGGAATCGCCCAATCTCAGCTTCTCCGACGGTGGAAATCTGCCCGAAATGAATTGATTCCGAAACGGACTGCCCTAAGTTCGGCACAACAGCCGAGGGTAGAATCGTGAAGAATCATATTGCAATTGTCTTTCTCGCCGCGCTGACCATTGCGACGCAGACCAACGCCAAATCATTCCACGACATGTTCGGAGTCGAGCCGCCGGTGGGCGACGAAGGCGCCGTGCTTAAAACGCTGGATTTCCAGCAGGGCGCGATCAAAATCCCCACCGCCAATGCCACGCTGAATGTCTCTGACCAGTTCTACTATCTCAATCCGCAGGATTCGAAGAAGGTGCTGGTCGAGCTCTGGGGCAATCCGGAAAGCTCGGTCGGCAATCCGCTCGGCATGATCTTCCCGGCCAAATACCTGCCGACCGACCCACAATCCTGGGGTTCCGTCATCGATTATGACGGCAGCGGCTATGTTTCCGATGAGGATGCCGCATCGACCGATTACGACGACCTGCTGAAGAATATCCAAGACGCGATCAAGGAAGCGAATCCCGAACGCGAACGGCAGGGTTTCGATCCGATCACACTAGTCGGCTGGGCAGAGCCACCGCGTTACGATAAGGCGACCCATGCCCTCCACTGGGCGCGCGATCTGATTTTCGGCAAGGATCCCAATGCCGGTCACACGCTGAACTATTCCGTGCGCGTGCTGGGACGCGAGGGCGTCACCGAGCTCGATTTCGTCGCCGGACTGGATCAGCTGCAGGAAATCAACGCCGCTATCCCCAACGTCATCAACACCGTGCAATATGACAGCGGCAAGCGCTATGCCGACTTCACCAATGGCGACAAGATCGCCGCCTACAGCATGGCGGGCATGATCGCCGCCGGTGCGGGCGTAAAGGTTGCGGCAAAGCTTGGCCTGCTTGCAGTCGTTCTCGGCTTCTTCAAGAGTTTTGGCGTTGCCCTTCTGGCAATGAAGAAAGGCCTCATCGTCGTGCTGGCGGGTGCAGTCGCGGCCGGCCGCAAGATCCTGAGTCTGTTCCGCCGCAAAGGAAATAGCGACGCCTGAAGCAATCCACGCCTGAAGTTTTTACGACTTCAAATCCTGATTGTGGTCTGCTAACACTCCTGGCGAAGAGCGTGGGTGCATAGAGGTTCCACTTTGCCGTCGTAAATACCGGTCTCATCCAAATCACCCCGTGCATCGGGGCGGCGTGGCGCCGTCCGATGCATATTCATGTCCATCGGGTGATGGCCTGAGACCGGTTTGGCATTGTCAAAACGCGCCTAATGCAGCCACCGCTGTCTCAGCTCTTCAGCCGTCCCGCAATATCGCCATACCGCGCCCTGACGGGCTTGTCTCACCGCCAGCTTGGTGGACTTCCAGACGGAAGACCAAGACGGCATGTGCAATATTCTTCAGGTCCGTTGGACCATTTCGCCCAAAACATCGCCTCAACCATGGATCGCCTGTAGCGGCTGCCGATCTCCAAAACCCTTCAGATCGAGCGGCAAGATCAGGCTCAACGCCAATGGCAAGCGGCTCGATGCCTGGCTCGTCTACAAGTGCATCGATTGCGACAAGACCTGGAATCGAACGCTCTTCGAGCGCCGGACTGTTCACGATCTTGCTCCCTCCACGCTCGAGGCGCTGCAGCGCAGCGATCCGGAGTGGGTGCGAGCGCAGGAATTCGACCTCGATGGATTGACGCGGAAAGTAAAACGTATCGACAAGCCGCCCGACGTTATCATCCGAAAGGAGGCGATACGTGCGGCAAGCGACTGGACTTTGCTTGGTATCGAGATATCAGCCCAATTCCCGATAAACCTGCGTCTTGATCGGCTGCTTGCATCGGAGTTGGCCATCTCGCGCTCGCTGCTTCAGGCCCTCCGTAACGGAGGCAAATTGAGAGCCCATCCGGACCGCAACGGCGTGTTTCGTCATAAGGTCAAAGACGACATGAGGATCTTTCTCGACTTGTCGGAGGTTGCCGATCGTCAGGCGATAGGTGCAGCTGCCGCCAATACCGAGCAAAACTAAAACGATGCCCGCAGGAGCAAAGCTTCTGCGGGCTACATGATCCTGGTGTGAATGTTTCGAAATCGATTACTTCGCGCCGGCGGTATCTGGCGCAGGCACGTCGGACTTCTGCTTGCACTCTTTCAGCCAGACGTCATAGATCGGATGCTCGACGGCGTTGAGGCCGGGGCTGTCGGCGAACATCCAGCCTGTGAAGATGCGGCGGATGCGACGGTCGAGCGTAATTTCGTCGACTTCGACAAAGCCATCTACCTTCTGCTGCTCGGTATCATCCCGCGAATAGCAGGCGCGCGGCGTCACCTGCAGTGCACCGAACTGCACGGTTTCGTTGACATAGACATCAAAGGTGGTGATGCGGCCGGTGATCTTGTCGAGGCCGGAAAAAACGGCAACCGGATTGGCGATGCGAGCAGCCTGGGCAGTGGGAGCCGCCATGATGCCGGCGAAGAGAGCAGCGCCCGCTAAAGCTGCTGCACGCAAAGAAGCACTCCGCGTGTAAACCATCATATCCGCCACTCTCCGCTTGGTCTCGGTCAAGGCGCCGAGCAAAAGCCGGCCTATGTCGCGCCTAAAGCCCAATTGTGGCCAAAGGACGAGCCGGCTTCCCGCTTAGTTGCCCGGGGTCCAGGCGTCGTAGTCGCCAGTCACGCGCGGACGTTCGCCGGCAACGGCGAGAGAGCCCGGCGGGCGGTAAGCCTGCGGCGAGCCGGTCGGATTGGCGCGATGTTCCTTCTGCCATTCCTTGGCGACATAGTTTTCCTTGGTCGGCGGAACGTCGGTGCGATGATGCATCCAGCCGTGCCAGCCCGGAGGAATGGCAGAAGCTTCGGCATAGCCCTTGTAGATCACCCAGCGCTTCGGAAGGCCGTAGGAAGACATGCCGCCTTCGTAATAGACGTTGCCGAATTCATCCTCGCCGACACGCTTGCCAAACCGCCAAGTCGCGAAACGCGTTCCCAAAGTTTGGCTGTTCCACCAGGTGAAGGTCTGTACGATGAAGTTCCACATGTCTTTTCCTCGATACCCGCTGAGGGGCGAGCGATACCAGAATTCGATAGTTGCTTATGCCGCCCCTAGGCCTGCTTGTCCAGTGATTCCAGCGGGCAAAGGCTTCATTTCAATAGCATCTTGAAGCCTAAATGCGTGGGCTTGAAACCCAGCCTCTCATAGAAGCGGTGCGCGTCCTTGCGGGCCGCATTCGAGGTCAGCTGCACCATGCGCATGCCGTGACTTTTTGCCTCGTCGATGCAGAAATTGATCATAGCGGCGCCAATCCCCTGCCCACGCATATCGGCTCGCGTCTGGACCGCTTCGATGATCATGGCGGATGATCCGCGCCCGGTCAGCGTCGTCGTGATCATCGTCTGAAATGTCCCGACTACTTCGCCGGCGCGTTCGGCGACATACAGCGTCTGCTCTGGCGACGCCACGATGGTACGAAACGCACGGAGATAGTCGTCATAGGCAGAGGGGTTGGTCGTATCGCCATGACCACCCACGGCGTCGGCGGCAAAGAGGCCGATCAGGGCGCGAAGGTCGGATTCTTTCGCTTCGCGGATCACCAGGCGGGGGTCTTCCATGAACGGTCTCGTCTATTATTTCAGTGGGCCACCAATGGCTTCTCGAATATCAGCGCCGGAATACCCGATTGCCCGTTGCCGCAGTTTTCCGTGCGGCCGACCTCGACAAAGCCATGAGCTTGATAAAAAGCGATCGCAGGTTCGTTCTGCGGTTCGACTTCGAGACGCATGATCTCCGCATCCGGAAAGCACGTCTCCAGTTCCGCAAAGATATCGCGACCGATGCCCTCTCGCTGATGCTTGGGGCTGACATAGAGCATGTAGAGCATGACTGTTTTCGTCATCTCTTTGGACATGGCAGCGTAACCCATGCCGCCGATCGTCCTGCCGTCATCGGCAACGAGGAATTCCGAGTTCTTGTTTGCCAACCGTGCTTTCAGCGAAGCCGGCGAATGCCAGGAGGCGTGCAGTTCGCTGACCTTTTCCGGCCCATAGATCCGGTCATAGGTTGCATGCCAGGTTTCGCCAAGCAGAGCGCGGACCTTTTCCAGGTCCTGCTCGCTGGCGGTGCGGATGAAGAACACCGCTTATTCCTCTTCGATGCCGAGCTTGGCCTTGACCAGCGCCTGAACGGCCTGCGGGTTGGCCTTGCCGCCGGTCGACTTCATCACCTGGCCGACGAACCAGCCGGCGAGCGTCGGCTTTGCCTTGACCTTGGCGACCTGATCCGGGTTGGCGGCGATGATCTCATCGACGGCCTTTTCGATCGCGCCGGTGTCGGTTACCTGCTTCATGCCGCGGGCCTCGACGATTTCGGCGGGATCGCCGCCTTCGTTGAGCACGATTTCGAACAGATCCTTGGCGATCTTGCCGGAGATGGTTTCGGCCTTGATGAGATCGATGATCGCGCCGAGCTGGGCGGGCGAAACCGGAGTCTCTTCAATGCTTTTGCCCGTTCTGTTCAGAGCGCCCAGCAAGTCGTTGATGACCCAGTTTGCCGCCATCTTGCCGTCGCGGCCGGCAGCAACCGCTTCGAAATAATCGGCGATCGCCTTTTCCGAGACGAGCACGGAAGCGTCGTAGATCGAGAGGCCGAGTTCGCGGACGAAACGCTCCTTCTTGTCGTCGGGCAGCTCAGGTAGATGCTCTGCAAGCTCCGCAACGAAAGCGTCGTCGAATTCCAGCGGCAGCAAATCCGGATCGGGGAAATAGCGATAGTCATGCGCATCTTCCTTGGTGCGCAGCGACCGCGTCTCGCCCTTGTTTGGATCGAACAGGCGGGTTTCCTGATCGATCGTGCCGCCATCTTCCAGAATGCCGATCTGACGGCGCGCTTCATATTCGATCGCCTGACCGATGAAGCGGATGGAGTTGACGTTCTTGATTTCGCAGCGCGTGCCGAATTCGCCGCCCGGGCGGCGCACCGAGACGTTGACGTCGGCGCGCATGGAGCCTTCATCCATATTGCCGTCGCAGGTGCCGAGATAGCGCACGATCGAGCGCAGCTTCGTCATATAGGCCTTCGCCTCGTCGGCCGAGCGGATATCCGGCTTCGAAACGATTTCCATCAGCGCGACGCCGGAGCGGTTCAGATCGACGTAAGACATGGTGGCGTGCTGATCGTGCATCGACTTGCCGGCATCCTGCTCGAGGTGCAGGCGCTCGATGCCGATCTCGATATCCTCGAACTGGCCCTGACGGTCCGGACCGAGCGAGATCACAATCTTGCCCTCACCGACGATCGGGTCCTTGAACTGCGAGATCTGATAGCCCTGCGGCAAGTCAGGATAGAAATAGTTCTTGCGGTCGAAGATCGAACGTTTGTTGATCTGCGCCTTCAGACCGAGACCGGTGCGCACGGCCTGTTTGACGCATTCCTCGTTGATGACGGGCAGCATGCCGGGCATGGCGGCATCGACGAGCGACACGTTGGAATTCTGGGGATTGCCGAACTCCGTCGAGGCGCCGGAGAAGAGCTTGGACTTGCTCAGCACCTGGGCGTGGACTTCCATCCCGATAACGACTTCCCAATCACCGGTGGCACCGGGAATGAAGCGTTTCGGATCTGGCGTACGGACGTCGACAATGGTCATGGGAAGCTCTTGTATAATGCTGTTTTCTGCTTTGGTGAGGTAGAGCAATTGGCGAGGCGGCGCAAGGCTTTCGGCATCGACGCTTGCTATATGCTCAGGCCATAGGCGCCGTCGTTATCATCGATCAACGATTTCGAAAGCCCGACTGTGGGAACATCGCTATCGAGCTTGGGGGAATAGACGATCGACAGCCAGCGGATCTCATAGCCGCGCGCCCTGAAGAAGGCGATGGCATCGGTATTCCCCGCATGGCTCTGCAGCGAAACCTTCTCCAGTCCCTGCCCGCGCACATCCGCTTCGATCCGTGCCAGAAGCGCCGAGCCGAGGCCGCGCCTGACGAAATCCGGATCAATCCAGAAATCGGAAATCGCCTCGTCCAGCGCCTCGCGTGCCGCCCATCCCACAGCCTCGCCATTCAACTCTATCACAGTGATCGTCAGCCATAGATTGCGGGTGAAATTTTCAAAGGCTTCGCTGGCGCTTTCCAGCAGCTCGCTGGTGCCGCCGATCGCGCCCATGGCCTGCTGCCAGGAGCGCAGGCCGATGCTCGCCAACACCGCTGTTTCACCTTCATGGGCATTGCGAATGTGGATCATCAGGCCCCCGCCATTTGGAGACAGTAAAGCATCCACGAAAGGCTTTTGCCAGCGGCGAGATTCATCATTTTAGCTAATGGTAAAAGGCGAAGCCGGGTTGAAGCTTGACTGTGGAGCGCAACCTGTTTTAGAGAGACGCATCAATGGAGTTTTGATGTCCACCTTTTGTCAGTGCCGGTAAAGGCCTCGCTCGCAAGTTCTCTTGCGTGCCAGGCCTGAAAAACGAAGCCCCGACTTCCCTTGAGGGAAGCTTCGGATCGTTTTGTTGCGCCCTTTGGCGCATTACAGATTCTGACTCCAATGGATATTTCACGCGCGGAACAGCGCATTCTCCACCTGCTCGCCCAGGGCGGGCGCATCGAACTCGAACGCACCGAAAAGAAGAAGATCGAGACCGCCCACTGCTACACACGGGACGGCTGGCTCTATCCCGATTTCGGCATTGAACTCTTTCGCCGGCTCAGACGGCTGAAAGCCATCCGCTCTACCGACGGTCAAGCCTACCGGATCACGGAAAAGGGGCTGAAGCTGGTAAGGGCACAGCTGGATAACAGATAGCAAAAGCATGAGAGCCGCCCGGTGGGTGGCTCTCATCTGCCGATGCGGTCCGGGACAAGACACTCCGATAGCGATCAGAATGTCCTGATGATGTCAGTCACATGGTCGTCGCGACGATCGCTTTCCTGCTGCACCGTATCGCGCCTTTCGTTCATGGCGGCGATTTGATCCTCGCTATCCGCCAGAGCCTTCAAATAGCGTTTCTTCAGATCGCTGTTGTCAGGCACGGCGCCGAGATTGCGCCTTATCCGCTCCTGCTCATTGACGGTTTTCTCGATCTCGCTATCGAGGCTCGCCAGTTCGTTCTGGATCGCGACCTGCCTTTTGCGCGCGTCTGCGAGATTGGCGAGCTTGTCGGTCAGAGCCTTGTCATGGGTCGAGGCCGACCACCCGAGCAGCATGTCCGGATCGGTATCGACCAGAGCGTAACTGTTGCTCTGAAGCTGCTCGTCGACCGCCGTCAGCACTTTCTCGGTGCCTGCCGGCACGACCGCCTTGAGCCGCTGATGCGTTGCCGTCTTGCCGAAACCTTCAGACGAGGAGAATGACCAGCCGTCCCGGATCGGATGCTCGATGACAACAGTCCGTTCGCCGTCCAGCGCGCCCGATACGGTATATGTCGTCGTCTGGCGGTATTTGACGGTGGCGTTCATCACGCCATCGGCAACTTTCAGGGAGGCAATCTCCTCCGTCGGCGTCTGCTGCTCGCTGATCGTTACCTTGCGATCGGTCGCGAAGCTGGCCAGGCGCGTGTCGTCCTTCGGCAGCGCCGATAGCTGGGAATCGCCGATATAGCCGGTCTTGCCGTCGTAGAGCGTCAGAATTCCCGCCGGCATGCTGACGCCGGTGCTGTTCTTGAGCATCACGGCAGCGATGGGATTGCGATAGACACTGCCGGCCCGGTACATGTCCACCATGTCGGCTTCCACATCCGCATCCATGATCGGCACCGATAAGGTATCGCCATTGGCCAGATCGTAGGTCCCCGGAAGCTCGAAAGTGGCGGAAATATCGCTTTCGGTCGCCGTGGTCGGGTTTCCGGCGGCAACCTGCATTGGTTCTGCCGGCCGCGCCAATTCGTCGGCTTCATAGGCCGGCGCACCTGCAATTCTTTTGGCCGCGGGCCGCATTGCTCCGGCGGGTGCAGGCGCTGCGGTGCTCGATGCCAGACGCTGCCTGTTGGACAGATCGCCGCTATCGGGATCAGGAACATTGTTCGACGCCGTGTTGACTGGCACCTCCTGCCGCTCGCGCCAATAGAACTGGTGCAGACCCTGCTTCAGCGTTACCGGTTCGGCCGAGGTCAGCGTCACTTTCACGCCTTTCCAGTCTTCGCCGCTGGCATTCTCCAGCACCGTCCATGCCTGCAGGCGCGCCTTATTCTTTTCGTCGATCACAACCTTGTAAGCCGTTTTCAAGATAGGAGACGGCACGACATAGGTCAGGCCGACGGCGCTGTTGTCGTTCACACCGTTCACCTTGATGTCGATGGCACGGGTGCGATCGTTCTTGCCGTGGGCGATGGCTGCCGCTGCTTTGGCGATCTTCGCTCTCAGTTCGGCATCCTCAAGCCGGACGGATGCGTCCTCGCCTAGTGCCAGCGTCTCCACTGCGCCATCCCTATCGATAACGGTCAGCAGGTAAGCCGCTGCTTTATCGTCAGACTTTCTCGTCTCGATACCGAGAATATTTCCCTCGACGGTCTTTCCCCCGCTGGTAACGGACACCCTGGCGCCCTGCATCGATGTCAGAAGCGACGGCACGGACGAAAGCGCTTCGGGCGTGAATGGCAGGCCCTTGAAGGTCTCCTGCAACGGCCGAGGCCCCGCCAGCGACATGCCGGCCACAGATCCTGCAGACCCGTTGACCATGAGGCTCTTCAGGATGTCATCGACCTGATCAAGGGGAACCTCGATCCGGATCACGCCGTCGCTATTGACATCGGCCGATCGGGAAACCTGGGCCAGACCACCCGAGGACAGGGTAATGGATCGAATGGCCCCATTGTCGGCTGCCAGCGATATCGCTGGAGATGGCACGCCGAGGAGCAGGATCGCCGTGACTTGCTTGAGCATAAAGAGACCTTCCGATTTGGTTGCAGAGAACGAGACCAAGCGGCTCGCTGCAATTTATGATCGTATTTCGGTCCAAAATGTGATGGCGTCCGGGCGGAATATTGGCGCATGAAAAAGGGCCGCCCCGATTAGCGGACGACCCCTTAGTGGCTTTAGATGTCGCGAAGCTTGATTCGACCGTTCATCAAACCGCTGGTGCCGTTGTAGCGCTTACCACCACTTCGCCGGCGTGAACTTGCCGGCGGCCTGTTCGATGACGTGGGCGGTCTTGAAGAGGGTTTCTTCTTCGAACGGCTTGCCGATGAGCTGCAGGCCGAGCGGGAGGCCCTTGGGGTCGAGACCGGCGGGAACGGCGATGCCGGGCAGGCCGGCCATGTTGACTGTCACCGTGAAGATGTCGTTCAAGTACATCTTTACCGGATCCGAAGCGAGATCTTCGTCGGCGATGCCGAAGGCCGAGGATGGGGTGGCGGGCGTCAGGATGGCGTCGACGCCGGCGTTGAAGGCCAGCTCGAAGTCGCGCTTGATCAGCGTGCGAACCTTCTGGGCGCGTAGGTAGTAGGCGTCGTAATAGCCGGCCGACAGAACATAGGTGCCGATCATGATGCGGCGCTTCACTTCCTGACCGAAACCGGCAGCGCGCGTCTTTTCATACATGTCGACGATGTCCTTGCCGTCGACGCGCAGGCCGTAGCGGACGCCGTCATAGCGGGCGAGGTTCGAGGAGGCCTCGGCGGGGGCGACGATGTAATAGGCCGGCAGCGCATATTTCGTGTGCGGCAGCGAGATATTGACGATCTCGGCGCCGGCATCCTTCAGCCAGGCGATGCCCTGCTGCCAGAGTGTCTCGATCTCTTCCGGCATGCCGTCGACGCGGTATTCGTTCGGGATGCCGATCTTCATACCCTTCAGCGACTGGCCGAGCGCGGCTTCGTAATCCGGCACAGGCAGGTCGACCGAGGTCGTATCTTTGGCATCGACGCTTGCCATCGACTTCAGAAGGATGGCGGCATCGCGCACGTCGCGGGCGATCGGGCCGGCCTGGTCGAGCGACGAGGCGAAGGCGACGATGCCCCAGCGCGAGCAGCGGCCATAGGTCGGCTTGATGCCGACAGTACCGGTGAAGGCAGCCGGCTGGCGGATGGAGCCGCCGGTGTCGGTAGCGGTCGCTCCGGCGCAGAGATGCGCAGCAACGGCTGCGGCCGAACCGCCGGACGAGCCGCCCGGAACCAGTTGCTGGTTCGAACCCTCGGCACGCCATGGGTTGATCACCGGGCCGTAGTAGGAGCTCTCGTTGGAGGAGCCCATGGCGAACTCGTCCATGTTGAGCTTGCCCAGCATGACGGCGCCGTCGTTCCAGAGGTTCTGCGTGACGGTCGATTCATAGCGCGGCTTGAAGCCGTCCAGAATGTGGCTGCAGGCCTGGGTGTGGATGCCTTCGGTGCCGAACAGATCCTTGATCCCGAGCGGGATGCCTTCGAGCGCACCGGCGTTGCCGGCGGTCAGACGGGCGTCCGAAGCCTTGGCCATCTCGCGCGCCTTGTCGGGCGTCACGGCGATATAGGCATTGATCTGACCATTGGCCGCATCGATCGCCGAGATATAGGCTTCGGTCAGTTCGGTGGCGGTAATCTCCTTGGCGCGCAGCTTGTCGCGGGCTTCGGCAATGGTCAGGCTGGTCAGTTCGCTCATTTTGTTTCGCTTCAGATCTGGAATTGGGCAACGGGTCGGAAAAGGCTCGCAGGAACCGTTATTCGACGACTTTGGGCACCAGGAAGAAATTCTGATCGGTATTCGGCGCATTGGCGACGATGTCGGCAGCCTTGTTGCCGTCCGTTACTTCGTCGGTGCGCTTCTTCATCGCCATCGGCGTGACGGAGGTCATGGCCTCGACGCCATCGACATTCACTTCGGAGAGCTGCTCGACGAAGCCCAGAATGCCGTTCAGCTCGCCCATCATCCGCTGCGCTTCGTCTTCATTGACGGCGATGCGGGCAAGATGGGCGACGCGTTTGACGGTGGCGAGATCGACGGACATGGCATTCTCCGGATAGGATTTTTCCTATCGCTATAAAGACCATGCCCGCCATACGCAACGGGTATCGTCAGGCAGAAACGCTCTCGCCCACCTTCGGCGCCGCAACTGCAGTCTTCGAACCTTCCATGCCGACGATGAACTTTTCCGGCGTCTGGTCGATGATCGGGAACGTGCCGTAGTGGCAGGGAATGGCGGTCTTGAAGTTGAAGAAGCGCTGGCAGGCGAGTGCCGCCACCGCACCGCCCATGGTGAAGCGGTCGCCGATCGGCACGATGCCGATATCGGGCTGATGCAGTTCATTGATCAGCGCCATATCCGAGAAGATGTCGGTATCGCCCATGTGGAACAGTGTCGGCTCGTCGTCGAAATGCAGCATCAGGCCGTTCGGATTGCCGAGTGCGTGGGAAACGCCGTCTTCGGTGATCTGGGCGGAGGAATGCAGCGCATTTGTGAAGGTGGCCGAGAAGCCGCCGAGGCCAACGGTACCGCCAGTATTGCCCATTTCCAGCTTCTCGACGCCCTTGGTGCCGAGCCAGGAGGCCAGATCGGCATTGGCGAGAACGACCGCGCCGGTATCCTTGGCGATCTGAACCGCATCGCCGACATGGTCTGCATGGCCATGGGTCAGCAGGATATGAGTCGCGCCCTGGGCAACGTCCTTGATGTTCAGACCGGCGGCCGCAAAGGAGGAATTGTAAGACAGAAATGGATCGATCAGTATCTTTGCCTTGGCCGTTTCAATGCGAAAAGCGGAGTGGCCGAGCCAGGTGATCTTCATTGGATTTCTCCTTATGACTTGATTTGAAATGTAAGGCTGGTGTCCAGAGCATTTCCAGTGGAAACGCTCTATCCATTTGTTCTTCCGCATTTCCCGACGCAAAACCGCTGTGCGCTTTTGCTGGAAATGCTCTAGGAGATATCTCAAACCGCAACAAAGAAAAGCGGTTAGGACTTCAATTTGTTTTGACAGGAGCAAGACCCTGATGACCACGCTGACCATCGAAGATCTAGCCGTGATGCTCCTGCCCGGCCAGCCGATCGCCGGTCTCGACCTCGGCACGAAGACGATCGGGTTGGCCATGTCAGATCTCGGACGGCGCTTCGCCACACCTCGTCCCGTCATCAAGCGCGTGAAATTCACCCAGGATGCCGAAACGCTGCTCGCTTTCGCCGAGAAGGAAAAGGTCGCAGCCTTCGTCATAGGGCTCCCGATGAATATGGATGGCTCTGCCGGACCGCGCGTGCAAGCAACGCGCGCCTTCGTGCGCAGCATGTCGGAAAAGACCGCCCTGCCCTTCGTCTTCTGGGACGAGCGGCTTTCGACCGTTGCGGCCGAGCGGGCGCTGCTGGAAATGGACGTCTCGCGCGCCAAGCGCGCCGAGCGCATCGACTCGGCGGCGGCAAGCTTCATTCTTCAGGGAGCCTTGGACAGGCTATCGGCACTTGGCAGGGCAGCCTTGCCCGATTCGGATGCCTCCTGACGGCGCCTCCACCATCCGATGATCGCAGCCCGTCGGCGGAAGCCGTAGATTGCGAAGACCAGCAGGCTATCGAAGGCGATGGCGCGCGCTACCAGCGGCGGAATGGTCTCGGGCGGAATGCCGAGGATCTTGCCGTAGATATCGAACACCAGATCGTGCATCTGCCGCGTCAGCATGAAGATGCCGAAGCTCATGTCGTAGTACGACAGGTAATACCATGCCCCGAGAAACGAGACCGGTCCGGCCCAGCAAATCAACAACCACTTCATGCGGTACCTCTTCGACGCTGAAATTGCGTCGTGCCAGCCGAAAGGACAAACCAGTTCGACAGCGCCATGGCGCTCAACACCATTGTCGGCAGCGTGATATCTAGTGCGAGCACGGCAAAGAACATCACCGCCGTCACGAGAAACACTAATTTTGCGGGTTTTAACCCCATGGCTGCACGCTTGATGGTTAACTAATCGTCTTCCAACAGTGACGAGTTAACCGCTGCGGCGCAATGTAAACCATTTGTTAAGGTTAACGGTAAGGCGGAGCTGTGGATATCCCCTGCCCGATGGTCGATATCAACCGTAGACGCCGCGCACGATCCGCTTCAAGGCCGTTGCCGCCTTCTCCCAATCCTTGCCGTTCTTCAAGACGAGACCGGCGCATTGGTCGCTGACGGCCGCAGCCAGCACGATGTGCTGAATAGCGGCAAAGATCATGGCATTGACCGCCTGGGCATCGACGCCCTTGGGCGGCACGAGCGAGCCGCGCATGCGGTCGATCCAGCCGGCGAGCGCCTTGGATCGGGCCTCGGACAGCCGGCGCACCTGCTCGCTATTTTCGGAGACTTCCCAGGCGACGATGCGACGCATCAGCGGATCGGCGCGCAAAGCATCGAGAAACAGCATCGAAAGCCGCTCCATCAGATCGCCATAGGTCAAAAGGAACATGCCGCCGGTATCGTCGGGAATGCGATCGGCGACCCAGTTGCCGAGATCGGTACCGATGGCCTCCACAAGACCATTCAAGCCGCCGTAATAGCGGTAGATCAGCTGCTTGTCGCAGCCGGCACCGCGGGCGACCGCATTGATACCGAAATTCTGGAACCCCTCCTCCGCCAGAAGCCGTTTGGCAGCATCCAGGATTGCCTGCTCCGTCGCGGCGCGATTGCGCACGCGCTTTTCCACGACAGGCATTTCCAAAGGGATTTTAACGGCAGCGTTTGCGGGGGCCATCGACTCGACTCCAATCTGTCACCGAGCGGTGAATAACAAGCCGGATCACCTTGAACAACAAAGCCGTCAGACTTCTTGTCCGCCAAATCGCGCGAATCCACAGATTAGAGAAACTGACCAAACCACACTGTCGTTTCCGGCGCCAGACATCTCTTCAAAGATGCCGACCGACATCCATTCGCCGATGCAATATGCGAATGATCGCGATTTCGCCATCCCGTAAAAGATAGTAGATCATATGAGACCCTACGGCATATTTGAAATAGCCGTCACGGACATCAGCAGGACGAGCGTTTTCAGGTCGGATGCCAATCCCTCGAAAGCTTCAACGATTTCGGCATGGTAGATCTCGGCTTGCCTTGCAGACCAGTTCTCGACCGTATATCGCCAGATACCTTCAAGATGGCCACCGCAAGCGGAGAAAGACCGTACTTGCAAGGCCTATTCACCATAGGTCGCGCGCATCCGCTTGAGGAATGCGGCGTTATCGAAGGAAGCAACCTCCCCGGATTCCTCACCGGCGATCAACGCATTCTGCAGGGCCTTGACCTTTACCTCGTGCTCTTCAAGCAGGCGCAGACCTGCGCGAACAACATCACTGGCAGAGCCATACCGGCCCGTCTTTATCTGTTCCTCGATGAAGGCGCTGAAATGATCTCCCAGCGAGACGGATGTGTTGCGAGCCATGAAGCCCTCCTTGCCGATACCAATAGATAATAAATATTGGTATCGCATCAATCAAGAATGTCGTGACAGAATCGCTGGCGCAGTGCTATGTCGCCGGCGGATACAGTAGATCGACGATGTAGCTAGCATCGAAGCGCGAATCGAGCATCCCGTAGGTCGCGCGCCAGCCGCCGGCGAGACGGGTTTCGATGAAGGCGTCGGCGATCTTGCCGGCTCCGAGGCGATAAAGCTCGGCCGCACCGGCTGCGAGCGCCAGTTGTTCCACCAGCAAACGGGCGGCGCCTTCATCCTGTTCGCAAAGCGCCATGGCGGCGCGCAGGACATCGATGGTCTTCTTGCCAGCCGGGCCGAGATCGCGTGCGAGACCGGCAAAGACTGTTTCGAACAGGTCTTTGCCCCGGTTCAACACGCGCAGGACATCGAGCGCCATGACATTGCCGGAGCCTTCCCAGATCGCATTGACGGGAGCTTCGCGGTAATGGCGGGCAATCGGACGCTCTTCGATGTAGCCGCTGCCGCCGATGCACTCCATGGCTTCATAGATCAGTGCGGGTGCGATCTTGCAGCACCAGTATTTGGCGACCGGCGTCATGACGCGTGCATAGGCCGCGTCCTCGCTGCTGCCGCTGGCCTTGTCGAAGGCCTCGGCCAGACGGAAGGCGAGCGCGGTTGCGGCGGCGACATCGAGCGCCATATCGGCAAGCACGCGCGTCATGATCGGCTGGTGGACCAACATCTTGCCAAAGACGCTGCGACCGCGCGCATGATGCACGGCTTCGGCGAGTGAGGCACGCATGATGCCGGCGGAGGCCAGTGCGCAATCGAGCCGCGTCAGCGTTACCATATCGAGGATCGTGCGGATGCCGGCATCGGGTGCGCCAAGGAGGAAGCCGAACGTATCGGTGAACTCGACTTCAGAAGAGGCGTTCGAGCGGTTGCCGAGCTTATCCTTCAACCGCTGGAAATGAAGACCGTTGGCCGAGCCATCCTCCAGCAGCCGCGGCACTAGGAAGCAGCCCATGCCGTCCTTGGTCTGCGCGAGCATGATGAAGGCGTCACTCATCGGCGCCGACATGAACCACTTGTGGCCCGATAGCCGGTAGATGCCTTCGCTGACCTTGTCGGCAGTTGTTCGGTTGGCGCGCACATCCGTGCCGCCCTGCTTCTCCGTCATGCCCATTCCGATGGTGACGGCGCTCTTCTGCATGGCGGGCTTGTTGGACGAGTCGTATTTGCGGGAGAGAATCTTGGGCGCCCAGTCCTTCTGCACCGCTGGCGAGGCCATCATGGCGGCGACCGAGGCGCTGGTCATCGTGAGGGGGCAGAGATGGCCGCATTCGAGCTGCGCCGTCAGATAGAAGCGGGCGGCGCGCACCTTGTGCGAATGACCCTTTGCTTCAGGGTCAGCCTGCGCATCCCAGATCGAGGAATGCAGGCCCATCGCCATGGAGCGCCGCATCAGCGCATGCCAGGCCGGATGGAATTCCACGACATCCAGACGCTCGCCGCGCGGCCCATGGGTGCGGAGCTGCGGCGTGCCCTGGTTTGCCATGCGCGCCAGTTCCTGGGCCTCGTGCGAGGTGACGAAACGACCGTGCTGCTCCAGCTCTTCCCGTATTGAACGCGGCAGGCCGGAGGTGAGATCGACGATCAGCGGATCGGAACGATAGGCATTGATGCCGGTCCAGAGGCTCGGCTGGTTCAGGTCGGCAAAGGGGTCGTCAGTCCGGGTCGCTTGGGTCATGAATCGCTTGTAGAGCAAGTGGGTTGCAAAGGGAAACTGGAAGTTACGTCTCCCACCGGCATCGCTCCTGTAGCGGGATTCGGGCGAAATTGCATGGGGAACAAACAGGCTCAATACACACCGCCGCTTGCCCCATCGGCGCTCCCTCTTTATAGACCGCCTGACGAAATTCAGAGGGCAGGTTCATGGTCTTCTTTCCCCACCGCCACCTCATCGGCATCAAGGGCCTCACCGAGCAGGATATCACCTATCTTCTCGACAAGGCCGACGAAGCGGTCAAGATCAGCCGCCAGCGCGAGAAAAAGACGTCGACGCTTCGCGGGTTGACGCAGATCAATCTCTTCTTCGAAGCATCGACGCGCACACAATCCTCCTTCGAGCTTGCCGGCAAACGGCTCGGCGCCGATGTGATGAACATGTCGGTCGGCAATTCCTCCGTCAAAAAGGGCGAGACGCTGATTGATACGGCGATGACGCTGAATGCGATGCGGCCTGATGTGCTTGTCATCCGCCATTCGAGCGCGGGCGCCGCCGCGCTTTTGGCGCAGAAAGTCTCCTGCTCGGTCGTCAATGCCGGCGACGGCCAGCACGAGCATCCGACCCAGGCGCTTCTCGACGCGCTGACGATCCGCCGCGCCAAGGGCAAGCTTTCGCGCATCATCGTGGCGATCTGCGGCGACGTGCTGCATTCGCGCGTGGCCCGCTCGAATATCCTGCTTCTCAACGCCATGGGAGCACGCGTCCGGGTCGTGGCCCCCGCTACACTGCTGCCGGCCGGTGTCGCCGACATGGGTGTCGAGGTCTTCCATTCGATGAAAGAAGGGCTGAAGGATGCCGACGTCGTGATGATGCTGCGGCTGCAGCGCGAGCGCATGTCGGGCGCTTTCGTGCCTTCGGTGCGCGAATATTATCACTTCTACGGACTCGACGCCGAGACGCTCAAGGCCGCCAAGGAAGATGCGCTCGTAATGCATCCAGGCCCAATGAACCGCGGAGTGGAAATCGCCTCCGAGGTGGCCGATGGCCCGCAAAGCGTCATCGCCGAACAGGTGGAAATGGGCGTCGCCGTCCGCATGGCCGTGATGGAGACCTTGCTCGTTTCGCAGAACCAGGGACCTCGCACCGAGGGAGCCGGCGCATGAGCAACTCGATCGTCTTTCAGAATGTCCGCATCATCGATCCCTCGCGCGATCTCGACGAGGTCGGCACGCTTGTCGTCGAAGACGGCGTAATCGTTGCCTCCGGCAAGGATGCGAAGAACCACGGCATTCCCAAAGGCGCGACTGTTCGCGACTGCAACGGTCTCGTCGCCATCCCCGGCCTGGTCGATGCACGCGTGCATGTCGGCGAACCGGGCGGCGAGCATCGCGAAACGATCGCCTCCGCAAGCCGCGCGGCTGCGGCCGGCGGCGTCACCTCCTTCATCATGATGCCGGACACGGATCCGGTTATCGATGATATTGCCCTCGTCGAATTCGTCCGGAAGACGGCCCGCGATACGGCCGTCGTCAATGTCTATCCCGCCGCTGCCCTCACCAAGGGACTTGCCGGCGAAGAGATGACGGAAATCGCCCTGCTGCGCGAAGCCGGAGCTGTCGTGTTCACCGACGCGCATTCCAGTGTCCATGACAGTCAGGTTCTGCGCCGCATCATGACCTATGCGCGCGAATTTGGCGCCGTGATTTCCTGCGAGACACGCGACAAATATCTCGGCGCCAACGGCGTCATGCACGAAGGCCTTCTGGCAAGCTGGCTTGGCCTCTCCGGCATTCCGAAAGAAGCCGAACTGATCCCGCTGGAGCGCGACCTCCGCATTGCGACACTGACGCGCAGCCATTACCACGCTGCTATGATCTCCGTGCCGGAATCGGCCGAAGCCATCCGCCTCGCCCGCTCGCGCGGCGCCAGGGTCACCTGCGGCATCTCCATCAACAATCTTGCGCTCAACGAGAACGACATCGGCGAATACCGGACCTTCTTCAAGCTCTACCCGCCGCTGCGCTCCGAAGACGATCGCACGGGGATGATCGAGGCGCTGGCCGACGGCACGATCGACATCATCGTCTCGTCGCACGATCCGCAGGACGTCGATACGAAACGCCTGCCGTTCGGCGAAGCAGAGGACGGTGCCGTCGGGCTCGAAACGCTGCTTCCGGCGGCACTCCGGCTCTATCACAGCGGTCAGGTCAGCTTGATGCGGCTCGTCGATGCGCTCTCGACGCGGCCGGCGCAGATCTTCGGGCTCCCCGCCGGCACGCTGAAGCCGGGCGCCAAAGCGGATATCGCTCTCGTCGATCTCGACGAGCCTTGGCTTGTCGCAAAAGACATGCTTTTGTCGCGCTCGAAGAATACGCCCTTCGAGGATGCGAGAATGAGCGGCCGGGCGGTTGCAACCTATGTCGCCGGCAAGCCGGTTCACAGTCTCTGAGGCAAGCGCCAGGGTTTACGGAGAATAAGACGCGATGGCTGATTTCTGGACTTGGCAGCTTACCCTGCAGACCGCGCTGGCAGCCCTCGTCATCGGCTATCTACTCGGCTCCATCCCCTTCGGCTTGCTGCTGACCCGCATGGCCGGCCTCGGCGACGTGCGCAACATCGGCTCGGGCAATATCGGCGCAACCAATGTGCTGCGCACCGGTAACAAGGGGCTTGCGGCCGCAACCCTATTGCTCGATGCCTTCAAGGGCACAGCCGCCGTCCTGATCGCCGTGCATTTCTTCGGAGAGGATGCCGGCGTGCTCGCCGGCTTCGCCGCCTTCATCGGCCACATTTTCCCGGTTTGGATCGGCTTCAAGGGCGGCAAGGGCGTCGCCACCTATCTCGGCATCCTGCTTGGGGTCGCGCCGCTGATGGCTTTGATTTTCGCCATCGTCTGGCTGACGATCGCTTTTACCACGCGCTATTCCTCGCTTTCCGCACTGGTTGCAACTCTTGTCATACCGGTTGTATTGTGGATATTGGGCGTCGACAAAATCGCCGCTGTCATGGCGCTGATGACCGTCATCTCCTGGTATAAGCATAGGGCAAATATCGCCCGGCTGACTGCGGGAACGGAAGGCAAGATCGGAGCAAAGGGATAATGGACACAGGCAGCGCAAGACGGACGGGAGTTGCGCTGACCGAAAGACAAAGAATCGCCTGGCTCAGGCTCATACGCTCCGACAATGTCGGTCCCACCACCTTCCGCGATCTCATCAATCACTATGGTTCGGCCGAAGCGGCCCTGGCCGCTCTGCCGGAGCTTTCGCAGCGCGGCGGCTCGACGCGCGCGATCCGCATCGCCGACGAGCGGGACGCTTTGCGGGAGCTGGAAGCGGCACATCGTTTTGGCGCACGCTTCATCGGCATCGGCGAACCGGACTATCCCCCTGCCCTTCGCGAGATCGATGGCGCTCCCCCACTCCTCGCTGTCAAAGGCAATGTGCCGACAGCGACGCGTCCGGCCATCGGCATGGTCGGCTCGCGAAATGCATCGATCAGCGGCGTCAAATTCACGGCCATGATCGCACGCCTCTGTGGCGAGGCCGGCTATGCCGTGGTCTCGGGCCTAGCACGCGGCATTGATACAGCCGCCCACCGCGCCAGTCTTGCGACCGGCACGATCGCCGCCATGGCCGGCGGGCTCGACCAGCCCTACCCACCCGAGAATATCGGCCTGCTCAACGATATCTGGGACGGCGACGGGCTTGCCGTGAGCGAGATGCCGTTCGGCTGGGAACCTCGGGCACGCGATTTCCCGCGCCGCAATCGCCTCATCGCAGGCATATCGCTGGGTGTCGTGGTCGTCGAGGCGGCAACGCGATCCGGTTCGCTGATAACCGCGCGACTTGCTGGCGAATTTGGCCGACTTGTCTTCGCCGTTCCCGGGTCGCCGCTCGATCCGCGCTGCGAAGGGACGAACGGCTTGCTGAAAGATGGCGCGATGATCGTTACAACGCCGGACGATGTCGTTGAGGCGCTGCGGCCGCTCGCCGAGCCGGACCTTTTTCGCCCGCGCGCCGTAGTGCCACCCGTGGAAAGGAGCACGCCGCTCACCGCGCCACCCGATGACGCCGAGCGCGACCATATCGTCGAAGCACTCGGGCCGACGCCGGTCGAGATCGACGATATCGTCCGCCATACCGGCCTGCCGATATCGGCCGTTCACTCCGTTCTTCTCGAACTCGACATGGCTGGTCGGCTGCATCGGCACCCCGGCGGACTTGTGTCGATCTCCATGCTGGATTGAAAACTGTGACACGCGTACCGATTCTAAGCATCGCATCGTCGCGCCAAGCGCAAAAACCGCATTACAGCGCCGCGCGTCACATAATGACGCGCGAAGGTCGCTGTAACACGTTAAAGGTGCTGCATAATTTTGTCCTTCAATCGATTCCGATTTAAGGAATTATGCAGTAGCCTCTTGACCGCGACGATTTCCCTGTCCATGTCGGAGGGCCGGGAAGACGGAAAAACCCGGTATCTCCCGCGCCTTATACCGGCGCGACCTCTTATTCAGAGACTTGATGATGAACGTTGTAGTGGTGGAATCGCCTGCCAAGGCCAAGACAATCAATAAATATCTGGGACCCGGATATAAGGTTCTTGCTTCCTTCGGCCATGTGCGCGACCTGCCCGCCAAAGACGGTTCGGTGCTGCCGGATCAGGATTTCGAAATGCTGTGGGAAGTCGATGGTGCCTCGCAAAAGCGCATCAAAGACATCGCCGACGCGCTTAAAACCTCCGACGGTCTAATTCTCGCGACCGACCCGGATCGCGAGGGTGAAGCCATTTCCTGGCATGTGCTCGACGTACTGAACAAGAAGCGCGTCATCAACGGCAAGCCGGTGAAGCGTGTGGTCTTCAATGCCATCACCAAGAAGGCTGTGCTCGACGCCATGGCTGAGCCGCGCGACATCGACGTACCGCTGGTGGACGCCTACCTCGCCCGCCGCGCCCTTGATTATCTCGTCGGCTTCAACCTGTCGCCGGTGCTCTGGCGCAAGCTGCCCGGCGCTCGCTCGGCCGGTCGCGTTCAATCCGTAGCACTTCGCCTCGTTTGCGATCGCGAGTCGGAGATCGAACGCTTTATCTCGGAAGAATACTGGAATCTCTCGGCCATCCTGAAGACGCCGCGCGGCGACGAATTCGAAGCGCGTCTGGTCTCCGCCGACGGCAAGCGCCTGCAGCCGCGGGCGATCGGCAACGGCGAAGAAGCCGGCAGGCTGAAGGCCTTGCTGGAAGGCGCCTCTTATATCGTCGACACGGTCGAGGCAAAGCCGGTCAAGCGCAATCCGAGCCCGCCCTTTACGACCTCGACACTGCAGCAGGCCGCATCGTCGAAGCTCGGCTTCTCGGCCTCGCGCACCATGCAGGTGGCACAGAAGCTGTATGAAGGCGTCGACATCGGCGGCGAAACCGTCGGTCTCATCACTTATATGCGTACCGACGGCGTTCAGATGGCGCCGGAAGCGATCGATGCGGCACGCCACGCCATAGCCAACCAGTTCGGCGACCGCTATCTGCCGGAAAAGGCACGCTTCTATTCCACCAAGGCAAAGAATGCCCAGGAAGCGCACGAAGCGATCCGCCCGACCGACTTCGATCGCGTGCCGGACCGTATCCGCAAATTCCTCGATGACGATCAGCTGAAGCTCTACGACCTGATCTGGAAGCGCGGCATCGCCAGCCAGATGGCATCGGCTGAAATCGAGCGCACAACCGTCGAAATCCTTGCTGACAATGCCGGCAAGAAGGCCGGCCTGCGCGCCGTCGGCTCCGTCATCCGTTTCGACGGCTTTATCGCCGCCTATACCGATCAGAAGGAAGATGGCGAGCAGAGCGACGACAGCGACGAAGGCGGCCGCCTGCCGGAGATCAACGCACGCGAAAATCTCGCCAAGCAGAAGATCAACTCGACCCAGCATTTCACCGAACCGCCGCCGCGCTATTCGGAAGCGTCGCTGATCAAGAAGATGGAAGAGCTCGGCATCGGCCGCCCCTCCACCTATGCGGCGACGCTCGCAACCCTGCGCGACCGCGACTATGTGACCATAGACAAGCGCAAGCTGGTGCCGCAGGCCAAGGGACGGCTGGTGACGGCTTTCCTCGAAAGCTTCTTCACCAAGTATGTGGAGTATGATTTCACGGCCGATCTGGAAGAGAAGCTCGACCGCATTTCGGCGGGCGAGCTGAACTGGAAGGACGTGCTTCGCGACTTCTGGCGCGATTTCTTCGCCCAGATCGAGGACACAAAGGAGCTGCGGGTCACCAACGTCCTCGACGCTCTGAATGATGCGCTGGCACCACTCGTCTTCCCGAAGCGTGAGGACGGCAGCGATCCGCGCGTCTGCCAGGTCTGCGGTACGGGCAATCTTTCGCTGAAGCTCGGCAAATACGGCGCCTTCGTCGGCTGCTCGAACTATCCGGAATGCAATTATACCCGCCAGCTTTCGTCGGAGGGCGGCGCAGAGGCGGAATCCAACGGGTTGAACGAGCCGAAGGCGCTCGGCGCCGATCCGGTGACCGGTGAAGAGCTGACGCTACGTTCGGGCCGTTTTGGGCCATACATCCAGCGCGGCGACGGCAAGGACGCCAAGCGTGCATCGCTGCCACGCGGCTGGAAGCCCGAGGATATCGATTATGAGAAGGCGATGGCGCTGATTTCGCTGCCACGCGATATCGGCAAGCACCCCGAGACCGGTAAGATGATCTCTTCTGGCATCGGCCGCTATGGGCCGTTTCTGCTGCACGACGGCAGCTACGCCAACCTCGAAAGCGTCGAGGATGTCTTCACCGTCGGTCTGAACCGCGCTGTCACCGTTCTCGCCGAAAAGCAGAATAAGGCAGGCGGCAAGGCGCGCGGCGGCACCCCGGCAGCACTGAAGGAACTCGGCGAGCATCCGGATGGCGGCGGCGCGATCACCGTTCGCGACGGCAAATACGGCCCCTATGTCAACTGGGGCAAGGTCAATGCGACGCTGCCGAAGGGCACGGATCCGCAGGCGATCACGGTCGAGGAAGCCCTGGCTCTGATCGCTGCCAAGGCGGGCAGGAGCGGCGGCGCCACCAAGAAGGCGCCTGCCAAGGCAAAGACCGCGGCAGCCGGCGCAAAAGCGACGAAAACGACCGCCAAGCCCAAGGCTGCTGCAAAGAAGCCTGCGGCCAAGACGGCAGCGAAAAAGAAGAGTGCAGAGTGAGCAGAGAACCGCGCGGTAGGATTTCATCGTCGGAGCGACGCCCCGGCAAGTCTGGTCGCGCGACCAAGCGGGGCGAGAACGCCGAGCCGATGATGGCGATCATCCACGGCGAGTTACCGCCACGCGAGGTCATCCTGCGCTTCATCGCCGATCATCCGCAGCAGGCGTCCAAACGCGAGCTCGCCAAAGCCTTCGGCCTGAAGGGCGAGAGCCGCGTCGCATTGAAGGAATTACTGCGCGAACTCGAAGAAGAAGGCATGGTGCAGAAGAGCCGCAAATCGCTCATCCGCCCCGGCGCGCTGCCGCCGATTGCCGTTCTCGACATCACGACTCGCGACAAAGATGGCATGCTGATCGGCCGCCCCGCGGAATGGGCTGAGGAAAATGGCGTCGCGCCTGCCGTGTTGATCAAGCAGTCTTCCTCGCCGGCTGGCCGCAACGGCAAGGGTAAGGCACCCGTCGCCGGCATGGGTGACCGCATCCTCGCGAAGATCTTCTCGGCCGTGGATCGTGGTGGCCCGGCCTATACGGCCCGCATCATCAAGGTCATCGACAAGCGGCAGGGTGCCTCCATGGGCGTCTTCCGCGAAACGCCGGGCGGCGGCGGCCGTCTCATGCCGATCGAACGGCGCGGCGAGGAGATGGTGATCGACCCCGATTATACCGGTGGCGCCAAGGACGGTGATCTGGTCGAAGTCGAAGTGGCACGTCTCGGCCGCTTCGGCCTGCAGCGTGCCAAGGTCTTGTCGGTCATCGGCTCCGTCGCCTCGGAAAAGGCGATCTCGATGATCGCCATCCATGCGCATGGAATTCCGCATGTATTTCCGGCTCCCGTGATTGCGGAGGCCGATGCCGCCAAGCCGGCGACCATGTCCCATCGCGAGGATTGGCGCAGCCTGCCGCTGATAACAATCGACCCGGCCGACGCCAAGGACCATGACGACGCCGTCTATGCCGAAATGGATCCCTCGCCCGACAATCCGGACGGCGTGATCGTCACAGTCGCCATCGCCGACGTCTCCTGGTACGTGCGCCCGAACTCGCCGCTCGACCGCGAGGCGCTGAAGCGCGGCAATTCGGTCTATTTTCCCGATCGCGTCGTGCCGATGCTGCCGGAGCGCATCTCCAACGATCTCTGCTCGCTGAAGGAAGGCGTCGACCGCCCTGCCCTTGCGGTTCGAATGATCTTTTCCAAGGAAGGCCGCAAGGCCGGCCATACCTTCCATCGCGTCATGATGAAGAGCGCAGCCAAGCTTTCCTACCAGCAGGCGCAGGCAGCGATCGACGGCAGGCCCGACGACAAGACCGGACCGATGCTGGAGCCGATCCTGAAGCCGCTCTGGCACGCCTATGAGATTCTGAAAAAGGGCCGCGACCGGCGCCAGCCGCTCGAGCTCGACATGCCGGAGCGCAAGATCCTGCTGAAGCCGGATGGCACCGTCGATCGCGTCTTCGTGCCGCCGCGCCTCGACGCGCACAAGCTCATCGAAGAGATGATGATCCAGGCGAACGTCGCCGCGGCAGAAACGCTGGAAAAGCGGAAGCAGGTGCTGATCTATCGTATTCACGATGGCCCGACGCTCGCCAAGCAGGAAGTGCTGCGCGAATTCCTCGCCACCCTCGGCATTTCACTTGCCAAGGGCGGCAACGTGCGCGCCAACAGCTTCAACGGCATTCTCGCGAAAGCCGAGGGCACAGCGCATCAGACCATGGTCAACGAGATGGTGCTGCGCTCGCAGAGCCAGGCGATCTACAGCCCCGACAATATCGGGCATTTTGGCCTGAACCTGATGAAGTACGCCCACTTCACCTCGCCGATCCGCCGCTATGCCGACTTGATCGTGCATCGCGCGCTCGTTGGCTCACTCGGCCTCGGTGAAGGCGGGATCACGCCGGACGAAGAGGCGTCGCTCGACGATATCTCCGCCGAAATCTCGACCTTCGAGCGTCGGGCCATGGCTGCCGAGCGCGAGACCGTGGATAGGCTCATTGCCCATCACCTTGCCGGCCGTGTCGGTGCGGAATTCGAGGCGCGCGTCGGTGGCGTCACCAAGTCGGGACTTTTTGTCACCCTGCCGGACTATGGCGCCGACGGTTTCATCCCTATATCTACGCTCGGCACCGATTACTTCATTTATGACGAGGCGCATCAGGCGCTGACGGGTGAAAGAACGGGGCTCGGCTATCGTCTCGGCGACGATGTGACGGTGAGACTGGCGGAGGCCGTGCCGCTTGCCGGAGCCCTGCGCTTCGAAATGCTGAGCGACGGCAAGCCTATGCCGACGGCGGTGCGCTCCTTCCACAAGGCGACCCGCCGCAACAAGAGCCAAGTCCGCAGGGCGCCGGGCACGAGACCGCCGCGCGGCCGCAGATAAAAGATGGCTGCCGGCACGGAGGAAGCGTATTCATGACGGGCAGCCCATCCAACTCTCCCATCCGTTTCGGTGGTTCAGACGAGAGCGAACGTCCGCTCGGACGGTCGATTTTACGTGGCATGCTGAACCGCTGCCCGCGCTGCGGCACCGGCAAGCTCTTTTGCGCTTTCCTGAAGCCCGTCGACCGTTGTGCGGTCTGCGACGAAGATATCTCCCATCAACGTGCCGACGACCTCCCGCCCTATCTGGTGATCCTGGTACTCGGCCACCTCATCGTCGGCGGCTACATGCTGACGGACATGACCTTCAAGCTGCCGCTCTGGGCGCATCTCGCCATCTGGGCACCCATCACCATCATCGCGGCGCTTGCCATCATCCAGCCGATCAAGGGTGGCGTCATCGGCCTGCAATGGGCGCTGCGCATGCATGGCTTCGGCGGCCATGACGACAGCCCGGAGGAATGGGATCAAGGGAACGATCGTTCGTGACGATAGGTGCCCGCCCCCGAAGCCGACTGGCGCCCATGGCCGAAGTTGTCTTGCGACATCTCACGCTTCTATCGGGAATCATCGTCGATTCGACCGATATTCACCATTCGCGCGAGCTCGTTCATCAGCAACGGCTTGACATCGGCTGGATTTCTTGTCTGAACATGCCCCGCGTCAAGGGGACCATTCCGGAGGGTTTGACCGATCTCATGAAAGCCGACCCGTCACCTGAATTTGGCCGAGCCGTGCCTTTCTATGTTCCGCGTCCGGATCGATTCGCCTGCCTCATGCTCCAGGATTTAGTTTATGCTTGAACCGACGAACGACAAGGCCGGCCATGTCGAAGAAATTCACTGGCCTTCGCTCGTCGCAGCCATTACCTCCGTATCCGCCGTCGGTATCGCCATCGGGCTTGGCCTGCCGCTTCTGAGCATCATTCTTGAAAAACGCGGCGTTCCCTCAAGCCTGATCGGGCTCAATACTGCAATGATGGGTGTCGCCTCGATGCTGGCAGCCGTCGTCACGACCAAGCTCGCGCATCGTTTCGGCGTCGTGCAGACGATGATTTGGGCGGTTTTCCTATCGGCTCTGAGCTCGCTCGGCTTCTACTATGCGGAAAATCTGCTTCTGTGGTTTCCGCTGCGCATCGTCTTTCATGGGGCGACGACAACACTGTTCATCCTGTCGGAGTTCTGGATCAATGCCGCTTCACCGCCTTCGAAGCGCGGCTTCGTGCTCGGGCTTTACTCCACCGTGTTCTCGCTCGGCTTTGCGGCCGGCCCCCTGCTCTTTTCCGTTGTCGGCAGCGAAGGCTTGATGCCCTTCATCATCGGTGCCTGCATCATCCTGGCTGCTGCCATCCCGATCTTCATCGCCCGCAACGAGAGCCCGATCGTCGACGAGAAGCCGGAGCTTCACTTCGTCCGCTACGTCTTCCTGGTGCCAACGGCGACGGCCGCAGTTTTCGTGTTCGGCGCGGTCACCGTCGGCGGCGGCTCGCTCTTCACCAGCTATGCGACACGTCTCGGCTTCAACGAATCACAGGCCGCACTGCTGCTGACCGTCATGGGCGTCGGCAATTTCGTCTTCCAAATCCCACTCGGCCTGCTTGCCGACCGCATGCGCGACAAGCGGCCATTGCTGTCGATCATGGCCACCATCGGGTTTGTCGGAGCGCTTCTGCTGCCCTCCCTGGCATCGAACTGGGTCATTCTCGCGATCATCCTGCTCTTCTGGGGCGGCTGCGTTTCCGGCATGTATACGGTTGGGCTCAGCCATCTGGGCACACGGCTGACCGGCGTCGATCTGGTGGCCGCCAACGCGGCTTTCGTCTTCTGTTACGCCGTCGGCATGGTTCTCGGGCCGCCGACGATCGGCACCGCCATGGATCTCGCCAATCCCAGCGGCTTTGCCTGGGCTGTGGCCTTTTTCTTCGGCCTTTATGTCCTGCTTTCGGGGATACGCCTGCTTTTCATGGGCAACAGAGGTTGACTTTTCGGGCGCGATTTGTATTTTCGCGCCAGAATTCGCCGTGGACCTCCGCACTGGCCGTCCACGGCGTTCATTTTTATTAAAGGCAGGACGACCATGGCCAAGGCTACCACAATCAAGATCAAGCTGCTGTCGACGGCCGACACCGGTTTCTTCTACGTCACGACGAAGAACAGCCGTACGATGACGGACAAGATGACGAAGACGAAGTACGACCCGATCGCTAAGAAGCATGTCGAGTTCAAGGAAACGAAGATCAAGTAAGTTCCCTAAACTTTAGGTTACAAAAAGGCGCTAAACCTGCGGGTTAGCGCCTTTTTTGTTTTGCCGGCACCGTCTCGATCGGCGCTCGATTTTGCGATGTCAGTTAGAAAATTCCCGCGTGGAGCAATGGCCCACCGTGTCGGTAGAAAAGAAAAACGCCGCCTTCGATGAACGGAGAGCGGCGTTTTAAAATTGGGGGCCGGCTAGCCTGCAAAACGGCACGAGGAACCGTTATCTTCTGCCTGCCAGCCGACCGACCCCACGACCCAGGAGATGCGGCGGACCTGAGCATCATGGGGTATCTCGGAACCCTTGCGAGTTGTCCATGTACGGGACTAAATTCGCGCGAAATCGAAAGAAAATCAACAAATTCTTAATGATAAAAAATGCTTGTCTGCTCGGATGGTTAAAATTCATGACTTTGGTGGAAAGGAATGTCTGATAGTCTTAGTGAAATAAACTCAAGAACCTATCAAGAATAAAGTGATAATTCCTCCTTTGCTAGAAAAGATCGAATACAGATATTCAAGAGCATTTGAATATACAAATTACATTTAGTTAATCCGTCACCTTCCAACGGACATCTCATCGACACGCCGCCAACAAAACAAAACTATATGCCGACACGACAAGAATATTCCGAAAGCACCCGAAAAGCGAAGGTATATGCTAAATTCAAAAGTATAAGTATGCAGCGTTTCTTTAAAACTGGCCTATGTGGTGATGCCCGCAGGATAAAGAACAAAAAATTTTGAATTGTTGTTCAAAACTTGAAAAATACCCTCAATATTCATGGGCGGCCGCATTTCTCCGCCACTCGTCCCTAGGCCGCAGAAGCTACAACCCTGTTGCGTCCTGCTCTTTTGGCCTCGTAAAGCGCAAGGTCCGCCTGCTTCATCAACTGCTCCGGTGTCTCGATTGTCTCCAAACGGCACGAAATTCCGAAGGATGCGGTGATGTTAAGCGCAACACCGCTTTCGCGTAATTTCACGGGCATATTTTCTACCGCAGCGCGTAGTCGTTCTGCGACTGCGGCGGCCGTATCGGCAGGCGTATCCGGCATGACCACAACGAACTCCTCGCCCCCATAACGGCATGCGAGATCTGCGCCGCGTACCGTGGAACGGATTCTCGCGGCAAACTCCTTGAGAACTTCATCGCCGGCATCATGGCCATGGGTGTCGTTGACGGTCTTGAAGCGATCGATATCGGTAATCAATATCGAGAGCGGCCGGCCCCGCGCCAAGGAGCGGTCGAAAAGCACCTTGAGATGATTGTCGAGATAGCGCCTGTTGTGCAGGCCGGTGAGCGCATCGGTGACGGCAAGCTCGATCGTCTGCTGTACGCTGGCGCGCAGGCGATCATTATAGCGTTTGCGGCGTATCTGCGTGAGACAGCGTGCGACGAGTTCATTCGGATCGATCGGCCGGACGATATAGTCGTTGACGCCGAGATCCAGCGCGCGGACGATCATGTCGTCTGCGCCCTGCTCCGTCACCAGCAGTACGGGCAGAAAACGCGTGCGCTCCAGCGAACGAAGCTGCGAGCAGAGCCGCAGCGGGTCGTAGTCGTCGAAATTCGAATTGACGATGACCAGCTCGAACGGCCGTTCGGCGGCCTCGAACAGGGCGGCCTGCGGATCGGACATCGCAACGACCTGGGCGATCGGCTTGAGCGTGCGGATGATGCGCTCCTGCGAATTGGCGCGGCCATCGACCAGCAGTACCTGGCCGGCTTCCTCGGTGCGACCATCGCCAGCCCGCATCAGATCGTCAATACCGAAATTGCGCGCGGTCTCGTTGCGCATATGCAGCTCGTCGCTCAATGTCTTCAAGCGAAGCAGGCTCTTGACGCGCGAAATGAGCTGCAGGTCGTTGACCGGCTTGGTCAGGAAATCGTCGGCACCGGCCTTCAGGCCGCGCACACGGTCGGCAGGCTGATCGAGCGCCGTGACCATGACGACGGGGATATGGGCGGTGCGGGGATCGGATTTCAGGCGTTCGCACACCTCAAAACCATCCATGCCGGGCATCATGATATCGAGGAGGATGAGATCAACCTGCGTGCCCGCGCAAATGGCGAGCGCCTTCAAGCCGTCTTCGGCTGTCAGCACTTCGAAATATTCGGCAAGCAGCCGCGCTTCCAGAAGCTTCACATTGGCCGGAATATCGTCGACTACCAGAATGCGTGCGGTCATCAGCTCTTCCCCATCATTAGGCGTCGCCCAGATAGGTCTTTATGGTCTCAATGAATTTCGGCACCGAAATCGGCTTCGAGACATAGGCCTCGCAACCGCCCTGACGAATGCGCTCCTCATCGCCCTTCATGGCGAAGGCTGTGACTGCGATCACGGGGATCACATGAAGATCGTCGTCTTCCTTCAGCCACTTGGTGACCTCCAGGCCGGAAACCTCCGGCAGCTGGATATCCATGAGAATCAGGTCTGGGCGATGCTTGCGCGCGAGATCGAGCGCTTCCATGCCATTGCGGGTCTGGATCGTCGTGTAGCCGGAAGCCTCGATCAGATCGCGAAAGAGCTTCATATTCAGCTCATTGTCTTCTACAATCATTACCTGCTTAGGCATGGAAAGCTGTCCCTGCATCCGGTATTGCATCCATTCTCTCGAAATATAGGGTCGCGAGGAACCGATTCCAGAAATACTTGAATCGCAAACTACCGGCATTTGGTTGAAAAATAGGTAACTCACCCTTCAAAATGCAAAGTAACTTCAAGAACCCGAAGAAGAGCGCGGCCGACCCGCAAGAGACTGCCATTGCCGTACTCGGCTGGCTGGCCAATGAACCGGATATGTTCGGCCGCTTCTTGGCGCTGACCGGCATAGAGCCGGCACAGGTGCGCAACGCCATCAACGAGCCCGCCTTTCTTGCCGGCATGCTCGATTTCCTCATGAACCATGAACCGACATTGCTGGCCTTCTGCGAGGCCAGCGGCATTGCGCCGGAGGCGGTCGCCACTGCATCGGCGCATTTTTCGCCGCCCGGCCTTGCCTCTGGAGAATATTGATCATGGATGCCCCGATCGAATTCGACGTATCGCATATCCGGCTCCAGGAGCGGCCGTTGATCGTTTGCGATGTCGACGACGTCGTCCTGCACTTCTTTGCGCCCTTCCTGACCTTCATCGAGGCCGAAGGCCATGAATTCCTGCCGCGTTCGTTCCGGCTGACAGGCAACATCGTCTCCAAGGCCAACGGTTCCGCGCTGGAAGAAAAGGATGTCCACCGGCTGATCGAGGCCTTCTTCGAGGCGCAGGAACAATGGCAGACACCACTCGATCGAGTGGTCGATACGCTCGGCGAATTCTCGAAAGACGCTGACATCGTTTTCCTCACCGCCATGCCACCGCAGTTCTGGGAACAGAGGCGGCGATTGCTCGACAGACTCGAGCTTGCCTATCCGCTGCTCGCGTCGCTGCAGCCGAAGGGGCCGATCGTGCGTTCGCTGCATCGACAGCGCGAGATGCCCGTCGCCTTCGTCGACGACATGGCCCACAACCTGCATTCGGTCAGCGAATATGTCCCGGGATGCCTCCTCATCAATCTGAAACCGGACTCCATCGTTCACCGAATGGCGCCCACTGTGGCCGCCGGCATTCCGCAAGCCAATGAATGGGGTCAGGCAGCACCGCTGATCCACGCTCACATCTCGCGCTGACTTCACCCGAACCACCACCTTTCAAAGGACCAGGCGCATCAGGGGCCTGCCATCCTTCCGCTTCGCAACTTCAGAAAACCCGGCGGCCTCGAAGATGCGCTGCGAGCCAACATAGAGGCCGACGGATTTCGACTGCTTCGTACGCTCGATCGGACAGCCCTCCAGCAGCCGCGCGCCGGAAGCGCGGGCGAAATTCACGGCCTCCGACAGCATGCGATGGCTGTGCCCCTTGCCGCGATCCTTCGAATTTATGAAGAAGCAGCTTACTGCCCAGACCGAGCCGTCTTCCGCATCGGCTGGATCGAGGGGACGCGATACCGTTTTCGGCGAGTTCCATTGCGGCAGCTCGGCGCGCGGACCAACCTGCACCCAGGCGATCGGCTGACCGTCGCTATAGCCCAGAAGTCCGGGTGGCGGCCCAGCCGAGATTCGCTCGTGGATCAACTGCTTCTTTGCTGCTGCGTCCATCGTCTTGCGCTGCGATGTCGGCACGCGGAAATAGGTACACCAACAGCCATAGCAGGCGCCGCTTGGCCCGAATAACGTTTCGAAATCGTCCCATCGGCCTGGCGTCAACGGCTGCACGATTAAATTCTGCACTCCCGCCTCCCCGGCAGTTTTCCAGCTTGAGACTCGCGAGCTTAAAACATAAAGTGACGACGTTCAATTTTTGTTCTCGTTTCATGACCCATGCGCCCGACAAGATTTCCGGCTTCTGTCGCGATTGCTTGAGCGAGCAATCGGCCACGCGCACGCGCTGTCGAAGCTGCGGCAGCCCTCGCCTCGTTTACCACCGAGAACTCTACGCACTGACGCTGGCGCATATCGATTGCGATGCCTTTTATGCCTCCATCGAGAAACGTGACAATCCGGAGTTGGCCGACAAGCCTGTCATCATCGGTGGCGGCAAGCGCGGCGTCGTCTCCACAGCCTGCTATATCGCCCGCATCCATGGGGTGCGCTCCGCCATGCCGATGTTCAAGGCGCTGGAAGCCTGCCCACAGGCTATCGTCATCCGTCCAAACATGGAGAAATACGTCCGCGTCGGCCGCGAGGTTCGAGGCATGATGCAGGACCTGACGCCGCTGGTTCAGCCGCTTTCGATCGATGAAGCCTTTCTTGAACTCGAGGGCACCCAGCGGCTCCATCACGATCCGCCGGCTCGCATTCTCGCCAAGTTCGCCAAGCGGGTGGAGCAGGAAATCGGCATTACCATCTCCGTCGGGCTTTCCTACTGCAAGTTCCTCGCCAAGGTGGCCTCCGACCTGCAGAAGCCGCGAGGCTTCTCCGTCATCGGCAAGGAAGAGGCCCTCTCCTTTCTGGAGCCACGGCCAGTCACGACGATATGGGGTGTCGGCAAGGCCTTTGCCGCGACGCTCGAAAGTGATGGCATCCGCACTATCGGCCAATTGCAGACCATGGAGGAAGGCGATCTCATGCGCCGTTACGGCGTAATTGGGCAGCGGCTTTTCCGTCTCTCACGAGGGATCGACGACCGAACCGTCCATCCTAACGAAGCGGCGAAAAGCGTGTCCTCCGAAACCACCTTCTTCGAAGATATCTGGCGCCATGAGGATCTCGTGCCGATCCTGCGCGATCTCTCCGAGAAGGTTTCACGACGTCTGAAGCGCAGCGGCATTGCCGGCCAGACCGTCGTGCTGAAGCTCAAAACCTCGGATTTCAAGGTCCGCACGCGTAATCGTCGGCTGGAAGATCCGACCCTGCTTGCAGATCGGATTTTCCGCACCGGACTGAGACTGCTCGAAGCCGAAACGGACGGCACGAAATTCCGTCTCATCGGCATCGGCGTGACCGATCTTGGCCATGCCGGGCGTGCAGACCCACCCGATCTTATCGACGTTCAGGCCACGCGACGGGCCGCTGCGGAAGCAGCCATGGACAAGTTGCGAGAAAAATTCGGCAATAAGACAGTCGAAACCGGCTACACGTTCGGCGATAGAAACCATAAATAACAATAACTTAGTATAAGTCACCGGCTGGTGATTTTTGATTGCATCGCAAATAATTGCATGACGCGCGCGATTCTTTCGTGCGAAAAAGCTTGGATTCAAACTTTTTTGGTAAATTTCCATTAGGACTTGGATTCTGTGACTTCCGGGCGGCGTGAACTCGTCGCCGAGTGTGTTTTGCGTACGGGTTCCTATGCGTCTATCGGCTGTATCGACCATTTTTCTCGCCTGCCTGACGATTTCAGGCTGCGCCGCTCGAGGTGAGCGCGAAGCCGCGCAAGCCGCACCGCCTTCGAAAGAAGTGACGAGTTCCATTGCAAAGACCAGCAGGCCGGTGCCGTCGGTTGAAATCGGCGAAACGGTTTCGCGCGTGGAGCGACAGCAGGCTCTCGCAGTCGCCATGCCGACGAACCTCCGTCCGGAGGGGATCATGCCTTCCGATCAGAATGACGAACGTGATGCACCCGTGCCGCTGCAGCGGCCGCTCGCCATGCTCTCTCCATCGAACCCGATGCCCCGCGCCCTGCGGCAGCAGCCGATGCAGATCTACAGCCATCGCTTCCGCGACGCCAAGCCTATCAACTTCGGTACGTCCACCTCGCCCCGGAAGCTCGCCGTCCATGGCGTCGACGTCTCGCGCTGGCAGGGCGAGATCGACTGGGATACGCTGCGCACCCAGGGTGCGAACTTCGTCTACATCAAGGCGACCGATGGCGGCGATCATCTCGATCCCATGTTCAAGAAGAACTGGCGGGCCGCTCAGCAGGCAGGTCTAAAGCATGGCGCCTATCACTTCTTCTATTGGTGCCGGACTGCCGGGGAGCAGGCCGACTGGTTCATCCGCAACGTGCCGAAGGAAGCCGGAGCCCTGCCGCCTGTCATCGACGTGGAATGGAACGGCGAGTCAAGCTGCAAGCGGCGGCCCTCGCGCGAGCAGGTTCTCGCCAAGATGCAGGTGTTCATGGACAAGCTGGAAAAGCATTACGGCCAACGCCCGATCGTCTACACAGCTCCGGATTTCTATCGCGACAATCTGAGCGGCGAACTGCTCGACTACCCCTTCTGGCTGCGCGCCGTGGCTCAACATCCATCCAAGGTCTATCCGGGCCGGAAATGGCTGTTCTGGCAATATTCCGGCTCCGGCGTATCCCACGGCGTCGAAGGCAGGATCGACCTTAACGCTTTCCACGGCAGCGAGCAGGACTGGCACAACTGGGTGGCTTCCAGCGTCCACTGATTCCTTGTCAGTTCAAGATTTCAATCATCGCCAAAGCAGAGTTTGAACGCTCCGCTTCGGCGATGCCGCATTGGGCTGGCGTTCGGCGAACTCACGCTTTCGTGGACGCGGAAATGGCATGGATTTTCGGCAAGTCTTCCTTAAACTTCCAAGTCTAACCTTAAGCACAATGAGTATTGCGTTTGGTTGTGTCTATGAAGCCATTTTTGTTGCTGGGGCTTGCGCTGCTGTCAGCCACCGCCCTTTCCCATCCCGTCTTTGCCGCGCCGGATGCCCGCACCCTGCAGATCGTGGTGTCGAAAGACAGGCAGTCGCTTGCGGTTTATGACGGCGATAAGGTGATCGCGACTTCGAAGGTTTCCACCGGCAAGCGCGGCCACACGACGCCCAGCGGCATCTTCTCCATTCTGGAAAAGAAGGTCTATCACGAGTCCAATCTCTATTCGGCCGCGCCCATGCCCTTCATGCAAAGACTGACATGGTCGGGGATCGCACTGCATGAATCAAACTCGGTGCCGAATTATCCGGCATCGCATGGCTGCGTGCGCATGCCGAAGGCCTTTGCCAAGATGCTTTACCAGATGACCGAGCGCGGCGTACATGTCGTCATCGCCGATCAGCCGCTGGTCCCGCAGCCATTCGAAAACGCGATGCTGTTCCAGCCGCTAGCAGCTCCACCGCCGGCACTGTTTTCGGGCATCGAACTCCGTCCGATGACCGCGAGCTTCCTGCCGCAGGCACAACCGCTGCAGGTCGCGACGAATGACGTAACCTCGATCAAGATACCGAAGGCACAGGAGACTCTAGCGCCACCGGCCGATCCAGCGCCACTCAGCATCCTCATCACCCGGCGCGGCCTGCGCGAAAACGTGCGCGACCTCCAGGGCATCCTGAACGGAATGGGCTTCATCACCGGAACGCCTGACGGCATGCTCGGACCGGCAACGGTACAGGCGATCGAAGACTTCAAGAAGGCGCATGATATCAAGACGACGGGCGGCCTTGTCAGTCCCGCGCTGATGAAGGCAGTCTATGCCGCCGCCGGCAAGGGCGAACCGCCGAACGGCGCGATCATGGTCCGGCAGAACTTCAAGCCGCTCTTCGAAGGCCCCGCCATTATCGCCGAACCGCAAGAAGCGCTCGGTGTGCATTTCTTCACCGCCAACACGATCGACCGGATCAGCGGAAAGGCCGACTGGTTCGGCATGACGCTGGAAGAAGATCTGAGCAAGCAGACGAAAAAGCGCTACGGCATCACCAGCGAGGAACAATCGCAATCGTTCGATGCAGCCGGACAGGCGCTCAATCGCATCACCATTCCCGACGATATCCGCCACCGCATCGAGGATTTGCTGACGGCCGGTTCATCGCTGACGATTTCCGATACCGGTGTCGGACCGGAAACCGGCAACGAAACCGATTTCATCACCATTACCAACAACGGCGCGCTGGGTAAGAAGGGATAAAACCTTTTTGTCTTTACGCAATTCCAGACGGAAAGCCGCTATACAGTTTTCCTGGAATTGCTTCAAACCAGCTCCACGTCGATCACGCCGGGTGCCGTGCGCAAGGCAGCAGCGATTTCGGGCGTGATACGATATTTCTCCGGCAGTGCCACCTCGACCTCGCGCATTCCTTCCTCCTTGATGACGATAAAGGAAACAAGGCCATCGCCCTTGGCGTTAAGATGCGCGGCAACGGCTTTCAGCGGGCCAGAATCGCGGACATAGACGCGCAGCGCCTTCTGCATCTGCAGCGACTTCTCCTCCAGCGACTGCGCCGTCTGCAGGCGCAGGCTGATGCCTTCCGGGCGCTCGTCCGCCTGGGCCGTAATGACGAAGGATTTGCCGACTTCGAGCACATCACGATACTGGTTGAGCGTCTCCGAGAAGAGCACGGCTTCGAACTGGCCCGAAGCATCGGAGAAAACGAAGATGCCCATCTTGTTGCCGGTACGCGTCTTGCGCTCCTGCTTGGAGATAACCGTGCCAGCGAGACGGCCGTTGCTGGCGCCCTGCTTTACGGCGGCGGAGAACTCGGCGAACGGCTGCACCCGCATCTTGTCGAGCACGCTCTTATAAGTATCGAGCGGATGTGCCGTCAGATAGAAGCCGAGCACTTGGAACTCGCGCAGCAAACGCTCCGAGGCGAGCCATGGCGTATAGGGCGGAAACACGATCTTTTCCGGACCGGAGGCTGCACTCCCGAACATGTCATGCTGGCCACTGCGCTTGTTTTCCTGCGCCACCTGGGCATAGCCCATGATACGGTCGAGGCCGGCGATCAGCTGGGCGCGGTCGATCTCGAAACAATCGAAAGCGCCGGCACAGATCAGGCTTTCCAGAACGCGACGGTTGATCTGCTTGGGATCGATGCGCAGGCAGAAATCCTCGATGCCGGCAAAGGGTTTGTCGCCGCGCACCTCGACGATATGGTCGACAGCGGATTCGCCGACACCCTTGATGGCGGCCAGAGCATAATAGATACGGTTATCACCCGTCTCGAAATGGCGGAACGAGGTCTGCACCGAGGGCGCGATGACCTCGATGCCCAGCCGCTTGGCATCCTGACGGAAGTCGTTGACCTTTTCGGTGTTGGACATATCGAGCGTCATCGACGCGGCCAGGAACTCCACCGGATAGTGTGCCTTCATATAGGCGGTCTGGTAGGAGACGATCGCGTAGGCGGCGGCATGCGACTTGTTGAAGCCGTAATTGGCGAATTTCGCGAGCAGATCGAAGATGACGTCGGCCTGGCCCTTCGAAACGCCGTTCTTGATGGCGCCATCGACGAAGCGCTCGCGCTGCTGGTCCATCTCCGCCTTGATCTTCTTACCCATGGCGCGGCGCAGAAGATCCGCCTCGCCGAGCGAATAGCCCGAGAGCACCTGGGCGACCTGCATCACCTGTTCCTGGTAGACGATAACGCCCTGGGTTTCCTTGAGAAGATAGTCGATCTTCGGGTGGATCGATTCGATCTCCTCCTCGCCGTGCTTGCGGGCATTATAGACCGGGATGTTCTCCATCGGGCCGGGACGATAGAGCGCCACGAGCGCGATGATATCCTCGATGCAGTCAGGACGCATGCCGATCAGCGCCTTGCGCATGCCCGCACTTTCCACCTGGAACACGCCGACCGTCTCGCCGCGCGAGAGCATCTCATAGCTCAATTTGTCGTCAAGCGGTATGCTGGCAAGATCGATCGAGATGCCGCGCTTAGCAACGAAATCGACCGCCGTCTTCAGGACAGTCAGTGTCTTCAGGCCGAGGAAGTCGAACTTCACCAGACCGGCCTGCTCCACCCATTTCATGTTGAACTGGGTGACCGGCATGTCGGAGCGCGGGTCGCGATACATCGGCACGAGCTTCGACAGCGGACGGTCGCCGATGACGATACCGGCGGCGTGCGTCGAGGCGTGGCGATAGAGGCCTTCAATCTTCTGCGCGATGTCGAGAAGCCGGGCGACGACCGGCTCCTTGTCCGCCTCTTCTTGCAGACGCGGCTCCTCCTCGATCGCCTTGCTCAGCGGCGTAGGATTGGCGGGATTGTTCGGCACCAGCTTGCAGATCTTGTCGACCTGGCCATAGGGCATTTCGAGCACGCGGCCGACGTCGCGCAAGGCTGCGCGCGCCTGCAGCGAACCGAAGGTGATGATCTGCGCCACCTGCTCGCGGCCATATTTGGCCTGCACGTAACGGATCACCTCTTCGCGCCGGTCCTGGCAGAAATCAATATCAAAGTCCGGCATGGAGACGCGTTCCGGATTGAGGAAGCGCTCGAACAGCAACGAAAAGCGCAGCGGATCGACGTCGGTGATGGTCAGAGCATAGGCGACCAGCGAGCCCGCACCGGAACCGCGGCCCGGGCCCACGGGGATATCGTGGCGCTTGGCCCATTTGATGAAGTCCGCAACGATCAGGAAGTAGCCGGGAAACTTCATGCGCTCGATAACGCTCAGTTCGAATTCCAGCCGCTCGCGATAATCCTTCTCCGCATAGCCCGGTGCCATGCCGAGCGAGACGAGACGCTGGTCGAGACCCTCGATCGCCTGAGCGCGCAGCTCGGCGGCCTCGGCACGCTCTGCCTCCTCCGCATCATCCGTGGCGCCAGTGAAGCGCGGCAGGATCGGCTTGCGGGTCTTCAGGATGAAGGAGCAGCGGCGGGCGATCTCGACCGTGTTCTCCAGCGCTTCGGGCAGATTGGCGAAGAGTTTCGCCATGTCGGCACGGCTCTTGAGATAATGATCCGGCGTCAGGCGGAACCGCGTATCGTCCGAGACAATGGCATTGTGGGCCACCGCCATCAGAGCGTCATGCGCATCATAATCGTCCCGCGTCGGAAAAAAGGCTTCGTTGGTGGCGACGAGCGGAATCTCATGCTCGTAAGCCATCGCGATCATCTTCTGCTCGTGGCGGCGATCATAGGTGCCATGACGCTGCAATTCGACATACAACCTGTCGCCGAACAGGCGTTTCAGTGTCAACAGACGGGATAGCGCCTGCGGCGCATGGCCTTCCTTCAACGCCATGTCAACCGGGCCGGTCAGCGAACCGGTGAGTGCGATCAACCCTTCCGTGCCGATCTCGTCCAGCCATGAGGCTGCAATGTGAACGGCATGATTGCCTTCGCCGCCGAGATAGGCGCGGCTGACAAGATCGACGAGGCGCTCGTAGCCCTGCTCGGTGGCGGCAAGCAGCACGATGGATGGCAGCTTCGCCAAGGCCTGCTGCGGCCCGCGCTTCTCGCCCTCGCCGCCGTCTTCCATATCGATCGATACCTGACAGCCGATGATTGGCTGCAGCCCCTCGTCCATCGCTTTCTGCGAGAACTCCAGGGCAACGAACAAATTGTTGGTATCGGTGATGGCAATGGCCGGCTGACTGTCCCCGGCAGCCTTGGCCAATATCTTCTTGAGCGGCAATGCGCCCTCTAGTAGAGAATAGGCGGAATGAACCCTGAGGTGCACGAATTCCGGCATTTCGCCGACCGGCGCTACCGCGCCGCTGCCACCTGCATCCGCCATTTCATACCCTTCCGCAAGCCTGAATGAATCAGAGGCATTTTCGGCATTGCGGACCGTAAAGTCCAGAAGTTGCTCCCATCAAATATGGGAACAGCATGTGCAAATGGGGGACAAAACTCACATCGCCATCATGATGAGGGAAAAGCTGGCAACGAACATGACGATGGAAGTGAATGCTGCAACGTCTCGAATAATGTCGGTCATCTAAGCGCTCCTTACTCGTTATGTTTCTTTTTTGTTCCATTTTTGTTCGAGAGTCAATAGATGCATCAAGAAATTTCATCAGACGGCTTTTCAGCCTGTAATGGACGTCGGGGCGGCCCGGCGCTATGCAGAGGCAAACCGGGAGATCACGATGAAGTCCCTTGGCTGCGCTCTCATTCTTCTTTTGACTGCAACTGCGGCTCGCGCCGAAGACACGATCACCTCAGACCGCATCATCGACGCGGCGATCGGCGATTGGAATAAGGACGGCAATCCGGACCTCGCATTGCTGGTAACGATGCCGCCGAACGACCAGGCCGATTATGAGATCGGGATCTATATCTATCTCCGCGACAAGGAACATGAGCTACTGAAGCTGGCCGCCGCCGCTCCCGATAAGGTATGGGGTCGCGCAGAGCCCGGCGGCATCTACGGCCAGGAACCCTCGATCGCCGCGCTGCCGAACGGTTCAATCGCGATCAGTTCGCAGAACGATGCTATCGGGCGCGACCGCTGGCACCAGACGCTGACACTTGCCTACCGCAACAACGCATTTTTGGTTGCCGGCTATAGCTACGATTTTCGTGACAACCTTGAACCCAACAACAGCTATAGCTGCGATTACAACGTTCTGACTGGCAAGGTGACAAAGGACAGCAAGATGCTGAAGGCCGATGCCAAGACGGTGAGCATACAGGACTGGCAGGACGATATCGGTCAGAAGGCCTGTAGAAACGGCCAATAGCATCACATGTTCTCTTTTTGTTCTTTACAAAAGTCACGTTGAATGACATCTTGGCCGCTCACCAAAATTGGAGAGGGTCATGCCGGATCTTGCCGAGCTGAACGATTTTATTGTCGCTGCCAAAGCCGAGACCTATGTCGGCGACGGCGAGAGGCTGCCGTCATGCCGAAGCGGCTCGCATGACATTGGTTATGCGAGCGGCCGCTGGCGTTATCTCGACAGCTATTTCGGCGGCACGGATTTCGCGGGACAGGAACTCGTCTGGCATGACGACGAGCCGGTCTGGGCCATGAACTATTTCGGCCATATCGTCGAGCCCGATCTGATCGACGGCACCCGCGCGGGCATGGTTATCAAGGCGGCACTTCTGCGCCTCTATCAGGATGAAAAACGCTTTCTAGGCGGCTTCGAATTCGAACACGTCTACGGCCGCTATATCGACCGCAGCACCGGATCGTGCGACCACTTTATCGGGCACGAAGCCATCATGGTGAAAGAGCGCAAGGCCTATGAGCTGGATTATCGCGGTGGCCTGATCGTTCCGTGACGGGAGCGATTAAACCTCGACCACTTTGCCTTCACTTAGCGTGACACGGCGATCCATGCGGGCTGCGAGCTCGTGATTGTGGGTGGCAATCAACGCCGCGAGACCCGACTGACGCACCAGTGCTTCCAGCGCATCGAAGACGTAATGCGCGGTCGCCGGGTCGAGATTGCCGGTGGGCTCGTCGGCCAGCAGCACCAGCGGCGCATTGGCGACGGCACGGGCGATCGCGACACGCTGCTGCTCGCCGCCGGAGAGCTCGGCGGGGCGATGATCGGCGCGATGGCCGATGCGCATGTAGTCGAGAAGCTGAGAAGCGCGCTCGCTCGCATCTTTACGCGAGAGCCCGGAAATAAGCTGCGGCATCATGATATTCTCGAGAGCCGAGAACTCGGGCAGCAGGTGATGGAACTGATAGACGAAGCCGATTTCGCTGCGGCGCACGGCCGTCCGCCTATCATCGGACAAGCCTTCGCAGGCCTGACCGTTGACGAGTACCTCGCCGCCATCCGGATGCTCAAGCAGCCCGGCCACATGGAGAAGCGTCGATTTCCCCGTGCCTGACGGCGCAACAAGCGCGACGATCTCGCCGCTGCGCAAAGTGAAATCGGCACCCTTCAGGATCGACAGCCGTGTCTCGCCCTGCCCGTAGTGACGCTCCACGCCAGAGAGCTGGAGAACGACGTTGCGTTTCATCAAATGGAATATCCTTATTCGTAGCGCAGCGCCTGCACCGGATCCAGCCGCGAGGCCCGCCAGGCCGGAAAGATGGTGGCAAGGAAGGATAGAGTGAGCGCCATCACGATGACGGAGATGGTCTCACCGAGATTCATCTCGGCCGGCAATTTGCTGAGGAAATAGACCTCCGGATTGAAAATCACGGTGCCGGAAATCCAGGAGAAGAACTGGCGGATGGATTCGATATTGAGGCAGACCAGGACGCCGAGTATGACACCTGCAAACGTTCCGACAACACCGATCGCCGCGCCCGTCATGAAAAAGATGCGCATGATCGCGCCCGATGTCGCCCCCATGGTGCGCAGGATGGCGATGTCGCTGCCCTTATCCTTTACCAACATGATCAGGCCGGAAATGATATTCAGCGCGGCGACGAGAACGATCAACGTCAGGATCATGAACATCGTGTTGCGCTCGACCTGCAGCGCCGAGAAGAAAGTGGCGTTGACCTGCCGCCAGTCCGTCAGGAAGATCTGCCGCCCGGCCGCCTCTTCGATCTTCGGCCGCAGCTGATCGACGTCATCCGGATTGGTGATGAAGAGCTCGATCTTCTCGACGATGCCTTCGGCATTGAAGAAGACCTGCGCTTCTTCGAGCGGCATGAAGACGACGGAGGAATCATACTCCGACATGCCGACCTCGAAGATACCGGAGATGGTATAGGCTTTGACGCGCGGGTTGACACCAAAAGGCGTCACATCGCCATCCGGTGCCGTAAGGGTGATCTGATCGCCGACCGTCAGGCCCAATTGCCGGGCAAGCCGGCTACCAACGAGGACACCCTGTCCCGAAGCGAAGCCGACCATATCGCCGGAGACAACGTGATCGGAGACCGATTTGAGCTTGGTCAAATCTTCCGGGCGGATGCCGCGCACCAGCGCGCCAGTGCCGGAGCCGCCGCGGCCGGAGGCGAGCGTTTCCCCCTCGACGAGCGGTAAGGCCATGGTGACGCCCGGAACGGCAGAAAACTTCTTCGCCAGATCGGCATAGTCGTTCAGCGGCGAATCAATCGGCTGAACGACGACATGACCGTTGAAGCCAAGAATCTGTTTGAATAGCTCGGCACGGAAACCGTTCATGACGGCCATGACGATGATCAGCGCGGCGACGCCGAGCATGATGCCGACCAGGGAGAAGCCGGCAATGACCGAAATCGAGGCTTCCTTGCGCCGGGAGCGCAGGTAGCGCCAGGCCACAAGCCGTTCGAAACCGGAAAACGGGCGAGACGATGGGCCGGCCTTGAACGAATTTTCCTGCTGTTCCACTGCCGCGCTCACCGCCATTCGCCTTTCATCCTTTGTATCGTCAATCAGCCTGCCAGCCGATTGATCGCTGCTTCGACCGTCATCGTCTCGCGAGCGCCGGTCTTGCGGTCCTTCAACTCCACTTCGCCGTTCGCGATCGAACGCGGACCAACGATGATCTGCACAGGCACGCCGATCAGATCGGCGGTCGCGAACTTCGTTCCGGCGCGCTCGTCACGATCGTCGTACAGCACATCCTTGCCGGCCTTCGACAAAGCGGCGTAGACAGTTTCGCAAGCTTCATCGCAGGCATGGTCGCCAGCCTTCATGTTGATCACCACGGCGTCAAAAGGCGCGACCGAAGCCGGCCAGATGATTCCATTCTCATCATGCGATGCTTCGATGATGGCGGGAACAAGGCGTGTCGGGCCTATACCGTAAGATCCCATGTGGACAGCATGTTCCTTACCGTCCGGACCTTGTACCTTGGCACCCATCGGCTCGGAATACTTCGTGCCGAAATAGAAGATGTGGCCGACCTCGATGCCGCGTGCAGACAGGCGATCGCCTTCCGGGATGGCGTTAAAGGCGGTTTCGTCATGCATTTCCGAGGTGGCGGCATAGACCGAGGTCCACTTGTCGAAAATCCCCTTCAGGCCGGCGGCATCATCGAAATTGGTGTCTTCGCCGGGAATGTCGAAATTGACGAAATCCTTGTGGCAGAAAACTTCCGACTCGCCGGTGTCAGCGAGAATGATGAATTCGTGGCTGAGATTGCCGCCGATCGGGCCGGTATCTGCCCGCATAGGGATGGCTCTCAGGCCGAGACGATTGAAGGTGCGCAGATAGGCGGCGAACATCTTGTTATAAGATTGCACTGCGCCTTCCTGCGTCAGATCGAAGGAATAGGCATCCTTCATCATGAATTCGCGCGAGCGCATCGTGCCGAAACGCGGACGGATTTCGTCACGGAACTTCAGCTGGATATGATAAAGGTTCAGCGGCAAGTCCTTGTAAGACTTGATATAGGACCGGAAGATGTCGGTGACCATTTCCTCATTGGTCGGGCCATAGAGCATGGGCCGATCCTGTCGGTCCTTGATGCGCAGCATCTCCTTGCCGTAGGCGTCATAACGGCCGCTTTCCTGCCAGAGCTCAGCCGACTGCAGCGTCGGCATCGACAGCTCGATGGCGCCGGAGCGGTTCTGCTCTTCGCGGATGATCTTGTTGACCTTGTCCAGCACGCGTTTGCCCAATGGCAGCCAGGAATAGATGCCCTGCGACTGTTGCCGGATCATGCCGGTGCGCAGCATGAGCCGATGGGAAACAATTTCAGCCTCCTTGGGATTTTCCTTCAGGATCGGCATGAAGTAACGAGACAGACGCATGACGCTTGTTCCAGATGGTTTGACGTTCCGCTCCCGGCGGAATCGTTAGCAAATTATGTACTGGAGGCAGTTCATAACTGCTTCGGCGCAGGAAGGAAACCCGCATTCTTCAATAGAAGAATTTGACAAAAGCCTGAGAATACAGGGGATAGAGCCTATTTTCGATGTTTCGAAAAAGCGCACGTTTGTAAGGATTTACGACGGAAATTCGTCAACAGAAAAATTCTGCGCGGCTGTAGCAAAAAAGCAAAAAAAAGGATGACAAAGCTCAATGTTTGAGCTAATTTTAGCTCACAAAAGAGGCAGGAAGGCTAAATTCTTGCCGTTTCGCGGTCAAGTCTTGGGAGGATCAGATCTTAGGCGCGCTCGTTCGCTGCCCCGGTAACGGATAAGGATCACGCGATACTTTGAAACAAGGCTTTTAGCCTTGTTTTTTTTTGCTTTCTCAGCTTAGCGTCAACCGGCCACTGATTTGCCCGAACCCCCCGGCTCGTGCTTCTGCTGAAATAATATACACAGACTGTAAATTCTTTGCGCCACGCTCATGACAAGCGTGTGACGAATTGATGGCGATCGCAAGGCACCCGCATTCCGGGCACCTTTAATCTACAGCTGTCATAGATCACTTGTAGCTTGGAACGATCTGCGGAATGGAATCTATACTCAGCCCGAAATAACGCGAGGCGATATACCAGGCGCCATAAATAAAGGCCGATACCAGCGTTGTGACTAGCACGACCCGCCAAGCACGAAATTTCGTCGGCGCGCTTTCGACCGTACCCAGGATGACATGGTCATCCTCGGACTGAGTGCGCAGGCCAAAGGGTAGAACGGCGAAAAGCGTAATCCACCAGATGACGAAATAGACGGCGAAACCGGCGGCAATCTGCTGTGCCATTGTGCTCCCTTCGAGACGAGCCTGCTCGTCTCCTCCTCTTCCAAACTGCTTATAGGGGCAAAGCAGTCGTCTTTCAAAGCGCCGATCAGCGCACTTAAAGCAGATTCAGATTTTAGGCCAGTTCCGCCAAAAATCATCCGGCTCTGATGTCACACCTGCTCAAGCTCGATGAGCGTGCCGAAGAAATCCTTCGGATGCAGGAAGAGTACAGGCTTGCCATGCGCGCCGATCCTCGGCTCGCCATTGCCCAGCACGCGTCCACCGCTGGAAACCAGCCGATCGCGTGCCGCCAGGATATCAGCAACTTCATAACAGATATGGTGCATGCCGCCATCTGGGTTCTTGGCGAGGAAGGAGGCGATGGGCGAAGCTTCGCCCAAGGGCTCGAGCAGCTCGACCTTGCTGTTCGGCAGCTCGACGAAAACCACAGTTACGCCGTGTTCCGGAAGTGCCTGCGGCTGAGAGACGGTAGCACCAAGTGTTTCAAGATAGGTCTTGGAAGCCGCGGCGATGTCCGGCACGGCTATCGCGATGTGATTGATACGTCCCAGCACGGCACTCTCCTCCCCAATCGGCCGTTGAACTCAGCCGCCAGTGCGCGTGATGAATACGGTCACGACCGGCTTCTTGCCCCAGCCCTGGTTGGCGGCGGCACGCACCGCGCGGCGTACAGCCTCCTGCAGCATGTCCAGATCCTTGCGGCGCGCGCGCGGAATGCTTTCGATGGCACTGACGATGGCGTCAAAGAGCGTGTCCTCCATCTCCTCGCCTTCATCATCATAAGCCGGCAGGCCGATCGGGACGACATCGGGATCGCCGACGATATCATAACGGGCATCGAGCACGACATTGACGGCGACATGGCCGACATAGGAGAGCTTCTTGCGCTCGCCGATACCCATCTCGTCGAAATCGCCGATCAGAATACCGTCCTTGAAGATGCGTCCATGCGGCGCCTCACCGATGACCTCGACGGGACCCGGTGCAAGGCGCACGACATCGCCATTGCGCACGCGCGGCACGGTGGCAATGCCGCTTTGCTCGGCCAGTTCCTTGTGCGCGGTCAGATGCGTCGCTTCGCCGTGCACGGGGATGACGACCTTCGGGCGCGTCCACTCGTACATCTTCTGCAATTCGTTGCGCCGGGGGTGGCCGGAGACATGCACAAGCGCTTCTGCGTCCGTCACCACATGCACGCCCTGCTCGATCAAGCCGTTCTTGATGTCCTGAATGGCCTTCTCATTGCCGGGAATAGCGCGCGAGGAGAAAACAACGATATCACCAGCGGCCAGTGCGACATTGCGCATCTCATCCCGGGAGAGCTTGGCAAGCGCTGCACGCGGCTCGCCCTGGCTGCCGGTCAGGATGACCACGACCTTGTCGCGCGGGATATAGCCATACTCGTCTTCAGCGATGAAGGGCTTGATACCTTCCATGAGGCCGATATCGCGGGCAACATCGACGACGCGCTTCAGCGAGCTGCCGAGCAGCAGCACTTCGCGGCCGGCGGCTTCGGCAGCCTCGGCAATGGTACGGATACGGCCGACATTCGAGGAGAAAGTGGTGATTGCCACCCTGCCCTCGGCATCCTCGATGATCTTGCGCAGACTTTCCGAGACGTCCTTTTCCGAAGGCGAGACGCCATCGCGCAACGCATTGGTGGAATCGCACATTAACGCCAGCACGCCTTCGTCGCCAAGCTGGCGGAAGCGGGTTTCATCGGTCAACGGCCCAAGCGAGGGTTCGTGATCGATCTTCCAATCGCCCGTATGGACGACATTGCCGAGCGGCGTGCGGATCATCAGCGACATCGGCTCGGGGATCGAGTGATTGACGGCCACGCCCTCGATCTCGAAGGGGCCGACATTGATGCGATCACCAGCCTTGAAGAGCGTCACCGGGATTTCGCCCATCGACTTCTCGTAATCGCGCTTGGCTTCAAGAAGGCCAGCGGTGAAGGCAGAGGCATAGATCGGAACATTCAGGCCCGGCCAGAGATCGTTCAATGCGCCATAGTGATCCTCATGGGCATGGGTGATGATGATACCCTTGAGGTTCTTGCGTTCCTTGGCGAGGAAACGGATATCCGGCAAGACGAGATCGACGCCAGGCAGATCCGGCCCCGGAAAGGTGACGCCGCAATCGACCATGATCCATTGACGCTGCTCCGCCGGGCCATAGCCGTAGAGCGCGAGATTCATGCCGATTTCGCCGACGCCGCCGAGGGGCAGAAACACCAGTTCATCTTGCTTCGCCATATGATCCCCAACCATTATCTAAAGAAAACGTCACCCGCCGCGATCGGCATGATCCTGCCGTCCTCGGTTTCAAGCATCAACAAGCCATTATCATCGATTCCCGAGAAATGGCCCGAAATCGAGCGATCCGGCAAGTTTACCGTGATCTTTTCCCCGATGCCGCATGCAAATTCGCGCCAGCGCGCGGTGATCTCGCGAACACCCTTGCCGCAGTTCCAGACACCGAGCGCCTCGGCCATATCGGCGTAAAGATGGGCAAACAGCTCGTCCGGCGACACCATCGAGCCCTGCTGTCTGAGGCAGGTGACGGGATACATCGGATTGTCAGGCATGACTGCAATGTTGATGCCGATGCCGATGACCAGCGCATAACGCCCATCCGGCAAAGCTTCGCCTTCAATCAGAATGCCGCAGGTCTTCTTGCGACCGATCAGGATATCGTTCGGCCATTTGATTTCTGCAGGTTCTGCGGCCAACGGCAGCACGCCTCGCACCGCCTGATGCACGGCAACCGCGACCGCAAGCGGCAGCGAGCCGAGGCGGTCCATTGGAGCGGGATCGATCAGAAGGAGAGATGCGTAGAGATTGCCGGCTTCCGACACCCAAGGGCGACCGCGGCGACCGCGTCCTCCCGTCTGACGCTCGGCGGTCACCCAAAGGTTCCCGGGGTCGCCGGCGCGTGCCCGCTCGAGGCACACGCTATTCGTAGACGACGTCTCTTGAAGGGCATCGTGCCGGAAGTCGGCGAGCGACTTCCGGCTGTTCATGTCAGACGCCATCAAAACAGCGTGGCAGCAGCGAGATCGGCAGCTCCGCCGATTGCACCGCCGAAGAAGACATAGGTGATGACGAACAGGCCGGAGAGGCCGAAGACGAGGCGCAGCGAACCGGCCGTGCGCGTGAACTCGTCCTTGGCTTCATCGAACCACATCACCTTGATGACGCGCAGATAGTAATAAGCGCCGACGACCGAGGCGAGAACACCGATGATGGCGAGCGCATAGAGATGCGCCTGGATGGCGGCGACGAAGACAAAGTACTTTCCGAAAAAGCCTGCGAGCGGCGGGATGCCCGCCAGCGAGAACATCAGCGCCGTCAGAACGACCGCCATGAACGGGTTCGTCGTGGAGAGGCCAGCGAGATCTTCGATGCTTTCGACCTGACGGCCGTCCTTGCGGCGCATCGCCATGATGATGGCGAAGGAGCCGAGCGTCATGACCATATAGATGACCATGTAGAGCATGACGCCAGATACGCCGGTCTTGGTGCCGGCGGCGAGGCCGACGAGCGCATAGCCCATGTGACCGATCGACGAATAGGCCATCAGTCGCTTGAAGTTGCGCTGACCGATCGCCGCAAACGAGCCGAGCAACATCGAGGCGATCGAGATGAACACGATGATCTGCTGCCAATCGGCCAGGACCGGATGGAAAGCCGTGACCACGATGCGGGTCAGGATCGCCATAGCGGCAACCTTCGGCGCAGCCGCGAAGAAAGCGGTAACCGGGGTCGGCGCACCTTCATAGACATCGGGCGTCCACATGTGGAACGGCACGGCGGAGATCTTGAAGGCGAGGCCTGCAAGCACGAAGACCAGGCCGAAGACGAGGCCGAGTGAGCGGGTTTCGGCGCTGAGTGCGGTCGCGATCGCATCGAAGGTGGTGTGCCCAGTGAAGCCGTAGACCAGCGACATACCGTAGAGCAGCATACCGGAGGATAGCGCGCCGAGCACGAAGTACTTCAGGCCGGCTTCGGTCGACTTGATGCTGTCGCGGTTGATGGCGGCAACGACGTAAAGTGCCAACGACTGCAGTTCCAGCGACAGGTAGAGCGAGATCAGGTCATGCGCGGAGATCATCAGCAGGATGCCGAGGGTCGCGAGCACAAGCAGCACCGGGAACTCGAAGCGATCGAGCTGCTGCTCGCGCGCCTGCCCCATGCTGAGGAACATGGCGACGATCGAGCCGATCAGCGCGACGATCTTCATGAAGCGGGAGAACCCGTCGGCGAGATAGGCGCCGCCATAAGCCAGGCCCTCGCCCGGCACGAAGATGATCCAGAGACCTGCCACCGCGAGAACCGCGATGGCAAGACCAGTGACCGTGGGGCCAGATCGCTCGCCCGAGAAGACGCCGATCATGAGCAACGCAAGCGCACCGACCGCGAGGATGAGCTCCGGAATGGAAAGATGCAGGCTTGCAAGAATTGTGTCAGCAGTCATGTCGAATAGGTCCCGTCATCAATTCATCGACAGCGCAACATTCTGCGCAGCGTGCAGGGCAGCGGTATAATTGTTCACCAGCAGATCCACCGATGCCGCCGTGGCATCGAAGATCGGAGCCGGATAGACACCGAAGAGGATCGTCAAAGCGATCAGCGGATAGAGGATCAGCTGTTCACGCGGCGACAGATCCAAGAGCTTCTTCAGGTTTTCCTTTTCCAGTGCGCCGAAAATCACGCGGCGGTAGAGCCAGAGCGCGTAAGCCGCCGACAGGATCACGCCGGTCGCGGCAAAGAGCGCAACCCAGGTGTTGGCGCGGAAGACGCCGATCAGGGTCAGGAATTCGCCGATGAAGCCGGAGGTGCCGGGCAGACCGACATTGGCCATGGTGAAGACCATCATGGCGACGGCATATTTCGGCATGTTGTTGACCAAGCCGCCGTAAGCCGCGATTTCGCGGGTATGGGTACGGTCATAGATCACGCCGACGCAGAGGAAGAGCGCGCCCGAGACGATACCGTGCGACAGCATCTGGAAGATCGCACCCTGGACACCCTGCTGGTTGGCCGCGAAGATACCCATCGTCACGTAGCCCATGTGGGCGACCGACGAATAGGCGATCAGCTTCTTGATGTCGTCCTGCATCATCGCCACCAGCGAGGTGTAGATGATAGCGATGACCGAAAGGGCGAAGACGAGTGGCGCGAAATATTCCGACGCGTTCGGGAACATGCCGAGCGAGAAGCGGATAAGGCCGTAGCCGCCGAGCTTCAAGAGAACGCCAGCCAGGATGACCGAGCCTGCCGTCGGCGCCTGAACGTGCGCGTCGGGGAGCCAGGTGTGGACCGGCCACATCGGCATCTTCACCGCGAAGGAGGCGAAGAAGGCGAGCCATAGCCAGGTCTGCAGCTGCGGCGGGAACTTGTAAGCAAGCAGCGTCGGGATGTCGGTCGTACCGGCCTGCCAGTACATCGCCATGATGGCGAGCAGCATCAGAACCGAGCCGAGCAGCGTGTAGAGGAAGAACTTGTAGCTGGCGTAGACGCGGTCCTTGCCGCCCCAGACGCCGATGATCAGGAACATCGGGATGAGGCCGGCTTCGAAGAAGACGTAGAACAGCACGATATCAAGCGAGACGAACACGCCGATCATCATCGTCTCGAGGACGAGGAAGGCGATCATGTAGTCCTTCAGGCGCTTTTCGACCGAGAGCCAGCTTGCGAGCACGCAGAAGGGCATCAGGAAGGTCGACAGGATGACGAACAGCATGGAAATGCCGTCGACGCCCATGTGATAGCTGATGCCGCCCGTCAGCCACTCATGCTTTTCGACGAGCTGGAAGCCCGGATTGGCATTGTCGAACCAGATCCATACGAACAGCGACACGATGAAGGTGACGATGGTCGTCGCCAGCGAGATGTTCAGGACATTCCGGCGGCCATGGGCGCCGTTCTCCTGCGTGAACAGCAGAAGGAGAACGCCCACCAGCGGCAGGAAGGTGACCGTTGAAAGAATGGGCCAATCGGTCATCAGAGGGAACTCCCGAGCATCATCCAGGTAACGAGGGCTGCGATACCGAGCAGCATCGCGAAGGCATAGTGATAGAGGTAGCCGGTCTGCAGGCGCACGACGCGGTTGGTGACATCGACGACGCGGGCGGCAATGCCGTTCGGGCCGATGGTGTCGATGACCCCGATATCGCCCTTCTTCCAGAGGAAGCGGCCAAGCGCCTTGGCGGAGCGGACGAAGAGGAAGTCGTAGAGTTCGTCGAAGTACCACTTGTTCAGCAGGAACTCGTAGAGGACGCGCTGCTGCTGAGCGAGGCGGCGCGGCGTTTCCGGCGACCTGATGTAGAAGTACCACGCGGTAACGAGACCGAGGAGCATGGCGATGAAGGGGCTGAGCTCAACCCAGACCGGCGCATGTTCCATTTCCTCGAGGATCTTGTTGTCCGGCAGCGTGAACAGCGCATGCTTCCAGAATTCCTCGTAGGCGTGACCGACGAAATCGGCGTTGAAATACATGCCCGCGGCGACGGCGCCGATCGCCAGCAGGTAAAGCGGGATCAGCATGACATTCGGCGATTCATGCACGTGGTGCATGACCTCGTGCGAAGCGCGCGGCTTGCCGAAGAAGGTCATGAAGATCAGGCGCCAGGAATAGAAGCTGGTGAACATCGCAGCGATGACCAGCAGCGTGAAGGCGAAGCCGGCGGCTGCGTTGTGCGAGGCGAAGGCCGCCAGGATGATCGCATCCTTGGAGAGGAAGCCGGCAAAGCCGATATGAGTCAGCGGAATGCCGACGCCGGTGATCGCTAGCGTGCCGATAATCATCATCCAGAAGGTCTTCTGGATATGGGGGCGAAGGCCACCCATATGACGCATGTCCTGCTCGCCATCGACGGCGTGGATGACCGAGCCGGCGCAGAGGAAAAGCAGAGCCTTGAAGAAGGCGTGGGTGAAGAGATGGAAGATCGCAGCACCGTAAGCGCCGACGCCGAGGGAGACGAACATGTAGCCAAGCTGCGAACAGGTCGAGTAAGCGATGACGCGCTTGATGTCGTTCTGCACCAGGCCGACAGTCGCGGCAAAGAAGGCCGTGATCGCGCCGATGATGGTGACGAAAGTCAGCGCATCCTGCGATAGTTCGAAGATTGGCGACATCCGGGCGACGAGGAAGACGCCGGCGGTGACCATGGTGGCGGCGTGGATGAGCGCGGAAACCGGCGTCGGGCCTTCCATGGCGTCCGGCAGCCAGGTGTGCAGCAGGAACTGCGCCGATTTACCCATCGCGCCCATGAACAGCAGCAGGCAGACGGCCGTCAGCGCGTGACCGCGATCGAGATGCATGCCAAGGAAATTGAGCACGATATCGGTCGGCTGGCCGCCCTGCCCGGAAGCGAAGCTCTGGGCATTGCCGAAGATGACGTCGAAATTGATCGAGCCGAAGAGGACGAAGACGCCTGCGATGCCAAGAACGAAGCCGAAGTCGCCAACGCGGTTGACGATGAAGGCCTTCATCGCGGCGGCCGAGGCGGACGGCTTCTTGAACCAGAAACCGATCAGCAGATAGGAGGCGAGACCGACGCCTTCCCAGCCGAAGAACATCTGGGCGAGGTTATCGGAGGTCACCAGCATCAGCATGGCGAAGGTGAAGAGCGAGAGATAGGCGAAGAAGCGCGGACGATGCGGATCGTGATGCATGTATCCGATCGAATAGACGTGAACCAGGGTCGAAACCGAGTTCACGACGATCAACATCACCGAGGTCAGCGTGTCGACGCGCAGCGCCCAGGAAACGTCGATGCCGCCGGACTGGATCCAGCGCAAGACTTCAACCTTGATCGGGCCATCCGTATGGCCAAGCGCCACCGTGAAGAAGACGATCCATGAAAGGACGGCCGCGATGATCATCAGGCCGGTGGTAACATATTCCGAAGCCTTGGCGCCGATCGCGCGGCCGAAAAGGCCGGCGATGATCGCGCCAATCAGGGGAAGAAAGACGATAGCCTTATATAAGAACATAGCTTTATCAGCCCTTCATCACGTTGACGTCTTCGACGGCGATAGAGCCGCGGTTACGATAGAAGACGACGAGAATTGCAAGACCGATCGCGGCTTCTGCCGCGGCGACGGTCAAAATGAATAGAGCGAAAACCTGGCCGACGATGTCATTGAGGAACGATGAGAAGGCGACCATGTTGATGTTGACGGCGAGCAATATGAGTTCGACCGACATCAGGATGATGATGACGTTCTTACGGTTCAGAAAGATACCGAAAACGCCGAGCACGAAGAGGATGGCGCTGACCGTGAGGTAATGGGAAAGTCCGATGACCATGTTCTTGTTCCTTTGATCCTCGTGCCTCGCCTCAGACGCCCTGCCCCGACTTGACCTTGACCACCTCGACGGCGGTCGCGGGCGTGCGGGCGACCTGTTGGGAAATGTTCTGGCGCTTGATGTGCGTGCGATGCTTCAGCGTCAGCACGATTGCGCCGATCATCGCGACCAGCAGAACGAGGCCAGCGATCTCGAAGAAATAAACGTAATTGGTATAGAGCACGTCGCCGAGGGCGGCGGTGTTCGTCCGCTGCGTCAGAGCCGGGATCGGCATCGCGACGGTCTTGGCAACGGTCGGCGAGATGACGCTGCCGCCGATGACGACGATCAGCTCGGCCGCCAAGATAACGCCGATCAGCGCGCCGATCGGTGCGTATTCCAGAATTCCGGCCCTGAGCTCGGAGAAGTCGATATCGAGCATCATGACGACGAAAAGGAAGAGAACCGCCACGGCGCCGACATAAACGACCAGCAGGATCATCGCCAGGAATTCAGCCCCCATCAGGAGGAAGAGGCCGGCCGCGTTGAAGAAAACCAGGATGAGGAACAGGACCGAATGGACCGGATTCCGCGCCGAGATGACCATGAACGCCGACGCCACAGCGACAAAGGCGAAGATGTAGAAAAAAAGAGCCTGCAGACCCATGTTGGTGCCTTTTTCGTCTTCCCCCGGGCAGCCGGGAGTTTCCCTGCCCGATGGAGCTCGGCCGGACGATAGGTCCTGCAAAGCCCCGGTCTAGATTCAACCGCGACGGCGATAATCAACCGCCTGTCACGACATATTCAAAACTCCGCTCAACGGTACGGCGAATCGATCGCGATATTGCGTGCGATTTCGCGTTCCCAGCGGTCGCCATTGTCCAAAAGCCGCGCCTTGTCGAAGTAGAGCTCTTCGCGGGTCTCGGTGGCGAATTCGAAGTTCGGCCCTTCGACGATGGCGTCGACCGGGCAGGCTTCCTGGCAGAAGCCGCAATAGATGCACTTCACCATGTCGATGTCGTAACGCACCGTGCGGCGGGTGCCGTCGTTGCGGCGCGGCCCGGCCTCGATGGTGATGGCCTGGGCAGGACAGATGGCTTCGCAGAGCTTGCAGGCGATGCAGCGCTCTTCGCCGTTGGGATAACGGCGCAGAGCATGTTCGCCGCGGAAGCGCGGGCTGACCGGCCCCTTTTCGAAGGGGTAATTGATCGTTGCCTTCTGCTTGAAAAAGTAACGCATCGACAAAAAGAATGCGCCGACAAATTCCTTGAGGAACAGCGAGCTGACGGCGTTGGAAATTCCGGCCATCTTCAACCTCCAAATCTGCTTGAAGCGAGGATCGACATCATCATGCCCATCCCGTCAGCTTCAGCACGAATGCAACGATAACGACCATGGCGAGCGACAGCGGCAGGAAAACCTTCCAGCCAAGGCGCATGAGCTGGTCATAGCGGTAGCGCGGCACGAAGGCCTTCACCATCGCGAACATGAAGAACACAAAGCACGACTTCAGCAGGAACCAGATGATGCCCGGAACCCAGTTCAGGATCCAGATATCGACCGGGGGCAGCCAGCCGCCGAGGAAGAGGATCGTCGTCAGCGAGCACATCAGGACGACCGCGGCATATTCGCCAAGCATGAACATCATGTAAGGCGAAGAGCCGTATTCGACCATGAAGCCGGCAACCAGCTCCGATTCCGCTTCCGGAAGGTCGAAGGGCGGACGGTTCGTTTCAGCCAGAGCCGAAATGAAGAAAACGATGAACATCGGGAACAGCGACAGCCAGTGCCAGTCGAGGAACGAGGCAGGCAGGCCGAGCTTGGTGCCGAGGCCGGTCTGCTGCGACAGCACGATATCCGTCAGGTTCAGCGAACCGACACAGAGCAGTACGGTAACGATGACGAGACCGATCGAGACTTCATAGGACACCATCTGCGCCGCCGAACGGAGCGCGCCGAGGAACGGATACTTCGAATTCGAAGCCCAGCCGCCCATGATGATGCCGTAAACTTCAAGCGACGAGATCGCCAGAATGTAGAGGATGCCGACGTTGATATCGGCGACGACCCAGTTCTGCGCGACAGGCACGACGGCCCAGGTCGACAGTGCCAACACCACGGAAACCAGCGGAGCCAGCAGGAACACGGTCTTGTTGGCACCGGCCGGAATGATCGGCTCCTTGAACATGAACTTCAGCAAGTCAGCGAAGGACTGGAACAGACCGAAGGGGCCGACGACGTTCGGGCCGCGGCGCAGCTGGACGGCTGCCCAGATCTTGCGGTCGGCAAGCAGAATGTAGGCGATGAAGATCAGCAGGCAGACCAGGAGCAGCAGAGACTGGCCGATCATGATCAGCGCCGGCCAGAGATAGGTCGAAACGAATGAATCCATAGTCCTCTGCCCTTACTCTGCCGCAACGCGGAAATTGTTGCGGGCCAATGCCGAGCATTCGGCCATGACAGCCGACGCGCGCGTTATCGGGTTCGTCAAATAGAAGTCTTTGATCGGCGAAGCAAATGCCGATTTGCCCATCGCGCCGGCTTTTTTCGCAAGTGCGGCAATTTGGGCGCTATCGCCTTCGGCAATCTCGTCGATCCCGGCGAAATGCGGGTAGGCTGCATAGAGCTTGGCGCGCAATTCCCTCAGCGAATCAAAGGGAAGCTTCTTGCCGAGCACGTCGGAAAGAGCACGGATGATCGCCCAGTCCTCGCGGGCGTCACCTGGTGCGAAACCGGCGCGGTTGCCCATCTGGACGCGGCCTTCGGTGTTGACCCAGGTGCCCGACTTTTCGGTGTAGGCGGCCGCTGGAAGGATGACATCGGCGTTCTGAGCGCCATTATCGCCATGCGAGCCGATATAAACAGTGAACTTCGCGCCCTTGCGGCTGAAGTCGAGTTCATCGGCGCCCAGCAGGAAGAGGACGTCCATCGAGGACAGCATGGTAGCGGCATTGACGCCCTTTGCGCCCGGCACGAAGCCTAGGTCCAGGCCGCCGACACGCGCGGCTGCCGTGTGCAGCACGGCAAAGCCGTTCCAGTCTTCCTTGACGACGCCAACGGCGGCAGCGAGTTTGGCGGCATTTGCCAGAACTTCGGCACCGTCTTCGCGGATCAGAGCACCCTGGCCGATGATGATCATCGGCTTCTGAGCATTCTTCAACACGTCGGCGAAGCTGTGCGAGCCGCTGACGAGATCGGCAAGCGTATCCGGGCCAGCGCCAAGATAGTCATAGGAGTAGCGAAGATCTGCAGCTTCGCCGATCACGCCGATCGGGAACTTGCCGCGGCGCCAGCGCTTGCGGATGCGCGAATTCAGCACGGCAGCCTCGAAGCGCGGATTGGCGCCGACGATCAGCAGCGCGTCGGCGGCTTCGATGCCCTGGATGCTCGGGTTAAAGATGTAGCTTGCACGGCCAAGCGACGGATCAAGCGCCGTCCCGTCCTGGCGACAGTCGAGATTCTCCGATCCCAGCGACTTCAGCAACTCGCCGAGGGCATACATTTCCTCGACCGAGGCGAGATCGCCGGCGATCGCGCCGATCTTGTCGCCGCTGGTGGCCGAAACTGCCGACTTGATGGCGGCGAAAGCGTCGCTCCAGCTTGCCGGCTGCAGGCGGCCGTCCTTGCGAACATAGGGCTTGTCGAGGCGCTGGGTCTTCAGGCCGTCCCAGATGAAGCGGGTCTTGTCGGAGATCCATTCTTCGTTGATCTGCTCGTTGACGCGGGGCAGCACGCGCATGACTTCGCGGCCGCGGGTATCGACGCGGATCGCCGAGCCGAGCGCGTCCATGACGTCGATCGATTCGGTCTTGTTCAGTTCCCACGGACGAGCCGTGAAAGCGAAGGGCTTCGAGGTCAGCGCACCGACCGGGCAAAGGTCAACGACGTTGCCCTGCAGCTCGGAGGTCATCGCCTGCTCGAGATAGGTGGTGATTTCCGCATCTTCACCGCGGCCGATAAGGCCGAGTTCGGAAATGCCGGCAACTTCGGTCGTGAAGCGGACGCAACGCGTGCAGTGGATGCAGCGGTTCATCACGGTCTTGACGAGCGGGCCGATATATTTGTCTTCGACGGCGCGCTTGTCTTCCTGATAGCGCGAGCTATCGATACCGAAGGCCATGGCCTGGTCCTGCAGGTCGCATTCTCCACCCTGGTCGCAGATCGGGCAATCCAGCGGGTGATTGATCAGCAGGAATTCCATCACGCCTTCCCGGGCCTTCTTGACCATCGGCGTGTTGGTGAAGACTTCCGGAAGCTCGCCGTTCGGGCCGCCACGAATATCGCGAACGCCCATGGCACAGGATGCCTGCGGCTTCGGCGGGCCACCCTTCACCTCTACGAGGCACATGCGGCAATTGCCGGCCACCGACAGTCGTTCATGGAAGCAGAAGCGCGGGACTTCGGCGCCGGCTTCCTCGCACGCCTGGATAAGCGTGTAGTGATCCGGAACTTCGATCTCTTTACCGTCAATCTTCAGTTTAGCCATCGTCCACTCAGTCCTATATCACGTCTCCAGCCCAACCTGGCCGCAGACAATTTCATGATCGCAAACCGGATTGCCATCGGGGCGGCTCAAACGCCTGATAGCACCGGTTTGCTCACAATAAGCTTCGCCGAGCCTTGTCCCCGCAAGACCGGCTTTACGGCCGAAATATCGCGGGCATCTCCGCAATTATCTCAACCGCCTTCATTTACCCTTCCCGGCCGCGAGCAGCCGAAGAAAAATCTCAACTCCGCCCCTTCGGCAGCAGCGCCTTTGCCTGGCCAACCCAGTCATCGCGGCGGATGCGACCTTCGAAACCGAGCTCGCCATCGATCCGCTCGATATCGGCATCGCTCCAGGCGGCGATATCGGCGAACCGCTTGATGCCACGTCCGTTCAGCACTTGCTCCAGCTTGGGACCGACGCCGGAAATCCGCTTCAGGTCGTCAACCTTCTCGGCCGCCTTGCGACCGCGCGCAGGGGCCGGCTTGGCCGCAACCGGTGCGGCAACTTCAACCTTCTTTGCAGCAGCCGGCGCAGCGGCTTCAGCCTTCGCCGTCTTCTTTGCAGTTGTCGTTGCGGCCTTGGGCGCGGCAACCACAGGCTTCGGCTCAGCCTTCTTTACGCCAACCGCCTTCTGCTTGGCAGCCGGCTTCGGTGCGACTGGCTTCGGCGCAGCTGCCTTGGCAACGGTCGCTGCCTTTACAGGCTTTGCGTCCCCTGCCCCGCCATTCGCAGCAGTCGGCTTCGCAGCAACTTCAGCCTGATGCTTTTCGTCTTCCAGTGCTTCGGCCAGTTTGGTGGTCGCTTCAACGGCCCCCTGGAAAGCACCAAGAAACGCGCCGGCCAGTTGCGAGGTAAAGCCGAAACCGATTGCGGTCGCGGCAGCAATGGCCGCGGCCGGATGGGCCATCAGCGGATGGATCGGCATGATCGGCGCGTTCCCAAACATATCAGCAGCGGCGTGGCCAAGATCGGCCGATGCACGATTGGTCGCTCCGCTTTCCTGCCTGATATCGTTGGTCTTCGCCATCTTCGATCCTTACTCGGCTGCTTCCAGAACCGCGCCGTGGCTCGTCGCGTTGGCGGTGTACTGGTCGATGCGCTTTTCGATCTCGGGACGGAAATTGCGGATCAGGCCCTGAACCGGCCATGCGGCTGCGTCGCCGAGTGCACAGATGGTATGACCTTCGATCTGCTTCGTCACCTGGAACAGCATGTCGATCTCGCGCTTCTGCGCGTTACCGCGAGCCATACGCTCGAGAACACGCCACATCCAGCCGGTGCCTTCGCGGCACGGCGTACACTGGCCGCAGCTTTCATGCTTGAAGAAGGCCGATATGCGGGCAATCGCCTTGATGATGTCGGTCGACTTGTCCATGACGATCGCCGCAGCCGTGCCGAAGGACGACTTGACTTCGCGAAGGCCGTCGAAATCCATCGGGCAGTCGATGATGTCGGCAGCCGGAACGACCGGGCACGATGCGCCGCCGGGGATGACGGCAAGCAGGTTATCCCAGCCGCCGCGAATGCCGCCGCCATGCTTTTCGACCAGCTCGCGGAAGGTGATGCCCATCGTCTCCTCGACCGTGCAGGGACGGTTGACGTGACCCGAGAGCATGAACAGCTTCGTGCCGACATTGTTCGGACGGCCAAAGGACGAGAACCAACCGGCGCCGCGACGCAGGATCGTCGGTGCAACGGCGATGGATTCGACGTTGTTGACGGTCGTCGGGCAGCCATAGAGACCCATATTGGCAGGGAATGGCGGCTTCAGGCGCGGCTGGCCCTTCTTGCCTTCCAGGCTTTCGAGCAGCGCGGTTTCTTCACCGCAGATATAGGCGCCGGCGCCGTGATGAACGAAAACGTCAAAATCCCAGCCGAGCTTGTTGTTTTTGCCCAGCAATCCAGCATCGTAGCATTCATCGATAGCAGCCTGCAGAGCTTCGCGCTCGCGCATGTATTCACCGCGAACGTAAATGTATGCGGTGTTCGCACCCATAGCGAAACCGGCGATGACGCAGCCTTCGATCAGCGTATGCGGATCGTGGCGCATGATATCGCGGTCCTTGCAGGTGCCCGGCTCGGACTCGTCGGCGTTGACGACGAGATAATGCGGGCGGCCATCGCTTTCCTTCGGCATGAAGGACCACTTGAGGCCGGTCGGGAAGCCTGCGCCCCCACGGCCGCGAAGGCCAGAAGCCTTCATCTCGTTGATGATCCAGTCACGGCCCTTTTCGAGGATTTGCTTGGTGCCGTCCCAATGGCCGCGCGACATCGCGCCCTTGAGGGATTTATCCTTGAGGCCGTAGATATTGGTAAAGATGCGATCTTGATCCTGTAACATGCTTCACCTCTTACCGCGGCTTCTTGCCGAAGACCTTGATATATTCCGCTTCGCCACCCTTAGCGAGTGCCTCAGCCTGCCTGACCCAGTCGTCACGTTCGATCCGGCCCTTGAAATTCAGATAGCCATCGACCCAGCGGCGCTCGGCCTCATTCCAGCTTGCGATCTGCGCGAAGGTGAAGATGCCGAGCTCATGCAAGGTCCCTTCGATCTTCGGGCCAACGCCTGAAATGAGCTGCAGATTGTCCGGCTGCGCTGGTCTTTCAATACCGGCGGGACGATCCTTGTCGTCGAGCGACGGCTTCCCTGTAACGGGCTCCGCAGCTGCAGTGCCCGAAAGCGGCTGCGTTTCGGCTGCCTTGGCATTCTTTGCCGCTTCCTTTGGCGCCGTTGCCGGCGTCTTCAGGCTGGGATTGGTTTCGGCGTCCGTGCTTTTCGCGCGGCCGGCTTCCGACGGCGGGACCGATACGGCGTCAGCGGTGGCCTTAGCCGTCTTGCTTGCAACACTCTTTGCCTTCGCCTCATCCGAAAGCAGCGACGTCAAGCCGCCTTCCGGAGCGGAGAAAACGCGATCGATCTGCGGGCCGGTCTGAATCTCATGGCCCTTGCCTGCGGCGAACGCATCGATAATCTCTTCGAGACGTGCCGGCGTCAGATCCTCGTAGGTATCCTTGCCGATCACCACCATCGGTGCGTTGACGCAGGCGCCCTGACATTCGACTTCTTCCCAGGAGAGCGTGCCGTCGGCGTTGCGCTCGAAAGCGTGATCGTTGATCCGGCTCTTGCAGACCTTGATCAGCCCCTCGGCACCGCGCAGCATGCAGGGCGTCGTGCCGCAGACCTGGACGTGGGCGCGGGTACCGACAGGGTGCAGCTGGAACTGCGTATAGAAGGTCGCGACTTCGAGCGCGCGGATATAGGCCATGTCGAGCATATCAGCGATCGTTTCGATAGCCGCCTTGGTGACCCAGCCTTCCTGTTCCTGCGCACGCATCATCAGAGGGATGATCGCGGATTGCTGACGACCATCAGGATATTTCTGGATCGTCTTTTCAGCCCAGACCGCATTCTCCGCATTGAAGGCAAAGGCGGCAGGCTGGAATTGATCTTCGGCTAGTCGACGAACGGACATCTTTCACGCCTTATCTCAGTTTAAGGACCCACACCGCGTATTCGTCAGGGACGAGAATTCGCAGGCATAGGCCGACTGGTCTTTCTGCATAAACACAACAAACTTGCCGCCATTCGGCACAGCGGCCTTGATCTCGTAACCGCGGGAAAGGAGGTCACCCATGGTCGAATCTCCGCCCGACGCAACCTCACTTCCACCTTTCGCAGAATTCGAATTGATCGAATTCGAATTCTGCAGGTTGATGCTCGGCAAGCCCTGCGTCTTGCCGGTCTGCTGTGCCGAAGCACCGCAGGCGACGAGAAGCGCTGGAATGAGGACCTGCCAGGCTCGCATCAACGATCCACCTCACCGAACACGATATCGAGCGAGCCGAGCACGGCCGCGACGTCGGCAAGCTGGTGGCCGCGGCACATGAAGTCCATGGCCTGCAGATGCGCATAGCCCGGCGCGCGGATCTTGCAGCGATACGGCTTGTTGGAACCGTCCGAGACGAGATAGACGCCGAACTCGCCCTTCGGCGCTTCGACAGCCGCGTAAACCTCGCCAGCCGGCACGTGATAGCCTTCGGTGTAAAGCTTGAAATGGTGGATCAGCGCTTCCATGGAGCGCTTCATCTCGCCACGCTTCGGCGGAACGACCTTACCATCCAGCGACGAAACCGGTCCGGTCTTGGCATCGCCGAGCAGGCGATTGACGCACTGCTTCATGATGCGGACAGATTCGCGCATTTCGATCATGCGGATGAGGTAACGGTCGTAACAGTCGCCGTTCTTGCCGATCGGAATGTCGAATTCGAGATCGGAATAGCATTCGTAAGGCTGCGCCTTGCGCAAGTCCCAGGCAGCACCGGAGCCGCGGACCATGACGCCGGAGAAGCCCCAGGCCCAACAGTCTTCCAGCGACACGACGCCGATATCGACGTTACGCTGCTTGAAGATGCGGTTGCCGGTCAGAAGATCGTCGATGTCATCCAGCGCCTTCAGGAAGGGATCGCACCAGTCGCCGATATCCTGAACGAGCTTTTCAGGCAGGTCCTGGTGAACGCCGCCCGGACGGACATAAGCTGCGTGCATGCGTGAACCGGAGGCACGCTCATAGAACACCATCAGCTTTTCGCGCTCTTCGAAGCCCCAAAGCGGCGGCGTCAGCGCGCCGACGTCCATGGCCTGCGTCGTGACGTTGAGGAGATGCGACAGGATACGGCCGATTTCCGAATAGAGCACGCGGATCAGCTGACCGCGGATCGGAATATCGATGCCGAGCAGCTTTTCGACGGCCAGCGCGTAAGCGTGCTCCTGGTTCATCGGCGCGACATAGTCGAGGCGGTCGAAATAAGGAACAGCCTGAAGATAGGTCTTCGATTCGATCAGCTTTTCAGTGCCGCGATGCAGCAGGCCGATATGCGGATCGACGCGTTCCACAATTTCGCCGTCCAATTCGAGGACAAGACGCAAAACGCCGTGCGCAGCCGGATGCTGCGGGCCGAAATTGATGTTGAAGTTGCGAACGTTATGTTCTGTCATGGCGGCGATGCTCGCGTTTTCAGAATGTCAGAGGATGGCAGGCTGGAAAGCCCGCCACACGCCATCAAATTATGCCTTCGCCTTCTCGTCGCCGGGCAGCACATAATCGGTGCCCTCCCATGGAGACAAAAAGTCGAAGTTGCGGAATTCCTGCTTCAGTTCCACCGGCTCGTAGACAACGCGCTTGGCGGCGTCGTCATAACGAACCTCGACGAAACCGGTCGTCGGGAAATCCTTGCGCAGCGGATGGCCTTCGAAGCCGTAGTCCGTCAGCAGGCGGCGCAGATCCGGGTGGCCGGTGAAGAGAACGCCGTACATGTCCCAGGTTTCACGCTCGAACCAATCAGCACCGGGATAGACGCCGCAGGCGGAGGGAACGGGCTGATCTTCGCCGACAGGAACCTTGACGCGAATGCGCAGGTTCTTCTTGGGCGACAGCAGATGGTATACCACATCAAAACGCTCGGCGCGCTGCGGCCAGTCGACGCCGCAAATATCCGTCATGTTGACGAAGCCGCACTTGGCGTCGTCACGCAGAAAAGTCAGCAGGGCGATAACGTTTTCGGTCGTCGTCGTCACGGTCAGCTCGCCGTACTTGATCTCGCTCGAGGAAATCAGGGCGCTGCGAACTTCCGTGAGGTAGGCGGCGAGTTCGTTCAGGGCTTCACTCATAGTACCTTGTCCCCTGCCTTACCGTTCGATCGTGCCGGTGCGCCGGATCTTCTTCTGCAGCAAAAGCACGCCGTAAAGCAGTGCCTCCGCCGTGGGAGGACAGCCCGGAATATAGATGTCGATCGGAACGACACGGTCGCATCCGCGAACGACGGAATAGGAATAGTGATAGTAGCCGCCGCCGTTGGCGCAGGAACCCATCGAGATGACATAACGCGGCTCGGGCATCTGGTCGTAGACCTTGCGCAGCGCGGGCGCCATCTTGTTCGTGAGCGTGCCGGCGACGATCATGACGTCGGACTGGCGCGGCGAAGCGCGCGGCGCAAAACCGAAGCGCTCCACGTCATAACGCGGCATGGAAACCTGCATCATCTCGACAGCGCAGCAGGCAAGTCCGAAAGTCATCCACATCAAGGAGCCGGTACGGGCCCAGTTGATCAGCTCGTCGGTGGAGGTGACCAGAAAACCCTTGTCGGCGAGCTCATTGTTGATTTCGCCGAAGAACGGATCGTTGCTGCCGACCGGCCGGCCGGTTGCGGGATCGATGATCCCCTTCGGCTGCGGCGCCACGAGCGTCGTGTTGCTTGGGGCTACTCCCATTCCAGGGCTCCCTTCTTCCATTCATAGATAAAGCCGATGGTCAGCACCGCGAGGAACACCATCATCGACCAGAACCCGAACCAGCCGATGGCGCCGAAGGATACGGCCCACGGAAAAAGGAAGGCGACTTCCAGATCGAAGATGATGAAGAGAATCGATACGAGATAGAAGCGGATATCGAACTTCATGCGGGCGTCATCGAATGCATTGAAGCCGCATTCGTAAGCCGACAGCTTTTCCGAGTCAGGCGCCTTGAAGGCGACGGCAAACGGCGTGATCAACAGCGCCAGGCCGATTACCACGGCAATACCAATGAAAATCGCTATCGGAATATAGGAACTGAGCAGTCCAGTCATCATGTCCATCCCTGCTTGCGTCAGCGCCGGGGCGGCGCATCTGAGCAAATGCCCAGCAAGCGAAAGAGCGTTGCAACAGAGCCGTGGTTAGCGCAGCCGGAGCGCGCGCGCAAGCCTTTTGAATCTGTCTGTTAGGGTACTATCGAGCGGTAGATATCAATGTGTTGCGACTGCAACGCGACAAATCAGCGCTGGCGCGAAAAGTCTCCTTCGCAATCGCAATAAATTGATGTTTGATTGTAAGGGCTTGGAGAGAATGGCGCGAGTGACGGGGCTCGAACCCGCGACCTCCGGCGTGACAGGCCGGCACTCTAACCGACTGAGCTACACCCGCGCATTGTTTGGCCTTTCAGCCGATGCAGATCTGAAATTTGCCTCGAAATGGCGCGAGTGACGGGGCTCGAACCCGCGACCTCCGGCGTGACAGGCCGGCACTCTAACCGACTGAGCTACACCCGCATTTCATTTCAAGCATTCCAGATGCTTCCGCACCATCAAAGCGGCCCTCGCCGTTCGATGAGCGGCTAACTACGGGGTTCGTGTTTGGGTGTCAAGCAGGTTTGAATACAAATCGATGACAGAATGCGAATTGTTTTGGACAAGCACTCCCGCAATTTTCGGTCCTCTCGATTTCACATGGCAGGTTCCCGCCCCGCGCATTTCACCAACGCATGATATGCATGGAACCAATCGGGCAGCCTCCCATCCGCTCATGTGGATGACCACGATCAAAGAGGTGTAAAATTCAAAAAAATCAAAAAATCTTCACAAACACTCTTGCGGTTTGTCGTCGTTCCGCATAGATCACGGCCACCGAACGCGGCGGGCAAATGACCCGCTTTGCAGAAGGGCGATTAGCTCAGTTGGTAGAGCGCCTCGTTTACACCGAGGATGTCGGGAGTTCGAGTCTCTCATCGCCCACCATTCTTTACATATTTGATTGTCAGTTCGAATGATCGGCGGCTGTAGACAGCAATCGCGATGAGCGCCTTTGTGCGCCCGACACCTGTGGCTCAGTAGTTGCCGAGAATGATGACGGCCAGAAGCACGACGGAAACAAGCACGAGGGCTGCTATGATAACAAGCAGCTCCTTCAACATGAATCGTTCCATCTTGCTGTCATCCATAGCGTTTGCTCCCGGCAAACCGTTATCCACATTCATTCCCAGTGTCGAATCGCTGCGCTGAGTTCCGTGTCAGTCCACATGTAAGTGGCCTCGTTGTCAATTTCAGCCTGAAGACCCTCACAGGGGCAACAATTCCTCTTCCATCTCCTTGTACCTTCATTACGGCACATGAAATTTTATCGGTCGCTGCCTTGGCGGCGGCTCGATGTAGGCATCCGGCAGGTTGACCGTCCGCGACAACAATCTCTCCGCGATCTGCGCGGCGGCGGCGCGTGCGCCCTCCCCGGAGCAAAAGTTGCCGCGTACCTGTACCGCCGCGGCCAGCAGGCGAAAGAATGCGCTGCATAGCTCCGGCGACGGCGGGATCGGCTCGCACCAGAATCGATCCAGGCTACCTTGATCGCTCAAACCATCTATATCGTAGATCGCTGCTCCCAGCGCTTTGACCGGCTTCCCAGCCTGCAGCGCGGAAAGCGCCGCCGTCGAGTTGACCGTCACCATGCCCTGGCTGGCGGCAATCAACCGATCGAGATTGCCACCATCGATCAGATGAATGCGAGCAGACAATCCACATGAGGCGCCGATGCGATCGACATAGCCGCGCCAATCCACCAGCCCGTGATCGAGCGGATGCAGCTTGAGGACGAGATGCGCGTCGGGTGCCGCATACTCCGCGAAGGAACGAAGAATCGACTGGATAGCATCTTGCTGCTGATGGAAGGGCGAGTGCGCTCGCAACTGAAAATCGGTCTGAAGCTGCAGCGGATAAACGAAGAAGCGCTTGCCGGCGGCAATCAGATCCTCGATCACACCCTCTGCCTCTCGTGCCCTCCTGCCCCTGAAAGGAAGTTTCCTCAGCCAGCCGGCATATTCCATTAGCGGATGGTAGAGTCCGTGCCGCCGGTAGCCTGGATAGAGGAACCGCAGAAAGACGGTCGGGAGATAATAGGCAAGATCGTAAAGGGCTTCCGCCAGGAAAGTCTGATTGTAACGGCGCTTCCAATCCGGCTCCGGCAGCTTGGACGCTGCTTTCAATATATGGGCAGGATCGGCCGGAAAGTGCGAATTTGAGGAGAGGCCATCTCGCTCGAGCGTCACCCAGTCCGGCCGCAAATATCCCATCTCGACGACATTGACGGTAACGCCGGCACGCCGCGCCTCCTCGATGGCAATCTTATGGTAGGGGCGCTCCTCGCCGTGCAGGATCAGGTCGGTGACGTTCTCGGCCTCGATTCGCTCTCTGACATAGGCGCGCCATCCGGCAAAGTTGCCGCGATAATTGGAGGCGCCGCGGCAGCGCCAAGAAATCCAGTCCCCGGCATTCAGGTTGATGCGGATGCAGCGGCCGCCAGCCTTTTCCAATATCCTGGCAGTCTCGACGAACAAAGGCGAGGATGGACCCTGCAGGAAGAGGAAGACGCGCGGGCGCGTGACCCCTTCCCCGCTGGGCATCATTCCGCGACCTCGGTGGCAAGCCCGGCATAGTGCAGCAATGTGCCGATCAGATTCCAGGGCGCCTCTTCCTGCGGAGGCTGCGGCTTTTGCGAATGGGCGCGCGCGCGGCCTAGCGGAACGATGACGTAATCGGTGCGCGGATCGGGGAAAGGATCGGCAAAGGCTTTCAGCAAGGGCGCATGATCACCATAGAAGAGCAGCCAGACCGGGCGATCCAGCCTGTCGAGGTGATGGGCGAGATTGCCGAGCGCATGATCGGCGCGCATCAGGAGCTCGCCATAGATATCCACCGGATTGACGAGGTCGCCACAGCGGCCCGGCTCCCAGGGGCCATGATTCGCCATGGATGCAACGAAGAGGAAATTCTTGCCCACGCCGTCGTCGTCGATCGTCCGAATCACACTCTTGGTCAGCGAGAGATCGCTGACATAGGGGCCATCGCGTTCCGGATTGTGATCGAACTCGTCCAGCATCATCATCCGGTCGAAGCCGAGCTGCGGCAACGCCTTGTGGCGAAGGAAGAACGTTTTATCGTAGGGATGGATGAACTGCGTTTTCCAGCCCGCCTTCTTCAGCCGCGCCGGCCAGACCACATCCTTATAGTGGCTGGCGCGCAGATAGGGGTAGCTGGCATCGATATGCACATTTTCGGGCAGCAGCCCGCTCAAGACGGCAAATTCGGTTCGCAGCGTATAACCACCCTCGAAGACGCTGGTCATGCGGCCCCATTGCGCGGCCTGCTCACGCAGGCGGTCGAGATTGGGAAGCTTGATATTGTCGACGCCGAAATGTCTAAGGTCGATGAAGGATTCGGATTGCCAGACGACGATGAGCGGTTCGTCTTCACCATGCTCCCAAAGCTCCTGAAGCGCCGACATGAAGCGCCCGGACAATTCCGAGACGATCGCCTCGCGCCGGACACCGACCCAGATGACGAAATGAAAGACGACGGAGGCGAAAGTGCCGAACCGCACCGTGTCGATCTTTACGTCAACCTTGCCGAGAAACTTCTGTGTGAAACGGCAGACCGGCTCGCTGACGACCCTGCTGAACAGCGCGAGCCATGGCATGAAGGCGACAACCAACATCAGCAGGACCCATAACAATTGGTTCGACGCCGGCAAAACCGATGGCTCGAGATACATGTAAAGGCCGCTGAGGCCGAAAACATAAGCGAAGGCGATGATCCAAAAGACGATGTTCAGCGAGGTCGCGTAGAAGATCTCCTTGTATTTGAAAACATCCACGACCAGCGCGATATCCGAAAAAACCAGAGGCTCACGGATAAACTCGAACTTCGCCCTCGATATGCCCGTGAAGATGACGAAGAAACTGATGACAGCCTGCGTGCTATAGAGCGGGCGCCAGGAAATGGCGAAGAAGGCGACATAGATCAATATGATGACCGGAATCCTGGCCACCCAGTCACAGACTACCCGCCGCCAGCTTCTTTTCGGGCGATTTTCGACGGTGACGGCAGCCGGCATGGCGAAGGGATCGGTTAGCAGGACGATGACGCAGGAAAACGCGAAGCAGGCAAGCGTCAAAAGAACTGGAAAATCATGAAGCTTCAAGATTGCGCCATCCAAATGCCCGCCGCCTCTATGATATTTCTCATATCCGCGAGGACCGGGCCGCCAATTCCCTGACTTACCTTCTCTTGCACGTGTTTCACCGACAGCGCAACACCGGTAGTTGTTTCGTATTACTTATCGCTATCAAAGCCTTGCTCGGCGGTATCGGCAAGACCGCGATCCCCCTCCCCACCAAATATTTTTCGCGTCTTGCGCGAAAACCACCATAGTAGCGGCGGTTTTATCAATGGTCCGAAAAATGCAAGCGCCGTCAGCGAAAATCCGAAATGGATTCTCTGCTTGCCGCGATCCAGACCGTCAACGATTTTTGCCGCGACCGCCTCCGCACTCCAGGGTTTGACGGCCCCCATCACCACCTCCGCCTCGCGAGGTCTGAGAGAGATTTCTCGGCGATATTGCGGCGTCATCGTATCGGGCGGAAAGCAGATCGAAATCTTTACGCCCGAAGCACCAGCCTCGGCACTCAACGCTTCGGCAAAACCCTCCAACGCAGATTTGGATGCGCAATAGGCGGTGTAGCCGAAGATACCGATCAAGGCAGCGCCTGAAGAGATCATCATGATCCGGCCGCCGCGCCGGCTTTTCATGCCTTTATAAACAGCGCGAACCGCATTGGCCGTCCCAAGGACATTGATGGAGATCTGCTCATCGAAGACCGACGTCGGCATCGCATCGAAGGTGAAGGGCTCGACGATACCCGCAGAAGTTATGAGGATATCACAGGGACCGAAGGACGCCTCGCAAAGCTTTACCGCCTCCGCGGTCTGTTCGGCCGAGGCCACATCAGCGGAAGTCGTTCGGATGAAGGCGCCGTCGACACCGGGAAGCGCTGCGATTTCGGCGCGTGCCGCTTCGAGCCGCCCCACATCGCGGGCAAGAAGCGAAACTCGAGCGCCCCTGGCCGCATAAAGCTTCGCTACCGCCAGACCAATTCCGCTTGAACCTCCCGTGACGATAACGTGCATGAGACGACCGCCCGGAACTTATGAGCCGCCTGGAGCCTGAGCCAGGGGCAGCAGCTGCATCATCTTGTCCATATCCAGCGAGGCAAGACCGAAATTGCGGTCCTCCAAACTCTTGAGTTTTTCGGCCGTGAGCGTGACCGCCCGCCGGATCTGTTCCTCGGTGTGATTGCAGGTAATGAAGAAGCGGAGCCGCGCCATGCCTTCCGGCACCGCCGGATGGATGATAGGCAGCACATTGATGCCTTCGGCGAGCAGGTCGTTCGAAAGCTGCGCCGCACGAAGCGAATCGCCGACGATCACAGGCACCACCGAATGGCCCATGCTGAGGCCGGTATCGAGGCCCGCCGCCTCTGCTTCTTCGAGAAAAAGATGGCCGTTGCGCCTGAGGCGTTCGGTTCGGTCCGGTTCGGATTCGAGGATATCGAGGCCAGCAATGGCGGCGGCGGCGAGAACCGGTGAGAGACCGACGCTATAGACGAAACCGCCGGCTTCCGCTTTCAGAATATCGGCAAGTGCACTGCTGCCGGCAATATAGCCGCCACAGCTGGAGGTCGTCTTCGACAACGTGCCCATCCAGATATCGACATCACGCGGATCGAGATCGAAATGCTCGAACGTGCCACGGCCCGTCTGGCCCAGAATGCCAAGCGCATGCGCTTCGTCGACCATCAGCCAAAACCCGTAGCGCGCCCTTAATTCCAGGAGGGCGGGAAGGTCGGCAATATCGCCATCCATCGAATAGATGCCTTCGACGATGACGAGGATGCGCCGAAAATCCGATGAGAGCGTCTTCAGGATATTTTCGAGGCTGTCGACATCATTATGCTGAAACAGCCGGCGTGCCGCGCCGGAAAGCTTGATGCCGGCAAGCGCACTGTTGTGAATGAATTCGTCGTGGATCACGAGATCCTGCGGCCCCATCAGGCAGCTGATCGCGGCGACATTGGTCAGATAGCCGCTGACGAAGCAGACAGCGGCATCGACGCCATAGACTGCGGCAAGCCTGCGCTCGAGCTCGACGTGATCAGGCCGCTCTCCTGCCACGAGGCGACTCGCCGAAGCCGAAATTCCAAAGCGGTCGATCGCTTCCTTGGCACGTGCGGCAACATGCGGATCGGTATTGGTCGCCAGATAGTCATAAGAAGCAAAATTGACGAACTCGCGGCCGCCGATGCGGGTCGTCGCGCCCGCGGCGACATCGTGCGACCGGTAGAAGGGATTGGCAACGCCAAGCAATTCTCCCGCGATGCGCTGCGTTGCGACGCGCTTGTATTCCGGCAGATCCTCGAAGCGCGTCACCTGGCGCGGCTGTGCCTGCGGCTGCCGGTTCAACCGTTCGGTCCGATTGCGGCCGGAGGATTCGCCAACTCTGCGCATCTGTTCGAGCAACTTGCTTTTCTTCCGCTCCGCCGGATTGCCATCATCGGCATTATACGTGGTCACTGGACGGCCCTTTTTTCCTGGTCTGAGGCATGGCTGCGCGCCAGACGCTCGACCACCTCGTCTCCGGCCGCGTCACCACTAGCATCATCACCACTGCGATTCATGACTCGATCACGCAAGCGACTGACGACATCGCCCACGGTCGTGCCCTCGCCTACGCCGCTCAAAGGAATATCGAAGCCGGTCTTCTGCTGGAAGCTCATGCCGAGCTCCATGGCCATCAGGCTATCGAGCCCGATATCCTTCAACACCTTGTCAGGCGTCACCGTGTCTTCGGTCACGCGCAGGATGGCAGCAATCTCCGCAGCGACGAGCGCATGCAGGACGGCCTGAGCCTCCTCTTCCGATTTCCCTTTGATCAGCTCCTTGAGATCGATGCCATCTCCCTCGTTCAGAGCCTGATGGCTGCCTGTATGCCGCATCAGCGGCTCGAACAGCGACCGGCCGGAGATCGGCAGCAGGCGAACGGCATTCCAATCGATCTCGGCGATCATGACTGCCGCCGCATCGACCGCGCCTCTGTCCGCCAGCATATAACGCTCGACCTGCTCCAGAGCGTCGCGCGCCTTCAGCGCTGCCTTACCGATGCGCTTAGAGAGGAGATCATTGACCTCGATATTGCGGGCAAGGAAGCCCTTGTCGGCGATGGCGCCGAAACCGACGGCGAGCGCGGGCTTGCCGGCAGCGCGGCGCGCACGCGCCAGGCCCTCCAAATAGCCGTTTGCCATCACATAATTCGCCTGGCCGGGATTGCCGAGCATGGTCGTTGCCGAGGAGAACAGCAGGAAAAGCTCCAGCTTGTCGTCCCGCGTCAAGCGATCCAGGTTTTCGGCGCCACGGATCTTGACCTCGAGAACGGGACGGTTGCGCTCCGGCGTCAGGTTCGCAAGCAGCGCGTCGTCCAGAACCATGGCGGCATGAACGACACCCTTCAGAGCGCCTTCGGCGCGAAGCGAGGCAAGCAGCGTCTCGACCGCGGCAGCATCGGTGACATCGCAGGCATGCAGCGTCGTCACGACACCGCGCCTCGCCCAATCGGCTATCGCCTTTTTCGTTTCCGCATCGGCAATGCCTCGGCGCGAGCACAGCGCTACGCGGCGCGCACCCCTGGAAACAAGCCAATCGGCGGCGGACAGGCCGAAGCCGCCAATGCCGCCGGCAACCAGGAAAACGCCCCTGGCATCGAAGCGCAGAGATTTCGCAGGTGTCCGCAGGACATCGTCGACACCCGCAACAGGTGGACGCACCACGATCTTGCCGATATGGCCGGCATTCTGCATCAGCCGGAAAGCGTTGCCGATCTCGTCATAAGCAAAGGCGCGATATGGTAAGGGCGTCAGCTTTTCCTCGGCGAAAAGCTGGCCGATCTCCCTGAAGATGCGCCGTGTCAGGTCGGGTACATTGACCAGAAGCTGATCGGCGTCGATACCAAAATAGCTGACATTGCGCCGGAATGGACGCAGGCCGATCTTACGATCGGCGTAATAGTCACGCTTGCCAAGCTCTAGGAAGCGGCCGAATGGCTTGACCAGCTCGATGCTTCGCTCCATCGCTTCCGAAAAGAGCGAATTAAGAACAAGATCGACACCCTCGCCGCCCGTAAGCCGCCGCACGCCGGAAACGAAATCTAGAGAGCGGGAATCAAGCACGTGATCGGCGCCGAGCATTTCGAGGAAGCCGCGCTTCTCGACCGTGCCGGCGGTGGCGATCACCTTGGCACCCTTATGCTTTGCGATCTGGAGCGCCGCCAGACCGACGCCGCCGGCAGCTCCATGAATCAGAATGGTCTCGCCAGGCTGAATGCGCCCGAGCTCGACCATCGCATAATAGGCGGTCAAAAAGGCCACCGGCACGGTGGCGGCGGCAACGGTTTCCATCTGCTCTGGCAGCTTTATCACGCCATCGCGGCGAACACGCACATGGGTCGAGAACGCAGCAGGCCCGATCCCCATCACCTTGTCACCCGGCTTAAGATCGTCGACGGCATCGCCAACGGCAAGAATTCGCCCAGCGAATTCCATGCCAATGGTGGCACCGGCAAAGCCGTCTTCCAATGCTTCTTCGGGCAGAACGCCCATAGCCCACATGACATCCCGGAAATTGAGGCCGGTGGCTTTGACGGAGACAACAACCTCGCCTTGGTCGGGCGCGGGAAGGCTCGTCTCCTCCCAGGCTACGCTATCCAGACGCCCGCTCACATGCTGGCGGATCGTTGCTGCCGTGAAATCACTGCCGCTCGCTTCGAGGGCATCGAAGGGACCAGCCACAGCCCGGATTTCCCGGACTCTTCCGGTCACGCGATCCAGCAACCATTCCCTATTGTCCGTTTCCGCGACCATCAGGGTATCGATCACCGATAGCACTCGACTGCCAGACATATCGGCATCCAGCAGGTGCACGTCAAAGGCATCGTATTCATTCTGAAGGACGCGTCCGAAAGCCCACAGGCCGGCATTGGCACCATCGATAGAGCTAGCCGACAGCGGAGAGCCGCCGGGCGCCACGATGACGAGTCGAGGCCGTGTTCCATCGGCGTGCTGAGACAGCAGGTTCGCCAATTGCGTGAAGGCGGCGAGACGTAACAACGAGAGTTCCGCTGCATCGCCACGCTTCATATCCGCAAGATAAACGACGCGGCGCGTAGCCGGGCCAATGGCATCGAGAGCGTCGAGAGCGTCGACAATATCCGGAGACGATGCGTCGAGATCGATGACCGTTATATTCCTGCCTAGCTTGCCGAGACCTTTCCTGCCCTGCTCCGACAAGATCAGGATCGGATCGACGGCTTCCACGACAATATCCTCTGCCGGCTGCCGCTCGGAGACGGCCGACACCGTAATCAGCGCGCCTTCGGAGAAGGTCTTTTCATGGATCAGAGGCTTGGCAAAGCCCAGAGTTCCGAGGAGATCGGCAATCTGCTGGGGTGTACCGAGCCGTCCGACCGGAAATTCGGGCGACTGGCTATCGGCAAACCAGCCTGCGGAAAGGCCGAAGACGAAATCATTGAAGGCGCTCGGCGCGCGATCGGCGAGCAGCAACTGCGCGCCGCTGGCGGCGACCGACCGGACCATCCGCTTGATCTCGTCATTGTGGCGCATCAGATGCTGGCTCTGATCGCCGGAGGCGACCACGATGTCGACGACATGGCGATCGCTTAGCTTGGCCGGATCGGCCACAATAACATGCACATCACGCTCGAAGGCGATCTCCAATGCTCGGCGGGCTTGCTCGCGTGGCTCAGCGATCATGAGACGCGCACCTGCTGCCGCGACGATCGTTGCCAGCTTTCGACTGAAAGCAACCGATACCGAGCCGACCTCAAGAACGTGCCCGATCGCCCCGTCGTTGGCCTCGATGGAAGACGCCAATGCCTCTGCCAGCATCGAAAGCCGTCTCTGGCTCAAGGGAGAATGGACAAGCACATGCTCCAGCGTCGCCCCACCGGGCATATTTGCACCCTGGGCCGCAGGCTCACGCTCCAGCACATGCGGGCGTATCATCGCCAGATGCTCGAGCGTCTCGCGATAGGCGTCGCCAACGAGGACACTCTCGGCCACCCGCCCGGCGTCCTCGCGATAGATTTCCTGCACCAGCTCCGCCACCGGCGGCAGCGTCGGCTCCAGGGGTACATGCCACCTGCCGTCCCCCGTCTCCGCGATGCCGGCGTCCTCCAAAATGTAAAGGCAATTGACGAGGAAAGACCTGAACTCGGGATCACCGGGAAGGCCGGAGAATGCGACAGTGCCGTTGCGGTCCGCAACCTTCAGCGCGATATCATGGCAGGCCCGATAGATCGCGGCGTCAAGAAGAAGACTTGCATTGTTGAGTGCATGGTTCCCATCGGAGGCGCCATGCGATGAAATCCACCGTGTACCGGCGCTAGGTCTGTCTCCGCCGGCGAAATGAGCCGAAGGCACGCCCTCATAATGAAAGGCGACGGAATCGAGCGTTGCCCTGCGACGCAGCTGCGTGCGGCGGAAACGGCAATCGTCAAGAACGACGACCGGCCTGCCGTCTGCATCGAACAGAGTGAAACGGGCCTTGATTGAATTCGCGCTAAACCGCTCGATGTCGATAACGGCTTTGACGATCGGTCTTCCCTTGCCGAAAGCTCTCACTGTGCCGAAATGAACGGGAATATAGGGAGCACCGGTTTCGTCGCCGGAGAATTGATCAAACAATGCTACGAGGCCGTGAAACGCCGCATCGACCGACATCGGGTTGAGATTATAGCTGGCGAAGGGATGAGACGGCGGGGCAGCCAGCTTCAGATCCACTTCGATCGCATGATGACCAAAGGCCACGGCTTTCGACAGAAGCTGGAAATGCGGGCCATAATGCAATCCGAAACGTTCCGCCGTTTCGTAGGTCACATCGGAGGTCAACGTCGATTTGCGCTCTTTGCCCGATCGCTCGAAGATCTGGCCGTCCCCCTCGCCCGCCAGCGGCTTGCGGCAACGTCCAACTACGTGAACCGTCCATTCGTCATGGCTTAGGCGTTCGCGCGACCGGATCTCGATATCTCCGGTCTCAGGCGACAGAATCGTCGACAGCTCGACCATTCGATCCTGGGACAATTCGAGCGGCCGGATGATTTCGAGATTGCCGATTTCAACCGCATCTGTCCCGTAATAGCGTTGCGCCGCCGTTACCACGATCTCGACGAAGCCACTGCCCGGCATGATTGCCTTGCCGTCGACCACATGTTCCGCAAGATCGGGGAAGAGACGGGCGTCGAGATGGTTCTTCCAATTCGAACCATTGAGATCGGCGCGCCAACCGAGCAGCGTATATGGGCTCTTGCGATCCCGACCGAAGATATCGATCTCATCCGTCGTCGGAGGGGTGCGAAGCTCCACTGGCTCGAAAGGCAGAGACGGCAGTTTGACGAAGGCGTTGCGGGTGGCGCTGCCGCGGGCACGCAGCGCAGGCGCTCCATTGGCGACTGCCCGCGCAAATGATTGCGAAACGGGATCATGATCGGCAACAGGCGCCTCCCGTAGCAAGGTCGGTATCGCAATGAGCTGAACCGATGCCTGTTTGGCGATCTCCGCCACATAGTTCGACAGGATCGGGCGCGGCGAAATCTCGATGAAGAGGTTGCATCCCATCGCCATCGCTGCCTGACAACCAGCCTTGAAGAGCACGGGATCGCGAACATTGCGCCACCAATACTGTGTATCCAGCAGGCGCCCGTCGCGCAATTCACCTGTTACCGTCGAAATGAAGATCCCCGTGCCGCTATCCGGTGCGAGATCGGGCAGGTCCGCGAAAAAGGCCTCTTTGGCGCGGTCGATAATCGGATGATGGAACGGATAATTGATATCGAGAACATGCGCGACGATCTGGGATTTGCGCGCAGCGTCCCTGTAGGCCTCTATCTCATCGGCAGGACCGGAGATCGTTACCGAATTCGGCGCGTTGATCGCCGCGATACATATATTGTCGAGACCCCTGGATTTCGCAAAGGCTAGCGCGGCATCCTCGCCAAGCACCACGGCGGCCATCCTGCCCTCACCAGCGAGGAGATCCTGATGCAGCGAGCGTTTGGCGACGATGGCAACCGCTTCGGCAGCCGTCAGCGCCTTGGCGGCATAAGCGGCTGCGATTTCGCCGACCGAATGGCCGAAGACCGCATCGGGCTTGACCCCCATGGACCATAGACAATCCGAAAGAGAAGCCTGGATTGCGAACAATAGCGGCTGCGCGATCTTGGTATCGGCCAGGCGTGCTGCAAGATCGGAAGCGACGAGTACATCGGTCAGCTTCTCGCCGAGATAATATTCGAAAAGTGCGCTGAAGGATTGGAAGCATTGCCGGAAATGGCGATTTTCCTGATAGGCGCCGACACCCATTCCCGCCCATTGCGAGCCGTTGCCGGAAAAGACGAAGGCGATCTTGGCGGCCTGCGCCGGAGCTTCGCCTGCCTCGCCGACCGAATTTTTGCCTGCGAGATGCGCATCGATGGCGGCAAGCACAGCCGCGCCGTCCTTCGCACGGGCAGCAAAACGATGGCGCATGGGTTCCCGATTGGCGGCAGCGGAAGCAACGATCTGACGAGCCTCCTTGGGCTCGGCAGTTTCAAGACGGGTCCTGTAGTCTTCGAGCAGTGTCGAAAGAGCGGACGCCGTATGAGCGCTGACGGCAAAAACGATCCCATCGCCCCGGATTGGCGGCTCCGGCGGCGCAATCGGATCGGGATCGCTGATGACGACGTGAGCATTCGTTCCGCCGAAGCCGAAGGAATTGATCCCGGCAAAGCGTGCCTGCTTGGCCGGAAGAAGCTCGATCGTTGATGTGTTGACCCGAACGTTCAGTCCCTCGAAATCGATAGACTCATTGGGGTGATCGAAATGCAGTGAAGCCGGAAGGAAATTATTCTCAAGCGCAATGACGGCCTTTAGCAGCCCGAAAAGGCCGGATGCCGGTTCGGTATGGCCTATATTCGTCTTGATCGAGCCGATCGGCACAGGCGCCCGCCGATTGCGGCCTATGACTTCACCGATCGCCCATATTTCGGCGGGGTCGCCGACCTTCGTCCCCGTTCCATGCCCCTCGATGAAGGCGATGCGATTGACATCGATATTGCGGCCTTCATAGATCGACTGAAGCAAAGCAGCCTGCGCCTCGCGGGACGGCATGGAAATGCCGTTGGTGCGTCCCGAAGAATTGACGCCTACGGCATGGATCCTGGCATAGCTGCGGTCCTTCTCGCGCAGTGCAACGTCCGTCCGGCGCAATACGATCGCCGCACCACCTTCTGCGCGAACGTAACCGCGGCCGTTGTCGTCATAGGCGCGGCAGAGCCCTTCCGGCGATAGCATGCGCGCCTGGGCGAAGCCCACGAAGGACATGGGGTTGAGCAGGATATTGATGCCGCCGACGATCGCCGTATCGATCTCGCCGTTCTCCAACGCCTTCACCGCCTGATCGAGCGCGACCAGCGACGACGAACAGGCCGTGTCGATCGTCATGCTCGGTCCGCGCAATCCGAATATGTGGGAGATACGGTTGGAAACGATGGAAAGCGTGTTGCCCGTCATGAAATACGGGCTGCCCGAAGCGGGGTCTTCCAGCGTCAGATTGCCATATTCAAGGGAGGATGCCCCGACATAGACACCGACGCGCTGCCCCTCGAATCCATCGATCGGCAAGTTTGCATCTTCCAAAGCGCGCCAGACTATATTCAGAAGGATGCGCTGCTGCGGATCCATCTGCATCGCTTCGCGCTGGGAAAGGCCGAAAACCGCGGGATCGAAGGCGTAGACATTATCGAAAACGCCGGCTGCAAAACTGTAAGTCTTCCCCTGAATACCAACAGCCGGATGCCAAAAGCGCGCGAGATCCCAGCGCTCCTCTGGTATGCGGCTTACGGTACAGCGCCCCTCCTTGAGGACAAGCTGCAGTTCTTCAATCGAACTCGCCCCTGGGGCGACGCTTGCGCGTCCGATAATTTCAACTGTCATGTTCTCTCAGCAATACTCGAAGAAGGGCACCAAACCGGCCAAATTCAATATCAACTGCACACGTTATTATCTGTGGTTGTTATCGACAAAAAAATGCGTGTGCAACCAATATGCGGCAGCGCAACAACCGATGCAATATGCGATCTCTTACACCCTTCAATTCCAAGTCGAAGATCGCAGCTATTGCTTGCGCCGATTGCCGTGTTTTCGACAAGTCAGTTCGCGATGAATTTCCGTTGCCGACAAGGCACGATCCGTCACAATCATACAGATGTCGGCATCCGCCGACGAATAGGAGCGCAGGTAGACCGGATGGAACCGCTGCTCCTTCATTTTTCCAGGATTACTGTCCCAGATTCACTGCTGTTGCTGCTCCCTGGGACGCGATACCTAGCGGCGTACCGATAAGATTCAAGAACTTCCTGATGTCGACGGAAGGATGGCGCGACACGTAGATAACGTCGCGGCTCTTGACGGGGAAAGTCTGTCCTACGATCAGGCTGTCGGGATTGGACATATCGAACCGATAAACGATTGGATAGCGTCCCTTGGCATCCGGCACCATTCCCTTGCGCAGCAGGTCCTGGAAACGGGCGGGGCCGAGCAGAATCTTCGCGATTTCAGGCTCTTCGTAGCGGAACAGGAAGAAGCCCTTGGCATTGCTAGAATCGTCGATCGCGCCATGACCGAGGGCAACGGCCTCAAGCAGATTCAGATCGTTCGCTCCGAACTCGATACGGCCGTCTCCACGAACAGAACCGAGCAGGGTGAAGGTTCGCGGATCGCGGACGAGGAAAATCTGGTCGCCCGGCTGTACATAGATATCTTCCGAAGGATGCTCGATGATCGACTTCAGCAGAACCGTTCCGGTTCTACTGCCCCGAACCAGCGTAACATAGGTTTCATAGGGTTGCGTCGAGGGTCCACCGGCCTTGGCGATGACTTCGGTGATCTTTTCTCTGGTCAGATCGAGCGGAACCATAGAAGGACGGCCAACGGCGCCCGAAACCGTAACGGTGCGCGACGGCGTGCCCATGCTCGTCACGATGACATCCGGTTCGACGGCCTTGGTTGCCAAAGCCGCCAGGATCGCCTTGCGAGCCTGATCAAGCGTCTTGCCGGCGAATCGAACCGAGCCGGCATAAGGGATTGCCGCCGTGCCGTCCGGCTGCACGACGATATCGAGCGATACCTGCTTCGATTGCGCCGTCGAGAACAGGCCATCGGCGCCAGCTTCGAAAATCGTGACCTTCAATGCGTCGCCGACACCGATGACGACCGGACCGACGCCACCGCCCATGCCAAAACGACGATTGAGCGTGGAGGAAACATAGTCGGAAACCAGGCGCGCACTGCGGCTGTCGATGTCGACAATGTCGAAAACTGCGGCATTCCTGCGACCCAATTCGACACTGGATTGACCGGCATCTTTTACAATAGCGCCAGCCAGCGGACCTTCGCTCGAAACGGAATTACATCCCGCCAGAACCACGCAACAAAGTACGGCGCCAATACGAAACAATTGAAACCCTCAAACCAATTAGCTGCCGTGATTACCTGATGGCATACATCGACATAGAATGCATCAAATCTATCGACGCCTTGAAAAGCATAACGGGCGCGCGTCAACAAGCCCAAACGCCGGGAATACAATCAAAAATATCAGGTGCGATCATCTGAACACACCCGGGTTTAAAGAAGCGCCCGATCAAATTGGATTTATAAGGGGCAAAGGCAGTTAAAGCAATTTGCACGAGTATTATTTGGGATTTAAAATTAAAATTTTCTGAAAAATAGAAAGGAACCGTTAAGTAACGGCAATAGTAAAAAATCGCCCGATCGGCGACATAAAGTTCCACAGAATCGCACTTTTGCCGCTTTTCATAATATTGCGATTGCCTGTAAAAGAGTTGAGTCCTGACCCGCAACCCATGCAGAGATGACGGACCACAACAATCGGTACTTGCCGAATTTCTGCCTCCAGCGAGATAGCATCAATGGCTCCTCGAATCAGCCTCGGCAATCCTCGATTGTCCACCGGCACTTATAAATTCCGCCAACTTGCTGCGAGGCAAAAAGCGGTTTTGGAGGCTGTGATACGCCAAAGCGAGAACGTCTCCGGATCGGCGGGATGCCGATTGAAATGAAGGTTATGTATTAATGCTTGGTTTTTCAAAGCGCTCCCAGAAGAAAGCATCGAAAAGTCCTCTGGAGATATTCGATCAGTACGAGCAAGGCAGGCCAGCGCACCAAAATGCCATCGATGCGCTTCAAGGATGGAACTGTGCGTTCCCGCCGGAATTCGGTCTTAACGCCGGCAACCTGCCCCTTTATGCCGATGACCGCATCGATTGGGCATTGCGCACATTCGGATCGATAGAAGGCAGGACCGTTCTCGAAGTCGGGCCGCTCGAGGGGATGCATACCCATATGCTGAATTGCCATCGCCCGGCGCGGATCGATGCGATCGAAGCAAACCGTCTCTGTTTTCTAAGATGTCTGGTTACCAAACAGATTCTGAACATCGACGCCGCCTCTTTCATGCTCGGCGACATCCAGGCGTGGCTGACGGAAGGCGAAGAAATCTACGACTTAACGCTTGCATCGGGGGTTCTCTATCATATGGCCGACCCCGGCGAGTTTCTTCGCTTGCTCGCAAAGCGGTCCCATACGGTTTTCATCTGGACGCACTTCGTCCTTGAGGACGCAATGCCCGAAGGCGACGTGCGTTGGCTGCCTTTCACCGGCAAGGTAGAGACGAAGCTGATAGATGGCATTGCGGTGCGTTACTACGAGCGTAGCTATCACCATGCCAATGCCAATGCATCTTTCTGCGGTGGCATGAAGGACCGGCACTTTTGGATGCACAGGGATGACATCTTGATGCTGCTGCGTACATTCGGCTTCAATGACGTTGTCATCCGGGATGAAAATCTAAGCCATCCAGGCGGCCCCAGCTTCTCGCTACTGGCACGAAAAGCGCCCAACGAGGCCTGACGAGGTTCGAATGCCAAGGCCCGACATCTGCGATATCGATAGGCATCTTGATAGATATGATGCTATGCAGGGCGTAATGACGTCACTCCATCACCCATTTCGGCGCTGTGCCGATCTGGTAGAAGCGCCGGAGCAACTCCGTGCTTTTTAATCTCGAATATGATCATGGCAATGTCATCGAGGGCTATCTGATCCCCGATGGCTTTTCCGACAAACCGCAAATCAGAATCTCCGACGCCGATGGCGATCTGATGATCCTGCCATGCGACCAGCTCAAACAGGCGGTCATCGACTCGGGGCGGCACGAAGATGGCTATGTCGGATTCAGACTCGACACAACAATCATACCTGACCTCATGGAACGTACGTCGCTGATGATCCATGACGCCAAATCCGGATTGTTGATCTATCGGCGACCGCAAGTATCGAACACGATTCCATTAAAGATTGTAAGGCTTGAGACACAGCTGCTGCCAATGGTCAAATTCGACTATTATTGCGGCCGCAACTTTCAATACGAGCTTTCATCCGTCGAGCGCTTCGGTCACGAAACGACCCTTCAGGCCTTTCATCTGAACGCCATCCAGTCGATCTATCTTAGCGGCCGGCTGTTGATGCGCAATTATGAAGAATTCCTTGACAAGGGATTCAAGGCCATCGTTCTGCTTACCGATCCCTATTACGAACTTGCTCTGCGGATATTCCTACTGAAACGGATGGCGAAAACTCAGATTTCCTTCTTCGGCGATCGCGACAAGATCATCCTGGCGCCTGCTGCGGAGCATTTTGCCGAGGTAAGCCTCGAAAACGAAGCCTCTCTCAAGACGGCCTTGAAGAAGGCCCCTCAGAGTGTCAGAAACGTTCTGGTATCTCCGGTCACCCGGCAATTGGCCACAACCATTCCGGAACAGACCGTGACACGCGCCGATGTCGCCAGCGCGATCGATCTTCTCTCGCGCTTTGCAATTGTCGGTTTCGATACGGACAGTCTTTATTTTCAACAGGCGCTCAGCGAGCTCATCGGGATTTCGGTTGACGATTTTCCGTTGCCACCCAGACACAGCACCCTTGAAGACGTTGCGACAAGGTTGCGTTCATTGCATATTGCCGAGCTCATGCTCGAAGAGGATTTGATTTTCGACCACTATGTGCGTCAGGCGATGAAACCAACCGCGCCCGGACTGCCGGAAACGATTGCAAGCTGACATGCCGAAGCCAGTCATTGAAGACGCGATAGTTCAGGACTCTCCGCGGGTAAAAACGAGCAGCCGGCATATCCTGCCTTCGCTGTTTCGGCGCAGGCTGCCGGCGCAGCGTGCGCGCACCGATATCGAGGACATCGAATACATACCGGTGCATGACAGCAGCGAGCCCGAAACACAGTCGGGCGGCAAGCCGCCACTGAGACTTATCGGCTTTGTATTGCTCGTTATCCTGCCTTTCCTGGCCAGCTCGGTGTATTACGCCTTCATTGCCTCTAACCAATATGTGGCGGAAGCACGTTTTGCCGTTCGTGCCGTGTCGGGAGTAGGCGACACCAGCGATGCCGGCGACCCCGGGGGAGCCACCAGCGCTCTGAACATGCGCTCGGCTTCGCAGGACGCCTATGTCGTCACCAGCTTCATTCACTCGACGGAAATTCTGAACCGGATCGGCAAGAAACTCGATTATCGGGCCATGTTTACCCGGCAGAATGCGGATTTCCTGTCGCGATTCAGTTCGGCGCGATCCGACGAAGAGTTCCTGAAGTACTGGAACGACCATGTCAGCGCCTACATAGACGTCACCTCCGGCATCATCACGCTGAAGGTCAGGGCTTTCACGCCTGATGATTCCGTCAAGCTTGCGGACGCCATCATCGAGGAAAGCGAAAAGCTCATCAACGAGCTTTCCGAACGGGCGCGCAACGACATCGTGCAGAGCATGAAGGCCGACGTTCAGAAAAGCGGCAAGACGTATGGCGACACACTGGCCGCCCTCAACCAGTTCCAAAATGCATCCGGCCTTCTGAGCCCGCAGATGCAAGCCAAGAACAGCGGCACGCTTCTGACGGGGCTGCTTGCGCAGAAGCTGGAATTCGAAACGCGTCTCTTCGTCATGCGGCAATCCAATGCCCAGAATTCTCCGACCTATCAGCAGCTCAATCTCGCCAAAGACAGCCTCGATGCACAGATCGAGAAGATGAGATCGGAATTGACAGGTCCTGAGAACGCAAGCCTTGCAAAGGCCCTGCTGGACTATTCCAGGCTGGAGACCGATCGCATGATCGCGGAAAAGCTCTACGAAAGCGCGCAGAAGAACTACGATGCCGTGCTTGCGGAAGCTCTGCGCAAGACGCTCTATCTCGCCGTTTTCGTCAAGCCGGTGCTGCCGGACGAATCGATCTTTCCGCGTCGCGTCAGCACACCGCTGATCATATTGCTTGCGCTTATTGTCACCTGGGCGACGCTTTCTCTCATCTGGGCATCCGTCGAGGATCACCGGATATGAGTGGGAAAGCGCCATGATCAGCTTCAAGAACGTCTCGAAATCCTTCAAGACACAGAGCGGCAAGAAGATCATCCTCGACCGGGTGCATTGCGAGTTCGAATCCGGCTATTCCTACGGCCTGCTCGGCGTGAATGGTGCCGGAAAATCGACAACGATCCGCATGATTGCAGGCACGATGCTGCCGAATTCGGGCAAGATCAGCAAAAACGTTCGGGTATCCTGGCCGCTAGGCCTCGGCAGCGGCTTCAATCCCTTCATGACGGGGCGGGCTAATGTTCATTTCGTTGCGCGCGCTTACGGCGAGGATGTCAGGCGCGTCTCCCGCTTCGTCGAAGAATTCGCCGAATTGGGCGACTATCTTGATGCGCCGGTGCGCACCTACTCCTCGGGCATGAGCGCGCGATTGGCATTCGGGCTCTCAATGGCGATCGAGTTCGAATGCTATCTGGTGGACGAGGTTCTGGCCGTCGGCGATGCGCGCTTCCAGGAGCGTTGCCGCATCGCATTCGAGAACAGGCGCAAGAATTCCGATATCATCATGGTGTCCCATAGCATGAGCATGATTAATACACATTGCGACAGGGGTATTGTACTTGTCGACGGCAGACTTATCGTCTTCGATAAGGTAGAGCAGGCCATCGAAGCCTATTATAGATTGAATCGATAGAAGATCAGGGATCGACGACAAGGCCCAATATGGCTCATGATACCGAAAACGCGCCAAAAACGCTTCAGCTCAGCGCGACGGAGCATAGCCGAAACGTGGCCACGAATCTGTCGGTGACCGCGCGGAAACTGCGCTTCTCGACATCGAGGCGCAGCCAGCTGTTCAAGGCCGTCGGCCTGCGGCCGCGGCCGATGCAGCAGATCATCGGCAAGGTCATGCTGGCATCGACCTTTCTACTGATTGTCGTCCCCAATGTCGCTTCGATCTACTATTTTACCTGTGTCGCGTCCGATCAGTATCAATCGGAAACGCGCTTTACGGTCCGCACCTCCACGCCCGCACTCGGCAGCAATCAGATTACCAAGGTGACCGGCCTGCCGCCGGCGCAGATCGTCCAGAACACCCTGATCGTCACCAACTTCATCAAGAGCAAGGACATGGTTACCGCGCTCGAGGAAAGGGTCGACTTTCAAAAGATCTACGGCAACGACTCGATCGATCGGATTGCGCGCCTGAAGAAGGATGCGAGCTCGGAAAAGCTGCTCGATTACTGGGAAGACATGGTTTCGGTCAAAATCGATGCGAACAGCGGCATCGTGACGGTCAAGGCACGGGCTTTCACCGCGGCCGACGCTCAGAAAATATTGCGCGAGGTTGTCGCCGCGTCCGAGGTCGTTGTCAACGACGTCAACACCCGCATCTGGCATGACGTCATCGCAACCGCCCAGGCGAATCTCGACAATGCTAGGGATCAGCTGCAGAAGGCGCGAGATCAGCTTTTGATTGCGCGCAACCAGACGGGCGTCCTCAGCGTCGAGGGATCGTCGACCGTTATCACGAACCTGATCTCATCCGTGCAGAAGGAGAGGATAGAGCTTCAACAGAAATATGACGCGCTGCTTGGGACCGTCTCCGCCGATGCACCGCAGATGCGCGTGTTGAAACGCGAGATCGACAGCAGGCAGAAGCAGATCGACCAGCTCAACAGCCAAGTCGCCGGGCAGAACAAGTCCGAACAGAATCTCGCGGATGTTTCCGTGGATATGTCACAGCGCGAACTGGAACAGAGCCTTGCCGAGCAGCAATTTGCCTCGAGCATGAAGACGCTGGAGCAGGTCAAGTTCGTCAGCAAGCAGCAGCTGCTCTACCTAGATACGTTCCTGGCGCCCAGCCTGCCTGACGAGGCGGAGTATCCCCAGCGGGCGCTCTGGATCGGCGGGATCTTGGGTGTGACGCTCCTTGCCTGGGGTGCCGTTTTCGGCATCCTCGCAAATCTCCGAAGTCGCCTGGCGTGATTTTGCGCGGGAGCCCCATGCAAGTTTTGCGCGACATCGTCTATCAATTGCTTCCAAGACCGCGGCCATCCGGCGCGTTGGCGGAAGATGGTGAGCGCGTTGCAAGGCGTCTGCTCATCTTGTCGCGCCATCCCAACCCGAGCTTCAGCTATTATCTTGCTGAGCGGGCCAAGACACTCGGCCACATTCCGGTCATCATGAAAGGCCTCGACGACCCCCTCGACGCTATCGATAGCGAGGGCCTCTTCGTTATCATTTGCCGCTACATCAAGCAGCCGCAGTTGCGCTGGCTGGAAGAAAGGCGAGGCACGCTTGCCGGGGTCGCCTATTTCGTCGACGATGACATTCCCGCGGTTGTGACAGGCAACGAAGCCGGTTGGCTCTATAAGTTCAGACTGATCAAATTGGCCGTCCGCCCAATGCCGAGGGTCAATAGGCTCCTCACTCATGTTTGGACCTCGACCGAACCCCTGGCAAACGCGCTCGCGATGAGAAGCCATCGGATCGATATCCTGCCCCCGCTTCCAGCGGATGCAACAGAAATCGTGGTCAATGGCAGCGATGACGGGGGCGCACCGCTGAGGATGGTCTACCATGCCACCGGTGTTCATCGCCGCGAACACGAGTTCCTCATGCCGATCGTCAAAGCCGCGATGGAAAAACACGGCAACCTGCATTTCGAGGTTTTTGCCGCCGGCGCTCTCGCCCGACGCTGGGCTTTGCAAGGGATCGACCCGGCGAGAATGACGATCATCCCGCCGCTTTCGTGGCCTGCCTACCTCGCAAAGACAGAGCATCATCAAGCAGATATCGCTCTGGCCCCTCTTCTGTCCGGAAAGACGAATGCGAGCCGTTCGGATACCAAGCGGATCGACATCAGCCGCCTGCAGGCAGCAGCCATATTTTCCCGATGCCCGACTTTCGAACGATGCGTCGTTGCTGGGGAACTTCACATCGGCAATACCGCCGACGAGTGGCTTGCCGCTATCGACCTACTCATCGGCGACCGCGTGCTGCGGCTTTCTGCCCGCGATGCCACACGACATTCGATCGAGAAAATGCGGCTATATGCCAGTCCGACATTTCCGGGCATACGTTTTGAACCTCTCAGCGGCGCGGGCTAGGCCAGGAATTTCGCAGGCAATGCCTCTACTCGCATGTGGATGAAATCAATATTTCGATGACACTCAAAATCATACCGAACGCCGATCTCGAACGGGAAATCTCTGCTGACGCCGATCTCAGCCTATGGAAATCCTTGGGGGATGATCCGGCTTTCGAGATCAGATTTTTGCCCATGCGAAAGAAACTAGTCGTTATCCATGTGGTCGCGACCGACGAGCCGCTAGACCCCAAGTTCTATATCAATCGCGGCTATGGCTTCCGAGAGAAAGATACGGTCTCGCTTCCGGAAGGGCACCGCTTCGTCATCACCGCCGACATCGGTTCGGTCGGCTCCATTTGCGCCCTGCGTGCCGATCCGGCCAGCTTCCCAACGACGTTCCAGTTCGCCGCCAGGACCTTTGCGTCAAAAAAATCGGCCGAGGCATATATTGCGACCCTTCTTGAACCGGATGGACGGACCAAGCGTGTCGATCTCGGCAAGCTCCCCCAATATTGGATGAAATTGCCCAGGCTTCGCTTCGGGCGACGCGCCGCAAGCCTGACCGTGCAATATGCCGACGCTAGCTATGGGCTTGCCTCCGCACTGGAGGCGACACCGGTATCCGCAACGGCCGGAACCTGGCTGAGCGTCGTCGTTCCCGTCTATAATGCGCCGCCTCGCTATCTGGACGACCTCATCAAATCTTTCGAAGAACAGGGCGAAACAGGCACCGAGCTCATCCTGAGCGATGATGGCTCGGCGTCGCCGGAAACGCGGCAATGGTATCAGAGCCGGCAATCGAAAGACGATATCCGCTTTGTGCTGAATGAGCGCAACGGCGGCATCGCGGCCGCTACCAATGCGGGTCTGTCCCAAGCACGGGGACAATGGATCGCCTTTCTCGATCATGACGATGTCATCGCACCGCATGCCTTCAAGCTCATCCGGCATACGCTGGAGCAAAATCCGGACGCGAATTTCCTCTATACGGACGAGCTAGTGGTCGACGACATCTTGAAGCCGACCGGCGTCATGTTGAAGCCGGCCTATGATTCCGTGCTGCTGACGGGGGTCAATTACATCAATCATTTTTCCATCTACCGCCATGATCGCCTTCGGGAGATCGGCTATCTCCGCATGGGCTACGACGGCTCGCAGGATTACGATCTGCTGTTGCGTTATCTGGAGGGCGTTCCGGAGGAGAGCGTCCTGCACCTGCCCTACCCGGCATACTGGTGGCGCCGCAATGGCAAGACCTTTTCACGCAAGTTCATGGAGGCCGCCACAACGAACGCCAGGAAGGCGCTGGTCGAACGATTTGAGCGGCTAAAGCAGACGATCGCCGTCGAGGACGCTCTCACCACGACGCTGCACCGGATCATCTTCGAAGCCCCGCATGCGTGGCCGAAAATCTCGATCGTCATTCCGAGCAAAAACAATTTCGATCTGATTTCACGCATCCTCGGCGATCTCTTTGAAAAGACGGATTATCCGAATTTCGAAGTTCTGGTCATCGACAACGGCTCTACGGATCAACCGGTCCTCGATCTCTACGAGCGCTACCGCCAGAGCGAGCCGCGATTCTCGGCGACTATCATACCGGAAGCCTTCAACTTCTCGCGCTCGGTCAATCGTGGCCTGAGCGCAGCGACGGGGGAGCACTATCTCATTCTGAATAACGACGTCGAGGTCATCGAAGCGGACTGGTTGAAGGAAATGGTCTCCTGCCTCGCCTATGACAGGACCGGCATCGTCGGCGCCAAACTGCTCTTCCCCAACGACAAGATGCAGCATGCCGGTGTAGTCATCGGTTTCGGCGGTCTTGCCGGTCACTGGTACATGAACAAGCCGAAGGAGTTCGGCGGACCGATGAACCGGCTGCATGTGCGCAACACCATGACCTGCGTGACCGGAGCGGTGATGCTGATCTCGGGGAACTGCCTACGGAAAATCGGCCTCTTCGACGAGGAGAATTTCGGGGTCGCCTATAATGACGTGGATTATTGTCTGCGGGCGCACAAGGCCGGCTATCGCATCGTCTGGACGCCGTTTGCCTGTCTTTATCACCATGAATCGCTGTCGCGTGGCTCGGACAAATCCGGCGAGCGAAAGAAGCGCTTCGAGCAGGAAAAGCAGAACTTGCGCCGGCTTCACGCCACGCAGGGTTTCATCGACCGCGCGCTCAATCCGGCCTATAGCCGCGATAAATCGGACCCCAAGATCGTGGTACCGACGCGACTGCATATCCCGTCGATGTCTTAGAGAGATTCAAAGCTGGATCAGATCGAGACCCCGACCGATCTCGCTCTTGGCGATCTCGACCACGCTCTTCTCATGGGTAAAGAGGATCGTCTGGAAGCGATCGGCTGTTGCGGCCAGCACCTGCAGACCGGCCCGAACGCGCTCGTCATCGAAGGTCTGGAATATGTCGTCGACGATCAACGGCGCCGGCTCATTGCGAGCGGAATAATCCTCCAGGAACGCCAGCCGCAGGGCGAGATAAAGCTGGTCGCCCGTACCCTCGCTCAGGCCATCGAGCGGCACGCGTTCGCCGGCCGCGCGTTCCGCCAGCAACTGCAGCGCGTCGCTTTCATCATGGGCTTCGACAAGGCGGGAGAAGCGGCCACCCGTCAGCTGCGAGAACAGCTCACCGGCACGCCGGATGACCGGATCGGCCTGCTTCTCACGATAAGCCTCCATCGAACCGGCGAGCATGCGGGCCGCAATCTTCAGCACGACCCATTGTCGCGCGAGGTCCTTTGCATCCTGCTCGGCCGAGAGCTTCTCGAAAACTGCGTATTCGGCACTGGCGCCCGTTTCCAGAGCCTGTCGTTGCCGGCGGTTCTCCGCCAGCCGCGCGGAAAGTTCGCCATGCACGGCGAACTGCCGCTGATCTTCCTCGGTCAATCGCTCGATTTCGAGATCGGCGGTGACGCGTTCGAAGCCGGCAAGCTCGGCGCGAAGATCGTCTTCGGCCTTGCCGTCAGCTTGCTGGCGAAAGCGATCGCGGCTTTCGACGAGCCGGGCGGTCAGACGCATGCGTTCGCGCAGGCGAGAGAGGAGTGCCGGCAGGTCTTCGACGCCGCAGAGATCGGCGGTCAGTCCGTCTAGATCAGCGGCGATGGCTGCAAGAGCAGCTTCCTGGCGGACGACGAGCCCTTCCCCACGCTGCCGTTCCTCCTCCAGGGCGTCGCGCTTCTTCAGTTCGCCGCGCATGGCGTTGACGCGGGTATGCAGTGCCTCGGCAGCGGCATCCGGCGGCAGATGATCCAGCTCATAGCCGCTATTGGCGCCAAGGGTCGCCAACCGCCGCTCGAAATCCGCCATGTCGCGCCGCATGCCATTGACCCGACGCAGGCGGTTTTCGCGCTCCGCCAGGACATCGGGCAGTTCCTGCCATGCCTTCAAGGCGGCATTTGCCATGTCCAAGGTCGTGTCGCATGGCAGACCAAGCAGTTCCACGGCTTTAGCGAATGCGCCGCGCCAATCGGTGTACTGTCGTTCCAAGCTCTTTTGCTGGTCGTCGAACCGGACCAGCCTTTCACGCGCCGCGCCGATCTCCCCTTCCCGCGTGCGGCTTTCGCTCCAGCGTTCGGACAGAAGGCGCAGATGCTTGCGCAGGCCTTCCGCAATCGCTGCCGGCGGAAGGCGGCCGCTCTTATAGCCGCTTGCCTCGACGATATCCTGTAGAGCGGGCAAGACGCGGTTTTCCGCCAACGCATTCTCATCCCGTTGATCGATTAGATCCCGCAACGCTTTGCGCTCGCGCCGCAGCAGCTCCACTCCACGGAGCCATTCCAGCATCGTCGATGGATCGAGGGCATCGACACCGCAACGCTCAAAAAGGGCTGCGAAGGCTTCCTGTGCATCCTTCAGCGCCTTCTCGAAGCCCTTGAGCCGACTGGAAGCCTCCTCCCGCTCCTGCAGCAGACGCGCCTGCCGCAAACGATAGTCGGCGTGGCGCGCGACCCGATCCGCATCGCTCAGGGCGGCATCGGCCAGACGGTCCGCCTCGGCCACGCTGGCAGTCAGTGCCGCAAGGATCTTCGCTTCCGGAGCCGCGCCGTCCTTCCACTTTTCCTGGATGGAGGCCCATTGCGCATCACGGCTTTCGCGTGCAGCGGCGATCTGCTCGCGCGTGACAACTGGCCCGGTGCGCTCGGCATCCACAAGCGTTCGTTCTACCTCCGTCAGCTGCTCATCATAGGTCTGCAGCTTGCCGGCAGCCTCGCGCACCTTTAATCGAGCGGCGTCGATGATATCGCGATGCCCTGCGATCTCCGTCACTTCCGGCAGCGGTACCGAGAACAATGCATCAATGTCGCCGACGGGTGGCTGCAGCCGTCCAGCCGCCTCGCGGAGATCGGCCTCGGTGCGACGTATCTGGGTTTCCAGCCCATCAAGGCGAGCCAAGGCGGAGAGATCGCTGCCCAAAGCCTCAAGCTGGTCAATATAAGGTCTCGGATCGATCAGCCGCGCGTTAAGGCTGTCCCTCTCCAGAGCGGCCAGCTGTCGGCGTTCGCTCTCGGATTGCTCGGCAAGCGACTGCATCTGCCGCGCAAGCTGCCTGCCCTGCTCCACCAATTCGGACAGGCGAGTACGATCGATATCGCTCGGCTGCTGTCGTTCCAGCTCGGCTTCGGCAAGACCGAGGCGACGGGCAAGCTGTGAAAGCGTCGTGTCGTAACCGGCAAGTTCCTGATCGACGCGCGGCAGATCGTGACGCTGGGCGCGGTAGTTGCCGGTATCGGCAAAGAGCTGCGTGATATCGCCCGACATCTGCAACAGCGTTTCATCCACCTGGATACGTGCGAGATCTTCCTCGGCGCGCGCAACAGCTTGTCGCGCTCGTCGCAGTTCCGCTTCGCTCGTCTCTTTATCCCGCAGTCTCTGTTCTAGCTTGTCGGCAAAGCCGTCCGGTATGGCGGCAATATCGGAAAGGCCATCGAGCGCATGAGTTTCCGCATCGATTTCTGACAGTAGGGGCTGTAGGGTCTTCAGCCGCTTGAGCCGATCCAGCGCCTCGCGCGTACCGCGCCGCTCCGCTTGCAGGCGTTCCAGTTCCGTCTCAAGTTCAGCGGCTTCGGCAAGCAGCTTCTTCCAGTCGCCGGACTTCAGCTCGTTGTCTCGCTCTGCCTTGCGGGCATCCTCGTAACGGTCGAGGGCCTGATAGAAGCCGCGGTCCTTCGAGCGCCTGGCCGCATAGATGCCGTCAGCCTCCGCTTCCAGCGACTGGCGCAGGCGTGAGAGGCCGGTCAGACCGGACGCCGCCGAAAATAGCAGGCTGCCGATCTCGCCGCCGCTGCGCAGCATGGCGGTCGCGCCCTGCCGCAATCGCTGCGAATCGAGACCGAAGGCGCGCTCGAAGACATCGCGGTTCAGATTACCGAGGAAGGGCGCAAGCGCATCTTCGGCGAGCGCCGTCTCCTTGTCGTCGGGCGCAAGAAGCGTGCCCTTGCGGCCGCGGCGGCGGCGGAAGCTTAAGCGTGCACCGTCACGCGCGCTGATGTCAGCGCCGATCCTCAAGGCTCCGGGCTCATGCAGGAAGCTTTGCTCGGCAGCGGTCGGGAAACCGAAGAGAAGATCAGAGATCGCGCTCAAAGCCGAGGATTTGCCCGCCTCGTTCGGACCGTAGATCACATGCAGCCGTGCATCGGGGCGAAAATCGATCGCTCGATCGGTCAGCGCGCCATAGCGGAGAATATCGAGCCGGGTGAAGCGCATCAGCCTGCCCCCTGCCCGCGCGCCAGCAGCAATTGTCGCGCCTCTTCGATGAGGGCATCCATGCTGTCATCCAGCGGCTGTTCCGTCGCGCCGAGGCCACCCGGCAGGCGCACCGCAATCTCATCGATCAACCGGGCCGCCTCTGCTGCAATATCCGTATCGCCGGCATGGTCTGCCAGTAGCTGGCGCAGATCGAGCGCGCCGTCCGCCTCCGCCGATCTTTCCGGCGGCGGCTCAAGGCGCAGTTCCAGCTTTTCCAGCCAGATATCCTCATGCACGCGGTGACAGGCGGCTTCCACCTCGTCGCGCCATTGCTGTCGGTTGGCGGCGATCGCGCCATGCAGCGGCGTTACGCCTGAAAGCCGCACGCGCAATGCGGTCATGCGCCCCGCCATCTCATCGGCAATCGGCTGCACCGCCCGCTCCACACGACGGAGGATCGCCGCCTGATCATCCTCCGGATCAACGACAATATCGGCATGCGCGAAACGCGCCTCGTCGACAATGATGCGCTCATGTTGGAGACGCCCATCTTCCACGGTCACGAGTACCGCGCCCTTGGCACCGCGTTCACGGATATTGCGGCCCTGCAGATTGCCTGGAAAAATGACAAGTGGATCCTGAGCCACCACTTCGAAATCGTGCACATGGCCGAGCGCCCAGTAGTCATAGCCGCGCGACCGCAGATCATCGACGGAGCATGGGGCATAGAGCGCATGCGGCTCGCGCCCGGTCAGCGAAGTGTGGAGAATACCGATATTGAACCAGCCGGAGACAGGTGCGGGATAGGTGATCGCCAGATTGTCGTTGGCGGAGCGTTCGGCAAAGCCCTGGCCATGCAGCGCCACCTTCAGTGCTTCCAGCCTGACACTGCCAGGCTTGCTGGTTGGAAATTCGTGGACGTTTGGCGGCAATGTGATGGTTTTAGTGATGACGCTTGCCGCATCGTGATTGCCGCGCAGCAGATAGACCGGAATTCCCGCCCGCTCCAGCCGCGCCATCTCGCGATTGAAGAACAGGCCGATCTTGTTGTCCTTCCAATCCCCATCATAGACATCGCCGGCAATGACGAAGAAATCGACCCGCTTTTCGATCGCCAGCCCGACAAGCGTCGAGAAGGCCTTGCGGCTCGCTTCCACGAAGACGGCAGCGACGGCGGCGTCCTTCAAGGCGAGCCCCTGGAAAGGGCTACCAAGATGCAGATCGGCGGCGTGGATGAAGCTGAAAGAGGGCATGGGCTCCGATAACAGTCAGAAATCCGGTCTTTCCTTTTAAGGAAATAGAGGCGCAATGAATACCGCGCCAGCGGCTTCATCCAACGGTTTCGTGAGTCGGCCCGCCTCGCCCTGTTTCTCAGTCACGCGATTGCGATCCTTGATCGCCAATGTACGCTTGTGGCCCTGTCGGACGGCTGCTACTGCGCTATCATCATACAAATAAAAGAGAGGAGATTCTCATGAGACATCATGCTTTCGGACGGACGCCCTTTATCGTGACCGATGTCGGCTTCGGCGCCTGGCAGATCGGCGGCGCATGGGGCGATGTCAGCGAGGCCGACGGTCGCGCGGCGTTGAATGCCGCTCTCGATGCCGGCATGACCTTCATCGATACCGCCGATGTCTATGGCGACGGTCGCTCGGAAAAGATCATCGCGGATGTGCTGAAGGCGCGCGATGGCGCGCGGCCGATGGTGGCGACGAAGGCTGGCCGCCGGCTGAGCCCGCATGTGGCCGACGGCTATACCAAGGCCAATCTCGAAGGCTTCATCGACCGCAGCCTGAAGAACCTCGGCGTCGAGAGCCTTGATCTCGTCCAGCTTCATTGCCCGCCGACCGAAGTTCTCTATCGGCCGGACATTTTTGCCGAGCTCGACGAATTGCAGAAGGCCGGCAAGATCAAAGGATACGGCGTCAGCGTCGAGAAGGTCGAGGAAGCGCTGAAGGCGATCGAATATCCGGGCGTGCTCAGCATCCAGATCATCTACAACATCTTCCGTCAGCGTCCCGACCATCTATTCTTCAAGGAGGCCAGACGCAAGAACGTCGCCGTCATCGCCCGCGTGCCGCTGGCCTCCGGCCTGCTCTCCGGCAAGATCACCCGCGACACGCAATTCGCCAGCGATGACCATCGCAATTTCAACCGTCATGGCGAGGCCTTCGATGTCGGCGAGACCTTTGCCGGCGTACCGTTCGAAGTTGGTCTCCAGGCCGTGGAAGAGGTGCGCAAGCTGGTTCCGGCCGGCGCGAGCATGGCTGCCTTTGCGCTCCGTTGGATCCTGATGAACGATGCCGTCACCGTCGTCATCCCTGGCGCCCGCAATGCCGAGCAGGCAAAGGCTAATGCAGCCGCCGCCGATCTCGCTCCGCTTCCGGCCGATGTCATGGCGGCGACGCGTGAGATCTACGAGCGCCTGATCGCGCCTCATGTTCATCATCGCTGGTAACATCCATATCTGAAATGGATGGCCGGAATGCGCTTTCGGCCATCCGTGGACGTATTGTTCGCAGGTGAGACAGCGTGCTACTGGCCAAGCTTAGAGCCATTGAGGAAAAGGGCAGGACGCCCCCAAGGAGGGATATCATGAAAGTAGCGCTGGTAACGGGCGCCTCTCGCGGTCTGGGTGCGGTGATCGCCTTGGAGCTTGCCGAGGCCGGCTGGGCCGTCGCCGTCAACTATGCGAGCGACACTCAGAGGGCCGAGAAGATCGCCGATACCATTCGGCAGCGTGGTGGGCAGGCTTATGCCGCGAAATTCAGCGTGATCGACAAGGATCAGCTCGTGGATGGTCTGGAAAAGATCAGGGCATCGCTCGGACCGGTCGATCTCATCGTCAACAACGCGACCGGTCCTCAGCCGGACATGCCGCTCATGGAGCAATCCTGGCGGACTTACCTCGACCAGCTCGAATTCTTCGTCAAGGCGCCGCTGGAACTGCTGCAAGCCGTGCTGCCGGACTGGCGGGCGCGCAAGTCGGGCCGCGTCATCAACATCGGTTCCGAGATCGCTGAGCTCGGCAATCCGAATTTCGGCAATTATGCTGCCGCCAAAGGCGCTATGCTTTCGATGACGCGCTCCTGGGCGAGAGAGCTCGCGCCGGAAGGCATCACCGTCAATCTCATCGCGCCTGGCTGGATTCCGGTCGAGCGCCATACCGATGCTTCCCAGCAGGCAAAGGAAGGCTATCTCGCGCAGACGCCCATGGCCCATTTCGGCAAGCCGGAAGACATCGCCGACGCCGTCGTCTTTCTCGCCTCGAGCAAGGCGGATTTCATCACGGGCCAGAAACTTGCCGTCAACGGCGGCCGGACGTTGCTCTGATGCCGCCAGGCAGAGAAACGGATTCGATAACAGACGACTTGAACCGGAATAGCGGTGCTTGCCACTATTTTGCGCCTTTGCTGGACGGTTCCTGCGCAAAGCCGCCGAAGCGGAGCATTCCGCCGTTAGCGGCGCAAAACGATGTCACTCTTTGCGCTCCATTTTTGCACGGACCTCGAGAAAGGCGTTTGTAAGCCCCATCAAGACGGGCGATGTGACACTCCCATTTGCTCCGCCGATCGGATCCGCAATGTGAATATTTCTGAGATCGTTCATGAAGTCGTCCCAAAGGGCGGGTCCGCCTTTCTCAAGAAGTTCGGCGCGGATGCTCAGATCTTCGCTGACAGGCAGATGCCGCCGACCCCAGGCGCCGATCATAGCGATCATCGGCACAAGCTGAATCGCCGGTTCCGTCAGACTGTAAATCGCCTTCTGACTGTGGCTGGGATCATCCAGCTTGGTGATCAAGCCGAGTGAAACAAGACGCTTCAGGCGCGCGGCAAGTATGTTGGAGGCAATCCTCTCCTCGGACCGATTGAGCAGTTCGCGAAAATGCCGGCGATTGCCGAACATGATGTCCCGAATGACGACCAGACTCCAGCGATCCCCCAACACTTCCATTGTCAGGTTGATCGGGCATCCCGACCGCCGCTCGATATCCATATTCGCTTCCTTTGGTGAATCGATTGCAATGTAGGACGAGCCATGCTACCACACAACCAGTTGCAAATTGCAATTGGATGGAGGACAGTATGTCAAAAGTTCGTGTTGCAGGATTCTCGCTCTCGATCGATGGTTTCGGGGCTGGATTGGAGCAAAGCCTGAATGACCCCTTGGGCAAGCGCGGGCCGGAATTGTTTGAGTGGTTTTTCCCGACCCAGACATTCCAGGCGATGTTCGGCAAAGAGGGTGAAACCGAAGGTGCCGATGCGAAATATGCAGCATTGGCGAATACGGGTTTTGGAGCCTTCATCCTCGGCCGCAATATGTTCGGCCCCATTCGCGACGAATGGCCCGATGAAAACTGGAAAGGCTGGTGGGGCGACAATCCGCCCTATCACGCGCCGACCTACATCCTGACGCATTATCCCCGCGAGCCGATCGTCATGGAAGGCGGTACGACCTTTTATTTTGTCACGGGCGGGATCGAGGATGCGCTCATGCAGGCCAAGGCCGCGGCCGGAGGCAAGGATATCAAGATCGGCGGCGGTGTCAGCACGGTGCGGCAATATCTCCAGGCAGGCTTGGTCGACGAGATACACTATGCCATTTCACCGGTCGTGCTCGGGAGGGGAGAGGCAATGTTTGCCGGCATCGACCTGCCTTCGCTTGGCTTTCAGGTTGCCGCCCATGAGGCGACGGCGAAAGCCACGCACATCGTCCTGAAGAAATGAGAGCCATCATATCGTTGGTCATCCACGCGCACTGGAGCCATCCGCTTTGACGACGTTGCGAATGTTCGCGTCTCTTGTCGATCGCTCACCGGCCCGGCATTGAACTTTCAGCGCGTAATGCTGCATGAGACCATAAAAAGGGCCCGCTTTTGCGGGCCCCAATCTTGTCCACCCGCAAGGCTAAAGCCTCGCAGCGGGTGAAAACGAATTAGCTGTTGACCGAGTCCTTCAGGCCCTTGCCGGGCGTGAACTTCGGTACGTTACGGGCAGGAATATCGACCTCGGCGCCGGTGGACGGGTTACGGCCCTTGGTGGCTGCACGGTGAGAAACGGTGAAGCTGCCGAAACCAGCAAGGCGAATGTCGCCGCCCTTCTTCAGTTCGGCCTGGACAGTATCGAAAACAGCGTCGACAGCGGAAGCAGCGTCAGCCTTCGTGATACCGGCCTTCTCGGCCACTGCGGACACGAGCTCATTCTTGTTCATGTTTCCACCCCTTTCTCTGGTATGAAACGACTTATCAGTAAGCGGGGCGCAAAATAGCAATGCTCTTACCCGCCGCACCCCCAAAAGCCCTGCAAATCAAGGAAAAGCAAGCGTTGCCATGCGCTTTTCACAAAAAAAGACCGGCAAAAATGCCGGTCTTTTCGTCCATTTACGTCAATTCGACAGAATTGAGGCGAAGGCACTCAATGAGCGATGGCAGAACCCACTTCGTCGACGCCTTCGACCGTTGCGATCACAGGCGTTTCCACAGTGCCATCCCACTCGATCGGTTCGGGACGGCGAACAAGCGCGTGCTTGATCACCTCGCCCATGCGCGACACCGGGATGATTTCCATGCTGTTCTTCACGTTGTCCGGAATCTCCGCCAGATCCTTGGCGTTTTCTTCCGGGATCAGCACCTTCTTGATGCCGCCGCGCAGCGCTGCGAGCAGCTTTTCCTTCAGGCCGCCGATCGGCAGCACACGGCCGCGCAGCGTGATTTCACCCGTCATGGCCACATCCTTGGAAACCGGGATGCCGGTCATGATCGAGACGATCGCGGTTGCCATGGCGACACCGGCCGACGGACCATCCTTCGGCGTCGCACCTTCCGGCACGTGCACGTGGATGTCGCTCTTGTCGAAGCGCGGCGGTTCGATGCCGAAATCGACGGCTCGCGAACGGACGTAAGAGGCCGCCGCCGAGATCGATTCCTTCATGACTTCCTTCAGGTTGCCAGTGACCGTCATGCGGCCCTTGCCCGGCATCATCACGCCTTCGATCGTCAGCAGCTCGCCGCCGACTTCAGTCCAGGCGAGACCGGTGACAACACCGACCTGATCGTCGCGCTCGGCTTCGCCGTGGCGGAAGCGCGGCACACCGAGATAGTCCGGGACATTCTCAGCAGTGACGGCAACCGACTTCACCTTGCCCTTGATGATCTCGGTGACCGCCTTGCGGGCGAGCTTCATCAATTCGCGCTCGAAGTTACGCACACCGGCTTCGCGGGTGTACTGCTGGATGATGACCATCAGGGCGCCGTCGGTGACCGAGAATTCATTCGGCTGCAACGCATGTTCTTTGATGGCCTTCGGCAGCAGGTGCCGCTTGGCGATCTCGCGCTTCTCGTCCTCGGTGTAGCCGGCGATACGGATGATCTCCATACGGTCCATCAGGGGCGCAGGGATATTCAAAGTATTCGCCGTCGTGATGAACATCACGTCCGACAGGTCATATTCGACTTCCAGGTAGTGATCCATGAAGGTCGAGTTCTGTGCCGGGTCCAACACCTCAAGCAGGGCCGAAGACGGATCGCCGCGATAGTCCTGGCCGAGCTTGTCGATCTCGTCGAGCAGGAACAGCGGGTTGGACTTCTTGGCCTTCTTCATCGACTGGATGACCTTGCCGGGCATCGAGCCGATATAGGTGCGGCGGTGGCCGCGGATCTCGGCTTCGTCACGAACGCCGCCAAGCGCCATGCGGACATACTCACGGCCGGTCGCCTTGGCGATCGACTGGGCGAGCGAGGTCTTGCCGACGCCCGGAGGGCCGACGAGGCACAGGATCGGGCCTTTGATCTTGGTGGCGCGGGCCTGGACGGCCAGATATTCGACGATGCGCTCCTTGACCTTGTCCAGACCGAAATGATCCGCTTCGAGGATCTTCTCGGCATTGTTCAGGTCGGCCTTGATCTTCGACTTCTTGTGCCAGGGGATACCCAGAAGCCAATCGAGATAATTGCGCACGACAGTCGCTTCAGCCGACATCGGGCTCATCTGCCGCAGCTTCTTCAGCTCGGCATCGGCCTTTTCCTTGGCTTCCTTCGACAGCTTGGTCTTGGAGATGCGCTCTTCCAGTTCGGCCATCTCGTCGCGGCCTTCCTCGCCGTCGCCAAGCTCCTTCTGGATCGCCTTCATCTGCTCGTTCAGATAATATTCGCGCTGCGTCTTCTCCATCTGGCGCTTGACGCGCGAGCGGATACGCTTCTCGACCTGGAGAACCGAAATCTCGCCTTCCATGAAGCCGAGCGCCTTTTCCAGACGAGCCTTGACGCTGGTGGTTTCCAGCATTTCCTGCTTTTCGGTGATCTTGATCGAAAGATGCGATGCGACGGTGTCCGCCAGCTTCGAATAATCATCGATCTGGCTGGCGGCGCCGACCACTTCCGGCGAAATCTTCTTGTTGAGCTTCACATAGCTCTCGAATTCGGAAACGACGGAGCGGCTCAGAGCTTCGAGCTCGACCTGGTCTTCTTCCGGCTCATGCAGGACATGGCCAAGTGCTTCGTAGAAGTCTTCACGGCCGGTATATTCGTCGATCTCAGCACGCGCACGGCCTTCCACCAGCACCTTGACGGTGCCGTCGGGCAGTTTCAACAGCTGCAGGACATTTGCAACGGTACCGACCTTGTGGATCGCGTCCGGCGCGGGATCATCATCGCTGGCATTGATCTGGGTGACGAGCATGATCTGCTTGTCCGAACCCATCACCTCCTCCAGCGCGCGAATGGATTTCTCCCGTCCGACGAACAGAGGCACGATCATGTGGGGGAAGACCACGATGTCGCGCAACGGCAATACCGGATAGGCAATGCTGTCGTGTGTCGCAGACGTTTTCTTACTCATGTCATTTCCTTTCCGTCGTCCCGTTCCCGGGCTCTCTGCCGGCTGGGGGAGTTAGCCGGCTCTCTCACTTGGTAAACAAGTGGAGCTTCACACTGCCTATTTCAAGTCACAGGAAACACCGCCACGAGGCAACGATCCCGCATATCCGCAAGGAGGAACGCAACAACAAAACACCAAAGCCCGACAACTCGAACACTGCCGGCGACGCTAAGATCCGAAGAAAAAACGCCGGGCCTGCGCCCCATCCGCCTCATGCTCCAGAATCATGCCATCATGGCTGCAGCAGGGGCTCTTCACAACCGGTTTCAACGGCATTCCCATAAGCTTATCCAAGACTTTATCAGCAAACCGTTCGATTTTTCAAACAGAAAGGGGCCCGTCGATGACGAGCCCCCGATTCGTGATCACGGATGATGGATCAGGCCGTTGCGTTGGCCTTTTCCTCCTGCCGGTCGGCATAGATGTATAGCGGACGGGCGGAGCCACGAACCACTTCCTCGGAAATGACCACTTCGCGCACCCCTTCCAGGGCCGGCAGCTCGAACATGGTATCGAGGAGGATCTTCTCCATGATGGAGCGCAGACCGCGGGCGCCCGTCTTGCGGACGATCGCCTTGCGGGCGATTTCGCGCAGAGCATCCTCGTGGAAGGTCAGTTCTACGTCTTCCATCTCGAACAGGCGCTGATACTGCTTCACCAGGGCGTTCTTCGGCTCGGACAGGATCTGGATCAGCGCATCCTCGTCGAGGTCTTCCAGCGTCGCCAGAACGGGCAGACGGCCGATGAATTCCGGGATGAGGCCGAATTTCACCAGATCTTCCGGCTCCAGCTCGCGCAGCACTTCGCCGACGCGGCGGTCATCCGGCGCCTTGACGGTCGCGCCGAAGCCGATCGAGGTCTTCTCGCCGCGGGCAGAGATGATCTTGTCGAGGCCGGCAAACGCGCCGCCGCAGATGAAGAGGATGTTGGTCGTATCCACCTGCAGGAATTCCTGCTGGGGATGCTTGCGGCCGCCTTGCGGGGGAACCGAAGCCACAGTGCCTTCCATGATCTTCAGAAGCGCCTGCTGCACGCCTTCGCCCGAGACGTCGCGCGTGATCGACGGATTGTCCGACTTGCGGGAAATCTTGTCGACTTCGTCGATGTAGACGATGCCGCGCTGAGCGCGCTCGACGTTGTAGTCGGCGGCCTGGAGCAGCTTGAGGATGATGTTTTCGACGTCTTCGCCGACGTAACCTGCTTCGGTCAGCGTCGTCGCATCGGCCATGGTGAAGGGAACGTCGATGATGCGGGCGAGCGTCTGGGCAAGATAGGTCTTGCCGCAGCCGGTCGGGCCGACGAGCATGATGTTCGACTTCGCCAGCTCGACGTCACCGTTCTTCGATGCGTGAGCGAGCCGCTTGTAATGGTTGTGAACGGCCACGGAGAGGATCTTCTTCGCCTGCCGCTGGCCGATGACGTATTCGTCAAGAACCTTGATGATGTCCTGCGGGGTCGGAACACCGTCACGAGACTTCACCATCGAGGATTTGTTTTCCTCGCGGATAATGTCCATGCATAGCTCGACGCACTCGTCGCAGATGAATACGGTCGGTCCGGCAATCAACTTCCGGACTTCATGCTGGCTCTTACCGCAGAACGAACAATAAAGTGTGTTCTTTGAGTCGCCGCCGTTGCTGCCGCTGACTTTGCTCATATCACTTTCCTTCCAGCACGCCGCAAATTTCCAAATTGAAATCGCGGTCCACTCTATGCGCCCGCCGGACCTGCCCCTCGTTTGCAGATCGCGGCGCCCTTCAGGGTACTGAACGCAGGCCCGGCAACCAAACCGGAACTGCGTGGCAACGAATCCCCCTTCGAATGCCGAATGCTATGTCACAAAAACGCTACATAGCATTAATGCGTACTATTACCGCGTTCCGCTCCACATTAAACCCCTATTCGATCACAAATGGGATAGAACTGTGGCGTAGAAGTCACCGCCTAGTGGATAATCACGAGGCGGTTTCACCTTCTATTTCAGTACGCGACGTCAGCACCTTGTCGATCAGACCCCATTCCTTGGCCTCATCCGAGGACATGAAATGGTCACGATCGAGCGTCTGCTCGACCTCTTCATAGGTCCGGCCGCAATGCTTGACGTAAACTTCATTGAGACGGCGCTTCATCTTGATGATGTCGCGCGCGTGGCGCTCGATGTCCGAAGCCTGGCCCTGGAAGCCGCCCGAAGGCTGGTGAACCATGATGCGGGAATTCGGCGTTGCGAAACGCATGTCCTTGTCGCCGGCGGCCAGAAGCAGCGATCCCATCGAGGCAGCCTGGCCGATGCAGAGCGTCGAAACGGCCGGCTTGATAAACTGCATCGTATCGTAGATCGCCATGCCGGCGGTCACAACGCCGCCTGGCGAATTGATGTAGAGCGCGATTTCCTTCTTCGGGTTTTCGGCCTCGAGAAACAGAAGCTGGGCGCACACCAGCGTTGCCATATGGTCTTCGACCGGCCCGGTCAGGAAAATGATGCGTTCCTTCAGCAGGCGGGAATAGATATCATAAGACCGCTCCCCGCGGTTGGTCTGCTCGACAACCATCGGCACCAGAGCCATAGCTGTATCGACTGGATTTCTCATGTGCGTCCTTTATCAAACTTGCCCCGGCGACGGAGACGCCGGGAATCGGAGTAAAAATCCTTTACTCCTACATAGAGTGTCCCTGCCCTGCACTTCAAGACGCCCGAAAGCATAACGTCAAAAAGCACGAATGCCCCACGAAGCGTTCACAAAGCATTTCTAACCACGGCGCCTCGAATGCCAAGACGCCGTAGCGACACACCGGCCGCTACCCACTACAATTCGCGGTCGCAAGGTGAAGGAAGCATGAAGGTCAGTACCCGTCGGGTGGAGATCTCCACCCCAGGCAAAATTTACCAACTCATTTAAGGAACTTGCCATCTTATTGGGCAAGGATGAGCCGATCGCGGAAATCGTCGTGCCGCTTGCGCCGACGGCCCAAAACAGCGGAGACGTCCGATCGTGCTGAATATGACCACAGGCCTCACCATCTGGTGTTCGGAAGCCATCACGCTGGCGACCGTTCTCCTTCTTGCCTGGCGGCACGACCGCAAATCTCCCGCCTATCTGATCTGGGCTCTGGGCTTCACCATCAGTGCCGCGGGATTCGCCCTGGTGGCAGCTCGCGGCGTCATCCCCGACATCTGGTCGATCCAGATCGGCAATGCCGTCGGACTGCTTGGCGAAAGCGCCTGGATCGCCGGCTTCCGCATAATGGACAAACGCAAACTGGAATGGTCGGCGTTCCTGCCTCCCGTGCTCTGGCTGATCGGCGTCAGCCTGCCCTGGGTCACCGATAATTTCGTCAATCGCATTATCGTCTATGATCTCGCAGGCGCCGTCGGTGCGACCCTGCTCGCCTTTGCAGTTCACCCGGCCGATGGCCGGCGCGAGCCGGCGCGCGGGCAGCTCGGCATCGTCTTCGTGACGCTCGCCTGCTTCTGCTTCGGTTCGGCCCTCTGGATGGTATTGATGGCCCCGCCATTGGAACAGGCCATGATCTATCGCGGCTACATAGCACTCGGCTATGCCCTGCTCATCATCGTCGCCATCATTCTTAACGGCAAGCTTCTCATGGAGCGAGCCGAGCGACGCTGGCGGGCGATTTCCATCACCGATACTTTGACCGGCGTCCTGAACCGGCGCGGACTTCAGGAAAGCTACGAAATCCTTGCCGGTGAAGGGCAGCACCGACCACGGAAACTCGCCGCCCTGTTATTCGATCTCGACCATTTCAAGAAGATCAACGACCGCCATGGCCACCAGGCAGGCGACGCGGTTCTGGTCGAGTTTGCCCGCATCGCTCGTCAATTCGTGCCGCGCAGCGGTGCATTCGGCAGAATGGGCGGTGAGGAATTCGTCGCCTTCGTCCCGATAGACGAGCAATCGCAGGCCGAAGCGCTGGCGGAAACCATCCGCGCCGATTTCTGCCGCGTGCCGCTGCTTGCCGGCCGTTCGCTAGTGCCGGCAACCGTCAGCATCGGCGTTTCGATCATGCCCCACGATACCGTCAGCTGGGACCGGCTGGTATCCTTTGCAGACCGTGCGCTTTACGCCGCCAAACGCGCCGGCCGCAACTGCACCATCGTCTTCAATGAAATGGAGACAGCCAGGGAGCCCGACGCGACGATCGCTGCGGATGAAGGCGAGCTTGTGCCGACGCTCGACGACCAGATCCACGCCTTGCGACGCATGGGCACGCTCGCGAGGATGTGATCGGCTCATTCGGCACGCCCATCTTATAGGCTTTCGCTTGACCAAATCGTGCGAGTGCCCAACAAGGAAGGCCGCCATTCTCAAACGCAAAAGGCGCGCCTGAACAGCGCGCCTTCGCAAATTGTGCGGCAATGTCCAGCCGTATCAGCCGTAACGACCGGTGATATAGTCTTCCGTGCGCTTGACCTTGGGCGCCTGAAAGATCTGCTCGGTCGCGCCGTATTCGATCAATTCGCCGAGATACATGAAGGCGGTGCTGTCGGAAATGCGGCTTGCCTGCTGCATATTGTGGGTGACGATGACAATGGTGAAATCGCCCTTCAGCTGCGACACCAATTCCTCGACCTTGGCGGTCGAGATCGGGTCCAGAGCCGAAGTCGGCTCGTCGAGCAGGAGAACCTCGGGACGAATGGCGATGGCGCGCGCGATGCAGAGGCGTTGCTGCTGGCCGCCGGAAAGGCCAAGTCCGCTCTGGTGCAGCTTGTCCTTCACTTCGCTCCACAGCGCCGTTTCGGTCAGCGCCGCCTCGACACGGGCATCCATTTCCGCCTTGGAGATCTTTTCATAGAGGCGGATGCCGAAAGCGACGTTCTCGTAGATGGACATCGGGAACGGCGTCGGCTTCTGGAACACCATGCCGACCTTGGCGCGCAGATCGTTGAGATCGACGTCCTTGGTGAGAATATTGCGGCCATCCAACAGGATCTCGCCAGCCACCGTCTGACCCGGATAAAGGTCATACATGCGGTTGAAGGTGCGCAGCAGCGTGGACTTGCCGCAACCCGAAGGTCCGATGAAGGCGGTGACCGCATTCTTGCGGATATTCATATTCACACTCTTCAGAACGCGATGGCCGTTCTGATAGGTGAAATCGAGGTTCTTCACCTCGAGCTTTGCGAGCGCACCGAGATCCGACTGGGAAGCGGCGTCCTTCCCCTGTTGTGCGTTGACGCTCTGGAATTTGCTGTCGCTCATGTTCATGGTCTCATTCCTATCGTTCGACGGCTGCGTCATTGACGGCGCCCACTCAGGACACGGGCAAGGATGTTCAGGGCAAGGATGGCTACGGTGATGATCAGCGCGCCGGCCCAGGCCAGTTGTTTGAGATCCTCGCCAGCATCGGCGGCAAGCGTGTTGATGGCAACCGGCAGCGTGGCGATCGGACCGGTCAGGCCCGTATTCATGAATTTGCTGTAGCCGGCAGTGAAGAGAAGCGGTGCGGTTTCGCCGCTGATGCGGGCGATGGCCAGCAGAATGCCGGTGAGAATACCGGTCCAGGCGGAACGGTAGATCACCATCATCATGGACTTCCAGCGCGGCGCGCCGAGCGCGGCGGTCGCTTCACGAAGCGCATTCGGCACCAGCAACAGCATGTCCTGCGTCGTACGGTTGACGACCGGGAGCGCGATCAGCGCCAATGCGAGGATGCCCGCGATGGCGGAGTTGCCGTGCATAGGCACGACCACGGCGCCGTAGACGAACACGCCGACGATGATCGAGGGTGCGGACAGCAGAATGTCGTTGATGAACTTGGCGGCCTCGGCAAGTTTGGTGCCGTTGGCATATTCCACCAGGTAGGTGCCAGCGAGAATGCCGATCGGTGCTGCGATCAGGATGGCGCAGCCGGTGACTAGTACCGTACCGTAGATCGCATTGATCAGACCGCCGCGCGAGCCCTGGGCCGGGATCGACATGGTGAACACGTCGAGGCTGAGCGCCGATACACCGCGATAAACCAGGCTGACGAGGATCACGCTGAGAAAGAATATGCCTAGAATGGCCGCGAGGAAGGACAGGGCCATCATAACCTTGTTCTTCGTATAACGCCTCGACACGAGATTCTGACGAACTGCATTTTCCATGGTTTTATCCTCAGAGGGAGTCGCCGCGGCCGATCATCCACCTCGCTGCGGCAAGCACGCAGAAGGAAAGGACGAACAGAAGCAGGCCGAGCGCAATCAGGCTCGACAATTGCAGACCGTCGGCATCGCCGAAGTTGTTCGCGATCTGGGCGGAAATGGTGGTGGACGGCGAAATGATCGACGATTGCAGACGACTTACCGAGCCGACGACGAAGGTGACGGCCATGGTTTCGCCAAGGGCGCGGCCGAGGCCGAGCATGATGCCGCCGACGAGGCCGCGGCGTGTATAGGGGATCAGGATGTGGCGGGCCACTTCCCATGTGGTCATGCCCATGCCGTAGGCGGATTCGCGCAGCATCGGCGGCACGGTGCTGAACACGTCGCGGGAGATTGCGGTGATGAACGGCAGGATCATGACGGCGAGCACGAGGCTTGCCGTCAGCAGGCCGACGCCCGGGGCCGGCGGCTGGAACAGCAGGCCGATCACCGGCACCTGGCCGACCGTCGCGATCAGGAAGGGCAGGATATAGTTCTGCATCAGCGGCACCAGAATGAACAGCCCGACGATGCCGTAGATAATGGAGGGAACGCCCGCCAGAAGCTCGATGGCCGTGCTGATCGGACGGCGCAGGCTGCCGGGGCAAAGTTCCGTCAGGAATATCGCGATGCCGATGCCGAGGGGAACAGCAATCAGCATGGCGATGAACGAACTTACAAGCGTACCGACGACGGCAGGCACCGCGCCATAAATATCAGCCGGCGCGCTCCACTTGGTGCCCCAGAGGAACGACAAGCCAAAGGTCTGAAATGTGGGCAAGGCATCGATGACAAGAACCACGAGGATTGCCAGCAGCAGAAGCACGACAAGAACAGCCGAGCCAAGCGTCATCAAATAGAAAATCCGATCCTGTATCCGGAATTTTCTGGTCGCGGCGGAGGTATTCACAGCCTGAAAGCCCGCCATCTGAGTCGCGTCAGCCATCGATTTCCCCTTGTCCTGTCACGAAAGGCGGACAGGGAAATACCCTGCCCGCCGCAACTTTCTCGCCTAGCACAAATTACTTCGTGCCGAAGTCCGTCTTCCAAGACTTCTCGACGATCTCGACAACATTGTCCGGGACCGCGAGATAAGACAGGGCGGTCGCGTCCTTCTGGCCATGCTCATAGGACCACTTGAAGAACTTCAATGCCTCTTCGTTCTTAGCAGCATCGGCCGGCTTCTTATAGAGCAGAACCCAGGTCGAGGCAGCAATCGGCCAGCTCTTTTCGCCCGGCTGATTGGTGATGATCAGGTTGAAGTTCTTAGCCTTGGCCCAATCGGCGTTGGAAGCTGCAGCCTTGAAGGTTTCCAGGCTCGGCTCGATAACCTTGCCGGCAGCGTTCTTCATCTTCGCGAAACCGATGTGGTTGGCGACGACGTAGGAATATTCAACGTAGGAGATCGAACCAGCCGTCTGGTTGACCGTGGTGGAAACGCCTTCCGAACCCTTGGCGCCGAAGCCGACCGGCCATTCAACAGCCGTGTTCGAGCCAACCTTTTCCTTCCACTCCGGCGAAACCTTCGACAGGTAGTCGGTGAAGTTGAAGGTCGTGCCCGAGCTGTCGGCGCGGTAAACGACGGAGATCGGCGTGGATGGCAGCTTCACGTCCGGGTTGAGAGCCTTGATGGCTGCATCGTCCCACTTGGCGATCTTGCCGAGGAAGATGTCGGCCAGGGTCTTGCCGTCGAGAACGAGTTCGCCCGGCTTTACGCCTTCGACATTATAGGAAACGACGATGCCGCCGGAGATCATCGGGAACTGGGCAATGCCATTCTTCTCGAGGTCGGCATCGCTCATCGGCTTGTCCGAAGCGCCGAATACGATGGTCTTGTCGAGAAGCTGCTTGATGCCGGCGCCCGAACCGACCGACTGATAGTTGACGACATTGTTCGTCGCAGCCTTGTAGCCTTCGGCCCACTTGGACAGAACCGGAGCGATGAAGCTCGAGCCGGCGCCCGTGATGTCGGCAGCCGAGGCCGAAACGGACATGGCCGCGATGAAGCCTGCAGTCAGGCAAAGCGAACGAAATTTCTGATTCAACATGATTGAACTCACTTCCCAGAGTGATGAAAGGGATGGCGGGCAGGAGCTGAGCACGAAGTATCCCATCGGTTAGGAACCCCACCTCGACCTCCTGACGACAGTGATGGCTCTAATGCCGCATTGTTTCAGTTTGATGACAGTTTAATGAAGCAGCGGTGACACAACCTACAGCAAGCATGGCGGCCATTGCGTAGCCACAGGGAAAGGCTCGCGTCCTTTCACAAAGCAAGGCGATCTTCACGTTTTGAATCAAGATCATACTCAAAGGCGGATTACATAGTCCTTGCGAGTCGTTTCAATAACTTCCCATGTCCCCTTGAAGCCCGGCTTCAAGATCATGCGATCGCCTGCGCGCAAATGAAACGTCTCGCCGTCATCGGCTGTCACAATGGAATAGCCGAAGAGAATGTTGAAATACTCCCACTCGTCATAGGCGATCTTCCACTTCCCCGGCGTCGCCTCCCATATGCCAGCGTAAAGGCCGCCTTCGGTCTCATCGAGACTCCAGGTTCGGAAGGTTGGGGCTCCCGAAATGAGACGGTCCGCCGCGGGCTTTCCCGCCTCGGGCTCCACGCCATCGACATTCAGTTGCACATAGGTTGTCACATACATCTCCCGTCGGTCACACTTCGCAAGACCAAAAAAGTCCGCGACTGCCGTTGGCGATCGCGGACCGAAACAAGCATGAAATTCACTTCGGTCAAAGTGGCCGGCAAGCTTTTTCCGCTTCCTGCGGGCCAGTCCTCAGACTTTCGCCAGCGCCTGCTCCAGGTCGGCGATGATGTCCTTGACGTCCTCGATGCCGATGGACAGACGTACGACATCCGGGCCGGCGCCGGCGGCAACCTTCTGCTCATCGGTCAACTGCTTGTGGGTCGTCGAGGCGGGATGGATGACGAGCGAACGCGTATCGCCGATATTGGCAAGATGCGAGAAGAGCTCCAGGCCTTCGACCAGCCCCTTGCCCGCTTCATAACCACCCTTCAGTCCGAAGGTGAAAACGGAGCCCGCGCCCTTTGGCGAATAACGCTGCTGTAGGGCGTGGTTCGGATCGTCCTCCAGGCCGGAATAGTTGACCCATGCCACCTTCTCCTGTGCCTTCAACCAGCGTGCAACGGCAGCCGCATTGTCGGAATGGCGCTGCATGCGCAGCGGCAACGTCTCAATGCCCGTCAGGATCAGAAAGGCATTGAACGGCGAGATGGCCGGGCCGAGATCGCGCAGGCCCAGCACCCGGCAGGCGATGGCGAAAGCGAAATTGCCGAAGGTCGCATGCAGCACGATGCCGTTATATTCCGGACGCGGTGAAGACAGCATGGGATAATTGCCCGAGGCGGACCAGTCGAAAGTGCCGCCGTCGACGATGATGCCGCCCATGGAATTGCCATGGCCGCCGAGGAACTTCGTCAGCGAATGCACGACGATATCGGCGCCATGCTCTAGCGGCCGGATGAGATAGGGGCTCGCCAGGGTGTTGTCGACGATCAGCGGCAGGCCATGCTTGTGTGCGATGGCTGCGATCGCGGCGATATCGACGAAGGTGCCGCCGGGATTGGCAAGGCTTTCGATGAAGACGGCGCGGGTGCGGCTGTCGATCTGTGCTTCGAAGGTCGCAGGATCGGCGGAATCGGCCCAGCGGACCCGCCAGTCGAAATTCTTGAAGGATTGCCCGAACTGATTGACCGAGCCACCATAGAGCCGCTTGGCCGCGACGAAATTGTCGCCCGGCTGCATGATGGCATGGAAGACGAGGAGCTGGGCCGCATGACCGGAAGCAACCGCGAGGGCCGCGGTTCCGCCCTCAAGGGCAGCCACGCGCTCTTCCAGCACGGCCTGCGTCGGGTTCATGATACGCGTATAGATATTGCCGAACTGCTGCAATCCGAACAGAGCGGCTGCATGATCCGCATCCTGAAAGACGAAGGATGTCGTCTGGTAGATCGGCGTCGCACGCGCGCCTGTCGCCGGATCCGGCTGCGCGCCGGCGTGGATCGCAAGCGTGTCGAAACCTGGGTTGCTGGTTGGCATAATTTTCCTCCCGCCGGATCTTGTTCGTAACGGGAAAAGCATAACGCGTGGCATATGAAAGTTAACCGCGAACTTTGCCGTGCTTCTCGGCTCGCGGAAAAAACTTGCCATCTTTCAGTGAGATCGCGCGATAAACGGCCGAATGCCGCCGTCATGCATGATCTCGGTCAAGCGACCAGGCGCGGATACTCGATAGCCGGGCAGCGGTCCATGACGACCCTTACCCCCGCCGCTTCCGCTCTCGCCGCAGCCGCATCGTCACGCACACCGAGTTGGCCCCAGATGACCGGGGGCCGCGGCTCGATCATGATCGTCTCCTCCACGACCGATCGGAGATATTCGGGCGCCCGAAAAACATCGACCATATCCACAGGCTCGGGAATGTCGGCCAGGCGTGCATAGACCCATTGCCCCAGAATTTCCTTGCCGGCCTGTCCAGGATTGATGGGGATGACGCGATATCCCCTGTTCAGGAGATAGGCCATCACACCGTTGCTCGGGCGCGCGGGATTGGGCGAAGCGCCGACGAGCGCGATGGTCCTTACGGACAAGAGGATATCGGCTATATAGGAATCGTCATAACTATCGTGGTTCATCACGAAGCCTCCCACCTCGATCACACTTGCGTTTTGTCACAAATATGGAAACCGCAATGGCGGTCTCCGCGTATATATATTGTATTATAACAACTTCAGGGAGGATTACTCAGATGAAAAATTTCATCCTGCTGGGCCTGCTCGTCACTTCGGCCGCGACGCCGGCATTGGCGATTTCGCGATATAATTCCATGTCCATGACCTGCGCCGAGGCCAGGGCGGTCATCAATCGGGAGCGCGCGGTCATCATGCGCTATCCGGCCAGAAGAACACCGAACATGACGCTCTATGATCGCTATGTCGCCGACAGCGGCGCCTGCGATATGGGCTTTTATGCCTATCAGGATTATCTTCCCACGAAGGATCGCGCGTCCTGTCCGGTCTACATATGCCGGCCGGCAACCGACCTCGATGACGATGATTTGATTTTCCGACGCTGATCGCGATAGATTACGGCTGATATGGCGGACGGCTCACGAGTTCGATACGACCATTGATTGTCGCAGGCACGGTGCATCTTCGGCACTGTGGCCGTGCACGAGCATTTATACGCCTGCGTTCAAGCCCTTCCCCAAAGCGCTTTCATAAATTTTTCCGAAGCCACAGGGTTGCGTTCTCAGGAAATGCAATCTTTGTTCGCTATTTATTCGCATATAAATTAGAAACTTCGCATGGACAGTCAATTCCAACGAGAACCGAATGCGAACGCGGAACATATGCTATTTCATTATTTTTTCCACAGAATAATTTTCGAGTTCGCGCAATGATATACCCCATCAAGTTTTGATTCGATGATTCTATACTTAGCTCTTAGTATGATTTTTATCAGCGGCATCGCGCGCTAGCTGTAATATTTTTCATCTCTTGTAGAATTATCCACTCTATTCATGGGGAAAAGAGAGATTGCGCGCGGCGTTTGCGCGGCGATTTTCGCACGCCCGGCAACACACGGCGCTGCAGGCGACACAGCCCTCTGTCGTTTTTAAGTAAGAAGTGTCTAATGCTACTCCCGCGTTCACAGGACATGCGATATTTGTTCGCGCTTCATACTCCAATAAATTAGTTATTTATAATTCTAGAAAGGGCGATTTGGAACATAACGAAAACCCATTCTCGGCGCCCCTCATGACCGGAGCGAAGGGGAAGCCGTCAGAATGATCGATATTTCGTTGCTTTTCGATGTATTGCGGATCATATGGGGACCGCACTCCCACAAAATACCAAGCATTGCCATTACGCCTGCCAATTTCCGAGGTTTTCCGTGTCTCTCGACGTTATCGCGCTCGTTCTTTTCGGCGCCCTGCTGCACGCGACGTGGAATGCGATCATCAAGGCCGGAACCGACAAGTCGCTCGATGCGGCGCTGGTTTCGGCCGGCGGCGCGGTCGCGGCATTGCCCCTTCTACCGTTCCTTCCCCTGCCCGCCTCTGCGGCCTGGCCGTTCATCGGTGCCTCGGCCATCCTTCAATTCGCCTACTTCCAGCTGGTGGCGGCCGCTTATCGCGCCGGGGATATCGGGCTCGTCTATCCGCTGATGCGCGGTGTCGCGCCACTCATCATTGTCTCGACAAGCAGCTTCATCCTGAAGGAAACGCTTTCGGGCGGCGCATTGATCGGCACCATGACCATTTGTGCCGGCATATTGACACTTGCCTTCGAGGCCCGAAAGGGCAGCCGCCGGGCGATCGTTCTCGCCCTCGCCAATGCCGTTGTCATCGCCACATATACCTATGTCGATGGCATCGGCGCGCGAATATCGGGCAATTCGGTTTCCTATACTCTATGGATGGCGCTCCTGCCGCCCATCCTCCTATTCGCCTGGGCGATATCACAACGCGGCATCAATGCCGTCGCCGCCCACGTCCGCTATAACTGGTGGCGCGGGCTGATCGGCGGCGGCGGTTCGATCGCCTCCTACGGACTGGCATTGTGGGCGATGACGAAGGCGCCGGTTGCCATGGTCGCCGCCTTGCGCGAGACTTCGATCCTCTTCGCTTTGGTAATATCCGTCGTTATTTTGAAGGAGCGATCCAGCATCTGGCGGTATATTGCCGGCGCCATTATTGCTGGCGGAGTGCTGGTTTTGCGGCTGGGTTGATGATAAATTATGTGGTTTTATTTTACCACACAAGCAACATGTTGATTTTGCTTTATAATTTTTACAGCCTCCCAATCAGACGATATTGACCCTGACTCTTAATCGATCTATAAGCCGCCGCAGATTGCAGCTTTTCCGGGCTGCTTTCTTTTTGGCACCCATCCATGCGTGCCAAACCAAGCAACAAGAAACGCCCAGACGCCTTCGGGCCAAGGGTCCTAAAAGAGAGTATGCAACATGGCAACCTTCTCCCAGAAGCCTGCAGAGGTGGAGAAGAAGTGGGTTCTCATCGACGCCGAAGGGCTTGTCGTTGGCCGCCTCGCTTCTATCATCGCAATGCGTCTGCGCGGCAAGCATAAGGCTACCTTCACGCCGCACGTCGACGACGGCGACAACGTCATCGTCATCAATGCCGACAAGGTCGTCTTCACCGGCAAGAAGTACGAAGACAAGGTTTATTACTGGCACACCGGTTATGCCGGCGGTATCAAGGAGCGTACGGCTCGCCAGATCATCGAAGGCCGCTTCCCGGAGCGCGTCGTTGAGAAGGCCGTCGAGCGCATGGTTCCCCGCGGCCCGCTCGGCCGTCGCCAGATGAAGAACCTGCGCGTCTACGCCGGCTCCAACCATCCCCACGAAGCTCAGCAGCCGGTCGTCCTCGACGTCGCCAAGCTGAACAAGAAGAACGTAAGGAGCGCCTGATAATGGCTGACCTTTCCTCCCTGAAGGACCTCGGCACGACGTCGGAAGCAGCTGCTGCTCCGGTTCACGTCCGCAAGGTTGACTCGCTCGGCCGCTCCTACGCGACGGGCAAGCGCAAGGACGCCGTAGCCCGCGTTTGGGTCAAGGCCGGCTCCGGCAAGATCATCGTCAACGGCAAGGACTACACGGCTTACTTCGCCCGTCCGGTTCTGCAGATGATCCTGCGTCAGCCGATCGTCGCTGCTGCCCGTGACGGCCAGTTCGACATCATCGCAACCGTTGCCGGCGGCGGCCTCTCCGGCCAGGCCGGTGCCGTTCGTCACGGCCTGTCCAAGGCGATCACCTACTTCGAGCCGGGCCTGCGCTCCGTGCTGAAGAAGGGTGGCTTCCTGACCCGCGACAGCCGCGTTGTCGAACGTAAGAAGTACGGCCGTGCAAAGGCACGTCGTTCCTTCCAGTTCTCCAAGCGTTAATCGCTTATCCGAGATCGGATTTTTGGAAAGGCTGGGTTTTCCCCGGCCTTTTTCTTTTGCAGCATGAGAAAAGGCGCAGATCCGCCGAGGCAAGCGGCGCGTTTTGTGGCAAAGTTCCGATACAAGCATCGGGAGAGTTCAATGCGTGGATTCATCTTTTCGCTTCTGCTTTTGATGGCCAGCGCCGCACCTGTTCTGTGCGACGATGCACAGCCAGCTCCGCCAGCCGATAAGGCCGCAGAAATGCAGAGCATGAAGGCTTTTCTTCAGGCAAACCCGGACTGTCGCGAATTCAACGACAGCTGCTCCTATTGTGTCGTGACCGATGGGCGGGCCGATTGCTCAACGCCGCAGATCGCCTGCGTGAAAAAGACGTATCAATGCACCGCTCGATTGGGCAAATAAGCATCGAACACGACCTATCTGCGATTCACAGACGGAATTCCGTTCCATCCCGTGAGGCACGTCATGAGCACCAACAAGGCATCCCGCTTTGCGGCCACTCCCGAGCCGCCCTATTATATCGTCTCCTTCGCTTCGATCCGGACAGCCGGCGACAATGGCTATGGCGCCATGGGCGAACACATGGAGGAAATGGCATTGGCGCAAGACGGCTGCCTTGGTCTTGAGAGTGCGAGAGGCGCCGATGGCTTCGGTATCACCAATTCCTTCTGGCGAGACGAGGAAAGCATTCTTGCCTGGAAGAACGTCGTCGCCCATCTGGCGGCGCAGAAACTAGGCCGCGAGCGCTGGTATGAACAATATAAGGTTCGCATAGCGCGGGTAGAACGGGCTTATGATTTCCAGCTGCGCAAGGGAGACGCGCTTGCCGAGCACCTCGATTGATCACGCCTTCACTGCCGCCAGCCTGACCTCGGCTGCCAGCGACCCGACCTTTGCCGGTGCGCTCTCCTTCATGCGCCGCCGATTTACCAAGTCGCTCGAAGGCGCCGATGCCGTGGTCTGGGGCATCCCCTTCGATGCAGCCACCTCGAACCGGCCGGGAACGCGTTTCGGGCCGCAGGCGATCCGCCGTGCATCGGCCATCTTCGACAATGATCCGCAATATCCGTTCAATCGCGACCTCTTCGCCGAGATGGCCGTCATCGACTATGGCGATTGCCTGCTCGACTACGGCAACCATCAGGAGACACCCGCTGCAATCGAAAGACAGGCGGCGACGATCCTCGACAGTGGCGCCTTCCTGCTGACGCTCGGCGGCGACCATTTCGTTACATGGCCGCTGTTGAAGGCCCATGCCGCCAAGCACGGACCGCTGGCACTGGTGCAATTCGATGCCCATCAGGATACCTGGTTCGATGATGGCAGGCGCATCGACCACGGCTCCTTCGTTGCGCGCGCCGTACGCGACGGGCTGATCGACCCGGACCGCTCCATCCAGATTGGCATCCGCACGCATGCGCCCGACGATTTTGGTATCCAAATTCTGTATGGCCATCAGGTCGAGGACATGAACGCCGGCGAGATCGCTTCGACGATCATCTCGCATACCAAAGGCGCGCCAACTTATCTGACCTTCGATATAGATTGCCTCGATCCGGCGTTTGCTCCGGGCACGGGAACGCCGGTCGCAGGGGGCCCTTCCAGCGCCAAGATCCTGTCAGTGCTGCAGCGGCTGCACCAGCTGGACATCAGGGGCGCCGATGTCGTCGAAGTCTCGCCGGCGTACGATCACGCCGACATCACTGCCATTGCGGGGGCGACCGTGGCAATGTATATGCTCGGTCTCCACGCCGAACGACGTGCGAGCGGTCGTTGAGACATGATTTCAGGATAGGCGCGATGGTTTTTGAAAGTCGCGCCGCCGCTTCAGCAACGACCGTTATGAAATTGAATCAACTGCATGGCAAACTGAGTCCGGAAACACTCTCAACCTATTGAAAGAGCGGGAATAAGATGGCACCGAAAATCTTCATCGATGGCGAACACGGAACCACGGGCTTGCAGATCCGCACGCGCATGGCCGACCGCCGCGATGTCGAGCTGCTGTCAATTCCCGAAGCTGAACGTCGCAACGCCGCCATGCGCGAGGACATGCTGAATAGCGCCGATATCGCCATCCTCTGCCTGCCCGACGATGCGTCGAAGGAAGCGGTGAAGATGGTGGCGGGCAACAACAATGTCCGCGTCATCGACACCTCGACGGCTTTCCGCATCCACCCCGACTGGGCCTATGGCTTTGCCGAAATGGACAGCAACCAAGGCAGCAAGATCAAGGCAGCACGTTTCGTCGCCAATCCCGGCTGCTATCCGACAGGCGCGATCGGTGTCATCCGGCCACTGCGCGCCGCCGGCATCCTTCCGGCGGACTATCCCGTGACGGTCAATGCAGTGTCCGGCTACACCGGCGGCGGCAAGCAGATGATCGCCCAGATGGAAAATCCGGATCATCCGGATGCGATCACCGCGCCGCACTTCCTCTACGGCCTGCCGCTGACCCACAAGCATGTGCCCGAGATGACGACGCACGGCCTGCTGGAGCGCGCGCCGATCTTCTCGCCCTCCGTCAGCCGCTTCCCCCAGGGCATGATCGTGCAGGTGCCGCTGCATCTCGGCGACCTCGCGGAAGGCGCGACGCTGGAGAGCATTCACGCCGCGCTCGTCGAGCATTATGCCGGTCAGGATATCGTTCAGGTCGTTTCGCTCGATGAGAGCCGCACCCTGCCCCGCGTCAACGCCGTCGAGCTTGCCGGCAAGGACACGATGAAGCTCTTCGTCTTCGGCACGCCGGGCGGAGCGCAAGTCAATCTGGTGGCGCTGCTCGACAATCTCGGCAAGGGCGCATCGGGTGCAGCCGTACAGAATATGGATCTGATGCTGAGCGCCTGACTCAGCCCGACGCAAATCGAAGCTTGTTCGGCCCGGCTCGTTCATCCGTAGAGGATCGATCAGGCCGGGCTTTTTTCATGCCCGCAAGGCGTTTTGCGCGATTTCGAGCTCGCCATTGTTTGCGGCCTTATTTTTGCCGCTGCCCTAAATTAGCCGAAGCTACACGGAAAAGTGAATGCCTGTGAGGCTCCGCGACCAATTGTCGGCCGGATTTCCTCTTTAACGGCTTTGCTGGCCCGGATGAGTGGGGCGTTCAAAACTATCCCTTTTTTCAATGAATATCCAAGAATGAGCGATCGTAAAGGAATTGGTTACCATAATTCGGCATGCTTCCAGACAGCCGGCAAGTTGGCGACCGAACGCGACACTCGCGTTAGGGCGCGTGTGCGTTCTTGAGCCGGCTTGGTGTCTGTGTAGTTTGGATAACGAGTATCATGGCGTTCGTGACCGAAACCTTCGGTAACTTCAATTCGCGCTCCGGCTACGCCTCGCGATCGAAAAAATCCTTCAGCATCCGTCCCGGCACCCTGGCCACCGGCGTCGCAGTCGCTGCTTTCGCCTGGATCGCGGCGACGCTGATGACAACGCAATCGATGGTCCTGTCGCTTCCCGGCGCGGCCGCACCGGCCGATAATTTCCTGGCGCCCCGCGCATCAGCATTCATCGTTCCGCCAAGCCGCGTGGCCCATCCCTCCCGCTACGCCAGCCAGACGACCTCGCTGCATGGACAGAGCCGCTTCGGCAGCATCGCAGACGCGGATGTTCAAATGAAAGGTGTGGGTGCGGAGGCGGTTCGACTGCAACTAGCCTATGCGCTTGCACAGCAGACCTCCGACATGAAACAGGCGCAGGACGTAGCAGCGAGCATCAAGAGCGGTCGTATCGAAGTGGCCGCGGCTTCGCCCGAGAAGATCGATCATCTGCGCAAGGTGATCGCGATCAATTTCGCAACCGCTGTGCAATCGCTGAGCCAGGCAAAATATGCGGCTGCCCTGATGCCGGCTGCAGGCCTGCTGAAAACCACGGAGCAGCCAGCGGCGGTCGCTTCCGCGGCCCCGGAGATCAGCCTGCCCGCCATTGCGGAAGCAAAGCCGGTGCCTGCAAAAGACGCCGACATCGCAGTGGCGGAAGCCGTGCTAAACGTCATTCCCGTGGCCCGCCCCGCCCGCGAAACGCCCGTGCAACGCGCCGGCGCCACAAGCGCCATCGCCCGGGCAACGGACAGCGAAACAACCACGCAACCGCCATCGCGCGTGATGGCCTATGCCGATCCGGATGACAGCTCCGTCCGCAAGAACAAGCCTTTCATCAACCCGTTTGCCGCCATCAGCCCCGGCCCAGGCACTGCGATCTACGATATCGAGGCGAAGACCGTCTATCTGCCGAGCGGCGAACGCCTCGAGGCCCATTCCGGCCTCGGCCATATGCGTGACAATCCCCGCTATGTCGACCGCAAGAATACCGGCCCGACGCCGCCGGAAACGTATAACCTGACTTATAGGGAAAGCCTGTTCCATGGCGTGCAGGCGCTGCGTCTGACACCCGCAAACGGCGCTCGCGTCTATGGCCGCGACGGCCTGCTGGCTCACACCTACATGCTCAGAGGCGGCCGTGGCGAATCGAATGGCTGCGTGGTCTTCAAGGATTACAACCGCTTCCTGGCTGCCTTCCGGCGTGGCGAAATCAAGCGGTTGAAAGTGGTCTCGCGGATGTCGTCGGCGGCAAGCGTCGCTTCCGCGCGGTAAAAGGATTTGAGGCGCAAAGCGCCTCAATCTCTCACGACGATCGATGTCTGGCGCGGCAGTTCACCATAGAAACCGCGCCAATTGGCAATCGCGAAGCCGAAGACGATCAGGGCGCCGGCCTGATGTGCCAAGGCCAAATGCAGCGGCACGTGCAGCAGCAGCGTCGAAATGCCAAGGATCGCCTGGATCAGTACAAGCACGAAGAGAACGACGGATCGCCGCGCATGGGTCGTTTGCGCCGCCGCGCGCAGCGAGATGATCATGTTGATGGCGACCACGGCGAAGAGCGCATAGGCGCCCAGACGGTGAACGAACTGGACCGTCTTCGGATTCTCGAAGAAATTGATCCAGCCCGGCGACTGTATGAAAAGATCACTCGGTACGACGGCGCCATCCATCAGTGGCCAGGTATTGTAGCTGAGGCCTGCATCGAGACCGGCGACGAGAGCGCCGAGATAGATCTGGAACAACGCCATGAAAGCGATCAAACCGGCGAGTTTTGCCGAATGACGCGTAGGTGGGGGCTCGTTCGAATGCGGCGACAGGGCGCGCATGAACCACATGCAGGCGGCAAAGATCAGACAGGCCGTCACCAGATGCGTCGCAAGGCGATACTGGCTGACGTCGGTGCGTGCTTCGAGCCCCGAGGAGACCATCCACCACCCGATCGCGCCCTGAAGGCCGCCGAGCAGGAAAATGCCGGCAAGCGGCAGCCAGAGCTTGCGCTCGACGCGACCGGTCAGGACAAAAAACAGCAACGGCAGGCCGAAGATGATACCGATGGTGCGGGCAAGCAGGCGATGCGCCCACTCCCACCAGAAGATGCCCTTGAACTCTTCGACCGTCATATCCTTGTTCAGGATCTGGAATTGCGGGATGCGCTTGTAGAGATCGAATTCGTCCTGCCATTCTTGCGCATTCAGCGGCGGGATCACACCATGGATCGGTTGCCATTGCGTGATCGACAGGCCGGAATTGGTGAGGCGCGTAGCACCTCCCACCAGTACGAGACCGAAGAGGACCAGAAGCACGCAGGCAAGCCAGATGCGGATGGCGCGGCGATTGCGGTCCTGCCGGGCCACTTCCTTCAAAATGGCCTGTTCGGTCGTAAAATTAGTGGCAGCCATGGCTTCTCCCTTCGATCAGGTTGTTGATTTGCCCGATAGGGGCGTGCAAAACAAGTCCCGGGAGTTTGCGGCATGCCGTCGCGGCATGTTGCCATAATGAGGAGAAAACCCCGTGCCCCTTCGCCTGCGCAAATTCATTGGCATGATTCTGCTGGTGCTGCTGGTTGCAATCTATGCGATCGTCGCCATGATCGTTGCAGTGCGAACGCTTGCCGATCAACCCGGCTGGGTGCATTTCCTCTATTTCCTTTTCAGCAGCATCATCTGGGTGCTGCCGGCGATGGGCATCATCAAGTGGATGGCCGGGCCGCGCCCGCAATGACGCATGTCCCGCCCCGATTTACACAAGGCTAACCCTGATCTGTACCTTGTCCGGCGCGGGTGTCCCATCTTAAGCCAAAAATAAGCCGTTGCCCGCCAGACTGCGCCCGAATACCGCCGGAGCGGAGAAGATCGGATGCAGACCCAGACGCGAGATATCGCCGGCATGGCCGCCGAAGCAGCGGATAAGCGGATTGCGTCCATCGAGATGGAGCCTGCCGCCGCCGATCAGTTGCGGGTCGACATCTTCGACAGCATGGCACTGCTCGAAGCCGAATGGCGCGCGCTGGAACGGGACGATCTCAACTCGCTGCACCAGAGCTATGACTGGTGCGCAGCTTGGGTGGAGAACCTCGAACGTCCTCTCGCCATCATTCGGGGCTCGATCGGAGACCAGGTTGCTTTCATCCTGCCGCTCGAAATCATCCGCAGTCGCGGGACAAGACGAGCCGAGTTCATCGGAGGCCCCCACAACAATATCAATACTGGCCTGTTTTCCGCACGGTTCCTGGCGAATGGAGAATTGACGGCTGCTCAGGCGAGCGCCATCTCGGCGGCTTTGCGCGGCAAGGTGGACGTTGTCATCCTGCGTAACGTCCCGCTCGAATGGCGCGGCCGGAAAAACCCGCTCACCTCGCTGACATCGATTGAAAATCAGAACCACGCCTTTCAGATGCCCTTCCTTGGCAGCTTCGAAGCGAGCCTGAAGCAGGTGAATGCCAAGCGCCGGCGCAAGAAGTTCAAGCATCAGAGCCGGCTTCTCGATGCCAGAGGCGGCTACGAATATGTGATTGCCGGTCCTGACGAGCAGGACGCATTGCTCGATCTGTTCTTCCGGCAGAAGGCGATCCGCTTCGAGGATGCCGGTCTGCCCGATGCGTTCAAGGACGACCGGATCAAGGCCGCGCTGCACGCCATGTTGCACCGACGCCGAGATGATGGCATCGCCGCGACACTGCAGATGCATGCGCTGCGCCTGAAAGGCGAGCATGAAGGCCATATTCCGGCCATCGCTGCCCTGTCCCGCAAGGGAGATCATGTCATCTGCCAGTTTGCCTCGATCGACGAGGCTCTGGTTGCGGAAGCAAGCCCCGGCGAATTGCTGTTCTGGCTGATGATCGAGCGGCTGCATCGCGAAGGCGTCGCGCTCTTCGATTTCGGTATCGGTGATCAGATTTACAAGCGTTCCTGGTGCCCGATGGAAACGGTGCAGTATGATCTCTTCCTGCCCGTCTCAGGCATGGGACGTCTCGTGGCGATGGCGAATCGGGTCATCACGCGTACGAAGGTCGCGATCAAATCCAATCGCAAGCTCTATTCCCTCGTCCAGCGGCTGCGGGCGCGACACGGAGGTAGCGCCCCATCGGATGGTGGCGGGGGTGACGCGGATTGATCAGGCTGCGTCGCGGCGCGTATCCGGATCATGCTCCTCACGCCAGCCGGACATCAGAATGATATGCTCATAGCCGGCCTTCTGGAATTCCGTCATGGCTGAGATGAACTGGCTTTCATCGGGCTCAGGCATGGAGAGGATGATTTCCGTCTCCTTGCTGCGCGTCAGCCGCGCGACGCCGGAGACTTCGGCCGCGCCACACTCCACCAGAACGATGTCATAGGCCGAACCCAGTGCGTCGAGGATCAGCGACAGACGGTCAGCGCCGCGCATGGCGCGGGCAAGATCGCTCATGCCCTGCGGCACGAGATGAGCATCCGACAGGCGATCCGGATGGATCGTATCGCCAAAGGCCGCTTCGCCGCACAGCAGGTCGGTTACGCCAGGAAGTTCGTCATGCTCGGCCATGAGCCTCGAGGGACATCCAGTACCGGTCATATCGACCAGCACGATACGGCTCCCTGCATCGGCAATGGTCCGCGCCAGCATGACGGTCGCGGT